>JBMNHF010000011.1:0-67500 GCA_050950205.1 Oscillospiraceae bacterium
AGTATGCAAAGGCGTTTACCATGCAGCGCTCAAGGCTGGAGAGGTCACAGCGGCTTGTGAATTCTATGTATTTGGCTCGGGAATGCCCCAGCACCATCACAAACACCGGAACCTTGTGCACTGTGCCGCCGGTGTCCGTGTAGTGGCAGATGCCCCAATCCATCTGCGCCTGCTTCCCAGGAGCTGTTTCATACCGCCGCACGGCCGGAAGCTTCTTCGGCGGACGAAACGGATGCACATAATCCTTGAGGATGCTGATGCCACCGTCATATCCGACCTCACGCAGCCGATCGAGCAGTACCACGCAGTTGTAGATCCCATCGGCCATCAGCTCATGCAGCAGCGGCTTGTACGCATCCAGCTTCGATGGACGGTCAATTTTCTCCGGCGGCGAAACACCGGGCTGCATATATTTTCGGGCCGTATTTTTAGAGATACCCATTTCCTTGCCGATGGCGTACGCACTCTTACCCGCACCAGCCAAGGTAGTGTCAAGTTTTATGCGCAAATTAGGAAACAACCATTTGGCGAATAGCAGATTAGCCGGCGATAGATTCATCTGAAACACCGTATTGCAGGTGCTTCATGTTCATGTATTTCTTGTTGCCCCACTGAGTACCGGCCACATGGCGCAGCCTAGCACAAACCAGCATCAAGGCAGAATTGCCGTCAGGAAAAGCGCCAACTACCCGAGTGCGCCTGCGGATTTCCCGGTTCAGGCGCTCAATGGCGTTATTCGTGCGGATTCGTGTCCAGTGTTCAAAAGGGAAATGAGTGTAGGTTAGGGTCTCTTCGATGCCGTTTTCCACCTTTTTAGCGGCTTCGGGCAGCTTCATTTCCCGGAGAGATTGAACAACAGCTTTTGCCTTTTCTCTGGAGGCTTCTTTGCTCTCCTGGGCGTGTATGGCCTTGAGCATTTTGGCGACAATCTTGGATTTGGAGCGGGGAACGACCGAAAAGACATTGCGGTAGAAATGAACAACACAACGCTGGTATTTGGCGTCAGGAAACACCTCATACACAGCCTCCAGCATCCCAAGGCTTTTGTCGCCAACGATGAGTTTGACACCATCCAGTCCACGGCTTTTCAGCCACTGGAAGAAGCTGATCCAACTAGCCTTATCCTCCTTCATTCCTTCGGCAGCACCAATTACCTCCCGGTAACCATCCTCATTCACTGCGATGGCCACCAGAATCGCGACGTTCTCATACTCTCCGCCCCAATTGCGCTTCAGATAGATGCCGTCCACATAAACATAGGGGTACTTCCCGCCCTGCAAGGGGCGGTTACGCCAATCCTCAATATGGACATATGCCTTCTTGTTCAGTTCGCTGATAGTGCTGGGAGATACCTTGCTGCCCCACAGTGCCTCGGTGATATCCTCCACACGGCGTACCGACACGCCGGCTAGATACATCTCAATCAATGCCTCCTCCACTGAGCTTTCCCGGCGACGGTAACGCTCTATGATTGCAGTTTCAAAGGGAACCCCTTTTAGTCGGGGCATCTTTAAGGTGACATCTCCTGATGTGGTGGTCAGATTACGGTTGTAATGGCCGGAACGGTAGCCTTGGCGAGCCTCGGTGCGTTCATACTTCGCTGCCTGAGTTAGAGCTTCCGCTTCCTTTTCCAGCAAGTCGTTGAGTGTTTCCTCCACACTGCCTCGAACCAGTTCTTTTAACTCGCTCTTGATGATTTCCTCATTTAGTTGTACAATTTTCTTGGACATGGGTGCAGCCTTCCTTTCGGTGAATTTGGTTGTGGCAACTTTATTCTACCAAAAGGCTGAATCCCTGTCCTTTTTTTATTTGCGCAACTTATTGTACCTTATCCCAGCCAACTCTTTTATCTTCATAATTGTCCCACTCCTTAGCATTTCGGGCACCTCCAAGACGCTTTGTCTTGAGGGTAACCTCTCTATTCTCGTGGGTCAATTCTCGTCGGCGATTTAAGGTCATTTTACTCCGGCGGTGACAATTATAAAAAACGAGGGGCTGAAGCACGATGCAAGATTGTGTTTCAGCCCTAAAATTATGTAAACAAAAGACCCGCTAAGAAAAATCAGTATTATGCGGATTTGAGGTCTATTCAGTAGGCATTACCAAAGGTTTGGCATCCCCCTCTTCAAGTATAGTTACATTTCCTTGTAGAACAGCGCCGGTTTCTATCGATATGGATGCGGAAGTAATATTTCCGGTTATATGAGCGTTGCTGTACAATTTAACGTCCTGTATGGCAGTAATATCCCCCTTTACTTTAGCTGAAATATCAATATCCTTTGCAGATAAGTTGCCTGTGATTATGCTGTTAGATTTTATCACTAACTTATCCGAGACAATAATGTCGCCATCTATCTTAGCGTTTTCGATTTCTGCTGAATTACACTTGATATTACCACAAATTCTACCCGTTGCCTGAACTAAATTCTTGCTCTCAATATCACCTTCTACCACACCTGATATTACTAATTTTGAGTCAGTAATAATGGTTCCCGATATCTTTGTGTCTTCAGTAATAATTGTAGCTTGCTCCGTTGTGGTGCTTTTCCCTTTCTTATTCAAAGAGGTCTTCTCATGTAATATATGTTCTTTGCAATTGTTTTGGATGAGCTGTGCGTTTGGTTTAACATCAATTACTGTTAGGGAGTCCTCGCTGCTATTATCCTTCAATTTCTTATCCGCTTTCTCATCTGATTTGCTTAGTTTGTTATTTGATTTGATTTTTTCTAACATAAACACTTCACTAAATGCTTGTTTTAGGTTCTCTTTCATCTTTCGTTCCCCCTGATTTACAAATTTATTGATATGCAAACACTATTGGTGGTACATTGTTATCGAGCTTGTCAAACGAATACCCTTTATCTTCAAGAAAATCAATTATGCCTGGTAATGCTTTTACAGTATGAGCCTTACTCTCGCTATCATGACCCAACACGATTATGCTGTCCTGATTACGCACCATTTCCTTAACATTATTGAGTATCTTTTTTGGGGTTATGTTATTAACTGTGTCCTGAGTTGAGATATTCCAGTCGTAATATAAGTATCCACGCCTGAGCATTTCGGAAATAATATCCTGATAGATGCCCCTATTGTAGGCATTGATGCTTCCTCCCGGGAAACGGAATATTTGCGGCTTAACAGACGTAATCTCATATATTTTTTTGAAGCATGTGCTGAAATCATCGAGAAATGCTTCTGTTGAACGATATATCTGGGAATATTTGTGTGTATGGCTGTGTATACCGATGGTATGCCCTTCATCTGCAATACGTTTTAGTATTTCTAAGTCGCTATTACTGGTTACAACAAAAAAGGTTGCTTTTATATTCCGTTCTTTCAATATATCAAGAATTTCCAGCGTTCTGGCAGACGGTCCATCATCAAAGGTTAAATAAGCAGTTTTTCCCTGTGAATTCTCTGTAACCGGCATTTCATTGTTTAGTTCCAGATATAATGACTGGTATTCGATTTGTGCTGTTTCTAAGCGTACTTTTTGTAATTCTGGTGTTGAATCAGATTTCTGATCGACAGACTCATTGACAGACTCATTGACAGACTCGCTATTATCTTGTTCATAAGGAGTATAGGTGCCAACCCCTTTTGTATTTAACAATAATTTTAAGCTTAGTATGGCTAATAGAAGAACAATGACTAATGATGCGTAAATTAAATGCTTAAAAAATCTAACGCTGCCAAAATACATATAAATAACACCGTCTCTCAATTTTTGAATTTTATATTACTGTTATCTAAAGCCTGCTATAAACGCAGTATTTTTCACAAAATAAACCCTATTATAGAATTATTCTACAATAGAGTTTGGTAAAAAAACAATATTTCTACGCTAACATGTATCTTTTTCACGTTAAGAGGCACATTATGTCGAATAAGCGGTTTTGGCGTTGTACTAATATCCGATTAAAGGATTGATAAAATTCCCGAGAATTTTTGTGTCGGATCCCCTGTCATATGTCCAAAATATCCTTGAGCTTTGCAGCATATCTGCGGCTCATGAAAATATCGGTTTTACAGTTTTCCAGCTTGATGGAAAAGGTGCTTTTAAATATAGGACTTATTACCGCAATTTTATTAATATTCACCAGGTAACTCTTATGGCATCGGAAAAACCCCAAATCGCTCAGGCATTCCTCCCAACTATTCAGGGTTCCCTTTACCCTGTACACCTCATTTTCGGTATTTATGATAACACTCCCGCTTACAACGGTTAGATACAGTATTTCGTTTATATTAATAAGAAATATTTTATTGTTTTGCCATGCTATGACCTTGTCAAATTTTAATGTCAGCATATTGGAGGCATTATATATAGAGTTCCTGTAAGCATCTTTTGACTGTCTTACAGGGTATCTATCCATTATTTTATCTATGGTGTGAGCCAGCCGTTCAGTGGTTACCGGCTTTAGCAAGTAATCTAAAGCATTTACTTCAAAAGCTTGCACTGCATATTCATCATATGCGGTGACAAAAACAATCAATGTCTTGGGAGCCACTTTTAATATTTCTTCTGCCACGGCGAATCCGTTTATTCCAGGCATTTCTATGTCCAAGAAAACTACGTCAGGCTTTAATCCCATAATTTTTGCCAGAGCCTCCAGAGGGCTTGAGATCATATCCAATACTTCTATATCTTCATATTGTTCCAAAGCATAACTAAGATTTTTTAATGCCAATACTTCATCATCAACTATTATTGCCTTTATCATTTTCGTTCCCCTCTAAAATAACGTTCGTAAATGGTATTATTCAGTGAGTATTAAATAGATACATTAAACCGGGATTCTCAAACTAACCGTAGTGCCTTCTCCCGGCGCGCTCTTGATGGAGAGACCTTCACCATGATAAAGCTTCAGTCTCTCATTCACATTCTTTAAACCTATTCCTTTATTATTGCCTTCAATTATGTAATTGGCTTTATCTATCCCAACTCCATCGTCCTCAACACGAAATACCAGTTCGTTTTTGTCCTGCCCTATGGATATTTTTACTTTACCGCCTTCTTCCTTGTGGTATATTCCATGCTTTACTGCATTTTCCACGAGGGGTTGAAGTATCAATGGTGGTATAAGTAGATTGTCGTCTGTGCCAATATCAATCTCATAGCTTAGCCTGTCTCCAAAACGTGTTTTTTCAATGTTTAAATAAGCTTTTATAAGATTTATCTCATCTCTTAAAGGGATAGGGCTGTCCATGCTTTTCAGTCCGGACTTGCCCCTCAAATAATTGCTGAATTCTCCCAACATTTCATAGGCCTTTTCAGGCTGGTCTAAGCAAAGACCCATAATGCTGTTTAGTGTATTGTACAGGAAATGGGGCTTTATTTGAGCTTGATAAAATCCTATTTGGGCCTCCAAGGCTTGCTTTGCAGATTTTTTCAACATAATTAGGGTCTTTACTCTTGCCAATAGTTCTTTTTTGTCAAATGATCTATTTAAAAAATCATTGGCACCTACATTAAATACCCTCTGGATATCCTCTGCCCTATTTTTTACTGAGATTACTAAGATGGGCAGCTCAATTAAGTTATACTTTTCCCTCAGGGACTGACAGACCTCATAACCGGACATTTCCGGCATCATTATATCAAGAATGATGAGATTATAGTGAATTCCGGCCTCTATTTTGGCTAAGGCTTCCGCTCCGCTCCCTACGGCATCTACGTTGTAGCCTTCATGAATCAGATGATTCTTTAGCACTTCCCTGTTTATCGCTTCATCGTCGACTACCAGTATTTTATCCGCTCTATTTCTGTCCCCCGCTTTTTGGCTCTTAAGATAGCTGATACCTGTCTGCTTTCTTACGTCGGACAAATCATTACTTTTGCTGACAGCCGGTTTTGTTCCTGCAGGAAGAGTGAATATTAATTTTGTTCCTGCATTCACCTGGGATTGTACCTCTATAATACCTCCATGGAGCTCAATAAGCTTCTTTGTTATAGAAAGCCCCAGACCAAACCCGCCATATTTTAAAGCTTCGCTATGAGATGCCTGCACATAAGGTTCAAATATACCATGTAGCTTTTCCGCAGGTATTCCGCAGCCTGTATCATATACAGTTACTTCAATCTTATGGCCTTTTTTAAAAGCAGATACACCAATTTCACCTGCAGCGGTAAATTTAATAGCATTTTCTATTAAATTGTAGAAAACCTGATAAATTCTATTTTCATCAGCCTTTACATAAAAAACATCAGGAGGTATTTCATTTATCAATTCTATTTTTTTATCGTTTAGCAAATGCTTGCATATGGCGAAAACTGAATTTACAACATGATTTAAATCCAAATTACCCAAGTTCAGGACAATATCCCTGTTTTTTAATTTAGAAAAGTCCTGCACATCACTTACTAAATTTGCCAGGCGTCTTCCGTTGGACACTATAAGTCCCAGACTTTCTTTTTGATATTCGTTCAGTTTTCCGCCTTTTTCGTCATAAAGAGCTTCCGCTATGCCTATCATACCGCTTATAGGGGTCATAAAGCCATGGGCGACATCATCCAAAAATTCATTTTTAAGCCTATCTTTATCTATTAATTTCTGGTTCAAAATTTCCACAGATGAAAAGGCGCCGGTGAATCTTTTTAAAATCAATATTGCTTGAGTAAATGCGAGAACCATTACCCCTAAGGGGTACAAATTGCCGATGCTGGATTTTTCATTATAATACAACATATCATTTATGACGGTACCAAAAAAAATAGCTCCGCTAATTATAACGAACCAGGCCTCGGTTTTTTTCCTTAAAACTGCTTTTATCAAACTAAATAGTAAATATATAAGAAGCAACACAGTATATAGCTGAAATGCTATTAATATACGGGAGAAAAAACTGGGCGAAGTCACAAGCACCACTATAGTGCCAATAAGAGCTACTGTTTTTGCTATAGTCCATACTGTTTTTGATACTTCTTGCAAAAACATAAATTTGATGAATCCTGCAAAGGCCGCAATTCCACCGTAGAAGGTTATATATTCTAACCTCAGGGCTGCTTGCTGAGATATAAAGTCAAAAAATCTGACTATTAGAATATTGCCTACAGATATGGCTCTTAAAGAAATTATAAGACAAAAAAGCCCAAAATATAAAGCCGCCTTTTCATGATTTCTAATTAAATAAAATGCCAAATAAAACATCCCCAGAGATAATAAGACTCCGAAGATGAATATATCAACCGCCATGCTCCGGTCATAGGCGTTTTTTATGTAATCATAGCTGCCAAATACTATAGGTGACCACAGACCTCCCATCCTATGCATAAAGTTGGATACCTGCAGCACCAATACTATACGACCGTCCACCTGCTCTAATGGTACTACTACGCGATAATGCAAGGAATTGCTGCCCTCTTTTGATTTGGCTACTCTGCCTTGCTCACTGACAAGCTCGCCGTTTACCCATAGCTTGTGCGATGTATATATGGAAGGAAGCCTTATGGCTGTAGTTTCTGTGTCTTGCGGGACTAATATAGTTAATTTGTATGTGGCAAATCCATCCCCACCAACAGACTTTCCACCAACGACATAGCTGTTCCAAGAGCCGGGAACATTTATGTACTTCTTATCTTGCCTGCGCTGGCTTTCCAATTCATGCGGCTCTAAAAGCTCCTCCCAATAGAATTCCCATTGGCCATTAAGCTCAATGCTTTTGTCTGCTTGACTATTCCACTCCCTAAGATCCATTATTCCATCAATGGCCACTCCACCGGTAGTTCCTTTTCCGTATGCGGCAGAACCAACTGATAAAATTAGACATAAGATTACAACACACATCATTATTTGATAGAACTTTTTATTAGCTTGAAGTCTATTCATGATATCACCACCATATTAACTAATCCCTCTATAAAGATGTTATTATTATAGCTGCAAACACTCTGCCTGTAAATGGCAAATAATAAAATTTATAACCATTGTTCACAGAAACAATGTCGTTTGTGAACAATACTATCTTTAGGCACTCACTAAAGCTACAAAAAGGGAGTATGTTAAAATTTCGGACAGGATGATAAGATAGAAACAACATCACGTCCGGAATCAGAGCGCAATACGATGAAGAGTTCAAGAAAACGCGGTAAAGCTGAGTTACGCCAGCGCCAAGAGCGTAAAGTAGGTGGCGGAAGAAGTACACGATGACCGGGGAGAAAACACGCTACGCCACGCTTGAGGAAGAGAATAATATACGTTACCCAGAGAGTACGTTTCATGGCTCATGAGCGGAAAACAGGCCGCGTAATGTCAGTGGCAGTGATAAAATGTAGAAAAGTGGCAGTTAAAAAATGCATGTTTATGGCTGTGAGGAATGATATATGATACACTCCTTCTGTCTTGCAAAAGCATACAGAAGGAGTGGCAAAATGGAAGGAGAATCATGGATGGAAATTCGAAACGACCGCCAAAAAGGGCTAAGCTATGCAGAGATAGCCCGAAAGTACCACATTGATCCGCGTACAGCCAAGAAATATGCAGAAAGCGATACGAGGCCAGTATACAGCTTGACTGATGCAAAACCGTCAAAACTGGATCCGTACAAGGAACAGATTATGATTTGGCTTGAGGAGGCCCCTTACAGTGCCATGCGGATCTGGGAGAAAGTAAAGGAACTGTCAGCGCCAGTGATAAAATGCAAGAAAATGCCGGTCAAAAAATGTAGGTTTCCAACGGGGAGAAATGCAATATGGTACACTCGAATCTGTCTGCCCTGGGGCGGGCGGAAAGGGTGTCAAAATGGAAGGAGCAAACTGGATGGATATCCGAAGCGACCGGCAAAAAGGACTGAGCTACACAGAGATCGCACGCAAGTACAACATTGACCCGAGGACGGCCAAGAAATATGCCCAGAGCGAGACGCGGCCGGTATACAGCCTGAGCGCGCCAAAGCCGTCGAAGCTGGACCCATACAAGGAGCAGATAACGGTATGGCTGGAGGAAGCGCCGTACTCGGCGGAGCGGATATTGGAGAAGATACGGGAACAGGGCTTCGAGGGCGGGCACAGTATCGTGCGGGAATATGTGCGGGGCAAGAAGGAGCAACTGGATGAGAAGGCAACGGTGCGGTTTGAGACAATGCCGGGACTGCAAGGGCAGATGGACTGGGCGTTTTTCGAGGATCACACCGTGCCGGAGGACGGGAAGCCGAAAAAACTGTACTGCTTCCTGTTCATTCTGGGATACTCGCGGACACGGTACATAGAGTTTGTGACCGACATGAGTACGAACACTATGATCCGCTGCCATGCCAACGCGTTCAGGTATTTCGGCGGATATCCGGAGGAAATACTGTACGACAACATGAAGCAGGTGGTCATCAAGCGGCTTTTGAAGCAGGAGGACAGCACCCTCAACCGGCAGTTTGAGGACTTCGCCGGGTTCTATGGGTTCAAGCCTGTGCTGTGCAGGCCATACCGGGGCCAGACAAAGGGCAAGGTAGAGCGCACGGTACAGTTCGTCCGGGATAATTTCATGGTGGGCATCAAGTACAATTCACTCAATGACCTCAACGGCCAGGCTCTCGCCTGGTGCAACAAGGTCAATGGAAAAGTCCACGCCACAACAAACGAAATCCCCTTCGAGAGATTAAAAAGAGAGGGCCTCAACCCCCTTAAACGTGAATATATCATCGACAAAATCAATCTGCGCCGGGTACAAAAGGACTGCCTCATCTCGTACGGCGGTAATCAGTATTCCGTGCCATCGGAATACGCCGGCAAAGATGTGGCAGTCGTAGCGCTCGACAACATGCTCGCCGCCTACCACGAAGGAAAGCAAATTGCCCTGCACCGAATATCCTATCAGAAAAAAGACATGGTCGTCAATGCCCATCACTACCGCAGACTGACCGTTAAGCAGTCCTTCGACATAGAAAACACCCTGCTTGAGGGCGACAACGTCATCGACTTTCCAATCAATCTGAGAGATTTGAGCCGGTATGACGAGGTGCTGCTATGACGGAACTGACGATGGAACGCCTCAGAGAAAACCTTGAAAGCCTTAAGATGAAAAACACGCTGGAGATACTGGATAATTATCTCGAGAGAGCAGTAAAGGACAGGCTCAACATTGTGGAGGTTCTCGACCACATCTTTACTGAAGAGGCGCTTAGCAAGCGCAGACGCGCCTATGAAAAGCAGATTCAAATGTCTGGCTTTCCCATCAAGAAGACACTGGAGGACTTCGACTTCAGCTTTCAGCCCTCCATTGATAAGCGTCAGATCGATGAACTGGCCACCATGCGTTTCCTTGAAAACGGAGAAAACATTGTATTCCTCGGCCCGCCCGGCGTGGGCAAGACTCATCTGGCTTCGGCGCTTGGCATGGTCGCCGCCAGGCATCGGTTTTCCACCTATTACATCAACTGCCATGCGCTGATTGAGCAGCTCAAAAAGGCTCATTTTGAGAACAGGCTGCCGGACAAGCTCAAAACTCTGGGCAAGTACAAGCTGCTCATCATTGATGAGATTGGATATCTGCCCATGGATATTCAGGGAGCAAATCTATTCTTTCAGCTCATCGCAAGGCGTTACGAGAGAGCCTCCACCGTCTTTACCTCCAACAAAACCTTCTCCCAATGGAACGAGGTCTTCGCCGACGTCACCATCGCTTCAGCTATCCTTGACCGTGTCCTGCATCACGCCACAGTCATCAACATCAAGGGCGAGAGCTACCGGCTCAAAGAACGCAAGGAATACATGAAGCAAAAACAGCATATTGCCAACACCCTTTTCGATCAGAGTCAGAACTAATTTTTCGACATTCCCTCACCGATGGTTTCCTGCATTTTTTAACTGGCGAATACCTGCAAAATCTATTCGGCGTTGACAGGAACACGGGTTTGATGGCAGCTATAGTGTGGTCAAGCAGTTTGTACGGGGAAAGAAGGAGCAGCTCAACGAGAAAGCAACTGTACGCTTTGAAACAATGCCGGGGCTGCAAGCACAGGTAGACTGGGCCTTTTTCGAAGATCATCTCGTACTGGAAAACGGGAATATGAAGAAACTGTACTGCTTTTTAATGGTGCTGGGATATTCGCGTATGCGATATATCGAGTTTGTAACCGATATGAGCACCAACACACTCATTCGCTGCCACCAGAATGCTTTCCGCTACTTTCATGGATACCCGGAGGAAATTCTGTATGACAACATGAAACAAGTGGTCATTAAGCGGTTATTGAAGCAAGAGGACAGCACCCTAAACCGGCAATTTGAGGACTTTGCAGGATTCTATGGATTTAAGCCGGGGCTGTGTCGACCATACCGCGGTCAGACAAAAGGAAAAGTGGAGCGCACCGTTCGATTTGTTCGAGATAACTTCATGGTGGGAATCAAATACAATTCATTAGACGATCTCAACGGACAGGCTATTGCTTGGTGTAACAAGGTAAACGGGAATATCCACGCAACTACCGGGGAAATTCCTTTTGAGAGACTGAAAAAAGAGGGGTTAAACCCTCTTTTACGTGAGTACATCATTGACAGAATCAATCTTCGCCGGGTACAAAAAGACTGCCTCATCTCGTATGCCGGCAATCAGTATTCCATACCATCAGAATATGTCGGCAAGGATGTGGCAGTCGTTGCATTGGACAATATGCTTGCCGCCTACCATGAAGGAAAGCAAATCGCCCTGCATCGAATATCGTACCAGAAAAAAGATATGGCAGTCAATGCTCAACATTACAAAAGACTCACAATTAAACAGTCATTTGACATTGAAAACACTCTATTGGAAGGAGACAATGTCATTGATTTTCCCATCCAGCCACCTAACCTGGATGTCTATGACGATGTAGCGGAGGTGGCCAGATATGAGTAAAGCGTTTCCTCGATTCTGGAATGTCGATGGAGGAAACCTCTAAGTGCATGGATGTATCTGTATCGGATTTAGAAAGACTTTTGCAAAGCTAATTCCTGTATCAAAGGAGCACAGCAGAAGCAGAACAAACGGTAGTGTAAAGTCAGAAGCCAAGAGCAAAAAATACCAGATGGGAGCGGTTTTTTGATCTGAAACAGCAAAAGAAAAAAGATAAGCATCGAGATCACTGAATGTGCTTATCGGAAGTCCCCTCTTATTTCTGCGATGGTGCACAGAGCAAAAACGCCAGTCTTGGGACTGGCGTCTTTCTTTGTGGATGGAGTTTTGCTGTCTGTCGGTGGGACCGCCGCACCCGGCCTTAAAGAGTTGACAGGTTTTTCACCGCTCGATAATATCGCATGGCGCCATATGCGTCATAGTCAAAGTCGGTGCTGTCCCCTCCCTCAGCGGCCCATATCCGAGCCCACACGCTCCAAAGGAAGTCGGGTAAAACCTTATAAATCAAAAACCGCTGCCAATCCTCAGGGGTTACTTCTTTGTCAAAATAATATTGCAAAAACTGCTGCTCTTGCGAGGTATCCCAACCACATTCCAGAGATAGGGCGGCCAAATCCCACATAAGGTCGTTCATTCCGCCATATTCCCAGTCGATGAGATATAGGTTACCGTCTTGGCCTAATATATAATTTTCGGGTACTGGGTCGTTATGACAGGGTGCATAGGTTGCACCCATTGTTTGGGCTCGCTCAAAAAGCGCCAAAACCCTGTTGCGCGTCTGGGCATAGCCGGGGAAGAATTCCTCCGCTGTATAGCGGCGCAGTTGCTTTTCATACCGCTTTAGCTTTCCCAAATAGTCAAAGTCCACCGAGACAGTCTCGCCACAAAAATGCAGACGGCGGAACAGCTCTGCCACCTGTTTGGCATATCTGCTCTCCCCCATCAAATCCGGGGTCATGGCAGCGCCGGGGATAAATCTGCAGATCTTCATGCCGGTTTGCTGGTCAAAATAAATTAAATTGGTGCAGATACCCACCCGATCGGCCAGCTTGGCGCAAATGTACTCGGCTTTGCGCTCAATCATCTCCTCCGACCATTCCCCCGCCAGACGGACTGTATAGGATTGTTCGCAAGTATCCACTTTAAAGTTTCGGGCTCGGTTGGTGATGCCTCCCATGGGGGAAACGGCCCGTATATCCTCGGCGGTGATGCCTAGAATCGCACATATCGTATCCCGCTGCTGCAAAAAGTCTTGCAAGCTGTCCTCTATGACGGCATTGGACTGCTGCATAGGGGGTTGCCTCCTTTGTTAAGCAGATACCGCAGGAAAAATCCTCCGGCGGTATCTGCTTAAGAAATTTCGATTGCTTATCAGCCCAGATGATATTGCTGGGTTATTGAGCGGACTGAAGCGCAGCTTCTTTGATGGCCTTGTCATTCAGCTTGAGCAGCAGGATAGCAGAGGCAGCACCAATGGCGGCAAGGATAACCATCCATATAAAGCAGGTGCGGTAACCCGACAGGCCAACACCGTTATCCACAATATTGCCGCTGACGGTGTAAAGGAAGATTTCAGGGGCATAACCCACCAGCGAGATGACGCCGGAGGCAGTACCAGCCAGTTTTTTGGGAATCAGCACTTCGTCAATGGTGGAGAAGTACAGAGCCTTGACACTGTACAGGCAAAGGCCATAGATGATGAAGTTGAGCACAATCAGCCAGACGGCGTTGCGGTTGGCAGGAATCAGCAGATAGAAGATTGAAAAGAGGAACATGCCATAAAAACCGTATTTCATAAACTTAATGCGGCTGCCAATCTTATCGGCAAAGAACCCTGCGGCAACGGCGCCAAGCATCATCATCATATAGGTGCGCATGACGCTGAGGGTGGCCACAGTGGAGGAGCTAATCTCAAAGGCCGCGCTGAGGTATGGGGTGACATATCCGTGGAAGATGAGTGCCGAGTAGTTGGCAACCACCAGCACCCCGCACAGCCATACACGGGGGATTTTGGCAACCGCCACAAAATCGGCCCACTTCATGCCGGAAGAAGCTTTGGCCTCTTTGTCTTTGGCAGGAGCATCTGTCTTTTCGGGGTCAGCAATAAAGATTGCTGCCAAAATACCGGCAATGACCAACAGCACACTGTAATAGACGATGGTACCCTTCAGGCCGCCTACATCATCGGCAAAGCGGGAAAAGACCGCAACAGATCCAAAGGCAGCAAGGGTGCCAATCAGACCACGGCCACCTTCCAAGGTTCCAAACAGTCTGCCCTGCTCATCGGCGCTACCAAGGTTGTTAACCGATTTGACCATGGCAGCCCAGAAGATGAAAACGGTGGTGATAGCAAAGATCATATGGATCACTACCAGGGAGAGATAGCTGGGGAGAGTGGCAAACCAAAAACCGGCAGCCGCTGTGCCTAAGCAGGCAATGGTGATAAGCTTTTTGGCTGAAAATTTGTCAGCTAAGATACCTCCCGGAAAGTAGCAGATAAAGTTGACGATACCATAGGCAGACATCAGCAGGCCCAACTGGGCGTTGGTGGAACCTGTTGCCTCTTGAAGGGGAGCGTAGTAAGTTTCCCGCAGATAGGGAAGCTTGGTGATGACGCCGCCAGCGATCGCCACCACAAACAGGGTAACCCACTTTTGAAGCTTTGGATTCTTGAATTTCATCTGAATTCTCCCTTCTCAAAATATGGTTGCGGTAGTGACGCCTGCCGATAAAATAAAAAGCAGCATCCCAAGCATAACAAAGCTGGGAAGCTGCTTTCTCCAATTCACCGCAGACCTCACTATCCATATTTTACCACCTCATTCTGCAGATGTCAATAGATTATTGATAATTTTTAAATAAAATGTGAATAAGATTTATGATTTCAGTCATCCTCTGAAATCCAGCTCTTATATCCCTAAAAACGATGAACAGAGTCTTTATCTGCGACGGGCTTTTTGAATTTTGACTTTGACGCAACGGGGCAATAACAAAGGCGCTGACTGCTTAGGCCAAGGTTCAGCCAAAAAGTCAGCGCCAATAAGGCAACGTGACCCATCACCCAGTGTTTAGGTTTGGGACTGGTTTGCCGCATAGATGCGCATGGCTTCGGCAAGGAAAGCAGATAACCCTTCACCGAATTGATCGATATATTCGGTAAAGCGTGGATTGCTGATATACAACTGCCCTACTCCGGCAAAAGCTTCCAGAGTGTACTGATACCCAAAATTCCCATTAAAGTAGCGGTACATCCTATCCATTGCCTCTTGTGCCATGTCAGAGCCCGGAGATTGGGTGCGGATTTGGGCCAGCTGTACAAACAAATCCTCCAACCCTTTTGCAATGTCTTTTTGTTTTTCGGCGGGCATACCCTCCAGATAGGTTTTGCTTTGATCCACTGCTTCATCGCCCCAAAGGCGGCGAGCTTCCTCCTCATATGGGTTCTGGGACATATCAAACCCGCTAAATTTCTCCTTTTGTGTCATGGTTCTTGTTCCTTTCATCGACTGCATGGTCTTATCCAGCGTGTCCAACATGGTTTCAATGCGCTTTTTTTGGTGCAACAGATATTTTTTCTGCAGTGTAAGCGCCTGTTCCCGATCAAAGGACGGGCTGATGAGCAGTTTTTGTATTTTTGCAAGGGGAAATCCAAGCTCCTTAAAAAATAGTATTTGCTGCAGCTGATCCAAATCTTTTTCGCTGTATTGGCGGTAGCCGTTTTCCGGATTGCGATCTGGGCATAACAGTCCAATCTTATCGTAATGTTGAAGGGTGCGCACACTGACACCGGCAAGACTTGCTACTTCGTTTATTTTCATGGACATTGCCTCCTTGCAAGACCTATTATAAACTACGACGCAACGTCATAGTCAAGAGCTTTTGAAAAGAAGTTTTTGCACTGCCCAGCGGGCTGAATCTCTGACCAAATGGAAAAACTCCTGAAACAATGGAATGCAGAAGTTTTTACTGAGAAATAGGCCGGTACCACCAGCACAAGGTCCGGAAAGGAAAGCGGTCAGCGCTCCTTCCTTTCCGGCTATGCCCTATCCTTCTTTGATCGAAGCTAAAAAAGCCAGACGAATGCCATCCTTCGCCCGGCTTTTGTATGTTTTTATCCGTTTATAGGGACTATAACTTATGGCCACAGCCGGGGCAGTAACTTTCATCCTCATAAACCCGGCGACCGCATTGGGAGCACCTGTGCCCTGCGTTATTTTTGATCACCCGCATCTCGTGAGCCGACAAGGTGGTGTGCAAATCCTTTTCCGCCCGCTTGCCTGCTTCCTTATGGAGTTCCATCACACTGGCACATGTTCCACAGGTTGCCAGATACTCCCCGCCAAATTTTACAACCGGGATAAAAAAGATGCTCAGGGCCTGGATTTTCTTCACGAGGAACAGCTTGTCCCCACCGCAGGCAGGGCACTCTCCGGTTACACTGCCAATTTGGTAAAGCTTGGGACTAAGCCCGGCTACAAAAAACATGGCACAACCCCCTTCTGTACGGCCCTGCTACTGGGCCGGCACACACTCTATTTCAAAGCGAATGATATCGTCGGTGGTCAGATAATAATGGCCGGTTACTGCCTCAAAATGTTCTTTGCTGCGCAGACGCCGCAAAAGTTCCCGGTAATAAGCCTCATCGGGGGCGGTACCCACAATGACAAGGTTGCGGCGATGATAGATAAACTCCTCAACCTCCACCACAGGTCCCAGGCTTTGGTAGACAGCAGAAAAGGTTTCCGCCTCATTGACAGGAATCAGCTCAAAGTTGACATACCCGTTGGCCACCGCTCCCGCAAACTTCATCAGCACAGCTCTGTTGCGGGAATCGGTGAGCATCCCCACCATTCCGGGAGACTGCTGCGGATCTTGCGTCAGCAGGCGAATAATTTGGCTCTTGCGATAGAAGTTGCTTTCCAGCACCTGGGCAGAAAGGAGCATTCCCCCCAGCAATAGGGCAGCCGCCAGCAACAGAGCGGTCAGCGTCTCCGAAATGGCGTGGCAGATCTTTTGCATGGATGTTCTCCTCATACCGACAAAGCTCTTCCCCAAATTTTCCTAAAAGCAGACACCGTCGCTTAAACATGGCAAGGGTAGCAAAATTGCTTTTTAAAATTCACCCAGATGGTACATCATCACCGAAAGAGCACAAACTCCGGCGGTTTCGCACCGCAAAATCCGCCTGCCCAGCCCTGCGGTCAACACCCCTGCCGTCTCTGCCATAGAGGCCTCCGCTTGGGAAAAGCCCCCCTCGCTGCCGATTAGAACGGCTACAGAGGCGGGATGAGGCTTTAACACCTCCCGCAAGGGAGTACTGCTTCCTTCGTAAAACATCACCGGAAGATCGTACTGCGCCATTTCCCGCAGAGCATCTTCGTAGTCCAACAAGGGCTTGACCTGGGGAATGATTCCCCGGCCGCTCTGCTTGGCGGCCTCGTAGGCGATTTTTTGCAGGCGAACCAGCTTTTTGTCCATGGCCTTATCTCCGGGGCGGGAAATGCAGCGGGAGGTAAGCACCGGTGTAATTTCCACAGCTCCCAGTTCCACCGCCTTTTGCACCGCAAATTCCAGCTTATCTCCCTTGGGCAAAGCCTGATAGAGACTGACCGGTACCCGACTTTCGCTGGCACAGGGCTCCTGATGCTCGATCTGAAGGGTGACAATCTCGGGGGTCACCCCCACAATTCGGCAATGGTAGTCGGTGCGCCGCTTGTCGCTGACCACCAACTGCCGCCCCGGCTCCATATGAAGGGACTTTGCAATATGGCGGGCATCCTCACCCGTAATGTAGATGACATCCCCCACTATGTTGTCCACAAAAAATCTAGGCATGGATTACTCCTCTTCGTCCTCGCTGAGCATCCGCTCGGCACGATCCAAAAATACAATGCCATCCAGATGATCCAACTCGTGGCAGAGAGCGCGTGCCATCAAGTCCTCTCCTGTCACCGTGAACAAATCGCCGTTGCGATCCTGTGCCTGTACCGTTACCCGCTTGGGTCGGGATACCATCCCCGCCTCTCCGGGGTAGGAAAGGCAAGCCTCTGCGGCGCACTGCTGGTCCTCCGAAGCTTCGGTAATGACGGGATTGATCAGCTCCAGCACTGGCTCTTCCTCACCCAGCCGAATTACCACCACCCGGCGGAGCACTCCCACCTGTACGGCGGCCAGCCCCACTCCGTTGGCTTGCTCCATGGTTTCCAGCATATCGTCCAGCAGCTGATGAAGCCGCTGATCAAATACGGTAACCTGTCTGCTTTTCTTGTGAAGAATTTCGTCTTCTCCTGTCACAATGGTACGTAATGCCATAGCCATTCGCCCTTTCCAATTGCAATATGTTGGGGTATCTATTTAAGATGCTTAGTTGCCGTCGTAATTCATATCCATAAAAATACCTATCTGCTTTTGACTGGTGTAGAACCATTCCAGCATGGTGTGGAGCAGCGCCCGTGTTTTGGTGTTATTGTTGCATTTGAGAATCAGCTTATACCGGTAGCGCCCGGCAGCCTTAAACACATCGGCAGGAACCGGACCCAGCATCCGCAAGGGAAGATCCCGGTAGGAGGCGGCGGCCACACAGCGGAACTGTTCCAAAAAGGCGTTGGCTGCCTTTAAGGTGGCGGACTGCTCCGGGCCGGAAAACCCAATGCCCACCATGGTGCAGTAGGGAGGGTACAAATGCAGCTTGCGGCTGATAATCTCCTCCTGATAAAAGGATTGGTAATCCTGAGCCGCCGCCAGCTCGATGATGGGGCTGTCGGGGGAATAGGTCTGAATGATGGCACGGCCTCCCAGTTTTCCCCGGCCACAGCGCCCCACCACCTGGGTGAGGAGGGAAAAGGTCCGCTCAAAGCTGCGAAAATCGTTGTTGTAAAGGCTCTGGTCGGTGTTGAGCACCCCCACCAAAGTGACATTGGGAAAGTTGAGTCCCTTGGCCACCATCTGGGTGCCGATCATCATATCGTACTCCCCTGCGGCAAAGGCGGAAAAATGCTTCTCATGGCTGAATTTGGACATGGTGGTGTCCATATCCACCCGCAAAATCCGCGCGTCTGGAAACACCTGCTTCAGTTCTTCTTCCAGCCGCTGGGTTCCCGCTCCCGAAAGACGGATCATCTCGCTGCCGCAATAGGCGCAGCAGGTGATCCGGGCAGTTTGATAGCCGCAGTAGTGGCAGAGCAGAGCATCGTTGGCGGTGTGATAGGTCAACGCCACCGAGCAGGAAGGACAGCCTGCCACCTGGCCGCAGACGGAGCACCGCACCAAGGTGGAGTGACCCCGCCGATTGAGCAGCAGGATACTCTGTTGCCCCTGCTCCAAATTATACAGCAGCTCCTCCCGCAGCAAAAGGCTGAGAGAAGGCGTGTCGGAAAGGTTTTCCCCCTGCCGCATGTCCACAATTTCCACCTGTGGAAGCGGTTGGGCCCCATAGCGCTGGGTCAGCTCCACCAGCTCATATCGCCCTGTTTGGGCTGCGTGGTAGCTTTCCACCGAAGGGGTGGCGGATGCCAGCAACAGCAGTGCCCGGTGATAGCGGCAGCGAAGCTTTGCAATATCTCTGGCATGGAACCGGGGGGATTTGTCGGATTTATAGGTGTGCTCCTGCTCCTCATCGATAACCAAAAGACCGAGATTTTGCACCGGAGCAAACACCGCCGAACGGGTTCCCACCACAATTTGAGCTTGCCCCTCCTTGATTCTGCGCCACTCGTCCATCCGCTCTCCCAACGAAAGACCACTGTGGAGCACCGCCACCTGATTGCCAAAACGGGAGTGGAAGGTTTCCAGCGTCTGGGTGGTGAGGGAGATTTCCGGCACCAAAACCATGGCGGTTTTGCCCGCTCCCAGACACTGGGCAATGAGGGAAAGGTAAACCTGTGTCTTCCCCGAGCCGGTTACTCCGTAGAGCAGTGCCGGCTTTTGGGGATGCTCCAGCATGGCAGAAAGGGTTTCAAATGCCCCCTGCTGCATGGTGTTGAGGGTAACCGCAGAAGTGGGTTCCGGTTGCACATCGCCATAGGGATTGCGAAATACCACATGATCGTAAAAATCCACCGCGCCTTTGCTTTGCAAGGCCTCCGCCACCGAGCGGGTGACTCCGGTGTAATAGCACAGTTCCCGCAGGGATACACTCTCGTGCTCCGCCAAAAATTGGGCCGCCTTTTTTTGTTTTGGGGTGAGCTTTAGGCTCTCCCACCCTTCCAGCAGCCGCACCATGGTCACTTTTTCGTCCAGTAGCCTGCGGCTGCTCTGCTCCAACTTTTCCAGTGCTCCCAGGGTCACCAGCTCCTCCAGCTCGCCTTCTTCCAAAGCAAAGCCGATGGTGAGCCGCTCCTCCCCCACAGGAGCCCTTGCCTTTTTTACGTAGTCCAAAATTTCCTGCTGCCGCTTGGAAAGTTCCACCCCTTTTTTTCCGGTGGCAGCATACAGGGTTTTAAAGACAATGCCCAGCCCGGCGGGAACCAGCAGCCGCACTCCGTCAAACCAGGTGCAGAAGGTCTGCTCCTTGAGGTAGCGCAGCAGCATCAAGCCTTCCTCGTTGAGAAGAGGGGTGTCGTCCAGCTGCTCCAGAATCGATTTCACCCGGTGAGAAGCCGGCAGCTCCTCTTCCACCAGTTGAAGGACCATTCCCTGCCGGGTCAGATTGCCTGTTCCAAAGGTGATCCGCACCCGGCAGCCGGGCCGAAGGGTGGGCGCCATCGCCTGCGGAACCAGATAGGTATATTCCCGGTCGAAGTGGTAAAGGGCGCCGTCAACAGCCACCCGGGCAGTCGTTTGCAAGATGGGCCCTCCTTTTTTGGGGTAGATAACAGAAAGCAGGAACTGGCAGAACAATCCGCCAATTCCTGTAAAACGTTACCCTCAACAGAAGCTTAAATAAAATCGCTGACCTTGCACTTGCCAGAGGCAAATTCCTCCACCGCCAGCTTCACCGGTTTTTCTGTCAAAGAGATGTTATTTTCCTCGGCGGCATCGGCAATATCCCGGGCTCTTTGGGCCACGGCCACTACAAATTCGTAGTAATTGTCATTTTTATTGATAATCTGGTACATATGGGGTCTAAGCATCCTGACTAACCTCCCGGATAAAATCCTTTCTGTGGCGAACGGCGCAGCCTTCCGCCACTACAATTGCCTCAAACTTACGGCAACAATCTTCTACGTCTTGATTGACGATGATATAATCGTAAAGCATGGCTTGCTCCATCTCGGTACGTGCCGCTTGCATCCGCAGAGCAATGGCCTCGTCTTGTTCGGTGCCGCGGGACACAAGGCGGCGACGCAGCTCCTGCATGGAAGGAGGCATCACAAAGACCATCACCGCTTTGGGATACAGCTCCTTGATTTTCAGAGCGCCCACCAGCTCGATTTCCAAAATCACATTGATCCCTTGGCTTAGCTGTTTTTCCACAGGGCCTCGAGGGGTGCCGTAGTAGTTGCCCCCGTAACAGGCGTATTCTAGCATGGCATCCTCTGCAATCATCTGTTCAAATCGGGTTTTGTCCATAAAGTAGTAGTCTACCCCATCCTCTTCCCCCGGCCGAGGGGAGCGGGTGGTGGCGGAAACGCTGATGATGCAGTTGGTTCTGCCCTGCATAAATTGCTTGAGTATGGTGCCCTTTCCCACGCCCGAGGGGCCGGAAAAGACAATGAGAAGCCCCCGATCAGCCATTGGACACCTCAGACTCATCCTCCAGCCGTCCTGCCACGGTTTCGGGTTGCACGGCGGATAAAATAACATGGTCGGAATCCATAACGATCACTGCCCGGGTGCGGCGGCCATAGGTTGCATCAATCAGCATGCCGCGGTCTCGGGCCTCTTGGATAATCCGCTTGATGGGTGCGGATTCGGGGCTGACGATGGCGATGAGCCTGCCTGCCGACACCATGTTGCCAAACCCAATATTGATCAGCTTCACGAGTTTGCCTCCCCGCTACTCAATATTTTGTACCTGTTCCCGGATTTTTTCAATTTCACTTTTCAGCGCTACTACGATTTTGGAAATTTCAATGTCCTGCGCCTTAGAGCCTATGGTATTGGCTTCGCGATTAAACTCCTGCACCAAAAAGTCCATTTTTCGGCCCACCGGCTGCTGGGACTGCAAAAATTCCCGCATCTGGGCAATGTGGCTGCGCAGCCGCACCGTTTCTTCATCTACAGCAATTTTTTCGGCAAAGATAGCTGCTTCGGTGAGAATGCGCTGCTCCTCCATCTGCTGGTTTTGCAGCACCTCACAAAGCTTGGCATACAGCCGGGCCCGGTATTCCTCCACCGTTTTGGGGGAGCGTTCTTCCACCTGAGCCACATAGCCTTCGATAACTTCCAGCCGCTCCAGAATATCCGCCTTGAGCTTTTCCCCTTCGGCAGCCCGCATGGCCAGATAGCTTTTTAAAGCTTCCTCCGCCACCTGCCGAACCGCTTCCCAAAGAGCGTCTGCATCCAGTTCTGCTCTGTGCAGAACAAAGATATCGTGAAAACGGGCCAGAGAAGACATGGTGATGTCGTCCTCCACCCCAAGCTCCTGGGAGAGGTTGCGCAATGCCTCCAAATACCCTTTGGCCAGAGGAGTGTTGATGAGCACCTGAGCGTCCGGCTCCTCCAAGGAAACAAGAGTGACGCTCACATCTACTTTTCCCCGAGACACCTGCCGATAGACAAGGGACTTGAGTTTTTCCTCCAGATAGGCCATGGAGCGGGGAATCCGGGCCGAAAACTCAAAAAAACGATGGTTGACCGAGCGAATTTCGACAGAGATTTCTCTGCCGTCCACCAGCTTTTGGGCTTTGCCATAGCCGGTCATGCTGCTTATCATAGGAATACCGCCCTCTCCCGCGTTGAGACGGGTAGAATATTTTTAACACATGGTGTCTGTGCCACTTTCATTCGCTAACCTTGTCCATACCACAAGGGGCAATCCTCCAGATTGGCTTTTACCGCCCATGGCGGCGGCTGCCAAAGCACAAATAAGCCGCTCCGGCATTCCCTGTAGCTGCAAAGTGCAGTATTTGATTGCCAGAGTATTATTATTCTACTATACCCCGTTGGGGCTGTCAACCAAATCGATTAAAAGAGGGAGAGGAGCTGCTCTAAGGAAATGCCGTGAATATAGCGCCCCAAATCCACTTTTGCGAGGGCCTCTGCGATGGCTTCCCGGCGGTGAAGAACCCCGGTGAGGCACCGCTCCAGCTCGGTGATTTCCTCCATCCCAAAAAAGTCGCCAAAAATCTTTACTTCTTTCATGACGCCCCCGCTCACCGACAACCTAACATCCACCATGCCAAAGTCGAACCGCTGGTTCTTTTGCAGATCATATGCCGGGGAATGGCCAAAATTCCACTCCCAGGTAGCGAATTTTTCCTTCACCAGTTTTTGCACCGCTGCAATTTCCTCCGCAGTGAGGCGGCGCTCCACCACATCGGGGCGGCTGCGCAGATAAAAATCATAGAGCTGCTGCAAAAACTCCAGTGGGTCCATTTTTTCCGGAAGGTGCTCCACCAGGTTGGTGACCCGGCTGCGAACGCTTTTAATCCCCTTGCTGGAGATTTTGGCCTGATTGGGACGCAGCACCCCTGCCAAATCCCCCACGCTGACATCGTAAAGCAAGGTGCCGTGATGCATGATTCTTCCGTTTCGGGATGCCTGTGCATTCCCGGAAATTTTCATCCCCTTCACCGTCAGGTCATTGCGTCCGGAAAGCTGAGCTTCCACCCCCAGCTCTTTGAGGAAGGCAATCACCGGGCCGGTAAACTCGGCATATCCCCCAAAGTCGTCCTCGCCCTGATCCTTGATTACGGTGTAGTTGATGTTGCCCAAATCGTGGAAAACGGCTCCCCCGCCCGATATCCTGCGGTTGACCGAGATATTCTTTTCCCGGGCGTAATCCATATCCACTTCTTCCACAGCATTTTGGTTCCGCCCAATAATCACTGCCCGGGCATTGCGCCAAAGGAGAATGAATTCACCGGTCAGCTGGGTGAGGACATATTCCTCCAGAGCCAGATTAAAAGCGGGATCGGTGGAATCGTTGTAAATTAAGTACATAAACTACACTCCTTTGCTTTTACTTCCTTGAGGGAAATTCCTTCCCCAAATGAAAAAAGGACTTGCATTTGCCGCTGTTTTTTACTATAATAGCATATGCAGCAAAGAAATAGAAGTGGGGATATAGCTCAGCTGGTTAGAGCGCACGCTTCACATGCGTGAGGTCATGGGTTCGAGTCCCCTTATCCCCACCAAGAAAGACAAGCCAGATGCCTGTGTGCATCTGGCTTGTCTTTCTTGGTATTATGGGCGTTTTGAGTATGAGGCAGAAAAAGCCAAACATCCTTGTAGAAATATTATGTTCTTGGATCTGCAGCATAGCGGGGATCCAGCTCGGTCAGGTTCCTCCAGTACCATTTGGGCATCATGTTCCGCCGCAGCTTGTGGTTGCGCCGCTCCTCTACCGCCACTGCGTCATAAAACTGCCGCCACATCCGGCGAAACTCATGTTCCTCATCCGAAAGCCGGGGAAGGTTCAGCTCCTGCGTCTCCACCAGATACCAGCCTTTGCCGTCATACACACCGGCGATGCCGTGCTGGGTGTCGTGGAGGAGAAAGGGCTGAATGCTAAACCGGTCCACAAAATGGGGCATCAGCAGTGGAACCAAGCTGTTTTTGGGAGTGATCCGGGCGTAGTACACTCCATTTTCCATTTCCGAAAAGCGAGTAAACCCCCGCATCCGCTCCTCCTCCCGGGTAATATTGCGGTAGAGGTACTCCACCCTAAGCACATGGGGATGGGTGAGGGAGTGGTAGATCCGCCGCCCAAGATCAAACCCCGCCCGAAGGTAATGATACAGGGCAGTGTCCTTGTTCTCCTCCCCCGACCAGAAGCAGACCTCCACCATGTGGAGTGCAGTGCCGCCTATTTTCTTGCGAATGCCCGCCTCCACCCGGCGGGCCTTTTCTTGGTCGGTTGCCAGAAAAATCTCTTCCTGCCCCCATCCCATCTGAAGCTCTTCCCGAGCGGTGATAGCCTTGACCGGCCGGCGGCGGGCATATCCCTCAAACACCGCGGTGAGAAATCCGTCGAAGGTGCCGTCGTACCGATAAATTACAGCTGGCCCGTCAGGCATTTTATCACATCCTCCCCTTGCATCAGCAAAGGCTTTCCGGCGTCAAAGAGGGAAAGCTGGGTCACCTCCGGCTCAAACAACAGTCCCTGTCTGCGCCGGGCTTCCAGGGTGAGACTGCGGTAAATGCTCTCCTTCTCAAAGCGGATGCCGGGCAGCATCTTTCCCGAACAGGTAATGAAGTATTGGGCCCGCTTCATCACCACCCGCAGCTTTCGCAGGTGGTCAAAGGTGAGCCGAGCTTGGCGTCGGGCCCGCAAAATCCGCTCCACCGATGTCACCCCGATGCCCGGCACCCGCAGCAATTGGGCCCGGTCGGCCGTATTCACCTCCACCGGAAAATACTCCAAGTGAGAAAGAGCCCAGCTTTCCTTCGGATCCAGCAAGGGATCCAGATAGGGGTGGGCTTCGTCTAAAATTTCTTCTGCCCGAAACCCGTAAAAACGCAGCAGCCAATCGGCCTGATAGAGCCGGTGCTCCCGCAGCAACGGAGGCTGATACCCCACCGGAGTCAGCGCCGCGCCCGCCACCGGAACATAGGCGGAAAAGAAGACCCGCCGGTGTTTATACTTTTGGTATAAGCTCTCGGTCAGGCGAATAATTTGATAATCGGTATCGGGGGTGGCCCCGATCACCATTTGGGTGCTGGAACCGGCAGGCGCAAAGCGGGGGGTGTGCTGATAACGCACCAGCTCATGGCGGTTTTCTTGGATGCCGGTGGCGATGGCCGCCATGGGGCGAAAGATGTTTTCCCGGGGTTTGTCGGGTGCCAGCTGGTTGAGGGAAGCTTCGCTGGGCAACTCCAAATTGACGCTGAGCCGGTCGGCCAACAGGCCCAGCCGATAAATCAGCTCCCGGGAGCTGCCGGGAATGGCCTTGGCGTGAATATAACCGAGGAATCCGTATTCCTCCCGGAGCAGGCGCAGACATTCAATCATCTGCTCCATGGTGTAGTCGGGATTTTTGAGTACCCCACTGGAGAGGAACAGCCCTTCGATGTAATTGCGGCGATAAAAGCCGTAGGTGAGCTCCGCCAGCTCCCGGGGTGTAAAGGTGGTTCGCTGCACATCGGCACTGCGGCGATTGACGCAGTAGGCGCAGTTGTAGGCACATTGGTTGGAAAGCAGCACTTTTAGCAAAGAGATGCAGCGGCCATCCGCCGCAAAACTGTGGCAGATTCCCGCAGCGATGGCGTTTCCCAAGCGCCCTTTCCGGCCTGCTCGATCCACCCCGCTGGAGGTGCAGGCCACATCGTATTTTGCCCCTTCGGTCAAAAGCTTCAGCTTGTCCTCCAGCTCCATCCTCCCACCACCTTCCGGGTTTTTACCTGCCAATTATAGCATATCCCGCCCCATAAGTAAACATTCGTTTTGAAATTTTGTTTGGAATAGTTTTTTGTTGAGCAGTTATTATACAAAAGGTTTAATTATATTTGTATTTTACATATAGTTTGCCGTTGCATTGCAGTTTGCCCTATGATATGTCCCCTCCCTGAGCTTTTTAACATAAAAAACAGCCCGGCCTTCTAAAAGGAAAGCCGGAGCTGTGATAGTCAAATCATAGTTATGGCTGGCTGCAAGGGCGGCGCAGCATGGAACCGGGAGGGCAAGGGATGGAACAGGGAAGCCGCAGCTTCATCATGGGATGGCAGGCTACCTCCAGCAAGGCTCCTTCCTCGTCTCGGATTTCCGTCACCTGGAAGGAAACAGGGGGGCCGTCGGGGCGAAGAATCTCCAGCGTCTCCCCGGGCGAAAAGCGATTGCGTCCGGTGCAGAGCAACATGCCTTCTTCCCAGCCGTCCACGGTGGCTACCAGCTCCCAGTGGCGGCGATAGCCACCCTCAAGGGTATCCTGTCCGGGGTAATCACCCAGATAAAAACCGGTGCTGTAGGGGCGGTGACTTATCTTTTCCGTCTCCTCCAGCAAATAATCCGGCAGCTGAAAATGCTGGGGATCTTTTTGGTAAAGATCCAGAGCCTGCCGGTAAGCACCGGTGATGGTGGCCACATAGTAAGCCTTTTTGGCTCGCCCTTCAATTTTCAGGCTGTCCACTCCCGCTGCCACCAGCTTGTCCAGATGCTGGATCATCCGCATATCCCGAGAATTTAGAATATAGCTGTAGCCATCCTCCTCGTAGATGGGAAAATGCTGATCCGGCCGCTTGCTTTCGGTGAGGGCGTAGGACCAGCGGCAGGGCTGGGCGCACTCGCCCCGGTTGGCGTCCCGGTCGGCCATGTAGTTGGAGAGGACGCAGCGCCCCGATACCGAAACACACATGGCTCCATGGACAAAGGCTTCCAGCCCTAGATCAGCGGGGGTATCCGCCCGGATTTCGGCAATCTCCTCCAAGGTAAGCTCCCGCGCCAGCACCACCCGGCTTGCCCCCATATGATAGAGTTCCCGAGCAGTCAGCTTGTTGACCACGCCAAATTGGGTGGAGACATGGATCGGCAAATCGGGGGCGACTCGCTTGGCCAGCATCATCACCCCCAAGTCGGCGATGATCAGGGCATCCACTCCGGCATGATGAGCATCCCGGATAAAGGCTGGGAGAGCATCGATTTCTCGGCCTCTGGGCAGAGTGTTGCAGGTAAGATAGAGCTTTACCCCTGCCCCGTGACACTGTTGCACCGCCTTTTGCAGTGCTTCCGGTTCAAAGTTGGCAGCCTTGGCCCGCATCCCAAAGGCTTTGGCACCCAGATAAACCGCATCTGCCCCGTAAGCAATGGCGGCCGCCAGAGACGATTCATCTCCGGCGGGCGCCAAAAGCTCGGGCACTTTCCATTCCCCGGTCATTGGGTATCAATTCCATGGGCTGTTCCACCAACCTGCTGTGCGGCGTAAACATTCCTATAATGGGCGTCCGCCGTTTGGGCATAGTAGAAGTCCATATTCTTGTCGGTCACAAAGTAGTAGAAGGAAGTTTTTTCGGGATAAAGGGCAGCCTGAATGGCATCCAAGCCGGGATTGCAGATGGGGCCGACCGGCAAACCTTCCCGTACATAGGTGTTGTAGGCGTCGTACATCGCCTGATTTGCCATCTGGAGCAGGGGCTTTATGTTTTCCTCCACATAAAAGATGGTGACGTCGGACTGAAGATTGGGATAGGTTCCCGAATCATTGAGCCGGTTGTGGAACACCGAGCTGACCAGACGCATATCATCACTTTGTCCGGCTTCCTTCTGAATGATGGAGGCCAGAGTAATGGTTTCATCAATGGTGAAATTGAGATCCTGCATTCTGTTTTTCAGGTCGGGGGTGAGCTTATCGTTAAAGTTGCGGATAAACTTGCGGGCTACACTTTCTACGTTTTCTCCGATATAAAAATCGTAGGTGTCGGGGAAAAGATAGCCTTCCAGCTTGTGAAAGCGCAAGGGGTCATCCTCAATGGCGCCAAAGAATTCGTAGGCGTATTCTGCCTCTTGATCCAGGTAATCCATAAACGCCTTGGCATCACAAACTCTGGCTTCTTCCAGTTGGGTTGCAATTTCCAGCATGGTCATGCCTTCGATAAAGGTGATGCGCACCACCTCCTGCTCGGTATAACCGCTGGAAAGCGCCGAAATCAGCTCATTGTAGCTCATGTTGGCGTTAAAAATATAATCGCCGGGCACAATGCTCTCATTTTTTACATCTTTAAACTGCAAATACATCCGGAAGGTAAGGGGTTGGTCCACCACCCCATCTTTTTTGAGAATTTTGGCCACATCGGAGATTTTGGCTCCGTCGGGAATGGTGACCTCTACGATTTTATCCTTCTGATTGAGGCCAAACAGGTCGTAGGCGCTCTGCAGAATAAAAAGTGCAAGAAAAATACAGCCCACCACCGTGGCCATCACCATGACAATGGCGCGAAACCAGCGATTCTCACTGCGGGGCCTTCTCTGCAAGGGGCCTGCAGAGGCAGGTTGCTGCGCCGCCTGTCTTGAGGGGACAGCGCGCCTGGATGGTTGCTGGGAAAGGTGGGCTTTCTGTCGCCCGGAACCGGCAGTGCGTCCACTTCTTTTGGGCGCTGCGGAATGGGGGCGGAGCTCCCTGGGGTTTTGACGGCTATCCATATTGAGTGATCCTCCAAAAAAATTGCTTCTAATTTAATTTTGTGTTTTACAGCCATGTCCTGCAGCGATTCCAGCCCTCTTTTGGTAAAAAACGGTCTATTCGCAATTTTAGCGGACCATGGCTACTTCACAACGCTTTCTAAAAACACATAATATGTAGCATCCTAAGGAAAAGGAGTGACATTGGAATGTGTAGAAATTGCTGTGGATGTAATGACGGCGGCTGCGGCGGCTGCGGTGGTTGCGGCGGCGGCTTCGGCGGCTTTGGCGGCTTCGGTGGAAACTGCTGCTGGATCATTATCCTTATCCTCATTCTCATCTGCTGCTGCGGCTGCTAAAGGCCAAGGTGTACATTACCGACGTTAAAAAATCCAGGAAGAGCCCCCCAAAGGGGCTCTTTTTTGTGTCGGATGAGAACAAGGGCTGTATCCTCTATATTTTTTGTTTCATCTTTTTCGGGCGAATAATTCGGGCTCCTGTTTCGGTAACCACAAAGTTACAGGGCCGGTCATAGGTTCCAATGGGCAGGAATTTTACCATGCATACACCGTAGCATACCCCGATGGAAGGGTTTCCGGCATAGGGACCGGAGAGAAAGCGGTCATAATACCCGCCTCCATAGCCCAGGCGGTAGCCGATGCAGTTAAAGGCAAGGCCGGGTACCACACAGACACTGCCGGAAAAATCCGTCAGCTTTTGGGATACCGCAGGGTCGGGCTCGGGAATTCCGTAGGCAGAGAGCTTCAGCTCATCGGGACTTTCGATGAGGTAAAACTCCAAAAGCCGGGTGCCGGGCACACAATAGGGAACCGCTACCCGCTTGCCTGCCCGCCAAGCTTCCTGCATCAGAGCAAAGGTGTCCACTTCCTCCGGCATAGAAGCATAGGTAAGCAGAGTATGGCTGTTTTGATAGGCAGGCAGCTTGATGAGATGCCGCAAGATAGCTTTATCCCATCGGGATTTTTGCCGGGGAGTCAGGCCGGAACGGATTGCCTTGCTCGCCTGGCGCAATTCCTCCTTGCGGGCCCGTACATTGGGTTGCCTGCTACCGATCATTGCAGGCTGGATTGGAGCAGGGCGGCTTTTTCGTTCCCAGCCAAGGCTGCTACAATTTCAAGGGCAAAAGCGATGGAACAGCCCGGCCCCTTTGCGGTAATGATTTTTCCGTCCCGAACCACCCGCTCGGCGGTGTACTGTGCGTTTTCCACCTCCTGCTCAAAGCCGGGGAAGCAGGTAAATCGTTTGTTTTCCAACATTCCCATATGACCTAAAATGGAGGGAGCAGCACAGATAGCACCCACCCACAGATTCTTTTCGGCGGCATGCTCCAGCGCTGTTTGGACAACGGGAGATTTTTCCAAATTCAGAGTGCCGGGCATACCGCCGGGCAGCACAATCATCTCAAGGTCGGCCAAACTGATTTCGGTGTCTGCCACATCGCAAAACACCGTAATGCCGTGGGAGCCTTTTACCGTTTTGCCTCCCACTCCCACCGACTGCACTTCCAGTTCGGCCCGGCGCAGGATATCCAAGGTGGCAATTGCCTCAATCTCTTCAAATCCGGGAGCAAAGAAAATGTAAATCAACGTTGTATCCTCCTTCCTCAATCTAAGCCGAAGGCAAACCAGGGGGCTCCCCCCGGCTCGCCGCTAGTCGACTGACTATGGGATTGGTCATACCATTTTATCATGGCAAAGGGGGTATCCTTTCCAGATGGCTGACCGGGGAAATCCACCGGAAGCCGCAGCTGATAGCCCTTTGCTCCAAACCGCTGATGAAGTGCCGCCAAGAGGGTATCCACATCCTGGGGGTCCACCACCAGCTCCCGAACCAGAAGGGTATCCTTTTCCCGAATCTGGCAGACCGCATAACCTGTTCGGCCCTGACAGGAAAACTCCAGTGTTTCGCCGCCGTAGAAGGCATTTTCCTGCTGCGCAAACTGCAGATACCCGGTGTCCCATGCGCCAAAGAGGCGGCGTCCGGCAAAAGCCTGGTTGCGCACAGGCTCCAACCTTTCCAGGGATGTTGGGGTTAGGGTTGCCTTGTGAGAAGCAGCTTTGATTTCCTCCGCCGCCACCTCTGCCAGCCGGTAGAAAAAGAAGGGCTCAAAGTCTTGGGCACTGTAAAAGGAAAAGAGGGAGGCGCTGGCAGGAACCAGGCAGGAAAGGGCTGCCCCCTCCTGCTGCAACACTTGGTGAAGATGGCTCATCATCTGCCGGGAGATGCCTTTTCCCCGGTACTGGGGCAGGGTGGCCACCCCAAAAATGTACGCCCCCATCAGGGTGCTTGTGGGGGTGGTAAAGGGCAGAAGCTTCCAATTGATCATGGCCACCGGTTGATTGGGTTGAGGGGTATACACCAGCATCTGCTGGGGATGCAGCAGATGAGAAAACACAAAATCGGTGCCCTGAGGCGTATCGTCAAAGCAGGTTTGCCAGATGTGTTTCAGGCAGGGAAGCATGGTTTCGTTGGCTCTGCCTATCATAACATACTCCTATTTCACGCCATCCATACACGGATGGTTCTTTCGGCTTTTGTTATCCAATCCAGCGGGCAGTATATTTTTCGGTGCGCATAATGGGGCGGTAGCTCATCTTTGCCTTGCGCAAGCCCTCGTCCCCCGAATCGTCCTCTCGGTCGATATAGGTGTAATCTTTGCAGTTGTGCTCGGCAAACTGCTGGTTGATGATGGCATAGGCGCCGTTGATGTGTGCAAAGGCCTTTTCCAAATGAACCAGATAGGTGTCGTCCGTCAACCTGTCTCCCATGGAAAAGGCAATCACTTTGCCCCCTGCCCGAATTAGCCCACCGTCCAGGCCCAGCGCAAAAAAGTCGTTGAGGGCATGGCGCATGGCATGGCTTTCTTCCCGCAGGGATTTTTGGGAGTTGCAGCTGTTGATGCGGCACCACTCCTCGCTCATCAAGTAAACCTCGGGCATGTTGTCCTGAGTGATAGGCTCATAGCTCCAGTCAGGGTTTTCTTTCTTAAAGCGGTTGATGTGGTTGCGCTTTGCATGAAGTTTTTTGCCCGCCAGGGTGATGAGGCTTTCGGAGGTGTAGATATAATCGTCGTACTTTGTAATGCGGGCATACTCAAATTTTCCGGGAAAGAGAGTTTCCAGCAAGGCCTTTTGCTCTGCCAGTACCGTGTAGAATACAAAGTCGTGGCCGCAGTCTTTGGCATCCTGCAGCATAGCCTCCACCACAGGAACAATGTCTCCGCTGCCGGCGGGATACAGGTAAGAAGGCCGGCTGCTGTCGCTTTTTTGAATTAAAAAGCCCTTTAGCTCCGTCACTTTGTAGGAGAGAATTTCTCGCCACAAATAGTTAAAGGTAAAGTTGTATTCTTCCGAACGAAATTGAGATTGGTCGTAAAGAGGTTGCATCCATTTTTTATCGGCAAGGGTTATTTCTTGAAGATCCAACATGAATTGTTTATCCTTTCACCAGGTTCCAGTCAGTGCGCAAGCAAGCTTGTCCCCCATTTGCCCGCCTGCCTTTGCAATGCAGGAACTTTTATCACCTTAAAATGAGACATCCATGGTAAAGAGTTTTACCTGGTCAAAAATGGTCATGACAGGTAAGGGGTTGCGCCCGTCATCACAGGAAATTTTGCGCCACCCCAGTTTATCGCAGGCATACAGGGCTGCTTCCCGGCAGCGGATCAGGTACTCCAAATCCCGCTCATGAATGTCCTGCGGGCTGCCCCTTTTCCGCAGCAACTTGTGGGAAATTTGCGGGTCCATATCCAGATAGATTACCACACTGGGCCGTGGCAGAGCCAACCGACCGTACTCGTAATCTTCCATCCAATGAAGGAAGTCATCCCATTCCTCGCGGGGCAGTTTGGACATCTGGTGGGCAGCGTTGGAGGTTGTATAGCGGTCGGCGATAATAGTATATCCCGCATCGTAGTCTTTTTTCCAATGGGAAACAAAGCTGATATACCGGTCGGCGGCATAAAAGCTGGAGGCTGCATAGGCGTTTACCTCATCGGGACTGCCTAATTTTCCCGAAAGGTAGAGCTTGACCAGTGCCGAAGATTCATGGTCATAGTCAGGGAACGACACATGGCGCACCGTTTGCCCCAATTCCTGCAGGTAGGCGGCCAGATGGGTGGCTTGGGTGGCCTTTCCGCTGCCATCCAGTCCCTCAATCACTGCCAGATGGCCCATGATTTATTCCTCCTTATCCGTGGTGTCGTTGTAGAGTCTGCGCATTTCCTGCATTTTGCCACAGCTCATGGCTCCTTCGGGGCAAGAGCCGCTTACACAGCCCGGCCCCGCCCCCACAAACAGCAGTGGAGCCGCATGCTTGCACAAAAGCAGCATTTGGTGGGCCAGCTGGCGAATTTCCCACTGGGCCCGGTTGCAACAGCGCAGGCTGAAAAAATTCCGGAGGCTGCGCGCATTCATGGTGACAATCATCTTGGTATCACAGGCACCGGGCAAAACAAACCGGGCGTCCTCGTTGGCTTTGGATTTTGCGTTGCGCCGGGCGGATGGGGTGTCCTCCGTCAGTTGGGCAAGATACTTTTCTTCCAAAAGCCCTGCAATGTTGTCATACGCTTCCCTCGCCTGAGCCATGGACTCCTCAAAGGCAGCCAAAGCTTTTTGGTCCCGGGCAATGGCAGGAGGTGTGATGTAATCGAAGCCCTTTTCGCTGACATAGCGCTGGCTTTGCACACTGAAGGAGGCCATGCGGTGGCGGGTAATCTGAGCCAGCAGCGTGCGGGAAACACCCTCGATGCCAAAAGTGAAGGAGGCGTGTTCAAAGGGGCTATGGTGTCCCAGCTGGACAAGTCGTTCTAAAAAGCTTTTGGTGGCTTCCGGGGTGAGGCCATCCTGTAGCTCATCAATGGTGGCGGGGCTGTAACAGAGCTTGGCAGCCGTGGCCACCAGTTGTTCCGGATTGGGCGTGTGGGCGATGAGTGTTACCCTAAACATGTCCGCCCTCCCTTTTCATATAGTAAACGTTCAACCGTACCCCTTATTCTAATACATTTTCGCTTGATGTGTCAACCAAAAGCAACGTTCCCCAACGGGGATTGAGGGATAGGCTCTGCCAAAAAGCAAAGGACACCGCAGTTGGTGTCCTCTTGCTTGGGTGTGTTATCTGTTTTGGGAAGGGGAAGCTGCTTGGTTCGAACCGGCAGCTATTCCCCGGATTGGCTGTCCTCCTGTGTGCTCTGTTCCTCCTGCACCCCAGGCTGCTTGCGCAGAGAAGCAAGACGCCGGGCGGGATGCTTTTCTCCTTCTTTTTTACCGCGGCGAACCACCAGAACCACCAGCAAGGCGATGGGAAGCAGGATGAGCAGGAAGGGGATGGCAGACACCAGCCATAGCACAACGTCCTGGCAGAAGGTGACAAAGTCTTTCCACGCATTGGAAAAGGCGTTGCTCACCCGCTCCGAAAAGGGAGTGTGGATGGTTTGAGGGGCGGTGTACTCCACTACCTCCTCAATATAGAGGTTGACGGTGGAATAGGCCACCGAATCCTTCATCCGGTTTAGGGTGGTGGTGAGGGATTCAATTTCGTATCCCACCCGGGCCAGCTCTTTTTGCACCTCCAGCAGGTACTCCACATTCTCCGCTTGGCCCAACATTTCCAACAACCGCTCCTGCTGCACCCGCAAAGAATCCAGCCGGGCCTGGGTGTCAAAGAAAGCGGCGGTAATATCGTCGCTGTAAATGTTGGTGTGGTTTACGTTAAACTGGGTTTCCAGCTCATCCAGCAGGCTCTGCATCCCGCTTTCCGGAATGCGCAGGGTAAAGTGGGCGCTTCGGGCACCCTGACGTCCATCCCATTCGTACAGATTCCGGCCTTGGATACTGGAGCTTTGGATAAAGCCCTGGTAGCGCTGGGTCAGCTCTTTTATCCAGAGCAGCCCGGCTTCGAACTCCTTGGTCTGAAGTCCCACATCAGCAGTGTAAACAATCTTTCGGTTGCTTTCGTCGGGATTGACCGCCACTCCGCCGACGGGAGGTTCGATGGGCAAAACACCGTCCTTTGCCGGTGCCGGCATCACCTCGGCAGAAGACGCCATATCCAAGGCATAGCCCTGTTCCTCCTGCGCCGCCGAAAAGCCGCCGCCCATGCCCATGTCGCTGCGGTAGGGAGCAGGGGCAGCACTGGGTGCGGCGCCGCTTTCTGCACGGGAGCACCCCACTGCCAATAGGCTGATGATCAATATTGCCGCTATCATAGAAAGAATCCGTTTCATTCCATATCGTCCATTCTGCCGCTGCGCTCGGCGATATTCAAGCCACGCGCAGTCCCTGTGATCAGTGGCTTCATAAAGAATAACTCCCAATATGGTAAAAACATTACAGCTTTTCTAATTTATTTTTAGGATTTGTTGCAATCCGCCCGCTTATGCCGTCATGCGGTAAAAGAATCCAAACAAAAAGCCCTCTCTCATGGAAGAATCCGAAAAGAGGCCGGCTCCCCCGCCACTGTATGCCACATAGATGTGGGCAACTATTGCGATGAGATAAAGAAGAAGCAGAGCCTGGCCCACCCCCAACACTCCTCCCAACACCGTATTCAGCGGGCCAATCAGGGGCAAGGCGTTGATGCCGCCCAATAGGTGAACCAGATACCGGGCCAAAAGAGAAAGGAGAGTAAAAATGGCAAAAAAGCAGAGTCCCCGCAGCAGCATCAGCACCGGCTGCGCTAAAATGGCATCAATCAGCTCTTCCACCGCCGGCAGCACCTGATCCACGGCCCGGGGTAGCGGAAAATCGGTATCTTGTTGGGCCATGCGGGAAACCCATTGGGGCATTGCGTTTAACAAACCTCCGGTGGCGGCCAGACCCTCCTCCAGGGATTTGGCAATCCGGCGGGAAAGCACGGCCCGTATCAGATCCCGCACCAAAACATTGTAAAGCCAAAGGGCAACCGGGCCGCTAAAAAATGCGGCGCCGGCGGCAGATGCCACAGCGCCCAGAAAACCCAGAATTTTGCGCATAAAACCCTTGCGGGCACAGTCCCACACCAACCATATTACGATGAGCAAGGCGAACAAATCCCAAGCCAGCCAGCTCAAAGAAGTACTCATCATCTCATCTCCTTACAGAGGGAACAGATTCTTCACCGGGTTTGGGATGCTGCCGGTGTCTGAATGGTGTCAAAAGAGTCCAGCACCTGAATGACCTCGGAGTTGAAGCCGTACAGCACCTGATTGGCCAGCAAAATCCGGTTGACCCCGGTTATGGGAGCAGCCGCCAGAGGAGACAGGGTTTTGTCCAGGCGGATAATCTCTTGATCGGTGAGCAGGTAAACGCTGCTGCCCACCTGCATATCCCGTACTTTTTGCTGGGGCTGAATCTTTCCCAGTTCCCTTCCCCTTGCATCCACCAGCAGCAGGGTCTGGCTGCGAGCTTCGGTATTTTCGCAGAGCAGCAACATATCCCCCTTGTGGCAGCGAAGGGTTACCGGATGCTCTCCCCCGAAGGAAAACTGGGCCAGATGATGGCCCTGCTCATCCAGAACATAATAGCTTTTGTCGGTTAGACACCCCAATGTGATGGTCGTCCAGATAGGCAAGCCAAAGAATCAGCTGGTCCTCAAACTCCACCTTTGCCAGCTCCTTGTCGGAATCAAAGGCAAAGAGATAAACGGCAGAGCGCAGCACGCCTTCTAAAGCGCCAACGCTGCTTGCCACCATCTTTCCCCCTTTGGGATGCAGGGCCACTCCCGTCACCATCTCATTGGAGGACCACTGGAAGGCCATTTCAAACCGGGGGGTAAAAACCGTCACCTGAGCGGTGTACTGTTTGGAGGAGCTGACCACGGCATAGTCCCCTCGTTCTCCCAAAGCCATGGAGGTGATGGCATGGTCGTGTTCTTTCTCCAGCAAAAGGCTTTGGCGGGTATGTACTCGGTACTTGGTTCCCCCCAAATCGTAGGTAAGGATTCTTCCCCCCGCGGTAAGGGCCACGGTATGGTCGTTCATCCGCTGAAGATTTAAAAGTTCCTTCCCCTTATGGTTGTAGAGGTAGAGGTTGGTGTCGTTGAGAACTGCCACATCCCCTTCCACCGCCATGACCTCTCGCATCACGCCTCCCGGTGCGGGGATGGGGTAGCCGCTCCCTCCAAGGCCGCCAAAAAAGTCCCGCATTCGGGTGAGAATACCCTCCTGCACCAGCATTTCGTTGAGGGATAGAATCACCAGCAGGGTCAGCGCAATGCCCAAAAGCACCCCCACCCGCTTGAGCAGCTGAGTACGGCGGCGCTTTTTTCGAATTTTATTAAAATCCATGGCATTGGTCATGGGGAGCGATCATCCTAATCTGTGTGATAAGAGCATCAAAGGTCTGATGGATAGGGAGAATCCCAGCCGGGAAGATCATAAAACACCCGGTTTAAATACAGCCCACAGGCGGGGGCGGTTTTTCCCGCCTGCTGGCGATTGCGGCTTTCCAAAATTTTGGGAATGCATCCCTGGGGCAGTTTTCCCGCAGCAATTTGCAAAAGGGTGCCCACCATAATCCGCACCATTTTATAGAGGAAGCCGTCCCCTGTTACCGTAAAGAGCACAAGGTCGCCCTGGCGCTCCACCCGGAAGGAGTGAATGGTGCGCACCGTATCCAACACATCGCTGCCGGCAGCCTGAAAGGCGGCAAAATCGTGTTTTCCCACCAAATCCTGAGCCTGACGGTGGAGCATCTCCACCTCCAAAGGATACCCCCAACGGTAGACTAAATCTGTCGAAAAGGGATCCCTTATCCGGGAATTCAAAAGCTTGTAGACATATTCCTTGCCGGTGGAACTGTACCGGGCGTGAAAATCAAAATCCACCTCCCGGCAATGGGTCACCGCCACATCCTCCGGCAGGTACCGGTTGAGGGCAAGAACCAGCTTGTCGCAGGGAATGGGCTTTTCCACTTCCATGGAAAGGCAGTACTGGTTGGCGTGAACGCCTGCATCGGTGCGGGAGCAGCCCTTGACATCCAAACGGGAACCCATCACCTGCTCCACCGCATCCTGAAAGACGGTGCAGACGCTTAAGGCGTTTTTCTGGACCTGAAAGCCGTGGTAGCGGGTTCCCACAAACCGCAGGGTGAGCAGCAGGTTGCGCTTCATCAGCCTGCACCCACACTGGAAAAGAAGATGGTGGCTGCCAAAAAGACTCCTACCAGCAGAGCCGCCAAGGTATCCACCCGGCCAAGCTGCAGGGTGCGCATCCGGGTGCGGCCCTCTCCCCCGTGATAACAGCGGCATTCCATGGCAAGGGCCAGCTCCTCCGCCCGGCGGAAAGCCGAGACAAACAGGGGAATCAAAATGGGCAGCAGCGCCCGAATGCGCTGGAACAGCCCCCCCGATTCCAAATCCGCACCTCTGGCTTTTTGGGCCGACATAATCTTGTCGGTTTCTTCGATGAGGGTGGGGATAAACCGCAGGGTAATGGTCATCATCATGGCAATTTCGTGCACCGGAGCCCCCAGCTTTTTTAAGGGGGAAAACAGCTGCTCGATGCCATCGGTCAAAGCAATGGGGGATGTGGTGTAGGTGAGCAGGGAGGTTCCCGCAATGAGGCAGAGAATCCGCAAAGCCAGCAGAGCAGCCATTCGCAGCCCCTGCCGGGAAATGACGAGAAAGCCCAAAGTCCAAAGAGGGTCACCCTTGACAAAGAACATATTGAGAATGCCGGTAAACAGCACAATGGGCACAATAGGCTTGACGCTTTTGACAATCAGTTTGAGAGGAACGCGGGAAATGGGGTACACCACCAACAGCAAAATCACCCCCATGGCCAAAGAGAGGAAATTGCCTGCCAGAAAGAGCATGATGACATAGACAAAGGTGAGCACCAGTTTCATCCGAGGGTCCATCCGATGAACCGGAGAGTTGCCGGGAAAGTATTGGCCGATGGAAATATCGGTCAGGGCCATTATCGCTCCCCCCTTTCCCGCAGGATGGAAAGAATCTGCTCTTTGGCGGATTCCACGGTGTAGGTGTGAGGGCTGATGGGAATTCCCTGCCCGGCCAGTTGTCTGCAAATCCGGGTGATTTGGGGAACGGTCAGGCCCATCTTCTCTATTTCCTCCGCCCGGGAAAAAACTGCTTCCACCGTATCGTAAAGAAAAACTTCCGAGTGATTCATCACCAAAACCTTGGAGGCATACCGGGCAATGTCCTCCATACTGTGGGAAACCAGCAGAACGGTAGCTTTCTGCTGCTGATGGTACTCCTTAATTTCCCCCAGAATTCGGTCCCGGCCCCGGGGATCCAATCCGGCGGTGGGCTCGTCCAGAATTAAAACGTCGGGGCTCATGGCAATCACCCCTGCAATGGCCACCCGGCGCTTTTGGCCGCCGGAAAGCTCAAAGGGGGATTTGTACAAGGTGGATTCCTTCAGCTCCACAAAGGCGGCTGCCTGCCGCACCCGGCGGTCCACTTCTTCTTCGGACAGGCCCATATTGCGGGGCCCAAAGCTGATGTCCTTGTAGACGGTGTCCTCAAAGAGCTGATATTCCGGGTATTGAAAGACAAGCCCCACCTGAAAGCGAAACTTGCGGATTTCCTTTGGTTTGGCCCAGATATCCTCGCCGTTGATATAAACCTTGCCGGAGGTGGGCCGGAGCAATCCGTTGAGGTGCTGAATCAGGGTGCTTTTTCCCGAACCGGTGTGGCCGATCACCCCGACAAACTCCCCTTTTTCGATGCTGAGGTTTACATTGCGGATGGCCGCCTGCTCAAAGACGGTGCCCGCAGAGTATATGTGGGTTAATTGTTCCGTTTGAATGATGGTGGACAAGGCGTGCAGCCTCCCTAGAAGTATCAATTATGCTTTGAGCAGCTCCAGCAGAGCCTGGGTACAGTGCTCCTCGGTGATGATGTCGGCGGGAAGGTCCAGCCCCTCCCTTTTCAGCTCGTGACAAAGGCGGGTGGCCTGGGGAACATCCAGCCCAACCTTTGTGAGCAGCTCCACATGGGAAAACACCTGTTGGGGATTGTTGTCCAGCAGAATTTTGCCCCCGTCCATCACCACCACCCGCTGGGCCTGAGCCGCTTCGTCCATATAGTGGGTGATGTGAACAATGGTAATCCCGTGCTTTTGATTGAGGTGATGCAGGGTGCGCATCACTTCCCGGCGGCCGCGGGGGTCCAGCATGGCGGTGGGCTCGTCCAGCACGATGCAGTCGGGGCGCATGGCGATAATACCTGCAATGGCCACCCGCTGCTTCTGTCCGCCTGAGAGCTGGTGAGGCGCATGGAGCTTAAAGTCGCTCATTCCCACAGCGGCCAGAGCTTCGTCCACCCGCAGGCGGATTTCCTGTGGAGGAACTCCCAGATTTTCCAGCGCAAAGGCAACGTCTTCCTCCACCACGGTAGCCACAATCTGGTTGTCGGGGTTCTGAAACACCATCCCCACCCGACTGCGGATTTCCAGCAGCCGCTCCTCCTCCCGGGTGTCGATACCGTCTACCAGCACCTGTCCCATGGTGGGGGTGAGAATGGCATTAAAGTGCTTGGCCAAGGTGGATTTGCCCGAGCCGTTGTGTCCCAGCACCGCCACAAACTCCCCCCGGGCAATGGACAGACTGACATCCTGCAGCACCGGCGCAGCGGGCACTGCCCCTTCGGAAATGGGGTAGGCAAAGGTTACATTTTCACAGCGGATTATTTCCATGAGATTACCTCGGATGGTTTGTATTCGCAAGAAGTTATCATAATCGATAGGAATTGACACCCTATTGGTGCAGGGTGTTCAAATCCACGCCGGGGGCCAGCCACAGGGCAGAGCCACCGCAGGGCAATACCCGGTGATCCCCGCTGACCGGCAGGCCCAGCTCATAGCTTTCCACCTGCCCACCCAGCAAGGGGCAAAGAATGCTTTCCAGCAGATACCGCATCACCGACGCAGAAAGACCGGTGGTGTAGCTGTTGAGCAGCAAAAACTTCGAATCTTTGTCCAAAAGCCGGGCGCAGAGGGCAACAAAATCATAGATGCTGTCCTCCAGCTTCCAGATTTCTCCCCCCGGCCCCCTGCCGTAGGAGGGAGGGTCCATAATAATCCCGTCATACCGCCTTTGACGGCGCAGCTCCCGGGATACAAATTTATGGCAGTCGTCTACAATCCAGCGGATGGGCTTGTCCCCAAGGCGGGAGGCCTCGGCGTTTTCCCGGGCCCAGGTCACCATCCCCTTAGCGGCATCCACATGGCATACTTTGGCACCCGCCGCAGCGCAAGCCAAGGTGGCCCCCCCGGTATAGGCAAAGAGGTTGAGTACCTCCAAAGGCTTGTCCGCCCTGCGAATCAGGCTGTCCAGCAGGTCCCAGTTGGCAGCCTGTTCGGGGAAAAGCCCGGTGTGTTTAAATCCGGTGGGGCGCACCAAAAAGCGCAGATCTCGGTAGCCAATCTGCCACTCTCCGGGCACCTTCCGCCGAAATTCCCAGCGACCTCCTCCCGATGTGGAGCGGTGATAATGGGCGTCCGCCTGCTCCCATCCGGCCGATTTGGGGGTTTTCCAAATCACCTGTGGGTCGGGGCGCACCAAGGTAACAGAGCCCCAGCGCTCCAATTTTTCCCCGCCGGAGCAGTCCAACAGCTCAAAATCCTTCCAGTTTTTTGCAGTCCTCATTCTGGGATAGCCTTTCTTTGAGTTGATCCGCCACCTGATCGGCCAGAGCAGCGATTTCGTCTTTCTCCCGTCCCTCAATCATCACGCGAATCAGGGGCTCGGTACCGGAGGCCCGCACCAGAATCCGCCCTTCGGGGCCTAGTACGGCTTTGGCGCCCTCGATAATTTTTTTGGCGCCAGGATCCACATCCAGCTGGGATTTCATCACCGCATCCGCCCGGACGTTGACCATTACCTGGGGGTAAACCTCCATCACCGATGCCAGTTCGGAGAGGGTTTTGCCACTCTGCTTCAAAATCGAAAGGAGGGTGATGGCGGTGAGCTGTCCGTCCCCGGTGGACATAAAGTCCCGCAGAATCAGATGCCCGCTTTGCTCTCCTCCCAAATTATAGCCGCACTTGAGCATTTTTTCCAGAACATACCGGTCCCCTACCTTGGTAGCCTCCAGGTTGATGTTGTTCTTTTTGGCAAACTGGAACAGCCCCAAGTTGCTCATCACGGTGGTCACTAAGGTGTTTTTTGCCAGTTTCCCCTGCTCTTTGAGGTGGGTGGCAAGAATGGCCATGATGACGTCTCCATCCACTACGTTGCCCTTTTCGTCCACGGCGATGCATCGGTCGGCATCTCCGTCAAAGGCAATGCCGGCATGGTAGGTTCCATTTTCCATATACTCCGCCAGCTTTTGGATGTGGGTGGAGCCACAGTCCCGATTGATGTTAATGCCATTGGGCTGGTTGTGTAAAAAGGTTACATCCGCCTTCAGGTGACGCAGCAGCTCGCCGGCGGTAGCCGTGGCGCTGCCGTTGGAGCAGTCCACCGCCACCCGCAGCCCCGAAAGATCTCCTTCCACCGTGCTGCAAAGGTGGTTGACGTAAGTTTCAATTAAGTTTTTTCCCTGGCGAATGCGGCCCAGCTCCCAGCCCCAGCGCAGGGAATAGGGTTTGATTTTATCCAGCACAATCTGTTCGATCTCAAACTCGGCAGCGTCGGGAAGTTTGATTCCCTCCGGCCCGAAAATCTTGATGCCGTTAAACTCATAGGAGTTGTGAGAAGCGGACAGCATAATGCCTGCATCGGCGTGGGAATGGACTACCAGACAGCTCAACGCAGGGGTAGGAACCACCCCCGCCAAAATCACATCCGCTCCCACCGAAGTCAGTCCTGCCGCCAAGGCAGCCTCCAGCATATCGGAGGAAATGCGAGTGTCCTTGCCAATCAAAATCACCGGCTTGCGGCCAATGAGCTCCGCAACTACCATGGCGGCAGCCCGCCCCACATTCATCACCAGTTTGCAGCTCAGCTCGGTATTGGCAATACCTCGCACACCGTCGGTTCCAAAAATTCTTCCCATATATTTGCCTGCCTTTCACGATTCATGCCAATCAATGCGACAGAATCCAGTTTGCAATTTCATTAAACTATATGCCCCGGGACAAACCCGCTATACCTTCCTTCCAAGGAGCGGTTGGCGCAGCTTTTGCTCCAAAATTTTGGATAAGGGCCAGCCGTTATTCCTGTGGATTTAGGCTCATTTGCTCCGGTATATCGCTGGGAGGAGTCAGGCCTAAATGCCGGTACGCCAAATCGGTGACCATTCGGCCTCGAGGGGTTTTGGAAAGAAAACCAATCTGCATCAGATAGGGCTCGCACATGTCCTCCAGCGTCACCGATTCTTCCCCCACCGCGGCTGCCAGGGTCTCCAGCCCCACCGGGCCTCCCCCGTAGTTTTTGATGATGGTGGAAAGCACCCTTCGGTCAATGGTGTCCAGCCCCAGCTCGTCCACCTCCAACCGCCGCAGGGCGTTGGCGGCAATCTCCTGGGTGATGACTCCTTCCCCCAGCACCTGGGCAAAATCCCGCACCCGCTTGAGCAGGCGGTTGGCAATGCGGGGAGTGCCCCGGCTGCGCCGGGCCAGTTCCATAGCCCCTTCTTCATCGCAGGGGATCTCCAAAATGCGGGCGGACTGGGTGATAATCTGGGCCAGCTCCTGAGGGGAGTACAGCTCCAGCCGCATCACAACCCCAAATCGGTCCCGCAGGGGCGCAGTCATCTGTCCTGCTCTGGTGGTGGCTCCCACCAGGGTAAACCGGGGCAGATCCAGCCGAATGCTCCGAGCGCTGGGTCCTTTGCCGATGATGATGTCCAGGGCAAAATCCTCCATGGCGGGGTAAAGGATCTCTTCCACACTGCGGTTAAGGCGGTGAATCTCGTCAATAAAAAGAAGATCCCGATCCCCCAGATTGGTCAGCAGGGCCGCCAAATCCCCCGGCTTTTCGATGGCGGGCCCGGAGGTGATGCGCAGGTTGACATTCAGGGTGTTGGCGATGATTCCCGCCAAGGTGGTTTTGCCCAAACCGGGAGGGCCGTAAAGCAACACATGGTCCAGGCTATCCCCCCGCTGGGTGGCAGCCTCCATAAAGACAGAGAGGTTTTCCTTTACCTTTTGCTGCCCAATATACTGATCCATGGTTTTGGGGCGCAAAGAAACATCCCTGTCCTCGGGCAGTGTGTCGGGACTCACCATGCGGTTTTCAAAATCCATTTCAAAATCGGGAAGTTCCGACATTGCAATCCTCCATTGTATGCTAAAGTTTTGGTTGCGCTCTGACGGCGGCGCCAAGCTCCCCAAACCTCGGGGTTTTGGGAGCCGGAGTCAATGCTAAGAGGTTGGCGACATCCTTTTTCAGAGCAGTTACCGCCTACCGGCCAGCTTTTTGAGAGCCAGCTTGATCATCTCTTCCACAGGGAGCGTTTCGTCCAGGTCGGATACCGCCAGTGTGGCATCGGTTTGGGAATACCCCAGCACCACAAGGGCACCGATAGCCTCGGAGGCATTTCCGCCAGTGCGCCCAGTCTGGCTGATCTGACTGGTTTGGGGAACGGAAAAGTCGGCGGCGCCCACTTTGTCCCGCAGCTCTAAGATCATTCGCTCGGCCAGCTTTTTTCCCACTCCGGGAGCTACGGTAAGCGCCTTGTAATCTCCGGCGGCAATGCTCAGGGCAAACCGCTCGGGTGTCATGCCGGACAGTAAGCTCAAGGCCACCTTGGGCCCCACTCCCGACACTCCAATCAGCATCTTAAAGCAGTCCAGCTCCTGCTTGTCGGCAAAGGCAAACAGGTCCACCGCATCGTTTCGGATCAGCATGTGGGTAAAAACCTCCACCCGAGAGCCGATTGCTCCCACCGCAGCAATGGTGGCAAGGGTGGTGCGGCAAAGGTAAGCCACACCGCCGCACTCCACGGCAATGCTGGAGTCATCGCAATACACCAAAGTACCGGAAAGAGAATAAATCATGAATGAATAACCTCGCAGACAGGATAACGTTCCCCTTTTCACGCAGCACAAGGGCCTATAAGCCACGCTTGCTTCTGTTAGAATACCACTTCTGGAATGGGGAAGTCAATAACGGCAGGTTCTTTGCGGCCATTGCCTGGGTGGAAAATTCAACGGGTGCAGAACCGTTGCGGCAATCTGGCATCACTGCAAAGCTGCGCTCCCACCCACATGCCAACGCAGCCGCTTCTTTTAAGGGCATTAGGCAAGCTTGACAAAGATGGGGCAAAGGTGCTAAAAATGCCTGAAATCAGATGTCAAAATGCGATTGACATTGCCATGGCCTGTATACTATAATAAAAATGGATTGTTGTACATAGAATAAAGGGACAAAGGAGAGGATATTCGCTCTATGGACAGTGACAGTTTACTGTTATACTGTGGTCTTTTGGTTTTGATTTTGGGCGGTGGGTATTTTGCCTGCGCCGAAACTGCTTTTGCCTCATCCAATAACATCCGCATTAAAAACCGGGCAGAAAAAGGGGACAGACGCGCAAAGAACGCTCTGTACATCCTGGATCATTTCGACAAAGCTCTGTCTACTCTTTTGGTGGGCAATAATATTATGAATATCGGAACTGCCTCCCTCGCCACACTGTTGGTAACGCGCTTGTGGGGTGCGGGCGCTATTGTCTATTCCACAATCGTCACCACGATAGTGGTTTTTTTCATTTGCGAAATGTTGCCCAAAAGCTTTGCCAGAGAGTACCCGGAATCCACCGCCTTGGTGTTGGCCGGCTCTCTGCGGTTTATTATGAAAATTCTTGCTCCGGTTACCTATATGTTCTCCTGGGTGGGCAATTATTTTTCCCGACTGTTTACCAAAACCACCTCTCCTTCCGTCACCGAGGAGGAGCTTTACGATATTATTGAATCCATTGCCGAGGACGGCAAAATACAGGCTGCCGACAGCAAGCTGCTCTTTTCCGCCCTCAAGTTTGACGATATCACCGCGCAGGAGGTACTGACCTCCCGGGTGTCGGTGGTGGGGGTGGAGGTAGATTCCACCTATCCCGAAATTTTGGACATCATCAAAAACCATAAGTTTTCCCGCCTGCCGGTCTACCGGGAAACGTTGGATGATATTTTAGGCATTCTGAATATCCGGCGCTTTGTCAAAAGCTATTTGCAGCATGGGGACAGCGTTCCCGTCACCGAACTGATGGATGAACCCTATTTTGTCTACAAAAAGAAGCGGATTGACGATTTGCTGGACGAAATGAGCGCCCAGCGGCTGCATATGGCAGTGGTGCGGGACGATTACGGCGGCACCATGGGCATTGTGACCGTGGAGGATATTCTGGAAGAGCTGGTGGGAGAAATCTGGGACGAAACCGACGTGGTGCGGGAAGAATTCAAGGCCATTGGCGGCCGCCGCTATGAAGTGAGCGGGGACTATGATATTCTGGACGCCTTTGAGCAGATGGGCTTTGAAGATGAGGTGCCGCGGGAAGATCAGGAACACAAAACCGTCAGCGCATGGGCGCAGGAAGAGCTGGGCCGCATTCCCCAGGAAGGGCTGACCTTCCGTTACGGGCAGATTCACGCCACCATTTTGCAGGTCAGCCACAAGCGCCGGATTACCAAAGTGCTGCTGGAGCTGCAAGAGCCCGAAACCACCCCCGGCTGACCCCACGGTATTACCATTAAATAAAGGAGCTGTTACTCCTCATGGAGGACTACTGGTCATATATTTCAATTATCCTATTGGTAGCATGTTCTGCTTTTTTCTCGGCCGCCGAAATGGCCTATGCTTCCCTCAATAAGTTGCGGCTTAAAAACGCAGCGGAGGAAGGAGCATCCCGGGCTGCTGTGTGGGCCAGCCAGATCATAGAGCAGTACGAGGGCTTTCTCTGCACCGTTTTGGTGGGCAACAACCTGGTCAACATCGCTGCCTCTTCGGTTGGCACCGTCATCGCCATGGAAATTGCCGGAGGGGAACAGGGTGCCGCCTATGCCACTGTCATTATGACAGTGATTATCCTCATCTTTGGAGAGATTGTTCCCAAACAGGTGGCGAAACAACATGCCGACAGCCTTTCCCTGACCATTGCGCCGCTGCTGCGCTTTATCACCCTGGTTGCCCGGCCTTTGGTAAAACTGCTGCTGTTTGTGGTAAACGGCATTTCCCGGCTGTGGGGCGGCAAAGGCGAAGCTCGGGGCATCACCACCGACGAGCTGGTCACCATCATCGAAACCGTTGAGGACGAAGGGGTTATTGACGAAGAGCGCAGCGATCTGTTGCAATCCGCCATTGAGTTTTCCGAAGTGGAGGTGCAGGAGATCATCACCCACCGGGTGGATATGCTGGTCATTGACATTGATGACACTCTGGATGAAATAATAGAGACGGTGATGGAGTCCAGCTATTCTCGTATTCCCGTCTACGAAGAAAATATCGACAACATCATCGGGGTGTTGGTGGTCAACCAGTTTTATCGCAAGCTGCTGGATACCAAAGATTTTGATTTGCGCTCCCTGCTCACCCCCGTCTGCTACGTTCACGAATCCCTCACCCTGCCAGTGGTTTTTGAAGAGCTGCAGCGCCAAAAAATGCAGTTGGCGGTGGTGATTGACGAATACGGCGGCACTCAGGGCATTGTCACCATGGAGGATATTCTGGAACAGCTGGTGGGAGAAATTTGGGATGAGTCCGACGAAATCTACGATGATTTTGTGGAGCTGGCCGAAAACCTCTACGAGTGCAGCGGAAACCTGGGAGTAGACGACTTCTTTGACCATCTGGATCTGGAGCCTCCCGTGGAGGAGGACGACGACTACATGAGCATGGGAGGCTGGGCCATTGAAATGCTGGACGGCTTTCCCAACGAAGGAGATCACTTTCAATATCAGAACCTCTTTGTCACCGTCACCCAGATGAAGGAACAGCGGGTGGTCAAGCTCCAGATCGAGGTAGACCCCCTTCTGGAAACGGAAGAGCAGGCGGAGCACCGTCTGCGCAATCAGCATTAAACAACAACCATAAGAAAAGAACCCTCTGACTCAAATAAGCCACAGAGGGTTCTTTTGTAAAATTACCAGATAAGTACCGGTTGATACACTCAGTATCCGGGGGTATAAGCAAAGAATTTGCCCAACCCGCTCAAGAACAACCCACGGGACAGCGCCAGCGTGAAAACCAGCAACACCGCCGTCGGAATGACATTCCGCAGCAGTGTCTGGGTGTGGTAGCAAAAGTAGTTCATTACAATGGCCATCACCACCAGGCTTGTTAAAATCACATAATACACATAGGCGTTCACCACAATATAGTCGCCGGCCATACCCCGAATCATGGCGGAAAGCAGGCCCAACACCACCAGCACCCGCAAAAAGTCCATCAGTGGGTAGGCCCCCATTAAAAGGTAGTAGGGGTGGCGGATTTCCGGCTCTTCGTACCGCAAATCTCCCACCAGGCGAATGATATACACCAGATATTTGATCAGCAGCAGCGCTCCCATGCCGATATACAGATACTTGACATAAGGCATCAATAGGTCGGTCAGCTCTTCAAAGGGAATAAAATCCGCATTGATCAACAACGAAACCATTGCCAGACCCACCACCACTATATCGATAAAAAACGCCATCGGATCACCTCTCTGCTTTTTGACTTCATCCGTGTTTTTATAACCTTTGTTGTCCATTTTACCACAGGAGACCTCGGTCTGACAAATCAGAATGCAAAAAGTTTATCTTATTTTTTCTTTTGTTGCAAAAGCAACATACTTGTTGGAGGAAATCCTGTATAGTTAGGTTGTAAAACAAAGAAAGGATGATTTTGGATATGGTAGTTCGGAAGATAATTAAAATAGATGAAGAGAAATGCAACGGTTGCGGTCTGTGTGCTGAGGCCTGTCACGAAGGGGCGATCGGCATGGTGGACGGCAAGGCCAAGCTGCTGCGGGACGATTACTGCGACGGTCTGGGAGACTGTCTGCCTGTCTGCCCCACCGGAGCCATCAGCTTTGAAGTGCGGGAGGCTCTGGAATACGATGAGGCGGCGGTGCAGGCTCGCATGGCTCAAATGGGAAAAACTCCGCCTAAGGGTGGTTGCCCCGGTTCCAACGCCCGCGCAATCCGCCGAGAGGCCGCTCCCGCCCAGGCAGCTGTTGCCCCCGCTGCTCCTCAGGTAGCCACGCAAAGTCAGCTGATGCAGTGGCCGGTTCAAATCAAACTGGTGCCGGTCAACGCCCCTTATTTTGACGGCGCCCACCTGCTGATTGCTGCCGACTGCGCTGCCTACGCCTACGGAAACTTCCATGAGGATTTTATGAAGAATAAAATTACCATCATTGGTTGCCCCAAACTGGATGCGGGGGAATACAGCGAAAAGCTGACGGCAATCCTAAAGGAAAACAACATCAAATCGGTTACGGTGGCTCGCATGGAGGTTCCCTGCTGCGGCGGCCTGGAGCACGCTACCATCACCGCTTTGCAAAACTGCGGCAAGATGATTCCCTGGCAGGTGGCTACCATCACCACCGATGGACAGATTTTGGATGATTAAGGAGGAATGCCATGGAAAAGCTAATCAGGAACATTGCGCACAGCACTGCTCTGCCTTTGGCGGAACAGGTCCAGTACCTGGAGGGGCAGATTGTCAGCAAAACCCTGGCTCAAAACCGGCATCACAGTCTGACGTTGTTCGCCTTTGACAAAGGGGAAGAAATCAGCACCCACGATTCAGAAGGGGATGCCATGGTGCTGGCCCTGGATGGTCAGGGACTGATCACCATTGACGGAATCCAGCACCCGCTGCGCGCCGGAGAAGCCATTGTTATGCCCGCCAACATCCCCCACTCTGTCTTTGCCACCGAGCAGTTTAAAATGCTGCTGACCGTGTTGTTCCCCAGTAACCGATAAAGCAAATTCTTCCACTCGTCCGGAAAGAACAAAGTCGAAAATAACCTTTAGCCTTTCCAAGAAAGGAGCATAACCCATGAAAGCTGTGATCGATCGCAGTGGCTGCATCGGCTGTGGACTCTGTGCCGAAATTTGCCCTGAGGTGTTTCAAATGGCGGCGGATGGTCTGGCCGAAGTGATAGGGGAAATTACCCCCGAAAACGAGGCCGCCGCCAACGAGGCAGCCGAAAGCTGCCCCGTATCCGTCATTAGCATAGAACCGTAATTCGCAACCGCAATTTACAAAATGAGAGGAGACGTAATATGAGTAAAATGTTCTGTTTTCAATGCGAGCAGACGGCTAAGGGCACCGGTTGTACCGTATCGGGTGTTTGCGGCAAAAACCCCCACGTTGCCCACGAGCAGGACGAGCTCACCTGCGAAATGATTGCTTTGGCCAAGGTGGCCGATCCCTCCGAACAAAAACAGGTGGATCTGATTGTGGACGGGCTGTTTATCACCATCACCAATGTAAACTTTGATCAAGACTCCATTGCCGCCTTTACCGCCAAGGTGCGCAAAAAGCGGGAACAGCTGGGTGGCGGCCCCGCCCTTACCACCGAGGAGCTGTTTCATGGGGACGAAGATCTGATTTCCCTGCGCTCTACTTTGCTGTTTGGCCTGCGGGGCATGGGAGCTTACGCCCATCACGCCCGGGCTCTGGGAAAAAGGGATCCGGAAGTAGACGCTTGGTTTGTTCGGGGTATGGCTGCCTTGGATGAAGAGCATACGGTAGACGAGTGGCTGGCGCTCCTGATGGAGTTTGGCCAGATCAACTTGAAATGTATGGCTCTGCTGGATGCCGCCAACACCGAAGCTTACGGCAATCCGGTTCCTACCCAAGTGCCCCTCTCCATTGAAAAGGGCCCCTTTATTGTCATCAGCGGACACGACCTGCGGGATCTCAAGATGCTGCTGGAACAGACCGACGGCAAGGGTGTGAACATTTATACCCACGGCGAAATGCTGCCCGCCCACGGCTACCCCGAGCTGAAAAAGCATCCTCAGCTGAAGGGCAACTTTGGAACCGCTTGGCAGAATCAGCAAAAGGAATTTGAGAACATTCCCGCCCCCGTTCTCTTTACCACCAACTGCTTGATGCCGGTGCGGCCCAGCTACTCGGATCGCATCTACACTACCTCTGTCGTGGCTTACCCCGAAATGAAGCACATTGCGGCAGACGAAGACGGCAACAAGGATTTCTCTGCCCTCATTCAGCACGCCATCGAGCTGGGCGGCTACAGCGAGGACACTCCCATGACCGGCATTAACGGCGGCAGCACCGTCACCACCGGCTTTGGCCGCCAGACGGTTCTGGACAATGCCCCTACTATCATTGATGCTGTCAAGGCAGGAGCCATCAAGCACTTCTTCTTGGTAGGCGGATGCGACGGCGCCAAAACCGGCCGCAACTACTACACCAAGTTTGTAGAGCAGGCTCCCAAGGACACGGTGGTGCTAACTTTGGCCTGCGGCAAATACCGCATCAACGACCTGGACATCGGCTCCATTGGGCCCTTCCCTCGCATTCTGGATATGGGTCAGTGCAACGACGCTTACGGTGCCATTCAGGTGGCGGTCGCTCTGGCAGAAGCGTTCGAGTGCGGCGTGAACGATTTGCCCCTCACCCTTGTCCTTTCCTGGTACGAGCAGAAGGCGGTCTGCATCCTGCTGACCCTGCTCTCCCTCGGCATCAAAAACATCTACATCGGGCCCAGCATCCCTGCTTTCTTCAGCAATGCGGTACTTACCGCCCTGGTAGAAAAATTTGATCTGCATCCCATTTCCACTCCGGAAGAGGATCTCAAAGCAATTTTAGGTTAACCCTCCTCTCTTCAATCCCAAAACAAATCTCCCGCTCTCCACGGTGAAACGGGACGGCACAGATCGGCAGGCAGTGATCATTCACTGTCTGCCGATTTCCGCCTTATGTGCCCTTTGATGAATCGGCCTCATGTGGATGGGAAATCATGCTGTCCAGCAGCGGAATATCACGGTAAACGTGGATTTTCCCCTTTGGCACCCTGTCCCTTCTTTTTATTGTTTTTTCTCCTATTTCCGCTCCAATATTGAATTTTCCGAAAAAATACAATATAATAGACAAGAAGGTAACCCCGTTTACCAAATTGGGTTACTTTGATTTATAAACAGTCCTGTCCGTTATCAATTCCAGCCATCAAACGAAATGGTTGCCTTTTCTTCAAGGTCTGCCTGACAAAGCAGGCCGTGCAACGTAGATTCAATAGGAGCTTTCGATATGGGAATGGAGGGAAACATATGAGAACAAATAAAGCAGGGCAAAGGCTTGCGGCTATGGTGCTGTTTGTCATTATGGTTGTGGGTATGATGCCTGTCCCGGCCCAGGCAGAGGCGGGTGAAAATGGCATGCCAATGCCAACACCGGAGTTTATCCTTGGCACGGAAAGCTCATCTCCCACAATTGTTGCATTTGGGGGATCAAATTGGTATGTAATCGGGCATAACGGGAGAGGTGTGGCAAGCAAAAGCGATACGATAACCCTGCTGGCAGTAGGTGACCGTTTTGGAACTTCTGCATTTAACAGCAGTGGCTTTTCATATAAGGGTGGAGATTTACATACGACTTTGATCAATGCTTTCAACCAGCGCTCCGAATGGGAACGTGCGCTGATTGTTCCGAGAGATATTCACGCTAAATACAACGACTCAGGCACAGAACTGATACCCAAGCAGTATTTCTGGCCGTTATCGAGGGATGAGGTCACACAGCTGAATACTGCGCTTCTCTCTTTTCGGTCGAACTGGTGGCTTCGGTCGGCCACCCCGTATCTCAGATTTGCCGATGCCGTCCACCTTAACGGTACTGTCGGGACCCTTGCCATTGACTTACATGATACGGGTGTCCGCCCCGCTGTTATACTAAATTTAAAATCTATTTTCTTCACATCTCCCGTCTTAGATGGTGGCAAAGGAGCCGCAGGGCTGAGGGAAGGGCTTGTGCCCATCACTAAGCCAACCTTACCGTTAGAAGCGGGAGCCATTAAGTTTACAGTACCCTGCGATGATTTGACTTTGAGCTGTACCGATACAGAAACGAGAACAGGTGCGCCGGGCGACACGGTACAGATTAGCTATTTCAACGCAACCATAACAGAACCACCCTTGATTACTCATTACATTTCCTGCATCATTGTAAACAGCCATAATGAGGTAATCTATTATGGCAAATTGGCACGATTCGGATTGGAAGAAGAAAAAAGCGGAACAGTAAGCTTTACCATCCCAGATTTGAGCGATGGAGATTACACAATAAAACTGTTTTCCGAGAAGCGCAATGACAATGCTTCCACCGACTTTTGCAGCACACCCATTTCCATCCCATTGGAGGTGCGCACCCCCGAGCCGACTGTCACCGACGTAACGGTCAATCCGTCAACGATAGAGGTGCAGAAAGGCACAACCCAGCAGTTCGATGCCACAGTGAACGGCACCAATCATCCGGCACAAACAGTAACATGGGAAGTTTCCGACAAAGAAAGTGCCGACACGGACATTACGGCTGACGGACTGCTGACGGTGGGAGCGGACGAAACGGCGGAAACGCTGGCAGTCACAGCAACCTCAACGGTTGACACAAGCAAATCGGGAACGGCTACCGTTACGGTGACCAGCTCGCCGCCCATACGGGTTTACAGCATCTCGCTGGATCCCGAACATCACACCTTCCCGGCCGCTTTGGTGGGCTACGACGAACAGGCGGCACAAACCGTAACCATTCAAAACACGGGCGACCAGCCGACAGGCGACCTGACCATTTCCCTGTCCGGGACAAGCAGCGACGCGTTTGAGGTTTCCTCGGACACCGTCGGCAGCATTGCCGTGGAGGGAACCGATAGCTTCACCGTTGTTCCCAAAACAGGGCTGGCGCCAGGAACCTATACGGCTACGGTAACGGTCAGCGGCGATCACAGCATTTCTGCATCGCTGAACGTCAGCTTTACCGTGGTGACGGATTCGCCCGGCCTTTACACCATTACGTTTAACGCCAACGGCGGCACGGTCACCCCCGCCACCGCACAGACGGGCGCGGACGGCAAGTTGACCAGTCTTCCCACACCCGCTCGAAGTGGAAACTACCGATTTGACGGTTGGTACACAGCGGCAAGCGGCGGAACCAAGGTCGCCACCAATACGGTATTTACCGAAGACCAAACGATCTACGCCCACTGGACGTACACGGGTGGCAGCGATCATGACGACGATGACGACGACTCCGGTTCGGACAGCGGATCTTCCTTCGACAATCGCACGACAACACCGGCCACCACCACATCCGAAAAGACTCCCAGCCAGACGGTCATGGCGGAGGCTTCTGTCACGGCCACCCCGGGCCAGAACGGCTGGGCAACGGCGTCCATCCCGGAGAAATCCGTAACCGACGCCATTGCCAAGGCGCAGGCAGACGCAAAGGCCCAGGGCAAAACTGCAAACGGCACCACCGTTGCACTGAATATCACCATGCCCAAGGGTGCAACCTCCCTGACGGCGAACTTGACCCGCCATTCCCTGAACAGCCTTGTGAGCGCAGGGGTTACCAGCCTTGCGCTGAACGGCTCCCCAGTGAGGGTTGCCTTTGATGCCAAGGCACTGGCGGAAATTCAGAAGCAGAGCAGCGGCAACATCAGCTTTACCATCGCACCCAACGCCAGCCTATCCTTGGAGGCCAAAAAGATGATCGGCACACGCCCGGTCTACGAGCTGACCGTAAGCTACACCAAGAACGGCAAAAATGCCACCGTTTCAAGCTGGGGCGGCGGTACGGCTACGGTTTCCGTGCCCTACACTCCCGCCGAGGATGAAGCAGTTGGTGGGCTGTACGCGGTTTATGTCGATGCATATGGCAACGCCACCCGGGTTGCAGGCTCAGCTTACGATGCAAACAGAGGCTGTGTGATCTTTACCACCACACATTTCTCCCGGTACGGGATCGGCTACACTGCACCCAGTGCGAAGTTTGCGGATATTGCAAACCATTGGGCAAAGGAATCCATTGATTATGTGGCGGGCAGAGGGCTTCTCTCCGGCACAACGGAAACCACCTTTGCACCGGATGCAGCCATGACACGGGGAATGTTGGTGGCAGCTCTTGGCAGACTGGCAAATGTGGATGTAAAATCCTACACCACAAACAGCTTTACCGATGTCAAGACAGGCAGCGCCCTGCGCCCGTTCATTGAATGGGCGCACAAGAAAGGCGTCGTGCAGGATAGCCAAAACGGTAAGTTTGAACCTGAGCGTGCCGTTACCCGGGAGGAAGTGGCTAAAATCTTTGCAAATTACGCCAAGGTCACCGGCTACACCCTGCCTGTAACCCGTATGGCAACCACCTATAGGGATGCTTCCAGCATCGGCAGCGCATACAAAGAGGCGGTCACGGCTACGCAGCAGGCAGGCATCCTAATGGGCAGCACCGGCAACCAGTTCAATCCCAAATCCAGCGCTACCCGGGCCGAGGTCAGCTCCATGCTCCACCGCTATATCAAACTGACCATTGACCCGAATACGGCACAGGGTTGGGCGAAAAACGACACCGGTCAGTACCTGTACTACAAAAACGGCAAGCCCCTCACCGACACACAGACCATTGGCGGAGCGAAGTATTTCTTCAACGCCGACGGCACGCTGCAAACCGGCTGGGTCAAGGACGGCGACGACCGCCGCTTCTACTCCGGCAATCGCATGCTGGTGGGTTTTTGTACTCTTGGCGCAAATGGCAACAAAAAAACCTACTATTTCACCAAGGACGGCATCATGGTTGCCGGAAAATGGCTCCAGATCGATGACAAATGGTATTACTTCCAAGCCGACGGTTCGCTCAAGTGGACGGCTACCAAGTGGACCGAAACGGAGTGAGAAGGACAAATTAGATAAAACCAAGCGGGGGTGGTGGCCGACAGGGAGCGGCTTCCACCCTTTTTTGGTATTCGACTTGCTTTGCAAATAGTTGTTCCGCAGATAATCCGCCTGTTCCTTGGTGATGCCATCTGTTTAAGAAGTGAGCTCTTTGGGCAGATCCAGGCTGTCATTGCCTGCCTTACACACCCACAAAGAGCGAAGATGGGAACCGATTGATACCGGTTCCCATCTTTGCTTTTTGGTATTCAGCTTGCTTTCCCAGAATTCCCTCCATGGTGCGGTGGACTTGGGAGGTCTGTTTTGCAAGGCTGCAAAACAGTTCGGATCGAGATTAGATTCTGGCCACGCCGGACTTTCTGGCAGCCTCGGCCACTGCTTTTGCAACAGCGGGGCCAACCCGGGCATCAAACGCTTCGGGAATGATATACTCGGCATGGAGCTTCTCAGGCTCTACCAGACCGGCCAGAGCGTAGGCGGCGGCAATTTTCATCTCGTCGTTAATGTCGCTGGCCCGCACATCGAAGGTGCCTCTGAAAATGCCGGGGAAGGCCAGCACGTTGTTGATTTGGTTGGGGAAATCGCTGCGTCCGGTGGCGATCACTGCAGCGCCGCCGGCCTTGGCATCGTCGGGGAAGATTTCGGGGGTGGGGTTGGCACAGGCCATTACGATGGCGTCCTTGGCCATGGTCTTGACCATTTCGGTGGTGACGGTGCCGGGAGCGGAAACGCCAATGAAGACGTCGGCTCCCACCAGAGCGTCGGCCAAAGAGCCCTTTTGCTTCTCGCGGTTGGTGAGCTTTGCCATCTCCTCTTTGGCCTCGTTCATGCCTTCGGCACGGCCCTCATACAGGATGCCCTTGCGGTCGCACATAATGATGTTGGTAAAACCGTCGGACAGCAGCAGCTTGGTGATGGAAACGGAAGCAGCCCCTGCACCGTTGCAAACCACCTTGACATCTTCCTTCTTTTTACCCACCACCCGCAGGGCGTTGACCAATCCGGCCAAGGTCACCACAGCAGTGCCGTGCTGGTCGTCGTGGAAGATGGGAATATCGCATTTTTCCTTGAGCTTGCGCTCGATTTCAAAACAGCGGGGAGCGGCAATGTCCTCCAGGTTGACGCCGCCAAAGCTGCCGGAAATCAAGTAGATGGTGTTGACAATTTCGTCCACATCCTGGGATTTAATGCACAGAGGAAAGGCATCCACATCGCCAAAGGCTTTGAACAGAACGCATTTTCCCTCCATAACCGGCATGGCTGCCTCGGGACCAATGTCCCCCAAGCCCAGAACCGCAGAGCCGTCGGTCACCACCAGACACATATTGTGGCGGCGGGTCAGATCATAGCTCAAATCAGGGTTCTTCTCAATTTCCAAACAGGGTTGGGCAACGCCGGGGGTATAAGCCAGGGAAAGATCGTGCTTGTTTGCAGTGGGCACCTTGGCCACCACTTCAATTTTACCCTTCCACTCCTTGTGGGCCTGTAAAGACTGTGTTGCGTAATCCATACACCATATCCTCCTTTATTTCTGCGCCATTTATTTATTTTTACATTAAAAAAAGCAATGCAGCTCAGACCAAAGCCCGCTCTGCATCACTCTCAATCTCAATCGCATATGGGTTGTTATCATCTTAGCATACTCTGGGGTGTTTTGTCAATGGTAATACAAAAATTTCCTGATTTCCTGATATGTTATTAAGCTTATCAGTCAATCTAAAAGGACAAAGACCCGAAATTTGGGTCTTTGTCCTTTGTTCGTTTACGGCTCCAGTTGCTGTACCACCCTGAGTTTGCCCTGTTCTATTCCCACCATCAGATGGGTGTGGGGCCGCACATGCTCGGCGATGAGTAAGCGGGCAATCAGGGTTTCTACCCTGGCCTGCAGGAACCGGCGTAGCGGTCGGGCTCCGTAAACAGAGTCGTAGCCGTGTTGTATGACAAAATCCTTAGCCTCGTCAGTCAGCTCCAAAGTCAGCTGCTTATCGGCCAGTCGTCTGCTCAAATCCGCCACCAGCAAATCCAAAATACTGCGGATATCCTGGCGGGTAAGGGGCTTGTAAAAGACAATTTCGTCCAGCCGGTTGAGGAACTCGGGGCGGAAGGAACGGCGCAGCACCTCCATCACCTGCTCCCGGGCGGAGGGATCAATTTCTCCATCGGGACCGATGCCTTCCAGCAAAATGGAGCTGCCCAGGTTGGAGGTGAGAATGATGATGGTGTTTTTAAAATCCACCGTCCTTCCTTGGGAATCGGTGATGCGGCCATCGTCCAGCACCTGTAAGAGGATGTTGAAGATGTCGGGGTGGGCTTTTTCCACTTCGTCAAACAAGATGACGCTGTAGGGCCTGCGCCGCACCGCCTCGGTGAGCTGTCCCCCCTCCTCGTACCCCACATAACCGGGAGGCGCTCCCACCAAACGGGAGACAGCGTGTTTTTCCATATACTCGCTCATGTCGATGCGAACCATGTTCTTTTCATCGTCAAACAGATACTCTGCCAACGCCTTGGCAAGTTCTGTCTTGCCCACGCCGGTGGGGCCCAAGAAGAGAAAGGAGCCGATGGGCCGATTGGGGGGAGCAATGCCGGCACGGCTGCGCAAAATGGCTTCGCTGACCTTTGCCACCGCCTCGTTTTGCCCTATCACTCTTTGGTGGAGAATCTCCTCCAGACGCAGCAGCTTTTCCCGGTCGCTTTCCACCAGTTTGGAAACGGGAATTCCCGTCCAGCGGCCTACAATGCGGGCAATTTCCTCCTCGGTCACCTTGTCCCGCAGCAGGGAGCGTTCGCTTTTTGCCTGCTCGGCCAAGGCTTCCTCCTCCTCCAGCTCCTTGCGCAGCTGGGGCAGCCTTCCGTACTTGAGCTCGGCAGCTTTGTTGAGGTCGTAGTTGCGCTCGGCCCGCTCAATCTCCGCCCCCACCTGCTCGATTTCTTCCCGCAGGCGCTGCACCTTTCCAATGGCCGCCTTTTCGTTTTCCCAGCGGGCTTTCATGGAGTTAAACTCCTCCCGCAGGTCGGCCAGCTCCTTTTGCAGGTCGACCAAATGCTCCTTACTGACCGGGTCGCTGTCCTTGAGCAGGGCAGCTTCTTCAATTTCCAGCTGCATAATCCGGCGGGAAATTTCGTCCAGCTCGATGGGCATGGAATCCATTTCGGTGCGGATCATGGCGCAGGCCTCATCCACCAGATCGATGGCCTTGTCGGGGAGGAACCGGTCGGAAATGTACCGGTGACTGAGGGTGGCGGCGGCAATGAGGGCCTGATCCTGAATTTTCACCCCGTGGAACACCTCGTACCGCTCCTTGAGTCCCCGCAAAATGGAGATGGTGTCCTCCACCGTAGGCTCCTGCACCAACACCGGCTGGAACCGCCGCTCCAAAGCCGGGTCCTTTTCGATATACTGGCGGTATTCGTCCAGGGTGGTGGCTCCGATGCAGTGAAGCTCCCCCCGGGCCAGCATGGGTTTGAGCAGATTGCCGGCATCCATGGCCCCTTCGGACTTGCCCGCCCCCACAATGTTGTGCAGCTCATCGATAAACATGAGAATGCGGCCGTCCGACTTTTTCACCTCGGCCAGCACCGCCTTGAGCCGCTCCTCAAATTCGCCCCGGTACTTGGCCCCGGCAATGAGAGCGCCCATATCCAGGGAGAAGATAGTTTTGTCCCGCAGAGATTCGGGCACATCCCCCCGGACAATCCGCTGGGCCAAGCCTTCGGCAATGGCGGTTTTGCCCACCCCCGGCTCGCCAATCAGCACCGGATTGTTTTTGGTTTTTCGGGAGAGAATCCGGATGACGTCCCGAATTTCGCTGTCCCGCCCGATGACCGGATCCAGCTTGTTGCTGCGGGCTCGCTCCACCAGGTCGCTGCCGTATTTTTTCAGAGCATCGTAAGTTTCTTCCGGCATATCGCTGGTCACCCTGGTGTTGCCCCGCACCGTAGCAAGGGCGGACAAAAAGCTGTCTTTGGAAATGCCGTGACGGCGCCAAAGCTCCCGCAGAGCTGGGTTGGGGTGCTCCAGCAAAGCCAGCATGATGTGCTCCACGCTGACATATTCGTCCTTCATCTTTTCGGCAAGGGTTTCGGCGTGGTTGAGGGTGCGGTCCACCTCTTGGGAGATGTAGATCTTATCCGGCTCCCTTCCCGGGCCGGAAACCCCCGGCAGTTTGGCAATCTCCTGCTTTGCATCCCGTAAAAAGCTTGACCGGTCCACCCCCATTTTGATGAGCAGTTGGCCAATGAGCCCTTCTTCCTGACCAATCAGGGCACCCAAAAGGTGCTGCTGCTCGATTTGCATATTCTGGTTTTGTATGGCAAGGCTCTGGGCGTTTTGAATTGCCTCCAAGGATTTTTGAGTGAATTTTTGCGGGTTCATAGACCACTTCCTCCTTCTGTCTGTGACATGGCTCTATACAATCATTTCACAAGTTTTTAGATAGTATTGGTAAAGCTGGATGGTGTTTTGATGGATCCGATTTTTATCCCCTTCAGCGGCAAAGCTAAGCTTGAGCGCCCTGTCAAAGAGGCTGATATAACCGCCAATGGCCCGCCCCACCTGATGCGAATCGGGTAAGCGGTTCTGCTGTTCCACCATTAAGCGGCGGCTAAAACTGCCCTTTCTGATTTGACAGCACAAATCGGCGTTGGTTTGCCCCTGCAGCACCTCCCCCTCAATTTGACACCAAAGCTGGTAAAAAAGGGTGAGGTGCTGGAGTAGTTCTTCGCTTTGCGTGCGGGTTATCACCTTAAACTGGCAGAAATATCCTCCCGCTTCGGTTCCGAATTCCACGCTGTAGCGAATGGTGGGGTTGTACCGGTAATTGAGGGCACTGTGCAGCAGCAACATAGAGCCCGATGTCTGTTTAACCTGCAGCAGGCCCCCGCTTTTTACCGTTTCGGAAAGATGCTGGAAGATGCTTTCAATCCGCTGCTGAGGTGTCCGATAGGAAACGTAGTCTGCCAAAATCTGGTTGACCATGCCGGAACGGCTCAAGCCCCGCCGATAAGCAACTTCGTCTATCCTGCGCACCACCTCATCCAACAAGATTAGGCTATACATGCTTTTGTGCAACCAAATCCCCCCATTCTTGCTATGTAATATTATAATCTAGCTCTTTAATTTGTCAACCCAATTATATAATATAATTGACATTTTAATGTTTTTTATTCATAAAAAATCGCTGCGAACCGTCAAAGAGATTCGCAGCGCTTCTCAATACAGCTTATTATGCTGACAATGGCATTGGGGGCAAACCGAAAGGTACCCAAGGTGTGGTGGGCGGGGTGCTCAATGAAGATCGCAACCGGTTCTCAACCAGCAACCGGTTGATGCAATCCTTCGCGTGATGGGAAAAACTCGTGCGGGAGTTAGATCTATTTGCGCTTTCCTTTCTGCTCTTCTTCTGCGTGATTCGCATCAAAAAACCGCTGGGCTGCGTGGATGGCTTCCATATAAAACTGGTAGGCCAGCACTTCCTTCAAACCAAGAGCAGAGCACAAACGGGATACGTTTTTCCAGTTTCCGTTTTCAAAGGCAATCATCAAGTCCAACATATAGCGCCCGTCATTTCCGCTTTCCAGCAAAGCTTTGCGGGTCACTTTAGGAATGTGCATCTGCTCCAGACAGTGCAGCAGATCAGTACCGGTCAGGGTATCCAGCAGGGAAAACAGTCCTGCCAACATATAGCCATCAGCATGGCTTGGCCCTTTTAGTGCTGTGGCCACACTTTCGCAAAAATGGGCCCGGGTCATGCTTAGAATAATCAATTCGGAAGGCTTATCGTCACACAGGCCGATTAGGGCGGAATAGGTTAACCATCGTTGCAGCTCGTTGATCCCCAGCAGGGTCAAGGCCTGACCAATGCTTTTCACTTCATGTTGCAAGCCATAGTAGGGGGAATTGACCAGCCGAAGGGTTTTTGCGGTGAGGGCCACATCGTTCTTGATGATGTTGGCCAAAACCTGAAAGCTTACCCCCGGTTGGGAAATCTCTTGCAACAGCCGTATTTGATTGATTTTAAGAGGATTGATGGCCTTTTCAGTGACGATTTTAGGCTTTGCAAAAAAATAACCTTGAAACAGAGTGCAGCCCAGCGCCTTGGATGCTTCAAAATCCTGCTGGGTTTCTACCTTTTCCGCTAAAACCCGGCATTGCTGAAGATTGACTGCTTGGACCACCCGCCGGAGATTCTGAAAGGATTTTGCCGAACCGTCTACTTCTACCTTGACAATATCACACAGAGAAAGGAGATATTGGTCATTGGGGTGGTACTGGTAATCATCCAGAGCGATGGTGTAACCCTTTTCCTTCAGCTTGTGGATGGCTGCCAGCACACCAGGATGGATGCGCACCGTTTCCAGCACTTCCACCACCAAATGTTGACTGGGATAATGGGTCGGAAAGCCAGCCAGCAGAAGGGGTTCCGTAAAATTGACAAAGGCTTGGGTCCCCCCGGTTACCTTTTCCATTCCGCTCCATTCCAGCGCATTTAAAATAGCAGAGGTGGCACTGCTTCCGTTAGCAACGATGTGTTGGCCGGAGGAATTGACTTGTGGATTGGGCCGAAAAAGCAGTTCATAACCAAACAGATTTAAATGTTCATCCAAAATAGGCTGTCGGGCAAAATATACATTCATAAAATTTCTCTCCGAAATGTATCAATCACTTTGCGGAATGGTTTCTGCTTTTCATCGCCACGGCATTTTTTGATCCTCAAATTTTGGTTATGTTTATTATCCTTACTATAAGGCAGCGGGGAGGATTTTGTCAATCAAAAGCATTGGATTTCAAGATGGGACTGTTTTAACTATAGATTAAGTAGGAAGCAAGAAACTACAGCGGAGGAAAAACAAAAGAGCCACCCATTTTCTGGGTGGCCCGTAAGGATTAGGAGGTTGCTATGCTTCTGCCTTCCACAAACCGTGGAGGTTGCAGTACTCATAGATGGTGGCAGGCTCATCGGGATTGATCTGAAAAGTTGCTTTGGGCTCGTCGGTAGAATCTAAGGTGACATACTGAACGTGATCTCCCTGCTGGACCACAATGCACTGGATATAGTGCTCCGGGGTCATGGGGTGGATAATCTCGCCAACTTGAACCAAAAGGGTAGCTCCTTCCCTCTGAAAGGCAGGCACATGCTTTTCCAAAGCAGCGTCCACAACTCCTGCCTTAAGCTCTGTCATTTCTTGTCCGCAGCAGCTTAAAACCCCTCCACCGTTCACCAGTTTCACAATAATGTTTCCGCACAACTCACAGCGATAAAACTTCATAAACTTCCTCTCCTTTTCCATCAAATTCAAGGGCTACTTGTGTTTGGTGCATTCTTTGTATTAGTATGAACAAATATAGCAGGATCACTCAAACAAAGATTAGCAAGTGTGTAGATTATATCACTTTTTTCTTGCCTCGGCAAGTGACCAAGTCACGTTGTCATTGTGATATAATCACAGAACCCACAAACAGGATAGGATATAATGGCATCAACGATAAAAAACGAATGCGAAAATCCAAAGAGGGGTGTACATAATGACAGTACAGGTAACCAATGATAATTTTGAAAGCGAAGTGCTCAAATCCTCCACGCCGGTTCTTCTCGACTTTTACGCCAACTGGTGCATGCCCTGCAAGATGCTTTCTCCCATCATCGATGAAATTGCACACGAAGTAAGCCATGCAAAAATCTGCAAAGTAAATATTGACGAAGAGCCGGAGCTGGCCCAGAAGTTTCAGGTGATGAGCATCCCCACTCTAGTGGTGATGAAACAAGGCAAAGTGGTTCATTCCACCATGGGTGTGCGGCCCAAAAAAGAAATTCTGAAGATGCTGGCAGTTTAAACAACCATTGATTGCAGAAGGAGACGATTCGAATGACAGAAAAAGTATTCAACCTGCTAAACGAGCAGATTATGAAAGAGCTCTACTCCGCTTACCTTTACCTGGATATGGCTAACTATTACAGCGATCAGGGGCTAGAGGGGTTTGAAAACTGGTTCTACATCCAAGCGCAAGAGGAGCGGGACCACGCCATGCTCATCCGCACCTACCTGCACAACAACGATCAAAAAGTGGTTTTGCTCCCCATTGATGCTCCCCAGGAAGAGTATGGCGACCATGGAGCACCACTGCATAAGACCCTCAGCCATGAAAAAGAGGTAACGGCTTCCATTTACAACATATTCGAGGCTGCACAGGAGGAAAAGGACTATCGCACCATTGAATTCCTCAACTGGTTCATCAAAGAACAGGGAGAGGAAGAAAAGAACGCCAACGACCTCATTCAAAAATACACACTGTTCGGTTCTGATGCCAAAGGACTCTACCTGCTGGATCAGGAACTAAAGGCAAGAGTATATGCGCCACCCAGCCTGATTCTAGACTAACTTATAACCAACAAAGCTCCGGGCTTGTCTGTTTAGACAGGCTCGGAGCTTTTTGCGTTCAGCTCTTTATCATAAAATAATTGAGATAAAAATAATTGAGTGCTACCCGGTAAGGTAAAAAAAGAAATAGAATAACTTCCGAGAACGGAATATTACTCTAAATCTCTTTTGGTGGGCCATCAGGGACTCGAACCCCGGACCGACCGGTTATGAGCCGGTGGCTCTAACCAACTGAGCTAATGGCCCCAATATTCTGTAAAAGATACGGAAATATGCCGCCGAAGCGGCTCTCGGCGGCATATTTCTCTGGCTCCCCAAGTTGGACTCGAACCAACGACCCTGCGGTTAACAGCCGCATGCTCTACCGACTGAGCTATTGAGGAACAAAAAGCGGACTATGCCTGCCCAAACCAGTCAGGCCAACAACACAATCCGCTAGATGCCGGCATCTACTTATTTTCCCAGGGGGCTTCCCCCCAAGTATCGTCAGCACAAGTGAGCTTAACTTCCGTGTTCGGAATGGGAACGGGTGGGTCCTCACCGTCATCGATACCGGCTATTTCCAAAACACAAACACCAATTAACTATAAAATGGCTAACCAGCATTTATGGTAAGGGCATTTAATGGTGACCCGTACGGGAATCGAACCCGTGTTACCGGCGTGAGAGGCCGGTGTCTTAACCGCTTGACCAACGGGCCACTCATTGGTGCACCATCAGGGACTCGAACCCGGGACACCCTGATTAAGAGTCAGGTGCTCTACCAACTGAGCTAATGGTGCATAGGTATGGGGTCACATCGTACCCTGAAAACTAAACAATGGAAGGAAGAGGAAGAGAAGAGCAATTAGGTCAAGCCCTCGACCGATTAGTACCCACAGGCTAAACATGTCGCCATGCTTACACCTTAGGCCTATCACCTTGTAGTCTACAAGGGGTCTTACCTCCTTAAAGGAGTGGGAAGTCTTATCTTGAGAGCGGCTTCACGCTTAGATGCCTTCAGCGTTTATCCGTTCCGTACATAGCTGCCCAGCTGTGCCACTGGCGTGACAACTGGTGCACCAGAGGTACGTCCATCCCGGTCCTCTCGTACTAGGGACAGCTTCCCTCAAACTATCCTGCGCCCACGACAGATAGGGACCGAACTGTCTCACGACGTTCTGAACCCAGCTCGCGTACCGCTTTAATTGGCGAACAGCCAAACCCTTGGGACCGAATTCAGCCCCAGGATGCGATGAGCCGACATCGAGGTGCCAAACCTCCCCGACGATGTGGACTCTTGGGGGAGATCAGCCTGTTATCCCCAGGGTAGCTTTTATCCGTTGAGCGATGGCATTTCCACTCACATACCACCGGATCACTAACTCCAACTTTCGTTACTGCTCGACCCGTCGGTCTCGCAGTTAGGCTAGCTTATGCGTTTGCACTCTAATGCACGGTTTCCGTCCGTGCTGAGCTAACCTTTGAACGCCTCCGTTACTCTTTTGGAGGCGACCGCCCCAGTCAAACTGCCCACCTGACAATGTCCCCCGACCAGATTCATGGCCGCAGGTTAGAACTTCAGTATTCCAAGAGTGGTATCCCAAGGTTGACTCCACACAGACTGGCGTCTGTGCTTCCAAGTCTCCCACCTATCCTGTACATGAAATACCGAAATCCAATATCAAGCTACAGTAAAGCTCCATGGGGTCTTTCCGTCTTGTCGCGGGTAACCGGCATCTTCACCGGTACTACAATTTCGCCGGGCGGGCTGTCGAGACAGTGCCCAGATCGTTACGCCATTCGTGCGGGTCAGAACTTACCTGACAAGGAATTTCGCTACCTTAGGACCGTTATAGTTACGGCCGCCGTTTACTGGGGCTTCAATTCAGAGCTCTGCACTCCTCCTCTTAACCTTCCAGCACCGGGCAGGCGTCACCCCATATACGTCATCTTTCGATTTAGCATAGAGCTGTGTTTTTGCTAAACAGTCGCCTGGGCCTATTCTCTGCGGCTCTATTTCTAGAGCACCCCTTCTCCCTAAGTTACGGGGTCAACTTGCCGAGTTCCTTAACAACCATTCTCCCGTTGGCCTTAGAATTCTCTTCCTACCTACCTGTGTCGGTTTGCGGTACGGGCGTCTAAGATATACACAGGGCTTTTCTCGCCCACCTCCACGCGTGCTTCCTTACTCTAATTTCAGTCCCTTGCGCCCGGGTCAACCAACGCCCGGGTCACACGCTTCGGTGGTGTCCTCCTGCTTAAATCTTTCGACGGCTACGGAATATCTACCGTATGTGCATCGGCTACGCCTTTCGGCCTCACCTTAGCTCCCGGCTAACTTGAAGCGGACGAACCTTCCTTCAAAATCCTTAGGCTTTCGGCCATTATGATTCTCACATAATTCTCGCTACTCATTCCGGCATTCTCACTTCTATGCAGTCCACCGCCGCTTCCGCTACGGCTTCACCCCGCATACAACGCTCCCCTACCCCGCATAGTAAACTATGCAGCCCAAGCTTCGGTATATCGTTTAGCCCCGTTACATTTTCGGCGCAGAATCACTCGACCAGTGAGCTGTTACGCACTCTTTCAATGAGTGGCTGCTTCTAAGCCAACGTACTGGTTGTCTGTGCAATTCCACATCCTTCTCCACTTAACGACATTTTGGGACCTTAGCTGTGGGTCTGGGCTCTTTCCCTCTCGACTATGAAACTTATCTCACATAGTCTGACTGCTGTACATAATTAGCCGGCATTCAGAGTTTGATAGAGTTCGGTAACCTCTCGGCCCCTAGCTCATTCAGTGCTTTACCTCCGGTAATCTAATACAACGCTAGCCCTAAAGCTATTTCGGGGAGAACCAGCTATCTCCGGGTTCGATTGGAATTTCTCCGCTATCCACACCTCATCCACCACTTTTTCAACAGGGGTTGGTTCGGTCCTCCATGAGGTTTTACCCTCACTTCAACCTGGACATGGATAGGTCACCCGGTTTCGGGTCGTATGCATGAAACTTAATCGCCCTATTCAGACTCGGTTTCCCTGCGGCTGCAGTCCTTAAGACCTTAACCTCGCTACATACATACACTCGCCGGACCGTTCTACAAAAAGTACCCTGTCACACTTTGACGTGCTCCAGGTGCTTGTAGGCACAGGGTTTCAGGTACTATTTCACTCCCCTCCCGGGGTACTTTTCACCTTTCCCTCACGGTACTATACGCTATCGGTCACTGGGTAGTATTTAGGCTTGGAGGGTGGTCCCCCCATCTTCCCACAGGATTTCACGTGCCCCGTGGTACTCTGGATCCTGCCGGCTGACGCAAGCTTTCGCATACATGACTCTCACATTCTGTGGTGTGCCTTCCCATGCACTTCTGCTAGCTCTTGCCATACCTTATGCAGTCCTAAACCCCG
>JBMNHF010000011.1:70000-78964 GCA_050950205.1 Oscillospiraceae bacterium
GCTTAATGTTGTTCAATTTTCAAGGTGCATTTCTTGTCTCCCCCTGCAACTTCCAGCCCTCAGAGCCTTCTGAGCACTCGTCCGTCGCCTTGGGGTGACAATTATTGATTCTACCATAGCCGGTCGCTTTTGTCAACCTTTATTTTTTCTTTTTTCAAAGATTCTTGCCGGTCGACCTGCGCTCCGTGCAGCAGGCAGCTTTAAGATAATAGCATACCACCCCAGCTATGTCAAGGGGGTTTTTTAAATAAATTGGATTTTTTACTGGTTTCCTATTGGTTTGTGCCGAATCCCGCTTTTCTACCCGTTTAGAGGCGGTCAAATTTCCTGTTATAGAATCCTGTAATATAATAAGGTATAGCATTACCGAAGTCCCTGCATTCGAGCGTAGTGAAAGAGATACTGCTGGGCAATTCCTCCGGTTTCTTTCGTCCATTCAGGCAGCCCTTGGGGAAACCAACGCTCCATCACCCGTTTCATCCAAACGTCCATGGGCACACAGTCCACCCGCCCCAATCCATACAAAAGAGCACAGTCCGCCACTTTGGGGCCCACCCCGTAAATTTGCATCAGCATTTCCCGAGCTTCCTGCAGGGGCAGCTTGGCAGCCTGCTCCAAGCAAACTCTTTTTTCGCAGACAGCCTTAGCGGCGTCCAGTATGTATTTGGTTCGAAAACCGCAGCGGGCGGGAGCCAGATCTTCCAAAGTCATGCCAGCCAGTTGCTCCGGTGTGGGAAATGCATAACCCCCCGGGATCTCTTCCCCTGCCAACCGGCACAGCCGGTCGATCATTCCTTTGTTGCGGACTATGTTGTTGTTCTGACTCATGATAAAGGAGCATAGAGCCTCCCATCCATCTTGGCGGAGCACCCGAATCCCCGGCGCAAATTCCACTGCCTGACACAGCACCGGATCTTGGCGAAACAGCTTTTTCAGCTTGCCATAATTTCGGTCCAGATCAAAGTAGCTTCTCCAGCAGGTGTGAAACTCTTCCTCGCTCACTCCATATAAAATGACATCCTCTCCCCGTCGCTGGATTTCCAGCAAACGCCCAAAGGCAATTCCGCGAAAAGAATCCTCCCCCACCTGTTCCCACCGAAACGCCTGCCCACAGTCCAAAGTGGCGGCCAAATCAAAGTGGCGGGCACCCTTTAAAATGTAGTTATTTCCCGCAACCTCTCCTGCCATATAATCCATTGCAACCAACACCTTCCCACAGAACCTGCCTTTCCCGACAACTCTTTTCAATGAGCTTTCTTGCTCTTGTGGCAAAATCTTACTACAATACAGTCCGTATTTCTTTTTTTGTCTCTTGTCTGACAAAGCAGCCCTAAAACCTGCAAAGCTTGTAAAGGGTTGCAGGTTAAAACACAGGATGTCACAATTGGTAAAACGGACAAGATTAGTATAGCAAAAACAAAGCCAAAAGTCATGAATAATATGAAAAATCGCATAACAATGCCATTACAAACTTTGGTAAAGGGGATACAACTTTTTGTTGAACCTTTAAGGGTATTCACTCTGGCTGCATATAAAATCCACAAGGAAAAATATTTTTCCCCACGCAAAAATCAGGCTTTCCACACTTTCCACAGAGTTTTCCACAATGTTTTCCCGGCAATGGTGGATCATTTATATTACAATTAGTATAATATACAGCATTTGCTGAATATGCTTGGACGAATTTCTGTTTTTGTCAGTATGTTCGCCGTTTTTTCCACAGGATCTGGAAATCAAACTGCTGTCAACCACTACAAGTGGTGAATTTCTTCCATGCGCATACCCCTTTATCTCCTTTGTTTGTTTCCTGAAAGAGGGAATACTGGAGAAATTTTGGGAGATAATGAGGAAAGATGCAACTGCAGAACTTCAGGTTACAGGTGGAATTTGAGCCATGGTGAAAGGAATTAATCGAAATATCATCGAAATTGCAGAAACCGGCAGTGAGGTGTTTGAGCGGGCGATTTTAATTGTTCGTCCGGACAGTAGCGACAAGGATACCAGTACATTGGAGGCCCATGCCCGCCGTTATCTGGGGGGATTGCGTCCCCGGCGCCTTTGGCTGTCCCGAAGTTGGCCGGCCGTTCTCCTGCGCTATTTGGGTGCGGCAGGGCTGGGTTCTCTGTTTACCTGGCTGGCTTTGCAATTGTAGAATGTCAAAATTTATGCTATAATGGCTGCAACCCAATTCTAACGATTTTTCACGGGCATTTCGGCGGGGGTTTTCCTGTTGTCTGCCCATCAATTTTCAATGGCAGCCGGGGTCTGTTGGTGCAGACCCATACATATTGCATAAGGTGGCAGACTCCATGACAACTCTTCCCAACAACGACATCATATATGGCCGGGGGCCGGTGCGGGAGCTGCTGCGCAGCGACAGGCAAGCAGAATATCTTTTGCTTCAAAAAGGGCTGGAAGGCTCGGTGGGGCAACTGATTGCCCTGGCAAAACAAAAAGGAATTCCCGTCAAGGAGGCCGACGTCCGCAAGCTGGATGAGCTGTGCGGCGGCGGCAACCACCAGGGAGTGGCGGCGCAGGTGTCGGCGGCCCGCTACTATGAGCTGGAGGATCTGCTAAAACTGGCAAAGGACGAGCCTCCCCTGTTGGTCATCGCCGACGAAATTGAGGATCCCCACAATTTAGGCGCCATTATTCGCACGGCAGAGGCAGCGGGGGCCCATGGTCTCATTTTGCCCAAGCGGCGCAGCGCCGGTCTTTCTCAAACGGTGGCCAAAACCTCGGCGGGAGCGGTGGAGCATCTTCCAGTGGCAAGGGTCTCCAATCTGCCCACCACCATCAAGCTGCTCAAAGAGCGGGGCGTTTGGATATACGGTGCCCATATGGAAGGAGTGCCTTACACCCAGGTAGATTTTTCGGGGCCTGCGGCTCTGGTGCTGGGCTCGGAGGGCCACGGACTGGGCCGCCTGGTGCGGGAAAGCTGCGATATGCTGGTTTCGATTCCCATGTATGGTAAAATGAACTCTCTTAACGTATCGGTGGCGGGGGGCATTCTCCTGTATGAGATAGCTCGCCGCCGTGCAGCAAGATAACGGCATCAACGTTTCAGGAGTGCGCGGGTATGGATAAAAACTACAAGGTAGACGACATCCTGCTGGAAATTAAAAGTAAAAAGCTCCGTCAAAAGGAGCGAAATACGGTGGTGCGGCCCGAGCAGCCCTCCGCCGAAGAATTTCCCACCCTTCGCAAGGAAAAGGATCCGCCCTTTCGAGAGGAGGAGCCCTTGCAGCAGACGGGGCAACCTGTTTCCAAGGGCCATCCGGAAATACAAGAGGGGGACGAAACGGCACAGTTGGATCTGCCTCCTTTCAAGGAGGAGCGGGGGGTGCCTCTGCGGTTTGACGGCCATGTTCAGCCCCTCACCGATCGGGCTCGTATTCGTCAAGGTCGCCATGGGCGCTTTGCACCTCCCCCGCAAGAGCCTGCGGAAGATTCGGCTGTCATAGATTTTTCCGCCTTTCGGGCAGGAGTGATGGAGGCCGCCGGCCTAAATGAAGAGCAAGAGTCCCTGGAAAAAACCCAGGTGCTTTCCAAGCTGTCCAGGCCCAATCTGGATGAGCTGCGCAACCGCGGTCCCACCATTCTCGGCGTGGTAGACGAGGATGACGAGGATCTGCTGGAGTTGGAGATGGACCTCTACGACGAGGACGAGGAGGACTACGAGGACCAAGAGCTCCACCGTCCTGCCATGGATTTTTCCGAGTACAACTCCATCGAGGACCGCCGGGATGTGGCCATTGACATTGCCCGAGTCAAGCTGTGGCTGGTGATTCGGCTGTTGGTCACCGCCCTATTGGCAGGGACCCTGCTGTATCTGGTGTTGTCCGCCAAATACCTCAAAATGCCCTTACCTGTCTTTCTGGCTCCCGAACTGCATCTGAAACCTTACTTGTTGACCCTTACGGTTTTGACCATACTCACAGCCCTGGCGGGCAGTTCGGCCATGGGTGGCGGTCTGATCAGTTTGTTTAAAATGCGGGCCAACTCGGATACCCTGGCTGCCCTTGCCATGCTGGGGGCCGTTGGGCAGTGCGTCTATGCTACCGCCCGCGCCGGAACCGAGGCGGTGCGACCCGAGGAGCTTACCCTTTATTGTGCGGTAGCCGCCATGAGCATGTTCTTTAATGCTCTGGGTAAAATGACCATGATCTCCCGGATTCAGGCCAATTTTAAAATCATCTCCTCCGACCGCCCCAAAAAGGCAGTGCTTTTGGCCGAGGACGAAAGCTTCTGCCGCCATTTTGTCAGGGGAACCCCCCGACGGCCGGCGGTGGCAGTGTCTGCCAAGGCGGATTTCTTTACGGATTTTCTCGCCCTCTCCTACTCCGATAAGTACGATGTGGGCATCAACCGGGTGGTGGCTCCCATCTGTCTGACAGGAGCTGTGGTGGTGGGAATTCTCACCTTTATCTTTACCAAGGGCCAAATGGCGGCAGCCATTACCGCTTTCACCGCCATTCTCTGCGTTTGCGCCACCTTTTCCGCCACCTTTATCGAGAATATTCCCCTGGGTAAACTCACCGGCAAGCTGGCGCCCAGGGGCGGGATGGTGAGTGGAAACAAAGCGGTGGAGGACTTTTGCGATGTTTCCGCTTTGGTTTTGTCGGAAAACGATCTCTTCCCCAAAGGGCATATTCAGATTCACGGCATCAAAGCTCTGGAAAACGGGCGGGTGGACGAAGCCATATTGGATGTAGCCAGTGTGGTCTGTGCTGCCGGCAGCGCCATGAGTCACGTCTTTCTGGAAATGGTGGGGGGAAACAAAAAGCTTCTGAAAAAAGTGGAGAACATCTCCTACGAGAATGCCCGGGGCCTTTCCGCCTGGGTGGATTCCCGCCGAACCCTCATCGGCAACGCCCGAATGATGCAGGCCCACGGCATTTCCCTGCCGGCGGAAAATCTCAATCCCAAGTACCTGCAGGAAGGGGGCGAGGTGTTCTATCTGGCGGTGGGAGGGGAACTGACCGCCCGCTTTACCGTCAGCTACCACATCGACGAGGAGCTGGCCCTTGAGCTGGACCAGATGGCTTCTTCGGAAAAGATTCTTATCGTCTATACGGTGGACCCCAACCTCAGTCCGGAAAAAATTTGGTCCCTTTACGGCTATCCCCAGCATTTGATTAAAATTATTCCGTCCGAGCTGCACCAGCAGTACAGTGCTCTCACCGCTCCCCGCCCGGAAGCCATGGCGGAAATTGCCTATACCGGCCGCGCCGCCACCATGGTAGGTGCGCTCAAAGCTTGTATGGCAGCCCGCTCCTCCATTTTGGCCGCCACCATGGTGCAGCTGATTCAAATTGCTTTGGGATATGGGCTCATCGCTTTGGTAGCCTTTTTGGGCACCGTGAATACCGTTACCGTGCCGGTGCTCGTCGCTTATCAGTTGTTCTGGTTTGTCATCATCTGGCTGGTGCAAAAGATCCGCTCTGCCTAAACAGGATTTACGGCAGCCGACGCCCTTAACGGTCGGCTGCCTTTTTTTGTGATGGTGAAGCCATTTTTAACCCACCAATCCGACGATATTTTTCCATCATGATTTTGGTGAATTTGGGCAAATAAAGCAGTTGACATTCCGAACTTCCCATGATATACTTACAACTGTGTTTCAAAGTCGCCAGATGCTCATATGCTTCACATGTTTGTGTTAGTCATTGAACGTTTGATGATTGACACAAGCATGTGATTTTTTATGACTAAGGGTCGTTGGAATCACAGCAATTATTAGGAGGTTCCACAATGTACAACGGTACTGTAAAATGGTTCAACGCAGAAAAAGGATTTGGCTTTATCTCCAACGATGACGGTGGCGAAGACGTCTTCGTACACTTCTCCGCAATTGTCGCCGATGGATATAAGACTCTCAACGAGGGTCAAAAAGTCACCTTCGATACCGAAATCGACCCTAAGAACAACAAGCTTCGGGCCGTCAATGTTGTCGCTGTCTAAAACCCACAAAGAAAAACGCGTCTGTCGCTAAGGCAGGCGCGTTTTTTTATCCGTTGCAAGGCCTTCTTTTTTTAGAATGCAAATTAGCCGTGGTAAGAGGCATCTTCCCTTTGCCGGGGACTATCCTTCCCCTCCTTCATCCACTGGGGCATCTGAATGGCACCGGAAGAGAGGGTCACCAGTTTTTGCGGCGCAATCCGGCTCAAAAGGCAGGCCGCTTTATTTTGCAAGCCGGGAATTACCACCGGTCGCCCGGCCATCAGGCCGCGGTACCCTTTGGCAGCCACCTGAGCGGGGTGCATCACCCCCACCCGGAACAGCAGGGTGCGTTCCATTCCGGCCCGGTGGGCAAACCCGGTGTGGGTTGCTCCCGGGCAAAGAGCGGTCACCTTAACACCGGTACCCCGACATTCCTGGGCCAGTGCCCGGCTCAAAGACAGAACATAGGCCTTGGAGGCACAGTAAACCCCGTTGTAGGGCCCCGGCACAAAGGAGCCGATGGAGGCCACGTTGAGAATTCTGCCCCAGCCCCGCTCTATCATCCCGGGAAGCAAGCGGCGACACAATTCGGTGACCGCATGAATGTTGACGTAAAGCATCTCCTGCTGCTGCTGGATGGAGTTTTCCACAAAGAGGCCTGCCAAACCAAAACCTGCATTGTTGACCAAAACATCCACCACCGCCCCCATTTGCTCCAGACGGGCGCACAGCTCCCGGGCTGCTCCTTTGATGCCCAAATCCATGCCGATGGTGCGCACCCTGATGCCGTAAGTGGCGCTCAGCCGGTGGGCAAGCCCACGCAGCCGAGAGGGGTTGCGTCCGGTGATGATTAGTTGATAGCCCTGCCGGGCAAATTGACAGCATAAAGCTTGTCCGATTCCACCGGTTGCACCAGTAATTAAAACTGTTCGGACCCGTTTCATTTCCATCCTCCCTTTTTTGGGGTGCAATTTTAGACATTTTCCTGTATAATAGCGCCTGTAGCGTGTTTGAAACCAATGCGATTTTTCCAGTAGCATGATATCATTCCATAGGATGGTGCATACATGTTTTTTGCGCAGACCATATTTTCTCAGCTAACCGCTCTGCTTCTTCTGGCCTTTGCAGGATGGGTGATGGCCCGCACCGGCAAGCTCACCGACGAAAAACCTCTCAATGCTTTGCTTGCCAACGCAGCCCTTCCCGCGCTTATCATCGCCAACCTGCAAGCCCCTTATTCTGTGGCCCTCCTCAAGGATATGGGGATGATTTTTGGGGGAATGATGGTAATTTTTTTGGCAGTGGGATGGCCGGTAGGCGCCCTGGCTGCCCGTCTGGCCGGCAAAACAGGACAGATAAAAGGGGCCTGGATTGCCTGCATCGTCTTTCCCAATGCGGTTTTTATGGCACAGCCCATCCTCTCTGCTCTTTACGGGGAGGAAACTCTGGTTTTAATTGCCCCCGTCACCCTTGCCTTCAATCTCACCTGCTATACCTTTGGCGGCTGGCTTTTGAGTGGTGATGACGGGGCAGCCTATCGCCTAAGACAGATTCTGCTCAAGCCGGCGGTTGTCTCCTGCTTTTTGGGACTGCTTCTGTTCTTTTTGCCCTTCCGGCTCCCCGGCGCCGTTCTTTCTCCCCTAAAAATGCTGGCGGCAACCACCACTCCCATTTCTATGATTATCATTGGCTGTCAGTTAGCCAGAATCAGTCCCCAAAGCCTCTTTTTGGATGGGGAAATTTATGTCCTGAGCCTGGTCAGGCTGGTGCTGACAGCCCTGATTTCACACGGAGTGCTGCGGCTGTTTATTTCGGATCCCACCATTTTAGGGGTGCTGACCATCTGCGCCTCTATGCCCAGCGCTGCCATCCTGCCCATCGTTGCCGGGGATCGGGGGGGCGACAGTCTCCTCTGCTCCAAAACCGTCCTTATCTCCACTGTGCTCTGCGTTTTCACCGTTCCCTTTCTGATGCAGCTGCTGCTAAACTTCTAACCACCTTTTATGATAACACGCCGGCACAGGCACTGCAATCCGCCTTGGATTCCATTTGCGGGAATTCTTTTAGAGGAAAGGACAGCCGGTGGGTATCAATCTGTCAAAACTCTGCTTGTACCGTTGAAAAGAAACAGAATATTTCATAACGGGCGCCGGGATCAAGAGCATTTCAAAGGAATTTTGATGCAGTTTGGCAATTTGCCTGTTTTTTAACCCACAGAACTCTTTTTGGCTCAAAATGCATTTTGTTGCGGTTCCATCTTCGTGTTATATTGTATTTTATACAAGTACACACGTTTATGGGAGGTGGACATTTTGCAGGGTTCGCCGGAAACTTCAGGAGGCACCCAATATCTTTTGGTGGACAGCAAGGTGCTGCCGGAAGTGTTTTTAAAGGTGGTGCGTGCCAAACAGCTGTTGGCGCAGGGTAAGGTAAAAAGCCTGTCGGAAGCCACCAAAGAGGTGGGGATTTCCCGCAGTGCCTTTTATAAATACAAAGACAATGTCTTTACTTATCAAAACACCAGTGCCCGGCAGATGGCCACCCTCACCGCCGAGCTGGCCGACCAGCCGGGGATGCTGTCCGAACTGCTGGCCATCCTTTCCAAAAGTGGTGCCAACATCCTCACCATCAACCAGAATATTCCGGTGGACAGTGTCGCTCCCATTTCCATTTCCATGCGCACCGATGCCCTCACCGTGGACATCGAAACCCTGACCCAGAAGCTTCAGGCTCTGGACGGAGTGGTGAATCTGCGCATTCTTTCCAACTAAACAGAAAAGTCTTCCCCAGACTTCATGATAAAAGGAGAGCATTGATTATGATAGCGGTAGCCGTTTTGGGACACGGAGTGGTAGGCTCCGGCGTCGTGGAGGTGTTGGAGCGCAGCCGGGCCAGCATAGGCAAAAAAGCCGGCGCAGATCTCTATGTCAAAAAGATACTGGATATTCGCGAGTTCCCCCAACTGCCCTATTCTCATTTGTTTACCAAAAACTTTGAGGAGATTGTATCCGACCCGGAAAT
>JBMNHF010000012.1:0-10852 GCA_050950205.1 Oscillospiraceae bacterium
TCGACCCCGAAGGCACCAAGGCTTTGGACGATTACACTCTGGAACTGAAGTTGAAAGCTCCCTATGCTCCTCTGTTTGAAGCGCTGGCCTCCTTCCGCGGTGCTATGCTGAGCAAAAACGCTCGGGAAACTGTGGGCCAGGATGCTTTTGGCCGTGCTCCTGTGGGAACGGGCCCCATGAAGTTTAAAGAGTGGGTTTCCGGCGACCGTATCGAACTGGAAGCCTATGACGGTTACTGGGGCGAAGAGCTTCCCTTTAAAAAGGCAGTAGCTCGCATCATTGTTGAGGGCTCCGCCCGCGCTATCGATCTGGAAACCGGCGGTATCGACATTGCTATGGAACTTGCTTTTTCTGACTGGGAGCGAATCGAACACAATCCCGAGACCGTTCTCATTGCCGGCGAAAGCCAGTCCCACAGCTTTATCCTCCTCAACAACTCCATGGAACCCACCAACAACGAAAAGGTTCGCAAGGCTTTGGCACATGCTCTGGATATGGAGAACCTGGTGAAAACGGCATATCAGGGTCAGGCTACCGTAGCCGACAGCTTCTATGCCCCCTCTATTCTGGGTTACAAACCAGTGGGCCCCTATGAGTACAACGTGGAAAAAGCCAAGGCGCTGCTGGCCGAAGCTGGTTATCCCAACGGGCTAAAGATGCAGTACTTCACCATGGAAAATCAGATTAACATGACGGTAGCCGAAGTGGTCAAGAACATGTGGGGCCAAATCGGCGTGGAAGTGGACATTCAGATTGTTGACCTTGCTACCCAAACTCAGCTGAACAACGACGGAAAATGCCCTGCCGCCAGCATGGCTCCCACCGTTGCCATCTCCGACCCGGATGCCGGCTTGATGATTTGGCCCATCTACCGCACCATTTCGATCCGTCACAACGACCAGCACATTCAGGATTTGCTGGATAAGGGCCGCGCAACCTACGCCGAAGCCGATCGCATTGCTATTTACCAGGAACTGCAGGAATATCTGCAGGAGAAATGCTATAGCATTCCTCTGGCGTTCCCCAGAGCGGCTTTTGGCACCCGCGCTTATATCACCGGCTTGGAATTTGCCCCCAGCCTGGTTCCTGACCTGACTCAGGTAAAATTTGCGTAAATTTACTTCATGCTTCGGCCACTGCACACGCTTGAAAGAATGCCGAAGCTACAAGCCAAATTGGGCAGTTGCCCCATAACGGCGAGCCGGTTGGCTGTTCTGACCCCATGTTATGACTGGGCGATTGAAACTTCTTGATGTTTCCCGCAGTCCATAACAGCACGGCTTTGGAGGGCGGTGGCGACTTGCATCATCGCCACCGCCTTTCCATTCTATGCGCTGCGTCATTCTGAACAAAAAGGGTAGAAATCTGCTTTTAAGCTGCAAAAGGAGTATGCTCAATGCTGCAATTTGTTTTAAAGCGCATCGTTATAACGATTCCGGTGCTGTTGGGAGTAACCATCATCATTTTTACCATGATGTATTTCACCCATGGCGATCCCGCCCGAATGATTTTGGGTGACGACGCACTTCCGGAAGATGTGGAACAACTTCGCGAAGAAATGGGTCTGAACGACTCGTTTTTAGAACAATATCTTCGCTACCTGGGCAACGCAATCCGAGGGGATCTTGGCATCTCTTATACCACCAAGGTGCCCGTTACCACCGAGATTATGGCGCGTCTTCCCGTCACCTTTAAACTTGCGGTTTTTTCCACCTTGTTTGCCATCTGTGTGGGCATACCGGCGGGAATTATATCGGCGGTAAGACAGTATTCCATTCTGGACAATATCACCATGGTTTTGGCTTTGGTGGGTATCACCATGCCCAACTTCTGGCTGGCTCTGATGCTGACGCTGTTCTTCTCCGTCTTTTTGGGCTGGCTTCCCGCGTCGGGCCTGTACGGGCCTCTGTACTACATCATGCCGGTGATGAGCATCAGCGTTCTTTCGGTAGCTACCATTACCCGAATGACCCGCTCCAGCATGCTGGAAGTCATCCGGCAGGACTATATCCGCACTGCTCGGGCCAAAGGCCAGAGCGAAATCAAAATTATTTTTAAACATGCCCTTAAAAATGCTCTGATTCCCATTATCACCGTCATTGGAATTCAGTTTGCCATTGCCCTAGGCGGCGCCGTGGTCAACGAACAGGTCTTTGCCATTCCCGGACTTGGCAAGCTGATGGTAGACGGCATCAAAGCGAGGAACTACCCCATTGTGCAGGGAGGCGTTTTGGTAATTGCCATTATGTTCTCCGTTTTAAATCTGCTCATCGACCTTTTGTATGCCTTTGTGGATCCCCGCATTAAAACCCAATACCAAAGAACCTCCACAAGATCAAAAGCAAAATCTGTGGCAGAAGCAGGTAAGGGGGTAGAGTAATGAATATGACAACAAAAGCCGGTCAGTACAAGAAAAAACGGGGCCAGAGCGGAGATATCTGGCGCCGGCTATGCAAAAACAAACTGGCCGTCTTTGGAATGATTATACTGATCTTATTGGTATTGCTGGCTATCTTTGCCGATGTGGTGGCTCCTTATCCTTACGATCTGCAAAACTACAGTGTAGCCTCGCAGTTTCCATCTTGGGAGTACCCTTTTGGCACCGATAACTATGGGCGGGACATTCTCTCCCGCGTGATCTACGGTACCCGGGTTTCCCTGCAAATTGGCTTTATTTCGCTGGCAGGCGGTGCATTGATCGGTTGTATTTTGGGAGCGATAGCCGGATTTTTTGGCGGCTGGCTGGACACGCTCATCATGCGGTTTAATGATATCCTTATGTCCATTCCCAAAACCATTTTGGCCATTGCCATTGCCACCACGCTGGGCCCGGGACTGACCAACGCCATGATAGCGGTTTCCATCAGCTCGGTTCCCACCTTTGCCCGCGTGGTCCGTGCTTCCACCCTGACGGTAAAGGAACAGGAATATGTGGAGGCTGCCCGATCCATTGGAGCCAGCAACACCAGAATTATCTTGCGGTATATTTTTCCCAACGTCATGGCTCCCATCATTGTGCAGTCTACCTTGGGCGTCGGCACATCCATCATTCTGGCGGCAAGCCTTAGCTTTTTGGGATTGGGAATTCAGCCTCCCACACCGGAATGGGGAGCGATGCTCTCGGCAGCTCGCGGCTTTATCCGCGACCAGTGGTACATGGTGCTCTTCCCGGGACTTGCCATCATGCTAACCGTATTTGCCCTCAACGTCTTTGGGGATGGCCTGCGGGATGCTCTCGACCCCAAGCTGAAGAATTAGGGAGGCCAACATCTATGAGCAATAAACTGTTGTCCGTTCGCGATTTATCCATCCATTACATCACCGACGAAGGCACCGTCAAAGCCGTCAATGGTGTGAGCTTTGACATTGATAAAGGAGAGACCCTGGGGCTGGTGGGGGAAACGGGAGCCGGTAAAACCACCACAGCTCTGGGCCTTATGAGCCTGATTCCCGACCCGCCCGGAAAGGTTGTGGGGGGAGAGATTCTCTTTAACGGAAAAAATATGCTCAAGGCCTCCAAGCAGGAGCTTCGGGCTTTTCGCGGCAAGGATATCTCTATGATCTTTCAGGATCCCATGACTGCACTCAACCCGATTCTGACAGTGGGAGAGCAGATTGCAGAAGTGATTCAGCTTCATGATAAGGTGTCCAAAGCCGAGGCGTATAAAAAGGCAGCGGAAATGCTGCGGTTGGTTGGAATTCCCGACGAGCGCATGACCGAATATCCCCACCAGTTTTCCGGTGGAATGAAGCAGCGCGTGGTCATTGCCATTGCTCTTGCCTGCAATCCCCAGTTTTTAATTGCCGACGAGCCCACCACGGCACTGGATGTCACCATTCAGGCTCAGGTGCTGGATCTGATGGCGGGGTTGCGGAAAAAGTTTGGCACCGCCATGCTGATGATCACACACGATTTGGGCGTCGTCACCGAAATCTGTGACCGGGTGGCCATTATGTATGCCGGACAGATTGTGGAAAGTGGTGACCTGGAAAGCATTTATGAGAGAACCAGCCATCCCTACACCAAGGGACTTTTCGGCTCCTTGCCCAGCCTTTCTCAAAAAATCCGCCGCTTAAGCCCCATCCAGGGTTTGATGCCGGATCCTTCCAATCTTCCGTCCGGCTGTGCTTTCCATCCCCGCTGTCCCAATGCGATGGAGGCTTGCAAGTCCAAAGTTCCTGTGAACACCGAAATTGAACCGGGACATTTCGTCCGATGCTTGCTGTACGAGCAAGAAACGAATACCGGGGAAGGGGAGAAATAGTATGTCCAGTTTGCTCCAAGTCAGCGATCTTAAAAAGTACTTTCGAACTCCCCGGGGGATGCTTCATGCAGTGGACGGCATTAATTTTACCTTGGATAAAGGAAAAACCCTGGGGGTGGTGGGGGAGTCTGGCTGCGGGAAATCCACCCTGGGCCGGGTGATCATCCGCCTGCTGGATGCTACCGACGGAACGGTGATTTTTGACGGAAAAGACATTACCTCCACCAAAGACACAAAAGCTCTGCGCAGGGATATGCAGATTATCTTTCAGGATCCCTTTGCTTCTCTCAATCCCCGCATGAGCGTTTACGAAATCATCGAAGAGCCGCTGCTTATCCACAAAATGTGTCCCAACAAAGAGGCTGTCCACCAAAGGGTGGAAGAGCTGATGGATACCGTGGGATTAGCCAGCCGTCTGGCCACCTCCTATCCTCACGAGCTGGACGGAGGCCGCCGCCAGCGCATCGGTATTGCCCGCGCTTTGGCTTTGAAGCCTCGGTTTATCGTTTGTGATGAGCCGGTTTCCGCTCTTGATGTTTCCATTCAGGCTCAGATCCTCAACCTGATGCAGGATCTTCAGGAGCAGCAGAACTTTACCTATCTCTTTATCACCCACGACCTTTCGGTGGTCAAGCACATTTCCAACGACATTATGGTGATGTACCTGGGTATGGTGGTGGAAAAATGCGGTGCCGACGAGCTGTTCGAGCGCACCCTGCACCCCTACACCAAGGCGCTGTTGGCTGCCATTCCCGAGCCCACCATTCGCAAAACAAGGCAGCGGATTTTGCTGAAAGGGGAAATTACATCCCCCATCAATCCCAAGCCCGGATGCCGTTTTGCTCCCCGCTGCAACTATGCAACAGACATCTGTCATCGGGAGACTCCTCCCTTGGAGGAAGTAGAACCCAATCACTTTGTGGCTTGCCATCGGGTCAGGGAGATCAACGATTAAAGTTTTGTAGTTATTAAGGGGCGGTATGTTCCGCGTTGCTGTGATGCTCTGATGAGAAAATACCGCCGCTTATTACCCCATCTTTTATCATTTGAAAATGAGGTGGCTTATCTATGATTGCAAGATCTTATAAAAGCACACTTTCGGGACACGTTCAGGTACCCGGTTCCAAAAGCCATACCATTCGTGCCGTGCTGATGGCCACCATGTCGGAAGGTACCTCCTATATCCGCAATCCCCTGACCAGCCAAGATGCCAAAAGCTCCCTGGAGGCGGCAAAGGCCTTTGGTGCCAAGGTTACGATAGCAGACGGTGTTTGGGCGGTAGAAGGCCTCGGTAAGAATCTGAAAGTGCCGGACAACTATCTGGAATGCGGAAACTCCGGCACCGTATCCGCCTTTGGTGCTATGATGGCGGGCTTGGTGGACGGCTATACCTTCATCACCGGAGACGAACAGATCCGCCGCAGGCCTATTTATCCTTCTGTGGACGCCATCAATGCTCTGGGCGGCCACGCGGTGTTTACAAGACCCGGTTCCAATGCCTGCCCCATTATTGTAAAGGGTCCTTTAAAAGGTGGAAAGGTTCGCTTTACCGGTTTGCTGTCTCAGGCGGTTTCCGCCACCCTGATGGTTGCGCCCCTTCTGCCGGAAGATACCGAAATTACGGTGGATAATCCGCTGGAAACTCCTTATCTTCAGATGACCTTAGACTGGATTTGCCGCCATGGCGTAAAGATCGAAAACCCCCAGAGTTATCAGTATTTTAAAATCAAAGGCGGTCAAAGCTATCGGCCCCAGGACACCGTCATTGCCAGCGACTGGTCCGGGGTTGCCTTCCCTCTGGTAGCGGCTGTTGTCACCCAGTCCAACGTCATCATAGACGGGGTGGATTTCCACGACAGTCAGGGGGATAAAGCAGTGGTAGATCTTTTAATCTCCATGGGAGCTGATATTGAAAAGGATATTGAAGGTGGCCGCCTGATCATTAAAGGCGGAAAGCCCTTGCAGTCCGGCCTGACCTTCGATTTGCAAAACATTCCGGATTCCCTGCCCGCCATGTCGGTTGCCGCTGCTTATGCCCAGGGAGATACCAAATTTATTGGGTTGGATGCGGTTCGACTCAAGGAGACAGACCGGGTGGCGGTGATGCAAAGTGAGCTTGGCAAAATGGGAGCTTCCATTAAGGTAGGGGAGGACTACTTGCTGGTTCATGGAGGCAAACCTCTCAAGGGAGCAGAGGTGGAAAGTTATCATGACCATCGCATCGCCATGGCTATGACCATTGCCGGCTTCTTTGCAGAAGGGGAGACAGTTGTGAAAGATGCCGAATGTGTTGCCGTTACCTTCCCCAACTTCTTTGAAGTCATGAAACATATCGGTGCTGACGTAACAACGCAGTAGTACTGAACTTTTTGAAGAAGGTGGCGCAGAAAAACTGTGTCGCCGGACAAAAGGGAGTGCATGGATTATCAGTAAAGTGAAGCAAGTTACCATATCTGACGTGGCCAAAGAAGCAGGTGTTTCTGTTTCCACCGTGTCAAGAATTTTAAATAACAACAACAGCGTGGCACCGGAATTGCGCGGTCGAGTGCAGGATGCGATTAAAAAGCTGGGATATGTCCCCAATGCCAGCGCTCAATATGTGCGCACCGGCAACAGCCGGATTTTGGGGATGATTATTCCCACAGCCTCCAACCAGTACTTTGGCAAAATTTTGGATGGAGCTTTGGACTGCGCTTTGGAGAAGGGCTACCGCATTACCACATTTTCCAGTGACGGAAATGCGGAAAAGGATATTCAGTGCCTGTATTCGGTGGCTTCCTCCGCAGCTACGGGTTTGATTTACTGTCCCATCTCGGTCGCCAGTTCGGAGCATTTGAACGTAGTATTTTCTAAAAATATGCCGGTGGTTATCGCATCCCGCCGGGGCATTATACCGGGTATCCCCCATGTTTATACCGATGACGTAAAGGGCGGTTACACCGTCACCAAGTTTCTTCTCCATCAGGGACATCGCCGCATTGCCTTTTTTGCCGGATTTTGGGAAAACCCGGCTTCGAATGTCAATGAACTAATGGAGCTGATGGATTCCGACCAGCGGGGGGCCTATTCCTCCCTGGACCGGCTGGCGGGGTATCAGCAGGCTCTCAAAGAAGCAGGGGTGCCCTTTGATCGGAATTTGATCACCATGACCAGCTATGATTACGATGGCGGCTACAGGGCGATGAAGCGCTTTTTCACCTCTATGACCGAATTTGATGCGGTTATCTGCTCCAACGACTGGGTGGCTTCCGGGGTGTTGCAGGCTCTGCAAGAGCAGAACATTTCGGTGCCGGGGCAGGTGTCCATTGTAGGATACGACAACACCGAGGTGGCCCGAATTTCCCGTCCCATGCTTACTTCTGTGCGCCAATTTCCTTACGACATCGGTTATGCTGCCGTCAATATGGTCATTGCCATGCTCAAAGGTCGCACGGTAGAGGATAAAATGATCGGAACCGATCTGATTGTGCGCAACTCCACGGCTGTAAAGCAACCGTCCTATATGGAAAATGGGCTAATGCAAAAAAGTTCCCCCTATGTACAAGACATAGGGGGAGGGCTAGTGTTTTAAATTTTATCCCATTTGGGATCGATATTGGTCACGGAACGGTATGCATTGGCTGCCATGATAGCATCCAAAATAGCGATGCGGGCCATGGCTTCGCACACAGGGTAAATGCGGGAAAGCAAGGTGGCGTCCCGGCGGGTGATGGGTTCCAGAATACCATCCTCCATCTTATCCACATTGACAGCCTTTTGGGGAACCGAAACGGTGGGAGTGGGTTTCACAGCCAGACGGATGCGGATTTCACTTCCATTGGAGATGCCACCCAGAATGCCGCCGGCATTGTTGGTGTAGAAAGCTACCCGCCCGGTTTCGGGATCCACATAGGATTCATCGTTGCACTGAGAACCCAGCATACGAGCTACCTCAAAACCTGCGCCAAACTCGATGCCCTTGATGGCGCCAATGGACATGAGCGCATGAGAAAGGGTGGCGTCCAGGCGGTCAAAGACAGGCTCGCCCAGCCCGGCCGGAACACCGTGGATAATCAGCTCCACCACGCCGCCGCAGGTGTCGCCGGAAGCCTTTACCTTGAGGATATCCTCAATCATTTTGGGGGCAGTTTCCAGATCAGGGCAATTGAGCTCGTTGGCACGGTAGTTCTTTTTGGCTTCCTCATAGGTGACAGGCTTTGCCTTGATGCCGTTGGATTCGGTGACGAAGCCAATCACATCAATGCCCATTTGGTCCAGAACCTGCTTGGCAACGGCTCCGCCGGCAACACGGCTGGCAGTTTCGCGGCCCGAAGCGCGACCTGCCCCTACCCAGTCTGCAAACTCGCCATACTTTTTAAAATAGCAGTACTCGGCGTGACCGGGGCGGATAGAGTCTTTGTAATCCCGATACTGACCTACGTGGATATCCTCAATGTCGTTATTGGGAATGACGATGCCCACAGGCGCACCGGTGGTGAGGTCGTTTTCCATCACGCCCGAAAAGATGTAGCAGATATCCTTTTCCAGACGAGGAGAATCTAAGGGAGTTTGGCCGGGTTTGCGCTTATCCAGTTCGGCCTGCACCATATCGGCGGTGAGCTTAATACCAGCGGGGACACCGTCCACAATAACCAGCAGACCGCCGTAGAGCTCCTTGGGAATGTCCAGGTGCTTGCGGAAGCATCCGGAATAGGATTCGCCACAGGTTGTGATGCGGAACAGTTTGCCGAATGTATTTCCCATCATAGTTTTGTTCCTCCTTTGTGTTGAGTTTTGTGCAGGGTTTATAAAATCTCTTGAAAAAAGTATAGTATCGTAGGAAACGTAAGTCAAATTGTTAATTGCTATCCAGTCCATTTGGTTGGGCTATGGATTTTGAAGAAGTGGTAGAACCAAACTATTTCACAGGGATATAAGGTGCCTTGCTCTCGCAGGGGACCGAGACCTGACACTTTCCACAGCCGTAGTAGGGGCGGTTAGCCGCAAGAATTTCTCCTAAGTAAGAGCTGCAAGGAGAATGCGCCTTGCCTTTCTCCCAAGAAATGGCATCCGCAGGGCAGGCAACCATACAGGCCCCACACTGAATGCAATACTCCTCCAGCTCTGTGTAAACCCTGGGGGTGGGGGGAGTTTCCCAGTTGGTGATGAGACTACCCAAGCGCCCCGCCATACCCTTTTGGGTAATCAGCCCCTTGTTGAGGGAAAAGGTGCCAAGACCTGCTGCGTAAGCGGCGTGACGCTCCGACCAGTTGCTGGTAAACAACATGCCGTTTCCCACTTTATCGGTGGCAGCGTTGCTCCAAAATCGGGAATCGGCAGCGGGAATCACAGCCTGGTAGCCCTCCGCTTCCAAAGCCTCCTTGAGGTGGTGACACAGCGCAAGAATAAAGGTTTGTCCATCCACCCGAGAGTGCATATACTCCTGAGAGGGTTGGCGCCGGTCCAAGCAGTTGCTCCGCCTGACCTGCTCGGGAAAGGGAAGGAAGAAGGAGATGACGGTTTTAGCACCCTCCAGCCAAAAGGAGGGTGGGTCCATCTTTAAGTTGGCCTGCGGATTGTCCTGCAGACTGAGAAGGTAGTCGTCATCCGCTGTAGCAAAACCAAAAATAGGAGGTTCCAGAAGCTGCATTCCCACAAGATCGGGTCGGAGGGCTTTTTGAACAGAAACGCGGTTCAGAGGAGAACTTTCCACAAAAGCTGTGGCAATTCGACTGAGGTCTAATGCTGTCACAGAACATCATCCTTTCCGGTTTGGACGAAGGGGTTGGATGGAACTCTAAGCAAATATATTTTAAAAAGTATAGGGCTGCGTATCTGTATTAGTCAAATTGTTTTCAGCTATGAAATCTATTGACTTTCTCTATCGATTGTTTTTAATGCATGGCTGAGCTGCCAATGCATGGTCATGGCACATGGGCAGAAGGAGGAAACGCCTTGGTTACCATACGCACCGCAACCCAAGAGGATCTAGAGCTTCTCATTCGCCTGCGCATGGACTACATCGCTGCAGATTATGGGGAAATTTCCTCTACGGACCGGGAGAATATTTTGGCTCAATTACCCGATTATTTCCGGCAGGGCTTGGAGGATAACAGCTTTCTTGCGGTGCTGGCAGAGCGGGAAGGAGAGGTGGTCTCCGCCGCTTTCCTCGCCATCAGCAAAAAACCGGCTTCGGTGGTGTTTTCCACCGGAAAAACCGGCACCCTTCTCAATGTAATCACTTATCCCCAGCACCGGCGCAAAGGGTACGCTTCCAGGGTGGTGAGCCGCGTGATCGAAGAGGCCCGCAAACTGGGAGTTGCCTGTATTGATCTGACTGCAACGCAGGAAGGAAAAGCCCTGTACCACAAACTGGGATTTCAGGTATCCACCCGGCCAGAAATGCGTCTGCGACTTTGTAGCGAAGAAAAACAATAGAATCTATCTATGTTTTAAATAAGAAATAACAATTTTCCTTATCCCATAAGATGAGGTATAGTGGAATCAATGGGAACTTGGATTCGAAGGAAAAATACCAAGACACAGTCGTAGGGAGGTTTCTTCTATGGCAACAAAGGAAATGACCCCAGAACAGGTTCGGGAACTGG
>JBMNHF010000013.1:0-24432 GCA_050950205.1 Oscillospiraceae bacterium
GACCGTCCAGCAGCACCCGTTTTTCCTCTGCAAAAAAAGGCATGGCCTGCACTGCATCCCACAAGGCTTCCAAATCGGGGGCCTTGCCGTCCAGACGCTGGGCATTAAAGGGGTTTGCATCCGGTTCTTCCCCCATCAGCGTTTTAGCCCAGCGCTCCACTAGATAGGTTTCGGCACCGTAAAGAAGCCAGACGGTGTGCCGCTGGCCTGCCCGGTGGGCCTTGGCCAAAGTTTTTTCGGTGTATTTCATAGCAAATAGCTCCCTGTCTACAACTTGAGGATGAAGCGTCTTTCCCCAAACAAGAAACTCCCCACAGGTTCAAAGGCGGGGGGCGTCTGCCCGGTTTTAGCGGAAAGAACTTTCTGCAAATCCCCTAAAGCGGGGCTTGTCCCATGGGAAAGTTGGCCGGAAGAAGCCGGCTGTTCCTGAGTTATTATAGCATACTTTTCCCCGGAGTGGAGGATAAAATGATGCCCTGCCTGGATGAGAACCGCCCCGGTGACGGGAGCAGCTTCCATAAAAACATCTCCCAGCACCTGAATGCGGGCATAGCCTGTAGAGAGCACCGTTTGGCCCGGCAGGGCGGCGCTCCAGCATGGACAGAATATAGTCGTCGTCCGGCCCCGCCACCAGTCCGGGAGAAAAATCCCTCACCAAAGTCAGCAGTCCGGAATGAATTTGCTCCCCGCAGTCGGCGGCGATGAGAGCATCCAACTGCTCAACGCCTCGAAATTCCAGATAGCGGCTCAGGGTGCGGATTTCATAAGGGGACGGCGTTCCCACCACCACGGCCTTTTCGCCCCGAATCAGCACCAGGGGAGAGCAGTTTTCAAGGGCCACCAGTTCCACCTCATGGCGCTGGGCAAAGGAGAGGGTGATGCTCCCCAAGGAAAAGGCCAGCACCAGCAAGGCAGCGCCGTACCGCCTAAGGGCTTTATCCGCCCGCCAGCGGAACAGCAAAGCCGTCACGGCAGCTCCCAGCAGCAGCCAGAGCACCTTCCAAAACTCATCCAGAGAGAAGGTGAACAGGGGAATGGAGGCGATGAGCCGTGAGATGGAGAGGATCCAATTGATGCAAAGGTTGGTGATGAAGGCAGCGGGAGGAAGGAATGGGAAAAGAGCACAGAGCATTCCGCAGACCAGAGCCGGTGCGGAAAGAGGGGCCACCAGCACATTGGCCAAGGGAGTCAGCAGGGAAATCCAACCGGTGCCGGCGAGAAGAATGGGGAAGGAGAAAGCGTAGGCGCCCATTGACACAGCGGCCGCCCCCAAAAAATACCCTGCAACCTTTGGAGCACCGGAAGATCCGGCAAAGCAGAAGCCTTCCAAAGTCTGATACAAAGGCTTGGAAAAAAGGACAATGCCGGCGGTGGAGGCGCAGGACAGCCAAAGGCCCCTGCCCCAGCGTCCAGTAGGGGGCAAAGAGAGCGATGAGGAAAAGGGCAAGCCCCATGGAGTTGAGCGAATCGCTGCGTCTGGCAATCAGCTTTGCTCCCAGCATCAGCAGCATCATCACCAAGGCTCTGGTGATGGAGGGAGAAAGCCCTACCAAAAAGGCAAACCCCGCACTCACCACCATACCCACCAGCGCCACCATCCGCTGTCCCAGTTTAAGAGCTCCCAAAAGAGAGGTGACACAGCCCACCAAAATGGAAAGATGCAGCCCCGACACACTGAGCAGGTGAATGGTTCCTGCTTGGGCCAAGGCGTTTCGGTCTTGCGGGGCAACGCCCTCCCATTCTCCCAACACCATGGCAGAAACCACTCCGGCAGTGGCAGGGCTGAGGTTGTCGTACAAGTTTCCGGTCATTTTATGGCGCAGGATAAGGATTCGCTGAACAGCCATCTGCCGCCAGGAAAGCTGGGTGTGAGGGGTGCTTTCCAACAGCCGGGCGTTGACAAAAATCCCCTTGGAGTGGTAGTAGCCCCGGGAACCGGGCAGCTCTTCCAGACGGGCAAGACAGTGAATGCCGTCCCCCGGCAGGTATTCCATCTCCCCGTATCCCCGCAGACGCAGGGTGGTTTTGGGCAAGCTTGCATCGGGAAACAAAGCCTGCACCGTCAGAGCATAGCCGGGATTCATCTGCCTGGATTCCAAAACCACTCCCTGCACCACCACCGTTTGTCCCACCGCCCGCTCCAGGGGCAACATGTTGCGCTGCCGGTACAAAAAGGAGTGGGCAAGAGCCAGAGCCACAGCTAGGAGCACCACCGAAACAGCTCGGGCGTTGGGCCGCAAAGCGTGCACTGCCAGTCCCGCTAGGACAAACAGAGCGGAGAGAGGCAGTGCCGGCAGTCCGGGAAACAAAAAGAACGCCCAGACCGCCGTGGCAAAGGAGATACCGATGGCAAGCAATGGACGCTTCATACTGTAATCCTCCAGATTGATGGTGATAATTGGGGGATAGCAGAAGATGAGTGGAACAAGCAAAGGGTGTGCTCCAAGAGCAGGACAGGAATTATTTTAATAGGAATCAAACTCCCAGCCCAGAGCATCCCATGTCGCTCTAAGAAAAGCGGCGAAAAGCGGTATGCAAGCAAAAAAAGACGGCTGAAAGCTCAGCCGTCCAAAAGCCGTGACTATTTAAAGAAAAGGGGCAGAGGCTCCAGGAAGATGATATCCTTGCGCTGAGCGGCGTCGCCCTCGGCCAGAACACAGGCCTTGCCTACAATTTCGCCTTTTGCATAGTTGACCAGTTGCTCCAGAGCATGGATGCTCTCGCCGGTGCTGATCACGTCATCCACCAGCAATACCCGCTTACCCTTGAGATAAGCCATGTCGTCGGCATCCAGATACAATTTTTGCAGGTTGGCGGTGGTGATGGAGTTTACCGGCACCTCCACCGTATTTTTCATATACAATTTTTTGCTTTTGCGGGCCAGCAGATACCGCTTTCCCGACTGGCGGGACATTTCATAAGCCAAAGGAATTCCCTTGGACTCTGCTGTAATCAGCACATCGTGCTCCGGCACCACTTTAAGCAGCTCGGTGGCGCAGGCAATGGTAAGCTCTACATCAGAAAACATCACAAAGGCGGCGATGTCCAAGGATTCATTAACCGGGCAGAGAGCAAGTTCCCGGGTAAGGCCGGCCACCTTTAGGGTGTAGGTATTCTGCGACATATTGATAAACCCTTCTTTCTATTAATGGGTGCATGCAATGGGATTGTCGGTCTTACCGCCCCCCTGATCATGCAGGGGGTAATTTTTTAGCGGTGGCAGAAAGGCTCTCAGGCAGTTGAAAGCAAGGCAGATGGTGGTCTTCCCATCAACCGGGAGGCCACCCCAGCTCCCGACCTGCCAGCAGGTGAAAGTGGAGATGGGGGACGCTTTGCTGAGCGTCCTTTCCGCAGTTGCTCACCACCCGGAATCCGCTGACCAGCTTCAGCTCTTGGGCCAGCTTGGCGATTACCGTCATCATATGGGCGATGACAGGAGCATTTTCCTGCGTGACGGCGCCCACACTTTCAATATGCTCCTTGGGGATGACAAGGAGATGCACGGGAGCCTGAGGTGCAATGTCGTAAAACACGAGGCACTGATCGTCTTCGTAAGCCTTTTTGGAGGGAATGGTTCCCTCGGCAATGCTGCAAAACAGGCAGCTCATACAAAATCTCCCTTTCTGTGTGTGTTTTGGATTCTCTCCTACAGTCCCAACTGAGCTTTGACAACATCGCTGGCAGAAGCCAAAGCCTCGTCAATCATGTCGGGACGGGAAGCGCCGCCCATGGCGTTGTCGGGGCGGCCACCGCCGCTGCCCTCCGCCTTTTGGGCCACCGCCTGCACCAGCTTGCCTGCATGGATGCCGGCAGCTACCGCTTCTTTTCCGGCAAAGGCCAGCAAAGTGGCTTTGCCCTTGGGATCCTTCTTGTCGTTCATGGCGATCACCCCCACAATATCGGGGTGCTTGGCCTTGAGGGTATCGGCGGTCTTTTTCAGGGCATCCACGCTGTCCACATTCAGTAGCATGGTCAGCAGCCGCACCGGCCCGATTTTGGGCATGTCGTCGGTGAGAGCTTGGGTTTGGTAGGAGGCCAATTTTTGGGTCTGCTCGTCCAGCTGCTTTTGCAGCGCTTTGACCTGAGCACTCAAGGCGCCAACTCTGGAGGGAATTTCCGCAATGGGGCAGGATTTGAGCAGCTCGCTGGTTTCCCGCAGCAGGGATTCCTGCTGGTGGATGGTGGCCAAGGTGTTCCAACCGGTCACCGCCTCGATGCGGCGAATTCCGGCAGCCACACTGGATTCGTGGCGGATTTTAAAGAGTCCCAACTGTGCGGTGTTGGTCACATGGGTGCCTCCGCAAAGCTCGATGCTCTGACCGGAGATGTTGCAAACCCGAACCATCTCGGCATACTTGCTGTCAAAGAGGGCAAGGGCGCCCTGAGCCTTGGCATCCTCAATGGATTGTTCCGACACACCTACATTCAGACTGTCCAGAATCATCCGGTTGACCTTGCGCTCCACCTGTTCCAGCTCCTGAGGGGTGACGGCGGAGAAGTGAGTGAAGTCAAAACGGCATACATGCTCGTCCACCATCTGGCCCGCCTGATGGACATGGGTGCCCAGCACCTCCCGCAGGGCGGCCTGCAGCAGGTGGGCGGCGGTATGGTTGCGCATAATGGCCCGCCTGCGATCCTGATCCACCACGGCGGTGAGGATATCTCCCACCTTGATGGCGCCGGAGGACAGCTCCCCGATGTGAAGCAGGTGGCCGGTGGGGGATTTTTGGGTGTCCCGAACGGTGAAGACACTGCCGTTGGCAAATTGCAGGAAACCGCTGTCTCCCACCTGACCGCCGCTTTCGGCGTAAAAGGGAGTGGTTTCCAGCAGCAGCATGGCTTCCTCGCCTTGGGACAAAGCGCCTACCAGCTCGCCGTTTTTCAAAATATGGTGCAGCTGAGTTTTGGCAGAAAGGCATTCGTAGCCTACAAAGTTTTCGCAGAAATCCAGTCCTGCAAGGCAGTCTTCCTCCCAGCCCAGATCGCCCTGTTCCTCCCGGGCTTTGCGGGCCATCTCCCGCTGACGCTGCATTTGAGCAAGGAAGCCTTCCTCGTCAATGTCGATGCCGTGATCCCGGGCGATTTCCCGCGTTAAATCCAGGGGGAAACCAAAGGTGTCGTAAAGCTTAAAGACATCTTCCCCGGAAAGGCAAAAGCCCTTGGCAATCATTTTGGTATCCACCCGATCCAGCAAGGACTGCAGCAGATTCATACCCTGCACAATGGTCTTTTGGAACCGCTCTTCCTCGATGCGGATGACCTGGCGGATATAGTCGGCGTTTTCGCTCAGATCGGGATAGGCGGTTTTGTTTTCCTCAATTACTCGGTCGCAGACCTTGTAGAGGAAGGGCTCCTCAATGCCCAGCAACCGTCCGAACCGGGCGGCCCGGCGCAGCAGGCGGCGGAGCACATAGCCTCTGCCCTCGTTTTGGGGTACCACGCCGTCCCCCACCAAAAAGACGGTGGAGCGGATATGGTCGGTAATCACCCGCAGAGCCACATCGATTTTTTCGTCCTGCTTGTAGGTCACCCCGGCAATGGAGGCGATTTCGCCCATAATATTCTGAACCGTGTCCACTTCAAAGAGGTTGTTGACCCCCTGCATGATACAGGCCAGGCGCTCCAGCCCCATGCCGGTGTCAATATTGGGATGCTCCAGAGGAGTGTAGCCTCCCTCTCCGTCGGAGTTAAACTGGGTAAAGACCAGATTCCAGAACTCCACAAAGCGGTCGCAGTCGCAGCCCACAGCGCAGTCGGGACTGCCGCAGCCGGCTTGGGGGCCCCGGTCAAAGTAGATTTCCGAGCAGGGGCCGCAGGGGCCGGTACCGATTTCCCAGAAGTTGTCCTCCCGGCCCATGCGCACAATGCGATTGGGGTCTACACCGATTTCCTTGCTCCAGATGTCGAAGGCTTCGTCGTCCTCATGGAAGATGGAGATCCACAGCCGGTCGACGGGTATCTTCATCTCTTGGGTGATGAATTCCCAAGCCCACTGGATGGCCTCTCGCTTAAAATAATCGCCGAAGGAAAAGTTGCCCAGCATCTCAAAGAAGGTGCCGTGACGGCTGGTTTTGCCCACCCGCTCGATATCCGGTGTGCGAATGCACTTTTGGCAGGTGGTCACCCGCCTGCGGGGGGGAGTTTCCAGCCCCATAAAGTACTTTTTAAGAGGAGCCATGCCGGAGTTGATTAAGAGCAGGCTGGCGTCTTCCTGAGGTACCAAGGGGGCAGAGGGCATCCGCAAGTGCCCTTTGGATTCAAAAAAAGCAAGGAAGCGCTCCCGCAGCTCGTTAAGGCCCATCCATTCCATTTAAAAAACCCCTTTATGCAATATCTGGTATGCAAATTACATGAGCAGCCTTTGCTGTATCATGAATGCTATTCTATCTGCTGTAGCCAAAAAAATGCAGAAAAATAGAGAGTGCGCGAATTTGTCGCGCAGGTCAAATAGTCGTTTGATTCCAGTAGTCATTATATAGCCAAACGCCGTTTGTGTCAATGAATTCCGCATTGTCAAAACGCCCGCAAAACCTGCTGGAGGCTTTGCGGGCGATGATGGAAAACGGTTTGCCCCTGCGGACAACAACCAAGGGATGGCCCCTGACAGTAGGTTCGGTTTTGCACCGCCCTTACGGCCAGGGCTCTCCTTCGGTGGGAGAAAGCTACTTTGCGAGGGCAATTTGGCAGCTTGCAGGCGTCATTTTCATTTAAACATTCGCACGCAGATGACGCCGTCCAAAGCATTGATCCGGTCCAGCATATCGGTGGTGACGCGGCCGTCAATGTCCATCATGGTATAGGCCAGACCATTCTTGGAGTTGTTGGTGAGATTGTTGATGTTGTCTCCAATGCAGGCAGCGATCTGAGAGATCATGGAGGGGATGTTCTTGTGGGCTACCGTGATTCTGCCCCGACCGGAACGGGGGATCTGCATATCGGGGAAGTTGATAGAGTTGCGCACATTGCCCGTCTCCAAAAAGTCTTTGAGCTGCTTGGCGGCCATTTCGGCGCAATTTTCCTCGCTTTCGGGGGTGGAGGCTCCCAAATGGGGCAAGGCGATGACACCGGGGTGCCCCAGCAGCTTGTCGTTGGGGAAATCGGTGATGTAGCAGCGAACCTGCCGGTCTTCCAGTGCGGCGATCATATCGTCGTCGTCCACCAGCTCTCCCCGGGCAAAGTTGAGGATGCGCACACCGCTCTTCATGGCGTTGAGGGACTGGGAGTTGATCATTCCCTTGGTCTCTCCGGTGGCGGGAAGATGCAGGGTGATAAAATCGCAGACGTCGTAAATTTCCTTTAGGGTGTTGGCGTGACGCACTCCCAGGTGGATTTTAAGGGCGGTATCCACCGAGAGGAAGGGGTCGTAGCCGTACACTTCCATTCCCAGATCGGCAGCGGCGTTGGCCACCAGCACGCCGATGGTGCCAAGACCGATCACTCCCAGCTTTTTTCCCTTAATTTCGGGGCCGGTAAACTTGGATTTGCCTGCTTCCACCAGCTTGGGTACTTCGTCTCCTTTACCGTGAAGAGACTGCACCCATTCCATGGCGGGGAAGATTTTGCGGGCGCTCATCAAAAGCCCCATGATGGTCAGCTCTTTTACGGCATTGGCGTTGGCGCCGGGAGTGTTGAACACGGCAATGCCCGCCTGGGTGCACCGGTCGATGGGAATGTTGTTCACCCCTGCACCGGCCCGGGCGATAGCCCGCAGATTGGGGGGGAATTCCATGTCGTGCATGGAGGCGGAGCGGACAATGATGCCGTCCGGGTTTTGAATATCTTCCCCCACCTTGTAGTTGGGGGAAGAAAGCACCGCCAGTCCCGCAGGGCTGATTTTATTGAGTAGTTTTATTTCGTGCATGAAAAAACAAGTCCTTTCCAAAAATGATATTGTCAAAGAACCTGAACGCGTGGATGCTTTCATCTGCCGGCTTATGTCGAGGTGTTAGCGAGGAAAGTCAACCTTGCATGCTGCTATGAATGGCTCTTTTCAAATTCGGCCATGAATTTGACCAAGGCTTCCACACCGGCCTGAGGCATGGCGTTATAGATCGAGGCTCGCATACCGCCGACTGAGCGGTGTCCCTTGATGTTGCGCAGGCCCTGCTTGGCAGCTTGGGAGACAAATTCCTTATCCAGAGCGGGATCTCCGGTGACGAAGGTGACGTTCATCATGGAACGGGCCTGCGGCACCACCGGCGATTGGAACAGTTTGGAGCTGTCCAGGAAATCGTAGAGAATCTTTGCTTTGCGCTGGTTGATTTCCTTCATGGCCTCAAGACCGCCAACTTCGTGTTCCAGCCAATCCAGAACCAGGCTGCACATATAGATGCACCAGCAGGGCGGGGTGTTGTACATGGAGTCGCTCTTGATGTGGGTGGTATAATCCAGCATGGTGGGAGTGTAGGGCAGAGCCTTGCCTGCCAGATCTTCCCGCAGAATGACAATGGTAAGGCCGGCGGGGGCAACGTTCTTTTGAGCCCCTGCGTAAATCAAACCGTATTTGCTCACATCCACCGGCTCGGAAAGGATGCAGCTGGAAAGGTCGGCCACCAGAGGGATATCCCCCGTATCGGGCAGGTGGGGGTAACGGGTACCGTAAATGGTGTTGTTCTGACAAATATGCACATAGCTGGCATTGGAGTTAAATGCAATCTTGTCAAGCTCTGGAATGTAGCTAAAGGTTTTATCCTTACTGGAAGCTACGATATTCACAGTGCCAAACTTTTGTGCCTCCTGAGCTGCCTTTTCGGCAAACTGCCCGGTGACAATGTAGTCGGCGCAGCCGTTTTCTCCCATCAGGTTCAGGGGAACCATGGCAAATTGAGTGGAAGCACCCCCCTGCAGGAACAGCACCTTGTAGCCGTCGGGAATGGACATGACACGGCGCAGCCGCTCTTCGCACTCAGCAGCAATGGCCTCGAATTCGGGAGAGCGGTGACTCATTTCCATAACGCTCTGGCCGGAGGAACCGTATTCCACAAGCTCCGCAGCAGCGCGGCGCAGAACAGACTCAGGCAGGATGGATGGTCCGGCGGAAAAGTTGTAAACACGGGACATGATGACACAGCCTCCTTAAAAAATGTTAAAACAAAAATACTTTATTCGGCTGTCTCGCAAAAGCGGGGCAGGAATTCCAATTATTATAGCATAGTTGACGGTAAAATCAAGTCTTTATGCCATATTCTGTCTGTTATGGGAGGATGGTAGTCAAACGAAAAGACAGGGAAATCAATGGTATATTGTCAAAAATACCGGATCCATTGTTCCCTCTGTGCAGAATCTTGGCAATGACAGACAAGAGATAGGGAGGGTTGGATTTTTATCCTCAAAAGTTTCAAATTATTAAAAATTCCAAATATAGCTTGACATATCTTTCTAATTTATATAAATTGGTAATAAACACTGAGGGGACTTCGGAAAATCAAGGATGTTGCCTTGTGGGAAGAAGACTCTGCATCACGGTGCCACTGTGACCGGTACCGTGCCAAGAATCAGGGGAATGGGGAACAATTTATCATGAGATATGTAATGAAACTGGCCGCAGGCTTGGTAGCTGCGGCATGCCTTGCCGGTTGCGCCGCTGCGCAGGCAGAGCCCTCCAGGCAACTGGATGAGGCGCAAGCCGTTGTGATGACGGCAGAGGCGGAAATTAAGCAAACGGTTCTGTTTGCCGACCCCGTTGGGGCGGCCACAGCAATTTATGAAAGCCTGGAGACAGTGCCTGCTCTGACAGAAGTGGATAAAAATACGGTGGAGGACGTGTTCGGGGTCGAGATAGCAGATGTGGACGAAGTGGTTGCCTATTACTCCGACCCCAAAAGCGGTTTGTGCGATGTGGCTTTGATTCTGCCCAAGGCGGATAAAGTCGACCAAGTGCGGGAGGCTCTTATGCAATACGCTGCCCTGCGGGCCGAATCCTTTAAGAACTACGACATCCTGGGAGCTTACTCTATTGCGCAAAACGCTGCCGTATTCAGCCAGGGGGACTATGTGGTGATGCTGATGTTGCCGGATAACGATCAGGCCAGAGATATTCTGGATGCCTACATGCCCCAGTAGTAATTCGATGAAGATGCAAAAGAAGTATTATGTGATGTCTGCCAAAGCCGGCCTGCGCAAGCGGGTCGGCTTTCTGGACGAAATAAGAGGATTGTGCATTTTGCTGATGGTGCTGTACCATGGCGCTTACGACATCATCTATCTCTTTGGGTGGGATATTCCCCTCTTTCACTGGCCGCTGGTGCAACTTGCCCAGCCCTTTGTAGCGGGGATTTTTATCTTCATCTCGGGAATTTGCTGCCGTTTTTCCCGCAGCAACCTGCGCCGCGGCCTGATTGCTTTGGCGCTGGGATTGCTGGTGGGGGGAGTTACCTTGCTCTTTCTACCGCAGCAGCCCATTTATTTTGGAATTCTGCACTTTCTCGGAACGGCCATGATTCTCTTTGCCCTTTTGCAAAAGATGCTGGATCGGCTGGCGCCTCTGCCGGGCCTGCTGCTCTGCCTGCTGCTCTATCTCTTTTCCTTTGGCGCGCAAAACGGCTATTTGGGGTTGCCCGGCCTTCCTCTCCTTCAACTGCCTACCTCTTGGGCTTCCCATCTTTGGCTGATACCCCTCGGCTTTGCTTCCGGCGGTGTGGATTATTTTCCCCTGCTGCCTTGGCTTTTTGTCTTTTTGGCCGGCAGCTATCTGGGGGTTCCTTTTGCCCGCGGGGAAATGCCGGGCTTTTTCTACCGGAACCGGTCCAGATTTTTGGCTGCTACAGGGCGGCATACCATTTACATCTATCTGCTGCACCAGCCGGTGCTGTACGGACTATTATATGGATTTTTCTACCTATACGGCAAAGCGGTGGGAGGAGCGTAAGCCCCCCAACAGCAAAAAAAGGCGGAACCCCAAGGGTTTCGCCTTTTCTAAGTACGATAGCTCTTTGTATTTTATAGATCCTTGTATTTTTTATAGATGTCCGGAATGTCGTCCAACGTCAGGCGGCCGTAAACATCTTCATTGACGGTGAGAACCGGGGCAAGTCCGCAAGCACCGATGCAGCGGCAGGCTTCCAGCGAGAACTTTCCATCATCGGAACACTGGCCACTTTCCACCCCGAAGACTTCGGAAATTTTATTCAGAATATCTCCAGCGCCTTTGACATAGCAGGCAGTACCCAGGCAGACCGAGATTTTGTACTTGCCCTTGGGAGTTAGGGAAAACTGCGAGTAAAAGGTGGCAACACCATAAACTTCTTCCAGCCGCAGATCCAGGCCGTCGGCCACCATCTTCTGCACTTCAATGGGCAGATAGCCGTAAATGTCCTGAGCCCTTTGCAGGGCGGTCATCAGTGCGCCGTTTTGATTCTTAATCGAAGAGAGGACCTCCATCAGCTCTGCTTTTTGCTCCGGAGTTCCCCGAAACGGAATTTTGGTAATCTTATTGGCCATAAGGCTCAAACTCCTCCCTGATGTTTTGTAGAACATTCCGAATTTTTTGATCTCGTTATCAAACCAACACGTTATATTATAGCAAGCTTGGATATAAAAATCTAGAGTGACCTATGCCAAAGAATTGTGAAAAAATTATCTAATATTGACAAGGAATGAGAGATGGTTGAGCAAGACGGCATTGTGATATAATATAAAAAACACCTATAGCACCTATCTTACAACAAAGGAGCGATTGGATTGCATACCATACAGGTAAAGGGAATGTCCTGCCAGCACTGCCAGGCAGCGGTGAAGGAAGCGTTGGAGGAGCTGGGGCTTACCGAGGTAGAGGTGGAGCTGAAAAGCGGCCAGGTTACCTATTGCGGTCAGGTGGAAAAACAAGCTCTGCAGGATGCAATTGAAGATGCAGGCTTTGAGCTGGAATAGCTTGGTAAGAAGGGGTGGCGGGCACAGCTGCCCTTTCTTGCTGTGAATCCAAGGGGGGGAACCATGGTCCAACCTGTACAATCCGAAAAGACATGTGGTATAATAAGCCAGAAAGACCTCAAAGGGTTTGCAAGGCAACCTGAAGGTGCGGGTATGGAGGGGTGATTGTGAGCAAACTCCATTATACGGTGGATTTTTTAAATGTTGGTTTTGGGCTGAGTGTGGTGGCATATCCCACCCGGGAGCGCTTTCCTGTTTTGGTGGTGGATGGCGGTTACGACCAGCCGGAAAAGTATACCGACCTTGCCCTGCCCTTGGTGGAGCATTTAAGCCGTCTGGGGGTAAAAGAGGTGGATTTGATGGTTGCCACCCACCCTCACCGAGATCACATTGGCGGCCTTGCCCGAGTTGTGGAACATGTTCCGGTGCGGCGCTTTCTCACCGGTTTTCCCTCTCCCCCGCCTTTGGCCGGTGACCATTGGAACCAGAGTAACATGGCAGCCGCCCTTCAACTTTACGCAACCATGGTGGAAGAACTGCACCGACAAAATGCCCATGTCATTGGGGTGACAGGTACCACCTGCATCCGCTGCGGCAGGGCAGAATTGACCATCTGCCCCCCGGCATCCGCTGCCATAGCCTCTCGAGAGGAAAAGCTGCTCCAATGTCAAAAAGCGCCCAGCTTAGAAACCTTAAAGGGGCTGAGCAATACCCTCAACGAAACCAGCTTGATGGTGAGGATACGGATCAACCAAGTGAGCTTTTTGCTGCCGGCAGACCGAAACCTTGCCACCTTATCCGGCTGGGAACGGATTGTATCCCCAGCGGAGGTTTTGTTGATCCCTCATCACGGAGATGCCAGCTACCTGTCTCGAGAAGCGGTGGAGACAATTGGGGCCAAAACAGCGGTGGTCAGCGCCGACACCCGCGACACCTATGGCCTGCCCTCCCCCGGCTTGGAGAAGGCTTTAAAATCCTGGGGAGTGGAGCAGGTCCTCTACACGACAGGCTCCCCCCACAAGGAAACGACGTCGGGCATTCGGTTTCTCATTGGGGATGACGGAGCGGTGGAGCAGCAGTGGATTGGATAAGATACCCAGAAATAATAAGGAGACTTTCATGAAAAACGCCCGGCTGATAGCCGCACAGGCATTGCTGAAACTGGAACGGCGGGAGGCGTGGTCCAACCTTACCTTGGATCGTGCTCTGGAGCACCATACCCTCAAGCCGGAGGAAGCAGCCTTGGCGGCAGCTCTTTTTTACGGCGTCATCGAGCGGCGCATCACCCTGGATGCCTGCATTGCCGCCCATTCGGCCAAGAAGCCGGAAAAACTGGATGCCCCGGTTCTCTGCGCGTTGCGGCTGGGAATCTACCAGATTTTATACATGGACTCCATTCCCCACAGCGCCGCCGTGGACGAGAGCGTCAAACTGGTAAAAAAGCTGCGCAAAACACAAGCGTCAGGTTATGTCAACGGGGTGCTCCGCTCTTTTTTGCGGGCAGGAGCCGTCATTCCCCTGCCGGAGCATCCTTTGTCTGCCCGGCTTTCGGTGGAGTTTTCCTGCCCGGAGCCTTTGGTAAAAAGCTGGCTTTCCGCCTATGGGGAATCGGCGGTGCGCCGGTTTTTGTCTGACAGTGTGGGGCGTGCCCCCGCTGCTTTGCGGGTCAACACCCTGCGCACTTCTTCCCAAGAGCTGTTGGAGCGTCTGGCAGAGGAGAACATCATCGCAACGCCTCACCCTCACGTGCCCAATTGCCTGATGGCTCAGGGGGGAGCGCTTCACAAAACCAAAGCATTTGGGGAAGGGCTGTTTCACCTTCAGGATCCGGCCAGCCAACTCTGCGCCTTAGCTTTGGAAGTGTCGCCGGGTATGCGGGTGCTGGACGCCTGTGCCGCTCCGGGAGGCAAAAGCTTTACCATTGCCCAGCAGATGAACAATCAGGGCCAGCTTATCGCCTGTGACCTGCACCCCAAGCGGGTGGGGTTGATTGAAAAGAGAGCCAAAGAAATGGGGCTGGACTGCATCAATGCCCAGAGCCGGGATATGACAGAGTATGACCCGGCGCTGGGAACCTTTGACCGGGTGCTCTGCGATGTTCCCTGCTCCGGGTATGGGGTGATTCGCCGCAAGCCAGAAATTAAATACAAAAAATTGGAAGAATTTACCGATCTTCCCAATATTCAGTATAAAATACTGGAAACAACAGCACAATATTGTAAGGTGGGTGGGGTGTTGCTCTACTCCACCTGCACCATCCATCCGGCGGAAAACGGGGCGGTGCGGGAGCGTTTTCTCGCCGCTCACCCCGAATTTTCGCCCCGTCCGTTAGGTGGTTTGCTGGGAGAGGATTCCCAGTGCACGTTGATGGGGGAATGGGATGCCGACGGCTTTTATCTCGCCGCCTTTACAAGGAGGGAGGAGCCTTGATCAATCTTCTGAACTTAACTTTGGAAGAGCTGGGAAATCTGCTGGCCGACTGGGGGGAGCCCTCCTTCCGGGCGGGGCAGCTTTTTCAGTGGCTGCACCAAAATCTTGCCACCAGCTTTGACCAAATGACCAACCTGCCCAAGTCCCTGCGCCAGCGATTGGAAGAAAACTGCACCACCGGCAGTCTGATTTTAAAAAAAAGACTTGTCTCCGCCATTGACGGTACGGTAAAATACTTATATGGTCTGGAAGACGCAGCTGCGGTGGAGGGGGTGGTGATGCGCTATCACCACGGCAACAGCCTGTGTATTTCCACCCAGGTGGGCTGCCGGATGGGCTGCGGCTTTTGCGCTTCCACCCTGGGGGGGCTGGTGCGCAACCTTTCCGCCGGCGAGATGCTGGGCGAAGTGTATGCCGCTGCTCGGGACCTGCCCGAGGGGGAAAAAATCGGCAGCATTGTGCTGATGGGAATTGGAGAACCCTTAGACAACTTTGAGAATGTCTGCAAGTTTTTAGAGCTTCTTTCCCATCCCAAGGGGTTTGGCATGAGTTTGCGCCATGTGTCCCTTTCCACCTGCGGCTTGGTGGATGGCATTTACAAGCTGGCGGAAAAGAAATACCCCCTTACCCTTTCGGTTTCCCTCCACGCGCCGGACGATGAAATGCGCTCCGCCCTGATGCCGGTGAACCGAAAATACAACATCGATGCTTTGCTAACCGCCTGCCGGGATTACTTTGCAAAAACCGGGCGGCGAGTGAGCTTTGAATATACCTTGATTCACGGAAAAACCGACAACGTGCAACAAGCGCGGCGTTTGGCGGCACTGTTAAAGGGAATGAACTGCCATGTCAATCTCATTCCCCTCAACGCCGTGGGGGAGCGGGAACTTGTCCGCAGCACGCCCCGAGCGATTCGGGAATTTCAGCAGGAGCTGGAAAAGGCGGGGATTACCGCTACGGTGCGCAGAGAGCTGGGAGCCGATGTGATGGCTGCCTGCGGCCAGCTGCGCAGGGAAAGCTAGAGGATAAACTGTTTGCTATTGGCCCAACCGCTGCCGGGCGGTGACAGAACCGGCAACCTTTTGGGGGTGGACTTCTTGTTAAGCATATATGCAGGTTCCGATACGGGGCGGGTTCGCAAAACCAATCAGGATTGTTACGACTACAAAATCCTGGGGGAGGAGCTTGCCTTTGCTGTCCTGTGCGACGGCATGGGAGGCCAGAACGGGGGTCAACTGGCGGCTGAAAAGGCAACCGGTTTTGTCACCGAAATGCTGGCCCGGGATCTTCGCCCCGGCATGGCGGAAAGCAGCCTGCGAAGCGTGGTGCTGTCGGCGATTGCGGGAGCCAACGCTCTGGTGTATGATATTTCCTGCAAAGATGCGGAGCTGGCAGGGATGGGCACCACCCTGATTGTGGCTGTGTTTGATGCAGGGCATGTGTATGTAGCTTATGTGGGAGACAGCCGCGCCTATCACCTTTCTGCGTCGGGGGAGGAAACCCAGCTGACCAGGGACCACACCGTCGTGCAGATGCTTTTGGATATTGGAGAAATTGACCGGGAAGAAGCCCAGCGCCATCCCAAGCGCCACTACATCACCCGGGCGGTGGGGGTGGCTTCCACCGTGGAGGCAGACTTTTTAGAGCATCCGATCCAACCGGGGGATATGATACTGCTTTGCAGCGACGGTCTCTACCACTATGTGGAGTCAGGAAGCCTTGCAGGTCTTCTTCAAGAAAGCGTGGCTGCAAAAAGCGTGGACAATTTAATTGCCCTGGCCAACCAGGCAGGCGGTGCCGACAATATCACCGCCGTGGTAATGTGCTGGGAAAGCGGCGATATCGCCGGAGCACGGCCCCAACAAGAGGCCGCTAACCGGGGAGGAGAATTAAGTGGATCATAATGCCGACAAGTATCTGGGCAAACGCCTGGAGGGACGATACGAAATACAGGAGCTCATCGGCACCGGGGGCATGGCCAACGTTTACAAAGCCTTTGACACCATCGACCAACGGATGGTGGCAGTTAAAATTCTGCGGGACGAATATCTGACCAACGAAGAATTTCTGCGGCGCTTTAAAAACGAAAGCAAGGCCATTGCGGTGCTCAGTCACCCCAACATTGTTCGGGTGTATGATGTTTCCTTCACCAATCGGGTGCACTCCATCGTTATGGAATACATCGACGGCATCACCCTGAAGGATTACATCGAAAACCAGGGGATTCTCACCTGGAAAGAAGCTGTCCACTTTACCCTGCAAATTTTGCGGGCGCTGCAGCATGCCCACGAAAAGGGAATTGTCCATCGGGACATTAAGCCCCACAACATTATGCTATTGCAAAACGGCACCATCAAGGTCACCGATTTTGGCATCGCCCGTTTTGCCCGCAGCGAGGTAAAAACCATCACCGACCGGGCCATCGGCAGCGTCCACTACATCAGCCCCGAACAGGCCATGGGGGACAACACTGACGAAAAATCCGATATCTACTCCGTTGGGGTGATGCTCTTTGAAATGCTTACCGGAAAACTCCCCTTTGAAGCGGAAACAGCGGTGAGCGTTGCCATTAAGCAGATTCAGTCCCAGGCGGTTCTGCCCACCGAGCTTAACGCCAACATTCCCAAGGGGCTGGAAGACATCACCGTCCGCGCTATGCGCAAAAATGCAGCACAGCGCTATCAAAGTGCCGCCGAAATGATTGAGGACATTGAGCGGTTTAAGCAAAACCCCTCCATTCAGTTTGAGTATAAATACAACAACGAGAGTCCTCAGGCAAGACGTAAAAAATACCGCCGGGCTATCTCCGAAACCCGGGAGGAGGAGCAGCAGGCTATGGAAGCCAGGCGCAGGCGCCGAACCCCTTATATCCCCATTTTGACCGGAGTGACCTTTGCTTTTGTATTGGCCTCCATGGCATTTGTGGGGCTGATGATCTGGCTGAACAATCCCTTTGCGCAGGTGCCGGAAATTGAGGTGCCCAATCTGGTGGGAGTCAAATTCGACACCGCCAAGGAGCAGTACGCCGGCGATTTTGAGCTGGTGCAGGAGGAAGTGAGCAACAGCGACGAATGGGGCCCCGGCATCATTTTTGAGCAGAATCCCAAGGTGGGGCGCACCATTCGCCAGGGAAGCACCGTCAAGGTAAAGGTGTCCAGCGGACAGCTGGTGGTCACCGTTCCCAACTTTGAGCGGCGTCCCGCCGAACAGGCCCTGCAAAAGCTGGAAGAGCTGGGATTGGTGCCGGAGGAAAAGCATATCTACCACGACGATATTCCCGCGGGAAGCGTCATCTACACCGACCCTTCCAGAGATTCTCAGGTAAACGCCGGAACCAAGATCTTCGTTTATATCAGCCTTGGTCCCGATGAGGCCTGGACCACCGTTCCCAACTTGGTGGGTCTGACGGTGGATCAGGCAAGGCATCTGCTGGAAATCAACAACCTGCGGGTGGGGGATGTCACCGAAGAAGTTGCCCTAGAGCCTGCCGGCACCATCATTGCGCAGGACCCCGATTCCGGCAGCGTGCAGATCGAGGGCACCGCAATCAATGTCATTGTCAGCACCGGAGCGGGTGGGGACTTTAAGAGAATTGCCATTCCGGTGGAGCTCCCCGCCGATGTGGATCAGCTGGTCACCTTCCAGGCCTATCAGGATGGGAAGTTGGTTCAAGAGGAAACCCTTAACCCTTCCGAGGTGGGCACCTGGAGGCCTTGGTTCACCGGAGAGACCGAAGAAGTTTACATCGAGGTGTTTATGGACGGAAGCCCTTATAAGCAGTACGAACTCAACTTTGACACGCGGCTGTTCCAGGATGTAACCGGCGGTGTGGAGCTGTCCCGCAACCGCTGGTTGGAACGCCCCAGGGACAACCATTGAGCAGGAACGAGTTGACCGGCCGTATTTGGAAGGCCACGGCGGGATTTTACTATGTCAAGACAGAGGAAGGGCTGGTGGAATGCCGCGCCAGAGGAGTATTCCGCAAAGAGGGGAGCACTCCCCTGGTGGGGGATATGGTTCGTCTTGCCCTGACCGAGGAGGGCAAGGGTACCGTCAGTGCAATTCTTCCCCGCAAGAATAGTTTGGTGCGCCCTCCCCTGGCCAATCTGGACCGCATGGTGCTGGTGCTGGCGGTGACCGATCCGGCCCCCAACTTCTTTGTGGCCGACTCCTACCTTGCCATCTTGGCCCATCGGGGCATCGATGCTCTGGTTGCGCTAACCAAAACAGATCTGGCGGATCCTTCGGAGCTAAAGAGGCTTTATGCCGGCGCCGGGTATCCCGTTTATGTGGTGGAGCCCGATGGGGAAGGGCTTTCGGCCTTGGTAGAGGCTCTCTCTGAGGGGGTCAGCGCCTTTTGCGGCAACAGCGGTGTGGGCAAATCCACTCTGCTCAACCGCATCGATTCCCGTTTGGCTCTGCCCACTGCAGACACCAGCCGGAAGCTGGGACGGGGCCGACACACCACTCGCCATGTGGAGCTGATCCCTCTGCCGGGAGGAGGACTTGTGGCCGACACGCCGGGCTTTTCCTCCATCGAGATGCTGCGCATGGGCCATATCCCCAAAGAGGAGCTGGCGCCATGCTTTCCCGAGTTTGCATCTTACCTGGGAAAGTGCCAGTTTAACGACTGCTCCCACACCCGGGAAAAGGGCTGTGGAGTTCTGCAGGCATTGGAGCAGGGGCATATCGATCCCCGTCGGCATGAGAGCTATGTCAGGCTTTATGATGAGGCCCGACAGGTACGGGAATGGGAGGTGTAGCGCCGTTGGAGGGGAAGAAACCCACGACAGCCTATCCCTGTGTTGTGGTAGGTGCCGGAGAAATACAGGACTATGAGGCGGTATCGGCTTTGTTGGAGCCGGACGCCTTTGTTATCTGCGCAGACGGTGGTCTGCAACATTGCCGCGGGCTGGGACTTCGCCCCCATCTTTTGGTGGGGGATCTGGACTCTTTGACCACAGCTCCTCCTGCCGGGGTGGAGCTGGTGCCCCTTTCCCCCGATAAAAACTACACCGATTCCTATCACGGGGTGTTGGAGGCAATGGAGCGGGGATACCACCGCCTGATTTTGACGGGAATGCTGGGGGGGCGTCTGGATCACACTCTGGCCAACCTGGGCCTGTTGACCTATGTGGTGGAGCAGGGGGCCGATGCTTTACTCACCGATGGAGTCTGCCATGCCCATGCTCTGGTGGGAAGGGGAGAGCGCCTTCTGGCCCAAAGGCCGGGATGCTATTTTTCCCTGTTGGCTTTGGCGCCCTGCCAAGGGGTTACCATTTTGGGAGGAAAGTACCCTCTCAACGATTACCCGCTTTCTCCCTGGGACCCCCGGGCGGTGAGCAATGAATTTTGCGGCACCGATGTCACCATTCTGCAGCAAGAGGGAGTACTGGTGATTCTTTCCCAGCCCAAATAGGGTGGGGATGGGCTTTTTCCTAGCTTTTCATCCATTATATTTTATGGTTGAGATTTATTACCTATTTGGATGCGCCAAAAAGGAGGGAGCACCATGCGAAAAACCCTAAAGCCCAGCCCTCAAATCATGGGGGTATGGCGGTCCTTGTTGGTTTGCGTCACCTTGGTACCCGCCTTTGTGTGCTCCTTGATGTTTCGGCCCGGTTCCCGCATTTGGCTGATTCTCACCTTGTTGTGGGTGGCAATCTTTTTGTTCTGCTATCTCTACTACCTGCCTGCCCGTTTTCGGCGCCTTTCTTTGGAAATCGCAGAGGATCGCTTTGTCCTCTCCACGGGGGTGTTTCGTCAGGTGGTGCGAACCATTGCCTTTGAAAACATTCAGTTTCTCTCTTTGCGTTCTTCTCCCCTTCATCGGTATAAGAAGCTGTGCTCTCTGGTGATGGTGGCTCCCGGTGGCCGGATGCAGATGCCCGGCCTTGCAGAGGAAGAAGCCCGCCGCTTGGTCAATGTCTTTTTTTCAGAACAGTAAGTCAACCAATGCACTCCCATGCCCCCTGCATAGGGGGCTTTTTTTGTGGGGTTTTAGCTTTTATCAAACCACAGTTCAGTGCTTTTTCTTTTCTTAAAATGATGTAAGGTAGTTTTTATATTTCAAAATCAATATTTCTTTGCTGTAAGAATTGAATAAGCTCTCACCTGGAATTGTTTGAAAACTTTGTTGATTATGAGGTATTTTGGCAAGCGACTTGATTAATCTGAATAGGTGAGGTATAGTTGGTTATGAAATTTTTAAATTACGTGGCTGCATAAAATAGTTGGGAGGGCTACATTATGATATATTTTGATAGTAAGCGCAAGGTCTTGATGGAATCGGAATATCGCTATCAGCTGCAGGATAGGGATAAGCCCAACTTGTACCGCGAAATGTTCCCTTACAGCGAAATTCCCAAATGCACCTTTAACCACCGGATCAGTCCTCTGGATCCTCCGGAAGAAATCTGGATTACCGACACCACATTCCGGGATGGGCAGCAGAGCCGTGCGCCCTACACCCCCGATCAGATTGTGCATCTGTTCAAGCTGCTCAACAAGCTGGGAGGCCCCAAGGGAAAAATCCGCCAAAGCGAGTTCTTCCTTTACAGCGACCGGGACAAGGAAGCGGTGCGCCGCTGTCAGGAATTGGGCCTTGAATTTCCCGAGATTACCGGTTGGATTCGCGCAACCAAGAAGGATTTCCAGATGGCCAAGGAGATGGGCCTGAAGGAGTGCGGAATCCTGGTAAGCTGCTCCGATTACCATATTTACCATAAACTGAAGAAAAATCGCCGCCAGGCCATGGAAGACTATTTGGCCATTGTAAAGGAAGCTCTGGATGTGGGGATACGCCCCCGCTGCCATTTTGAGGACATTACCCGGGCCAGTTTTTATGGCTTTGTGGTTCCCTTTGCTCATGCTCTCAACGAGCTTTCCAAAGAAAGCGGCTTAAAAATAAAAATCCGCGCCTGCGATACCTTGGGATACGGTGTGCCCTATCCCGGTGCTTCTATGCCTCGGTCGGTGCCCGGCATCATCTATGGTTTGCGCAACTATGCAGGGTATGAGCCGGAGCAATTGGAGTGGCACGGCCACAACGATTTTTACAAGAGCGTCGTCAATGCCGCCACCGCTTGGCTGTACGGAGCAGCCAGCGTCAACTGCTCTTTGCTGGGTATTGGAGAGCGCACCGGCAACACCCCTCTGGAGGCCATGGTCATTGAATACGCTCAGCTCCGGGGCACCTTGGACGGAATGGACACCACCGTCATCCGGGATATTGCCGACTATTATGAGCATGAGCTGGGCTACCAGATTCCCCCTAAAACCCCTTTTGTGGGCAGCGATTTCAACACCACGCAGGCGGGCATCCATGCCGACGGCATCCTCAAGGATGAGGAGATTTACAACATCTTCGATACCCGTACCCTGCTGAAATCTGCCCCCAGCGTTGCCATTTCCGCTACCTCGGGAGCGGCAGGGGTAGCCATGTGGCTTTCCTCCAAGGTTCTGAATGGGGAAAAGGTGGAAAAGGATGATCCCCGGGTGCTCAAGCTCAAGGAGTGGGTGGATGAACAGTACGCCAGCGGCCGGGTGACCGTCATTGGCACCAGTGAGTTGTGGCAGGCAGTTCATCTTCTCAATATTGTATAATCCATCCTCAACAAAAGCCCTTTGGACTTCCGTCTGTGTGGAAGTCCAAAGGGCTTGCATTTTGGAATACTCTCCTATACATCCAAGAGATGGCTGACTTTGAGGTGGGCAAAAGCAGGATCGTTTTGCAGATCAATGTATAGGGGGGTGGCGCTTCGGTTGCCTAGCAGGCGCAGGCGGGGCCGCTCCGGCGCAGCCACATAGTTTTGCACCACCATGCACTGCACCCCCGAGCTGAGCTGCACACAGGTGCCGGCAGGGTAAAGGGACACCACTCGGCGCAGCACTGCGACAATTTCGGGATCGAACATGGTGCCGGACTTGGATTGAATATACTCCATCGCCTCGGGAGGGAACTTGGGAGCCCGGAAGGGTCTGCGGGAAACAAGAGCATCGTACACATCGGCCAGAGCGATAATTCGGCCGTAAATGGAAATTTTATGTTTCTTTAACCCATAGGGATAGCCGGAACCATCGTAATGCTCATGGTGATGCAGAGCACCGACACAGGCGTCGATGGAAATTTCAAAATTGTCCCGCAAAAACTCAAAGCCAATTTGGGTGTGTTTTTGAACGGTTTGGTATTCCTCGGGGGAGAGCTTGCCCGGGTGGGAGAGGATTTCCTTGGGAAGAAAGATGTTGCCCAAATCGTAGAGCAGAGAGGCCATACCCAGCTCATACAACTGGGTGCCGGATATTCCCATTTCTACCCCCAGCAGCAAAGATAGCACCACTACGTTGGCTGCATGGTAAAAATCGTAATTTTCAAAGGGCTTGAGGTCGATGCGGTCCACCACCCTCCGCTTGTTGGCGATGAGGGCTTCGATGATGGAAAGAACAATCTTCTGCTGCGGGGGTGACGCTGGTTTTACGGGGGTTTTTGGGGTCCATCCGTTCGGCCTGTATTCTCAGGTCCTTGGCGGCTTTGATGGTGGACAGACGCAGTTGGGTGGGTATGACATCCTGTACCACCACATCCTCCGACAGCTTATCGAGAATATAGACACCGGGATACCCCAACTCGTTGAGGCGGCGAATCTGGGTATTGCCCAAAACCAGGCCTTCGCCCATGACAATTTCAAAATTTTCGCCATAGATGTTGTTGCCCAGCACCATACCCTCCTGCAGACGAGGGAGAGACACATAGCGCATACTGTTTTTCCTTTCAAAGGAAATATTTACATACCTTAGTTTACCGATGTATCCGGTTTTTGTCAACGATGCCGGCAGCAAAAAGGACTGGTAAAGTTAACATGGAACAGAGCGGCTTGCTTGGAAAAAGAAGCAGCAGATATTTCTCCAATCTGGAATTTAAGAGAAGTTTGTGTTACTATAGCTTTATCTAAGCTCGGAAAAGGTGAGACGATGCTGCAACAACGAAGAAAAGGAATTCTGGAAAAAGTAAAAGCACATCGAATGGTAAAAGCCTTGGATCTTGTCAAAGAATATGGCGTTTCGGTGGAGACCATTCGCAGGGACTTGGAATATCTGGAAAGTGCCGGACTGCTTCGAAGAGTATATGGCGGGGCGGTGGCTCACGGCCTGTATGGTCAGGAACCCAATTATTCTCATCGGGAAGTGGTGAACTATCAGGAAAAGGTGGCTATTGGCATCAAGGCTGCCCAGCTCATAGAGGACGGGGACACCGTCATCTTTGATGTGGGCACCACTGCCTTGGAGGTGGCCCGCAATCTCAAGGACAAAAAGGACCTGACCATTATTACCAATGCCACACTCATCGCCCACGAAATGATACAGCAACAAAACAGCCGGGTCATTTTGTTGGGTGGGGAGCTTCGTGTCGGGGAACTTTCGGTATCCGGCCACATCAGCGACCGAAATCTCAAGGATTTTTATGCCAATAAACTGATTATGGGGGTGGGCGGAGTCACTCTGGAAAACGGATACACCGATTATCACCTGCAGGAAGCCAATACCAGAAGGTGTATGATCGAACAATCCGATCGGGTGATTGCGGTTGCAGATTACAGCAAGTTTGGGGTAACCGCCATGAACTTTGTCTGTGGTATCTCCCGGGTAGACAAGTTGGTGACGGATTGGAGCACCCCCGATCCTGTCGTCCGGGCTTTTCGGGAAAAGGGCACCGAGGTGCTTGTGGCAGAGGAGCCCAGAACAAAGGAATCGCATATTTAGGGTCTCTTTCTACAAAAAACCTCCTGTTGCGGACTGCCGTAACAGGAGGTTTTTTTAGTATGACAAAAAATTGGCAATTACAACATGTTATTATAATATAGTACAAAAATAATTTATAATAATTGTTCACAATGGGGATATTGACTTATATTCAGAATGATGTTATCCTGAATTTACCAATGTTACAATCAAAATGATTGCAATGTTGGCAATCGGTTGGCGATGGAAAAAACTGCATGGTCAATACAACGAGGAGGGTTGGGAATGTCTTTTAGCGATGTCATTATGTGGGTTATGGCAATCGGCGCGATCATCGGCGGGATTGATCGCATCCTAGGCAACAAGTTGGGATTGGGCGAAAAGTTTGAAGAAGGC
>JBMNHF010000014.1:0-89037 GCA_050950205.1 Oscillospiraceae bacterium
CATCAGTCTCGCGATTCCTTCGTACTGTTTCTGCAATTTCAACTTCGGCGGAAACAATTACGTCAAATAAAATACTGTTGCCTGGCGAGTCGGTTATGTCTAATCGTTATGATGTCAAAATCGGATAAAGCCGCTTCATCCGGTGATTGCACACGGTATGAGTTGGATTCCAGCTTATCCGGGTTGTCCTCAATATACTCGGACAATTCGTCAAAGAGTTCATTGTAATACATGTTTGCAATAACATCTCTGAACGAGCTGACGCTTGCCATACCGTACCTCCATAATAACATTTCATCATACAGACCAGATATTTCCTTATGTAAATTATAGCATGAATTTCGCAAAACACAATAATTAATTTGCGGGCTCAAATTTTTATTGTGTTTCAGCTTACTTTATGATATTCTTTATAGCGAGCGAGGTGACAATTATGGCCGTAAGCTATAAAAAACTATGGAAACTCTTAATTGATAAAGATATGAAAAAGAAAGACTTAAGAGAAGCGGCTGGTATTAGTACATCTTCAATGGCAAAACTGGGTAAAAACGAAAATGTTACGACCGATGTGCTTGTGAAGATTTGCAAGGCATTAAACTGCGATATTTCCGATATTATGGAGATTGAGCCAGATGAATAGGTAGCAACAGCTTTTACTTAATAGTTAAGCAACAATGACGCTAATTGAATTATTATGAAAAAACTTGAATTAATAAAATTTTTAAAGTGAGGTTATAAAGATGTATAATCAATTTTTTAATACTGTTCTTGAAGTACTAAAACAGGATCAACGTTTTTTTACTGATAACGGGGAATTGCTTCGCAATTCCGTATACGAGGCAGCAATGCAAATGGATTCAAAACTCATTAAATTGCTTTTATCTAACGAAGAAACAAAAAAGCGCTTTTTTGCCGACGTTGAAGGTGTTCTCGTTTTTGATAAAGTCGGCTTCGGTTGGGTTATCAATAATAGAGAATTCTTGCCTGATTCATATACTCGTTATAAAAATAAAATTGGTCTTGTAAATAGCCGGGATGAGTACATATCTACCTCAAAGGATGTTGTACTCGTTTTCCCTTATAAAGACTGCGTTCTCGAAGGAGGACAAACGAAAGAAGATCAAAAGCGGGATGAGATATTCTATAACGAAACGCTTGCACCGGATGAAGTAGACAGGCTTCTTTATCCAAAGGTATTCATGAATGCAAAACGTTATACTGCTGACGGAGTAGAATCGATTACAGCGTTCAAAGATACTGATAACCTTATTATTAAAGGTAATAATCTTCTTGCTATTTCTTCCTTGTTGAAAAGATACGAAGGCAAAGTAAATTGTATTTATATTGATCCGCCTTTTAATACAGGAAATGATAGTTTCAATTATAATGATAAATTTAGTCGTTCAACATGGCTTACATTTATGAAAAACCGATTGACTATTGCACAGAAACTATTGGCCAGGGATGGAAATATATTTATACATATAGATATAAATCAATCTCATTACCTAAAAGTGTTATGTGATGAAATTTTTGGGGAAAATAATTTCGTAGAAGAATTAATCTGGGCATATGGTTCTCCATCTGGTGGACGAGCTGCTACTCCTAAACCCGTTAATATTCATGATTATATACTTCATTATTGTAAAGATTACCCATCAAGAAAACAACACCGAGTCTATACTCCTTATAATGAAAAATATATTAATGATTGGTTTAAATTTGAAGATGAAAATGGGCGCCGTTACAGGAGAAGGATGAGAGATAAAGACGAAAATGGAAATCCGGTATGGGAAAAACAATATTTAGACGAAAGTAAAGGCATGCCTTTATCTACGGTCTGGGATGATATAAAACAAGTATATGCAGATCCTCGTGCCTATAAAGAAAACCAGTCGAAACATACAGAGGTAATAAAAGAGTTCTCTGGTGGGCAGAAACCAGAAGCGTTAATTAAGCGTATTTTAGAGATGTGCACAGATGAAGGAGATTTGGTCTTAGATTTCCATCTTGGTACTGGTACAACAGCATCGGTTGCACACAAAATGAATCGCCGATATATTGGTGTTGAGCAAATGGATTATATAGATGAATTCGTAGTGAACAGATTAGTTGATGTTATTAAAGGCAATAATACTGGTATTTCCAAAGATGTTAACTGGCAAGGCGGAGGCTCTTTCGTGTATTGCGAGCTTGCAAAACTAAATCAAAAATATGTTGATCGCATACAAATCGCTGAAAATGATAAAGAGCTTGCTGATATTTGGCGTGAAATAAAAAAGACCGGTTTTATAAGCTGTTATGTAAATCCTCAAGATATTAATCCTGAAGCAGAGGATTTTAAATCTCTCTCATTTGAAGAAAAAAAGCGTTTATTTGTGGAGTTGCTAGATAAAAATCAACTTTACGTTAATTACTGTGATATTGATGATGAAGATTATAATATTTCAGACGCTGACAAGGCATTTACAAAAAGCTTTTACGAGGGGGTATAATAGTGTACCTATACGAGCAAATCGAACAAGCAAAGAATTTTGGAGCATACAAAGAATTACCAAAATACATTCCTGATAATCTGAATCCATCTTTTGAATTACGCCCGTATCAAAAAGATGCTTTTTGTAATTTTATAACATATTTTGAAAATGAAGCACTTTGTAGAAAGCCAACACAGACACTTTTTCATATGGCAACCGGTAGTGGAAAAACGCTAATTATGGCAGGACTTATGCTATATCTTTTTAAACAGGGATATAGAAATTTTCTATTTTTTGTAAATCTATCTAATATAGTACAAAAAACAAAAGAAAATTTCTTAAATCGTACTTCATCGAAGTATCTTTTTGCTGATGAAATTAATATTGATGGAGAAAAAGTTAAAATTCGTGAAGTTAATAACTTCCAAGCAAGCGATCCGAATGCGATAAATATTTGCTTTACAACTATACAAGGGCTTCATTCAGATATATGGTTTGTCAAAGAAAACTCTGTTTCTATAGATGATTTTCGTGATAATAAAATAGTTCTTATATCGGACGAAGCCCACCATCTCAATGTTGATACTCGCCGCGGCAACAAAGAAGAAATTGAAAATTATAGGAGCTGGGAAAGTACAGTTAAGAGTATTTTTGAAATGAACAATCAAAATGTATTACTCGAATTTACTGCAACATGTGACCTTGCAAACGAAAATATAAAACGCGAGTATGAGAACAAAATAATATTCGATTATCCTCTAAAAAAATTTAGAGACGATGGATACTCAAAGGAAATACGTACTATGCGTTCTGACATATCAATTATGGAACGAGCATTACAGGCGATAGTATTAAGTCAATACCGCTTAAAAATATTCGAAGATTTTCGCATAAGATGTAAACCAGTCGTTCTATTTAAGGCTAAGACTATTGCTGAAAGCAAAGCGTTTATGAAAGAGTTTATTGATACCATAAAAAATCTGAATGGTTCAGTACTAGAACGACTGGCAGATATTACGGAAATAGATACTATGAAAAAGGTTTATTCGTATTTTGAAAAAAACGGAATAACCTTTGAGCAATTAGCACAAGAACTAAAAGAAGCTTTTGGGGAGGATAAGTGTCTTTCAGTTAACGAAGATGCTGAGGCCGAAAAGAATCAAATAATTGTCAATTCGCTTGAAGATGCTAATAATCCTTACCGAGCAATTTTTGAAGTAAGAAAACTAGATGAAGGTTGGGATGTACTAAATTTGTTTGACATTGTACGTCTTTATGAAACTCGAGATGCCAAGAATGGCATCCCCGGGAAAACGACAATAGCAGAAGCACAGCTTATAGGACGAGGAGCAAGGTATTATCCGTTTAAGTTGGAAGAATGGCAGAATAAATATCAGCGAAAATTCGATAAAGATTTGGATCACCCCCTTCGCATCTGTGAGGAACTATATTATCATTGTCAAAACGAATCTCGTTATATTGCCGAATTATATAGGGCGCTAAAAGAGATTGGTATCGATATGGAAAACACAGTCACTAGAACATATAAATTAAAGGATGAGTTTAAGGCAGATCCGCTTTATCAGCAAGGATATGTATTCTATAATGAAAGACTAATAAAAAGCAGATCAGAGGTTACCGGTCTTTCACCTACTATACGCAATCATACATATGATGTTACTATTGCAACTGGACGAGCAGCTGAGGATACATTAATGTTAGGCGAAGAAGGAACAAAAGAGAGTTCGGTAACAACATACACTAAACATACATCTTTTGCTGAAATAGCGAGGATTAATTATTCGATTGTACATCGAGCTCTTCGTAAGTATGATGTGTTTAAGTTCAATAGACTAAAAAGCTATTTCCCACAATTAAAATCTATTAACCAATTTATCTTTGACGATAAGTATCTTGGAAATGTAAAAATAGATATTACATCAAGATATGAGGATCCTTCACCTGCTATCCTTTATGTGGCTTGCGTCAATGTTTTGAAAAAAATAGCTACTTCAATCTCTAATATTGAAGAAACTTATGAAGGTTCTAAAACATTCATGGCAAAATATATTCGAGAGGTATTTAAAGATAAGCGGGTAAATTATACTAATCCTACCGATGGAGGCTTAGGTGTTTCACAAAACGATAATACTGTTCCTATGGCCTGGAAGCTTGATTTATCTAAAGAAGATTGGTTTGTGTTTGAAGATAACTATGGAACATCGGAAGAAAAAGCATTTATTGCGTATTTTAAGCAGTATGTCGATAAACTAAAAGCTAAGTATGATAAAGTTTATCTAATACGAAATGAACGTCAATTAGCAATATATTCTTTTGATGGTGGTGAACGCTTCGAACCAGATTATCTATTATTTTTACATTCGCCTAAAGTTAATGGGTATGAGCAACTACAGATATTTATTGAGCCGAAAGGTACCCACCTTGTCAAAAATGATAGTTGGAAAGAAGATTTTTTATTGCAACTTGAGTCAAATGCGATTCCTATAGTTAAATTTGCAGACGACAATAATTACAGGATTTGGGGATTCCATTTCTTTAACAGGGATTTAAGACGTAAAGAGTTTGATGAAGATATGAACCGACTTTTATAATATATCGCATTGATATAAGTTATTGATAAGTTTTTATTTGATTTACATCCATCCTGTATCCTCAACCCCCTATAAAAAAGGGGGTTATCTAATCTGGTAACTCAACTATTAATTTTCAGGGTGGTTGATATGTTCCCGCAAACAATAAAAATAAGGGTTTCCTGACATTGCCACATCCAGCAGATCGGCCTCGAGAAAAACTAAATGTCTGGAAACCCTTTATTTACAAGCTTTTCAGTTTTTTATTTCTCAACCTTTGACATCAATGTGACGCACTCAACGTGAGCCGTGCGGGGGAATAAATCCACAGCTCTGCCGCGAACCGCCTGATAACCGCAGTCGGTTAGGATACGACAGTCTCGGGCCAGAGTGGCACTGTTACAGCTGACATATACGATGCGCTGGGGATTCATGGCAACAATATCCTTCAGCGCAGATCCTGCCACCCCTTTGCGAGGCGGGTCCACCACCACAACCTCCGGTCTGAGGCCCTGCTGCTGCAGGTGGGCCGCGGCGTCGGCAGCGTCGGCGCAGAGAAACTTAATGTTGCGGATGCCATTGCGCACCGCGTTTTCCTTTGCGTCTTCTATAGCGGCAGGAACACTTTCCACACCTATCACTTGTTCTGCTCCCGAAGCCATGGAAAGCCCAATGGCCCCCACACCACAGTATAAATCCAGTAGAAGCTTAGGGGCGGTTTCTTCCAGACCTGCATACTCTCGTGCCACCTGGTATAGCAGTTCTGCCGCTTTGCGGTTGACTTGGTAAAAGCTAAAAGGGGAGAGGCTTAGCTTCACACCGCCCAGCTTGTCCAAAATTCGCCCGGAACCGGTGACCACCTGCATGTTGTCCCCCAGTATCACATTGTCCCGACGAGTGTTCACCGAAAGGCAAAGAGTCATCTCGCCGGGGCAGAGGCGCTCCAGCCGTTGGGCCAGCTCCTGCGCATGGGGAAAGGTATTCCCGTTCAGCACCAGACAAACCAGTGTCTGCTGCGTGGTTTCTCCCCAGCGCAAAAACAGGTGGCGCAGCAGGCCGGATCCTGTCTGCTCATCGTAGGGAGGAATATTCTTTTCTTCCGCAAAGGCGCAAACCTCACCACAGATTTTGGAAAAATACAGAGGTTGCAGCTTGCAGTCCTCCACCGGTATCAGACGGTGAGAGCGGGGAGCGAAAAATCCGGCCCGTACCCGACCATCCACCATGCGGATGGGGTACTGAGCCTTGTTGCGATAGCGACTAATTTGAGGGGAGGGAAGAATATGATCCCAGTTCAGCTCAATTTTTCCAATCCGCCGCAGATTGCTTTTGACCCATTCCTCCTTGGCGGCAAGCTCTGCCTCGTAGCTGAGATGGCGCAGGGTACAACCTCCGCAGCGGGAAAAGACCGGGCAATCGTTTTCCACCCGGTGGGTAGATGGAGTCACCAGTTTTTCCACTATGCCGTATGCATAGCTGCCCCGCACCTGAACGATTTTGACGTCTGCTTCGTCTCCGGGGGCGGTGCGCGGAACAAAGACGGCCAGGCCGTCGACATGGCCGACACCGTTTCCCTCATGGGTCAGGTCGGTGATGGCAAGGCGGACGATTTGATTTTTTTGCAGCATGCCTGCAAACATTCCTTTCAAAATTAAGGTAAGGCTGCGCCGTATGACAGGCTATGTCCGGCGCAGCTGGCGAAAAAAGTCTCGCAGCAGGGCGGCACATTCTTCTTCCAGCACACCGCCGGTCACCTCAGGGGCATGGTTGAAGGGAAGAGTGCAAAAATCCGCCACCGAACCAAGACAGCCCGCCTTGGGATCCCGGGCGCCAAAGACCACCCGGGCAATGCGGGCGTTGACAATGGCTCCCGCACACATAGGGCAGGGCTCCAGGGTGACATACAGGGTTGCCTTGTGGAGTCGCCAGCCCCCTAAGCTTTTACAGGCCTTGTCTATGGCCAGCAGTTCCGCATGGGAAAGGGCGTTTTTATCTCCCTCTCTGCGGTTGTGGGCGGCGGAAACAATCTGACCCTCCCAGACCAGAACCGCCCCCACCGGGACTTCGCCCTCCAAGGCGGCCTGTTTGGCTTCCTCCAAAGCGGCTTGCATCAATAAAATGTCCTGTGTATCCATCGCAAAAGGTCACCTTTCCCATTGGGGTCTAGATTCGCGCAAAATTAAGAGCGGTTACATACAAAGTCAGCAACAGGTAAAGAACCGCTAAGGGAGTGGTAAAGAAGCGGCCGAATTTTTCTCCGCTGCCCATGCCGGTTTCTGTGGAAAAGAGAGGGACAAACCCTTCGTTGAAAACAAACATCATCCCGACACCCAGCACACCCAGCACCAGATAGATGGGGAGAATCAGGTTGTTGAGAAGCTGATAAAATGCAGCGGGAAGATAGAGCATGCCCAAATTGACCAGGGCGGCAATTCCATTGTTGATAAAATGCATCAGCATGGGGGTGAGGAGGCTGCCGCTGCGCAGTGCAAAATATCCCAGCACCATTCCGGTCAGCATGGCATTGGGGGCCTGCACCAGGTTTCCGTGGGCGCAGGCAAAAAGAATGGAGGATACCGCCAGGGCAAAGCCGTCCCCAAAGCGGCGCAGCGATTGAAGCACCACCCCCCGGAACACCATTTCCTCAAAAACAGCGGGAACCAGCGCCACCTGGAGGAAGTAGAGGATGGCTTCCGGCAGGCCATAGGGAGGAGGCTGGTCGGGCATGACGGGAATTACACCAAGGGTGGAGGCCAGCAAAGCTTGCAGGTAACCGGAAAGCATGACTCCCACCGCCGACATACCCAAGCAGCAAAAGATGCCTGGAATGAGCAGGCGCAGCTTGAGGGGCTTTTTGGGAAAGGCCACCGCTGTAGGCATATTCAAAAAAAATACCATCAAAAGGCAGGGAGCCAGCAACATAAAAATGGAAAGAACCATCTCTACCATCCCCAGAACAAAGCTGGGAAGAGCGTAAAGCATTCCCTCCAGAACCGGGAACCACTGCCCCAGCAGAAGGATAAAAAAGGGCGCACCCGCCATCAGCGCCAGTAACAAAAGCAGCGCTCCAAAGATTATATTGGAATTTGTGCGCAAAACCCCCTTCCAAGGATTGATAGGGGGTGGGAAGGGCAGAGGCTCTTCCCAGGGAAAGGGTTCCCGATCATGAAACATGCTGTTTCCTCCGCGGTGATGATCATCACAAGTGTTTGTTGAAAGCTTTATGCTAATATATTCCGTTTTAGGGAGAAAACTCACCCCAAAAAGTGTTCTCCATCTATTTTCCAGCTTCAGGTAAGCTGGAAATAGGCCTTGGTTTTTCAAATCATGGATCGCCCTGCCTGGGCAACATAAGGAAGTGGGGTGTGAGGTAAAAAAAGAGACAAAGCTCCGATAGTATGGTGGATTTATCATATCATATTTTGCCTGAAAAAGCGACGGGATAGACCCGGCACCTTGTCCAACTTCTGGTCTAGGGCAAGACAGGCCTTCATATACATATAGTAATCAAAGCTGGGGAGGATTGCCATGTCTCGGAGTCATACAAGATCGCCTCGGAGCCGGTATTATGCTCGTTATTTGGCCCACTACACCAAAAAAAATTATCCGGTGCTTTTGCTGGGGGCTCTGTTTGTAGTGGGGGTGCTGCTGGGTACTTTGCTGCTGCGGGGAGCAGAGGAGGAGACGCTGGACTTGCTTTATCGGCTGGTGGGAGGCTTTATGGAAAGCAGGAAGGATAACGGACTGTATGAGAACTTTCTTTCGGCGGCGGGATCCTCCTTGCTGTTTTTGGGTATTTTATTTATTTGCGGCTTTTGTGCCATCGCCCAGCCCTTAATTGTACTGGCTCCCCTCATTCGGGGCATGGGCTTTGGGTTTTCCACCGCCTCTCTTTTTGCCCGCTACGGAACCTCTGCCGTTGGATTTGTGGGCGTGTTGGTGCTGCCGGGTGCTCTCATCTCCACGGTGGCTATTCTTCTTTGTTGCCGGCAGAGTTTGCGGCTTTCCGGCACCTTTTTGGCATCTGTTCGCCCCCCAAACCGCCGGGAGGGAGAAGCCTATTCTTTGGGCAATTACCTGTTGAGTTTTGCCTTTGGAGCTGCCATCTGCTTAGCTGGAGCTTTTCTGGAGGCAGTGCTGTACTTTCTATTTGCAAATTCTCTCATTTTGGGGTAAAATAGCCAAAGGACAACTATTTTTGGCGAAAATGCCTGATGGACAACGGGGGAAGAAAGGGCAGTTTGCCCAATGGTTTTTGCAATTGTTCCGGAGAGGGAAGCTCTCACCCCAATTAATTCCTACACTTTGATGACCGTTTTTGATGAGCCAAACGAACTTACAGGATGAAACGGCCTATCCCATACTTACCGCCATCGGGCTGCTGTGCCTGCACCAGATTATTTCCTGGAGGAACCCTTTTGTGATCAAACGCTGGATCATACCCGAACCCTTGGAGGGAAGCGGGATGTTGGAGCAAACGGGCCTGAGCCCTTTGCTTTGTCGTATTTTGGAACGCCGGGGATTTGACTGCCCGGAAAAAGTGATGGAGCTTTTGGAAGAAGACTGCCCCCTTTCCGATCCCTTTGCCATCCAAGACATGGACAAGGCGGTGGAGCGCATTCACTTGGCTCTGGAGCGGGGAGAGCGCATTGCTGTTTTTGGAGATTACGACTGTGATGGCATCACCTCCACCGTTTTGCTGGTAGCTTATCTTCAGGCGGTGGGCGGGGATGTTTTCTACTATGTGCCTGCCCGGGAAGGGGAAGGCTATGGCCTGAGCACCGCCGCTGTGGAACAGCTGGCTCAGGAAGGAGCAAACCTGATCATCACCGTGGACAATGGCATTTCTGCCCATGCCGAGGTGGAATTGGCCGCAAGTCTGGGAATGGATGTGGTGATCACCGATCATCATACCCCGCGGGAGACGCTGCCTGCTGCGGTAGCGGTTCTCAATCCCCACAGAGCCGACGACCAAAGCGGGCTCACCGAGCTTTCGGGGGTGGGGGTAACCCTAAAGCTTCTCTGTGCTCTGGAGGGCGACCCGGAAGGGTGGGAGATTCTGGAGTACTATTCCGATCTAGCCATGATTGGCACCACCGCCGACGTGGTACCCCTTGTCAGGGAAAACCGCAGAATTGTACGGCAAGGACTAGCCCAACTGGCTCAGACCGGGCGGGCAGGGCTTGCCGCTCTTTTGGACCTGTGCGGGTTGGAGGGAAAACCCCTCACCGCAGAGACCGTTGCCTTTCTGATTGCGCCCCGGCTTAATGCACCGGGACGGATGAGTACGGTGGATGACGTCATTGAGCTGCTGCTGACCGATGATGTTGGCTATGCCCAGGATCTTGCCCGGGAAATCGACCAGCAAAACACCCTGCGCAAACAAATCGAAGAAGATATGATGAAGCGCATTCACCACACTCTGAAGGAGCAGCCTCAACTGCTGCAAAACCGGCTGTTGCTGGTAGCGGGGGAGGACTGGCACAGCGGTGTCATGGGAATTGTGGCCTCCAAGCTGATGGAGCAGACGGGAAAACCTGTTGTAGTCTTTTCTCTGGAGGGAGATATGGCTCGGGGCAGCGCCAGAAGCCTGCCGGGATTTTCCATCATCGAGGCGGTATCGGTCTGCTCGGAGCATCTGATGCGCTACGGCGGCCATCCTTTGGCGGCGGGGATGTCCCTGCCCAGAGAACACCTTGCCGATTTTATGGAGCAGCTGGAAGAATACGCAAGGCTCCATTATCCAAGAATGCCCCACCCGTCCCTGGAAATTGATGCGCTGCTGACACCCGCCGAGCTGACGGTGGAAAACATAGGCTCCCTGTCTGCGTTGGAACCTTACGGAGCCGGGAACAAGCCGCCGCTGTTTTTATTGCGGGAATTGACCATTTTGGGGATTTACCCCACCGCAGACGGAAGGCATATACGCATCTCCCTGGCCGGTGGCGGCGCCAGCTTTACCGCTATTTATTTTAAAATGACGCAACAATCCTTTCCCTACATATCCGGAGATGTGGTGGACCTGGTGGCTTCCGTCAGCCTCTCTTCGTACAATGGAAAAGATCAGGTTTCGGTGATTGTCCGGGATATACGCCGCAGCGGCATTCCCCAAGAGGAAATCCTTTGGGGTGCCGATCAATATGCCAGCCATTTGCGGGGAGAATATCACTTGTGCAACCGGCAGGAGCTGTTGCCCAGCCGGGAGGACATGGCGTTGGTCTACCGCTATCTGCGGGCAAATGCAGGGTTTCGCTACAAGGCGGTGGAGCTTTACTACCGCTTGATGGACAAGGGAATATCCTATGCCAAAATGCTGGTGGCTTTGGATGTGCTCAAGGAGATGGAGCTGATCACCACAACCGGAGAAAAGGGTGAGCGCGGCTTCTTTTGTCGGCCTCATCCTCCCAAGGTCAACTTGGATGACTCTGCTATTTTAACTGCTTTGCGCAATGCTCTTTTATCCACCACGCACGCCTGACATGGGGGGATGTTATGTGGTATACTATACCCTGCAAAGGGTGTGCCATTTGCTAGATCAATTACAACTTTAAAAACCAAGCGAAAAGCCTTGCTTGCAAAAGTGGGCCGGCTATCTTCAATATTGGAAGCTTAGGAGCGTTATGTACGTATTTGAGGATCTGCTTAAAGTTATAAAACTAAATGACGCTGGCTACGATGTGGGCAAGATCCGCAAGGCTTATGAAATTGCCGAGAATGCCCACCAGGGTCAGATGCGCAAATCGGGAGATCCTTATATTTCCCACCCGGTGGCGGTGGCCATGATTTTAGCCGATTTGGGGATGGACACCGAATCGGTGGTGGCCGCTTTGCTCCACGACGTGGTGGAGGACACCCAAGTGGAGATCGAGACCATCCGCAAGGAGTTTGGGGAGGAGACTGCCCAGCTGGTGGACGGTATGACCAAGCTGGGGAAGATCCCCTTTTCCTCCCGGGAGGAGCAGCAGGCGGAAAATGTCCGCAAGATGCTCATTGCCATGGCCCAGGATGTGCGGGTTATCATCATCAAGCTGGCGGATCGCCTGCACAATATGCGCACCGCCGACTTCTGGGGCGAGCAAAAAGCCCGGGACAAGGCTTTGGAGACCATGGAGGTGTATGCGCCCATTGCCCACCGTCTGGGCATCCGGGCTATCAAGGAAGAGCTGGAGGATATCTCCCTTCGCTATCTGGACCCCATCGCCTGTAAAGAAATCGACAACCTTCTTCAGACCGATCGGGAGGAGCAGGACCACTTTCTGGAGGATATTAAGGAGAAGATTACCAGCCGGCTGACCGGCCACTACAGCGACCTGCTCATCGAGGGGCGGGTCAAGAGCCTGTATTCCATTTACCGCAAGCTCTACATTCAAGGGCGCTCCTACGATGAAGTGTATGACATCTATGCCATTCGCATCATTGTAAGCACCGTCAACGAGTGCTACAATGTTCTGGGGGAAATTCACGATATGTTCCGCCCCATCCCCCATCGGTTCAAGGACTATATCTCCACCCCCAAGGCCAATATGTACCAGAGCCTGCACACCACCGTCTTTGACAAGGCCGCCATCCCCTTTGAAGTGCAGATCCGCACCTGGGATATGCACCACACAGCAGAATACGGCATTGCCGCCCACTGGAAATACAAGGCGGGGATTCAGGGCAAGGACTCTTTGGAGGACAAAATTGCTTGGGTGCGCCAGCTGCTGGAAAGCCAGAAGGACTCGGTGGATGTTCAGGAAATTTTGGGTTCCATTAAAAGCGACCTCACCTCCGACGAGGTCTATGTCTTCACCCCCAAGGGGGATGTTATCACCCTGCCCACCGGAGCCACCGTCATCGACTTTGCCTACGCCATTCACACCGAGGTGGGCAATCGAATGGTGGGGGCAAAAATTGACGGGCGAATGGTCTCTTTGGACACTCCCGTCCAGACCGGGCAGATTGTCACCATCATCACCACCAATGCCAAGGGGCACGGCCCCAGCCGGGACTGGATTAACATTGTCAAAACCTCCTCCACCCGCAACAAAATTCGCTCTTGGTTTAAAAAGGAGCGCCGGGAGGAGAATATCCAGCAGGGCAAGGCGGAGCTGGAAAAAGAATTCCGCCGAAACAACATCCTCCTCGAGCCGGAGCAGATGGAGGAGTTCTTGGTGCGGATCACCCGCAACCAGCGGCTGAACAGTGTAGAGGAGTTCTATGCTGCTTTGGGGTACGGCGGCATTTCCCTGACCAAAATCATGCCCCGCATCAAGGAGCTATACAATCAGCACTACAGGGACAACAGCGAAAAAATTTTAAAAAAGCAATTGGAAAAAGCAGCTTCTCAAAAGCCGCGGAAGGCCTCCAGCGGCGTCATTGTAGAGGGGCTGGACAGTTGCCTGGTCAAGTTTTCCAAGTGCTGCAATCCTTTGCCGGGGGATCAGATCATCGGCTATATTACCCGGGGTTACGGGGTTTCCATTCACAAAAAGGACTGCATCAACGTGGTCAACTCCTTAAACGACCCCGATCAAAAGGCCCGCTGGGTGAACTGCGAGTGGTCCGAGGATTCCAGCAAGGAACTGTTTAAATCCACCGTGGATATCTACGGAAAAGACCGGCCGGGGCTGCTGGTGGATGTGAGCATCGCTCTCAATAACATGCATGTGCCGGTGTACTCCCTGATTGCTCGGGAGCAGCCGGAGGACAGCACCGCCATTCAGATTACCTTTGGAATTTCGGGGCTGGATCAGCTCAACCACATCATTAAAACCCTCTGCCGCATCAATGGCGTCAACCGGGTGGAGCGGACGGTGCAGTAAACCTTTGGATAACGGAGTGAAAAAGTATGAAACTAGTCTTGCAGCGGGTTTCCACCGCCAGTGTTACCATCGAGGGAAAGGAGCGGTATGCCATCGGGCCCGGATTGGTGGCGCTGGTGGGCTTTGGCCATGAGGACGGGCAGGAGCAGGCCGACTATCTGGCCAAGAAAATGGTGGAATTGCGGATCTTTGAGGACGAGAACGGCCAGATGAACCGCTCTTTACTGGATATGGAGGGACACTGTCTCATTGTCCCCAACTTCACCCTTTACGCCAATGCCAAAAAGGGAAGGCGCCCTTCCTTTACCGGCTCCATGGCTCCCGACAAGGCTGCGGCGCTGTTTGACTATTTTGTAGCGGTGGTAAGGGAAACGGTAAACAAAGTGGAGACGGGACGCTTTGGCACCCACATGCTGGTGGATATCCAAAACGATGGCCCCGTCACCCTGATTTTGGACACCGATGAATTGATGCCCCAAAAGCCTAGGTAACGGGTCAGGCTACTTTGATCTTGAAAGGGGAAGATACCATGAAAGTGATTATTGCGCCGGTGGGTACCTTGGGCACCAACTGTTATATTGTCAGCTCCGAACAAGGCAGCTGCTTTGTGGTGGATCCGGGCGCCCAGCCGGAAAAATTGGCAGGGATTCTGGAGGAGCATCATCTGACTCCCAAGTATATCCTGCTCACCCACGGTCATCACGATCATATTGGCGGCGTCAAGGGACTGATGAGAAAGTTCCCGGATGCAGTTCTTTATATTGGTGAAAACGATAAGGAAATGCTGGAGGACGCCACCAAAAGTTACGCCAACCGGTGGGAAAACGGGGAGGACTTTCGCATTTCGGGCGCTCAAACCCTCAAGGAGGGAGATACCCTGGAGGTGGATGAGCTGACCATTGCCGTGCTGAACACCCCCGGCCACACCAAGGGAGGCGTTTGCTACCTCTGCGGGGATGTCATCTTCTCGGGAGATACCCTGTTCCGGGGAGACATTGGGCGCTGCGATCTATACGGCGGCAATTTTGAAGTCATGAAGCAGTCTTTGGCCAAGCTGGCAGCACTGGAGGGGGACTACACCGTATACCCCGGCCATGATGCCAGCACCACCCTGGACTACGAGCGGGCTTACAACCCCTATCTGCGCGGATGACCCTGGAGCTGATCCTGCGTAACCTGCCCTGGGAGGGGGATTTTGATTACGAGGCGGAGTGCATTCTTCGCCTGTTTTTTCCCGGTGAAAAAATCGCCATCCTTCATCAGCCCCAAATGCCGCAGGGGGACTGGATTTCGGTGGAATTGACAGGGCAGGAGCAGGGAATATCCATTGACCTTTCGGTGCAGATAGGCGGCCAAACCCAACAGGCCCGGGACATGGTTCTCCCCTCGGAAATTGTGGTGGGAGGAATGGAATGGGAGGCGGAGCGTCGGCTCTGCCTGCTGCTATTTCACGCACTCTGCCGGCTGACCGGCATCCGTCCCCCCTGGGGAATCCTGACCGGTGTGCGCCCGGTTCGTCTTTGCCGCAAATTAAAAAGCGAACTGGGAAGCGTTGCCGCCGTGCGGGAAGCGCTGATCCAATATTATCAGGTGCTACCCCAAAAGGCGGATTTGGCCCTTTCCACCCTGATGGCTCAGGAAGAGATTTTGGCGGACAATACGCCGGAAAGCTACAGCCTGTATGTGGGCATTCCCTTTTGTCCCACCCGTTGCCTTTACTGCTCCTTTGTCTCCCACGCCATCGACAAAGCGGGAAAACTGGTGCCCGATTATCTGGAGCTGCTCTGCCGGGAACTGCAAGAAATCGCTGCCATTGCTGCCCGGCTTGGGCTTCGGCTGCGCACCGTCTACATCGGCGGGGGCACTCCCACCACCTTGGAGCCGGAGCAGCTTACCAAGCTGTTGGGGCAGATTGAAAAAAGCTTCCCACTTTCTCAATCTGCGGAATATACTGTGGAAGCGGGCCGCCCTGACTCCATTACCAAGGGAAAACTACAGGTTTTGCGGGATTTTGGCGTTTCCCGCATCAGCATCAACCCGCAAGCTTTGGACGATACGGTCCTGCAGGCCATCGGCAGAGCCCATACGGCGCAGCAAACACTGGAAGCAGTGGCTCTGGCCCGGGAAATGGGCTTTGACAACATCAACATGGATTTGATTGCCGGGCTGCCGGAGCAGACTCCCCAGTCTTTTTCCCGCAGTCTGGAGCAGGTGTTGGCTCTGGGAGCGGAAAACATCACCGTTCACACCCTCACCGTCAAGCGCTCCTCCGACTTGCGGGCCACTTTGGGAAGCGATGCCTATGACAGCGGCTCCTACCCTTTGGCTCAACTGCTGGCCCAAACCCAGGAGAAGCTGCGAGAGGCAGGGTATCTGCCCTATTACCTTTACCGGCAGCAGGGCACCCGCCAGAACCAGGAAAATACCGGATTCTGCCTGCCGGGAAGAGAAGGGCTTTACAACATCTACAGCATGGAGGATGCCCACACCATTCTGGCGGCGGGAGCAGGAGGGGTGACCAAGCTCTGTGCTGCTCCTGACAAGATGCGCCGGGTGTTCAACTACAAATATCCCTATGAGTACATTTCGGGTTTTGAGGAAATACTGAAACGTAAGCGGCAGATTACCGAATTTTACAAGGAGGGATCACCATGATGACCAAAGAATTTTTAGAAAAAAAGTACACTCCTTTGGAAATCGCCGGGATACTGGAGCTGGCTGAAAAGGACCCGGATACCTTAGTGTTGCGCTCCGAACAATACTATCACCATCAGGTGGACAGCGCCATGCTGCTGGTGAAAAAAAACATGCCCAACTACAAATTTGTCCTGCTTTGCGGCCCTTCTGCTTCGGGTAAGACCACCACTGCCCACAAGTTGAAGAACAGCCTCATCAACAACGGCATTGGGGCGCAGGTGGTGTCCATGGATGACTTTTTCCTGGGAATGGACCATTACCCCAAGCTCCCCGATGGCAGCCCCGATATGGAATCCTTTGAGGCCATGGATCTGGAGCATCTCAACGAGTGTTTTGACATTCTGCTCCGCAAAGGAGAGGCGATGTTGCCCACCTTTGATTTTACCACCCAAAGTCAGACCCGGGGAACCCATCACGTCAAGTTGGGGGACAACGACGTGCTGATTATGGAGGGGATTCACGCCCTCAACCCCAAGGTTCTCAGCTCCATTCCCCAAAAGAATATTATGCGCATCTACGCAAGTGTCCGCTCCAAGTTTATCAGTGGGGAGGAAAACATCCTGATCCCCAAGGATATTCGCCTGATGCGCCGTATGGTGCGGGACAATAAGTTCCGAAATTATCCCCCTCTTTCCACCCTGAAAAGCTGGGAAAATGTGCTGGAAGGGGAGCGGAAAAACATCAACCCCTACCGGGATGATGTGGATATTAAGATGGATACCACCATCGACTACGAGGTTTGCGTCTGGCATTCTATGCTGCAAAAGCAGCTGGATATGTCCGGGCCCAAGGAGTATGCCGACTACCCTGCCATCCACCGGATTTTTAAAGGGCTCATTCGCTTCCCCAGCATCGATGCCTCCAAAATTCCTCTGGACAGTTTGTTGAGAGAATTTATTGGCTAATTCGTAAATCTTTTTTTAAAAAATAGAAATTCCCTTGCAATCTCTTTCCTTTCCGGGTATGATGAAATGTAACAACCGACACATTTATTTGCAGAGAAAGAGGGATGATGATGAGCCTGTTTGAAGAATTGTTTGAAGAATTCATGGACAAAGCAAAAATTGTGGCCGACACCGCCACCCGCAAAACCGGCGAAGTGGTGGACATGGGAAAGCTGCGGTACGAAATCAAGCAAACCCAATGGGATATTGAAAAAACCTATGCCAAGCTGGGGGCCATTGTCTACGAGTCCCGAAAGAGCAGCGAGAACTTTGATGAGGTGATTGAGCTGGCCATCAGCGAGATCGACTCTCTTTGCAGCAAGCTCAAGGAATTGGAGTTGCGCCTGCGGGCACATAAAAAGGTTGTAAAGTGCGAAAACTGCGGCAAGGAAAACGACCGGAACTTCTTGTTCTGCTCTCGGTGCGGCAGCAACCTTCAGACAGAGCCAAAAGCTGCGGAGGAAGTGGAGATAGAAGTAGAAATCGTTTCTTCCCAAGAGGAAGAGGCGGCACCTCCGGAAGATTCCGCCCAGCAGGAATAATGATTCATGGGACCAGGCTGTTTTTGGGCTTGGTCCTGTTTGTTTTGTAGTTTTAAAAAGCTTCGGGTTAGTATTACCCTGCGTCGATGCAATGGTATCGGAACACGGACTCACTTCCTTGCGGCCTTGACCCGACAGAAGGCGCCCTGCCCTTTTCCCCTAAAAGGAGTATAACCACCGCTTTTTTTGTATAGAGATGATATAGCGACCATTGTCATTTCAAAGGATCTGGAGATTATGGTATGAGGATAAAAAGACAGAGCTTTTTGCAGGGAGCCATGACATTGACCGCTGCCACCATGGTGGTCAAGGTGATTGGAATGCTCTACCGCATTCCCTTGGGAAACCTTTTGGGAGCTTCGGGACTGAGCTATTTTAATTCCGCCTACAGCATTTTTAACCCCATTTACGCCCTGTCCGTTTCGGGGCTTCCAGTGGCGGTTTCTAAAATGGTTTCGGAGCGGATGGCCCGGCGCCGCTTTGCCGACGTGCGGCGGATTCGCAGGGTCAGCCGCCGCATCTTCCTTCTGCTTGGAGTGGCGGGAGGACTGCTTCTCTACCTGCTGTCCGGATGGTTTGCCCGCATCATCGGAAATCAGGGAGCGGCCCCCGCCGTTGCGGTGATGGCACCCTCCATACTCTTCTGCTGCATCATGGCCTCTTACCGCGGCTACTATCAGGGCTTGGGCAACATGACCCCCACTGCCCTTTCCCAGGTGGTGGAATCTCTGGTCAAGTTGTGCTGCGGTGTCGCCTTTGCCTGGCTGACCTTACAGCGGGGAATGGGAGAATACGCCGCCCAAGGAACGGTGTTTGGGCAGGCTGCCGCTAGCCTTTCGCAGGCGGAGCAGATGGTGCTGCCCTGGGCGGCGGCCGGAGCCATTTTAGGGGTGACGGTGAGCACAGCGGCGGGAGCGCTATTGCTGTTTTTGCGCAGTGCCTTTCTGGGAGACGGCATTTCCCGGGAGGAGATTGCCCGGTTTTCTGCCACGGAGAGCAACCGGGAGATTGTCCGGGGCCTGTGGAAGATTGCCCTGCCCATTTGTCTTGCCTCAGCCTTTTCCTATCTCACCAATCTCATTGATCTTGCCACCATTATGAACCGCATCGGGGTTGCTCTCCACCGGGATGGGGAAGCGGTGCTGCAAATGTTTGCCGGTGCAGCGGACCACCTCCCCCGGGAGAGTGTACCCTCCTTTCTCTACGGCCTCTTTGCCTATGTGACACCTCTTTTCAACTTGATTCCCGCCATCACCGCTACTTTAGGGGTGAGTGCTCTGCCCATCCTCACCACTCGGTGGGCTTTGGGAGAGCGCAAGCGGGTGGCGGAACAGTGCGTTCTGGTTCTCAAGCTGGCGGCTCTGGTAGCCATTCCGGCGGGGATCGGGCTGTTTGCCCTGTCCGAGCCTATTTTGCGCCTGCTTTACTTTGCCCGCCCGGAGGAGGCGGCTTTGGCTGCCCCTCTGTTGCGGAGCATGGGGCTGGCCGGCATCTTTGTGGGGATCACCACCCCCATGTCCAGCCTGTTTCAGGCGTTGGGCCGGGCGGACCTTCCCCTTAAGCTGATGGTGGCGGGGGGAGCGGTCAAAATCTGCTGCAACTGGGTGCTGGTAGCCGTTCCTGCCCTCAACATCTATGCAGCACCGGTGGGCACCTTGCTTTGCTATTTTGTGGTGCTGGCCGGCGGAACGGTCGCCCTGGGGCGGGTTACGGGAACCTCTATTGGGTTGCACCGGGTGCTGATAAAACCAATGATTAGTGGAATATTATGTGGGATAGCAGCAAATACTTCCTATATGCTGCTGATCAGGGTGTGGGATTCCAGACTGATAACGGTGGTGGCAGTGGCAATTGGAGCGCTATTTTATGCGGTTTTTGGAGTGTTTTTTAATATAATAACTAAAAATGAAGCGCTGTTCTTGCCAAATGGGAAAAAAATCGGTAAAATACTTGAAAACCTTTCCCTTTTAAGGTAATATGGACTAGATTTCAGTTGTCTGAAAAGGATGTGAGTAGTAATCTTTCGGCAGAAAGAACGTTACGCAATAGAGGACCTTGTGTCTATTATGGAGCTGCTCCGGTCGGAAAAAGGATGCCCTTGGGACAGAGAGCAGACCCACCACACCATTCGGAGTAACTTTATCGAAGAAACCTACGAGGTTGTGGAGGCCATAGACAACGAGGACACGGAGTTGCTTAAAGAGGAATTGGGAGACGTGCTGCTACAGGTTGTCTTCCACGCTCAAATGGAAAAGGAAGCCGGCAGCTTCGACTTTAGCGACGTTTGTGACGGTATCTGCAAGAAATTGATACTCCGCCATCCTCATATCTTTGCCGATGAAAAGGCAGGTACTTCGCAGGAAGTGCTCAGAAACTGGGATGCCATTAAGCGAGCGGAAAAGCACAGAGACACTGTAGCCGATTCGCTCAAAAGTGTGCCCCGTCCTCTGCCTGCCTTGATGCGTTCTGCCAAGGTGCAAAACCGAGCTGCCAAATGTGGTTTTGATTACCCCGATCCCGCCATGGCTTTGGGGGATCTTCGCAGCGAGGTGGACGAGCTGACAGAGGCTCTGGAGCAGGGAGACAGGCAAGCTGTAGAAGAGGAACTGGGAGATTTGCTTTTTTCTGCTGTCAATGTATCTCGCCTTATGCAGATCGATCCGGAGCAGGCTCTTACCAAATCCTGCGATAAATTTATCCGGCGTTTTGAACAGGTGGAGAGATTGGCTACGGCAAAAGGAATTGAAATTGAAAAAGCACAGATCCAAGTTCTGGACAACCTCTGGAAAGAGGCAAAAAAACTGAACAAATAACTTTGGAGGTATTAGAAATGACAAAGGCAGAATTGATCAGCGCTGTAGCCGAAAAATCCAATCTTACCAAAAAGGACAGCGAAAAAGCGGTTACCGCTGTGATCGAAGCGATCACCGAGGCTCTGGTAAATGGGGAAAAAGTTTCTCTGGTTGGATTCGGTACATTTGAGGTGAAGGACAGAGCTGCTCGAAAGGGCATCAATCCCCGCACCAAGGAGCCCATGCCGATTCCTGCCAGCAAGCTGCCTGCATTTAAGGCCGGCAAAGCCCTCAAGGAAGCTGTCGCGAAGTAATGCCTCTGTTTGTTAGGGTGATAACTCTGGGAGCCGTATAGTGCGGCTCCTTCTTTTTTTAAAACCGGATCGTGCCTACAGCAGCCTGTCTGCAAGTGTTTTGCAGAGATGCTGCCAGCGAGTTTTAGGGAGGAAAATCATGAGACTGGATAAATATCTAAAAGTTTCTCGCCTGATTAAGCGGCGCACCGTAGCCAATGAGGCCTGCGATGCCGGCCGGATTACCGTAAACGGCAGGGTGGCTCGGGCCTCCTACCAGGTGAAGGAAGGGGACCTGATTGAAATTGCACTGGGACAGCGGCCTCTCAAGGTCAAAGTGCTGGAAGTGCGGGAGCACGTTGCCAAGGAGGGGGCTCCGGGGCTTTACCAGGTCATAGAGGACTAAGCGTTCAATATAAGGGCAATCGGTGCCATGTAGCATTGCCTGTTTCTAAACCATCCTTGTCCCGCATATACATAATAGGGAAGTATTGTGTGTATGGGAGGCAGGAAAGATGGCAGAAGAGAAAAAGGTGTTCAAAACAGCCCACAACGTCATCATGGAAAGCCGTAGAAACCTTACGGTGACCGGAGTGATGGATATCGACAGCTTTGATGAAGAAAGCGTCATTGTCTTTACCGAGCAGGGAGAGTTGACCATTCGGGGGGTCAACCTGCATATTAACAAAATTGATGTCAACACCGGCGATCTTTCCATGGAAGGGGAGATCGAGGGCCTTTACTATTCCGAGAACCGACCTCAGAAGGGTGGAGGCTTCTTTTCGAAGCTGTTCCGGTAAGGGGGCGGCAGCGTCTTGGAACTGGGGATTTATCTGGCGGAGCAGACCCTTCATTTTTTACAGTCCATTCTGCTGGGCGCTGTGTTTGGCCTTTTGTACGATGCTTTTCGCATCACCCGCATTGCGGTAAAAACCCCGCGGGGGGTCGTTTTTGCCGAGGATGTCCTATTTTTTATGGTTTGCGCCATATTATCCTTTTTCTTCCTGATGAGCACTCTGGACGGCCAGCTCAGACTTTTTCTCTTTGTGGGCATCGGCTTGGGGGCTTTGCTCTACTCCCTTACTTTGGGAGTGGTGGTGATGAAGGTCAGCCAGGCTATCATCCAAGCAATCAAGGCGGTATTGCGTTTTATCATTCGCCTGTTTTTCCGGCCTGTTTATCGCCTGATTTACTGGATTTGCAGGCAATTTCTCCGCCCGGTTCGCTTTTTAGCGGACTTTTGGAAAAAAACATACCAAAGATGCAAATATCGCTTGAAAGTGCAATGCAAAGTGTTGTATAATCGACTGAGAAGTATGCTGATGTCAAAAGTCTTTAGGATGAGGAAATCTGCCCATGGCGCGCAAAAAAACAAGCCGTAAAAATTTGATATTCCGAATTTGTATTTTTGCATTTGTGGCATATGCGGCGGTGCTTTTAATTGATTTGCAAGTAACACTTGCCTCACGCAAGCAGGAGTTGGCAGAACTGCAGAACAAATACGAGATAAAGCGCATCGCCAACAAGGAGCTGGAACTGCAGCTCCAACAGGGGAAGAATGAGGAGTATATCGAGCGCATTGCCAGAGAAAAACTGGACTATGTTGCTCCCGACGAAAAGGTATACATTGATATTTCCGGAAGCTAGGTCGCCAAAAGCGCCCAGTGAATATAGTTTGAGAGAATGTTTTGATACCAAGGAGGAAATTTTAATTATATGCAGCTTGAAATAGGTGCGATTGTTGAGGGTAAGGTAACCGGCATTACAAATTTTGGGGCTTTTGTGGAGCTTCCGGGCGGCAAGACTGGAATGGTTCATATTTCGGAAGTATCCAATGCCTATGTGAAGGAAATTAGCGATCACCTCAGTGAAAATCAGGTGGTTCGGGTTAAAGTCCTCAAGATTTCCCCTGATGGCAAAATAAGCCTTTCCATTAAAAAATGCATGGAAAACCAGCAACCTCAATCAGACCCTCAGGACCAATCCCGTTCACAGGCACCGCGCAGAAACTATCCCAGAAGAGATATGGGATGGCAGGGGATTAAAAAAGCACCGGAGGGCGGTTCTTTCGAGGATATGCTGTCCAGGTTTAAGCAGACCAGCGAAGACAAAATGTCCGATCTCAAACGCAGTGTGGATATCCGCAGAAGTTCCCGCCGGGGACCATCCCGCTGATTGCTGTTTTGTATGGGCAGGGCGCCTTGTGGCGTCCTGCTTTTTGTTTACCTAGTTTTCAATCGATTTAAGGTGTTTTGGGGCGAAATCTAAATTATTCACAAAAAATTCTCGGGCAGGACTATCCTTTTTCACCAAAAATATGGTATACTAAATAGGCAAGACATGCCATTTCAGCAAGACCGAATACTTGCAAAGGAGCTGAGCCCATGACAATTAAGACGATTGCACGCAATACCACGGTGCGGGATTCTTTTAAGAAAAGCCTGGACAAAAAGCTTGCCAAGCTGGACCGGTTTTTTGACGATTCCGCTGTTGCCACCGTTACCGTGATCCACGAAAGTGGAAGGGAAACGGTAGAGGTTACCATCAAATCCGGCGGTATGTATTTCCGGGCAGAAAAAACCACCAACGACAGGCTGGACAGTCTGGATGCCGTGGTGGACGCTCTCTTTCGCCAAATTGTAAAAAACAAGTCTAAGCTGGAAAAACGGTTGCGCAAATCCGCCTTTGACGAAGGTTATGACGACGACTTTATCGGCTCTCAAAGCACTTACGAAATCGTCAAATCCAAGCGGTTTCATGTCAAGCCCATGGATGTAGAAGAGGCGATTCTTCAGATGAACTTGGTTGGTCACAACTTCTACATGTTCCGCAATGCCCAAGGGGGAGACATTTGTGTCGTTTACCGCCGCAACGATGGAAACTACGGCCTGTTAGAGCCGGAAGATGAATAAACAAAGCAATAGCTAAAAACAAAAAGGTCCTGCCTAATTTAGGCAGGACCTTTTGCGTCGGGTGTTGTTCTCCTGTGCTTTACAGCATCGTCGAGGATGCTCTCTTGTCCTCTGTATTGCCGGTTTTAGTCTATGGGATGGTATCTCCTCTGCCGCAGAAGCAGACTTCAGGCTGGCTGGAATGGAAAGCTTTGCTTGCGGGACATCGCAGTTCATCTAATCCCGGAACATTACGGTAACCACAAGATAGACGCAGCAAAGCAAAAGGGTAAAATTAGCCACTCCTCGCAACAGCAGCAGCACCGATAAGGCAAAAAGGGGAGTGAGCAGGGCAAAGCTGATGATGCGGGAAATATTTCTTGCCACGCCGGGTGGAAATAGGATATCGCAAAGACAGCGCAGAATCTGCCCGCCGTCCAACTGGCCTGCCGGCAGCAGGTTAAAGAGAGCCACCGCCAGATTAGAAGCAACCATCAGCATGGTGCGCATGGACTGAAAAGCCATCCTCCAAAGAAAAAAAGCTGCCAGGAGATTGGCGGCTACTCCGGCGCAGGCCACCGCCAATTCCCGCGGGTAGGAGAGGTGGGAACTGCGGGTGCGAATGGTGATGCTGGCCGGGCCAAAGTAAACCTCTGCCACCGGAATTTTTAGCCATGCCAACACCACCAGGTGCCCCACCTCGTGAATCAGCACGGGTAGGGCCAAATAGAGCAATAGCGCCTGGTGGTTGAGCAAGGCAAAACAGGTAATTACCGCAAAAAACCAAAAATCAAACACCAACCGCAACCGGCCCAGATGCAGTGTCAAATTCACTCCACCAGCTCCAGGTAATCACTTAAAATCCAGTAAGGATCGGCAAACTGCTCCTCCACAATCACCGAAAAGTGCAGGTGGGGTCCGGTTGCCAGGCCGGTTTTTCCCACCAACGCAATGCGCTCTCCCTGCCGCACCGCCATTCCCTCTTTGGCGATGATTTGGGAGCAGTGAGCGTAAAAGGTTTTGAGGTTGGTGGCATGCTGCAGAACGATGTAATTTCCGTAAACAGAAGAATACCCCACCTCCACCACCTCACCGGGCAGAGCCGCCAAAATGCCTCGGCCCTCCGGCGCTGCCACATCAATGCCGTTGTGAAAATCCACCTTGCCATCTACAGGATGAAGCCGATAGGCAAAGGGAGAGGTGACCTCCCCTGCAATCGGCGGCCGAGCACTGCCGGCCAGATAGACCGGAGCCAGTGTGTTTCCGTCAGGGGCTTCCATTTGTTGAGTCAAATTTCCGCCCATGGCAAAGGGAACCTGTCTGGTAGAGATTTCTTGAGGCGCCAGATAGCTGTAACCAAAGCTCTCTTGATCGGGAGAAGGCGGAGGAGCAGGTGTTTGTTCCGGAGAATCTCCACCCCAAAGCACCCGGCGCAGAAAATTTTCCACCGAGGTAAAAAAGCTCTGGCTGATATCTCCCAGCTCCTGAAAATAGGCGGCCAGCTGCTCTCCACTGGTGTCGTTTACCAGATGGATAAACTCCTGCTTAAACTGCCCGTATTTTTCTTGGTTGATCTTCTTGGCCGTTCCGGCGGCAATCAGCAGAATGATGCAGATGATGATTTGTACCGTCAGTGCTACGGCAACAGCATCCACCTCTTCATCGATGCGGCGGTTCCGAGAGCGAAAGCGATAATCCCTTCTTCTATCCACGTTTTTTAACTCCTCCCCTTTGTTACAGCATGTCTTACTCCATACTTATTCACAAAGAGGAGGAAAAATGCTAGGACACCGGACGGTTTGGGGAAGAAGCTTGCCAGTCCCGTCCCATACAGCCGGCTGTGTTCTCACAACCAAAAAAAAGGACGCCTTAGGCGTCCGGGTCAAAAAGAATAAATAGTGAGCAAAGGGAAAATCAGCTGCGGGAAGGGGAGGGGATCAAATCCTGGATTTGGTGCAGAGTTTCCGCCAAGGCTTGCCGATACTCCTCCACCAAAGCCGGATCAACTCTGTTTTGCCGGCACTGAACCAGCAGCCGGGAAGTGATATCAAACACTTTGGCAAGGGCAAGATTCCCACTCATTCCCTTGATGGCATGAACCGCACGGGCTGCTTCATCGGTATCTCCTGCCGCTATGGCATCCTCCAGTTTCTGAAATTCCTCGCTGTCGGCAAACATTCCCAAAAGACGCAGGTAAAGCGGTTGGTTATTCCTCACCCGGGAAAGGCCGGCTTGATAGTCGATATAGGGATGGTTTGTCACACATCCAGCCTCCTTATCCAATGAAGTGAAACAACCTCTTTCCAGCATAACAATTTATGACAAGTTTTTCAAGGTAAAATCCTATTTATATAGCACTTTGCCCTGCTTAGAACTTTTTTCGCCCCGAGGCGGGGGGAATTCCCGCCAAATTCCTGTATTTTGCTACGGTGCGCCGGGAGATGCTAATCCCCAGCTGTTCCAGCCGCTGGGCCAGTTGCTGGTCGGAAAAAGGCTTTTTGGGGTTTTCCTCCTCGATAATGTGCTGCAATTGGGTGATGGCCATATCCTGAGAGGTGTTCTCGGAATGTTTGCTGACATTTCGGGAAAAGAAATCCCCCAAGCGGTAGGTGCCCCACTGACATTGCAGATACTTGTCGCTAATGGCTCGGCTGACGGTGGATGGATGAATATCCAAATCCTCCGCCACATCGGCTAAGGTCATAGGCGCCAGATGGCCCGGCCCCTCTTTGAAAAACCGGGTCTGCCGCCGAACAATGGAGCCGGCACAATCTAAGATGGTGGTTTTCCGCTGATGGATGGAGGCGATGAGGTGTTCGGCTTTTTGCAGCCGTTCCTTTATGTAAGCGGTGGCTTCTTTGTCCTCGCTGTTGGCAAAATTGCGGTAAAAGGCATTGAGAGTAATTTTGGGCTGATGGTAGTCGTTGTAAATTATTTCAAAGCGGCCCTCAAAGTGTACCACAAACAGATCGGGACGGATATAGGGAATGGCGTTGTAGGCGCAGTAGCCGTTTCCCGGTTTGGGGTTGAGGGTTAAAAGCTGGGTTCGAGCCTCTTTCACTTCCCCGATGGTGACGTTCAAATCCTGTGCCAGCTTGTCCAGATGGTTTTTGGCCAGAGTGTCGAGGTGACTTTCGATCAGCGTGAAAAGAAGGGGAGAGGGATGTTCCATTCGATGGGCCTGAATCAAAAGGCATTCCCGCAAATCCTCGGCTCCCACCCCCGGAGGATCCATTCGGTGCAGCACCGTTAAGGCTTCTTCCAGCTTTTGAGGGGTAACTTTAAGAAAAAGGGCCAACTGTTCTTTGGTACAGGTCAAATAGCCGTTTTCATCTAAATTTTCAATGATGCGGCGCACCAGCAGCTCCAAGGCGCGGTCCAGCCTAAAGCCGGGCAACTGCTGCAGCAACACATCGGTTAACGAATCCTGAGCCTTCTTTTCATACAAGGGGGATTCGCCGGAGTCCTCCGGATAAAAAGAGGCGTACTGGTAGGTGTTGGAGTTGTCCATAGACTCCAGCCACTCCAGCTTTTTTAAGCGAGCTTCTCCGGGATCTTCTTCCTGCGCCGGCATTTCCAGTTCCAGCAGCGGGTTTTCCAGCACTTCGTTCTGAATATACTGCTCCAGATCCAGGGCGTTCATCTGAAGAATCTTGAGAGATTGCTGCATCTGCAGGGTGATCACCTGCTTTTGCTTTTGCACCAGCTCCAGTTTCATGAAAGTCACCACCTTTTTGTTGGAACGTTGCGGTCGCTTTCTTCCCTTCCTGACTTTGATGGGTCATTTGCACTCTTTTCAATAGCGGCTTATGTTTACGACGGAAGCACTACATGAAAGTGGCAGGGCCGGTGTCGGGAGCACAAAACCGTATCATTAAGCCCGACGAATACCGGAAATAAAAAAGAGGGCGTCGTTATCCACGGCAGCATCTACATGAAAGTAAGGGCGCATCAAATTGACCAAACCCTGGTTGGGATGCACCGGATGTCCGTAGAGCACCTGTCCCCGAAAGGCATCTCCCGCTTTACCCCGGGTGTGAGAAATGCTCAGTCTTCCACCGGGGCGAATCAAGGTGGAAAGATGCTGCAGCAGCCGATGAGGGTCCTTAAAGTGGGGGAAGGTGTTGTATAAAAAGCAGCAGTCGCACAGTTCGCCCTGTAGGGTAAAAATATCGGCGCAAAGAAACTCTACCCTAGGATCCTGCAGCTTTTTTTGGGCGATATCAATCATTTTTTCCGCAAAATCCACCGCCACCACCCGCCGGGGCTGATAGCCCAGCAGGTAGGGTTCCAAAACACCGGTGCCGCAACCCACATCCAAAAAATCCATCCCCGGTGAAAGATCGGAAAGAGCCAGCATAAGGGAGATTTTAGCCGGGTCGTGGGTATGAAGCTGATCCCAGGTAGCCGCACGATTGTTAAAAAGAGCGCGGGTGCTTTGCATTTTCAGATTCCTGCTCCTATCCTTAGCAACTTCCAATGATGGGTTGTAAAAACCATTGGCTTGGTGGATGGTTGGGTGGCAGAATACAGTGGATACCCTGGTGGTATAGCCAAGATCCTGCATTTATAGTATAATAGCGCTAGATTTTGTTGTCAATTAGGTTTGTAGGCGCAGCACCACCACCTTAAAACATCAGGAGGGCAACCTATGGCTTTCAACCTCTCACACGATCAGTTGAGATATTCCGTTTACTTTGCTCCCAGAGGGGAGCAGCGGATTCTCAATCTGGGATACCAAATTTCCCAGAAGTATCTCAATGCAAAGGATCTGCTCATCGGCATTGTAGGCAGTCCCGGCTCTGGAAAAAGCCTGCTGGTCAAGGGGATGTTTCCCGGGTTGGAGCTGACCAACGACGACAACGGAGTCAACATTCGCCCTTTGCCTTTGCTGGATATCAGTGGAAACTTATTTTTTACTTCCCACACCTACCATGTGGATATTCGTTTTGAGCAGGCCTTTATGCAGGTGGGCGATTTGGCAGCAGCCATTCAAAAGGCGGTGGATTTGGGCAAGCGGGTGGTGGTGGAGCATTTTGAGCTGGTGGCTCCCCTGCTAAAGCAGAGCGCCGACTTAATTGTGGGCATTGGGGAGGAGGTCATTGTCACCCGGCCCAATATCTTCGGGCCTCTGCCCCAAGATATTGCCGATATTGTCCACGCCTCCATTCGTTACCGCAAAATGGCCCACACCGCAGAGGACCTGTCTACCATGGTGCTGATCGATGAGTTTGGCTTTCAGCCAAATACCTTCTTTAAGCATGGGGATGTTCACCACGGTTTTGTTCTCCAGTTTATGGAGCCTCCTGACTTTGACTTGGATAAGGTGGAAAAAAGCGTGCGGAAGCTAATCCGGCAGGAGCTGGAGGTCAGCTTCGTGGATGACGATCACATTCAAATTGGAGAGGTTACCTTCCGATGCACCGGCCCCCGCATTCATGTGGCCAACACAAGCGAAATCGAGGGCTTTCGAATCCTTCACGAAATTCAATTCGACCGGCAAAGCGGGCTCTATTTTGTCACCGGGCTGGTGGGAAACCAGCGGTTCGAAAATCTAGAGGATTTAAACAGCATCCGCCTTACCTCCAACAAATAAAAAAATGCCTTTCCACCGGTGCAGCCGGCTAGCGGAAAAGCAGTGGGATGCAAAACAGGAGCGGACGTTCATACATCCGCTCCTGTTTGAAATTAGGGCTGAGCAGATGCTGCGAGTACCTCCTCCAATGGGGCAGTTTCTTCTTGCACCAGAAGGCTTTCGATCAGCTCCACCACAGCAAACCGGGGCACATATTGGGTTTCCTCTCCCAGATGAGCCAGCTGCTCCTCCAAAGGCAGGGGGGAGGCACTGGCGGCGGGGATACACATGGGGGGGAACATGACACACCACCAGTTTTGCCCTTTTCCTGCGCCGATGGTTAGGCGCACCGCATCGTAATATCCGGCGGGCATGGTAATGTCTTGGTAATCCCGAGTCTCAAAATACATATGAACCAGCTCGGCCCTTACCCCATCGTAAAAGCCGTTTTCCCGCAGGGTGTTGGCGGCAATCGACTCTATTTCCTGTAGATGCTCCTGGGTCAGTGCCATCAAGGCTTCTTTGTCCGAGCCGGTTTCAAACAGTCCGGCTGTGCCTGCCAGCACGGCATCCCGCACTTTAAGCTTCAAAGCCTGATCTTGGGGACTGTCGGAATTGGCCAGCACATGCAATCGCAACACCTGTTGGCTGACCTGCCGGCACTCTGCTCCAAAGGCCCCAAAGGAGGTAAAGATCACCGCCGTGATCATACCGATGATAAGGGAAAGCTCCCAACGCTTCATAGAACAAATCCGTCCTCTCTCCAATGTCGTGTGGAAAGTATGGACGGATTTGGTTGTTTTTATACAAAAAATATTTGAAATAATGTATTACATGGACAATAGACTCCGATAAAGGGAAATGTACTCCAAAGCGGAACGGCCCCACCCAAAGTCACAGGCCATGGCTACTTTGCAGTGCTCGGTCCAGAGCTGGGGATTGGCAAAGTCCTGGCAGGCGCGGCAAATGGCATCCAGCATATCGTCGGCATGATAGGAAAGGAAGGTGTAGCCGTTGCCGTTTTCTCCGCCAAAATCCCGGACACTGTCCCGCAAACCGCCGGTGGAGCGAACCACGGGAATGGTGCCGTAACCCATGGCAATCATTTGGGCCAAACCGCAGGGTTCGCTGCGGCTGGGCATTAGAAAAAGATCCACCCCGCTGTAAATCCGCCGGGCAAGGGCTTCATCAAAGCCAATGTGAATGCCCACCCTGCCGGGATAACGGCTGGCCGCCTCCCGGAAGAACTGTTCCAACTGCCCATCTCCCGACCCCAGTAGTACAAACTGTACTTGGCGTTCCATCAGGCGGGAGAAGGCGCACTGCACCAGATCCAACCCCTTGTGATCCGCCAGACGGGTGACCATACCGATGAGAAGGGGCGCCGGATTTTGCTCCAGCCCCATCTCCTGTTGAAGAGCCTGTTTGCAGGCCGCCTTTCCCGAAAGATCGCAGGCGGTGTAATTTTGAATCAGATGGGGGTCGGTGGAGGGGTTGTAAGCCTTTTGGTCGATGCCGTTCAGAATTCCCCGCATCTTATCCCGTTTTTGGGCCAGCAGGGTATGTAGGCCATGGGCAAACCAGGGGTCGGTCAGCTCTTGGGCATAGGTGGGGGAAACGGTGGTCAAAAGGTTGCACTGCTCAATGGCGGCCTTCATGTAGTTGCAGTTGCCTTGGTATTCCACCATGCCATGAGCGTGTTCCGGCAACCCCAGCACATCTTGGATGATCTCCAACCCAAAGATTCCCTGATACTGGATGTTGTGGATGGTGAAGACCGTTTTGATGCTCCGGTGCTTTTCACTCTGCCGGTAGAACACATCCAAAAAGACGGGAACCAGGGCGGTTTGCCAGTCGTTGCAGTGGATGATTTCCGGCTCAAAATCAATGTGGTGGAGCATTTCCAAAACAGCCCGGGAAAAGAAGGCAAACCGCTCCCCATCGTCGTAAAAGCCGTACAGTCCGCTGCGCTTAAAGTAGTACTCGTTGTCCAGAAAATAGTATTTGACCCCGTTGTAGGTGGCTTGCAAAACGCCGCAGTACTGGTTGCGCCATGCCAATTCCACTCGAAAACGGGCAATCTCCTTCATGCCGGCCCGAAGCTGCTGGGGAATGTCGCTGTATAGGGGCAGAACTACCCGACAGGCCTGAGAGCGGCTGCGAATTGCCTTTGCCAGAGAACCGGCCACATCGGCCAGCCCCCCCGACTTGACAAAGGGAACTGCCTCGCTGGCGGCAAGTAGTATGTTCAAGGTCACTCCACTCCTTTGTTTGGTTGCCGACAGCAGAAAATGCTATATCACCGAACCCTTGGCAATATAAACAGGGTAGGTGCGAAAACCGGTCAGCGTGCGGTCCTTTCGCACGGTGACGTTTTTGTCAGTCATCACCCACTCCAGATGGGAGTTTTCACCAATGACGGTGCCCTGCATGACGATGCTGTTTTTTACCTTCGCCTTCTTGCCTACCGTTACTCCCCGGAAAAGGACGCTGTTTTCCACCTCCCCCTCCACCACACAACCGTCGGCCAGCAGAGAGTTGGAAACCTTGGAGCCCAGGCCGTAACGAACGGGAGCATCATCCCGCACTCTGGTGTAGATGGGCATATCCCGGGGAAAGAGCTGCCGGCGCACCTGGGGATCCAGCAGAGCTAAATTGGCGTCATAGTAGGTTTGCAGGGAGGAAAGCCGGCTGACATACCCGGTGTACTCGTAGGCATGGATATGGTACTGCCCCGCCTTTGCCTGCAGAATGTCCCGCTCGAGGGAATACTGGTTGCGGCTGTAGCAGCTGCTCACCAGATACTCCAGCAGGCTTTTGGAAAGAATCATAATATTAAGATAGATGTTTTGCTCCCCGGTGAGAGGAGGGGCTATCATCACATCCTGCACCCGCCCGTTCTCCGCCAGGGAAAGAACGCAGGTGTCCTTGGGAGCATCCTTTTCCAAGGGCATTTTTTTGTATAATACGGTGATATCCGCTCCGCTATCGATGTGGGAAAGGAGCATATCGTCGTAGGTGGTGTTAAAGAGCATATCGCAATCGCAGAGGATGACATGGGAGGCGGGGCTGGAGCGCAGATACTCCAAAATGCCGTAAAGAGCATCGATGCGCCCGCGATACATGCCGCTTTCGGTGCGGGAAAAGGGGGGGAGGATGACAAGTCCCCCTGTCTTGCGGGAAAGATCCCATTCCCGCCCGTTGCCCAGATGGTCCATCAGGCTTTGATAGTTGGTTTGGGTGATGACCCCCACGTCCTCAATGCCGGAATTGGCAAGGGTGGAGAGGACAAAATCAATCAGGCGGTATCGGCCTCCCACCGGAAGGGAGCCCATACAGCGGTGAGGGGTCAGCTCGCTGATGATAGCCTGGTGTGTGTTGGAAAACACAATGCCCAACAGATTCTTCATGCCCTCACCACCTTTCCAACTTCCTCGGCAGAACTTGCAGCGTCCAAAGCATCATCCCGGGGGCCGATGGTCCAATGGCCGTCCACCACTGCTTTGGCAGGAACCACCGCTCCCGGGGCCACGGTGACCCCTTCCGCAATGACGGTAACGCCCCACTGGGATTTGTCCGGCGTATCCTCTGGACGGGAGCCTACTCTGGCACCTTTCTCAATTTCGCAACCTTCCGCAATGATGGCGTAGTCTACCACCGCTCCGGAGCGGATGATGGTGCCCGGCATGATGATGCTGTCCCGCACAATGGCTCCCGGTTCCACCACTACTTTGGCAAAGAGCACGGAAAAATCCACCTCGCCATAGATTTCCGCTCCTTCGGTGACAATGGAGTTCTGTACCACGGCGTTATAGCCTACATATTGCGGGGGCCGAACGGCGTTGCGGGCATAGATTTTCCACTGGGGATCCCCCAAATCCAAGGGCTTGGAGGGGTTCAGCAGGTCCATATTGGCTTCCCACAGGCTGTCGATGGTGCCCACGTCCTTCCAATAGCCTTCAAAGGGGTAGGCAAAGAGACGGGCTCCCGCTGTCAGCATGGCCGGGATGATGTTTTTGCCAAAATCCTTGGAGGATGCTTCGTTCTTTGCATCCTCTTCCAGATAGCGGATAAGGGTTTTGGTGGAAAAGATGTAGATGCCCATGGAGGCCATATTGGATTTGGGCTGGGCCGGCTTTTCCTCAAAGCTGGTGATCCGCCCCTGTTCATCGCTGGCCAGAATTCCAAAACGATTGGCCTCGTGTCGGGGAACCTCCAGAGCAGCAATGGTGCAGTCCGCCTTGTTCTGACGGTGGAACCGGAGCATCTTGGAGTAGTCCATTTTGTAGATGTGGTCCCCCGAAAGGATCAGAACATAATCGGGATCGTAGCGCTGGATAAAATGTAGATTCTGGTAGATGGCGTTGGCGGTGCCGGTATACCAGTCGGAACCGGAACTTTGCTGATAGGGGGGCAGCACAAATACGCCGCCGTGTACCCGATCCAGATCCCAGGGCTGCCCATTGCCGATATACTCGTTGAGCAACAGGGGCTGATACTGGGTGAGCACCCCCACTGTATCGATGCCGGAGTTGACGCAGTTGGAAAGGGTAAAGTCGATGATGCGGTATTTGCCGCCAAAGGGCACCGCGGGTTTGGCCAGCCGCTTGGTCAGGGAAAGAAGCCGGCTGCCCTGTCCGCCGGCTAAAATCATGGCAATCCATTTTTTCTTATGATGCTTTAACAAGCCGTTCATTCCCTTCTGATAGGAGGATAAATTGCCGATGGAGCCGGTGGGCCATGCCGTCCTTGCAAGCCTTGGCGGATACTCTGCTTTTTTAACCGCCTCTGCAGAGGGGACGGCTGTTTTTGGGGCTCATTTCCGCAAAGAGGATGGGGAGGAAGTGGCCTTTAAAGCGGAGATGGGCTTGCGCTTTTGCAGGCCTACCGGCTTAAACCAGCAGACGCTTAAGGCGGGGAGCTGAATGCTGATACTTCGGTCATACCCGTGCATGGGAATTTTTTCGCAAGGGTATCGGGTTTGCTCAAAAGTTCCCGCGCCGCCAAACTCGATATCGTCGGAGCAGAGAACCCGGGTATAGCTGCGCGCGGCTTTGACACCGAAGCGGTAATTGCTGTGTGCCATAGGTGCAAAGTTGCAGACCACCACCAGCTCGTTTTCCGTTTCGTCAATGCGGCGAAAGACCACCACGCTTTGGCTGGTATCGTCGGAGACCACCCATTGAAACCCTTCCCAACTGTCCTCCACCTGCCACAGGCAGGGATGCTTGAGGTAAAAGTGGTTGAGGGTTTTTACATAGTGTTGAAACTGGCGGTGGCTTTCATAATCCAGCAGCAGCCAGTCCAGTTCTTTCTGGTAGTCCCACTCGATAAACTGGGCAAATTCGCATCCCATAAACAACAGCTTTTTGCCGGGATGGCTCATCATATAGCCTAAGAACGTTCTGGCTCCGGCAAATTTGGTGGCGTAATCTCCCGGCATCTTCTCGATGAGGGAGCGCTTGCCGTGAACCACTTCATCATGAGAGATGGGCAACACAAAATTTTCCGAAAAGGCGTAAAACATGGAAAAGGTGAGCTTATCGTGATTGAAGGGCCGATAAACAGGCTCCAGGGAAGTGTAGTGAAGGATATCGTTCATCCAACCCATGTTCCATTTAAAGTGAAAGCCCAATCCCCCTACATGGGGAGGCTTGGTAACCAGAGGCCATGCGGTGCTCTCTTCGGCTATGATCAAAACGTCGGGGTGCAGGGTGAGAATGGCCTGGTTGAAGTGCTGCAAAAATTCCACCGCTTCTAAATTTTCCCGTCCGCCGTAAATATTGGGCGTCCAGCCGGTGTGCTGTCGGTCGTAGTCCAGATAGAGCATGGAGGCCACCGCATCCAGGCGCAAGCCGTCAATGTGATACTCCTCAATCCAGAACAAGGCACTGGAAATCAAAAAGCTGCGCACCTGAGGCTTGCCAAAGTCGAACACGCGGGTTCCCCAGCCGCTGTGCTCGCTTTTTTTGGGGTCGGCATACTCGTAACAGGGGCCGCCGTCGTATTCGTACAGTCCGTGGGCATCTTTGGGGAAGTGGGCGGGCACCCAATCCATCAGCACCCCGATTCCTGCCCGGTGCATGATGTTGACAAACTCTTTAAATTGAGAGGGAGTGCCGTAGCGGGAGGTGGGGGCAAAATAACCGGTCACCTGGTATCCCCAGGAACCGTCGTAAGGGTGCTCTGTAATGGGCATCAGCTCCACATGGGTGTACCCCATCTCCTTGAGATAGGAAGCCAGCTCTTTGGCCAGTTTAACGTAGTCAAAGGGAGCACCGTCGGGGTAACGCCGCCAGGAACCCAAGTGAAGCTCATAGATATTCATAGGGCTTTGGAAGTGGTTTTTGGCAGCCCGCTGTTCCATCCAGAGAGAATCGGTCCAGGGAAAGGGGGGAAGCTCCAGCACTTTAGAGGCATTGGCAGGGGGTGTTTCAAAATGCAGGGCAAAGGGATCGGATTTCAGTACCGTTTGCCCATTTTTTCCGGTAATGGCATATTTATAGGCGTCGTAAGGCTTTGTTCCGGCAACAAAAGCTTCCCACACCCCGGTATCCTCCAGCAGGACACAGGGATTCTTTTCCGGATTCCAGTTGTTGAAGTCGCCTACCACAGATACTTTTTCCGCATTGGGCGCCCAAGTGCGAAACACCACTCCCTGTTTTCCCCGCCGCTTTTCCCAATGGTTTCCCAGAGTTTGGTGGATCCTATAGTTTTCACCTCGGGCAAAAGCGTTCAGGGACTGGGCTGTTTTTTTGGCAACAGACATTTTAACATCCCTCGTTTCTGCTTGGGTTTCCAATTGTATATTTGTGAAAAAAGCTGAATCCTTCCCTTTTTAAAGTATTTTACCAATTGCCACACCCATTTACAAGGGAAATTTGACAGATTCCTTAAATTTTGCATAGCATCCACGGAATTTCTTGTTAAATTCTATAATTACTTATAGGAAGGTTCAAAGCGTGGGAAATCCATGTGGTCATACTGCATTAGTATAGCAAACGGTTTTGTCAGATGAAGGAGAAAAAAGTAGTATCATCTTCCCATAAGCTGTTGGATGCTCTGATTCGCATCGATACGCCCAGAAAAGGTGAAAAAACAGGCAGTCCCTTTGGGGATTGCCTGTTCGAATGGGGGAGTGCATGACAACAAACCATTGGCTTGGTACGCACCTATGTATGGACGAATCCTGCTACTCCTTGCTTGTCAATTCCTTGAAGCAGTCTGCACAGACGTTTTTACCTTTAAAGGCTTTAATGCCGTTGGAGTTGCCGCAAAAAATGCAGTTGGGCTGATGTTTTTGCAATACAATGGAGTTGCCCTCCATAAAAATCTCCAACTCGTCCCTTTCGTTGATTTCCAACACTTTTCGCAGTTCGCGGGGTAAGACAATTCTTCCCAAATCATCAACCCGCCGCACAATTCCTGTAGATTTCATATCAGTCTCCTTTTATATCCACAACAAATGATTGTCCTACCATTAAAAAAACTTCCATTTTTTGGCTGGTATTTGTCATTATAGCTCGAATCCATATATTTGTCAACGTCTTTTCTGTTTTTTCAAAGGAATGTTTGCGCTGCTTTGATTCATAAGATGTACAAAGCAGATAAGGGAGACAAGCGCCATGATGAAATGGATTTTCACCGGTTTGATTGCGGCCTCCTTGGTGTTCGGCCTGGGGCTTGGACGGATGGACGCCGTATCCAACGCAGCCATTACAGAATGCGGTTCGGCGATACAGTTGGCCATTATACTGGCGGGGTCCATGTGTCTTTGGAGCGGCATGATGAGGATAGCGCAAAAGGCGGGGCTCACCGAAAAAATCAGCCAGCTGTTTGCACCGGTGGTGCGGATTTTGTTTAAAGGTCTGCCCCCGGACAGTGGCGCAGCCCAGGCTATGTGTCTGAACATCTCCGCCAATTTATTGGGGCTGGGCAATGCTGCCACCCCGCTGGGCATCGCCGCCATGGGCCAGTTGGATCTTCTCAACCGGCACAGCCCGGAAGCCAGCAACTATATGTGCATGTTTGTGGTGCTCAACACGGCTTCTCTGCAGGTGATTCCCACCACCACCGCTCTGTTGCGGGCCAATGCCGGATCGGTGGCCCCTATGGAAATCATGCCGGCCACTTGGGTGGCCTCGGGTGCCTCCATTCTCTCCGGCATTCTGGTGGCAAAACTGTTAGAGGGCAGCAGCCGCAACAAAAGGCGAAGGAGAACGATTCGTGAGCATAAATGATTTGATGATTCCCCTGGTGCTCTGCGGCATTTTAGTGTATGGCATCTACAAGGGAGTGGATGTTTTTGCCGTTTTTTTGGATGGCGCCAAAGAGGGACTGGGAGCAGCGGTGAACATTTTGCCCTCTCTGGTTGCTCTTATGACCTGTGTGGGAATGTTTAAAGCTTCCGGCGCTTTGGATCTGCTGGTTCGCCTCTTTGACCCCATTGCAAAGTATCTTCTGTTGCCCGGCGAAGTGGTGCCCCTGGCCATCCTTCGCCCGATTTCGGGCAGCGGAGCGATGGTGATTTTTAATGATATTTTAGCCACCTACGGTCCCGACAGCTTTATCGGAAGGGTGGCCAGCGTGATGGAAGGCTCCAGCGAAACCACCTTTTACACCATTGCCGTTTATTATGGGGCGATCAAGGTGACCAAAACCCGCCACACTCTGCCGGCATCCCTGACCGCCGATTTGGTGGGATTTGTGATGAGCGCCGTCATGGTGCGAGTGATCTTTGGGATGTAGCATTGCAAAGCGGCCCCGCCAAAGGAGCAGGACCGCTGTTTTATGGATGAATCACCCAACCGCTGGTCAGCAGAGAGCTGCAGGAATGGGCGTGGCAGATGGCCATGGCCAAAGCGTCGGCGGTGTCGTCGGGTTTGGGCAAAGCCGGCAGGCCCAGCAGCATTTTGGTCATCTGCATTACCTGATTTTTTTCGGCTTTTCCGTAGCCGGTCACCGCCTGCTTCACCTGCAGGGGGGTGTACTCGCCGATGGAAAGCCGGTGCTGGCGAGCACAAAGCAGAATAACCCCCCGAGCTTGCGCTACGTCCACACCGGTGGTTTTATTTTTGGTAAAATAGATTTTCTCCAGTCCCAAAGATACCGGCCGATACCGCTCCAATATCTCAGAGAGCTCCCGGTAAATCATCTCCAGCCGCTGTTCAAAGGGCAGGCCGGCCTTGGTGAGAATGGCTCCATAATCTACAGTTCGGAAGGAGCTTCCGGTATAATCCACCACTCCCCAGCCTACAATGGCGTAACCCGGGTCTATCCCGATAATTCGAATGCTTTTCACGCTACCATCTCCCTTCACCTTCCCCCAAGCTGGAGGAGCCGTGGGAAGAAACACTTGCCTTTAACCAGAACCTATACATGAAAGCCCATGAGAGAAGGGAAGGCGTAGGCCAGCAACAACATGATGCAGGCAGCGCAGAGCACTCCCATGGCGAGGGGGGGGAAGGAGCGCCTCGCAGGCAGCCCCAAAAAGGCGGCAATCAAAGAGCCGGTCCAGGCGCCGGTCATAGGCAGGGGAATGGCCACAAAGACGAACAGGCCGAACATAACCCGGTTTGGGTATTTTTCGATCAGCTCTCCCCCTCTGCTCAGAGCTACCCTCTCAAAGTGAGAGGCCACTCTGCCAAAGGTTTTGGTTCGGCCCAGCCAGGTCAGAACTTTGCGGACAAACAGCAAAATAACCGGTATGGGCAGAACATTGCCCAAAACGCAAGCGACTGTGGCCTGTACCCAAGGAACCCCCAACAGCGAAGCGGTAATCAGGCCTCCCCGCAGCTCCAGAACCGGCAATGCGGAAATAAAAAAGCAGGTGAGCCAAGGGGGAATAAAACTGGTGAAAAAATCGATAAAGGCTTGCAGCAAAAATGATCATCCTGTTCTCAATATAATGTAATGTGGCCACAGTCAAAAGACTTCAGATGTTTTGTGGGTTATTCTGCCAACACAAGGGATACCACACAAAACGCTCTCAAATAGTATAGCAGAAAAGTACTGGCACTCCAAGGCGGATTTTGGAAAAGTGGAATTTAGGCAGGTCTTTCTCTCATCCTGGGACTGTACTGCCAAAATAGCTGTCAAACCAAATGGAAAATGAGGCAGTGCGGTTGATGCACAGGGAAAAAATTAATCCTCTAATCCCCCTGGTACTGCTCTGAAGGAGCAGGCATAGTATTCCATGAGGGTAGAATATTATATAATATCTCTGGGATGCTTTTCGGGACAAGTTTTGAGTCTCATTTTCAGTTTTTCAGCAAAAGAACCTGCAATCGCAACAAAACGACACAGAAGGTGCACTTTATAGTAGAGAGTTGGTCAGCCACGGGTTTGTTATTCCAAAGTGAATAATAGCTTTTCATCTGGCTGACGATGTGAATATGCGAAAGAGACTTTATCGATGCAATCCAATCGAATTCTACCTGCGGCTCAATGCGCCAATTCAGGGTAGTGTGATCATTTTTAAAGGAGCAAACCTATGCAGAAATCCCGCCTTGTTCGGTGTTGTATTGTTTTACTTATTGGTATCCTGCTGTTAAACGGCTGTGCGGACCGCACCCTTACAGATAAAACGTCCCAGTCGGCATCTTCGGGCAAGGTGGTGCTGACCGACCCCTGGGCATCGGAATCGTCCATCCCCTATCAGCCGGAGGCGCCCTCCGTCGACGATCTGCTGACTCCTGGAAAGAATTCCGATGATTCCCCGTCTTCCCGGGTGGAACAACCTTCTTCTGCTCAGGAGTCTTCCGTCGCACCGGAACCTGCCCCCATCTCGGAGCCTTCTGCCCCGCCGGAATCTTCTGTGGCCCCGGAACCCTCCAATGTCGCCACTTCCTCATCTGAAGGGGAAGAACCCAGCTTGCCTTTGCTGGACAAATCCGGTGTTCGAATGCAGGCGGTAAAAGGGGAGGTGCGAGCTGTTTGGATTTCCTATCTGGAGCTAAATGGCTTGCTGACCAACCAAAGTAAAGAGCAGTTTACCAAGAATATTCGGGGCGTTTTTGACAACTGTGCGGCTTACGGACTGAACACGGTAATTGTTCATGTTCGCCCCTTTGCCGATGCCATATACAAGTCCCAGTATTATCCCTGGTCTTACCTCTGCACCGGCGTGGAAGGGGTGGATCCCGGCTTTGATCCTCTGGCCATCATGGTGGAGGAGGCCCATGCCAGAAACCTGCGGATTGAAGCGTGGCTCAACCCTTACCGCATCCGAAATGCCAACAGCAAGTATGCTATCTGCGACACCAACCCCGCCGTCAAGTGGCTCTCCGCCGGAGACAGCGCAGTCATTGTCCACAACGGCGTCACTTCCTACAATCCTGCCAGCAAAAAGGCCCAGGATTTAATTATCAACGGGGTTCGGGAAATTGTCCGAAACTACAACGTGGACGGCATCCACATTGACGACTACTTTTATCCCACCACCGCTACCGGTGCAGTGGATATGAGCTTTGACGCATCTTCTTACCGGGCTTATGTCAACGGGGGAGGCCAGCTTTCCCAGGCTGATTGGCGCAGGCGAAATGTAGAAACCCTGCTCAAGGCGATGTACTCCGCCATCAAAGAGGAGGATCCTGACGTACTCTTCGGTATCAGTCCACAGTCCAGTGTCTACAACAACTACAACGCCCTGTTTTTGGATGTTGCCAAAATTGCTTCCACTCCCGGCTATTGCGATTACATCTGCCCGCAGATTTACTTTGGATATCAAAACCAGGCCCAACCCTACCAAGAGACTTTGGAGAGTTGGAATAACATGGTAACCTGCAAAGACGTGGATCTTTATGTGGGCCTTGCCGCCTACAAGGTGGGAGCACCCGACCAGTGGGCCGGCACCGGCAAAAACGAGTGGTTAAACCATACCGACTTGCTGGCCAGAATGGTAAAAACCGCCCGCAATCAGAGCAGTTACAAGGGCTTTGTTCTGTATCGGTACGATTCTCTGTTTGCACCGGAGCAGGGAGTTGCCACCCATGTGGGCAAGGAATACGAGAATTTAAAGACTTTACTGTAGTAAGCTAAAAATCACAGACTCAGATCCTTTCACAGCGGCCTGCGGGCCGGTCATTTTGCGGACAAGCTGTTTTGCAGCGGATTCATCTTTGTTCCATCAACCAATTTGGGGGCTGCGTATTTTGAGTGAGCTGTTTAAAAGTAAGAAAAAGTTGGGGATGATGGTAGGAACCATCTTTCTCTCTCTTACCCTGGTTTCGGGAGTGGTAGCCGGCATTTTGCTCAACGGAGCCGCAGGCAGCGGTCTTCCCATTGAGCAGCCCGAGACTGCCGATATTTCGGAAGGGGAGCCTGTACCTGATTTGGACGAGCTGCTTCCCGCCGAGCTGGAGCCCGAGCCGGAGATCATAGAACCGGTCTATAACGTTCCCGGTGAGATGCGGGGCGTTTATCTGGTGCCGGGTTCAGACTTTTTAACCAGCCTTACCGCCACTCCCAGCGCCATTCAGGCGGAGGTGGACAAGGCGGTGGAGGAAGCCGCCAAGCTGACCATGAACTCGGTGATTATCGACACCGTTTATAATGACAAGGTGATTTTTGAAACCTCTGGCGCTCCCCGGCTGGAGGTGGGCTTTGATGTGATGGAATATGTGGTGGACGCGGCCCGAAACCAGGGGCTTTATGTCTACGCCATTTTTGACGCATCCCTCTTTCAAGGGAAAAGCGGCGGTGCTTCCCTCACATTGGGAGCGGGCACCATCGATAAGCTGACCGCCAACCTGCGGGAATTTGCCGAAAAATATGCGCCCGATGCCATTCTCATGGATGGTTACACCCAACCAACCAATGAGGAGCAGAACTACATCGGTTATCTGATGACGGGCGGGGCCATTGGCTACGACAACTTCTTGCGTCAGACCCCCGCCGCCATGGTGCGCAACATGAGCAACACCATCCGCCACTATGCCCCCAACATTCAAGTGGGACTATTGGCCGACGCTGTGTGGGCCAGTGACGCCGAGCAGGAGGGGGGCGTGGCTGTCAAATCGGTGAGCTTTTCTTCCCTTGGCAACGGCAATGCCGACACCAAGGCCTTTGTAGAGGACGGCGTGGTAGATTTTGTAGCCGTCAAGGCATTCTCCTCCCTCACCGATCCCAACGAGCCCTTTGAAACCGTGGTGACCTGGTGGGCCGATGTGGCAAGGCGCAGTGGGGTGCCCATGTTTGTGGTTCATGCCGCCAGCAAAGCCTGCACCCAAAATACCGGCTGGGGCTCCTACGACCAACTGACCCGTCAAGTGATTCGTGCCAGCGGTCTGCCCGGCTATTCCGGCAGCGTCTTCAACTCTCTTTCCCGGCTGGTGGCCAATCCCCAGGACACCACCGCCACTCTGGTCAAGTACTATAAGGGAGAGGTCAAAAGCGAGCATGTCCTCACCGAGCTGGCCATTACCAAACCCACCCAAACCACCTACACCACCCAGGAACCGTCGGTTACCTTTACGGGAGCATCCGACCCCACCTCTCCCGTCACCATTAACGGCCAGGAAATCACCACCGACGCTTCCGGTTACTTTACCGTTAAATTTGATTTAAAGGGTGGAGAAAACACCTTTACCATTGTCCATAAAAGCAAGACACTCACCTATAAGATTACACGGAATATTGAAATTCTCAAGGAGGTTGCACCCACCGGAACCATCTCCACCGATGGAAATATGAGCATTAAGATTTCCGCACTGGCCTACGAGGATGCGGAAGTTTACGCCACCATCGGGGGCAGTACGGTAGCGATGGAAATTGATGAATCCGCCGAGGATGAGGCGGCTCGCGATTCCAACTATAAGCGGTTTGTAGGGTATTACACCGCCCCTGCCGGTACTACGCAGGAGCAGAATTTGGGGGCCATCACCATTACCGCCGCCTGGCAGGGCACCACCAAATCCCTGAAGGGAGCCACCGTCAAGGTAAACAAAAAAGCCAAGCTGGAAAACGGGGTTCCCGTGGTGGTGGTGGCGGATCAGGCGTGGACCTATCCTCCCAACACCTTGGACAATGTTCCCAACCCCAATTATTACCCCATCCCCAAAGGCGCCATGGACTACGCCGTGGGGGATGAAATTACTTATGTCAGCAGCAAAGGCGAGTCCTTCCAGTTTTACAAACTGGCCTCCGGCCTACGGGTGGAGTCCAAGGATATTCAGGCCATCACCAACGACTATGTGGGAGGCAATGCCATTTCCGGCTTCCACATCAGCACAGAGGGCCGGTATGTCTACCTCACCATCAAAACCGCTCAAAAGGTGACCTACAAGGTGGCATATACGGGATCCACCTTTGGCATTACCTTCCACAATACCGACAAAAACCCCGGGGGAAGCCAAAGCCTCGACCAAAACCCCCTCTTTACCAAGGCGACCTGGGGCAGCGACAACTTAACCCTCACACTGGCCAAAAGTGGCGGATTTTTAGGGTTTAAGGGCTACTATGATTCCAAAGGGAATTTGGTATTCCGGTTTAATATTCCGCCCTCCTCTTTAAATGGAGCGAGAATTGCAGTGGATGCGGGGCACGGCGGCTCAGATACGGGAGCCCTTGGATTCTTGGCGGCCTATCCCGAAAAGGTCATCAACCGGGCTATTGCCGAAATGCTGGCCGACGAGCTGGAAAGCCGGGGCGCTACTGTTTTGCTTATTGACAATTCCGGCAACCCCAGCCTGCAAAACCGGGTCAGACAGGCAGAAGCCTTTAATGCCGACCTTTTTGTCAGCGTACATAACAACACCGGAACCCGAGCCTCCGCCGTAGGAACCGAAGCCTATTACTTCTATCCCTACAGCAAAAACACCGCTGCTGCCATTGCCGCTCAGGTCAGCAGCCGTTTGGGCAGCGAAAACCGGGGAGCCCGCCAGAGCTACTACCACATTACCCTCACTCCCCAGATGCCCGCCATTTTGGCAGAATGCGGCTTTATGACCAACAAGGGCGAGTATGAAAAGCTGATCAAAGAGGAATACCAGCAGGCCATTGCCATCGGTCTGGCCGACGGTTTGGCGGCAGGGCTGAAAAGTGCCTATACCGGGGTGACCACCACCGGCTCCCAGAGTGTGGGTAGCGGTGTGGATCCCACCACCGATTCCGGCAATTCCTCGGTGGGCAGCTCGCAGGTGGAGTATCTGGTCTTTGAAAACGAGGAGCTGGCGATCAACGAGGGAGCCACCTATACTCTCAGGCTCATCTCTGATCCGGAGGATGCCGACCTTAGCGGCATGACCTTTAAGAGCAGCAACACCTCGGTGGCTACCGTTAACTCACAGGGCAAAGTGACTGCGGTCAAGTTGGGCAAAGCCAAAATCACCGCCACCACCGCAGACGGCAGAGTAACCGCTGTCTGCCAGCTGGAAGTGGTGGAGCGAGGCGGCGAGCAGGACTATGCCGAGCCTGTGGTTCCACCCACTAAAACGGCGGGAGCTTCTTTAAAAAGCGTTTCCTACATTGAGTTTTACGACGAATACGTCACTCTGGGGAAAAACGCCAGTTATACCCTGAAAATTACTTCGGACAAGGGGCTGGTGAAGAATACCGACTTGTTGTGGAAGAGCGAGGATACCAGTGTGGCAACGGTGGACTCCAACGGAAAAGTAACGGCAAAATCCACCGGCTATACCGAAATTTACGCCTACACCGCCAACCACGACTACTCCATCTCCTGCGCCGTCGAGGTGGTCAGCGGCAAGATAGCCGTCAAGGGCATTTCTCTGGACCAGACCAAGCTGTATATGAAGCGGGGAACCGAGCAACAGCTCTATGTCAACTTCAAGCCGGAAACCGCCACCAACAAAGGGGTGAGCTGGACCTCCTCCCGCCAATCGGTGGCAACGGTGGATGAATACGGCAAGGTAACGGCCAAAAGTGCAGGCACCGCCGTGATTACGGCAACCAGCAAGGATGGGCGCTATACTGCCACCTGCACCGTGGAGGTTACCACCAAGACCATCAAGGTGGACTATATCAGCTTTGAGTATTCCGAGATGGAGCCCTATGTGGGTGATATTACCCAACTGGAATACAGCATTGGTCCCGACAATGCCACCGATCTTTCCGTCACCTTTAAGTCCAGCAATCCCTCGGTGGTCAGTGTGGATGAACAGGGCTTTATCACCTGCCACAAAAAAGGAAAAGCTGTGATTACCGTCACCTCAGTTTCCAATCCCAAGGAGTACGATACCTGCGAAATCAGGGTAGTAGGATAAACAGCCATCAAAAGTGCCGCAGAGCATATGCTCTGCGGCACTTTTCACGCAAAAGGGGCTTTCTTGGATGTGGTGGGTTGGGAACCTTAGACGCAAAGAGGCTGATCCGTCGGAGTTGCATGGTTTAACAAGTCGGGATGGCTTTTAAAAAAACAGACAATCGTATGAAGAATGATCAGGTGCAAATCCTCGATCTGTTCGTAGCTTTTTAGGTTGGTATAGATGCCGGCCGTTGCGTACTCTCGAATTTTTCCACCTCCAAAGCCGGAAAGGGCAACAATGGAAGCGCCTTTTTCCCTGGCGTACTCACAGGCGCGGACAAGATTGGGGGAGCTTCCACTGGCGCTGATGACAATCACCAGATCCTTTGGATGGAGCAGGTTTATCATCTGCTGGCGAAAAATTTCTTCAAAGGAGACATCGTTTCCAAAAGCCGTGATTTTTTCCACATTATCGCAGAGGGAAAGGATTCGAAACCGCCTTTTTTCGGGGTGCTGCACGGCGTTCTTGCCAAAATCACAGACAAAGTGATTGGCGGTTCCGGCACTGCCCCCGTTTCCCACCACAAAAACCTGGCGGTCGTTTTGATAGGTTTCCTGCAACAAAGCTATGATCTTCTGAAAATCCTGTTCTTGAATCTCCTCCATGGCTTTGATTAACCCTTGCTTGTATTCTGCTAGATGGCTGTTAAACATAGTTTTCCCCCTTTTCAGGCAAGCGAGCTCTAGCCACCAATGCAACGGCACCCAACAAACCGCCATGGCAGCAAAGGGGTGAGGGTTCTATGACGATGCCTTGATTGGCCCTTTGGTAGATGGATTGGTGCAGGGTGTCTTTTAGCGACTGCTCAAACAGGTCAAAAGCCTGGGAGATTCCACCCCCGACGATCACCTTTTCGGGGTTGAGCAGATTGCAGGCGGCGGCAATTCCCTTGCCCAGATAATACCCTTCCAGTTCAAAAGTCTTGCGGGCAATAACATCGCCCGTTCGCGCCAGTTGGGCAATGAGCTGGGCGTTTGCCGGCTGACCGCTGATCTGAGCATCGCCTCCCAGTTCCCTGTAGTTTTTGACCACACCGGGGCCGGCGGCATACATTTCGAGGCACCCTTTGCTGCCGCAGTTGCATCTTCTGCCCTCTTCCACCACCACGCAGTGGCCGATTTCTCCCGCGTGACCCTTGTCACCGCCGTATAGCTTGCCGTCCAGAAAGAGGGCTCCCCCCACACCGTTGGAGACGGTGACATACAAATAATGATGGCAATGCTTGCCGCCGCCGTAATATTTTTCCGCCAGGGCACAGGCCTGGGCGTCATTGTCAAGATAGGCAGGAAGTCCAAACTGTTGGGTCAGCTTTTGGGAAATGGCGAAGTTGCGTATGCCGGAAAAGCTGGCCTCAATCCACAGGCCCCTTTTAGGATCGGCAAGGCCGGGAATGGTAACTCCGATGGCAGAGGGCTGATACCGGGGATAAGCCGCCAGAAGCTGGGAGGCCTTTTCTTGGATGACTTGAAGCAGCAACTCCTGCGGCATTCTTTCCCACGGATGGTTGGCGCTGCATAAAATGGTTCCTTGCAGGGTGACCAACCCCACCATCAGTTTGGAGCCGCCAATATCCAAGGCAAGAACAATATCGTCGGGATGAAGCATCACACCACCCCTTTGGTTTCCTGAAAGATATCCATAACTTCCTGAGGGGTGGCGGTTCCGGTGGTACCGATTTTCCGCACCGTCACTCCCGAAACCAAATTGCCTACCCGGGCGGCCTCCATAAAGCTTGCCCCGGTGCAAAGGGATGCCACAATGCCGGAAGAGCAGGCATCTCCCGCCCCGCAGACATCAATTTCCCCGGTTTGGTCTACAGCCGGCAGCAGATGATAGCTTCCCTGTTCCCCCACCAAAACGCCGTGCTCCCCGCAGGTGACAAACACCCTGGACTGGGTGGAGCGGGCAAGCTGTTCCATATAGCTGCAGAGCTTTTGCAGATCGAATTCTTCATCCTTGGCACCGGCTAATTTGGCAACTTCTTTGTGGTTGCATTTTAAAATAATTTGGCGGAATTTATTGATATAGGCTCGGGAGTCCGCGAAGATAATAAGTTTGGGGAAGCTTTGCGCTATTTGGGCAGTGGCTTTACGCACCGCTGATGTGACTACCCCGGTGTTTTCTTCGGCAAGCTGGTCCAGCACCATGATGGCATCCACCATGGGAGCCACCTGCCAAAGATGCTCCATCACAGCTTGTTGGAGGTGCCAAGGTGTTTCCTTGCGGTTTTTGTGGTCAAAGCGGTTGTGCTCCTTGTGTTGGCCACCGCAGGAGAACATGGGCTTTACATAAGCCGGCGTCATCACTTCTTGGCTGCACTGCACAAAGCGTCTGTCCACTCCAAGGTTATCCAGGCCTTTTAGCAGATCGTACCCCTCCCCGTCGTCCCCCACAAAGCCTACGGCGAAAAGCTTTCCTATTTGAAGGGCGGCTAGATTTGCCAGCACCGTTCCGGCTGCTCCCGGTTGCGAATGGGTGCGCACCACCTGATAGGCCGTCAGCCCCGTTTCGAGGGAAGGTTCATCCAGCTGGCGGTCCACATACAGCCATTTGTCCAGGAACAAATCCCCCACCACCCCGATGCGAAGATTTGCAAACCCGGACAGTATTTCCCTTAGGCGGATTTCATCCATCTGCAAGGCTCCTCTCTCTGGGATGCGTCCCTCAATGCTCACCATCCAGCAGCCGATGGGTTAACAGCGGAATGGTGTTGCGGTGGGTTCCCTGTATGTAGTAGCTTTCGCCGCCATCTGCCATCGTCCGCGCCAGAATGGTCTTCCATGGCCGAAAGTAATAGCGAGGGTCGGTTTTGGGGGGCGCTGCCTGAATATCTTCCCCCTCCAAAGGCAGCAAATCAAAGACAGCCGTGGTGAAGTTGGCGATGGTTCTGCCCTGCTGTCTTGCAACGTTGCGAGCCATGGAAAGAGCTTTCAGGTAAACTTCCGGCCCGGTAACGGCGGAGCCAAAGTTTAAGAACACCCCGTGCTGCAACTTCTCCACACTCTTGGTGTAGATGAGAAAATCCCGATAACTTGCCTGCCCGATGGCGGCACCGTCGGCGTTGGGATGCTGGTGGACAACATCGCATCCCACCCCTACGTGAATGGTCACCGGAACCTGATGGCGAAAGCCCGCTGCCAGCAGACTGTACTGCCGGTAGGGGAATTGGTGCTCCTCGATGTATTTGCCCAAAGCTTCTCCAAAGCCAAGGCCCTCTTTGACCCCTTGGTTGACGGCGTCGTTGTAGAGCCCCGTTTCGGTCCAGAGGCCAAACTGTCCCTCGCTGATGTATTTGGCCACACTTTCGCAGGTTTTCCCAATCAGGGCGAATTCAAAATCGTGGATGGCAGCGGCACCGTTGAGGGCAAAATGGGTGACATAGCCCTTCTCCATCAAACGGATGAGGCAGGGAGCCACCCCAGCGCGAATGACATGTCCTCCCAGCATCATCATCACCGCTGCACCTGCTTCTTTTGCCGTTGCAATGCGCCGGGCAAGAAGGTCTATGGTGGGATGTGTGTATTGGATTTTCTCGTCGGGGCTCATCATAACCCTCAGGTCCAAATCGTGTATCCGCTCCGAAAGGGGCAGCAGCTTGAGCTGGGAGCGGTCAAAGGTTTCAAATGCCATGACATTACTCCTTACTTTCCTTAGGGAAAAGATATTCCGCCAAGATTTGTAGATTTTCATAATGGGGAATGATGATGTCGGCACCGGCTTTGATCAGTCTTTGGCGTTTCCAAGGGTCCACACCCTTTCGCTCCACCTCATCTGAAGCGACGCCGCAGGCAAATCCGCCCACTTCCTTGATGTTTTCAATTTCCACATACCCATCGCCGAATCCAATCACCTCCGACCCCGCCAGATGATTTGTACGAATGATATGCTCGATCACCATTTTTTTGGAAAAGGTTTTGTAATCGGTTTGAGCACCGTAGATTCCCCCGTCAAAATAGGAGGCCACTCCCAGCAGCTCCGCTTCGTAAAGGACGTACTTTTCATCGGTGCCGCTGGCAAGGTACAGGGTGATGCCCTTGCTTTTCAGCAGTTCCAACAACGGGATGGAACCGGGCAACAAATACTCATGGGGCGGGATGCTTTGATTACACAGCCCCTTGAGCCGATAGTCGATTCGCTCCAACAGTCTGCGGTGATATTCCTCCTTGTATTCCTGCGGGGAAAGGGGAGTTCCACCCAGCTTTTTTATCTCCTTTGCCAGCGCAATACACTGGTAGATGGTTTGCTTTCCTGTATTGTACTCCACAAAGTCCTCCGCCAGCTTTCGGATTTTTCGGGGGTCCTGTTGTTTTCCTTTGGGGGCAGCCATCAGCTCGTTGGCAAAATAGGGTATCATAATCTGCTGCCAGCCTTCTCGAATCAGGCTTATGGTTCCGTCAAAATCAAAAACAGCGTGGCGAAAATCCCCTCTGGGGGAGTGGGGATTGATCACTTCGATCCAAGGCTGCATATTATTTCCCCTTTACCAAATTTTGCTTGACAAATGATGTGGATGGTTTAGGATAAAGTTATGTTCGTACAATTTATTTTAAAAAACAAAAGTAGGATGGAGGCTTTGTATGGCTAACGCTTTGGAAACCAGAACCAACAACGTCATCAATGTATTGCGGCAGATACAGCTTTACCCCGGCATTTCCAAGCCTCAGCTCTGCAAGCGGTGCGATATTACAGCCTCTACCGTTCAGAACATTGTAGAAAAACTGGTGGACAAAGGGGCGGTTCTCAGCTTTGGGCAGATGGATTCCACCGGTGGCCGACGGGCAAGGCAGTACAAAATGAACCCCGACTTTAAGCTGGTGGTCTCGGTGAGCATACGGCTCAACTGCGCCGACATTGCCATTGCCAATATGGGGCTTGCGATTTTGCACCACACCCACATTGCCATAGGGCTGGACAGTACCGGCCCCGAAAGCTACACTGCCATGCTGGTGGAAGCTATCCGCAAACTGATCAGGGACAACGCAATCAACCTTTCTGACCTGTCCGGGGTGGGGGTTACGGTGCCTGGGCCAACCTACTTTGAAAGCGGCACCGTTCGTCAAATTGCCGGCGCTGCCTTGTGGCAGGATTTTCCGCTGGGCGCTCGCATTTCCGCCGCCCTTTCTCTGCCGGTCTGGGTGGATAAGGACGCCTTTGCCGGCTTGCAGTATCTTGCCTTTACCAACCAGATTGCGTTGGAGAAAACCACCGTGTACATCACCATTCTGGAGGGGATCAGCGCTGCCGTGATGATGAACAGCGAGGTGTTTCGCGGCTCCAACAGTTTAGCGGGGGAAATCGGCCACATCACCGTGCGCAGGGATGGCAGCCGCTGTCATTGCGGCAACATCGGGTGTTTGGAGCTTTACTGCTCCGACCTTGGAATCATCTCCCAATACAGCATGCAAAGCGAGAACAAGGGCTGCAATATCGACGATATCATTCGCTTGGCCGAAAGGGGCGACCAAACGGCACAGCAGGTTTTTGTGCAGGCGGTTCGCTATCTGGTGGATACCACCTGCAATGTCATCATGAATTATGATCCCGACGAAATCGTCATCTTCTGTCGCTGGCTGCATCGGCAGCAAACCCTTTACTTTAGCCTGATGGACAGCCTATACTCCAAGAGCATTTTTACACAGCGCCACGCTGTCAACCTGCGCTTGTTGGAGCCTCAGAACATATACCTTTTGTCTGCTGCTGCTGCGGCCTGCTGGCAGTTTCTCTTTTCCAAATCCAGTCCCTTTATCACTACCTTTGACCATTAAAGGGGGCGGCAGTGCTGTGGTTTGTTTTTGCCTTATTCCACTTTGAGCGCTGCGTCAAAGCGTATGTTGGATGCCTGAAAATTCAGCTGTTTTACAAAAGATAAGGATTCGGTAACCCCAAAGATGCGGTCCATTCCGCTATCCTCCCACTCGATGCAGAGAGGACCTTGATAATCGATGGCGTTGAGCCCTCGTATGATATCGTCAAAATCCACATCCCCATGTCCGGGGGAAACAAAGTTCCAGCCCCGGCGCAAATCCCCAAATTCCAGATGGGAGCCCAGCAGTCCCGCTCTGGGATCTTTGGAAAGCTTTACGTCCTTCATGTGGACATGGTAGATGCGATCTGCAAAATCCAAAAGGAAGATGAGAGGATTTACTCCCTGCCAAAGCAGATGGCTGGGGTCAAAGTTCAGTCCCAAGGTGGGTCGGTATTCCAGGGTTTCCAACAGGCGGCGGGTGGTGTAATAATCAAAGGCAATTTCGCTGGGATGCACTTCAAAGGCCAGCCTTACCCCGCAACGATCGTATTCGTCAAAGATGGGAGTCCACAGCTCTTTGATTTGCCCAAACCCCTCCTCCACCATCTGGAGACTGGTTTGAGGAAAGGAATACCAAAAGGCCCAGATGGGCGAGCCCAAAAAACAGGTGACGGTGGTTAGATTGAGTTTTTTTGCGGCATGGGCCACCACCTGCATTTCTTCCACGGCCCACCTGCGAATATCCTCCGGTTTTCCGGCATATCGGGCAGGAGCAAACTGATCCAGCCTTGGGTCATACCGGTCGCCCACACACTGCCCGATGAGATGGGCCGACAAGGCGCCAAGCTGCATATCATATCGTTCCAGCGTGCCGTTAAAATCTCCGAAATAATCGGCAGAGGATAGAATCTTGTGGACATCGATATGGGCGTGACAGGCCAGCTCAAATCCATCGTACCCAATGTCCCGCATGGTGGAGCAGAGCTGTTCCAAAGGCATATCTCCAAACTGGCCGCTGCACAGGGTAATGAGTCTTGCCATATTAAAAACCTCCTTTATTTTTCACAGAGCACTCTTTGGGTGGCATCGGAAATTTGAACGGCACAGCCCTTTTGGGCCGACTCCTGGGCGGCAAAGATGACCCGCATGGCCTTGATGGATTCTTCCGCATCCAAGGAAGTCTTTTCCCCACTGAGCAGAGCGGCGACAAAGGTGTCGATAACGCCGGTGCTGGTGCGCCCTCCGCTGGTTTGCTCTTTGTTGGAGGTCAGCTGGTCCAGCTGATAGTAGGTTTTGGAGCCGTCCCGGCCTTCCAGAATCAGCGAGTACTGCGGATGAGTGTAGCAGCGCAGAACCCCCTTGGTTCCATAGAGGATGGTGGAATTGTCCTCCTCGCCGTAGAAAGTCCAGCTCACATGCATGGTTCCCACCACACCTTGCTTGGTTTTGCAGATGCAGTAGGCGTTGTCGTCCACCTCAATGGGACTTCCGTCAGGGAATTGTTTGTCCAGGGTGGCAATTTTGGCCATAACTTCATCGATTTCATCGTCCAACAAATAGTGAATCAAATCCGTTTTATGAACTCCTAAATCCGCCATGGTGCCAAAGGCAGCTCGTTTTTTATGAAAGAACCAAGAGCTTTTTTGCCCTGTCCAGCCTTCGGGCCCCGGATGTCCAAAGGTGGTTCGAAAGGTAATTACCCTGCCAATCTCTCCGCTTTGTATCAGCTCCCGGGCTTTGACATGGGCTTTTGCCAGCCTTTGGTTCTGCCCGATAAGCAGTCGCTTTCCCCTTAACTTGGCGGCGCTTATCATATCCTCGCATTCCTGCAAGGTGGTGGCCATAGGCTTCTCGCACAACACGTGGATGCCGGCCTTCAAAGCCCGGATGCTCATTTCAGCGTGGGCTACATTGGCGACACAAACGCTGACAGCGTCCACACCGCTGCCCAGCAGCTCCTCCACACTGTCAAAAGCGACGCCGCCAAACTCCTCTGCCATGGCTTGGGAGCGCTGGGGATCTTCGTCGTAATAGCCAACCAACCGGACATCGGGATGTTCGGCATACTCTGGTGCATGGCGTACCTGTGTGATTTTGCCGCAGCCAATAATACCTACCTTTAACATATACAGCACCCTTTCTATCGATCCTGATTGCGTATGTTCTGCAACAGCACCGCCACAATGATGATGGAACCACTGATGGCACCGTTGAGGAAGGTGGGGACATCCGCCATGGTGAGGATGACATTGATGATTTTAAACATCAGCGCCCCGAGAAAGGTGCCGATAATTTTTCCTCTGCCACCGCTCATGGAGGTTCCACCAATGGCCACTGCCGCAATGGCGTCCATTTCATAGGCGCTGCCGGCACTGGCTGCCGCAACGGCCATCACCCGGGAGGAATACAGCCAACTGGAAAAACCGCACAAAATGCCGGTTATGAGAAATACAGTAATTTTAATCAGCTTGACATTGATTCCCGCAAGGCGGGCCGAGGTTTCGTTGCTTCCCACAGCGTAAATGTACTTGCCCAACTTGGTGCTGGACATAATCAGTCCAAACAGCAGGGAAAGAATAATAAACATAATCATGGGATAGGGTATTCTGACGCTGCCGAGAGAAAAATTGCCGGCGGCAATCAACCGGAAGCTGTCAAAGTTCTCTTTGGAAACGGTAAAGGGCCCGCCCTGCCCTAAATGGTTGATGATGGAGCGGCATATGGTCTGCATGGCAAGGGTGGCGATCATGGCGGGCAGGCGTCCGTAAGCAACCAGCAAGCCGTTGATGGTGCCGATCAGTGCGCCAAAGGCCAGGGCAAACAACAGCATGGTTAAGATGTTGTTGGTTTTGTTGAGCACTTCGATGCTCAAACCGGATATGATGGCCACCTGAGCCCCCACCGAAATATCAATTTCACCGGCGGAGATTACCATGCTCATCCCAAGGGCGATGATGCCAGTAACCGAGGCCTGTACAAAAATGGTGCTGATATTTCCCCAGGAGAAAAAGGAGCGGTCCACCGCAAAGGCAATGATTAGGATGATGGCAAAAGAAACCCAGTAGCTGTGGTCGCTGAACAGTTTGCCGATGGTGGATTTCACCTGTAAACCATTGGAAGGAACTGTGCCTTCGCTATGCAGATTCGCCATTTTTCTTTCCCTCCAAATAAGCACCGGTTGAATAGTACATGATTGCTTCCTCTGTGATATCCTTGCGGTCCAGCCTGGCAGAGATTTCTCCTTTGTACATCACAATGCAGGAATCTGCCACTTTGCTGATTTCCGGGTATTCTGAGCTAAACACCATAATGGACTTGCCTGCTTTTGCAAGGCCGATAATCAAGTGGTAAATTTCAAATTTGGTGCCCACATCGATGCCTTGGGTGGGATTGTCAAAGACAAAAAGATCGGCACCGCTTTCCAGCCAGCGACCCAAAATAACCTTTTGCTGGTTCCCGCCGGAAAGAGAGGTGATCAGGGCCTTAGGCTGCTCTGATTTGATGGAGAGATTTTGTTTTTGCCGCATGTATCGCTCTTTTTCTTTGGAGTGGTGGATCAAAAGGCCTTTATGCTGGGTTCCAAAATATCCCATGGAAATGTTGTCGCAGATGGAGAGGTCGTTTAAAATACCCCGTTCTTTTCGGGAGCGAGGCACCATGGCCATACCCTTTTTCATCCGTTTGAGGATGGAGGCTTTTTTGTCAAAGCTCTGGCCTTTTATTTCAATTACACCGGTATAGCCCTCTGCTCCAAAGATGGCATCCGCCAGTCCGTCCCGTCCCGAGCCCTGCAGTCCCGTCACAGCCAAAATTTCGCCCTCGTGCAGATCAAAGCTGATGTTGCAAAAGGTTTTGCCGCTGATATTTTTTACCGACATCACCACTTGGCCGGTGCTGTAGTTTTCCTTGTGGACAAACTCTTCGTTTTCCAACTGACGACCTATCATCAGTTTGGTAATCTGCTGCTCGTCAATCTCGGAAAAATTGCCCTGTGCCACCATCTTTCCGTCCCGCATCACATAATATCGGTCGCATATTTCAAAGAGCTCCGGCATTTTGTGGGATATGTAGATAAAGCTGACCCCTTCCTGCTTGAGCTGCTTCATAATTTCAAATAATGTCTCAATTTCTTTGTTGGACAATGCCGAGCTGGGCTCATCCATGATGATGAGGTTGCTTTTGAACAGGAGAGCCCGGGCAATTTCCACCAGTTGCTTTTCCGACGCCTGCAGATCATCCACCAACGCATCGGGGTCAATGTTTACATTCATCCGCAAAAACACTTCTCTGCTTCGTTCCCGCATGGCTTTTTTGTTGAGCAAAAAGCCATATTGTTTGCACTCTTCTGCCAAAAACATATTTTCAAAGACTTTTAAGTCCTTGCAAAGGTTTAGCTCCTGATGAATAAACCGGATACCGTGCTGCATGGCCTGTTTGGCATTGGCGATGGAAACTTTTTTTTCATCAATGAATATTTCCCCCCGGATGGGCGGAAAGCTACCCGCCAAAATGTTCATCAAGGTAGATTTGCCGGCACCGTTTTCTCCCAAAAGCCCCACGATTTCGCCGGTGTTGATTGTAAAATTGACATTGTCTACTGCGCGCACCGGGCCAAATTCCATTACAATGTTCCGCATCTCTACCAGCAACAAGGATCCCCTCCTCTTAAATGGCTGAGAATAGAAGGTTAGAGCAATTGAGCCGGTCGGCATGGCACCGGCCGGCTCAACCAAAGGTACATTCCGCTAGATGCTGTAACGCTCTTTAAACTCCGTGCTGTTGCGGAAATCGGCAACGGTGTTTTTGTCTATTTCAATGGTGGGAATGAGGAACAACTGACCTTCGATATTTTGATTGTCATACTGTTCGCCATAACCTGCGGCCACACCCAGACGGATGGCCTCCCGAATGAAGGAGGGGCTGAAGAAATAGGTGACAAGATCGATGCCGTTGGCAACAGGGGAATCAAAGGTGCTCAAGGTTTCCCGGCGGCCGCCAACTCCTGTGATGAGCTTTAGGTTGAGCTGAGCGGAAGGGTTGCTGTTGTGGTAGTTTTGCAGTGCCACCACAATCCCGTCTACCACTTCATCGTCGTGGGTGACAATGATGTCAAGCTCTTCGATTTTCTCTTTGCCGGCAGTGTTTAGCCAGTTTTCCATCTGCTCCTGGGCTTTGGCGTTGGACCAGTCGGTTTGATAGTCCTGCTGAACCTGCTCAAATTGATCTTTGTACGGGGATGCGTCAATCACCGAGTCCATGCCGCCGCTGCGCTGTACCGAAACGGTGGAGCTGTCGCCGATAAACCGAAGGTATGTAAGTTTTTCGCCGGCTTTCAACTCGTCCTCAAAGTAGTTGATCAGATAATTGCCGGTCATTTCGCCGATGGTTTCGTTGTCCCCCATAATTTCGCCGTTGGAACGGAAGCCGTCGATAAGCCGGTCGTAGATGATGAGCTTGACCCCTTTGTCAACAATGGTCTGGGCGGCGTTGCGCAGTTGTTCACCTTCCAGCGGCCAAAGGATAATGACATCGGGGCCCCACTGAAGAATGGTTTCGATGGCGGCAATTTGCAAAGCTGCTTCGCCGCCCACTTCATACTTAAACTCCGCAATGCGGCCCGATGCTTTCAGTGCCTCCAACTCAGCCTTGGCATGGGCAACACTTTCTCCTGTAAACCCGTGGTCGGCATCGGGGGTTACCATGCCTACCCGCAGAGCTCCCGGCTGGACGGTGGCGGGAGCGGGTTCTGAAGCGGAGGCAGATTCTTTCGCAGGGCTAGGTGCCGCAGCGCCGGGGCTTGTGGCAGGAGGGGGGCTGTTGGCACTGGATGCCGCTCCACCTCCGCAACCAACAAGAGCAACTGCCAATAACATCATCGCTGTTAAAAATGCAACCATTTTTTTCAAGGCTTTTTCCTCCTAGCTTTATAATCGATTCACCCGATACCCGCGCTGTTGCTAGTATACGGGGAAATCCAGCAAATTAGTTCGCTTTGCCGTCGATTCGCGCACCACCAGCTTGTGGGGTAAAATCACTTCCCAAGCAAAGGATGGATGGGGGGGAGTGCCGTCCTGCTGGCCCAAAAGGTATTGGCACAACATTTCGGTGCCTGTTTTTCCGATTTCATAACAGGGCTGGGCAATGGTGGTGATGTAGGGATGGTAAATGGTGGTTTGTTCCACATCGTCAAATCCCACAACTGCCAAATCTCTGGGTACATCAAAGCCCATTTCCTTTGCCCCTACAATGGCACCTTGGGCCAAAACGTCGGAGATGCAAAACAGCGCTGTGGGCCTGTTTTCCTGCGCCAACACTGCCTGTGCTGCTCTTTTACCGCTCTTGAAATTGTAATCTCTGTCTGCATAACAGATGTTGCTTTCCACAACGGGGAGCCCCGCCTCGGTTAATTCGTCCCGGTAGCCCTTTAAGCGAAGGTGGGTGGACAGATAGTGGTTGGTGCTGCTGATGGTGCCAATGCGCTTGTGACCAAGCTCAATTAAAAATCGCACCGCATCCCGCGCCGCTTGATAATTGTCAATGGAGACATGGGGTATTTTTACATTGGGGTCAAATTCGGAGCATTGGACAATGGGGTATTTTTCTGCGTATTCCAGCAGCCAATCGCATCCCAACTCCGATGCCAGCAGAATGGCCCCATCGGCCCGGCGCTTTGCCAGCAGATCCAACACCTCTTTTTCCTGCTCTGGCTCTCCTCTCGTGTTGCAGATAAAGGAGCTGTATCCCAAAGCCCGGGTGGTGTCGCTGACCCCCGACAAAATATGGGCATAATACGGGTTGGATATGTTGGGCACCAGCACAAGGATGGTGCGGGTTTCTTTTTTGCGCAGGCTTTGCGCCAAAATATTGGGTTCGTAACCCAGCTTATCCACTGCCTTGTACACCTGCTCCACCGTACTTTGACTGATCCCGCCTTTGTTGTTCAGCACCCGGGACACGGTGGCAGCAGAAACTCCGGCTTCTTTTGCAACGTCCAAAATTGTAATCATGCAGCACCAATTAAAACGTTTTCATAATGATAGGTAGCTTTTTATCGTCAAACACTATTACTTTTTATAAAATACCAAAGTTCAACCATAGGTTTTCATCGAATTATGGGGAAAGATTAATTTGTAATGGATTTTTAATAATACTTATTCTTTTACTTTTTACTTTTAAAGTATAAAGTTTCAAAAGCAAAGCGCTGCGGAATCAGAAAAATTCCGCAGCGCTTTGCTTAACTATTGAAAAACATGGGAAAGCCCCCAAAACAGACTGTGTGGGGGGAATAAAATTAACCCTGAAAACGATTGGCTGCAAAGATGGTCCGGGCTGTTTGGAAGGTGTCGGGGGTAATGCGCTGCATGATGGTGACAAAGCGAATGGAAAACAAATCACACAACAGCTTGCTGCTACCGTCCAGTGAATCCAGAATGATATAGCTGGCCCCTACTTCCCGCAGAATTCCCACTCGGTCGGTCATGCTGTTGGTGATCAAAAATTCCACCCGCACAAGGCTGCCGATGTTTTCCCGCAAAAAGCCTGGAATATAAGCGGGGTTGGTGAGAGATTCGGGCAGATTTTCTGTCAGCTGGGAGGTCATGGGAGGAAGATTTAAGACATTGCTTGGATCTGTGGCCTGCCCCTGCCAGCTGTTGCCGGGGGTTTGGTAGTAAAAAGGAACAGACTGGGTGGCGGCGGGGGAAGTCTGCCCATTGGGGAGGAAAGGAGTTCCCGGACCGGCAGGCTGTACCGAAATGGGCATGGAAGGTCCCGGGGTGACGGGAACGGGAACATCGCTGGGACTGGTGGATATGTATTGGTTGGAAGTTTGCCCGTAGTTGCAGGTAGGGTTTTCACGAATGACATCGGCCATGGGGTCTGCAAAGACGTTTTGCGAAGTATTGTAATAAGGTCTTTGGTACTGAGAATTACACATATGTCATGCTCCTTTGATTTTTAATGATAATATGTCATGTTAGGCGGTAATAGGCGGTGGGACGATAAAAACAGTGGTTGTTAACACGGGTGTGAAACGTTCCCGAGCGGACGGGAAATTCCTCTCGGCAGCGGCCAAAGGGATTCAGATACCAGAGGCAGACCCCCACAGGATTGTGAATTCCGCCGCTGAGCGCCCAGTCGGCTATTTGGTAGTGAATTGGTTCGGGGCGCATGTTGTAGATGTTTTGCATATTGGGTCGTCCCCCTAGCTCGGTGAGAATGCAGTCAAACTGGCCGGGCTGATAGATGATGTTGCGCAAACTACCCTGGCCAACCCGAAGATACTCCCCCTCACTGACATGAACTCGATTCATCACCACGGTGGCCACTGCTCTCATGCCATCTTGTCCCTCTCCCCCGGCTTCGCACATAATAAGGCGAGCTAACAGCTCTCGATCGTTAAAAGACATTGAATGATATCACCTCTTCCCTATACCTAAGCTTGTTTGTAGCTTTGCCACGCTTAGGCGATGGTATCATTATTATTGTATGGAACCACCCTTGAATTGTGAAAAAACCCCATCAGAATCAAACTTTATGCCGGGGTAATAATTTCTTGTCCTTCCCAAAAAAACAAGAAAAACCAATGGGAAAAAAGAAGAAAGAAGAATGATTTATTTTTCCGGCTTCAGTTTGCGTGTAAACAATCTTTTTAATTCCATAGGCTTTTCAAAATAAATCAAAAAGTAAGGAAGGCAGCCCGCCTGCGGGTTGCCTTCCTTACTTTTTCTATATGGAAGCAGAGCGTGCCAATGGATGCCTTTAAATGGCAGATAGAACCTCCGGGAAAGGGGGCCAGACGCTTAGTGCTGTTATAACAGCCTGCCTAGGGCAGCGGCCAAAGCGCACAGCAACATGCCGATCAGCACCGGCAATCCAAAAGCCGCCAGAGTCCATTTTAAACTGCCGGTTTCCTTTTTGATGGTGAGTAGGGTGGTGGAACAGGGAAAGTGAAAGAGGCAAAACAAGGCGGTGCACAGCGCCGTTACCCAGGTCCAGCCGTTGGCGGTAAAGAGGGCGTGAAGCTGTGATATTCCCCCCACCTCCACCAGAGCACCTCCCGAGACATATCCCATGACGATGATGGGCAGAACAATTTCGTTGGCGGGAATTCCCAGAATAAACGCCATAAGGATGATGCCGTCCATCCCCAACAGCCGGGCAAAGGGGTCTAAAAAACCGGCGCAGAGAGCCAGCAGACTGCTGTCTCCCACCGTGACATTGGCCATCACCCAAAGGAACATCCCGGCGGGAGCAGCCACCGCCACCGCTCGCCCCAGCACAAAAAGGGTGCGGTCCAGCAGAGAGCGGATTATAATCTGGCCCACCTGGGGTTTGCGGTAGGGGGGCATTTCCAAGGTGAAGGAGGAGGGAATACCTCGCAGCAGAGTTTGGGAAAGAAGCCGGGAGGCAACAAGGGTGGCGACAACTCCCAGCACCAGAAAACCGGCCAGCAGCAGGGCGGACAACACCGAACCTATGCCTTGGGAAACGTGACCCGCCAGCAAAATACCAATGAGGGCGATTAACATGGGAAAACGGCCGTTGCAGGGCACCAGCGAGTTGGTGAGAATGGCAATCAGTCGCTCCCGGGGGGAATCGATGATGCGGCAGCCGGTTACGCCGGCGGCATTGCAGCCAAATCCCATGCACAGGGTAAGGGCCTGTTTGCCGCAAGCCCCCGATTTTTTAAAGCTGTTGTCCAGATTAAAAGCGATGCGGGGAAGATAGCCCACATCCTCCAGCAATGTAAACAGGGGGAAGAAGATGGCCATGGGGGGTAACATGACGCTGACCACCCACCCCAGGGAGCGGAACATTCCCTCCACAAGAAGGCCGTGAAGCCAAGGGGGAGAGCGCAGGTATGTAAACAGATGATGCAGATAGGTCTCCAACCGGTTAAAGAGAAAGGCAAGCCCTTGAGAGGGCAGATTGGCTCCGGCAATGCTTAGCCAAAGCACCCCAAACAGCAGTAAAATCATCAGAGGAAGGCCTAACAAACGGCCGGTGAGCAGATGGTCCAGCTTGCGGTCCCGCTCCCGGCAGCGACAGGGGACGGTACAGACCTGTGAGGCAATGGTTTCCGCCATCAATACAATGCACCGCACCATCACATCCCCCAGCTTTGCCTGCTCCACTCCGCTGTCCAGAATGGTTTGGCGAGCGGCTGCAACCTGCGCAAGCAGCGCTGCACTTCCTGCCTCATCCAAATCAGTAACCTCTAAAATGCGGCGGGTAAGGGTTTCCTCCCCCTCAATCAGGCGCAGGGCGGCCCAACGGGCGGGCAGCTTCCCCTCAAGATGGTCTTGCAGCAGGGGTTGGAGTGAATGAACAGCAGCTTCGATCACCGGGGTATACCGCACCGAAACGGGGTGGAATGTTGCCTGCTCTCCGGTGAGGGACTCCACCTTTGCCATCAGCTCCTCAAGACCGTCGCCTTTTCGGGCGCTGGCACCCACCACCGGAATCCCCAGCTTTTGGGAAAGAGCCTCCAGATTGACGGAGATTCCCACCCGTTTGGCCTCATCCATCAGGTTGACACAGAGCACCACTTTGGGGGTGATCTCCAAGGTTTGCAGCACCAGATTGAGGTTCCGCTCCAAGCAGGTGGCGTCGGCCACCACCACCGTGGCGTCAGCCCCTCCAAAACAGAGAAAATCCCGGGCAATTTCCTCCTCTACCGAGCTGGAGAGAAGTGAGTAGGTGCCGGGCAGGTCTACAAAGCGGTAGTCGGTATCACCCTGCCGGTGAACCCCTTGGGCATTGGTCACCGTTTTGCCCGGCCAATTACCGGTATGCTGGCGCAACCCGGTCAATGCGTTGAACACGGTGCTTTTTCCCACATTGGGGTTTCCGGCTAAAGCGATGAGTCTTTCTTTCGGGTGCGCCTTTTGAATGCCGGCCACATCCCTTACCGAGCTTGCACGGATGGAGGCAGTTGTCATTCCCATACCGGTTACCTCCTAAGACTCAACCAAAATCTGTGCGGAGTCCTCGCCCCGCAAAGCGATGACAGCGCCGCGAATTTCATAGGCTACCGGGTCGCCGGAAGGGCCGGAGTAAATGCTTTTGACCAGGGTTCCGTCCACCAGTCCCAAATCCAAAAGCCGCCGCCGCATTCTACCTTGGGATAAAAGCCCGCTGACACGAGCCTGAGAGCCGATGGGGAGTTGATTGAGAGTGCGTGTACGTTCCATCATTGGTGGTCCTTTCGTGTTGGGATTGGGAAAGAGAGTTTCCATATCCCAACTTATGCAGGATATCTTCGGCGGGTTCCGAATACAGATGTAGAAAGGGGAGTGAAATATATGAAGGATGATACCATGCACACCGTCAAAGGATATCAGCTAAAAAGCAAGAGCCGCCTGACCCAGTCGCTGGAGGATTATCTGGAGATGATATACCGTCTGGAGCGGGGAGTGGGCTTTGCCCGGCTGGGCGAGGTGGCCCAGCGGTTGGGGGTGGGAGCCTCCTCTGCCAGCAAAATGGTGCAAAAGCTGGGAATGCTGGGCTTTGTACACTACGAGCGCTACGGAGTGATTCGGCTGACCGGAGCAGGCCGGGAAGCGGGAGCCTATCTCATTCGCCGCCACGAGGTGGTGCGGCGTTTTTTTCAGCAGCTGCATCCCCACGGCGACACGCTGCAGGAGACGGAGCTGGTAGAACACTGCCTTTCTCCCACCACCGTGGAGCGGCTGGAAAAGCTGGTGCAAGTTCTGGAGAGCAACCCAAAGCTGCTTTGCTGAGATTTATTGAAAAGCGGAGGCCTTGTCCAAAAAAAATCGGTCTAAAGTTGGACAAAGAGTCATATCCTGATACAAACAACAGATGAGGTGAATAGCATGGATGTCCAAAGCGGTGTGTTTCGGTTTGAACAGGCAATATCCGGCTTTCCTCAACGGATTCGCGATGTGCTGCGGGCGTTGCCCGATTCGGTCAAGGGCAGTGCCAGCGAGGTGCGGCTGCGGGTGGATCAGCCGTTGATGCTCACCTGCCCGGGGCAAAACTGGTTTGTGGACGCTTCTTCCCGGTTGAGCAATATACCCAGGGGCTGTCTGTGCATCACCCCTCAGGATATTTCCGATGCGGTGGTGGCCATGTGCTCCTACTCGGTACATAGTCATGAAAATGAAATGAAGAACGGCTTTATCTCCCTCAGGGGCGGGCACCGTGCCGGAATCTGCGGCACTGCGGTGATCACCGATGGGAAAATCAGCGCCTTAAGGGAAATTACCAGCATTAACCTGCGAATTGCCCGGGATATTCGCGGAGCTGCTGATGAGGTGTTAAACCGAGCCTTTCGGGAAAATTTGGGTGGTGTGCTGATAGCGGGGCCACCCTCCAGCGGAAAGACCACCATTTTGCGGGATCTGGCCCGGCAACTTTCCAGCGGAAAGGCCGGACGGTATCTCAAAGTGGCGGTGATTGACGAACGGGGAGAGCTGGGAGCGGTGTTTGAGGGAATCCCTCAAAATGATCTGGGGCCCTGCTGCGATATTTTAAGCGGCTATCCCAAAGGAGAGGGGATTCTGATGGCGGTGCGCACCCTATCCCCTCAGGTAATTATCTGCGATGAAATCGGAGGCGGCGAAGAGATAAGCTCCATGCTGGACGGTTTGCGCTGCGGAGTGCGGATGGTGGTTTCGGCCCATGCGGGAAGTTTGGAGGAGCTACTGGGCAAGAGCCAGATTACCCGGCTTTTGCTGGAGGGGGCCTTTTCCCGGATTGTTGTGCTGGGAGGAGCCGACCAACCGGGCCGGGTGGAGGAGATGGTTCGAGTGGAGGATTTGCGCTATGAAAATGGCCGGTTTGTTGCTCATTGCCCTATCCTGTTCCATGACGGGAATCTTCATGGCCTCGAATTTGTGGGAGCGAGTTCGCAGACTTGAGGACTGCGATGCCCTGCTGGGGGAGATGATTCACCGGATGCGGTATCTCACCCCCACCATAGGGGCTTTGATGGGTTCCCTTTGCGGGCAGGAACGATTTGCTCAGCTGACGTTCCTGCGTCGCTGTCAAGAGTTGCTGATGGATGGAAGCACCATGGAACAGGCTTGGCGCACAGCCCTTGCAGAAGCACAAAAAGCTCTGGGCCGGGAAGAGAGTGAGCTGCTGGCGGGACTTGCCGATGTGTTGGGGCGCACCGATTTGGAAAGTCAGCTGGATGCTCTGTCCGGTGTGCGGGAGCTGCTGGCAGATCGATGTGCCGGTCTGCGAGAACAGGTGGATAAAAAAGGCGGCCTTTACCGAACCATGGGAGTGCTTTGCGGAGCGGCTTTCTTTATCTTGCTGGTATAGAAAGCGACAGCCCGGAAGTGTGAGAAAGGTATTGAAAAGAGGGATGGGCATGGAAATCGACTTAATCTTTCGCATTGCGGCCATTGGAATTATTGTGGCGGTGCTGGATCAGGTGCTTCGCCGGGCGGATCGCCCGGAAATTGCCACCATGACCACTTTGGCGGGAATCATTGCAGTGATTTTGATGTTGATACCTGAAATCAACCACTTATTTGAAACGGTAAAAAGTGTATTTGGATTGTATTAGGGAATCCGGTTTATGCCGGAACCGAAGGGGACAAGCAACAGAATGCGATAACAGGAGCAGATTCTGTTTACAGAGGGATATTCAGCGTTTTCGGGGTGAGAGATGGGCGGGAAAATTCCCCCTTCCTACTCCATACCAATGGTTCTCAATTTTCTCCTTTAGGACGTGAAACCTATGGAAGTGACACAACTGTTTACCTTGGTTGGCCTAGGTCTGGTGGCCATGGTTATGGCGGTTACCTTGCGCCAGCACAAACCGGAATTTGCTCTGCTGGTTTCTTTGGGGGCGGGCGTTCTAATTCTGTTTGGGGTGGTACAGGGTATTCTGCCGGTGATGGATCAGATTCAAACCATCTTCCAGTCTACCAGTATGCCCCCAGCTTATCTGCAAGTGCTGTTTAAGGCCTTGGGGATCTGTTTTCTCACCCAAATTGCCTGCGACGCCTGCAAGGATGCGGGGGAGGGGGCCATCGGCGCCAAAGTTGAGCTTGCGGGCAAGGTGGCGGTTTTGGTGGTGAGCCTGCCTCTCTTTGCTCAGGTGCTGACCATCGTCAGAGGGCTGTTGGTATGAAAAGGCTGATGGTGGGACTGATGCTTCTTCTGCTTTTGTTTCCGTTGCCTGCTTGGGCTGAGGAATCGGAGCCGAATCTGGAAGAGCAGCTACAGGCTCAGTTGGATGCTCTGGGCGGGGACGAGCTGCTCCGCCGGGTGCCGGAAGAAGCGCGGGAATACCTGCAGGAAGCGGATTTGTTTGAGATTAGCCTAAGCCAGCTGATGGAGCTGACGCCGGGCAAGTTTTTTCCGGCGCTGGGGCGTATGTTTTGGAACACCGTCAAAAGGCCCAGCCGAACTCTGGCTGCCATGTTGGCTGTGATTATGCTCTGCGCCCTGCTGGAATCCCTGCGGGATACGGTGAGCGAGCCAGCTCTTTCGGGCGCCTTTCAGACGGTGAGCGTTCTGTGTATTCTAACGGCGGTAGCCACCCCCATTCTGGACTGTATTGTGCGCACCACCAACACCATTCAGCAGGCGGCCTTTTTTATGCTCAGCTTTATCCCCATGTTTTCGGCGGCGATGGTAAGTGCGGGCCAGCCGGCTACGGGAGCTGCCTACAACCTCTTTTTACTCTCTGCCTGTCAGGTGGTGTCTCAGGTGGTTGCCCAGACTTTTATCCCCATGATGGCCATCTACCTGGCGTTTTGTATCTGCGGGTCTTTTGTCCCCGAGCTGAATGTGGCCTCTGCCGCCTCCGGCATACGGAATATCGTCAGTTGGGCCATGGGGCTGATGCTGACGGTGTTTGTATCCCTCCTCTCCATTCAGAGCATGCTCTCTCATGGAGCGGACGGCGTGGGAGTCAAGGCCACCAAGTTTTTGATCAACAGTTTGGTGCCGGCGGTGGGCAACATTCTTTCCGATGCCTATATTGCCGCACAGGGCTGCCTGCGCCTGCTGAAAACTACGGTGGGAGCTTACGGCATTGTAGTGGCCTTGTTCACTTTTTTGCCCACCTTTTTATATGTGGCGGTGTGGTATCTCATTACCCGGGTGGTTTCTCTGGCAGGAGATATTGTGGGGGCAGACCGGGTGTCCGGTATCCTGAAAGCCTGCTCCAATGTATTGGGACTGCTCATTGCCGCCATCTTTTGTTTTGCTCTGCTTATCATCATATCCACCAGCGTGGTGATGATTACCGGGTTGGGAGGCGCAGGGTAAGGATCCTCTACCAGAAGGGAGAAGAAAAATATGTCAGCAGTCAAGGAATGGGCCTTTTCCCTCTGTGCTGCTATGGTAGCGGCCGGGCTTGTGCGAATGCTGCTGCCCAAAAGCAACTTGGAGAAAATGCTGCGGATGGTATTGAGCGTCTTTTTTCTCTGCTGCCTGCTATCTCCTGCTGTGCTGAGAACCCCCTCTCTACTGGTGGAAATCGAACTGGCAGGCCGGGAGGAGCTGACGGCCCGCAGCGAAAAAGTAACGGAACTTGCCCGGCGCCAGAGCCTGGAGTTGGCCCGGGAAAATCTGCATAAGCTTGTAAAAGAGAAATTAGAGCAAAGGGGAATAATCGTCCATGCTATCACCATAAACATGGTAACAAAAGGACAAAACGAAATGGTGCTGCAATCGGTGGAGCTTCTGCTGGATGCCGCCGAGCAGCAAGGGCACCAAGGCTTGGCCCAAGAATTGGGCAGGGAGCTGGGGGCGGAGGTCCTTCTCCGCTACCGGTAAATGCAGGGAAGGAGAAGCTGCATGGATGCATCAAAATTGTTTCGCGCATGGAAGAATTTTTTTTCCAAGGATTTACGGCTGAAAATTATTGTGCTGCTGGGCCTTATTGGCATGTTGATGATTTTGATTTCCCAGTTTGTCAGCCGGGGCAACACGGCACCTCAGAAGCCCCCCGACGAGGCAACCGCCTCGTTTACCTCAGAGCAGTACGTTGCAGCTCTGGAAGATAAGCTCCAGAAGCTGGTGTCCGACATTGACAAGGTGGGCCGGGCACAGGTGATGATCACTCTGGAAAGCGGTGTGGAATACGTCTATGCCCAAGAAGAAAAGCGCAACACAGACACCACCCGAGAGCCGGGAGAAGACGCCGCCATTCTGGTCAATCAGAAGGAAAACGTGGAGCAAAAATATATTCTGGTGGAAACGGAGTATGGCAAGCGGGAGGCTCTGGTTCTCACCCAGCGACAGCCCAAGGTTCAAGGGGTTGTGGTGGTCTGCGAGGGCGCCGACGACATTCGAGTGCAGGAAAAGCTCATCTCTGTTATAACAACCGCCCTTGGCATTCCGTCTACCAGGGTCTGTGTTGTAAAAATAGGTCAACAATAACTGCATATTACATATCAAGCGGGAGGAAGCGCAATGAACATGATCATTGGCAAGCGGCAAATCATTCTGGCAGCCCTGGTGCTGGGGCTGGGTATCGCAGTTTATCTAAACTGGCAGTATTCTCAGGTGGCGGTGGAGCTTCCCATCACCGAGGCCATCGAACAGGGCGGCCCCAATTACGGCGAAGCTCAATATGTGGACTTACCTCAGGGGGATGTTGCAGGGGCTCCAGACGACGAAACCTATTTTGTAGAAGCTAAACTCAGCCGTCAAAAAGCGCGGGATGAAGCCGTGGAAACTCTGGCTATGATGTTGGCCGACGCCGAGCTGGACAGCGAGCAGAAAGCCCAACTGGCCATGCGGGCCGCCGACCTTGCCGACTCCATTGAAAAGGAAGGCAAAATCGAAAATCTCATCAAAGCAAAAGGCTTTACCGATGTGATGGTGTATTACGACACCCAGCGGGCCGATGTGATTTTAAAGACCAGTGGACTGCTGGCCAACGAGGCGGCCCAAATCAAAGATATCATCCTCAAAGAAACGCAAATTGCCCCGGAGAACATCTCCATTGTAGAAATTAATTGATTTTTGGCTAAGTCAGCCACTATTTTCGAAATCCGCAGTTGTTTGTCCTTAAAATTGTGGTATAATATATACAGCGTTCTTAGGCGCTGTATATATTTTTGCAGTTGCTCCGCCCAAGCTGGTAGCTGTGCAGGAGCATTGACCACCAGTTTTTTGGCTGGACGGTACCACCATATCATCCCGGCTGCGGCCGGTTGGCCCAGGAGGTTTTCGATGGAGCGTTTTAAGGAAAAGCAGCCTACCGGCAGTCTTCAAATCTCGCAGGAGGTGATTGCCACTATCGCCAGCGTGGCAGCCTTGGAAATCGAGGGAGTGGCAGCTTTGGCTCAGCATTCCCCGGGATTTCGCCACAACCCCTTTCTCAAAAGACGCCCAAAAACGGTGGATGTGGTGTTGGCTGACGATTTTGCCGAGATCAACATTGGCCTGGCTCTTAAATTTGGCGCAAGAATCAACGAGGTCTGCACCGCTGTGCAGAATGCGGTGAAGGATAATGTCCAGACCATGACAGGGATGGCTGTATCCAAGGTAAATGTATACGTAGCCAAAATCGTCTTCCCGCAGGATGAGGAAGAAGGCCAAGAGGAATAAGAACCTTGAAAATTAAACGCAATCCAAAAGAAGCCTCCATGGCCCAGCTTTTGGAGGCTTCTTATTGTGTTGGTAGAAATCTGGAATTCAGAGGGCGTTAACATGAAACAAAGCAGTCGCAGACAAGCGCGGGAAACCGCGTTCTGTCTGATTTTTGAATGGTCTTTTCACAAAGAGGATTTGCAGTCCATGCTAAACAATGCCATGGACGGCCGAGGCGTGGAACCAGACCCCTTTGCCCGGGAGCTGGTGGAAAAGACAATCGCAGAAGTGGAGAAATGGGATGCTCTCATTGAGCAGTACTCCGAAACTTGGAAAATTTCCCGCCTATCCCGGGTGACGCTGGCGGTGCTCCGCTTGGGATTTTGCGAAATTACCCGGATGGAGGATATCCCGTTGGGCGCCACCATCAACGAGGCGGTGGAGCTGTGCAAAAAGTTTGCCACCGAAGAGGAAGCTGCCTACGTCAACGGCATTTTGGGCCGATATGGCCGGGAACTGGAACCGACCGAAGAAAAGCAGCAAACTTCCCAATCGATCCCTTCACCGGAGCAGGAATGATGTGGTTTCTTGGAATTGACACCAGTAACTACACCACCTCCGCCGCTTTGTATAACGGGGGCACCCTGTTGCAGGAAAAGCTGCCTCTCCCGGTGAAGGAGGGGGAGCTGGGCCTGCGCCAGAGCGATGCTGTGTTTTTGCATGTCAAGCAGTTGCCCATTTTGCTGGAAACCCTCCTGCCCCAAGCCGGTGGAAATCTGGCGGGGGTTGGGGTGTCCACCCGCCCCCGGGATGTGGAGGGTTCCTATATGCCCTGCTTTCTCTCGGGAGAGCTGGCCGCTCGCTCCATTGCAGCTGGGTTGGGGGTTTCTTGCCACTTCTTTTCCCATCAGGCAGGGCATATTGTCGCTGTCCTGTTAGGCTCCGGCAGTCTGGAGCTGATAGAGCGGCCCTTTTTGGCGATGCATCTTTCGGGGGGAACCACCGAATGCCTGTTGGTGCGCCCCGGTGCAGAGCAACCTTTTGACATTACATTGCTTGGCCACACCTTGGATCTCTCCGCCGGACAGGTAATCGACCGGGTGGGCAAGATGCTGGGGCTGGCTTTCCCCGCAGGACCTGCTTTGGAGCAGCTGGCGGCTCACGCCCAGGGGGGCATTCGCCCCAAGACGGTGCTCAAACAGGCAAACTGCTGCTTTTCAGGGTTGGAAAACCAGTGCCGCACCCTGCTGGAACAAGGAGAAGCGCCGGCCCGGGTGGCCCGCTTCTGTCAGGAAAGTGTGGGAAATACCGTGTTGCAGATGGCAAAAAAAGCCCAGGAGCTTTACCCCGGTCTTCCCTTTGTGTTTGGCGGCGGAGTGATGTCCAACCAATCCATTCGTCGGCTGTTGCAGGCCCATCTGCCCGATGCCCGCTTTGCGACTCCGGCACTGAGTGCCGACAATGCCGCTGGGACGGCAGTGCTGACCCAACTGGCCCATCAGAGGGGGTTGGCGCCGTGTTAACCATTACGGTCAGCCAGCTTAACCGCTATGTCAAGGCGGTGCTGGAGGAGGATCCCCGCCTGCGGGAGGTCTATGTCAAGGGAGAGATTGCAGGACTTGTCCGCCACCGAACCTCCGGTCATTGCTACTTTAAGCTGGCCGATGAGGGGGGCAGTGTCAAGGCGGTGATGTTTAGCCGCCACGCCCAGCTTTTGGAGTTTGAGCCCGCCGACGGCATGGCGGTGCTGGCCCGGGCTTCGGTGGGAGTCTACGAGCGAGACGGAGTCTATCAGCTTTACGTCACCGAGATGATGCCCGACGGGGCGGGAGCTTTGGCGGTGGCTCTGGCCCAGCGCAAAGAGCGCCTGGCAGCTCAAGGTGTATTTGATCCTGCAAACAAGAAGCCGCTGCCCGCTTTTCCCCGGAGAATCGGGGTGGTTACCTCCAAGTCGGGGGCGGCTCTTCAAGATATCCGCACGGTGATTGAGCGGCGTTGGCCTTTGTGCACCTTGGTGCTCTGCTCGGCTCAGGTGCAGGGAAGCAAAGCGCCTGTTTCCCTAAAAAGGGCCTTGGAAACGCTGGACAGAGCAGGCTGCGATGTCCTGTTGCTGGCCCGGGGAGGAGGCTCTGCCGAAGAGCTGTGGAGCTTCAACGACGAGGAGCTGGTCTTGGCGGTTCATCGCTGCCGCACCCCGGTGATTTCGGCAGTGGGACACGAAATCGACTACACCCTTTGCGACTATGCCGCAGACGCCAGAGCACCCACCCCTTCCGCTGCCGCCGAGCTGGCGGTGCCGGACCGGCAGGAGCTGCTCCGCCGAATCGGAGAACTGGAGGACAACTTGTGGAAGTTGGCAAACAACCAGCTTTCCCTCCGCAGGCAGATGGTGGCGCGAATGGCTTCCCACCCCGCTCTTCGGTCTCCCGGAGCGGTGGTGGAACGGTACAAAGAAAAGGTAGATATTTGCCACAAAGCATTATATAATAGTAAGCGAATTCTCATCCAGAGACTGGAAAACCGGATGGCTCGGGGGGCAGGACTGCTGGATTCTCTCAGCCCCCTGCGGGTGCTTGACCGAGGCTACTGTATTGTTCTGCAAGAAGATGCCCCCGTTATCCGGGCAAAATCTTTGCAGGTTGGGGATGCATTGGAACTGCGCTTTTTGGATGGAAGTGCAAAGGCTGCAGTGACACAGGCGGCAGGGGAGGAAAACAAATGACCAAACAAACCAAAATCAATTTAACCTTTGAACAGGCCATGACCCGGCTGGAAGCCATTGTAGCGGAACTGGACGGGGGCAGTCTTTCTTTGGATGCCTCTCTTGCCTTGTTTTCCGAAGGGGCGGAGCTGGTTCACTTTTGCAATCAATCTTTGGAAGAGGCAAAGCTGCGGATGGATGAACTGTTCCCCGAGAGGGAACGAATGGATTAGATCTGAGGACGAAAGCAATAGAAAATGATGTGCGACGGGGCACAAACGCCCAGTCGTTTTGGATTGGTGAAGCATGAACGTAATTCGCACACTGACCAGCAATTCCATACTGAATGTAGCGGTAGTGGCTTGGAGTGCCGCTCAGATTCTCAAGACCTTATTCACCCTGCTTTTAACCGGAAAGCTCAATCTGGAGCGCCTGGTAGGAGCGGGGGGAATGCCCAGCTCCCACTCAGCCATGACCTGCTCTCTGGCCATTGCCATTGCCCGCAAAATGGGGTTTGCCGCGCCGGAATTTGCCTTGGCTGTTTGTTTTGCTGCCATTGTGATGTACGATGCCATGGGTGTGCGCCGGGCGGCGGGAGAGCAGGCAAAGGTGCTTAACAAAATGATTTTTGAATTTCCCTTCTTTCATCTCAAGCCCCAGACGAAGGAAGAACCGGCACCAAAAGAGCCAGAAAAGGACATTGCACTTCTGGATGAAGAAAGCGGCCTGCCCCTGATTGCCAAAGAGCTGAAGGAATTTTTGGGGCATACTCCTACCGAGGTGCTGGGCGGTTGCTTGCTGGGGATTTTGGTGGCCATGCTGATGCCGGTCTGATCAGCAAAACCATTTGCGACAATACAGATTGGAGATGTACAGTTGGGCAAGCGAGCCATTCTGGATAAAATACACTCTCCCCGCAATCTGCGCTATCTAAGCGATGCGCAGCTCAAGCAACTTTGTGCCGAGCTGCGGGAGGAACTGATTGAGGGGGTTTCCGCCAACGGGGGGCATTTGGCCTCCAATTTAGGGGTGGTGGAGCTGACCGTAGCCCTCCATACGGTGTTTCATTCTCCCATTGATCAATTGGTATGGGATGTTGGGCACCAATGCTACACCCATAAGCTGCTCACCGGACGCAGGCACGGTTTGGAGCGTCTGCGTCAAAAAGGGGGCATGGCGGGATTTCCCAAGCCCTGCGAGAGCATCCACGATGCCTTTGTAGCAGGGCATGCCTCCACTTCTCTTTCGGTGGCGGACGGTCTGGCAAGAGGCAAAGAGCTGCTGGGTGAGGAAGGTTATGTCATTGCCGTCATCGGGGACGGTGCTCTCACCGGGGGGCTTGCCTATGAAGGCCTGAACAACCTGTCCCGCAAACGGGACGGTAAGGTCATTGTGGTGCTCAACGACAATAAGATGAGCATCTCCAAAAATGTGGGGGGACTGACCAAGCACCTTTCCCGGCTGCGGACAGCGGGCCCCTACTATAAGCTGAAAAATCTGACCAAATCCGCTTTGTTTTCGGTCCCCTATATGGGGGAGGGTATGGTGGAAATGGCGGGCGGCGTCCTTTCTCAAATGAAGGATGTGTTCTACCGCAGCGGATTTTTTGAGGATATGGGCTACACCTATATGGGCCCGGTGGATGGCCACGACTTGACCGCTCTGCGGGAGGCTCTGGAGCAGGCCAAAAAGCTGGAGCGCCCGGTGCTTCTTCATGTGGAGACGGTAAAGGGAAAAGGATTTCCCCAAGCCGAGAACAATCCCGGTGCCTACCACGGTGTCTCTAAATTTGACCCCAAGGAGTCGAGTTCGCCTCTGCCCAGCTCCGACAGCTTTTCCGATGTGTTGGGCCGTCACCTTACCCGGTTGGCGGCAAAGGACAGACGGATTTGCGCCGTTACCGCCGCCATGAAATACGCCACCGGTCTTTATCATTTTTCCCGGCGCTTTCAGGGTCAGGGTCGCTTTTTCGATGTAGGAATTGCCGAAGGCCACGGTGTTACCTTCTGTGCCGGCCTTGCCTCCAAAGGGCTTCTGCCGGTTTTTGCTGTCTATTCCTCCTTTTTGCAGCGGGGATATGACCAGCTTATCCACGATTGCGCCATCCATCCCCAGCATGTGGTGTTGGCCATAGACCGGGCCGGCCTGGTGGGGGAGGATGGAGAAACCCACCAAGGCGTTTTTGACTGCGCCTTTTTGTCCTCCATTCCCGGCACCACTATTTATGCTCCCGCAACCTATGGGGAGTTGCAGCTCTGTTTGGAAGAGGCTCTATACCGCAATCAGGGCCTTTGTGCCGTGCGCTATCCCAGAGGGTCACAGCCTTCTTTGGAGCCGGCTTACAGGGCCGACTGTACCGATTTTCGCCTGTTGGGACCTCGGCAGGGCAAAACCCTCTTGGTGACCTACGGTCGCTTATACGGGGAGGTTTCTCAGGCTCATAAGACGTTGTCTCTGGGAGGAGAGGACATCTCTCTGCTGAAATTGACGCGGGTCTGGCCCTTGGAAAAAGATGTGGTGGAAGTTGCCATGGGGTTTGACCGGATACTCTTTCTGGAGGAGGGAATCCGCTGGGGGGGCATTGGGGAACACTTTGCTTTGGCCCTGATGGAGGGCGGTTATGGGGGCAAAGTATTTATTCGAGCCATCGACAACCGGTTTATCCCCCAAGGAACGGTGGAGGAGCAGCTGGAGCTGGTGGGTTTGAATGCTGCTTCCATTGTCAACATGGTGATCGATTCCGGGGAAAAAGGTGAAATCCTGTGAAGGGTAAAGTGAGGCTGGACGTTGCCTTGGTGGAACAGGGCCACGTTTCGGGACGAGATAGGGCCAAGGCGCTGATTATGGCCGGCCAGGTATATGTCAACGGGGAAAAAGTGGCCAAAGCGGGGGAGGAGATTCCCCTTGACGCTGTTCTGGAGTTGCGGGGAGAAACCCTGCCCTATGTCAGCCGGGGGGGCCTTAAGCTGGAAAAAGCGGTGCAGAGCTTTTCCCTTTCCATTGCCGATCAAGTCTGCGGGGATATTGGTGCATCCACCGGAGGATTTACCGACTGTATGCTGCAAAACGGGGCATCCCGTGTCTATGCGGTGGATGTGGGTTACGGCCAGCTGGACTGGCGGCTGCGCAGCGATCCCCGGGTGGTTGTGTTGGAGCGCACCAACGCCCGTTATCTGACCCGGGAACAGATTCCGGAACCGTTGGGGCTGGTGAGCATCGACGCCAGCTTTATCTCCCTGACTTTGCTGCTGCCAGCCCTTCCTGCGCTGATGAAGGAGGAAGCAGACCTTGTCTGCCTCATCAAGCCCCAGTTTGAAGCGGGGCGGGACAAGGTAGGAAAAAACGGTGTTGTTCGGGACAGGTCGGTTCATCAGGAGGTGATTCGAAAGGTTGCAGACTTTGGGTTGGATTTAGGTTTTTCTTCCCGAGGGTTGGATTTTTCTCCCATCACCGGACCAAAAGGAAACATTGAGTACCTGCTGTACCTGGTCCATTCGCCAAGGGGGGAGCGGCTTTCCGATCAGCTGATACGGGAAACCGTGGAACAGGCCCATCTTGCTCTTGCTCCGGGGTGAGCTTCTTGCACCGCAACGTCTGTTTGGTGCGGTGAATACTTGTTTGGGGGTACCCATGAAGATTCTGTTGCGTCCCAATCTGGACAAGCCGGGCAGTGCCGAATGCACCCGGCAAACCTTAAAAAAAATTCGGGAATTTGATATGATTCCCATGCTGGATGAGAAGTTTGCCCAACTTACGATGCCGGAGGACCGCTGTATTCTAGGCCGCTTTGCAGAGCTGTTGGAGCAGTGTGATTTAATCCTCACCATAGGGGGAGACGGCACCATCCTCCATGCGGTACAGGCCTCTCTCCATGCTGGAAAACCTCTGCTGGGCATCAACACGGGGCGGCTGGGATTTTTAACCCAGCTGGAAGTTGGCGAGCTGGATCATTTGGCCCTTTTGCGGGAAGGAAACTACGGTTTGCTGCACCGGATGATGCTGGAGATTTATTTAGTGCGGGACGGAAAAGAAGAACGTCACTATGCCCTCAATGATCTGGTGATCACCCGCGGAGATTCGGACAGGCTGGTGGAAATTGACATCTGCTGCCAAGGAAAGCCGGTAGCGAGGCATCGGGCCGACGGCATTATTTTTTCCACCCCCACCGGCTCCACCGCCTACAATCTTTCGGCGGGGGGATCCATTGTAGACCCTACCTTACACCTGATTCAGATGACGGCGATCTGCAGTCATTCCCATTTTAACCACTCGATTATTCTATCTCCGGAACAGGTTTATCAGGTACGGGAGCTGCCGGGAAACAACCAGTTTGGGTTGCATGTTACGGTAGATGGTAAGCGGGTGGCGCAGCTGATGCCGGACAGTCATATTCTGGTGAAAAAATCACAACAGACCGCTGCTTTTATTGATTTGCGCCTGCGTGATTTTTACAGCTGCGTGGACCAAAAGCTGGCTCTGGGAGGCCGCCTGAGCTGACTTTGAGAAGAATCCTCTTTCAGCGAACGCCTAACATGGAAAGGAATGGAGCACAACCAAATGAAAAGCAAACGCCACGCCAAAATCCTGGAGCTTGTTTCTGAGTACGAAATTGATACGCAGGAGGAGCTGCTGCGCAAGCTCAACGAAAACGGCTTTAAGGTGACACAGGCCACCGTTTCCCGGGATATCAAAGAGCTGCGGCTTGTCAAGGTGCAGGCCGGCGCCGGATACAAGTACTCCACCAATGTTTCGAAGGAAAGCATGGATATGTCCTTTAAATTTCATGCAATTTTTTCCGAATCGGTGCTGAGCATCGACTATGCCGAGAACATTGTGGTGATCAAGTGCTTTGTGGGAATGGCCAATGCCGCCTGTGCCGCTTTGGACAGCGTTCCTTGGAAAAACCTGGTGGGTACCATTGCAGGAGATGACACCATCCTGTGTGTGATGCGGGACAAGCAAAGCGCCATCAAGCTGTCCCAGCAGCTGACCAAGCTGCTTAAGTAAATGCTGACACGTCTGTACATTCAAAACGTAGCGGTGATCCGCAAGGCCGAAATTCGGCTGGGGACAGGGCTCAACGTCTTTACCGGGGAAACCGGTGCGGGAAAAACCATCCTCATTTCCGCCATTGATGCGGTGTTGGGGGAGCGCACCGCCCGGGATATGATCCGCACCGGGGAAGAAAAGGCTATGGTGTCGGCCTTTTTTGAAAACATATCCCCCAGAGCCTTGGAAACCTTGCGGGAGTTGGGCTACGATGAGGACGAAGGTGGAGTGCTTATCACCCGGGAGTTAACCTCTGCCGGAAAGAGCACCTGCAAAATCAACGGGATGCCTGCCACCGCCTCGATTCTCAAGCAGATATCCTCTCTGCTGATTCATATTCACGGCCAGCGGGATGGCACACAGCTCCTTTCTCCCGAGCGCCATATGGAGATGATTGATTCTTATGGCCGCTTAGAACCTTTGTTGGAGGAGTACCGGGCTGCTTATCGGCGGCTGCGGGAGCTGGAGGCAGAAATCCAGCGGCTGGCCATGGACGATCAGCAAAAGGCACAGCGAATCGACATGCTCACCTTTCAAATCCAGGAGATCGAAGGGGCCGAGCTGGACGATCCGGACGAAGAAGAGGAGCTGTTAGCCCGTAAAAAACTGATCAGCTCCAGCGAAAAGGTGCTGGAAGCTTTATCAGCTGCCTATTCCGCCCTCAAAGGGGACGAGGAGCGGGAGGGAATCGATGTTCTGTTTGACCAGCTAACGGCGGGAGTGGACATTGCCGGGGAATATTTACCTTCCCTTGCTCCCATGGCTGCTCGTCTGGAGGAAATGGGCTATGAGCTGGAGGAGTTTGCCACCGAGCTGCGGGATACTCTGGACAGCTTTGAATTTGATCCCCAGGAACTGAGCGATATTGAGTATAGGCTGGATCAGCTGTACAAGCTTAAGCGCAAGTACGGTGGGGATATTCCGGCTATATTGGAGTTTTGCCAAAAGGCTCGGGAAGAGTTGGAGCAGATCACCACCGGGGAAGAGCGTTTGGCTCAGCTGCACATTCAGCGGGAAGAAGCCTTGGAGCAGGCCAGGAAGTTGGCAGCGGAGCTGACATCCCGGCGGGAACAGGCTGCTGCAGAATTTATCCAACAGGTGGAGGAAGAGCTGGCTTTCCTGGATATGGGAGGGGTTCGCCTTTCTGCGCAGCGGGAAGAGAAGCCTTTGGCTCCCGACGGGGCCGACAGCATTACCCTGTATGTGGTCACCAACGTGGGGGAGGAGGCAAAGCCCCTTCATAAAATTGCTTCGGGGGGTGAAATCTCCCGGATGATGCTTTCCATGAAGAATGTGCTGGCCGACCGGGACGATATCGATACCCTTATTTTTGACGAGGTGGATATTGGAGTTTCCGGGCGGGCCGCTCAAAAAATTGGCCGGAAGCTGGCTCAGGTCTCCAAGGGGCGGCAGGTAATTTGCGTCACCCATCTGGCGCAGGTAGCCGCCTTTGCCGACAATCACCTGCTGATTCAAAAGGAAGTGGAAGATGGCCGCACCTACACCCGTGTCCGGGAGCTAAACCATCAGGAGCGGGTGGAGGAACTGTCCCGCATTACCAGCGGCGACAATATTACCGCAACGGCGCTGGAAAACGCCCGGGAGCTGTTGGAGCATGCTCAAAAAACCAAGGCGGAGGAAGTGCAGATTCATTAGCACAATTCCCAGAGTAAAAATTCATTTGGCAAGGGAGTACTTATCCGGCTATTTATCATTGACAGCTTGGTAGGTTCGTGCTATAATATGAAACGGTCTGAACGCCTAAGGAGAGGTGTCCGAGAGGTTTATGGAGCTGGTCTTGAAAACCAGTGATCCCGCAAGGGACCGTGGGTTCGAATCCCACCCTCTCCGCCACCAAACTAACCGGCGTAATCAAAAGCCAGCAGCTTGGAGAAGTACTCAAGTTGGTGACGAGGCGCCCCTGCTAAGGGCGTAGGTCGGGTAACCGGCGCGAGGGTTCGAGTCCCTCCTTCTCCGCCACGTGGAAATCCGCATGAACATCACGTTTGTGCGGGTTTTTCATATCTAAAAATTGACATTTACCCTTACATTTACCCTTTACAGCTTTTTTACAACACAAAGCCGCCACTCTCATAATGGGAGCAGCGGCTATTTTTTATGCCTTGCTGATATTTTTTATATACTGTTCCATACGGTTTGCAGACTCCGCTTTCATCCTCTCTGTGGCGTGGGCGTAAGTGTCTAGTGTGAATGCAGCGGTGTGATGCCCCAGATTCTCCTGCACGGTTTTTACATCATCCCCGGACATAAGACTGATAACGGCGTAAGAGTGGCGCAATCCATGGAAAGTCAGATCAGGAAAGCCAAGCGCCGCCACAATCCGCTTATAATTCATCCTGACTGTGTGGTGTGGTAAGCGATTGCCTAATTCATCCGTGAACACGAGGCCCCATTCATTCGACCATGCGGCCCCGGCGCGGAGCTGATCAGCTGCCTGTTGTGCTTTCCGGGCTTTTAGCTTCTCCATGACTACCGGGGCGGGGGTAATTGTCCTGACCTTGTCATGCTTTGTAGTATCGAGAAAGTAACGCCCGTCCAGCTTAGATTTTACAAGCTGTTTGTCAATAAGAATTGTTCCCTTTTGAAAATCAACGCTTCCCCATGTGAGGCCGAGGATTTCAGCTTGCCGCATACCTGTAAACAAATCCACAAAGTAGATAGCTCCAAACCTGTGATCTTCTATTGCTGCCAGGAATGCCGACACGGTATCATCATCCATGACTTTAATATCACGCTTACCAATGCGCGGCAGGGTGCAGGCTTTTGCGGGGTTTGATTTAAGATACCCCAGCTTGATAGCCTGATCCAGCGCCCCATGTAAAACACCGTGAATGTTTTTAATAGTTTTGGGAGATTTCCCGGCCTTAGTCAGTTTATTGTAAAATCTCTGGACTTCGTGGGGGGACAGCTTTTGAAGGGGAACTGCGCCGAGGTTCGGCTTGATATGGTTCTTTGTATGGCCTTTATAGCTGGCCTGGGTGCTCTCTTTGATGCCGCCCATGTATTCAGCCAGCCAAATATCCAACCACGCCGAGACGGTCAATTTCAAGGGTTCCACATGAGTGCCGCTGTTAAGATTGCTCTGCACCTGCTGGAGCTTCTGGAGAACTTCTTTCTGTGTTTTGCCGTAGATGGATTTCTGCTTTTGTTTTCCGGTGCCGGGATCGCGGCCCACGGTGTAGCGGGCCTCCCATGTGCCATCTTTGCGCTGCCGGATAGAGCCAGCGCCCTGGGCGTTACGCTTCGCCACTGGGATCACCGTCCTTTTTTATATCAAGCAATTTTTCAACGGATTTTTTAATCCCATCATCGGCATTGTCATATCTGTATGCTACAATTACGGCGCTATCTGACAACGGCAATGTCGCCTCTATTACGCCTTCTTGCTGCACTACCTGTGATGTTATTCCGGGTAGATACTCAATTTGAATCTCACCACTCTCGTCTTTTTCTACGCGCGCAACGAAAGAATTTATAGCCGCGAAATACTCAAGTAGCGACAGGGTGCTCGTAGGATAAGACATTAACCCATTGCTATGAAAGCTATATAGGACAATATTTTTGTATTTCAAGAGCAATGGGATATTATCAAACGGTGCCGCTCCAATTATAAGATTAGCCGGCAAGTCCAACACATCGGCGATTTTGACAATTGTTTCAAACGCTAGGCCTTTGCTTTTTCGCGTAAAGGCAGATTGTAAAGAAGTGGGTGGGATGCCCGCTTGTTCAGCAAGGCTCCTCCTACTCATATGCTCATCCCTAAGAATCAGATCTATTAAATCATAAAAATCCATATGCGCCCCTCCATACAATTAGATTAGCACATCTTAAACGCAATTGCAATTGAAACTTAAAAAACACTTGACTTTAAACGCAAAAGAGGTTACAATGATAATTAAGGACGCAATGGCGTTCAAATATAAATACGCGAGAAGGAGAAAAGCATGACAGCCGAAAGAAAAGTTTACAATGTTCGTGAGGTGGGCGCTATGCTGGGCATCTCTACCCCCGCTGCTTATGCCCTAGCAGCATCGGAGGGCTTTCCCAGTATCAGGATCGGGGAGCGCCGGATTGTTGTACCCTGTGAGGCTTTTGAAAAGTGGATGCAGGAAGCAGCAACCGCGCCCAAGCAGGCAAACACAGCCAACTGACTGATAAGGAGGAAGGTATGAGTTTAACAAGGTATGAGATGGAAACCATAGTCAACTTACAACGAGGACAGTCAGCTGGCTATGATTTACACTGCATCTAAGCCCGTTATGCGCAGGCTGGAAAAACTTTGCGAGAAATACCCCGATACATACACCCGCACGGGCGGCGATTCGACCAGCGCAACATACAGCTGCCCCAAAGACCGCATTCGGTTTGCAGCTCCACCGAGTGAAAAGCGGCGGGAGGCCGGGCGGTTGAATGCTTTGCGTTATGGGTTCGGCTCCAATAAAGACACCGTGCCCGAGCAATAGGGAGGGGAAAGCATGAGCGACAGCGGGAAGAATTTTATAGAAATGTTTTGGGAGAGCCACAAGGATGTTAAACCCTGCCCATTTTGCGGCGAGAATCTCCCGGTTTTACACAGGGCCTACAACAGGCACAACTATTACTTTATCCGGTGTGATGTGTGCGGCGCTTCTTCAAAATCATCGAATGACCCGGAAACAACCTTTGCACGTTGGCAGATGCGGAACGGGCGGTGATGAATCGGTGCCGATCATTCGCACAAACCATGAACGGGATTTTTTCATCGCCTCAAATGCCGCTAGCAGTGATCCCCGGCTAAGTTATAAGGCCCGCGGAATCTTGATGTACTTACTATCAAAGCCGGATAACTGGAAGGTTATCATTACCGATTTAGCAAAACAGTCCCCGGATGGAGAAAGGGCTGTTCGGGCAGGGATGCAAGAACTTATAGACCATGGATATACCCAACGGAAAGCCGTTCGAGACAGCAAAGGCCGCTTTATAGAGTGGGAATACACCATCTTTGAATCACCACTTTGCCAAAAGGGCAATCTGGATACTTCTAAGTAAAACATCCACTTTGCGGTTATCCACTTGTGGGTTATCCACTTGTGGGTAATAGCAGACTACTAAGTACTGATAAGACTAAGGACTGACTATAACAAATATAAGGTAAAAGGTAAGAAGGGATGTTTGGACAACATCCACCCACCAAAGGAGATGATAATTTTTGCTATTCAACTTTAGGATGTTCAGTATCATAGCTGAAAGGGCATATCAGACGATCAAAGGCCCTGTGTACTCTCTGGATGATGCTTTATCCGTGTTCGGCTACTATTTCCAGGCATATGAGGATACATTCAGAGAGGTTCACCCCAACATAAACGCCAAGCAGATCGCCAGCATCATAGAGCGGATGCCCTGCATTGATGATCTACGCGGTGGGAGCATCGATATTTACCCGACAGACTACCCTGTATTGATTGACCAGCACTTTGAAACTCAATACCGAAACTGTGATTACAACATCAATCACTTTTTCAGCGGTGATATTCGCGCATTGCGGTATTATGAGAAATTGTATTGATGGTCATTGGAGGGAGTTTCTGTACACGATACGCGCGGGCGGGGGGCAATAAGCTTGCGCATAAATTATTGGAGAATATAGGAGTTTCTGTACACGATACGCGCGGGCGGGGGGAAAGCGGATCTTCCGTCAGTGCTCACCAACTTGGTTACTACTGGCACAATGCGCGCAGGTGGGGGGAGCGGGAGTTACCGGACACAGTAAAAAAGCAAATGGAGTTTTTGGAAGCCTTAAAAAAGGAGGGGAAAGCGGCATTTCCGGCAGCCATAAAAAGAAGAAGCCGCCCACCAGCATCACCTGGTAGACGGCCCCACAATACAAAGCTTGCGCCCTCTTACAAAACCAGTATAACATAGCGGGCGCAGATCGGCAACAAAAAATACTTTTTATAGATTGGGAAAATATTATGGATGGATTTATCGAAATGGGCGATCTGATATTTAAGGCTGATCAACTCGCAAATATGGCCCTGGCGCTGAATATCGCCATGTTTGAAAGCGGTGAATGCGCAGAAAACTTTGAAGGTGCAATGTATCTTTTTGAAAACCTGATCCGGCAGTATAGCAAGGACTTAAAGGCCACATTTAGGGAAATCTACCCCAAAAAGGAAGCAGTACAATAATGCTTATAGCGCCCTGTGCTTTAACCGGGGCGCTTTTCCATGCCCGGATTTCAAATCCGAGTGTACGGCCGTTCCCGGTGAGGTTTCTCGTGGTTCCCCCACGGTTCGGCGTGTGCGTGAAGCTGGGTGGGATTGCATCGCAACAAGTTGCGATACGTAGATAAGCCCATTGCAGGAAGCTGCAACGCTTTGAAGGAGTTTTCCGCAGCTATACGCGCGGGCGGGTGCTCCCACTTACGGACATTGCCATAAGATCAGGGCGGTAATGCCATACCCACTTGTGCTGAAAATTTAGCTGATTTAATGACGGCCCAACTTCGTGCTGTCCGCATTGCCGTCAGTAGTGGACAGCTTGACCACCCCTGAAAGACGGTGACTTTGATGTACGGACAATTTGACTGTGCCTGAAAATGCGGGCGTTTTGAGTGTCGCCGCAAGGAGAAGTCATTTTGACTTCGCAGCTTCCTGACTTGCCAAGTCCGATTCCAACCCGCTCAAAATGGGAAGGCTCAATATCGGTGAACATTCTCATTTGCCACTTGTGGCAACGGTGAGGCCCGGTGGTAAATTCTCCACTTGTGGCGAAAATGGAATTACCCACGCCCTAAGTCTAACATAGGCCGTGGCCGGAATAACCTTCCGGTATAATCGACAGAAGTGTCGAAAAGCGTACAGGCGGCGTACAGAGACGGTAGAGGCCGTTTGCAATGGAGCCCTATGTGTTAGCATAGTTGTCGTAGGAGTAATGCGTTATAATTAGACAATACTACTACGAAAGGTGGAAGAGAAAATGACTGGAGCTTATTCACAAGAGATCAGAAAAGCTGTGCTGGGAAGAGTCACAGGAGCGAATAAAGAAAGTGTAAGAAAAGTAGCAAAAGAACTGAACATCAACAAAGCCACCATCTATAACTGGATTCATGAGGCTGAACTAGAGGGAAATGAGCAGGACCACAAAAGAAGTTCTTTATTAACCTCACAGGATAAATTTCATATGGTACTGGAATCGGCAGCCCTTTCTGAGCAAGAACTTGGCGAGTACTGCAGAAGAAAGGGAATTTATGTAGAAGATCTCAGTAGATGGAAAGCACAATGTGCAGCTTCTATAGGTTCTACCAAAGAAGATACCAGGAAACTAAAATCAGAGCTGAAAGAAGAGAAAGAGAAAAACAGAAAAATTGAGAGAGAACTTAAGATTAAGGAGAAGGCTTTAGCTGAGGCGGCTGCTTTACTAGTGCTAAGAAAAAACGTCCAAGCGATTTGGGGGGACCAAGAGGAAGAATGATCAGTGCCTCAAATCGCAAGATTGCTATAGATCTGATCAAGGTAGCACTAAACTCAGGCGCACGCCTGGAGCCAGCCTGTAATGAACTAGGGATTACCCCTAGAACATATCAACGATGGGTTGGAAATATAGATACACTTCAGGATAAAAGGCCCTTGGCCAAAAGAACGCCTCCCAAAAACAAATTAACAGAAGAAGAACGCAAAGAAGTTCTGCGAGTGGCCAATAGCTCTGAATATAGGGATTTAGTTCCAAACCAGATTGTTCCCAAGCTCGCAGACCAAGGAATCTATTTAGCTTCTGAATCTACTTTTCATAGAATTCTTAAGGAGGAGAAATTAAATACCTTCAGGCTGCGATCGAAAGAGCCCGTCAAACGCGAACCTGCAACCCATGTTGCTACGAGCCCTAATCAAGTGTGGACGTGGGATATTACATGGCTCAGCGGACCTGTAAAGGGCCTATACTACAAACTCTATCTCATTCTTGATATGTTCAGCAGACTTATTGTGGGCTATGAAGTATGGGATACGGAAAATGCTGTTTACTCCGAACAATTGGTAAGGAGAGCTCTCCTTAGTCAAGGTATTGCGGGGAAACCTCTGATTCTTCATTCAGATAATGGAAGTCCTATGAAAGCGGCTACTTTCCTGGCGACGTTAGAAAAACTTGGTGTCCAAAGTTCATTTTCCAGACCTCGAGTAAGTAATGATAATCCGTACTCAGAGGCTTTATTCAAGACGCTGAAATATCGTCCAGAATATCCATCTCGAGGATTTGAGAGCATTCAGGAAGCTAGAGAATGGAGCAAACGCTTTGTGGATTGGTACAATAAGGAGCATTTGCATAGTGCTCTTGGATATATTACACCTCAACAACGGCATTATGGGAAAGATCAAGAAATCATGAATCAAAGAAAAATCTTATATGAGGAAGCACGTCATAGACATCCAGAAAGATGGACAAAAGGGATAAGGAGTTGGAAACTACCAGAGTATGTATCTCTTAATCCAATCAAAAAGGAAGAGGAAGAGTTTCTCCAGGTGACAAAATAGGATACATCAAAAAAGAAGAATTACGACAACTATATTGACAAATAGCGATTTCACCAAGCTGGCCTCCCGCCTGCGCGAGAGCCGCATGTTCGTCATCGGCATGGGCGAGACCAAGACGCCGACCGCCTTCAAGTCGGCCTGCGACACCTTTAAATACCTCGAAGTGCTGATGGGCACCAAGACCGAGGCCGAGGCCGGCGGCACGGCGAAGAAGCCGCAGCCGGAGAAGGCGGAGAAGCCGGCCGAGAAGCAGCCGGACAAGGCCGCGGACAAGCAGCCCGAAAAGCAGCAGAAAAAGGCCGACAAGCCGGCGGAAAAGACCTCCGCCCGGGCCGAGAAGGCGGACAGGGCGGAGAAGGAAAAGGCCGACCGCGCCGACAGGCCGGCGCGCGAAAAGGAGCCGCGCGAGGAAAAACGCCCGGAACCGGCGCCCGCACCGGCGCCGATCCCGGTGCCCGAGAGCGACGAGCTCGAGACGGCGATCGTGCCGCTGTCCCAGATCGTCTCGACGATCGCGGGGCTGATCGACCACGACTGCGACGAGGACGGCTGGATGCTGCTGTCGCAGGTGGGCGTGATGCTGGGCCGCATGTATGCCGACTTTGACAGCCGCAACTACGGCTACTCGCGGCTGCACAAGCTCATCGACGCTACCGGCCGGTTTGAGACCCGCTACGAGGAGCTCGAGTCGGGCGGCCGCAACCTGCTGATCTGCAACAAATAAGCGGAGGCAAAAAGTCAGAATATTGCGCTGGCGGCGCCTGCGGGCGCCGCTTTTTTTAAGCCTTAACGCCGCGCCGCGCGCCCAAAGCCATGGCAGAGGCCGCTTTACAGCGTTATCGCTTTCTTGCATCGGCAGCAAGAAAGCGACATAATACCTAAAAAATATAAAAATAAATAAAAAATTGTGCCATTTGTAAAAAAACAAACGCAATCTTTGGTAAAATGTTCTATTTACAACATCTTCTGATTCTGTTAACATTTAGTTAGCAATCATGCAGGAGTAAAGAGAGAGCATGGTTGCCACCGAGGGAAAGGTGCGCGTCTATGCCTCTGTTTTTTTGTCCTTTTTGCTTCTGCGGGAGATGTTTTTTGGTAAGAAGCTGCCCTGCGCAGCCCAACACTCGGAAAAGAGGAGAAAAAATGGAAACAAAAAGCAAGAGCAGGATCTCGGCAAAGGTTTTGGTCTGTATCGCGCTCATACTCTGCCTGGTGAGCTCGCTGGGCGCGTCGCTGGTCCAGACAGACGGCGGCAAGATCCGCGTCGAGAATATGGAGCTCATGTCAGCCAGCGGCCACAAGCTCAGCATGATCGTCTGCATCCCTGACACGGCGACGGCGGCGACGCCGGCACCGGCCATCATCTGCAGCCATGGCTGGTACAACAACAAGCAGATGCAGGACCTCAACTACCTTGAGTACGCGCGCCGCGGATTTGTGTCGATCTCGATCGACATGTATGGCCACGGCAGCTCGGACGATCTTGCCAGCGGCAAGTGGTGGGATGACGAGAACAACGCCAACGGCATGTATGACGCGGTCAAGTACGCCGCCACGCTGCCGTTCGTTGATGCCTCCCGCATCGGCGTGACCGGCCACTCAAACGGCGCGCAGGCTTGCCGCGAGGCAGTTTTCCAGGACAACGACGCCGACACCCAGCTGATCGCAGCCGTGCTGCTCGTCTCCAATGACCCGATTTATACCAAGGAGAACACGATGCAGGGCGGCACCGGCAAGCGCCGCATCTATGACACGCGCAAGGACACCTACTTCAACATGTTCGGCTCGCGCGATGCAGGTGTCGTCGCCTGCCAGTATGATGAGTTTATGCACGGCGCCGCGACCGATACCGGCTACAGTGCCCCGCGCGACTACATCAATCAGCTCACCGCCCAGTCCTTCCTCTATTTCGGCACGGATCCGTCCGGCAAGGAGCTGCGCCAGAGCTACACGCTCTACAAGCAGGAGGTCGACGGCAAAGAGGCCATCCGCGTCGTCTACAATCCCAACATTATCCACCCCTGGGCCCACTTCTCCAAGCAAGTCGTCGCCTCGAGCGTCGAGTTCTTCGACGCCGCACTCGACGCTCCCACCAAGCTGGATAACAACAATCAGATCTGGCAGTGGAAGACCTTCTTCAACACGATCGGCATCATCGGCTTCTTCCTGTTCGCCGTGGCCTTTGCGCTGGCGATGACCGAGCTCAAATTCTTTGCCGCACTCAAGGCACCGGAAGGTGTCGTCGCGCCGCTGCCTGCGCCGGCCGGCAAGGGCAAGGGCTGGTACTGGGGCGGTCTGATCGCCGGCTCGCTCTTCGGCATTCTCACCTATCCCAGCATCTACCGCACCTGCAACACGCTGCGTCCTGCCTTCTTCAATCAGCCGGCAACTTTCTACATCGCCACATGGACGCTGCTCTGCGGCCTGTTCATGCTGTTGTTCACCGTGATCTCCTACCGTGTCTACAACAAGAAGAATGGTTTTGACGCCCGCGCCCGCGGCGTATTCCTGAGCGGCGAAAAGATCTGGAAGACCATCCTGCTGGCCGTGCTCACGGTCATCGCCACCTACAGCCTGGTGTTCCTCTCCGATTACCTGTTCAAGACCGACTTCCGCTGCTGGATCATCACGCTGCGCGCCTTTGAGATCAACAAGCTCAGCGTCATCCTCAAGTTCGCGCCGTTCTACCTCGTGTACTACATCATGCTGTCGGTCTCCGCCAACAGCTTCGACCAGGTCCAGCTCGGCAAGTCGAAGTCCAACTGGCTGAACCTGCTTGTCCAGTGCCTGGCTGTCGCCATCGGACCCATTCTCATGGTTGTCATCCAGTACTCCTACTTCCACGCTACCGGTTACCTGCTCACCGAGGCCTACAACTTCGGCGGCCCGATCATCGGCATCTGGCTGTTCCCGATCATCGTCTACCTGCCGCTTGCCGTGGTGGTTTCCCGCGCCATTTACAAGCGCACCAACAACCCCTATCTCGGCGGCATCATCATGGGCCTGCTGGTCACGATCGCTTCCTGCACCAACACGCTGACCTACCTGATCTGAGTTTTGCTGTTTCACAGACAGGCGGTATCCGGAAGTTCCGGATACCGCCTGTCCTTTTGTCCGGCTATTTTTCAGCGGCGAACAGCGTGCCGACGCTTTTGCCCTGCAGGATCCCGTACAGCGCCTCGGGGTGCCGGCCGTTGGTGATGACCGTCTCGATGCCCTGCGCGGCGGCGAGCTGCGCGGCCTGCAGCTTGGTGCGCATGCCGCCGGTGCCGCGGCGGGAGCCCGCCCCGCCCGCGAGCGCGAAGACGCTCTCGTCGATCGTCTCGATGCGCTCGATCCGCTTCGCGTGCGGGCAGAGGCGCGGGTCGGCGTCGAACAGGCCGTCGATGTCCGAGAGGATCACGAGCCGCGACGCGCTGCAGAGCACGGCCACCACGGCCGAGAGCATGTCGTTGTCTCCGAACAGCCGCTCCTCCGATTCGATCTCGGTGTAGCTCACCGAGTCGTTCTCGTTGACGACCGGGATCACGCCCATCTCGAGCAGCGCGTTGAAGGTGTTGGTCAGGTTCTCCTTTTTCTCTTCTTCGCGGATGTCCTCGGCGTTGAGCAG
>JBMNHF010000015.1:0-139141 GCA_050950205.1 Oscillospiraceae bacterium
GTTATAAACTTGCAAAATGAGTTACGGTTTTTTCTATTCCCAACACTATTCCCAACGCTATTCCCAACGATTTTAAGACGCCGAGTAGATATTGGTTCTGCCCCCAAGCAGCGACTGACAACCTGGCAATTGCCCGAGAGGCTTAAGTCTGCTCTAGGCAAAAATCCCGTATTACGCTGTTTCTTTTACGCAAAACTCTGCGATGCATTCGTCGATGCTCTCCAAATCTTCACAGGCACCGTTACTATGTATGACTGTAAAATGCAGAAACGCCGGCGCGTGGTTTCCGCAATCATTTTGTGCAGGAACAATCGCCAATTCAATGAAGCTTCCGTCTTTTGCCTGAGATAGTTTCTTCTCTAATGTTTCTTTCCCTACAATTATCTTGACCAATTTTAGCATCCTTTCTTTTCATAAAACCTGTTTGGATCAATTCTCGCTCCTAACAACCCTATTATGAATAAATTACTTGGCGAAAAAGGTCGAATAAGATTGTATTTTCAAAAATCATTGTTTGCCACAAAAACGAGTAAAAATGAATGGAAAATTAATTGAAAAGTGATACTTTCTTCAGGATAGGACGAGAAAAAGAGCACCCCGTATGAGGACCCCAATGCTTCGGCCGGACAAGCTGCTGCTTTCCTGTATGCGGGAGGAATTCCAAAAGCACCAACACAGGTGTGCGGGTTATAAAGTCCAGCCACTAGAGCGAAAAAGCGCCCCTCCGTTATGATTGGGCGCTTTTGCTCTATGCTGTTGCTTATCTCCATTGTCGCCTTCTGGGGCGATTTAAACATCTATCGCACGGACAGTTGCAGTTGAACGGCTCACAGTTGACTGCTGCCTGCACCGCCCTGACGTACATCCAATCAGGGGCAAGTATGCCCTGATATCCTCCGATGGGGCCGAGCCTTAAGCAGCGGTAAGGATTTTTACGATAATAGCCCAAAAACATATTCTGCTTCCTTTCTTCCAGGGTACTCCAGTATATGCAGAAGGTGAAGCAGGCGTTTTGACTCATACCTAAAGAAAAAAGGGGTTGTATCAAACAACCCCAGCATCATTGAATGGTTAAATTTTTGCAAAGGCAGCAGAGATTTCGGCACCCGACTCGTTGTTCTTGGCCGTTGCGATTAATTGCTCCTCAAGCAAAAAGCCACCTGTAATGGCATCCCGCACCATAGGGAGAAAATCTTCCACACAATCGATGTCGCTGCTCCTCGTACAAGCATCTCTGACCGTTGTTTCTCCCACCCTGTGTTTTTTAGCGACCTTACTAAAAGACTGTGTAACAATGTCCTGGAATTTATGTTCGGAGCACATCTCTTCCGGAGTTTGATCAATCTCCTGATATACTCTGCGTTTAATTTCCTCCACTACCGCCAGTACATGTTCCGTTCTTCTGCTTACGTAGCTCATAGTTCGCATCTCCTTTATTCTGATTGATGTGTTGATCAGCCAATGTCATTATTATAGACCAAGAAATCGAATCCATCTATTGACATAGTGATCAATACTATTTGTGATATTAAGTACTTAAAACGCAACGTTGTAATGTTAACGAAGGAACAACAAAAATAACAAACAATACATAGGTGTCTCGGGTGTGAGACATCTCTTTGTGCAGTATTTTCTGTGCATTATGCCGAATTGAATCGATAATATTTTATACATGAATGGAATATCCCCATTCTTTTGCTGACGGTGCTATTCAGGATTTGTAGAGACATAGCAAAAGCGCCCCTTTATCATTGGGCGCTTTTCCCTGAATTGTATAGAAGAATGAAAGCTGTTGCGGAATCTGCAAATTACAAATCCTGCAAATCGGCAGCAGGAATGTCGTTTTCGATATTATCTCTTGCCAAATCTGTATCGATAACCGGGTAGATGTCTTCTGGAATAGGCCGGTCAATATCTCCGTCTTTCGCTAATTTTTTATTTTTGGGATCCAAAATTATCACCTCACCGTTAGAATAATCGAAAAAAATGGTTTTATGCGACATGCGGGGGGATGGGAGAATAAAAAAATACCTCCATTAGGAGGTATTATTCTAGCAGGTCGGAATGTTCCGGGTGACGTTCAAACCACTTAATGGCATAAGAGCAGGTTGGCCGAGCCTTAAGGCTGCTGGAGCGGATTTGTTGGACAGCGGCAGAGAGCAGTTTTTCTGCAATACCTTGACCGCGCAGGGATGTGTCTACAAAGGTATGATCAATGACTGCAAACCCGTCGCCAGAAGTTGGAAAGGTAACTTCGGCAAGCATTTTTCCGGATGAATCGGTAAGGAAAACATGCCCTGGTTTTTGTTGCAACTCCATGTTTATCACCCCTATGGTTAGTATACTCGATTCAGGGGACAAACACAAGAAAAAGAAGATTTTAGGATTCTCTTTTGTGCTGTGGCAAGACAAGCCAGCAATGTATTTTTGACTAAGTTGCCAATATTAGTTGTGCTTGATATGAAAATCCCTGATAACCGCATGGTTATCAGGGATTTTCTGGTGCCGGTGGTGGGACTTGAACCCACACGTAGTTGCCTACAACGGATTTTGAGTCCGTCTCGTCTGCCATTCCGACACACCGGCAAAATAGAGCACGGCCAAAATATAGGATCTTTTTAGCCAGCGCTTTTGATTATACTATAGTGGGAACACAAAATCAAGTCTTTTTTCAACTATAAAGTCTCGTTGATCTGAAAACTCAACGTCATAAGGCTATCCGCCAGTTGAACGTCTTCCACCAAGATTTCGTTGCGGTAAAGACTGGAAAGATCGTACTGGGTAAAGTTCCAATAGCACTTGACATCCAGATCAATCAGCTTTTTTACCAGATCAGGCACTGCAGACGGCGGCACACAAAGCACAGCTGCCAGCGGTCGATGTTCTTTGCAGAAATCGGTTAACTCAGACACATGGCGAACGGTCCAGTGGTTGATGGTTTTTCCAACGGTGGCGGAGCTTTCGTCAAAAAGAGCCAACAGTTTAAATCCGCAAGATTCAAAGTCTACATGGTTGGCAAGTGCTACGCCCAAATTACCCGCTCCCACCAAAATGGTGGGCAGGTTTCCGTCTACCGAGAGAATTCGTCCAATTTCCGCCCGCAAAGACGCTACGTTATAGCCATAGCCTTGCTGTCCAAACCCTCCAAAGCAGTTGAGATCCTGCCGAATTTGTGAGGCTGTAAAACCAATCATATCGGCAAACTCACGGGAGGAAATCCGCTCGACACCGTTTTTCATCAGCTCGGTTAGCAAGCGGTAATAGCGGGGCAACCGCCGGACAACAAGGGGGGAAACTCCTGGATATTTTGGCAATATCATCACTCCATACGCTTCCTGACCGAAGCGAATTCTACGTTTTATTTTACAGGAAAAGCCCTTTAATGTCAATTAATCGTTACACGAATATCCATTCATTGGTGAAGCAATTTATTAATTGGATGATCCTGCCAAATATATTATGTATGCAGCTCCATCACCGAGAAAGCTAATGCCCGGTACCACACCTGGCTTATCTGCAGAATGTGGCTCCTTGCAATCCGGCTGGCTTAGCAGAGAAAAAAGGAGCGAATTCCCAGCCAGATGACCAGCAGTGCAGAAGCAAATTCCAACCACCTGGAAAATCGACCCGAGGCCAACTTTTTCCCCAGCCAGCAACCTGTTCCTATAAATACAAAGCTGGTTGCCGAACAGAGAGAAGACGTGAGCAAAATCGGAAACCCAGAGATACCGGCGCCGATCCCAAGGCCTATGTTGTTGAGAGCAAGCACCAGCCCGATGCTGAAGGATTCGGATAGCTCCACTGTTTTGTTATTGTCCTTATCAATGCACTCGGGACTGGTGCAAACACCGTGGAGATTGCCCTCCCTGTGCCGGAAGGCCGTCACCAACATCCAAAGCCCCAGCGCCAACAACACCACTGACCCAAGGTTTTGGGTGAACCAGACCGGAAGCATCCTTTCCAGATAGCGCCCCAGCAGCATGGCGGCGGCGGTGCCAACCAAACAGGTCAGGGAAATGTAAAGGTTGGAGAAAAAGTCGATTCCCACCCCTTTGAGCCCAAAACCGATGCCAATCACAAAGCTGTCGGAAGTGGCGGCAACGCTTAATAGAAGTACAGTCAGCAGCAGTTCCATCGATTTCCATCCTTCCTTCCCCAAAAATAGGGGACTGTGTTTTTACAACAGTCCAGTCTATGGGCAAGGAAGCAAATGGTGAGTGGGGGCAGGGTAAGCAGGCAGAGATAAAAACTCTAAAAATCCTACGCCACGTAAAATCTCGGAAGGAATATACTTAGTTTTTGGGGACAATATGCGGAATTCATGTTATACTATAGCAAAGTTTTCTTCCGGGCAGGAGGTGCCGCAACCATGAGAATCTATGACATTATCCGCCACAAAAGAGACGGTATGGCTCTTTCGGATGAAGAAATTGCATTCTTTGTCCAAGGCTTTACCCATGGCTCCATTCCCGATTATCAGGCATCTGCTTTGCTGATGGCCATATTTCTTCGGGGGATGAGCCCCCGCGAAACGGCAACTCTTACCGATTGTATGGCCAAAAGCGGCGATTGGGTGGACTTAAGCTCCATTCCCGGCATTAAGGTGGACAAGCACAGCACCGGTGGAGTGGGGGACAAAACCAGCCTTATTATTGGCCCCATTGTGGCAGCCTGCCAAGTTCCCGTGGCCAAGATGAGCGGCCGGGGATTGGGCCATACCGGAGGAACGGTAGACAAGCTGGAATCCATTCCCGGTTTGCGTACCGCTGTGGATCAGCAGGAGTTTTTCCGCATGGTGCAGGAAGCCGGCATTGCCATCGTTGGTCAAAGTGGCAACATTGCCCCCGCCGACAAAAAGCTCTATGCCCTGCGGGATGTGACAGGGACGGTAGAGCATCTTTCCCTTATTGCCTCCTCCATTATGAGCAAGAAGCTGGCTGCCGGCTCCGATGCCATCCTGCTGGATGTCAAGACCGGAAGCGGCGCCTTCATGAAGACGTTGGAGGATTCCGTTGCGCTGGCTCAGGCAATGGTGGATATCGGAACCCGCAACCAAAAAAAGACCATGGCTCTCGTCACCGATATGGACACCCCCTTGGGCTATGCCATCGGCAACTCCTTGGAGGTCATTGAGGCGGTGGAAACCTTGCAGGGCAAAGGCCCCGGGGATTTGACAGCCCTCTGTCTGGAGTTGGCTGCCCACATGCTGGTGCTGGCAGAGAAGGGAAGTTTTGAGGAATGCCGACAACTGGCCCAACAGGCCGTCGCCAGCGGGGAGGCATTTCGCCGGCTGGTTCAGATGGTCAAAGTTCAGGGGGGAGACCCCGCGGTTTTGGAGGATACGGCAAAATTCCCCAAAGCCCCTTTGATAACCCATCTAAAGGCCACCCGGAGCGGTTATCTGCGCCACATCCACACCGAAACCTGCGGCATGGCTTCGGTGGTGCTGGGGGCAGGGCGAACCCGCAAGGAGGACCCCATTGACCACAGAGCAGGCATTGTTCTGCACAAAAAGCCGGGAGAACCAGTTGGGGTAGGGGAGACCCTTGCGGAGCTGCATACCGCTAAGGAAGAACAGCTCCCCGAAGCCATGGAGCTTCTTTTGCAGGCGATGGAAATCGGAGCTACTCCTCCCGCCCCGGTTCCCATGGTGTACGCCCGGGTTACCGCCGATGGGGTGGAGATGCTGTAGTGTTTTGTTGCCATGCAAGTGAGAATTGTATAGAAAAATTGGTAAAATTTGTTGCTTTTTTCTAGAAATTCTGTTATGATAGGGAAACGATTTTTGTAAGGGGTGTTTTTATGAAGGAGAGAGAAAGCTTTGCCTCACGGTTAGGATTTGTGCTCATCTCGGCGGGGTGTGCCATCGGGCTTGGGAACGTATGGCGCTTTCCCTATATTGTGGGGCAGTATGGCGGCGCGGCATTTGTTTTAATCTATCTTATCTTTCTAGTTACATTGGGCTTGCCCATTATGACCATGGAATTTTCGGTGGGGCGGGCCAGCCGCAGGAGCATTGCTACCTCTTTTCATGAGTTGGAGCCCAAGGGTAGCAAATGGCACATTTTTAGCTGGTTTGGCATGGCGGGCAACTACCTGCTGATGATGTTTTATACCACCATATCCGGCTGGATGGTGATATACTTTGTCAAAATGGCTACCGGCGAATTTCAAGGGCTGGATGCCGATGGAGTGGCCAACGTATTTGTCAATATGACCTCCAATCAGCCGAGTTTGATGCTGTTTTATATGTTGCTGGTGGTGGCGTTCTGCATGGGCGTCTGCGCCATGGGCCTTCAGAACGGTGTGGAAAAGATCACTAAGGTTATGATGATCTGCCTGCTGGTCATTATTGTAGTGCTGGCGGTTCGGGCTGTAACGCTGCCGGGAGCTATGGCGGGACTGGAATTCTATCTCAAGCCCAACTTCTACAACCTGATGTACGACGCCGAAGGCAGATTCCGCTTGGGCGAGGCTATTTTTGCAGCCATGGGACAGTCCTTCTTTACCCTTTCTCTGGGCGTAGGCTCTATGGCGATTTTTGGAAGCTATATCGGGAAGGACCACCGCCTGCTGGGCGAAGCCCTCAACGTTGGTATTTTGGATACTGCTGTGGCTCTGGTTATCGGCCTTGTTATCTTTCCCACTGCCTTTGCCTTTGAAGTGAATCCGGGGCAGGGCCCGGCCCTTGTCTTCATCACCCTGCCTAACATCTTCAATGCCATGCCCGGCGGACGGCTGTGGGGCAGCCTGTTCTTTGTATTTATGATCTTTGCGGCCCTGTCCACCGTCATCGCTGTATTCCAGAACATCATCGCCTTTGCCATGGATAAATGGAACTGGAGCCTGAAAAAATCCGTGCTGTTTAACTGGATTGCCATTTCGGTGCTGAGCCTGCCCTGTCTGCTGGGCTTTAACCTGTGGTCCCATATCCAGCCTTTTGGCGAGGGCTCTATGATTCTGGATCTGGAGGACTTTATTCTGTCCAACAACATTCTTCCTCTAGGTTCTTTGGTTTACCTGCTCTTCTGCGTTTCCAAGCGGGGATGGGGCTGGGAGAATTTCATGGAGGAAGCCAATACCGGAGAGGGTCTGCGTTTCCCCAATGCTCTGCGGTTTTATATGACATGGATTTTGCCCTTTGTTGTTTTGGCTATCTTTGTGGTGGGTTACATTCAAAAATTCGGGCCCGCCAGCTAAATATTTTAAATTGCTACACAAAAGCACGTATCTTTTTAAGGGGATACGTGCTTTTCTTATCGGATAATCTCCTTGGATATACGGATTCTCAGCAAAGAAAAAGCGAAGGAGCAAAAGGCTCCTTCGCTTTTTAAAAGCTAGCCGATATAGTTGCGGGGATTCATGATCTGACCTTTGTACCGCACCTCAAAGTGGAGGTGGTTACCGGTAGAGTTGCCGGTACGGCCGACAGAGGCGATCACATCCCCCTGATTGACATATTGCCCCACCGTAACGTGAATGGCGCTGGCATGGGCGTAAAGAGTGCTAAAGCCGTTGCCGTGATCAATGATCACATATCTTCCGTATCCAACACCGCTGTGTACCACGCGCACAACCCGGCCTGCCGCTGCGGCAAAGATGGGTGTGCCGGCGGGACGGGGAATATCTACGCCGGTATGACCGGGATAGCCGCCCAAACCTACGTTAATCACTCCGCCCTGGGTGGGCCACATAAAACCGGAGCTGTTGACACGAGCGCCGCTGGAAACAATGTTTCTGGGATCATTGGTACCCACAATCACTTTTTCGGTGACGGGAGCACGCAGCAGCACCCGATCCAAAATTTCACGGCTCACCTCCACTCCATTCACGGTGGAGATGGCAGCAGTCACCCGCTGTAGTCCTGGCTGCCCTTTGACACTGGGCATCCGGTAGCCTTTGACATAGGTAGAGGTTTTAATTTCTTCCACTTCGTAAGGCACCTCTTCCTCGTAGACAGAGGTGTAGGTACTCATCACCGACATAAAGGGACGGGCCTGATTGAGCAGCAATTGCTGGCCCGGCAAAAGCCCCTTATCTTCCAAAAAAGGATTGAGGGCTACAATGCTGTCATAGGACAGACCGGTTTTGGTGGCGATCAGGGAAGGGGAGTCCCCATATTCTACGGTGTAGATTTCGTCCACCGTTTCAAAGGAGCGGATTTTAGCCTTCAGGCTCTTTTGATCCACAATGGAGCTGAGGGGATATACCCCCGGATCCAGCCGGATACGCTTGGCAAAGCTGACTTGCTCATCCTCTCCGCCGGTGTAAGCTTCCTCCAAAATGGCATCCAGCTCATCGATGAGGGGACCGCTGTCCCTCACGGCACCATAAAAACGGTCATCCACATAAAATCCATAGGCATTGACGATTATATCCTGAGAGGTGGCCAAAATTCGGTTGGCCAGCTCCTTTTGGGAGGTATAAGTTTCTCCCTGTTTGGCCTCCCGCACTACAAAATAGGGCGTTGCAATCAAGGCGCTGGTGTCGGAGGCAATGTAGCGCTCCTTGATAATTCGCGAGGCTGCTTCAAAGTCCGACTCCGTTTCAATAAAGCCGATGCGGGCATCTTTGTAATACACATCCAGTCCAAAGGGCTGGTTCATTCGCCCGTCGATCATGTGAATCAGCAAAACGGCTGCCACAATGGGCACGGCATAGTTGAACAGAGTGCGCAAAATGGTAAATAGCAGCCGGAAAAAGGTAAGGGTGATGTTAAAATAAGCCTGTATGGGAATTTTTCCGTCCTGCTTGCTTCGTTCAATGATGGGGCGCATCTGGCTGCGCACGGTACCCAGCCTCACAAAAGGTGCCGCAATTCGCTGTATGAGCCTCCTGCGAAAGCGGGAAAAGGCTTCTTTGCTTTTTTCCCACCAACGCAACGAGCTTCCGCGCAAACGCAGGAAAAACTTTCGAATCCGGCGGCGCATTCTCAGCCGTCTGCGCAGCAGAGTAATGCCCAGTACATATAAATTTTTATAGATAAAAATTAAGGTAAAGCGCAACAAACTGGGCTTGCGGGTATTGTCCATCCGGCGAGGCCCGGAGGAAGACCCGGCTTTTCGCGTTGGTTTGCGATGTATAATTTTTGGTTCTTTACCTGGCTGTGCCAAACTATTTCACTCCCTGCGATCATTCAAAAGCATCGCCAGTTTCTTGTAAAGATTGCGTCAGATTATTATACTAGTTTTGGTGAAAAAAAGCAAACTGGCTCATGGCAGAAAAACGGTGGAAATTAAGAGGTTTTGGCCAACTGGAATCCGCTTTGAAGAGAAGATAACAGCCATCCGTAAAAAGGATGGCTGTTTTATGTGGTGGGGCGTTAGTGTCCTGGGATAATCTCTTCAGTGATTTCCTCTATCTGGCGGAACTTTTTCCGCTCACCCATTACTTTGGTGCGGATGTTTTCAAATAGGATATAGATGCAGGGAACCACAAACAGGGTAACCAGAGTGGAGAAGGTCAACCCAAACACCATGACGGTGGCCAAAGGCCGCATGACCTCAGAACCCTCTTGGCTGCCCAACATCATGGGAACCAGTCCCAGCACCGTAGTCATGGTGGTCATTAAAATGGCCCGCAAGCGAACAGGACACCCTTCCTGAATGGCCATCAGCAGGGACATGCCCTTGCCCCGCAACAGGTTGATGTAGTCCACCAGCACAATGCCGTTGTTGATGACCACGCCGATGAGAACCACAATTCCCAATGCCGCCGTAATGCCGAAAGACTGTCCGGTCACCCAGAGTCCCAACACACCGGAGGAAAGGGCTACGGGAACGGCAAACATAATGATAAAGGGATAGAACAGGGATTCAAATTCGGCGGCCATAATGGCGTAGACCACAAACAGAGCCACCACTGCGGCATAGACCAGATTGGCAATTTCCTCGTTCATAAACTGCTGATTGCCGGTAGGTTCAATGGTAACCCCCTGAGGCAGAATGTACTCCTGAGCGATCTTCTGGTCAATATCCCGGGTGACAGAGCCCAGATCCCGTCCTCCCAGATAACCGTTGAGGGTGACATAGGTCCGCTGATTGAGTCGAGAGACGGAGAGGGGGGACTGGATGATTTCCACCGAAGCCACCTCCCGCAGGGGGATGGTGATGCCTGTGGGAGTGGGAATAAGGAGTGTTTCCAGCTGTTCCAAATTATCTACAGCATCGGCTCCCTTGGTTACCCGCACATCGATTTCATCCCCCGCCACCTTAAAGACGGTGGCTTTGTTGCCGGATACAGAGTTGTTGACACTGGCCATAATACCCTGAGCAGTCAGCCCAAAGGAGGATGCCCGCAGGCGATCCACGGTAATAACTGCCTGGGGAAGAGTTTCGTCCACCGAGTGGGATACATCCCGCAGGCCCTCGATGTTGCCCCGCAACAGTTCTACCAAATCGTCGGCAACGGCAATCAGCTGCTGAATGTCGTCCCCTACAATGTTGTACTGGATATCGGCGGTTGATGATGTGCCCATGTTCGTCATCATCGAGGTGACAGCTTCCACCTTAATTTCGGCTCCGGCAATATCGGCCACACTTGCGCGAATGGCATCGGCTATCTCTATGGACGAGCGATCCCGCTCCTTCATGGGAGTAAGCGCCACCGTGATGGAAGCAGCATTGGTGGAACTGCTCATCATACTGCTTCCTCCAATGGTGGTGGATACATTGGTGATTTCGGGAACATCTTCCAGTCGGCTCAAAACCTGCATGGCAACTGCCTGCGCTCGATCCAGGACAGCGCCGGAGGGCAGTTTAACATCAATGGTAATTTGCCCCTGGTCGGCAGGGGGAAGGAGTTCCATTCCCACCACTAGAACGGAACCAAGAGAGGCGATGGCAAAGATAATAGCCGAGATGATAACAATGGCTTTGTGGCCGGTAGCCCATTTCAGGGCCTTGCGGTAATGTCTGTCCAGAGAATGGATGCCATTGGTCCAGATATCCATAAACCGGTTTAGTATGTTTTTCCTTTCCCGCTCGGCCTTGGGGGGAGTGAGGAAGATAGAGCAGGCCAAAGGCACAAAGGTAAGGGCCACCAAAAGGGATGCTCCCAAAGAGAAAGAGACGGAAATGGCCAAGTCGTTAAACACTTGCGCGATGAGGCCACCCATCCAGGCTACCGGTACAAAGACCGAGACGGTGGTGAGGGTGGAGGCAACAATGGACATGGAAACCTCCCGGGCGCCGTTGATGGCGGCTTTGCCCCGGCTTTCTCCACGCTCCATCCGGCGGAAGATGGCTTCCAGTACCACGATGGAGTTGTCCACCAGCATACCTACTCCCAATGTCATGCCACCCAGCGACATCATGTTCAGGGTCATGTTGGCAAAATACATAAAAGAGAAGGTGATAATAATGGAAAGGGGAATGGAGGCTCCCACCACCAGAGTGGCCCGTACATTGCGCAAAAAGATAAACAGGACAGCGACAGCCAAAAGGGTACCGCTAACGGCAGTGTCGGCTACCGAGCGAATGGCAAGGTTAATATAGTCGGCAGGGTCCAGAATCACTTGGATTTCCAGTTCGGGGAACTCTTGGATGATGCGATCCAGCTCTTTCATCACCGCTCTGGACACATTGACCGTATTGGCGTTGCTCTGCTTCTGAATGGTCAGGGTGATGGCGGGGTCTCCATCCAGATAGGAGTAAGAAGCTCTTTCTTTATAAACCTCCCGAACCTGGGCGATATCCCGCAGATAAACCACTCCGCCCCGGGGGGTGGCAATGGGTAGACTGCGGATATCCTCCAGATCGCCGAACTCAGCGTCTACCTTAATGGTTAGATTTTGCCCTGCCTCCTCCACCGAGCCGGCGGGGGAAGAGGAGTTTTCGGTGGCCAGAAGCTGAATGATCTGCATCTCAGAAATGCCAAGGCCTCGAATACGGTCCTGTATCAGCTCTACCACAATCTCTTTTTCCCGGCCTCCTGAAATATTTACAGAGGCCACTCCCGCCTGACGTTCCAAGCGGTTTTGGATCTGGTCCTCCACCTTGGTGCGAAGTGCCACCAGATCGTCGGTCTGGGAGGAAACCGATATGTAGATGGCGGACATCTGATTAATGTCCATCTTGACGACAGTGGGCTCAGAGGCATCCTCCGGCAAATAGCCTTTGATGAGGTCTACAGCCTCCCGCATGTCAATGGCCGCCATATTGATGTCTACACTGGTATCAAACTGCATCACCACAATACTGGTGCCTTCCGAGGAGATGGAAGTAATATCGTCCAGTCCCTTAACGGTGGCCAAAGTCTGCTCGATTGGTTCGGTGACAAGCTTTTGAATTTGATCGGGAGAAGCGCCCCGGTAGGTGGTGTAGACAATTGCCACCGGAACATTCATGTTGGGCAGCAGATCCATGCGCAGATTGAGCAGGCTCATAGCTCCAAATGCTACCAAGATCAACATGACCATAAAAGTAGTGACTGGGCGCCTGACGGAAAGTTTGGTCATAAGCTAACTCCGTTTCGGATGAATTTGAAAGAAAACGGCAAAAGGATCATGGTGGAGAGCTATTCGCTCAGACGTTGGCCGTTTCGCGACACCACATTGACCGGCATTTCGTTGTAAAGGTACTCCTGTCCCACTACAACCAGCTCGTCTTGTTCCGTAATGCCGCTGAGAATCTCAATTTGTTTGCCGCTGGAAAGTCCCGTTTCCACAATGGTTTTGACAGCCTTGCCATCCCGAACCACATAGACAAATTGGTTGGTTTCATCGCTGAGCACCACATTTTTGTCTACCACAAAGGTGTTGGACTTCTCGGCTTCCACAAAGGTAACCTGCGCAAACATACCCGGCTTGATCAGCTCCTCTGCGTTGGGAAGCTCCACCTTAACGGTGTAGGTGCCGGTCATGCCTGCGGTGGGGGAAACGGCTTTGACGGTACCAGTGAGAGCGGAATTATCCTCAAGGGCTTGAATGTTTACCCTTACCTCATCACCGGGGAACACTTTGTTGATTAAGGTTTCGGAAACTCCCACCTCCACCATCACCGGGTCCATCTGAATGATGGTGAAGGGCATGGTCGCCTGAGAGACCATCTGTCCCACCTCCACATTCCGGGCGCTTACCACACCGGAAATGGGACTGGTGATGATGGCCCGGGTCAGATTGCTCTGGGCAATGGAAAGCTGAAGCTGGGTAGAGGCCAGTTGAGCTTGAGCGGAGCGCACTCCAAATTCTGCCTGTTTGGCTGCCTGCTCTCTGCCTTCTTCTACTACCTCCTGATAGGTTTCGTAGGTCTCCAAAGCGGTGTCGTAAGCAGTATCCGCCTGCCCGCGTCCGATTCCTGCCAACTTATAAGCGTTTTCCGTCTGCGTAACAGCGCTTTCTGCCTGCAGCACCATGCTCCGGGCCGAAGTAACAGCGCTTTTCAGTTCCCGATATTGTATGGCCAGCGCCGGATCATAGGCGTCTGGATTGGAGTCATTTTTAATATACATATCTCTGTCATAACTATCGACAAAAGACTGCAGCAAGGCCTGGGCAGCGCTTTCCATTTCTTCTGCCTGCTCCAGAGCATCCATGGCAGCATCCCGGGCTTTGCTTGCCTGATAGCGGCTCTCGTTGGCGTTGCGGGAAGCAAATCCCGCTTGATTGACGCCACTTTGGTATTGCAGCTCGGCCAAACGCTGTTGGGCGCTCCCCTCCACCGCCAGTTCCAAGGCATATTGAGCGGATTCTACGCCGATATTTTGCGCTTCCAAAGCAGTTTGAAGTTGCCGCACCTGATTCTGAATATCCTTAGCGTCCAAGGTAAACAGAACGTCTCCTGCTTCCACCCGGTCCCCCAGATCGAAGTTGACGCTGGTCACTTCCGCCGCCAGCAGGCTGGCAATGTGCACGGTTTTATTGGGTTGTACCTGTCCTATGTAGGTGAGTTCATTGCGGATGGTATCCTTTTGCAGCAGCACAGTTTCTACTGGAGTGGCCAAAATTTCAGTAGAATCGGTTTCGGTGGCGGCATTTGCCGCCAAACAGCCCGACAAGGTCAGTGCGATTGCGGTACTTAGCGCAAGCACCTCAAGCAACTTTCGTTTTATCATTTAAGGTCCCCCCTGTATCCTACTTACCAATTAAATTGCATTTAAAGTTTAGTATATATGGCACCTGTACCCCTGTCAACACGCTAGTGGGTCCGGCAGCGCTGTTACTGGACACATTCGAGAAGCTGTCTAGCACAAAAGGTTGTCTTGGTATAGAATATGATAATTCTACAAAATAATTATAACGGATTTGTGAACACTCCACCACAAATCTTTCGAAATCTTTTGCGGACAACCCCCTTGACATTATCTGTACAAAATGGTATATTATTAAAGCTGTTTCGTGCGCTTGTAGCTCAGCTGGATAGAGTGTCTGACTACGAATCAGAAGGTCAGGGGTTCGAGTCCCTTCAAGCGCGCCAGATAAGTATGTTGCGAAAAGCCTGCATTATGCAGGCTTTTCGTCATTTAGCAGTACTTTATTCAACACAAAGGGTGGCGGGACGCAGGGCGAATACCCCTTACCCACTCGTATGGTTCCCAAATATTTGTCTTAGTCTGCAAAAATTGCCCTAACAGCAGCCTCGGTCGTTGTTAGTGGGAAGAGCTCATAGCCAACGATACCGCTGTATCCGTTTTTCGCCAGACAAGCATATATATTTGTATAATGAACTTCCCCTGTCCCTGGCTCATGGCGTCCGGGGACATCCGCTATATGGACGTGACCAATCTGGTCAATATTGGTGCTGATGGTATTGCAAATATCGCCTTCATTCAACTGCATATGATATACGTCATATAAAACCTTTAGCATCGGCGATGAAATCAAACGTGTCATTTCTGCCGCCATTTGCGTATGGATTAAAAAGTTCCCGATGTGATCTGTTTTTATATTCAACGGCTCCAAGTTCATCTTAATGTCACTATCCTCCGCAATTTTGGCGCATTCGATCAGAGTACCGTACATAGAGCATAGCTTCACGGTATCGGACAATTCTTTATAATCGTGTACAACCAATCCGCCCTCTCCCAATGCATTGGAATGAATTGTAACAGAAAGTGCGCCAACATACTTTGCCGCTTCTACAGAGCGTTGAAGCGCTGCTAAGTAATCTGCTTTCTGGGAAGGGTCAATGAGGGAATAATCAGCATCCCCATTAAAACCACAGATGCCAATACTGGCATCCGAGGCTGCCATTCGCACTGCATCCAAGTCCTTGTTTCGCCACTCCCAAAATTCAACATAATCAAAACCATCCTTTTTTGCGGCCTGAAAACGTTCCAAAAAAGGTAGTTCCCTGTACATCGATTCAATGCAAGCACCTCTTTTCATAGCCATCCTCTAACCCCTTTTCTCCTCCATCTCCCTAAATGGGGTATGTCGCACTTTATCCTTTCAGAACAAAAGCGCAAGATACCCCCACCTGATGTACAGGGTGCCGTTTGGTCTGCAGGCGGCAAGGGTATCCCACGCCTGGTAAACATGAGCTGCTGGAATACATGAATGAGTAATCTAACATCGCTTTCGGCTCGTCAAGCTCTGTCTAGGCCTAACAACCAGCCTGATTGAAACACATTGAAGTTGGAAAAAGCGCTATGTCCAATGTTGGGACAAGTACTATAAAAGCGGTTTGCCCTGGTAGTGGGGCTGAACTTCAACCTGTAAAATCTTGCTCACCGTCGGCGCAATATCCAGTATATGCCATCCATCTTGCTCGCAGTTTTTTTGGAACATGCTGCCATAACAATAGATCGGAATGGTCATAACATAAGGATTTTCCGGATCGTTATGCTTTTTTTCAAAACCACCATGATCGGAAAGCACAATCATCTGTTGGTCGGGTTGCAAGGCTTCGAACAGCATTGCAAGACAATCCCCGGCACAGTGCAACGCCTTCAAGTAAGGATCGCTCATCCAACCCTCAAGGTGGCCGATTACGTCTGCCATCTCAAAGTAAAAGAATACGAAATCATATTCATTCGAACGGATGATTTTAACCGCACGCTCTGCCCAATCGTATTCAAAACGAAAAGCATCCTCATAAGAGCTATATTCAACATCTCCGCGAAGAAAGTCCAGGCGATCAATGCTGTCCCTTCGTCCTAAAAACTGCAGTGGTTCCCAGGTGATCAACATTGCTGTTTTGCCGCCCGCATCATGCACGGTTTCCAAAATTCCCGGATAAGGCTTGGGATAAGGGTGCCAGTCATTATCGTAATTTTCATGGTGTAGCTGATCCACACCTGTGAACAATGATATGTGAGCAGGTAATGTAATGGGCCGCGTAATTGTTTGCGCTGTCAGACAGTATGTGCTTTCTTGCTTTAATTGTTCAAAAAACGGATGTCCGCAAGCCACAATACCATCCGGACGCATTCCATCCACCAGTGCCATAACAACCTTATGTTTCATTTTTCACCTCTTCATACCTATTGTTCAATGACTGGTTTCAGAACGGCTCGATGACTTAGCCCCTGGGAATTTAAACGATTCGTTTAAGCGGCCTTCTCGATTACCACGGAGTATTGCATGGTTGGAAAAAATCCTTAATTCATCTTGCTCCAACGTTCTTTCAAAAACCACGCTGCCATTTTTGGCTTGCGATCCCGCGTGAAAACGCCCTTCTTATTGCCCTGTACACGCTTGACAGATTCTGCTGTGGCAAAATCGGCAAAGTTCCAAACATGTTCACCGCAAATATAGGATTTTCTATCCAGCACTTCGCAGTATGCTTTCAGGATATCACGCTGGAATTCTTCCGAGAACATCAGTGGAGTTGAATCGTGTAAACCCGCAACAGCATCCGCACCAAATTCGCCGAGCATAATCGGCTTATCCGGATAGCGGGCATGGTAGCGATCCAATTCGTCCGATAAAATCCCCTGTGCCGCCGGAAGATTTCCTTCTTCGCTGTACCAGCCGTAATAGCGGTTCAGTATGATTACGTCGCACAACGGCGCAACCTCGCACGTTTCCACGGTAGCCTCACTATGGGTGGCAAACGTAACAGGGCGACGCTGCGGATCGAGCTTGCGTGCCAAGGAAAACAGCGGCGCAAAGTACTGGCAAGCACCCTTTTCCTCACTTGCGGGCTCGTTTGCAATACTCCACATAATCACGCAAGGATGGTTCCGGTCACGTTGGATCAGTTCTCTGATAACGTCTTGATGGTGTTGGTGCGTTTGCAGCGTCGTCCATGTGGGAGCCTCAACATCAATCTTCATGCCCGTTGCCGTAAATGTTGTATGCATACCGACTGCAGGAACTTCGTTGATGACCAAAATCCCCATCCGGTCGCACAGGCGCATCATCTCTTCACTGTATGGATAATGGCTGGTGCGGAATGAATTGCTACCCATCCATTGCATTAGCGCCAAGTCCTTGACGTTGTATGCTTCTGATAAGCCACGTCCTAAAACAGGGGTATCTTCGTGTTTGCCAAAACCCTTCAAATAAAGGGGTTCGCCGTTTAAGTACAGCTTGCAATCGTGCACTGTGATTTCGCGGAATCCAAACCACTCACTGTATTCGTCATAGCTGCCGTCTTCACCACTCAACATAATATGTAGCCGATACAACTTGGGGGTTTTAGGCGACCACGGCGTAATATTTGAAATTTTGCCTTCGCCCACAGCGCCAGTTCCGGCCCAAATAACCGTTTCATCATCTAAAACCTGCACTTCGAAACGACCGGCGCCAGTTGCCTGCACCTCATATGTAAACGTCCCATCCGGCATACCATTGACCGAAATGCTGTTCAGATAGGTTTTTGGTACTGCGTAAAGCTGTACGGGACGCATAATTCCACTGTAATTAAAGAAATCGAAATTGGGAAAGTTGAGCTTCTGCTTCTCCATTCCGGGGAAAGTACGCTCTTCCAGCGTCCCACATGGTAATGTGCTGTGATCGATGATATTGTTTACCAGTACCGTCAGTCGGTTTGCAAAAGGCTGCACCTGTTCGGTCACATCAAAAAAGAAAGGAAGAAAACCGCCTTTATGTCCGCCAAGCAATTCCCCGTTAAGCCAGACTTCCGCCGTGTGGGTAACGCTGCCAAAGTGTAGCAGCAATTTCCCGCTACATAGATTTTGTGAAACATCAAAAAACCGTTCGTAAACGACACTCCCGACGTGATCTCTGATTTCGCGCCCCTCGTAGATGTCGTTATAGGCACTGGGAACCGGCATCGGTTGTCCACCCATTAAAGGGGTTTTAGGATTGTATCTTTCATGAGAACCAATCAATGCAAAGGACCAGATGCCGTCGAGAGAGACCTTTGTGCGCGTCAGAGTGTTTTCTGGATACAACATTATTTTCTCTTCCCCTTTAATGTATCTTTAAACCGTCATAAGCCACCGTTATGCAGAACCTGGAATGCGCATCAAACCAAGCTTGCATGTCATCGTGGGTTAAATCATGCTTGTGGTTGATGTGGGTAGCAAAAATTTTTGTATCAAGGCGAATAATCGACTCATCCAACAAAGTATCCAACATCTGCAAAAAAGCACTGCAATTTAAGTGGGATGCCGTACTTTTATCGGTGCGGGATCCCCAGGTCGCTTCCAAAACGAGAACGTCCACCTTGCTTCCACTGAGTGCACGTAGCGTTTCTGCAGGGTAAAAGCCGGTATCGCAAGCATAAATCAGTTTTTGCCCGTTCTTCTCAAACAGGTAGTTGATTGCCGTCTCCTGCTCAGATACCCGATGTGTCGTGTCCACAGCCATGATCCGGTATCCGCCGGCTTCGAAGGGGGTTTGGGTTTTAACCGGATGCAACCGAACCAATCCCTTATCAAAAGCCGTTACGGCATCCAAATAGCTGAATTCGCTTCCCAATGTTTCGCGCAGCTTTACCATCTTTTCATACGCCGCTTCGGAAAGAAAAACATCAACAGATTTATTGGGACGGGTTTTGGACATGCTCAGCATTCCTGCGTTTGATGCACAAAAATGGTCTTCATGAGTATGGGTGATAAATATATTTTCAAGGCTTGAAAGGTTCAAGCGCTGCTTCATGCAGGCGGCAACCAGATCAGGACCGCAGTCGATCAAATTCTTCTCATCCAATAAAAACATGCTGCGAAGGCGCATGTTCCTTGTGTGCTGCCTGGCATCTTCGCAGAGCTTACAAGAGCAGAACGGACCAGGGAGCGCATCCGCTGCAGCAGTTCCAAGAAATTGCATATGGGCTCCTCCTAAACGAATAAAATCTTCCATCAAACACTTCTGGGGCAAAGCCCGTTTTGAATCCCCGATGATAATACATGATTCTTTATCATGAGTAAAAATCCCGCACCATCAATATACTTATTTGCGCACCGTGATGTTGCGGCGGGTACCTTGATCGAATACGTTGATGTATTCTAAGCTCGGCCGCACATATAAGGGTTGGTCGACAGGTATTTCGACATTAACCGGCGTGATGACGCGGATGCTGGTATTCTCCATAAAACAGCGGTACAGATTCTCTTTGCCAAGATGTTCTATGTAGTCTGTCCTGAGCAGAAACGCATTTTCTGCGCTCTGCACAAGCTCGAAATTGTGAGGGCGGATCCCCAGAATCACTTGATTTCCCGTCAGTCCAGAAGCATTGATCATCGTTTGGGGCAATTCGATTATACCTCCGTCCGTTATGCATTGGTAGCTGTTGTCCTTCTTTTCAATGGCACATTCGATAAAGTTCATCGGCGGGTTGCCGATAAAGGATGCCACAAAGAGGTTTTCTGGCATGTTATACAATTCATTGGGTTCACCGTACTGTTGGATGGAGCCTTGATCAATGATCGCAATGTGTGAAGCAATCGCCATTGCTTCTTCCTGATCATGGGTTACGATGATGGAGGTCAGGTTCAGCTTCTTTTGCAGCTTCTTTATCTCGTCACGAATTTCCAGCTTCAGGCGTGCATCAAGATTGGACATTGGCTCATCAAGCAGCAGGATATCGGGATTTTTGACCAGAGCACGGCACATGGCGACCCGTTGCTGCTGACCGCCGGAAATCTCCGAAGGCATGCGTTTTAAAAGCTCTGTGATTTTAACGATTGAGGCAACCTCATGGACGCGCTCCTCAATCTCCTTCTTTTTAAGGGTCTTCATTTGTCTCAACGGAAAAGCAATATTCTCAAAGATGCTCAGATTCGGGTAAAGAGCATAACTCTGGAACACCATGCCGATGTTGCGATCCTTTGGCATGACGTTGTTCACATAGCGGCCGTTAAAATAGATGTTACCTTCCGTTGGACGGTAGAGGCCGCAGAGCATCATCAGTGTAGTGCTTTTTCCACAACCGGAGGGCCCAAGCAGTGCAACAAAGTCACCTTTTTCAATGGTCAAGTTGATATTGCGCACTGCATATGTCTTCCCACCATCATATGATTTACCTACATTTTCCAAACGGATCATGGGTTCGCTCATTGTTTGGAACCTCCCTGCCTAACTTCTAAGAGTGTTTTTTGTGAGATGATGAATGTGATTATAACCGGAATAATGTAACAGAAGCACGCTGCTGCCAAAAGACCGGCAGATACTAAGTACTTTCCGTCCTCGTTATCTATCATGGCGCCGATAAAACTTGACATGGTTGCCCCACTACCCCGCATAAACAAGTTGATTAAAATGTACTCTCCCCACCCACTCAGGAACGAGTTGACCAAAATCACTGCGATACCGGGCTTTGCTGCGGGCACGATGATACGCCGGAACGTCTTGAATCGGGATGCGCCATCCACAATTGCGGCCCATTCAATATCCCAAGATATATTGTCAAAAAAACCTTTCATTAACCAAACGGCTCCAGGCAGATACATGGCGATTTTTAAAAGGGCAACGCCAATCAGCTTATTGACAAGGCGCAATCTCGAAAGAAGCAGGATAAAGCTCATCAACAAAGCAACCTGGGGAAACGCATCCAGAACAATCAATAATTTCGCCAAAAGTTTTCTGCCCTTAAAATCGGTGCGTGAAAGTGCGTATGCAGCCGGAACGGTAATTAGGATGACGCCCACTGCCATCAATATTGCAAACGCTAAGCTTCTGATTATCGGCCCCGTTGCAGGGGGTAATATAATTCCTTTTTTAATCTCTGTTTCCAGCGTTAGGAATGACCAGTTCGCCAGAGTCAATCTCCCATTATCATCTTGAAAAGCTCTTAGAATCAACCAGCCGTAAGGAACCAAAATGATACTTGAGAAAAACAGGATCAGTATGACGTACTTCCATGCACCACGGGGACGATCGTCGGGGCGAAGCATCTGTATTTTTTGTTTCTTAACCTTTTGCATGTCTTCTCCTCCCTCAGATATCCATACGCGGAATTCGCATTTGCTTGTCAACTTTGAACACGCGGAGCATAATCAAACCAAAGGTAACGGACATTGCAACCAGAAATACAGAAAGCGCTGCGCCGTAACCGTAAGTTTGATATTTATATGCAGCTTGATAAATATAGTACGCATACGTAGTCGTACTTCCCATCGGCCCGCCGTTGGTCAACAACAAAATCGTCTCATAGGTCGTGAAGTTTCCAAGAATGCTCCAAAGTGTTTTCTGAGTGATCGGCCAACTTAAATATGGAAGAACAATGCGGCGGCAAATGTAGAAGCTGGATGCTCCGTCTACCCTTGCGGACTGAATGATGCTATACGGTATTTGCCGAACCGCAGAGCTGAACAGAATAATCGAGTCTGAAGCGGAGCGAAGGCATATTGCAAGCATCAGCAGTTCCATAGAAGATTGTGTAAACCAATTAACAGCTGGTAGCCCGAGCGATAGCAAAATTTTATTGACAAGACCATACTCAACCGGCCCAAACACAAAACGCCAGATGAACATGAACACGATGGTGGGCGTTAAACTTGGAATCAGCCAAACGATACGAAATAGCAGGCCTAAGTTCTCTCTGCGGTAAACAATATCCAGATAATAGGTTGTAATCACAACCACAAAGATGGAACCGAGCACAGAAAATACCGTATTGACGCTAACAAACAACAAAGTTCGGAGAATGATCTTATCGATTCCCGGATACCCGAAGATTTTTTTATAGTTTGCAATTCCAATAAAGTCCCATTTTAAGGTAACACCCATATCCGTAAAAGACATGGCAATCATCAAAACAATTGGAATGCAAACAAATATCAAAGTTAACATAAAAAATGGGGACATCATCATAAACGGAAACAACTGTTTTCGTCTGATGGCCATTGCATCCCCACGCATGAAACGGGCGGATTTTATGGATTTATCCATAGTGCCTCCTTCTTTTGCTGGTAATAATGTACGGCTCGCAGCAGATTATGCTGCGAGCGTACAATTCTTACTATTTCATCTGAATTAATCTACAATGATGTAGTTCCCTTCCCCAATGTTAAAAATGATCTTTTGAATGGCTTCCCTAGCAATTTCCTCAACAGGTTTTGCATTTGGATCATTTGCCTCAACCTCTGCCTGCTGAAGGGCATCATATAGTTCCTGGCTGTCTACGTACTTCATCAGGTTTTCGTCTGGCGGCAATTTTACAATATACTTGGTCATGTAATCGGTATCGTTCATCCAGCGATCATTCTTATACTCATCGGTTTCCAAGACATCCGGCGTGATTGGAATATGTGCATGTCTTACGGAAGTGTTGAGTTGAAGCTCTGTATCCAGGACATTGTCCAAGATGCGCCTGCAATATTCAGCAGTTTTCTCATCCTTCTGGGATGCGGTGGTCAGAGCATAGTAATACGGATTGGAGCCACCAACTGGGGTATCGCCTAAACGGGTAACAGGATTTGGAATGGTAAAGTAGTTTTCGTCCACGTATTCGCTGGTTACACCGCCTGCGGACATAATGTCTGACTTAGCGGCAACCTGTCCATACCAGCAGAAGGACTTACCATTGGGCCAAACGTCTCCTTCCAATATATCCCAGTTAAAGTCGGTCAGATGATTGTACGGAGTGATACCCAACTGCACGTTTTCGCGCCAAAAAGCGAGGAATTCAGTGACAGCTTTATGGCTGATTTCTACCTGTCCTTTATCGTTAAAAGGAATCTTGCCACCGTTCCAGCTAAGGAAGGTGTATTCCCAGTCAACACCATGGTTTGGACGGTGGGTGATCCCATATTCGCAAATGCCTGCATCAACGACCTTCTTTGCAAGCTCCTGCAAATCCTTAGTCGTAATCTTGCCAGCACGGGCCTCCTGCTTCCATGCCTCAATCTGCTCTTCGGTCCAGCCCAGCTTTTGCAGGGCGGGCTTGTAAACAATAACAAAGCGAACTTCTGTGTCCAGAACAACGCCGTAATAGGAGCCATTCATGATGCCCAGGTCGCGGAATTGCTGAGGAACCTTCTCGCTATAAACTTCATCGTTTACAACATAAGAGCAATCGACGATTACGCCGGCTTTGCTGTACTTGTAAACATCACCCGATGTACGCGCTACAAACTCGGGGAGGTTATCTTCCTTTATCCATAGATCGAAGGTCTTAGAAAAATCGTCCACTACCTCGTATTCTACAGAAACGGTGTCCTTGCTGCCCTCACTCGCAAGCTGCTTATTCAGCATTTCAGCGGCTGCGATGATGTTCTCAGCCCGCCATGCCTCATTGCTGCAACCGATACGGAAGCTGTAGTGTTTACCCCCTTCTTCAGTTGCCGTGCCGGTGCTTTCCGGAGCCGGATTGGTTGCGGAGTTTTTAACTGCTGTCCCGCAGCCGCTGGTAAAAAGCATTACTACACATAAAACAAATGCGAACATAGCCTTGAAAGAAATCTTCACAATAAATCCCCCTTTTGTTTTTATCTACTGTGCATATATTATAAAAAATCCGGGGACGGAATCATATGTTTGTTCATGCTTAATGTTTGTCAAAATATGCTCTTTCAACACAATTCAACTGGCCTGGGTCTTTGCAAGATACCAACTGTTGAACAAATTCATGAGGTCGCGTCCACTGGTGATATGGGAAGCTCCGGTGCCACGGGACATAAGCCATTGCTCGCGCATCTCCGCAAACCAGCTCAACGGCAAAGCACCTGTTGCTAAGCGTGAGAAATATGGATCAATGTAGTTGGTATCGAGGGTGCATTTTTCATACAACCGGCGCAAATCCGGCAAGGATACCTCCACCGGGTCGAAGGCTGTGCGCCTATGGGTCCCAATATTCGAAAAGAGCGGATACCACTCAACAGAAAGCGCAGACTCCTCCTCCATCTGCAGCTCTTTGGATACGCTTTGCAGTTCCACCAAAAAACGCTTGGCAAGCTCCGGGTCCCAACAGTCTGCGGAAATCAAGCCTGTCAGATCGGTATAAATTTTTGTCTCGGTACAGGAATCGTCTACGGGCAGCTTTGCCAAAGCGACGTGGCGCCCCATGTTCTCAGCACTGCGAATCGCCTCTTGTGCAATTTCCTTGCTTGGAAAAACAGCCATCGCGCTTCTGCCGTACGCCAACATTTGAATGCCGCTGTATTTGGACAAAATCAAGCAGTCGCTTGGAATACAACCATCCCGATACAACTGATTGATGTAGGCCAGATAAGCTTCTGCCCTGTCGGACATTTTGTCAAACTTCACCTGTCCGTCTTCCAAGTAAAACTCGCGCCCCCCCGTGGGAGAAAGCTCAAACAATTCCAGCAGTACCGAAAAACCCTCCTGTGCAGGGGAACCGTAAACAACCAGCGGCGCCTGATAGTACTTGGAAAGCTTGTCCAATGCATCCGCCATCGCATCAGCAGTGAATGGAATATGCTCCAGGCCCAGCTGTCTCAACATTTCCGGAACCACCGCAAGGATCGGCTGGATCCTTCCACTGTAGGAATCCACAAAAATATACCCGTACTGTTTTCCGCGATATTGACCAAGGGTGGAATCCGATTCCAACAGATTCTTTTCAATCTCCAGCAGGAGCGAACGCTCCGACAAAGGTATAATCAACATGGGATCTTCGGTGAGCAAAACGCCTGTAAAGCTGATTTCAGAAACTGTATCCATGCCACCGGCAAGGCCAAAATCAATTAGCTTGATTTGAACGTCTAATTTTTCTTCAAGCTTGCTCCGTATGCTCTCATCCATCAAGGCGCGAACAGCAGTATAGGGTTTTGAATTCTCTGTGATGTATACGTTCAGTACAGGCACCGGATCATCCTCCTGCACGTTTTCGACCTGAACATGAGTCGTACATCCAACGCTGGAGATGATGAGCAAACCAATCAATAAAAGGCAAAACCGTTTCATGCATTTTCCTCCCACTCGGGCGTGATTGCGCTTTGGCCCCCTGATTCTAGTGAGATGCAGATGGTATGGTGATCTCCACTTTGGTGTATTCACCCTCGACGCTCTCAATCGTCAGGCCGTAAGCATCTCCAAATTCACGCCTTAATCGTTGATGCACGTTATACAGGCCGATGTGTCCTTCCTTTTTTTCGGTCACTTTGTCTTCATCCAGGTGCTTTCGCAAGTCCACAAGTCGCTGCGCCGAAATGCCTTGCCCGTTGTCCCGTACATACATCGTCACAGCATTGTTCCGATAGAAAGAACCAACCATGACTTCGCCGTTTTCCATCTGATTGGCAAAGCCGTGGTTAACGGCATTTTCCAGCAGGGGCTGCAAAACCATTCTTGGTACCGGAGCAGAAGTTATCATCGGATCCTCTATTTGGAAGTGAAAGCGGAACCGGTCACCAAACCGAATCTGCATAATCTCCGCATAGTCTTTGCCACATTGCATTTCACTCTCGATGGTACCCATATTGTTTTTCGAAGCGCTGTAGCGATAGATGCGAATCATGGCAGAGAGGACCTTGGGGATTTCGGGGACGCGATAGGTCTGTGCGATGCTGCGAACGCATTCCAGCGTGTTGTATAGGAAATGTGGATTAATCTGTGATTGCAGCGCCAGAATTTGGCTTTCCCGATGCAGAAGACGCAGTTCGTACAAGTTTTTCTGCGTCTTGGTCATCAGGATAGTCCGCTTTTCCAGTTCATCCAAAACATCGTTTACCCCCGCCGAAATCTCTTGCATTTCCTTTGCCTTGCTAAAACGCAATCGAAAGCCGTAATCGCCCTGCCGAATACGCTGCATATCGTTTACAATATCGCGAACCGGCCGATTAACCAGCCTGGTAGTTGACAATATGCCTATGATCGTTAGGATGAATACCAGGAGCACCAACATGACGCCGTGCAGCAGAATGTGTTGCATCTGATCTATTAACAAATATCGCGGAACCAAACACAGCAGGTACATATCGCCATAATCCAGCGACTCCAAAATGGCAATGTGTGTCACGCCATTCATGTTGATCTGCGCGTTTTGTTTGAGCTCCGACAGGGAAAAGCTCGCAGGAAGTGTGTCCGCCCCGACCCCATTGGAATAATATACCCGCAAAGTATCCCCGGAAGCAATGCTAAGGCACTGTATGCTTTCATCCGTAGGCTCAGGTAAAAGATGATCGAGTGAAATGGCGAGATAAGCATTTGCCACGGTCTGCATAAACAGATAGCTGGGGTTAAAACTCGTAACCGGCTGCCGCATGACCAGATGTGACGGCTCGCTGTCCTGCTTGGCGCTGAATAAGCTAGGGGAGACGGGGCGAACCGAATTGCGGCTGTTGTATGTATCTAACAGCCGCAGGAAGGTTTCTTCCGGCATCTTGTGACACTCGATGATGACGTCGCTGCCGCTTTGCACGATCATCGCTGCGTCAACAATGTCAGAATTATGCAAAATGCCATACAGGGAGTGGTTCATGTTTTGCCTGTATAGCATTCGCTCATAAGGGTTATCAGTCATCCAGAAGGATTCTTTTCCGATATTTGTGGCAATCCAGACCAGCTGCTGTTGCGCCAGTATCAGCTCATTGGACAGGTTCACGGCGTTCTTTTTTGTGCTTGTTTTGAAAAAGTCCAAATTGTTGTTGTACGTGATTTGCGTAAAGGAAATGAAATAGAAAACGGACAGCAAAACCGTTGCTAAAAACAGCAGAATTAAGAAGGTCGTTATGAGGCGTGAGACAGAGTAAGATTTATGAATGGGCATCGTCGCGTCCTTCCTTCCGATATGCCAATGGCGAAACGCCTACTACCTTTTTAAACACCTTGTTAAAGTGAAAATAGTCCGGATAACCTGACCGTATACCAACCGCCTTTACAGGCAGTTTGGTGTACCGGAGCAGCTCACACGCATGGGCGATACGCTTTTTCATGATGTATTCCGTGAACGGCACACCTGTTATACGCTTAAACTGGCGGCTCAAGTGGGAAATACTTACATGGAATTGTTCCGAAAGCAGCTCCAAATTAATCATTTCTGTGTAATGGGTATCGGCATAGCGAACCGCAAGCATGGAAGCGTCAGAAACATCCTCCACATCAATAGACGCTTGAATGCTGTCATCAATCAGAACACGCAGACTTTTAAACATCGCTTCTTCGGTCTGCATAATGCTGTACATCTGAAAACAGCTGTCGAATGCTTGCAACGTCTCCTGCACCTCTTTGTTGGGGTATCGGATGAATATTCCTTGCAGGATGTTGTTATAGAAATAAGTCATATCATCGATCATGAACTGCTGCTCCACTGCCTGCATCTGCATGGAATCCAGCAATGCGCGGGCATGGAGCAGGTTACCTGCATAGACAGCGCTGACGATTTTATCGGCTTCCTTCATGATGTAATTGTTACACTCATGGTAAACTGCACTTCCCGTTTTTTTACCATAAAAGCGCAACGTGTAATAGCAGACAAGGGCTTCCCAAATCCTTTGGCAAACTTCTTCTTCGCTCTGTGCCGTCTGACTAAATCCACATAGCGTGGGAATCGAAGCAGCGCCCTCTCCCGGCAACACAGCCAATACCAGATCATCATAAATCCGAAACCAAGGAGCATTTACCGTTGCAGTCACAGAGTCTGTCATGCAAATCTGATATGGATTAGAAAAGATGCCGCTTTGTTCTATGTAGGAATCGAATCGCACAGTCCGTTCAGACGTTAATGCTTGCATAACCAACGTGCGAATGCTTTCGGCAGAACGGTCCATTTGATCCTGGCGCAAGGCGCTTTGCAACTTTTCGGCCAATTCTGCGATTTGGTCCTCTTCTAATGGCTTCAAAATGTACGAAAAGGCGCCTCCATCCAATGCCCGCTTGGCATATTCGAATTCAGCATAAGCGGAAATGACGATAAACAGTGGATGAACATCCATCTCACGGCAGCGCTCAATAAGCTCCAATCCGGATAGTCCTGGCATAAGCACGTCTGTACAGACGACATCTGGACAGTGCTTTTGAATCGCTTCCAAAGCTTCGATTGGGTTGCCAAAGGTTTGTATGTCAGTAAAACCGTACGACTCCCAGTCAATGATATTGCGAATACCTTTCAACGCCCAAGGCTCATCGTCGATCATGATAATTTTATACATGTTTCTTTTCCCTTTTATAGAACTCCCATCGTTGATTTATTTTACTGCAATAACAGACAAAATGAGGTGCTTGCGGCATTGCAGCCATCTTGGTTGCGGATTGCCTGTGTTCGTCAAGTAAAAATGTTAGCAAAAGGTCCCCAAAAAGGTTAGCACCTTGGAGCACCTAATTTGTTGTTCGTGCGTGCGGCATCGGGGACCCGTATCTGCACTTTTGGGGGCCAAACAGGGTGGGACCCAGCGCTCACATTTTGGAGACCCACGGGGCCAAACAGGTCGGGGTCCAATGCTCACTTTTTGGAGCGCTTTTTCAGTGGGTACGCTGGCGTTGCATGGACTGGGTCAGTCGGTAGCTCTCGCCGGAGAAGATTACAATGTGGGAATGGTGGATCAGCCGGTCAACCAGCGCTGCCGTCAGGCGGTTGTCGCCAAAGACAGTGTTCCACTGCGAGAACTCCAGATTGGATGTAATAATGAGGCTCTTTCGCTCGTAGCAGTCGGAGATTACCTGAAACAGTAGCTCGGCGGCATCCTTGTGCAGCGGCACGAAACCAATTTCGTCAATCACAATGAGCTCCACTTTTTTCAGTGTGCTGAGATAGTTGTTCAGCGTACCTTTGTTGTTTTTCTCCAGCAGGATATTGGCAAGGGACGCCGCCGTATAAAAGCGGACACGCCGCCCTTCCTGGCAAGCTTTCAAGGCAATGGCTGTGGCAAGATGTGTTTTGCCGGTACCAACAGTGCCCATAAAAATGAGATTCTCCTTGGGCGTAAGAAATTGCAGTTCCTCCATGTACTCGGCAGTCAAGCCGCTGGGCAGCTCAATGGCGGGAGTCCACACAAAGTCATCCAGCGTTTTCAGAACACGGAAACCGGCGGTTTTCACCATGCGGTTAATCCTGTTGGCTTCACGCTCTTTCAGCTCCAGCTTCAGCAGGTCGGTCACATATTGCTCTGTACTTTCAAACTGGACGGAGCGCCATTCCTTGGCCATGCCGCCCAACTTCACCTGTCGCATCATCAGCTCAATTTCCTCAGACATTCGCGCCACCTCCCGTCAGGCCGTCATAGGCGGAAAGGTTGGGATTGTAGTTTAGCACCGGAGAACCGGGCAGCTTCAGCGGATCAGGTCGGTATTCCTTCTTTGCAATCATGTAATAGCACTGCCGGAGGCTGTCCGCATCCGTGCGGCCATTCTCGCCGGCGAGCTCCAGTGCATCGGCGCACAGGGCGGCATTGCCGTCAGATACAATTTCGCTGAGTAGCTGAAGCGCATTTTTGCGCTCTCTGCCGCTGGTCTGTTCCAAAAATGTCTGCCACTGCTGCGGCATCTGGTGGAAGAAGCGGGTGTGTTCAATTGCACCAGGCTTTTTGCAGAGCACGGACACATACTGCGTCCAGTCGTAGACCTCATCATTGGTTTTGTAGCTCCTGCGATAGTGCCCAACCGGGTGGTGGTCATGAAAAAACTCCACATGGTCATAGAAAATCTTGGCCTGCACCGTTTCGCCGGACAGCATGGGAGAAAGGCCGTATTTGTTGGTTTCAATGGTCACGAAGCCGCTTTTGTTCACCGTCAGTGCTGCATAGCGGAACACCGAGAATGGATACTCCGGCAGGCACAGAAGGCTGGCTTTGTCCTCTTCCCAAAGCTCCGCAATCAGCAGTTTCTTCTTGTAATGAGGCCGCTGGGCATCCTTCTCGCACCATTCCCACAGGGACTCATTGAAGCCGTCAAAGGAAACAATAGTCGGAACCGGCACAAAGGCATTTCTGCGGCTGTAACCCACCTTGTTTTCCACGTTGCCTTTTTCGTTGCCGGATGCTGGATTGCAGAATTCTGCGCGGAAACGGTAATGCATCATGAAGCGGGTAAAGCCGTCTGTGAGAATTCGGTCTGTACCCTTGAGTACCTGCACAACGGCGGTGGACATATTGTCAAAGCGCAGCACCGGCGGAACGCCGCCAATATGCTCAAAGATACGTTTCATACCGGTAAGCAGGCATTCCTGGTTCTGAGAGGGGAAAGTTTGGGTGTACCCTTTGTTGGAATTCGGGAAGGAAATGGTTAGTGCATAGCCGTCCTGCTCCTGCCCTGCACCATCGTAGTAGAGATGCTTTCCGAAATCTACTTGCCCACTGCCCAGCGTATGCTCCAGAGGCAAATAACCACTGTTCTTGGAATTCATCACAAACCGCTTTTTGCGGACGTACTTTTTTACGCTGGAATAGCTGCCGCCGAAACCGTGCTCATCCCGCAAACGGCAGAAAATCCTCCAAACGGTGTGCCTCTGCTTGCGCGGGATCTTACGGTCGGCTTCCAGCCATTCATCAATTACGGGAATGAAATCTCCCAACACCGGATAGCTCGTTGGCTCGGTATCCGGCAGATTGTCCTCGCTCCAGTCGAGCTGGTAGGCGTACTTTTGGACGGTCTTGAAGCTGTGACCTGTTTGACGGGAAATTTCTCGCAAACTCAGGTCTTCATTTTCGTACAGATCCTTGATATTATTTACTTGAGCCATTCTTAACACCTTTCTGCTACCTCCTTAGTCTCTTGACAATTCTAAGGGTAGCTGTTATTTCAGGTGCTGACAATGGCTCACTTTTTATGCCATTTGGGGTGCTAACTTTTTCGAGACCTTTTGCGATACTTTCATTTTACCGAAAACAATAATGATTTCTCCTTTAAAGGTTTTCTTATAAAAAATATAAGTATTTTTATTATTCCCTTTATTTTTGGTACTTTCAAACCAAATAAATCCATTACCAAAGTAGGGATTTCAAATCGTTGTTCCCCTGATCAGCTTTTCAAATAAGCAAATATAATCTTAACGTTAAAATGCACCTCAAATTTTGAAAAGTTTATGGATAAGCTGCAACTAACAGTGTGTTGCCGATATAAAAGTTGTAATTTTCTTTACAAAGTGATGGAAAATACAATTTGCATCTTAAAATAATTGATGGTAAGATTATAGCGTGCTCCAAACTGGCGCCAGATGGAGTATCTATGGATTTACCCGAAGCAAAGCAGATGTCTAAGGAACGGCCTGGAAAAGTAGAGTTTTGCAAGAATAGCAATTAGTTATTGCAATTATCAGGAGGCTGCATTATGACTTATCGTGATAACGATGTAATTGTAAACGGGGTAAACGGATGGAATATTACTGGCGGCACTTATACAGTAAAAGAACTGAGCATCACTCCCGGTCAGGACCCAGATAACCTCAACTACCCGGGTCAAGTGATAACTATGCAAAACAACCGATTCCGCTTTCGGGTTGGGCGCAGTGCTTCAGCAACGGTAGCAAACTGGTTTAATCCCAAACTATCTGGTTACAACGATCCAAGTGTGAATGGCGACCGCACCACATTCGATCATACAGCAGGTCAGCTGAACTTTGCATTTATTGGTGATCTGCAAGTAACCATATCCGGTGGAGACCTTGCCCAGCCCACTACCGTTAAATTTCCCGATGTGGCTTTTGCGCAGGGTAGATCTGGCCTGAGCAATAATTGGTGGTTTGGTCAGAAGATGGGGCAACATACCCGTGACAGCGATGGCCCTCAACAAATGCTTCTCATCGGCACCGATTCCAATAACAATACGGTGTATGCTTCTTTCCGGCGGGGTGGCAACGACGTAAACGAAGTTTCTTTGCGGGCCTTTTCCCGTGTTGCTCCTCCGGTGGACCGCAGAGAAAAGGTTCAGGATGTGGTAGGTCGTTTTAACGCCATACCGGTAGACGGCACTCCTGAAACCTTGAGTGGTTTTCCCATCACCTATGATCCCATAACGTGCCATTGGCAGGGCTATACCCAGAGCCAAGGTTCCGATGGTACCCCATACGTTTTGCTAACCCACAATGTCTCTTCCGCCGATTATGCGCATATTGTTTGCGGTTATCGGGGCACGAATGAAAAGTGGGGATTCAAAACCTACTTGAAAAACTGGCGGCATCCGGGTGGTGTTCAGGCGATAGGGGATTATTTATTGGTTCCCAACGAGGACAGCAGTCAATCTCACATTGCGATGTACGATTTGCGTTCGCTCAAAGTGCAGGAGCTGCGCCGGATCGAGAATTTTGACATGGATCTAAGCCATAAAGCCGGTGCGCTTGGAATTACCAATTACACCGATGCAAACGGTACCGAATACTATCTCTTAATTATCGCCCATCTAGCTGGCAGTAACAGTATCTATTATATCTATCGTGCACCTGCCTCTCAGCCACTGCCCCAGGCCAATTTCTCCTTGGTGGGAAGCTTTGGTTTGAGTCAAGACTTCCAAGGTTTTGGACTGGTAACCGGCACCAACAACAAGGTGTATCTCATCGGTCTTTGGTCTACCGGCAGTGCGGTATTTGAGGACTACGCCTATTTGTATGAAGTCAGTACCACGAATTGGGGAACCGTAACGCTGCTGAATACAAGGCATTTGACCAGCCACCACTCCGGTGGTATTCTAGGGGTGCACTTCCGCTACGGTGCAGGTGTTCATGTCAATCCAAACAAGGAAATTGTATTGGTTGCCTCCCAAAGAAATACAGAGGCTGGCGGCACCGTAAACACTAACTACTGGATTGGCTGAGTTGCTTGTAAGCGCAGCCCCCATTTTCCGGTATGCTAGAAACCTACAATCCATTCTGAGCTGATAATCTGTCCGAGAGCCCGCCTTTTGTCTAGACAAAAGGCGGGCTCTTTTAATCTGATATGAATTAGGGGAAGAGGAGCAATCCTCGGTCTTTTCTTTATTGCCCGCTATTTCATTTTCCGTTGGGCGCCAATTATCACACCCAAGAAATAAGCGAATTGACTTTGTCCATTATAGTTAGTACAATGACACTTGGAAGGATAAAAATGTGCATTGTGTTGAGTGGGGACATTGCGATGAATTCGACTCTATTCAATGGGAAAAAGCGCCTTGGGTCATTTGGATGGGTAGTGCTGGCGATACTGGTCCTGTTGAGCGCGGGATTTTGTTTGCAAGCCCCCGTCCATGCCGAAGAAAACATTCTGCGGGTTGGCTTTCGCCGCAACGCTGCTCCCTACCACTTTATTGGAAAGGACAGCACCTATCAGGGAATGCACATCGACATGATGAACTGGATTGCACGGAAAAAGAACATTCAAGTGATGTATGTGCCTTTTCATACCAACGGCGAATGCCTGAACGCTCTGAATGCGGGAAAGATCGATGTGATTTTGGGGCACAAAACCAACGACAGCGCAGCGCTGGGGCTCCAATACACCAGCGAACTTTCCGCCTCTTCTCTTTGCTTGGTTGCACCCCAACATATCGCCAGTGCCCTGCAGGATACCGAGAATATAAAAAACTATAGAGCCGTGGTCGAATACGGCTTAATCAGCGCATACACTACCTCCATGGGGGTTAGCGGCTATCTGGCTCAGGCTGACCAGACCGCTGTATTAGAGGCGCTGCTCTCTCTGCAAGCCGATATAGCACTGTGTGACCGAGATAGCTTTCTCTACCTGCTGCATGATGCCGGGTTGGCCGAGGACTATACGGTGGTGCGCAGTTATATCTCTCCCATCAGCTATGCGATGCTGCTGCGTGCCACCGATCAGGAGCTGTTTACCATGTTGGATACCGCCTTAGCTGAAATGCGGGCGGATGGCAGCTATGAGGAAATTTACAAGCGCTGGACCATATCGGACAGCAGCGGAGTGGATCCCTTATTGATCCGCAGGATCTGGCTGATTACGCTTAGCATCGTCCTATTGGCGGCGGGGTTTGCACTGTTTAATTTTGCAATGAATCAAATTTTAAAAAGGCGGGTGGCCGAAAAGACACAGGAGCTACAGTTGCGGATGCATCAACTGCAACGTGAAAGCAAAATCCGCTATGCCATGATTGAATATGCCTCTGGTGGCATGGTATCGTTCGATCGGCGGTTTCGCATCCAGCTGATGAACAACGCAGCGATCCGAATGAGCGGCAGCCATCTGGACCAAACGGGCAGTGACGTGCGAAAACTCCCCATTTTTGGTGAGATTATCGCACAAATGGATCCGCCCCTCTTTGAAGGTGACACGTATGATGAAATCAATCAGCCGACCACAATTCATTTGGGGTCAATCGGCTACAGGCGTTGGTATCGGTACAACTGCTACCGCTCCAAAAATGAGCTTGGAGAAAGCAGCGTCTTGATGACGGTAGAGGATATTACAGCTGAAGAGCGCAAGAAGCAAGAGCTTTTTGAGCAGGAGAAAAAGCAGTCTCTCAATCGGCTGGTTGCAGGAATTGCCCACGAGATCAAAAACCCGCTGATGGCTATTCGCACCGCAGCTACCTTGATGAGAGATCAGGGCAGCGATCAAGAAGTGCAGGAGGCGTTTTCCAAATATGTGCCCGATGAAGTGGATCGCATTAATCAGCTGGTCAACGGGTTGATCCACTATGCGCGCCCGGTGGAAGGGGATTTGGAACGAATCGAATTGTCGAAGGTGGTACAGGAATGTCTCTACCTGACCAAAGTCGTCACAAAAAAAGCGGGCGTCTTCTACCGGGCCGCACTGGGCGAGGCTATATTTATTTTTGCAAATCGGGATAAGATCAAGCAAGCAATTATTAACATCATTGTCAATGGTGTGGAATCCATGGAGCAAAAGCTAGAGAGCAGCCCGGAGCAGCAACCTTTGATGTTGGAAATTTCTGCATACCAAGATGATGCGTTCGCTTATGTACAAATTCGAGATGAGGGAATGGGAATGAGTGAGGAGGACATACGACTTTGCACCGAACCTTTTTACACCACCAAAGCCAGAGGGACCGGCTTGGGACTGGCGTTGGTTCAACAGTTTATCAAGGAAAGCGATGGCGTCCTGGAGGTGGAAAGCGAGTTGGGCCGTTACACCTGTATGACCCTGAAATTTCGGAGGGCAGAAAACAATGAGACGGAGAATTTTAATTATTGACGACGAGGAAAGCACCTGTAAGCTTCTTTCTCTTGCGCTGCGTCGGGATTACGATATCCGATATGCCACCAGCGCCTGCGCCGGCCTTGCTCTGGTGGAGCAGGAGGACTATGATCTGGTTCTTCTGGACCTGATGATTGGGGACGACGATGGGATCGAAGTGCTGGGAAAAATCAAGGATTACGACCCTAGCATCGCTGTGATTATGATCACAGCCTTTGGAAACGTGAAAACCTCGGTGGACGCCATGAAAAGGGGCGCATTTACATACCTTTCCAAGCCGTTGGATTTAGATGAATTGCGGGTATTCATCGCGCAGGCTATGGAAGTTCGCCGGTTAAGCGAGGACATCAGCTTTTTGACCGGTGAACTCAAGCAACATCATCAATATCAAGAAATGATCGGAAAAAGCCCTCAGATGCAGCGGGTGTATCAGATCATTGAGAAAATAAAAAATGTGGACTCCAATGTCACCATCACCGGGGAGAGCGGCACCGGCAAAGAGCTGGCCGCCCGCGCCATTCATTATTCTGGCAAGCGGAAAAACGGACGATTTGTGGTGATCAACTGCGCAGCCATCCCGGAAAATTTGTTGGAGGGGGAACTGTTTGGTCACAAGCGAGGCGCTTTTACCGGCGCTACTCAGGACCGGAAGGGAAGATTTGAGCTGGCTGACAAGGGCACCGTTTTTCTGGACGAAATCGGCGATATGCCTTTGGGGCTTCAGAGCAAACTGTTGCGGGTGCTTCAGCAAAAGGAATTTTCTCGCTTGGGCTGCTCCGAGGTGCGCAAGGTAGATGTGCGGATTATTGCGGCCACCAACTGCGATCTGGACAAGCTGGTTGGAGAGGGCAAATTTCGGGAGGATTTGTTCTATCGCCTGCAGGTGATGAACATTGCCATGCCTCCTTTGCGTGAGCGAAAAGAGGATATCCCCCTGCTGTGCAGCCATTTTATCAAACGGTTTAATCGGGAGCAAAACAAACAGATCAAGCGCCTTTCCCCCCAAGCCGAGAAGCTTTTAATGGCCTACGATTATCCTGGCAACATCCGGCAACTGGCCAACATCTTAGAGTATGCCACCATCTTGTCCACAGGGGAGGAGATCGTAGCGGAAAATCTGCCAATCGAGGTGCGAGGCAGGCGGCGGTATGTGGAAAGAAAATCGGAAGGTGAACTGCCGGAACTTTTGGCCAACCTTCCTCTAAAGGAGATTGAGCGCATTGCCATTCAGGCAACCCTGGAAAAAAATAAGGGACATCGAGAAAAAACGGCAAGCATACTGGGGATCAGTCGCCGAAGCCTGCTGAACAAGATAAACGAATATAAGCTAGAAGAGAAGATTTAAGGGGAAATATTTTCGCAGCATGCGCAAATATTTCCCCTTTTTTTCTGCGGGGGGACAACATAATCCCCATTTCAAATCATTTTATAACATGGCACGTAATTTGCTATTGTATGATAGTAGCAGATACCACTACAGGCAAGAAACCACCACAACCATTATATTTATTAGGAGGTAACTGATGAAACGCTATTGTATCCTTGTTTTACTATTGTGTTTTTGTCTTGTAGCTGCTAGTTGCGCCGGCGGTACAAGCCAAGGCAGTGCACCCGATCCGGGAACCCCGGCTCCCAGCAGCCAGGCCGCACCGGGTCAGCAGTCAAGTGCTTCTCCTAAAGAACCTAAATACCAAAAGACCATCACCATTGCACCGGCTCTGGACTTTACCGGCATGGATGTACAGAACGAAGCGGGCGGCACCGCCAAAAGTGTTTTCCTGATGGTGTTTGATTTGCTGGTCATGTACGATACGACAAATTCCGAGTATGTGCCGGGATTAGCCGAATCCTGGACTCAGCTATCCGATACCTCTTGGGAATTCAAGCTGCGCAAAGGGGTCAAATTCCATGACGGCAGCGATTTTACCGCCAACGACGTCAAATTCACCATTGACCGGGGGATGACCATGGGGGCCAGCAGCTCCAAATTTGCCTCCATCCAAGAGGTTACCGTAGTCGACCCTCACACGGTTCGCTTAGATCTAAAAACTCCGGATAATGACTTAATTTACAAGCTAGCCGAACCCAACACCGTTATACTCAGCGCCAATGCCTTTTCTACCATGAGCGCCGAAGAGGCCACCAAAATCGGTACCGGTGCTTATAAGTACAACCAATGGGTACAGGGCGACTATCTCTCCCTGATCCGCAATGAAGATTACTGGGGAGGTGTCAAAAAGACGGAGGAGATCGTCATTCGATACATTCCCGAAGCCTCCTCCCGACTCATTGCCCTTCAGACCGGAGAAATCGATTATTGCATTGATCCGCCTGCCGTCGACCTGCATTACATCGCCGAAGACAGCTCGCTCAAGCTGTGGCAAATTCCCAGCTCTAACATACGCCATATTATTATGAACTTCAACGTTGAGCCCTTTAACAACAAGCAGGTACGTCAAGCGGTTGCCCATGCCCTCAACCGAGAGGACTTGATCGCCTTTGTTTACGAGGGTAATGCAACGCCGGCTTACAACATCATGCACCCCACCAGCGAATTCTATGTCAATGTTCCTTATTATGAATTTGATCTGGACAAGGCAAGAGCTCTACTGGAGCAGGCAGGGTACCCCAATGGTTTTGCCACCACCATCTACTCCTCTTCTGGTACCGTTCAAAAAGCAGTGGGTAGCGTGGTGCAGGCCCAACTGGCGGAAATAGGAATTCAGGTTGAAATTCAAGCACTGGAAACTGCCACCTTTAACGCAGGTGTGGCTCCCGGTGGCACCTATCCTATGGCGGTAGATGGCTGGGGCGGCCATATGGTGGGACCGGACAATGCTCTGCGCAATCCCTTCCACTCCAAGGGCAACATCAACCGCAGCAACATCAAGGACCCTTATGTGGATGAGTTGATTGATAAGGCCTTGGGTACTCTTGATTATGACGAACGGACCGCCCTGTATGCCGAAATTCAGGAGTATATTATGGATTTGGCCAACTGGATTCCCCTGGCGGTAGAGCAGATCAACGTGGGTGTCAAAGCCAACCTTGAGGGATTTGAACTGCCTCATGCCCTCGCCCACCGCTGGTACAACCTCTACATTATGGAAGACTAGTCCCGTTCCATTGGTTCCTTGAAACTGGATTACCGGCCGCCGTGTCCAATGGGTGCGGTGGCCATTCTAAAAATACTTCCAGGCTAGGAGGTTATGATGCGTAAGTATGTTTTTAAGCGCATTATTATGCTCATCCCCATCATGCTGGCTGTCTCCTTTATCGTCTACTATATTGTGGATCTTGCACCGGGTGATGTGGTGGATGTGATTGCCGGCAACGAAATGTCAGAAGCGGACAAAACGGCCATGCGTGCCGAAATGGGATTGGACGCACCGGTTCTGGTACGTTATTTTCGCTATATGGTTGGCCTGTTGCGGGGGGATTTGGGAATATCTTTTGTCACCAACCGGGATGTCTTTGCCGTTTACCTGTCGCGGTTGCCCGCCACCCTTTATTTGGCTACCGCCGGCACCGTGGTAGCTTTGACCATCGCCATCCCTTTGGGAATCACTGCAGCAATTCACCAAAACACTTGGCGAGATAGCATCAGCACCATTCTGGGTTTGTTGGGGTTATCCATTCCCACCTTTTGGCTGGGCCTGTTGCTGATTATTTTGTTTTCCCTTAAACTGGGGTGGTTTCCCTCCATCGGCAACGACTCAGTTTTGAGCATTGTATTGCCTGCCATTACAGTCGGTTCGGGGCAGGCGGCCCTTACCATGCGCACCACCCGCTCTTCCATGTTGGAGGTCATTCGCCAGGATTACCTGCGAACTGCCCGAGCCAAGGGAGTCAGCGAAAAGGTGGTGATCCGCAAGCATGCTTTCAAGAACGCTCTCATTCCAATTCTCACTGTGATTGGCAACCAGTTTGGCGTTGCTCTGGGTGGCGCGGTGATGACCGAAACGGTGTTTGCCTGGCCGGGCATCGGCCGGTTAATCGTCGATTCCATCAACAACCGGGATACTCAAATGGTGACCGGCGCCATCATCCTGACCACCATGCTTTCCAGTGTTGTCATTCTTTTGGTCGATCTCGCTTATGCGTTTGTGGATCCTCGCATTAAGTCGAGATACATGAAGTGAGGTGAGAAAAATGGGTCAAAAACCACTCAATCCAATTGCAGACTCTGCTGTCAAACGGTACAAGAAAAGGAGCCAGGCCGCCGAAATCTGGCGCAACTTTAAAAAGCACAGGGGAGCGCTGATCGGACTTGTCATCCTGGGTTTGATGATTCTTGTAACGGTGATTGCCGGATTCGTAATTGATTACGACTCCCAGATTGTCCGTCAGGTGGCTTCGCAGCGCCTGCAAAGGCCTTCGTTGCAGCATCCCTTTGGAACCGACCAGTACGGCCGGGATATTCTTCTGCGCATTCTATACGGGGCAAGATATTCCCTTTCCATCGGCATTGTAGCCGTTTTTGTATCCCTCGCCATCGGGGGAGTGCTGGGTATCATTGCCGGTTATTTTGGCGGAATCATCGAAACCATCATCATGCGGCTGTGTGACGTATTTTCTTCCATACCGTCCATGCTTTTGGCCATTTGCATTTCTACCGCCTTTGGCGCCAACATGTTTGTCCTAATGATTGCCGTGGGTGTAGTTACTGTGCCGGCTTTTGCCCGTGTGGCACGGGCGTCCGTGATGACGGTGCGGGACCAGGAGTACATAGAAGCTGCCCATGCGGTAGGAGCAGGCAGGGGGCGCATTATGTTTATGCATATCCTGCCCAACTCCTTGGCGCCCATCATGGTGCAAATGACAATGCGGGTGGGATCAGCCATCATCACGGCGTCCTCTCTCAGTTTCATTGGCCTCGGTGTGCCGCCTCCGGCTCCGGAATGGGGCAGCATGCTGGCGGAGGGCAGGTCATTTATCCGGGATTACAGCTACATGACCATGTTTCCCGGTATTGCCATTGTGATTACTGTGTTGGCCATTAATTTGATTGGCGATGGTCTGCGGGATGCCATGGATCCCAAGCTCAAGAGATAGGAGGCAACGCCTGTGGAAAATCGGGATCTGATACTGGATATCCAAGATCTGGTCGTCCATTACGAAACAGAAGATGGTGTGGTGGAGGCAGTCAATGGAGTAAATTTAAAGCTGGCAAAACAGAAGGCGATCGGCCTTGTGGGGGAAACCGGCGCCGGCAAGACCACCACGGCGCTGGCTATGTTGCGCCTTGTCCCAGACCCACCCGGTGTGATCAAGCGCGGCACCATCTTGCTGGATGGCGAAGACATCATGAAAAAAACGGTGGCGGAGCTGGAACAAATTCGCGGCAAGGATATTTCCATGATCTTTCAGGATCCCATGACTGCCCTTAACCCCGTTTTTACAGTGGGGGAGCAGATCGCGGAGAGCATTCGCCTGCACGAAAATGTCACCGCTGCACAAGCAAACCAGCAGGCCAGAGAAATGCTGGAGTTGGTGGGAATTCCCGGAAACCGCGCCGGTGAATACCCTCACCAGTTTTCTGGTGGTATGAAGCAGCGTGTAGTCATTGCCATTGCACTGGCCTGCCATACAAAGCTGTTGATTGCCGATGAGCCCACCACCGCTCTGGATGTCACCATCCAAGCGCAGGTATTGGAGCTTATGAATCAGCTTAAGGAAGATTACCAAACCTCCATGATCATGATTACCCACGACTTGGGCATAGTGGCGGAAACCTGCGATGAGGTAGCTGTCATGTATGCCGGCAGAATTGTGGAACAAGGCACCCTAGAAGATGTCTTTCACCGAACCCGGCACCCCTATACCGAAGGTTTGTTCAATTCTTTGCCCAATATCAAAAATAAGGGTGTAAAGCTGCGGCCTATTCCCGGTTTGATGCCCGACCCAACCAATCTCCCCGCCGGATGCTCTTTTTCTCCGCGCTGCCCCTATGTGACCGACCTTTGCCGGGAACAAAAACCTGTGCCGAGATGGATGAGCAACACCCACATGGTAGAATGCAGTGCTTACGACAATCCGGCATTTCACTTGGAGAGGAGGGACAGATAGATGGCAAAAAACTTGGTAGAGGTAAAGGGGCTTACCAAGTACTTTAAAACGCCCCGCGGTCCCTTACATGCCGTGGACGATGTGAGCTTTTCCATCAAAGAGGGCAGCACCCTTGGAGTGGTAGGGGAATCCGGATGCGGAAAATCAACCACCGGCAGATCAATTCTGCGCTTGATTGAACCCACCAGCGGACAGGTGATCTTTGACGGTGGCGATGTGCTCCAGTTTACCGAAAAAGAACTGCGCAAAGCTCGAAGGGATATGCAGATCATCTTTCAGGATCCATTTTCTTCTCTGGATCCCCGCAATACGGTCAGCCAAATTATTGCCGAGCCTTTAAAGATACATCGCATTCTTACAAAAAAAGGTGAAATTGAGGACCGCGTACTGGAACTTATGGAGACGGTGGGGCTGGCGGAGCGGCTTTACAACACTTATCCCCATGAACTGGACGGAGGGCGCAGACAGCGCATCGGCATTGCACGGGCGCTGTCGGTTAACCCCAAATTTATTGTCTGCGATGAGCCGGTATCCGCTCTGGATGTCTCCATTCAGGCTCAAATCCTCAACCTGCTGGGAGAGTTGCAAGAAAAACTAAAACTTACCTACCTGTTTATCACCCACGACCTGAGTGTGGTTCACTATTTTTCCGACGAGATTGCGGTCATGTATCTGGGCAAGCTGGTCGAAAAAGCTCCCACCGAGGAATTGTTTCAAAGGCCGCTCCATCCTTATACCCAGGCGCTGCTTTCCGCCATTCCCAGCACCGAGCTGGGGCCGCGCCGGGAAAGGATCATTCTTCGCGGTGAGGTAACTTCTCCCGTCAATCTGCCGAACGAGTGCCGGTTTGCTGGTCGGTGTTCTTATGTGCGCCCTCAATGCCGGGAGGACATTCCCCCATTGCGGGAAATAAGACCCAACCATTTTGTCGCCTGCAATTTTCCCTTGGAAGAATGAAGGAGGGTGAAGCCATTGCTGATTCTCAAACAAGGCACCCTTATGACCATGTGTGAGGACCCCTTTGTTGGGGATATTGCCATAGAGGACGGAAAAATCATTGGCATTGGCCGACACCTTCCCATTCCGGGGGGAGCACAGGTATTGGATGTGTCGGGGAAAACCGTCCTACCGGGCATTGTGGATGCTCACAGCCACATCGGGCTATTTGAAAGCGGGACGCGGGAAACCGACCACAACGAAAAGGTCGATCCCATTGCCCCGCAACTGCGGGGGATCGATGGCATCAATCCTTTGGACAGCGCCTTTGCCGATGCTTTGGAAGCCGGCATCACCACCTGCGTCACAGGGCCAGGCAGCATCAACCTAATCGGCGGAACCTTCACAGCTGTCAAATCATACAGTTGCAACAACACGGTGGAAGGCATGTTGTTGCGGCAGCCCGTGGCCATGAAGGCAGCCCTGGGGGAAAATCCCAAGTTTCGCTACACCGAGATGAATCGCTCTCCCAAATCGCGTCTTGCTTGCGCTGCCCTTCTGCGGCAGGCTCTGATGGATGCCGCCGATTACAATCCTGATTCTTCGCCCAAAAACCCGGCCTGTGAGGCGCTGTTGCCTGTTCTAAGCGGCAAGCTTCCTCTAAAAATTCATGTGCACCGGGCCAGTGATATCGAAACGGCCATCCGCATTGCAGAGGAATTTCAGATTCGATACACCTTGGATCACTGCTCCGAAGGGTACCTTATCCCTCACCGATTGCTGGACGCACTGCAAAAGAGATGTGACGGCATCATCCTTGGTCCGCTGATGATTTACAAGCGGAAATTGGAATGTGCGAATAAGCTGGGGGTTAAGCTGCCGGTGCGTTTGCATCAAGAAGGCATCCCTTTTGCCATCTCCACCGATTTTCCCGAAACCATTCCCCGGGGAATGATCCCGCAGGTGGCTCTTTCGGTGGCGGAAGGGTTGCCCGAAAGGGAGGCTCTTCAGGCCATTACCATTGTGCCGGCCCGCATCATTGGAATCGATGACCGAGTAGGTAGTTTAGAGGTGGGAAAGGACGCAGATCTGGCAATTTTTTCAGGGCATCCTCTACACTATTCTTCCCTTTGCATCATGACCTTTGTCGGTGGGCATTTGGCATATGAAAGGAGAAACATATGAACAGCCACGAGATAACATACCTCAGCCTATCCCAGGAGGATTTGGTGGAGGCTGGTGCTTTTGATCTCAAACTGGCTATTTCCGCATTAAAGACCAGCCTGCTCAAGTTCGGCGAGGGCCGTATTCTCTTCCCGGATAAAATCGTGCAAATCTTTGATGAAGAAACTCAAGACCGGATTAACTGCCTACCTGCTACTTTGCTGGACGAGCAAATCTGCGGGGTCAAGTGGGTTTCGGTGTTTCCCAGAAATCCGCAAAAATTTGGTACCCAAAATTTAAGCGCCATCATCATACTGTCCAGCATAAAAAACGGATATCCGATCTGCGTTATGGATGGCACCCTCTGCTCTAACATGCGGGTGGCTGCCATGGGGGCTGCGGCAGCCGATGTTCTAGCTCGTCGGGACGCTCAAAGTATCGGTTTTATCGGGGCGGGGGAACAGGCTAAAATGCATCTTCTGGGAATGAAATCGGTGCGGCCAGACCTGAAGATTTGCAGGGTAGCTTCTAAATACGCCGCCGAAGAGGAGGGTTTTATCCAGTCATTGTCTCCTCTCTTTCCGGACATGGAGTTTATCCCCTGCCACACCGTGCTGGAAGCAGCCATACGGGATTCTGACATGATCGTCACCGCCACCAGTGCGCAGGCGCCGCTTCTCAAAGCTGACTGGATTAAGAAAGGTGCATTTTACAGCCACATTGGTGGATGGGAGGACGAGTACAAGGTGGTGCAAATGGCCGATAAAATTGTCTGCGATGACTGGGAGACGGTCAAGCACCGCACCCAGACCGTCAGCCGCTGCTATCGGGACGGTGTCATCAAAGATGAAGATATTTATGCCAATTTGGTGGATATCCTCAATGGAAGCAAACCCGGGCGGGAAAGGGACGACGAATTCATCTATTTTAACGCTGTGGGACTGGCCTATACCGACGTTTCCATTGCCTATGCTATGTATCAAAAGGCTCTGGAAGGTGGGTTGGGCAAAATAAGTTTCCTGCAGGAAAGTATGGTGTTTGACAAACCAGGCCTTGCCGATAAAGTGGTGTTCTAATGAAAAAACCGAACCCTTCTTCGGTTTGAAAAAGGGGTCGGTTTTTTGTTCGACTAGAATGAGCTGCACGAGTTACAGGTTGCTTTGATTTGCTTCATTCTCCTCCTGTATGGGTGCACCGCACTCAGAGCAGAATTTTTTGCCCGGGGAAACAACCTCTCCGCAGGAGGAACAGTGCATCGGCTCATCTTTTGCGGCGGGTTCTGGCGGAGCAATTGGTGTGCCACATTCGGGACAGAATTTTTTGCCCAAAAGCACTTGCGAACCACAGGCTGTGCAGGAAGCACTTTCTACCCCTTCGGTGTTGGGTTGTGCTGTTCCGGCTGTTGCCGCAGCTGCCTGGGGTGGTTCCTCCTTAAGCTTTATAATCTTTTGATTCAGCTCCTCAATCGCTTCGTAGCTTGCCTTGATTGCGTTGCAACACGCCATGGCCTCATCGGTTAGCTGCTCTCCGCTTTCAAACTTTGCCCAGTAAAGATCGGCTAATGCTGTTTTCTGAGCTGCAATTTTGCTTTTTTCTTCGTTTATCTTGTTGTTAAGCTTGGAAATTTCCAACATCTCACTGGTTTTGTCCCTCAATTTGTCAAAGAATGCCATTGCTGTATCCGCCTTTCACGCTATATTATGTTTGACCATAGAGGATGCAGAAGCCTCTGATTTTCAGAATTATTCCAGCAGGAGCTGGATAAGCGCCATGAGAGCACTATAGTTGGCAACAAAGCCAATGATTGCCAGTATTAGGAACAGTCCGCTGAGAATCAGTACCCCGCGACAAAAGTTCTTTCTGGCGAGGTTGGTTTTAGCACCGAATGCCCACACAAAAGCGAGCACAATGCCAATGACAGGCAGCGAAAGTGCCAGCATGGTGATTACATAGCCAAAAACGCCCAGGTATGTATTGTTCTGGGCCGGCTTTGCTGTGTCGGGAGCAGGCGGTGCCGCAGCGGCCGGGGGAGGGGGAGTGGCTACAGCTACCGGAGCAGGCGCCGCCGCAGGAGCAGGTGGCGTCGCCATAGGGGTTGGCGCAGCGGCCGGGGGGGGAGGGGGAGGTGCTACAGCTACCGCAGCAGGCGCCGCCGCAGGAGTAGGTGGCGCCGCCACAGGGGTGGGCGCAGTGGCCGGGGGAGGGGGAGGTGCTACAGCTACCGCAGCGGGTGCCGCCGCAGGAGCAGGTGGTGCTTCCAAAGCGGGGCTGCGGGCTCCGCAATCGGGGCAGAATTTGGCCTGAGGTTCCAACTCTGCGCTGCAGGCCGTACAAATCCTATTTGTCACTGGATGCGTTCCTCCTATCCTTTATATTTATCAAAATAAAACTGCAATCCCGCATCAAAACCGTCTACGATACTCGGGATCGGCAAATCCACCTGCAGCTGCAAATATCGCTTACCGGGGGGGCGGTTCATCCATGCGTCACCGCCTGCGCTGCCGGGAATCATGGATCCTGGCGAATCGGCTGTCTTCATTTTCCAGCCCATGCCGCTGGGGGAAAGCTCCTTTGCGCTTTTTGCAGCGTCCATCATGTCAAAAAAGTTGTGTACATACTCCGAAACGGAACTGGCATAATTTGCTGCTAGTTTAATGGCTTCCTTGTAGTCGCTGGTCACGAGATGGGCGGAGCACTCGGACCATAGGGCAACATCAACTCCCACCATTGCGCCGACTGCAAACTCCACATAGGCTGAGCCACTGGGGGTTTTGAGAACATCCAAAAGGGTGTATTCGGCAAACCCTCCATGTTCGCCTGTGTCCAGTACGGCTATGGTTTCATAGGTTTTTGCATCGACCTCCAGCCATGCCCAGCGACTTTGCCCATCAATTTCCGACGGCAAATCCGGAACCATAAACATCTTTCCGTCTCCCTGATCTGCGGCAATTTGCATGTTTTGCAGCAACTTTTCGGGGAATCCGCTCTCCCTAAGAGTTGGAATCATTTCATAAGCGGTATCACTGGTGATGATAAAAGTTGTTGCGTCTTTGGGAGCCTTTGCCCAGATGGTGCTGAAATCGTAGCCCTGCTTGCCCAGCGCTACCCCCTCCATACGGGAGGCGGTAAGCCCGCTCATAATATGGAATGCGTCCGCCGCTTCTTTGCTGCCGTTGTGAATTTGATTGACAACGCTGACAAGATCAATGCTGGTAGCTATCTTTGCATCCTTTTCCTGTTTGCGCACCGTAACGGCAATGCAGCGCGGCTTTGTGGTTCTGCCTATCGTCAAATCAAGATCAAAGGCCAGCTTATCTTCAAAGACAGTTTGGGCGCCGATAAAGCGATAGAGCTTGTTGCGCGTATACCAGCGCAGGGTGGAAACCTCGTTGGGCGGCTGGGCGTTCTTGTGGCTTACTTGAACCGCTTCGTTCAGGTCTTTCAGCGCGGCCCCTGGCAGCTCCGGCAGGTTAATTCCCACCGTGGTAAAAATACTGTCAAGGGTTTCGCCTTTTTTCAATATGGTTTCGTGGGTATACTCCTCTCCCGAAACCGTTACGGTGACTTTTGTGCTTACCGGCTGATAATACTCCTTGGCAATCACCGTTTTGCTGATGATTCGGCCTGTGGGCGATTCCATATAAGCGGTGTAGGCCTCGCCCTGTGCCACTCCAAAACCGATGTCGACGGCATCGTTGCTCAGGGTATTCAGCGCAATCTCTTCACGGAGCATTTCAATGGGGATGGTGGCATCGTCGGTGTCGTGGACATCTTCCTCTCCGCTCATGGCTCCCGCCAGGTTGCCAAACTGCCCTCCAATATCCAGCAGGCTGCCGGAATTTGCCGCATCCCCCAAGGGAATTGCCTCCACCGCAACAGAGACGATGGCCGTCTGGCTGGTCACCTCGATTGGATCGTCTTCTTTTTGGATGAGATAAACCAAACCGCCAAGCTGGGAAAACTCTTGCATAAACGGAACCACAAACAGATGATATTGACCGGCTGCATCCCGATAGGTAAGTGCGGGCAGAGTTTCGATTGCAAGCTTATCGGGGTCTTCCAGCTTGAGATAGGTCGCCAGAGCTTGGATGCCCTCTTTGGTGGGGCAAACTGCCATTCGATCGGTTTTTAGCCCAAGTTGCGCAAGCAAATGCTCCGCCAAGACCGCAAGATCAGCTTCGTTTCCCCAGCCCTGGGTAAGGGTCGCCTGGGGCGAAAGATTTGTCTGCCATTGATTGGGAACGTTGTTATAGGACGGACGCCAAGCCAGCCTTTGCAGAAGGGCTGCCACCTCCTCCGGTGTTTGGGGTTCTGCCAGCCGTTTGGTTCCGATCCCATTTAAACTCGGGAAGGGGACATGGTGTTTGCCTGCACTCTGAATCAGAGTGGCCGCTTCGGCCTTGTGATCGCCGTTTTGCTCCTTGGCCGCCTGCTCTCCTTGATATTGCCGCACTACCTTTTCAATTTCCGCGGCAGCTGCTTCGGCAAAGCTCTGGTCCTCCCAGTCGATTTCGATCCGTTGCGTCAGCAGTCCTTTGCGGGAAAAGTTCTTGTTTTGCGGTGCCAGCTTTAGCTTCGGGATAAACCCAGACTGTAGCGTGAACCGGTTGTTGGGCAGTTCAAACACCAACAAACCACGCCTGCTTTCGCCATCCATGACACTCCAGTCTCCATCGATGCCCAAAGTAAGTTGGTCGGTTAAAGAGTGGGGGGGAATAATCAGTTCATCCGCGCTAAAATCCCCCAAACCCTGTTGCTCCACCCCGTCCACGGTGATGGTACCCGGGGCACTGCCCTCCCCGATACGGTTGCTGACAAACCGGAAGGCAGTGGCGATATCCCCGGTGCCAAAACCGTCCTTTTTATCGTGAACGGTAAGGTCGGCAATGACATAGACGGGACCTTGATCATCCTCCTCTTCGATGTACTCCTCCTCGACCGCTTCTTCCTCCAAGGATTCCTCTTCGGCATCCTCCTCTTCGGCATCCTCCTCTTCGGTGTCCTCTTCTTCGGTGTCCTCTTCTTCGGTGTCCTCTTCTTCGGTGTCCTCTTCTTCGGTGTCCTCTTCTTCGGTGTCCTCTTCTTCGGTGTCCTCTTCTTCGGTGTCCTCTTCTTCGATGTACTCTTCTTCGATGTCCTCTTCTTCGATGTACTCTTCTTCGATGTACTCCTCCTCGACCAGCTCTTCCTCCAAGGATTCCTCTTCGGCGTACTCTTCTTCGATATACTCCTCTTCGGCCATCTCCTCGTCATAGGGTTCTTTCTCGACAAGTCGTTGCTGGAGGTAGCTAAAGTCCTCCGCAGAAAGCAGACTAAGCTCGTTCACCGTAACATCAAACCACTCGCCCTTGTAATCACCTCCGGCGGGCGGCAATGGACTATTGCCCTTGACCGGAATATAAATGGCGCTGCCGGCGATGTCGCCGTAAATCCCCGCGCTGGCCCCTGCAAGCTCCTTTGGAACGGCAAAGACCCAGCGGATGGGCGTAACGGACCCGGGGGCGAGAAGTTTTGGCTGCAAATAGCCCATGGGGATGTAGCCGGTTACCGGGCTGATGGGAAGACGCACCACGCCCTGACCGTCCACAAGGTTCAAAAAGAAGCGTTCTGTGGGGACAATATCCAGCAGCGCCTGTACGTTAGAGGTAATTTCGCCCTCCACAATGCGATAAACCGTATCCTTGGGTGCTCGGTGCTGCTGTATCTCATTTACATCGCTGTAGGCTTTTACGGTGAGGGTAAAGGTATCGGAAAGCTTTGCAGGTTTTGTGTTGGACAGCTTTTGAAGCTCCATCCCCCTTATTTTATTGCCCCCCATCAGGATCATTTGAATATGACCATGTGGGATATCGTAAAAATTTAGCTGCAAATCCTCCAGACGTGCAGAAGGCACCAGAAAGATTAAGACACCCGTTGCCGTTTTGCCAGCGTCAATTTTAACCGCGTTTTCTCCGGGATTTGCAAGGGGCGTTTGGGCAAGCCACGTCACAACAGAAGCGGGATAGGACCCCAAATCATTGACGTCGAGATAGAAATGCGAGGTGATATCGGGTATTTGAAAGGGCCGGTCGGAAAACAGATTTTCAATCTGCAATTTGACCGCAAGGTATTCCATGTCCTTTGGCGCCGGGATCCCCCGCAACTTGCCCAAGCGGTAATACTCGGTAGCGGTTATTTCAATTCCGGTATTTTTACTTTTGGCCGCAAGGGGCACCCTGCTGATGATTTGCGTATCGGTACTGGGGCTGTCGCCTCCATACAGCAGCTTGGAAACCTCAGGGCTGTAGGTGGCAAAATCATCTTCGGGAGCGGGGGTGTCGGGCTCATCGTTTGTGCTGGGCTTTGTGGCAAAAAGCTGGGCAGCGGGCTGGCCGGTCAAAATTTTAATCGCTCGGGGTGGCGCCTCTTTTTTGCCCGAGTCGCCGAGGGGGGAAAGGGTTTCCTCTATGCTGCCGGAATAGCTTTGGGGCTTACCATCTGCACCTTGCAAAACGATGTCCATGCCGATGACTGTTTTGTCGGTAGATGCTTTTCGCCTGACTTCGCCCAGCATTTTATCCAGGCCGTCGCTCAACTCTTTTGCGCTGTTAGGCAAAAGATAGCTGCCGCCTGCGGTTTCGGACGCCCAAGCAAAGTTTTCCTCATCATGCTCCTGCTCCATTCCCAAACCCAGCCAGAGGCTTTTAATGTCAGCCTCTTTTATTTTGGTAAGAAGATGCCCAAACTTTTCGTTGTGTTTGCCTTCCATGGCGGCATCGGTGAGAAAAACCAAGATGCGGTTGGAGGTGGGAACGCTTTTTAGTGTGTCGTAGGCCAGCCGTGCCGAATCCACAATATTGGTGCCTCCGCCGCCTTCCAACGAAGAAATAGCCTGCAGCATGACAGCTTTATCGGTGGTGAGCACCTGCTCCACCCACACATCCTCAAAGGTGATGAGCTGGGTCATAATCCCGTCGGGCATCTGGATGAAAAACTCCCGAAACATATCCTTTGCAATTTGCATTTTTTGCCCCTGTCCTTCGATTCGCTGCCCCATGGAGCCGCTGCAATCGAGAACTACTGTGACCACAGGGACATCGGAAATCGTTGCCTGCTGGGGGCGCTTGTACACAGCGGTGTAGGTGTTGCCCAAGCGAGCAGCAATGGCGGCGAATACCTTTCCAAGGGCATCCGGGTCCTCCGCGGAATAGTATTTTCCCTCTGAAATTTCCGCAAAGTCGACCAGGTCAGAGACGATGGCTGGCGCCTTATCGTCCGGATCCTGTGCTGCATCTGTTGGGGCACCCTTTGCGGCATGAGCAGGTGGGTGCTCCTTGCCAAATCCGATGGTATAAACCGGTATGTCGGAGGATTTGATCGCCTCCACAACCACGTTTTTGTCGGTCAGCCCGCCGGCTGCAGGCTCGTTTTTGCCGTCGGTAAACATGACAAGGGTGGGTCGCTGTGCGCCTTGCAGCAGTTCCAGCCCCATTATCGCTGCGTCATACAGTGCAGTTGAACCGCCTGCTACGGCGCTGTCCAAACTTTTCTGCACCTCTGCCTTGGTTGTTCCGTCAAGCTTTCGTGCGGTGCTGTCAAAATCCACCACCTGAACCGTTGCGTTGTCGGGAAGCATCTGCACAAAGGCCTTGGCTGCCTCCACCGCCGGCCTCATCTGCTCCGCCATCGAGCCGGAGGAATCCAGCAACAGCACCACGCTGGGCGGAATATCCAGCCGCTCAATGGAGACAATCTCCACCGGCACATCGTTTTCATATATTTTGGTGGTTTCTTTTGTGGGGACAGCATTTTGATTTTCGCTATCGTAGAGCAAAAATTTAAGTTCTATCTGCCCGTCCCGCTCCTTTGGCGCATCCAGGAACGTCATACCGTGCTCGGTTGTGCCCTCTCTCGAGTTGCTGGTTGTGGAGAAAAGCGAGTTGAGATTGGATGCCATCTCCACAACCGTCAACTCTCCCTCACTGACAGGAATGCCCCTTGCACGGCTGTTGGTATGCAGTACATCCGAATAAATATTCAGGTTCCAATAGCCGGACGGCAGCCAGAACAGGGTGTCCCCGTCGGGGGTCTGATCTCCGTAAAATGCTTCGTCACCCTTTGCAATATCCGGATGTGAGATGGAATAGTAGGTGTGCTCATCCACGTTATTCACCGGCACGCTGACCGAACCGTAGGGCACCCCCTTTACCAGCAGCGCGCCCAAATCTTCGCCATACTTTACCGGCTCAAGGGCGGCGATTTCGTTCAGGGTGAAAGAGACGGTTACCCCATCGCCGTCTATAAGGAAATCCCACAAGGTGTCTCCCGGTTCCTGGGGGATATCATCCAGTATAAACACCTTGCTGCTCGATGCCCTTGCTTCCAACGAGACATTGTACCCAATCTCCCGTTTGTATCCCCCTGCATGGTAGCCACCCTGTGCGTGGATTTGAATGTCGTCCCTTTCCTCGGCATTGGTCATGGTTACGGTCAGACTTTGCATGGCGTTGCCGTTGTGTCGGGTGGTAAAATGCAGCCGACCGCTCGCCCCCTCGTTTTTTGCTCTGTCTGCGGGGGTTATGGTTAAGGTTTTGCCTACCTGCAGACGGCGCTCCCGGTACAGCTCGATTTCGATTGCCTGTTGGGAGGTGATGCTTCCCCACCAGGTAAAGTCCTCTTCCTCCACTTTAAATGCGATTTTATCGGAGGCGGGGGAGAGAAGCTCACCCCCCAAATCAAGAATGTACTGTTCCAGATGGAGCAGGGCATCGGGTGCGTCATCCTGCAAGTCCAACACCCAGTAATCCCCTGCCACCGTATGTTTTGTCAACCGGTAATCCTGATTGATGTACTGGATTTCACCTGTGGAATAGCTTTTTTTGACCCTGATGTAGCCGCTTTCACTTCCAAGGGGGTCAATCAAGGGCTTTTCGGTGGTCCAGCTGCCCTGCCCAAGGGGGTATTTTGTCTTAAACCCTTTGGGAAAATGCTGGGTGGGTACCACCTTAAGCCCGATACCCACCGGCACAGGACGCAGATTATCAGCCGATTTTAACGCCCTGACCTTATCGGTAAGCCTTTCGATTGCGCCGCTGCAGCCCGAGAACAGTAGCAGGCAACACAGCAGCAAGGCAAGGGCGGAGCACAGCTTTTGTTTCATGGGGAATCCTCCTGCTGATGAAATGGGATTTGCCAAGTTGGCTTATCGGCGGTACCCAGTTGGTTAGAGTTTTTCCTTACTACTGTTTCACTTGCGAGACGGTGATGCTCATCCCCGAATCCTTTTCATAGGTGAGCATGATGCCGAGCCCTTCGCCATTTTCCGCTCCGTACATCATGCCGGTTTTGGTGCTCATCTCGTAAGTTTCTTCCGTAAACATGTCCTTGATCTCTTCCAAATAGTCCGAAAAGTCTTGATCTGAGATCTCCTCTATCATAATATACAGCGAATCCTCGGCTTCCATCATCGTGACGATATTTCCGCCTTTGAACTCGGGAATGCTTTTCGCCAGATCGGATGAGGGCCATTTGCCCGAACCAATGGTCAACTCCTGGCCATCATCCCCTTTGAACACCACCTGGTCGCCCTCAATGTCTGCATCCACACCCGCAGTTCCAAGGATTTTCTCCACAAGGGCTTCTCCAGCCTTTTGCTCCAGCTTTTTCTTTACGCCGCAGCCGGCAGTGGACAGAGCCAGCAAAAGAATCAGTGCCCCGATTAACACCTTTTTCATACGAATCTCTCCTTAACTGTCAAGGGCCGCTGTATTACAGCCGCCCTGTCTCTGCTACTCAATGAATACAAGGTTCTCCTCTCCTTTATCGTCAAAGCTCCTTTTGCTGCACTCTTAAAGGCGAGAACTTTATATTGACAAACTTCAAGCCTTATTTTAGGATATCGAACTTGCCGATCAGGGGCAGCCTCTTTGCTTTTCCTCCAAATCCGTTGATGAGCCCCATAATGCCCAGAATGAAAACACCGATGCCGAAAATCGGCAGCAGCAACCAGCCGATTACGGGGATGATGCCCAGAATCACATTGCCTGCAATGGCGGCAATGAGAAGCACCAGCGACTGGTTGGCATGGAATTTGGCGTATTTTGATTCAGGACAGGTTAGCAGCGGCAGGAAGAAAAGCAGATAGGCAAGGCCTGCCATGGTTTTGTTCTTCTCAATGTCTTCCGGAGTGTAGGTGATTTGTTCTGTCATGATGATTTCCTCCTAATTATTATTTTTGTGTTGAGTGTGATTTTAGCCCTGTATCTGGAACAAGCTTTACAGCTTGTTGCCGCAGACGCTGCAAAACGCATCTCCTTTTGATGCGGGGGAATTGCATCGGACACAGATGCGGGGGACACAATCGGTACACATCATGCAATTTTCGTTAAAGTGTTCATCGCAAACCCATCGATGGCAGGAACCGCATCGGTTGAAGTGTAGCCGTGCGTCCTGTTCACCTAAGCGCAGGGCCTCCCTGGCAGTATCGCAGACAAGAGGCGGGGTGGTATATCCGCCACCGCAGACATCACAATAGAAGGTCAGGCGAAAGCCGGTGTCATCCCGCACCGCCTGGCATTTTGCCGTAAAAATGGGAAGGTCCCTATCCTGCTTCATGATCTGTACCCTCGCCTTCTTTTTTCTGCACCTTCATCCTTTCCAAATTGTCCATAAAAGCACTGAGCTTTTGCAAAGCAAAGTAGTCAAGTGTGTAAATTTCCTCCATAATTTCATCCCGCAACCGCTCTCTTTGCACAAAATCACCTTCTTTCCAAATAGCATAATTTTTTTGACTGAGTTAGATAAATTTGGTAATATAGAGGAAGTAAGTCAACTGTTTTATTTCATCATACCGTCAATCGCATCGGCTGTAATCACCCTTGGGGTGATTACAAGGTCACAATAGGGGTGATTTTTGGAGGGTAACTGAAATATATTGGTAATAACTAACAAAAAGCTTTATCCGGCGTTGGCATACTGACAGCATAAAGAGTTCTAAATAAGCCGTATAGAAAGGAATCGGTCATCTTATGAAAAAGAAAACCATTGCCTGGGCGGTGCTGCTTCTATTCATCCTGCTAACTGCATGCGGACAGCCAACCGGACTCAATCCCAAAAGACCAGTCACCCTCACTCTGTGGCACAATTTCGGCGGGCAGATGCAGGCTATGATGGATAAGCACATTGAGGAGTTTAACGCCACGGTCGGTAAAGAAAAAGGGATTATCATCAGCGTTACCTCTATTTCCGGATCGGCTGCCATTCAGGAAAAGTTGACCATGATTGCGGCAGGGGACCCTGGTGCACCCGACATGCCGGACATTACCACCTGTTATCCGGCTACTGCTACCCTGCTGGCGGAAAAAGGGCTGCTTGCGCCGTTGGACGGATCTTTTACCGACAATGGGCTTGGCGATTATCTGCCCCGTTTTGTAGAGGAAGGAAGGTTGGCTGACGGAAAGCTCTATGTTTTTCCCTTTGCCAAATCCACCGAGGTGCTTTTTCTCAACCAAACGCTGTTCGAGCGCTTTTCATCGGCCATCGGGGTGACGGCAGACAGTCTTGCCACCTTTGAGGGAATATCCGATGCAGCTATGGCGTATTATCGCTGGACCGACCAGCAGACACCGGATATCCCCAACGACGGAAAAGCCTTTTATACCGCCGATTCCTTTTTCAATCTGGCTCAGGTTGGAATGGAGCAGATGGGAGCATCCCTTTTTTACGGGGAGGCGCTCCGGCTGGACACGCCGGAGTTTGAGCGGATTTGGAATGCCGTGTTTGAGCCGGCGGTAAAGGGTGGCTACGCTATTTACGAGGGCTATTCCTCCGACCTTTCCAAAACGGGGGATATTCTCTGTTCTACCGGCTCAACGGCGGGGATTCTCTTTTACGGCGAAGAGATTACCTATCCAAACAACGTTAAGGAAGCTGTGGCATACACCGTTTTACCCTATCCAATCTTTGAGAATGGCAAAAAAATTGCCATCCAGCGGGGAGGTGGCTTGGCGGTGGCAAAATCCACCCCGGAAAAAGAAGAGGCGGCTGCCTTGTTCCTCAAGTGGTTCACCTCTCCGGAGCAGAATATGCGCTTTGTTGCATCTACCGGCTATCTCCCGGTGACCAATCAGGCTTTTACTCACCACATGGAGCGGGAAATTGCCCAAAGCAATAACCCCAATATTCAAAAGCTGCTGCGTACTGCTACCACCGTGCACGGAGAATTTGATTTTTACATACCACCGGTCTTTGGTGATTTCAATGCGGTCAGCAGCAGGTTCGAAGCCAAGTTCCTTGCAATTGCCCAAGAGCGGCGGGAGCGGTATCTGGAGCATTGCAGCACGATGGATTCAGCAGCCGCTTATGATAAGGCTGCAAGGGGTGCTCTCAACGAGTTTATCAAAGCACTGTCTTAAGAAAAAGGGAGGGGTTGCAGGTGCCAAAGCAGGGACTTATCGAGACACTGGGATTGTACCGCAAGGCGATACGCCGCAGCGGTCAAAACGGTCTGCCCATGCGTCTGCGGCTGTTTCTTTTCCTGGTATTATTCCTCAATACCATCATGCTGGGGGTTCTGCTCATCCTGTTTTCTACCGGCGTTTTCAAAGCGGGACTGCTGGAGCACAGGCCGGTTCTTGGCAATGAGCTGTCTCACATTGCGCAGGATATCTATCGGTCCTTTGGCGCTATTTCGGTGCAGGCGGCAGACCTTGCCAAAGAGCTTTCGGGGACGCTGGAGCGCAATTTGGCAGAGCACGGCAGTTCGGCCGTCACTTTGCAGGAAAACCCCCATTTGCTGGAGCATCTGCTGGAGGATGAACTGAGCAGGCTGACCGGTGCGCTGGAGAAGTCGGGGGCCAGCGGCGTTTTTCTTCTGCTGGATGCCACCGTCAATCCCACCCTGCCCAATGGGGCAAATTCCCGAGCCTGCCTTTACCTGAAAAATATGGAGCCGAATATCGTCAACGCAATGGCGGCATATTTGCACTTTGGATTTGGCCCGATGGCCATTGCAAGGAACCATGGAATCTACCTTCTTCCCCAGTGGCAGATGGAGATGGATGTGGGAACATTCCCTTATTTTACAGAGGTGATGGCGGTTGCCAGAGAAGAAAAGCGCTCTCTTTCCCGCCTTTACCGCTGGAGTGAGGCAACGGTTTTGCCGGGATTCAGCGAGCGGGTCATGCTGTGTACCGCACCGCTCATCGCTTCGGACGGTACGGTGTTTGGCGTCTGCGGTTTTGAGGTGAGCGAAATGCTCTTTAAGCTTTCCTACACACCGGAATCAGAGGGTTACGACCATTTGTTTTGCCTGCTCTCACCCTTGGAGGAAGATGCACTGCGGCTTTCTGGTGCTCTCTTTGCCGGCAGTTTTGCCGCAGGCCCTGCTGCACCGGAGCACACGCAAATCGGGGTATTTTCCGGATCGGGCGGTTTTTACAGCTACCGGCAGCCGGGGAAGGAGGGCTATGCCGGTCTGCACGAAACAATATCCCTGTATCCCGCCGATTCCGCCTATGCCGACCAGCAGTGGGCGGTGGCGCTGATGATGCCGGACGCGGGGCTCAGCAGGTTGATTTCGGCCAGGAGCCGCAACCTGATTGCAGGACTTTTCGTGCTGATGCTGGCCAACATTGGCCTTGCATCCTTTATCAGCCACAGATATATCCGGCCGGTTGCTGCCGCCTTGGAGCACCTGAAGAAACCCGATCCGGCCACCAAAACCAAAATTCCCGAAATTGACGACCTCATTGAATTTCTTGCGGCGCAGGACGAATTGCCTATGCCGGGAGAAACAAAAGAACTCCCGGCCCAGGAGCATTTTGCCCTGTACCAGGAGTTTGTAAAGAATATTAAATCCCTTTCGGCTGCCGAAAAAGCCGTGTTTGATTTGTATGTGCAGGGGCATACCGCCAAGGAAATTGCCGAGATTCTTTGTCTTTCCATCAACACCATCAAAACCCACAACCGGCGCATCTATATGAAGCTGAACGTTTCCTCCCGCAAGGAGCTGATGGTGTACATTCAGATGATGGAGGAGGTAAGCTGTATCAATGGGAAAAACAATTGAACCAAGAGAATTGGATACCTTAGCCTCACGCATTCGGTGGATTATAGCCGAAAGGCAAATTAAACAGGCAGACTTTGCCAAAGCTCTTGGAATCAGCGCAAACTATGTCTATCTGCTGACCAGCGGCAGGAAAACCTCCATTTCCGAAACCTTGGCACGGCTGATTGAAAGCACTTACGGCTACCCCGCAGTGTGGGTGCTTACCGGAAAAAGGCCGGAGATTGACGAGAGCACCTATCGCGATTTGAGGAGTGATACCATTCGGAAGGTGGAGCGGATGAATCCGGAGGAGCTGCGGGCAGTGGCGGCCTTTATACACTCATTGCGAAACATGGGGAGGGAATAAGCCGTATCCCGATTCTCCGTCTCAAGCCTTGCTCTTCTTGCAAGCTTCGAGGGCATATAGCCGACTCCTTGCGAGAATAGCTTCAACGCATCTCGGTCCCATCCAAAATAAATCACTGTAACCAGAGTCAGGGGCCCGGCTACGCTGGTGCCATTTGGGAAAAAGCCTCCCTATGTTCATGCGATGCAACCTTCATCGCTGAACGCAGGGAGGCTTTTGTTGTGGATGGCCAGAGCATAGGATGTGGCAGTAAGCTAAGACCATTAAGTTCCGCAGAATGTTTTATAATCACAAAATTCAGGCGGGGGCAACTTGGAAAGCTCTTCTTGTTCCGGCGTATATTCGTAAGGATGCTCCAAGGCTGTAAGAAGTTGGTGCACTTTGCTGTGGTCACCTTCTTCCGCAGCACCCAGGGCCTCTTCCACCAAATGGTTTCTTGGAATCATCGCGGGGTTATGGCGCTTCATAAGCTCCCTGATTTCATCCTTGGATTGGGACTGTTGGCCAAGACGTGCCTGCCATCGATTATGCCAATGGTGGTAATCAGGGCTGGAAAAAAGAGCCTGGCCATCATTTTGTTCCAACGTTAAAGACTGGAATGTTTTGGTGTAATCCGCTTGGTGTTGTTCCATGAGCTGTAAAAGATCCTGAATCAATAAAGAATCTTTCGCATCATCGCCATACAAACCTAGCTTTGCCCGCATTCGGGCCAGCCAGTGATTCTGAAATAAATCCTCAAATTTTTCAATCTCGTCTTGGGCCAGCTCGACAGCTTTCTTTTCATCATCATGGAAAAGAGGCAGCAAGGTTTCGGCAAAACGGGCCAAATTCCAGACAGCCATCTTTGGCTGATTTTCATAGGAGTAGCGGCCGTGCAGATCAATGGAACTGAAAACGGTAGCCGGGTGATAAGTGTCCATAAAGGCGCAGGGGCCATAATCAATGGTTTCGCCGCTAATGGCCATGTTGTCTGTATTCATGACGCCATGAATAAACCCAACCAATTGCCACTGAGCAATTAAAGATGCCTGCCGTTTGATCACTTCCCGCAGCAGCTGCAAATATTTATTTTCCGATTGCTCAATGCCGGGAAAATGGCGTGTTATGGTATAATCGGCTAAACGGCGGACATCCTGCGCTGTTCCAAAATGCGCAGCATATTCAAAGGTTCCCACTCGAATATGACTTGCCGCAACACGTGTTAAAACAGCTCCAATCAAAGCTCTCTCGCGTATCACCATTTCTCCTGTGGTTACCACGGCCAAGCTTCGGGTTGTGGGAATTCCCAATGCGTTCATGGCCTCACTGATGATATATTCCCGCAGCATGGGGCCCAAGGCAGCCCGTCCATCGCCACCCCGGGAGTATGGGGTTGGGCCGCAGCCCTTTAGTTGAATATCAAAGCGCTCGCCGGAATCGGTGATTTGTTCACCAAGAAGGATGGCGCGTCCGTCTCCCAGCATGGTAAAATACCCAAACTGATGTCCGGCATATGCTTGAGCCAAAGGCTCGGCACCCTCTGGAATTTCATTTCCAGCAAAGACCTCCAATTGAAGGGGGACTCCTAAAGAAGCCGCCAATGAATCATTAAAAATGACCAGCTTGGGGGCGGGCACAGTGGTTGGAGATAGTTTGGTATAAAAAATCTTGGGTAGCTCAATATAACTGTTATGAAAATTCCATGTTTCTTTTCTCAATTTATTCATCCTTCTTAGGAACGATATTTCACACCCTCTTAGTATCTGCGTGTTATATTTTATTATGTTTTAAGGTTATATTTCCACAGACGAATTATAAAACAAAACAGCGTTAGAGGTGCTTCGTTTCTGTGTTTTCCCTTCTTTTTCTGGAATTTGGAGGGGTGTTTCGTTTTGCCATCGATATAATCATATTTTCATTATAAGTGAAAGTGCATAAAAATATCAAACTAAAAACAAAAAAGTTCTGTCAAAATAAGGTTACCATTTTTGCGTTTATTTTACGTTATAAGTGAACGGTAAAGCCTAGAGTAGAAAAGGCCACAACGAGCGCAAAAAATGGTAGTCCTCGCGCTCGGGAAGGATTTGCATGCAAAATACACCTAGACGGCCGGTGCGTTAGCCAAGCAATCCTCCTAGCCGACCGGAGGAGTCACGGAAAAGCGGTCAGGCGGTATCTCATAACCAATATGAGCGGCGCTGGTGCGTGCTGGTGAATAGCCCCCAGAGGTATGCCATAAACCTAAACGCGACTTCTTGCGCAACATGGCTTTTAAAACTGATTCTGGTGGCGGTTGCCTGACTCTGTAAAAGCGCTTCTGGTTTACTCCTGGGCACCCTAGCTCCTGTTCTTGAAGATCACAGGCGATGAATTGTTCAGAATATATCAAATGAAGGAGAGGGAGCACAATTGAACATCGATGACATCAATTACGTCAGAGAATTTGCCAAAAAGTATGAAGCAATGATGAACGAGCGCAACGATGCAGATTATCAAATCAATCCGAAAAACTGGATCAAGCTTTTAACTGTTTTGGAGTACTTAGAAACTGAGGTAGCAAGATTAGACGGTAAACTTGAGCCGGTTCGCCTTATTCCAAAAGAACAGCATGGATATGTACAAGCAATATTTGATATTTTTGACGTTTATGGCGAAAATCTGAAGGTGTTTACTCATGTGCTGAAACTCGCTGATGTTTTTTTCATTGATGCTTTAACCAACGGCAAAATCCGCATCGGATTAAATATCAATGATGTGTATGTGAAAAAGTAGCAGAGATTGCATAAAAGTCAAAAATAATAAATGAGGATTTAATTGACGTGATGGACCACAGGCAGCTGTTACGACGACGCTTGGATGGAGAGCTTCTTCACCACGCTGTAGAAGGAGATATACTCTACCAACTTCGGGCTTATCCGACGCAAGTTTATACGGAAGGGGCTGGCACAGTAAATAGCTAAAAAGTCTATCGAAAGATAGGCTTTGTCGCCAAATAAACGAGGATATCTTTGCTGGAAATTCCCTAAACGTGATCGACATTTCCCCTAAAAGATGCTATGCTTTCATTAAAATTGAAAAAACGGAGGAACCAATGAAAGAACACTTGTTAAATTCCTATGTGAAATTTGCCGAGTTCTTGGTTCACGCCCTAGGGTCTTGCTTTGGGGCCGTTGTATATTCGGTGGACTCGGAAGGCCAATCCGGTACAGTAATAGGGGTCTTTGGCGTTGTGACAGATCGTCAGCCCGGAGATCCAATGTCCCATTTTGTTTCTCGTGTGCTGCAGACAATGAAGAAAAAGAATCTTCCAGAGTTGATCCATGTAGACACCGAGGCCAGCACCTCCGGCGGACGGATCAAACTTGCGTTCTATCCGATCCGCGATGCCTCCGGGAAAATCATTGGGATCTTTGTGCTCTACGCGACACTAGAAATGATGTATGGTATTCGAAACGCAATCAATGAATTTATGGGCTACAGCAGCAATGATGACAGTCGAAACAAGGTCATCAGCGTGATCGATGATGAGAATCAGTCTCTCACTAAGTACATGTTGCAGCAAATCCGCGATGAGATCGATGCTTATGGGATCCCCCCCCAACGCATGACAATGGAGGAAAAAAAGCAGATTGTCCAATCTCTTGAAAAGAAAGAGGTTTTTTACGTCAAGGACTCTGTGAAAATGACAGCTAATCTTTTGGGCGTATCTATCCCAACTGTGTACCGCCTTCTTAAAAGAGATTAAATAAAAATAGAGGGAAGTCCGGAGCTATGAACGCCATAGCTTCGGACTTTCTTTATACAGACAGGCGGATCTCTTAAATAAAATTGGTAAAATTTGTATCAATTGTATATTGTAATTATCAGAAATATGTACTATTATCAACGTAATGATAATGTTTTTTTCACTATGATAAAAATATTATCACAATAATGTAGGAGGGATGTATCGTGGCAATGGAGTATGTGATGGAGCCCTTCCGAATTAAAATGGTGGAGCCCATCAAGAAAACCACCCGGGAATACCGGCTGCAGTGCCTGAAGGAGGCAAACTACAATATGTTCAGCCTCCACTCGGAGGATGTTTACATCGACATGCAGACGGATTCCGGCACGGGAGCAAACAGCGACAGGCAGTATGCTGCCATGATGACCGCGGACGAATCCTATGGCGGCGCCCGGGGGTATTACCAGGTCCTGGCGGCGGTGCAGGACATTTTCGGGTATCAGTATGCTCAGCCCGTGCACCAGGGACGCGCCTGTGAAAAGGTGCTGTTTCCCTGCCTGCTGGGACCCGGCAAGTTCGCTATCGCCAATCACTTCTTTGATACCACCAACGGACATGTGGTTTTGACCGGCGCACGAGCCATCAATTTGGTCTGTGAAGAATCCAAACACTCTGACATTCCCGCTCCCTTCAAGGGCAACATGGACCTGGACGCTCTGGAGGCCACCATTCAGGAAAAGGGCGCGGAGAACATCGGCATGGTCCTGATGACCATCACCAACAACTCGGTGGGCGGCCAACCGGTCTCCATGGCCAACCTGCGCGGGGCCAGCCAGATCGCTCGGAAATACGGCATTCCCTTCGTGCTGGATGCAGCTCGTTACGCGGAGAATGCCTACTTCATCAAGACACGGGAAGAGGGATATGCCGATAAGGCTATAAAAGAGATTATCAAGGAAGAGTTCAGCTACGCGGACGCCTTCACCATGTCCGCCAAGAAAGACGCCATCTCCAGTATGGGCGGCATCATTGGCGTGCGGGAGGACGAAAAGCTCATCCAGGCTGTCCGTCTACGTACCATCCCCAATGAGGGCTTCCTGACTTACGGCGGGCTGTCCGGCCGGGACATCGCGGCTATGGCCGTGGGCCTATACGAGGGCATCGACGAAGACTTCCTGGCCTACCGCATCGGCCAGACTCAGTATTTTGGGGAGAAGCTGCACGACATGGGCATCCCGCTCCAGTATCCCGTGGGCGGCAACGCCATCTATCTGGATTCCGGCGCTATCATGAAGCACATCCCCTGGTATGAATTCCCGGCGCAGGCCCTGTCCGCGGCGCTCTATCTGGAGGGCGGCATCCGCGGCGGCGATATCGGTTCGCTTTCCATGGACCGCGATCCCGATACCCATGAGCAGGTACGGGCCGACATCGAGTTTTGTCGTCTGTGCGTCTATCGGCGGGTGTACACCCGGGCCCATCTGGACTACGCGGCGGATGTCATCAAGTACGTTGCGGATCATGCGGAGAATTACTCCGGGTACAGAATTCTTGAGGAAACGCCCATCCTCCGGCACTTTACGGTTAAGCTTGAGCCGCTGCAGGAACTGAAGTGAAGCTCCTGAAAAACAGGAGAACAAGTAAAGAAAGAGGTGGAAAAACATGACAGCATCCTTTGCCTTCGCCATTCTGGTAGCGATTTTCGCCTTCGGAGAGATCATCGCCGAAAAGACAAAAGCCGTCCTTTCCGCCACGCTGGTGATCGCCATCACACTGCTGATTGCATTCTGGTTCGGGCTCCCCAGCAATATCTTCGACACCGCCGCGCTGACCGCCATCACCAACATCTTAATCGGCATGCTGATCACCTCTCTGGGTAGTATGATCGATTTCCCGGAGCTGAAGCGCCAGTGGAAAACGGTGGTTGTCAGCTTTTTGGGTATGCTCGCGGGCGTCTCGCTGATCCTCCTGGTTGCGCCGGTCATCATCGGCCGCGAAATGACCATCGCGGGCTCGCCCATTTTTGCGGGCGCCAACACGGCCGCCCTTTTGATGATCAACTCGCTCAACGAAAAGGGCCTCACAGAGCTCTCCAGTTTTGTGATCATGGTACTTATCACCCAGAACTTTATCGGCATCCCCATTGCTTCCATCCTGCTGCGCAAGGATGCCAAATCTTTTCTGAAGGACAGCGAACAGGTGAAGCTGTACGCTCAGGCGGAGCAGAAGGCTCAGACTTCCGTTAAGCGCAAGCCTCTGCAGCTGCCGGCCATACTCGATCGCCCCTCTATCCGACTGCTGAAGCTGGCCTTGGTTTCCGGCCTCAGTCAGAAGCTGGCAGGCCTTACCAATGGGAACATCCATTGGTTCGTATGGTGTCTGCTGCTGGGCGTCCTGTGCACGGAGCTTGGTTTCTTAGAGAAGAACATCCTGCCTAAGACCGACTCCAACGCGTTCATCATCTTCTCCACCACGGTCATCATCTTCACCAACCTGGCCCAGACGACCCCTGATCAATTGCTCCGGTTCATCTGGCCACTGCTGGTGGTGCTGATTATCGGTGTGATCGGCGTTTTCATTGTCGGTTTCCTTGTGTCAAAGGCGCTGAAAATGTCACCGGGTCTGGGGATCTCGTTGGGCCTGACATGCACCTTTGGCTTCCCCACCACCATGCTGATGTCCAAGGAGGTTGCCAAGGCAATCGGCAGCACCGATGAAGAGCGCATCGCCATCGAGAACTATATCCTGCCTAAGATGGTAACCGCCGGCTTTGTGACGGTTACGATCACATCTGTGCTGATTGCGGGTGTGGTCGTGGGCATGCTGTAAGAAAGCGTGGGTGAGATATGGTGCTGAAAACACTAGAACGGGCAAAGCAGCTACAAGAACAGATGGAGGCGGTCCGCCGTCATCTGCACATGTACCCAGAGCTCAGTTTTGAGGAATACGAGACATCCCGGCTGGTTCAGAACAAGCTATCTGATCTTGGTATCCCATTTTACACAGTAGACGGGACTACCTGTGTCATAGGGATCATTCAGGGGGTGAGACCTGGCAAGACCATCGTACTTAGGGCCGACATGGACGCGCTACCCATTCGGGAACTCAATGATGATTGCCCATTTAAATCCCAGGTGGACGGGCGCATGCACGCCTGCGGTCATGACGGTCATGTGTCTGCCCTCTTGGGTGCCGCTCAGATCCTGACAGAAATGCGGGATGAGATCTGCGGCACAGTAAAACTCGTTTTTGAGTCCGGCGAGGAGTATGGTGGGACTTTCCAGAAGATGGATGAGGCAGGCGTATTTGACGATGTGGACCATTGCTTCGGCATCCACATTTGGTCAGAGGTACCGGCTGGGAAGATCGCCTGCAGCGCCGGAGGCCGCATGGCAGGTACGGATCTATTGAATCTGCGAATCACAGGGGTCGGTTCCCACGGCGCCCAACCCCATCTGGGTGTAGATGCGGGCGTAGCGGCAGCTGCCATTATTATGAATCTTCAGACCATTGTCAGCCGTGAACTGGATCCCCAGGAAACAGCGGTCGTCACTATTGGGAAGTTTGCCGCTGGCCAGCGATTTAACTCCATTCCCGACGAGGCAATCCTAGAGGGCAACCTTCGATATTTTCGCCCGGAACTGAGCGACAAGTACCCTCAGATTATCAACCGCATTGCCGAAAACACAGCGGCGGCCTTCCGCGCCAAAAGCGAGATGATCCTTCACGAGATCGGCACCCCTCCCGTGGTGAACTCCCCGGAGGCTGTCATTTTTGGCCAGAAGGTGATCAAAAAGCTTTTCGGCGAAGATGCGCTGTATGATCTTCCACCGCTGATGGCCGGAGAGGACTTCGCCTTTTACATCAACAAGTGCGGCGGGCTGTTCGTCTTTGTGGGTGGCGGGAGCCAGTACCGTAAGAGCTGGCCCCATCACAACGGGCATTTCGACATTGACGAGAGCAGTCTCACTCTTTCTGCCGCGCTGCATGCCCAATACGCTATTGATTACCTGAACGAAAACGAATAAACTGCCTGTAGCCCCATGAGATGTTTTTTCCCCATGGGGCTACGTGAATGGGGGAATGCTTTCGATGGTGGACATTTCCATGGGGACTTCTTTGCAGGAACGTGGGATCCGGTTTGGGGTGGTAGAGGTGACCTATCTGGAGCCGGACGTATGGCGACCTGAGGCCTTTTATAAAAAGGCTGAAGGGGTTCTCCACTCGCTGCGGAAGAAGTACCGGGACTACAATCGGAGGACAGTTTTCGGAGAGCATCCGTACAGCAGCCGCTTCTTCAAGAAATTTAAGAAAATCTATCCTGTGATGCTGTAGTTTGAGTCCTGCCTGTTCCAAGGCCGGACTTTTCGCCGGGGGAATCCCGGTGGCTGAGGTGGCGTTCCTCGCGGAGATCCGGATGTTTGTGCTCATGGGGACCCACGACCTGGACCGAGATCGGGGGCCCATCCTTCTCACATGCGGGATGAAAAAGGAGCCTTTTCCCGGCATGCGGGGTGAGGTTCACACCTATCCAAACGACGTAGTGAGCCGGAATGACGGGGGTATCATCTTCAGCATGTTCGGCGGCGCGGACCAGCGGACCTGCGCCCTTCCGGAAAGCAGGCACGTTTTTTATCCGATTTTAGGTGTGCCACAGCTGCCCTTGGGAGCCATAGAGGAAGCTGCTAATTTATTTGGTGCAAAATAATACTTAAGGGAATGTAATGGCGTGAAGAGCGTAATAATGGGAGCGGCAGGATGTTTTTTCTGTCGGAACATAGTGTGTCAAAGTCCTAAAAACAAATTGTTACAGCTTGGCCTGAGAAAAACAAATATTCGCGAGTATTAATAAAAACGAAAAAGGCTTCAAACCCTGTGATTTGAAGCCTTTTTCGTTTGGTGAAGATGAAAGGGGTCGAACCCTCAACCTCATGGATGCGAACCGTGGCTCTCGCGAATTGTGCTTTAAACAGGCCCTTTGATTTATGTAATTGATGCAATATGGAGTATCTCTACTACAGTGCATTTCCTCCCGTGCCTGGGTGAGGATTTCTAACTTATACCGTTTTGTCGTCACGATAGATTTCCTCCAGACCGTCAAACACTTCCTCCAGCGTATAGGTCGGTACGCCAGCAAGGCGACTGGCCTCCGCGGCCTCCAGCCTGGCGCGCAAGCGGTGGAGTTCTTCCCGGCGATCGAATGCATCGATGCTCATCACGACCAGATCGCCCTCGCCGTTCTTGGTGATATAGATGGGCTCCTGCTCTTTATGTGCCAGCTCGGAAATGACACCATAGTCATTGCGCAAGCTGGTTGAGGATTTGATAATCATCATTCAGCTCTCCTCTCATTAAGAATTCTGGTACTATTATACCCGAATTCTACCCGATGTGCAACCGCTATTTAAATTGCCTTTTTCTCAAGCACCAGTCTGCTTAATCCGAATTTGGTGTAGGAGCAGGATATGCTCTTTGCTGATCTTCTTCATTTCGCCAGTTCCTCGAAAGCACGCAGGTGCCTTTTGACCAGCTTTTCACCAATTTCCTGCACGGTTGCCGTGTCGGCAAATTCCTCTTTTTCAAATTGACTGTACTCCAGAAGCACATAGCGCGGGGTGTTGTTTTTCAGGATGACAGCCGCGCCGTTGGCATCAACCAGCTTGGCAACACGGGAAAAGTTTTGATTTGCTTCGGTCATGGAGACCAGGTTGTTCATATTTATCTGCATGGAAGAACACCTCCTAATCTTTGTGTTCTTATTATGCCACTTGGTTAGGATAAAAACACCCTATTTTTAAATTATACCGAAGCCGCCTGCAGCAGCTCCTGATCGATCTGCCGCCAGGCCTCCCACATGCTCTCGTCCCAGTTTGCGAACAGATCCTCCGTGGAGCCAACCTCCACATAGCAGAACTGCCGGTAGCGGATGCGGATGCTCCTGCGCCGGATGCCGTCCTCCTTTTGGATGGGGCCCACCTCGATGCTGTGGATCAGCTCGTTGAGGATGGACTGGTTGAGGGCGGTGATGTCCTTGTAGGCGGCGATCATCTCCATGAACTGCTCGCTCTCGCTCTGGCGTTTCTGCTGCTCGGCCAGCTCCTGCTTGATTGCGGTATGCCGCTCTTTCAGCTCCGCCTGCTCGGCTTCGTACTTCTTAAGCAGGGAGTCGAAGCGTTCGCGGGAGATGCGCCCCAGGGCGCTGTCCTCGTACAGCCTGCCGATGACGGTGTCCAGCTCGCTGATGCGGGAGTCCACCGTCTGAAAGGCCTTTTCAGCCTCCCGCAGCTTCTTGGTCAGCACCCCCGAAGCCTCATTCCTGAGCCTGCGCAGCATGTGCCCATCCATTTCTGCCGCCGCCTTCGCCCTGCGCCGCACGTCGTGGAGCACCACGTCGTAGAGCTCGTCGTAGCGGAGGGTAGTGGGAGGAGCAGTAGTCCTTGCCCTTGACATTGTACTGGCTGCACTGGTAGTAGGGCTTGCCGCCGTTCTTGGTATAGGCCAGCGCGTAGCCGCAGTCGATGCATTTCACCAGACCGGCGAACATCTGGATAGCGCCCTGATTGTCACTCCGCTTTCGCACCTTGATCTTCTCGTGAGCCAGATCCCATGTCCGCTGGTCGATGATGGCCTCGTGGGTGTTCTCGGTTACGATCCATTCTCCTCCGGCTGATGGATAATCTGCTTGTCCTTGAAGGAGCGGGTTGTCCGCCGTCCGCTGACAATCTTGCCCAGATAGGTGGGGTTGTGGAGTATGGTCTTGATGGAGGAGGAATGCCAGTCGTGGGGCTGCTTCCAGTAGTCGCTGGCGGCATGATGCTCCGGGTCCTTGGCGTTGATGTAGGCGGTGGGATTGGGGATGCCCTCATCCCGCAGTCGGCGGCAGATGGCCTTGTAGCCCAGCCCGTCGCAGGCCAGTTGGAAGATGAATCTTTATTGTCTCCGCCGCCTCCGGATCGACCAGCAGGTGGTACTTGTCCGCCGGATCCTTGATGTAACCATGAGGCGCCTTGTTGCCCTGAAACTTGCCCGCCTGAGCCAGGAGCTTCTTGCTGGCACGGCCCTTACGGCTGCTCTGCTTGGCATGGAACTCGTTGAAAAAGTTGATCATGGGCACCATGTCGGCGGACGGCTCGTCATCGTACAGGCTGTCGTAATTGTCACCGATGGCGATGAACCGCACACCCATCGGGGAAAAATCTGCTCGATGTACTGGCCGGTTCCGATGTGTTCACGACCGAGCCGGGAGAGGTCTTTGACAATCACCATGTTGATCTTTCCGCTCGGTGATGTCGCCCATCATCTGCTGGAATCCGGGCCGGTCAAAGCTGACCCCGCTGACCCCGTCGTCGACGTACTCACCGACAATATTGTAGCCCTGCTGGTTAGCATAGTCGTTAAATCTGCCGCTGGTTTGTGATGGAATTGCTCTCCTGCTTTGTGTCCTCGTCACGGGACAGGCGCAGGTAGATTGCCGCCTTGTATTCGTTTGGGGGGATGATATTCATAAGCACCTCCTGATCTCCCCGCAAAACGGCTTGTGGATTTCGCACCCACAACATACCACAAGCCGCCGGGGAAAGCTATGGACGGCGGTGGTTATTTGCCTCTCCGTTTCCACGCCCTCTGATATCCCGTTTCATGAGCCGCACCAGCGCGTCGAGCATGTCCTCTTTAGTGTCCTCCGGACACTCGCTGGTGATGGTGTACACGGTGTTGCCGATTTGGGTTTCGTAGGTCTTGCTGAATTCTGATGTGAGCATGGGGTTTGTCCACTCCTTTCATGTTCTTGTGATCAGCATCTTAAACATATCGCACAGACTGTATCGTAGCTGCAAATTCGCAGTTGTATTTTACAGCAACATGGCATATAATATAAACAGAAAGGAGCTGATTAATATGCCGAACATTAAGCCATATTTCTGATCTGCGTAATTATAGCGAGGTACTGCGTGATGCATCTGCAGGTGCTCCTGAGTTTTTGACATAAGAACGGGCGGGGCAAATACGCCATTCTAGATCGGCAGGACTATGAGAAAACACAGGCTACGCTCCGCCTTATGAACGAACTTGCAAAGGGCAGAAAGTCCGGCGAGCAGGAAGGCTGGCTGGAGCCTGAGGAGATGAGGGCGCATTTCCGCGCAAAAGCGGATGAAGTATAGGCTTCGCTATTCTAACCAGTCGCGTAGGGACTTGGATGAAATATGGGACTACATCGCAACGGAGCTTCAGAATCCTCCTGCCGCTGTGCGTATCGTAAACGCTATTATGGATTCTGTTGACCAGCTAATAGATTTTGCGGAAATGGGTGCGCCCTTGTCCTCAATTGCCAATGTGGAAAGCGATTACCGCTTTCTTGTACATGGAAATTACCTAACCTTCTACCGGGTGCAGGGCGACGAGGTCTATGTGGATCGCGTGCTCTATGGCCGCCGGGATTATCTGCGTATCCTGTTCGGAGATGTTCTGGAAGAAGAAGTAGAATAAAACTGTCACACAAAAACGTCTTTCCGATGGGAAGGCGTTTTTTTGTCTTGCATCTTAGAATTGAGCCTATCCTTACATGCTCATGTTGTGAGTCTGCTGTTTATCCTCATGGTCGTCCGGGGCACTTCCCTGGGCGATTTTCTTTTTGCGCTCCTTCGAGAGCGTTTTCTTATCTGTATGCGGAGTCATCGTTGTAGCGTCCATCACGGGAGCAGCATCTTGATTTCGCTCCAGAGCGTGTCCCAGCTGTGCCACACTGCCCAGCACACTATCAGGATCACCGGAATGAGCAGGAGCGCCGGGCTGAGGCGCGGCAGACGCAAGTGCGGGAGAGAGATACTCGCCGTTCTTCTCCCAGCCTGTCCCAGGTCGCTGTATCTGCGCTAGATCCTGCCAGGACAGTCGCCCTGCGGCAGGCAGTTCCTCGGCTTCTGCTGATCGGAGCAGTGCTCCTGTGTCCATCTTCCAGAGAGTCCTGATTGTCAAAGCTTTCCATTTCTCCTGCGTCAGAGGAGATGCTTATCCTGCAGCGAGACACTGTTGATAATGAAATGCGAGTGGACATGGTCACGGTCGGTATGGGTGCAGACCAGCACCTCCCGCCCCTCGAAATACTTGGCCAGCTCCATGGCCGCCGTATGCGCCGTGACCGGGTTGACGTCGGCACCCTTGGGATGACTCTGCACCATGTGGAAGAACAGAACTTTCTCATCCTTGTGGTAGAGCAGCTTGGTGCTGAGAAAATCATTGTAGACACTTTCGGGCCGGCAGTTAAACCCGCTCACCAGGGACTGCCCCTGCCACAGGGTTTTTGCTCCCCGCTTTGTGTACTCCATGACCGCCGCCATGGAGGAGCGGGTCTGTCCTTTGGCATAATTCGTGAAGCTGATGATGGCTATTTGGACCACCTCCCTCGCTCGGCAATCTCCCGCAGCGTCTCGCTGATCTTTGCCAGCTCCCGTGCGGCATCGTCAAGATTTACAACCGACACACGCCCCATGTTGGCCAGCACCGTGAGCTGGTTGAGGTTGTTGCCGATGGCTCTCTGCTGTTTCAAAACTTCCTTCAAATCCTCCACAACTACAACCTGCTTCCCAAGACAGCAGCGGGTGACATAGTCGCTCTGGGAAAGGCGTGCCCGCCCTCGTGATTCAATCTCTCTCGGCAGGCTTCTGGGGAAAATTGCTCACACAAGGCGCAGCGTCAATCCACAGGGGTTAACCCTCTTCCTCGTCCTCAAAAGCCCACACAAGGCGCAACAGGCGGCACAGGTGCGATTCCCTTCGGCCTGTCCTTGTCACATAAACTAAAGCATTAATTTCAGAAAGAAAGATTTGCTTTTTAGATGAGGGCATTTTTCTTCTCTGTATTTAACTATTGTTATATTGGGTGGTTCCTTATTCCCTCTTGTTTAATCCTATCGCTACGTGACAGGGGGGAGAGGGGCCACCATGAACCGAGGGGGTATCCAGTGGGAGCAGCTCATAGGAGTTGTTTCGCTGGCGGCCGTCGCCGAAATTATGTTTGACTTTGATGAGACGGCGCTTCTCCAGCTGCTTTATGGCGCGCCCCACAGAGCTGTCGGAGATGCCGCAGGCTTTGGAGATGGTCTGCCTGCTGGGGTAGCAGCCGTTTGCTTTGTTGTGGCAGCACAGCAGGTAGCAGTAGACGGCAAAGGGTATCGGCGGCAGCTGGTACTCAAAGATTCTTCTCGGGAGCATGACGAAGGGTTCTCGCTTCATTTTTAGTCCTCCTTTTCGTTGTGTAATAAAAGTCCCCTCACTGCGTAGGCAGCTGAGACGGGTCAAAAATACTAACTGTCAAAATAGCCAAAAATAAAAATCAGCGCTTTGCACAGTGAGTAGCCCTGAAGCTTATGAGATATAACCTTCAAATCCAAGTGTGCTTTCCTTTTAAAAGGCCCTCTACGACTAATCCGGTTTCAGAGGGTACGTGAGCGGAATTCTTGTAAAATAATATTTCCCCCCCTACTATTATAGCCGGTTTCAAGGAGGGGGTTGCAGCGGAATTATTTTAAAATAATATAACTCCCCTACTAGTAATCCGGTTTCACGAAGATGTCTACAAAAGAAAACGCAAAAATGCCGCCCGTTTTTACGGACGGCATTCGGTCAGGTTTGAAAGTTCTTTTGTTTTGCCAACCAATACTTGACTTTTCGGTCATCCCAAGCTTTACTACCAACACGATGTGAAAGGTTGGTGATAAATTTGGCTGACTACAGAGCGCTGTACCACAAAATCTTCAACACGGTGACCGATGCGGAACGGCTAGTAACGCGGGCGGCTTCAATGATGCGGACAGTGCAACAAGAATGTTAGCAAAAGGTCCCCAAAAAGGTTAGCACCTTGGAGCACCTAATTTGTTGTTCGTGCGTGCGGCATCGGGGACCCGTATCTGCACTTTTGGGGGCCGAACAGGTCGGGGCCCAGCGCTCACTTTTTGGAGACCCACGGGGCCAAACAGGTTGGGGTCTAATGCTCATTATTTGGAGCGCTTTTCAGCGAGCACGTTGGCGCTGCATGGATTGGGTAAGCCGGTAGCTCTCACCGGAAAAGATCACAATATGAGAATGGTGGATCAGCCGGTCAACCAAGGCTGCGGTTAGGCGATTGTCGCCAAAGACGGTGTTCCACTGCGAGAACTCTAAATTGGACGTAATAATGAGGCTCTTGCGTTCGTAGCAGTCAGAGATCACTTGAAACAGCAGCTCAGCGGCATCCTTGTGCAGCGGCACGAAGCCAATCTCGTCAATCACAATGAGTTCCACTTTTTTCAGAGTGCTGAGATAATTGTTCAGTGTGCCCTTGTTGTTCTTCTCCAAAAGGATGTTTGCAAGAGATGCCGCCGTGTAAAACCGGACACGCCGCCCTTCCTGGCAGGCTTTCAAGGCAATGGCCGTGGCAAGATGCGTTTTGCCGGTGCCAACGGTGCCCATGAAAATGAGATTTTCTTTGGGCGGAAGGAACCCCAACTCCTCCATGTACCCTGCACTCATGCCGCTGGGAAGCTGGATGGCTGAATTCCACACGAAATCATCCAGTGTTTTTAACACACGGAAGCCGGCGGTTTTCACCATGCGGTTAATGCGGTTGACCTCTCGCTCACGGAGCTCCAGCTTCAGCAGATCGGTCACATATTGTTCTGTGTTTTCAAATTGGACAGAGCGCCATTCTTTGGCCATGCCGCCCAGCTTCACCTGTCGCATCATCTGTTCAAGCTCTTCAGACACTCACATCACCTCCCATCAGGCCGTCATAGGCGGACAGATTGGGATTGTAATGCAGCGCCGGTGAACTGGGCAGCTTGAGCGGATCAGGCCGGTATTCCTTCTTTGCAATCATGTAGTAGCACTGCCGGACGCTGTCCGCATCTGTGCGGCCGTTCTCCTCGGCAAGCTCCAATGCATCGTTGCACAGAGCGACATTGCCGTCAGAAACAATTTCACTGAGTAGCTGTAGCGCATTCTTACGCTCTCTGCCGCTGATCTGTTCCAAAAAAGTCTGCCACCGCTGTGGCATCTGGTGGAAGAAACGAGTATGCAGGGTCGCTCCCGGCTTTTTACAGAGCGTAGACACATATTGCGTCCAGTCAAAAACCTCATCGTTGGTTTTGTAGCTCCTGGGGTAGTGTCCAACCGGGCGGTGGTCATGAAAAAACTCCACATGGTCAAAGAAAATCTTGGCCTGCACCGTTTCACCGGAAAGCGCGGGAGAAAGGCCATATTTGTTGGTTTCAATCGTTACAAATCCGCTTTTGTTCACTGTCAGCGAAGCATAGCGGAATACTGAGAATGGATACTCTGGCAGGCGCAGCAGGTTCGCCTCGTCGTCTTTCCAAAGCTCCTCAATCAGCAGCTTTTTCTTGTAGTGAGGACGCTTGGCGTCTTTTTCACACCATTCCCACAGGGACTCATTGAATGCGTCAAAGGAAACAATAGTCGGAACCGGCACAAAGGCATTTCTGCGGCTGTAACCCACCTTGTTTTCCACGTTGCCTTTTTCGTTGCCGGATGCTGGATTGCAGAATTCTGCGCGGAAACGGTAATGCATCATGAAGCGGGTAAAGCCGTCTGTGAGAATTCGGTCTGTACCCTTGAGTACCTGCACAACGGCGGTGGACATATTGTCAAAGCGCAGCACCGGCGGAACGCCGCCAATATGCTCAAAGATACGTTTCATACCGGTAAGCAGGCATTCCTGGTTCTGAGAGGGGAAAGTTTGGGTGTACCCTTTGTTGGAATTCGGGAAGGAAATGGTTAGTGCATAGCCGTCCTGCTCCTGCCCTGCACCATCGTAGTAGAGATGCTTTCCGAAATCTACTTGCCCACTGCCCAGCGTATGCTCCAGAGGCAAATAACCACTGTTCTTGGAATTCATCACAAACCGCTTTTTGCGGACGTACTTTTTTACGCTGGAATAGCTGCCGCCGAAACCGTGCTCATCCCGCAAACGGCAGAAAATCCTCCAAACGGTGTGCCTCTGCTTGCGCGGGATCTTACGGTCGGCTTCCAGCCATTCATCAATTACGGGAATGAAATCTCCCAACACCGGATAGCTCGTTGGCTCGGTATCCGGCAGATTGTCCTCGCTCCAGTCGAGCTGGTAGGCGTACTTTTGGACGGTCTTGAAGCTGTGACCTGTCTTACGAGAAATCTCTCGCAAACTCAGGTCTTCATTTTCGTAGAGATCTTTGATATTATTTACTTGAGCCATTCTTAACACCTTTCTGCTACCTCCTTAGTCCTGAACAAACTAATGGTAGCTGTTATTTCAGGTGCTGACAATGGCTCATTTTTATGCCATTTGGGGTGCTAACTTTTTCGAGACGCCGACATTTATTGCAGTGCGCTAAACAAGAGGAGACAGCCAGCGGATACCATGGAACAGCTCTTTTTAAAACAGACGGTGCAATTTTGAAATCCTAAAAAACCGCATGGTTATGTAGGTTTACGGCATCTAAGTTGAGCAAATTTTGAGCAAATTTTGAGCAAACGCCTAAAACCTTATGCTACCGTAAGGTTTTAGTCAAAATGACGGAGAAAGAAAAAAGTCTGCAAACCGGCCTGTAGGGCCACTTTGCAGACTTTTATGGCGGAGAAGGAGGGATTTGAACCCTCGAGGAGCGTTTAACCCCTACACGATTTCCAGTCGTGCGCCCTCGGCCAGGCTAGGCGACTTCTCCATGGGCCTGACGATTTCTCGTACAGGCACTTGAATATTATATCTGATCGTAGACACAAAGTCAAGAGCGAGTTGCCCAAATAACCAAATCCTTAGTCGCTAATATAGGGAAGGAAGGCTAAATGGCGGGCACGCTTAATAGCTACCATCAACTGACGCTGATGACGAGCGCAGGTGCCAGTAACACGCCGGGGAATAATCTTGGCCCGCTCACTCAGATAGCGGCGAAGCCGGGGCACATCTTTGTAATCGATGTGGTAGACGCGGTCAACACAGAAGGCACATACCTTCTTGCGGCCTCTGCGGCCACCGCGGCGATCGGGTCTTTCGGACCTTTCAGGTCTTTCAGCCATAGCTCGAAACCTCCTTTGGCGTAAGGTAAATCCGTATCATTTAGAAGGGAAGGTCTCCATCGTCCTCAATCTCCGCAAAATCTTCAGCGTTGCCGCTGGAGTAAGCGGGGGAGGGGGCGGCAATACCGCCTCTGGAGGGAACATCAAAGTCGGAAGGTAGAGGGCGAGAAGCTCCTTGATTCGAAGCACTTTTGCTTTCCACAAAGCGAAGATTATCGGCCACTACTTCCACTGCTGTGCGTTTTTGGTCGTTTTTATCGGTGTAGCTCCTAGTTTGAATCGAGCCTTCCACCAAAATGGGCTTTCCCTTGGAAAAGTAACGGCAGACAAATTCGGCCCGCTCGCGCCAAGCCACAATGTCGATAAAATCCGCTACTTTTTCGGAACCATCCCTAGGGGTGTAAGGGCGATCGACTGCTATGCGAAAACTACAAACCGAAATCCCATTGGGGGTGGTTCGCAATTCTGGATCGGCAACCAGTCTGCCGATGAGTATTGCTTTGTTAAACATCTTTTCGCCCCCCTATTCCTGCTGGGGAGCAACCTGAGCAGGAGCTTCCTCTGCAGCGGAAACAGCGTCCGTTTTCTGCTCGGCAGGCTTTTGGACCTCCTGTTCATTGCGAACGACCAGGGAACGCAGAACACCGTCGGTGATCTTGTAAATACGATTCAGTTCCGCGGGAAACTCCGGAGCGCTCTCAAAGTGAATGAGAACATAGTAGCCTTCCATCTCGTCCTGGATCGGATAGGCCAGACGCCGCTTGCCCCACTCCTCAACCTTTTCCAGAGTGCCGTTTTCTTGAATGAGAGTGGTAAACTTCTCAATCATTGCCTTGACGGCTTCCTCTCCCAGGTTGGGGTGAAGGACAAGAATGGTTTCGTACCTCATGGTTTTGTTTGCCATACTTGTGCACCTCCTTTTGGACATATGGCTCTTTGTCAAGCAAAGAGCAAGAAGATTTGTCCGCCGATTGGCAGAACGTTACAATTATAACAGCCAAGCCGTATAAAGTCAAGGCGTTGATTCACAGAATATCTTTTCCATCCTCAAAACAGAGTGCATCAGCAGCGTGAAAGATTTTGTCTTAGGAAGAAGGGAGACTGCTAATTGAGAATTCCATCATTTTTACAACCACCCACGCATTCATACCAAAACAAAACTGACACCGCTGGAATAGTGATGTCAGTTTTGTTGCTTGCTTCCTTTCCCCTGCACTAGGGGAGCTTGGCTTTGTCAAGAACTAGAGTCCCTTGGTAAATTCTTTGAGATAGGCGACAAAGTCGGGGCCAATTTCCGGATGGACGGCGGCCATTTCTACGTTGGCCTGCATATAGCCTAGCTTCGAGCCCATGTCATAACGGGTGCCTTCGTACTCCACTCCAATCATGCCGTCGGTATGGGTTAAGATCCGCATGGCATCGGTGAGTTGTATTTCTCCTCCTGCCCCCTTTGGCAGATTTTCCAAAATGTCAAATATTTTAGGAGGCAGAACGCAGCGTCCCAAAATGGAGTAAAGGCTCAGTTCCTGCCCCGGCGGGGGTTTCTCAATCATATCCAGAATTTTATAGCGGTTGCTCTCCATATGCTCCACCCCAAGGGAGGAGTACTTGTGAATGAGCTGAGGGGAAACCGGCTTGATTCCCGCCACACCCAATCCGTATTCCTCATAGGCGGAACAAAGCTGGGCGCAGGCGGGGTTTTCTCCCACGATGACGTCGTCACCGTACAAAACAGCAAAAGGCTCGTTTCCCACAAAGGTTCGAGCGCACCACACCGCATGGCCCAGTCCGAGAGGCTGTTGCTGCCGCAGATAATGGATGCTGGCCAAATTGGCAATGTCCAGCATGGCATCGTATTCTCTCTGCTTTCCCGACAGCAGCAACCGCTCCTCCAGTTCGGGAGCACGGTCAAAGTGATCTTCCACCGTGGTCTTGCCCCGGCTGGTGATAATTAAGATTTCCTCGATGCCGGAGCGGACTGCTTCCTCCACAATATGCTGTATGGCAGGCTTGTCTACAATGGGCAACATTTCCTTGGGCATGGATTTGGAAGCGGGAAGCACTCGTGTGCCAAGACCGGCAGCGGGAATCACCGCTTTTCTGATTTTTTTCATGTATCCATTCCTCCGGTATTGTGATGCAAAACCATAAAGAGTGGCCACTACTTGTCCTCTTCAAGGACCGACTATAACAGCATCAGAGCAAAGACAATAACCATTAACAAGAAGATGGCGCCCATCAGCAAAATCGCGCCCTTTTGATTGACACCCGCCAGCCGTTTTTAAGGCTTGCTGGTAGTTGCCGGCGGACTGATTTCGCAGAGCCTGCATTTTATCAATGACATGGTTGTAGTAAAGGTGGTTGGCCAGCAAAAAGAAAGCGATGCGCAACACGGTGTTGATGGTACCTATTACATTGAAGATATTCAGATACAGCCCCACCTGAGCGCCATAGACCTGTTTGGCGGAACCGTACACCAGCGCCAGCATGGTTTCGATTCCCACCTCACGGGCTACCAGAAACAGGGGAATGATGCCCATCAAATACACAGCCAGCAACACGGTTCCCACAGCGTACATTTTGCGGTAGAAGCAGTAGTAGAAGGAGAACAGGAAGGCGGAAAGGTTGGGGAGAATATGACGTCCCGCCTTGTCAAAGGCAAAAAACCGAGGCAGGTAGTAGGCCGCATTGGGACCAATGTACTGGGCCATATCCCGAACCGGAATTTCGGCAATGGTTTCATCGCCCCGAACGCCCCCAAAGGGATTGGCCTGCATCATTCGGTAAAAGTCGTTGATGTCCGGTCCCTTTTGGCTGGTATTTAAGCCTGCACCGCAGACCTGACAAAAGATGGCATCCTCCGGGTTGGCGGAGCTGCACCGGGGACATTGCCGCACCTTTTGCTCCTGGGAGTCAGAGGTTTGCTTATCCTCATGAGGGGGATGCTTTTCCGCTGCGGGAGGACGCCATTCCTTGCCGCTTAAATGATCGGCAGCAAAAGCACACTCCCCCAGCTTTGTGTAGCATTCTCTGTGATGGGGCGCACCGCAGTCGGGGCAGACGACAACATCGTCGGAAGAACGAAACTTATTGTGGCAAACAGGGCAAGGAACCCCTACATAATTGAACATAAGACACCGCCTGTTTTATTGTGTCAGTTACAGCTTTTACGCACAATATTATACTAGAAAAAACTGGAGCATAAGGGGAAGGAGTGTGCATAAATTGTAAATAATTTATGTCATTTCAGAGAGCCGTGGCATATCCCGCCAAGAGGAATGACTTTCTTCTCCGGAACGTTCCCAATCATAAGCAAAAGACCGGAAGCCCAACAGGGGGAACCGGTCCAACAAGTTGACCACCAACATCAGGAGGCGGACTGTTTTTTTGCTTTTCGTTTAGCTTGCTCACAGCGGGTTAGGCTGCCCCTGCCGTGGTGATAAGCCTGACAGGCTTTGCAATCGCCGTTGCGGGGACAACTTTTGGTAGGACAGGCACAATTTTGGTTAAGCTGCGACATGGTCATAAGGCACCCCTCCGAAACGCATTATTGCCCCTTGGAACTTTGGGAGCTGAGGAAAGCGTTGATAAAGCCGTCCAACTCTCCATCCATCACTGCGCCGATGTTGCCCACTTCAAAGCCGGTGCGGTGATCCTTTACCAAGGTGTAGGGCATAAAGACATAGGAGCGAATCTGGCTGCCCCAGCCAATTTCCTTTTGCTCTCCCTTGATATCCTCAATTTTTTCCAGATGCTCCCGCTGCTTGATTTCTGCCAGCTTTGCCTTGAGCATCTTCATGCAGACTTCCCGGTTTTGGTGCTGGCTTCGTTCGTTTTGGCAAGACACCACAATGCCGGTGGGTAGGTGGGTGAGCCGCACCGCCGAGGAGGTTTTATTCACATGCTGTCCCCCTGCGCCGCTGGCGCGGAACACATCCATTTTAATATCGCTTTCGGCAATCTGCACGCTGGTATCTTCGTCAATGTCCGGCATAACCTCCACCGAAGCAAAGGAGGTGTGGCGCCGTCCCGATGAATCGAAGGGGGAGACTCGAACCAGCCGGTGAACCCCTGCCTCCGAGCGCAGGTAACCGTAGACGTTTTCTCCGTCAATTTCAATGGAAGCGCTTTTGATGCCGGCCTCTTCTCCGTCCAGATAGTCCAGCACCCTGACCTTGTAGCCATGGCGCTCGGCCCAGCGACAATACATCCGGTACAGCATCTGCACCCAGTCCTGGGCCTCGGTACCGCCTGCTCCCGCGTGGAAGGTGAGGATAGCGCTTTTATGGTCGTATTCTCCGGTCAGCAAAGTGGCAAGACGCAGAGCTTCCAGCCGTCTTTCCACTTCCTCAGTGGCCGAGGTGATTTCCCCCAGCACCGATTCGTCGTTCATTTCCTCCGCCATGGCAATCAGCTCCAGAGCATCCTCCCAGAGCTGTTGGAGTTTCTCATAAGAGTCCAGCTTGCTGCTGAGCCGCTTTTGCTTTTGCAGCACCTTTTGACTGGCAGCGGGGTCCGACCAGAAGTTGGGGTCGGCGGTTTGCTCCTCCAGCTCTGCCAGCTGTGCCCGTATGGATTCCAGACCTAAGGCGCCGGCAAGGCTTTGCAGCCGGGGGCCGCATTCTTTCAGCCGCAGGCGCAGATCATCGTATATTAGCATAAAGCCCTCCAGAGAATGAGTCTATCCAATATTATAGTGGAAGGCGGGGAAATTGTAAAGCAGGCAAGCCCGGGAAACCAAGAAAACAGAGGAAGAACCAATGGAGGTATTTTTTATTCTCCCATCCCCCCGCATGTCGCATAAAACCATTTTTTTCGATTATTCTAACGGTGAGGTGATAATTTTGGATCCCAAAAATAAAAAATTAGCGAAAGACGGAGATATTGACCGGCCTATTCCAGAAGACATCTACCCGGTTATCGATACAGATTTGGCAAGAGATAATATCGAAAACGACATTCCTGCTGCCGATTTGCAGGATTTGTAATTTGCAGATTCCGCAACAGCTTTCATTCTTCTATACAATTCAGGGAAAAGCGCCCAATGATAAAGGGGCGCTTTTGCTATGTTTCTACAAATCCTGAATAGCACCGTCAGCAAAAGAATGGGGATATTCCATTCATGTATAAAATATATCGATTCAATTCGGCATAATGCACAGAAAATACTGCACAAAGAGATGTCTCACACCCGAGACACCTATGTATTGTTTGTTATTTTTGTTGTTCCTTCGTTAACATTACAACGTTGCGTTTTAAGTACTTAATATACAAATAGTATTGATCACTATGTCAATAGATGGATTCGATTTCTTGGTCTATAATAATGACATTGGCTGATCAACACATCAATCAGAATAAAGGAGATGCGAACTATGAGCTACGTAAGCAGAAGAACGGAACATGTACTGGCGGTAGTGGAGGAAATTAAACGCAGAGTATATCAGGAGATTGATCAAACTCCGGAAGAGATGTGCTCCGAACATAAATTCCAGGACATTGTGACACAGTCTTTTAGTAAGGTCGCTAAAAAACACAGGGTGGGAGAAACAACGGTCAGAGATGCTTGTACGAGGAGCAGCGACATCGATTGTGTGGAAGATTTTCTCCCTATGGTGCGGGATGCCATTACAGGTGGCTTTTTGCTTGAGGAGCAATTAATCGCAACGGCCAAGAACAACGAGTCGGGTGCCGAAATCTCTGCTGCCTTTGCAAAAATTTAACCATTCAATGATGCTGGGGTTGTTTGATACAACCCCTTTTTTCTTTAGGTATGAGTCAAAACGCCTGCTTCACCTTCTGCATATACTGGAGTACCCTGGAAGAAAGGAAGCGGAATATGTTTTTGGGCTATTATCGTAAAAATCCTTACCGCTGCTTAAGGCTCGGCCCCATCGGAGGATATCAGGGCATACTTGCCCCTGATTGGATGTACGTCAGGGCGGTGCAGGCAGCAGTCAACTGTGAGCCGTTCAACTGCAACTGTCCGTGCGATAGATGTTTAAATCGCCCCAGAAGGCGACAATGGAGATAAGCAACAGCATAGAGCAAAAGCGCCCAATCATAACGGAGGGGCGCTTTTTCGCTCCAGTGGCTGGACTTTATAACCCGCACACCTGTGTTGGTGCTTTTGGAATTCCTCCCGCATACAGGAAAGCAGCAGCTTGTCCGGCCGAAGCATTGGGGTCCTCATACGGGGTGCTCTTTTTCTCGTCCTATCCTGAAGAAAGTATCACTTTTCAATTAATTTTCCATTCATTCTTACTCGTTTTTGTGGCAAACAATGATTTTTGAAAATACAATCTTATTCGACCTTTTTCGCCAAGTAATTTATTCATAATAGGGTTGTTAGGAGCGAGAATTGATCCAAACAGGTTTTATGAAAAGAAAGGATGCTAAAATTGGTCAAGATAATTGTAGGGAAAGAAACATTAGAGAAGAAACTATCTCAGGCAAAAGACGGAAGCTTCATTGAATTGGCGATTGTTCCTGCACAAAATGACTGCGGAAACCACGCGCCGGCGTTTCTGCATTTTACAGTCATACATAGTAACGGTGCCTGTGAAGATTTGGAGAGCATCGACGAATGCATCGCAGAGTTTTGCGTAAAAGAAACAGCGTAATATGGGATTTTTGCCTAGAGCAGACTTAAGCCTCTCGCGGCAATTGCCAGGTTGTCAGTCGCTGCTTGGGGGCAGAACCAATACCTGCTCGGCGTCTTAAAATCGTTGGGAATAGCGTTGGGAATAGTGTTGGGAATAGAAAAAACCGTAACTCATTTTGCAAGTTTATAACGCAAAAAGAAAAACCGCTTAAACGCATGATGTTTAAGCGGTTTTTGGCGGAGAAGGAGGGACTCGAATTATAGTGCTCCCAAAAAACGTGATATAATCGTTATCTTTTGGATTCAAATATATCGCATAATAATCAGACATCTTTACGTTTCTGAATAATAAAGATATGTTGAAACAAGATGCGTAAAGGGTAAATTAAAGGGTATCGAAGGGTACTAAAGGGTATTGACTTGATATAATCGGCAGCGGTGTCGGTCAATTAGACCTTGCGACATTGCCGTCTGGAGGTTTTTGTCTGCATGACAGCGGTGTCGGGCAGTAAAGGGTATTAAAGGGTATTGAAATGGGGGCCAGTCAAAGCGCCCGCTGAAAACTACTGTGAAATCACAGAGTCTATCCAGGGGCGAAAACCAAGGCTGAAAAGCTGGAGCGCATTGAAAGTCTTGGGTGTTCCACGCAACAGGCAGATTTATTCAAGGATATTGTCTAAATAGCCGCCCTTCGGGGCGGTTAAATCCCTTTCACGGGAACGGGCGTATTAGTTTGGCTGCGCCCGCTGCCAGACCACAAAGAGAAGCAATGGCAAGTGTTATGTTGATATTGTCATCGTCCTCTGAAAAGTTATTATTAGCATACCACAAGGCGGGCAAAAACGCTGCCAAGAATCCTATCATACAGCCTGTTGCCGCAACTTCTAGCAGAGAATAAAATTGAAAGTCAAGCACGATCCAATCTATGATTGTCAACACAAAAGAAATCAGCAAAACGAAAAGCGCGGAAGTCTTGTCTTTTTTATAAGCTTGAACCCGTGCGACCATATAGGCAATTAGCAATATTCCCCAAAACTCGGTTATGACTTTCTCTGCCATACCGAACACTCCATCCATCCTCCCCACCTCCTATCCAAATAATACCACAAGCCAGAACAATTTCCAAGTATAACCATCGAGAAAGGAGAAGCTATGAACAAAACCATCGTCTTAGATTCAGGACATGGCAAAAAACGATTCTGGCACTGTCAAAACGCCCGCGAACTTATATCCCATCAGTGGCATCTTTTCGGCAGAAGTGCCGAGTTGCCACAAGTGGCAAATGAGAATGTTCACCGATATTGAGCCTTCCCATTTTTGAGCGGGTTGGAATCGGACTTGGCAAGTCAGGAAGCTGCGAAGTCAAAATGACTTCTCCTTGCGGCGACACTCAAAACGCCCGCATTTTCAGGCACAGTCAAATTGTCCGTACATCAAAGTCACCGTCTTTCAGGGGTGGTCAAGCTGTCCACTACTGACGGCAATGCGGACAGCACGAAGTTGGGCCGTCATTAAATCAGCTAAATTTTCAGCCATGAGATTTTGAGAGGTCAGTCCAATCTTGGACTCACCTAGTTTATTGCCGCATGGCCACAAGTATTATTTAGTATCATCAGGTATTAACTTTTTATTTTCCGCCCGCTTGTGGTCGAAGCTAAGACTGCTAAGCGGTCTATGTATTATATAGGGCGTGGGAACCGCCAGCTCGAACCCGCTATGATGGCTTTCGCGGGAAGCTGCGAAATATGACACGCCCACAAGTGGGCGAAAGCGAATCCATCAAGGCAGCTGAATACCCTTGTCATTCAGGTTTTGCCACTTGCGGCAAATAGGATGCAATTTGGAATCACGCTCCATGAAATAGCCGACATTCCCAGCAAGTTGGGAAAAGGGCATTCCCCAGCAGGTGGAGAAAAGAACCGTCCCCACAAGTGGGTATGGCATTACCGCCCTGATCTTATGGCAATGTTGTCAACGCCGACTTGATTTGACCTAAAAACGCCGGGGAGAAATGACCCAAAACGCCGATCAGCCTACCGCCGGAATGTCCGCCGGTGGTGTTAGTATGACGCCGGATTTTCTGCGATCTTTGAGCCTGTAGGTATCGCCCCGGATGTTCATCACATGGGCGTGATGCAGCAATCTATCGAGCATGGCGGTGGCGATAACGCTGTCGCTCATGAGCTCGCCCCAGTCGCTGAAAAACTTGTTACTGGTTAGAATAATGCTCCCGTGCTCATACCTCTCGCAGACGAGCCTAAAGAGCAGCTCCGCCTCTGTGCGGTCAAGCTGTAGGTAGCCGACCTCGTCAATGATGAGGATATCGGGTCTGAGATACACCCGCCAACGGCGTTCCAGACGGTTCTGCTCCTGCGCCTTTTTCAGGTCTGCGATCAGCTGCGAAAGGCTGGTGTAGTAGACAGCCAAGCCGGACTTCAGAGCTTGCATGGCAAGGCCCACAGCCAAATGCGTTTTCCCGACACCGGGCGGCCCCAGCAAGATCACATTCTCCGCCCTGGCGGCAAAGGCCAGCGTCGCCAGCTCGTCAATCTGCCGTTTGTCGATGCTGGGCTGAAAGTCGAAGTCAAACTCGCCAAGTGTCTTTCTATGCGGGAGCCGGGAAAGCTTGATCCGCATCTCCTCGCCCCTGCGCTTGCGCTCCGTATCCTCCAAGGTGAGAAGCTCCAGGAGAAAGGCCAGATAGGTGTTCTCCGCTTTCAAGGAGCGCTCCAGCTGCGCATCCAGAAGCCCGGCCGCCGTTTTGAGGCCCATATTCTCCAGTAAATCTCTGGCGTGCTCTAATTCAACCATTGGACGCCACCTGGAACAGCCGGTCATATTCACCCAAATCCCGAGCCTCGACCTGTGGTGGATGCTGCTTGGCGAAGCTGTTCGGCAGTGGTATTCCACCCTTTTCGCTGAGACCGGCGTATTGTCCGGTGAGCCATACAATTTTACCGCCGGAGTATTTGGCCTCATGCCTTGCTATGAGTGTGTTGTCGAGGTGAATCTCGACATACCCGGCGCACAGCCGAACCTGAACCTGCCTGCCGCTATACTGCCAGGGCACACCATAGCGTATGCCATCAAAGCTCACTAAGCCGTCTCGGGTCACGCTTCTGGTCTCCCAGCGGTACTTGTCCATAACCTCCTGTGGCGGGAGTGAAAGCAGCCCTTCCTTTGAAAGCTCTATAGCCGGAATTCTTCCGGTCGTTCCATGAACCTTCCCGTCATGCTTACGGCACCACTGCAGTGCCTGACGGTTCAGGTCGTTTAAGTCCTCGAATCTGCGTCCGGGCAGGAAGTTGTCCTTTACATAGCCGACGAGACGTTCCACCTTGCCCTTCGTCTGCGGACGCCGGGGAGCGCACACCTTTGGTATGAAGCCCATATCCACGGAGAAATCCTCGAACGCCGTGTTCCAGATGGGCTTGCCGCCATCTCTGCCGATAATCACTGTCTTCATGTTATCCGTCAGCACCTTTTCTGGCACGCCGCCGAAGTATGCAAAGGCGTTTACCATGCAGCGCTCAAGGCTGGAGAGGTCACAGCGGCTTGTGAATTCTATGTATTTGGCTCGGGAATGCCCCAGCACCATCACAAATACCGGAACCTTGTGCACTGTGCCGCCGGTGTCCGTGTAGTGGCAGATGCCCCAATCCATCTGCGCCTGCTTCCCGGGAGCTGTTTCATACCGCCGCACGGCCGGCAGCTTCTTTGGCGGACGAAACGGATGCACATAATCCTTGAGGATGCTGATGCCACCGTCATATCCGGCCTCACGCAGCCGATCGAGCAGTACCACGCAGTTGTAGATCCCATCGGCCATCAGCTCATGCAGCAGCGGCTTGTACGCATCCAGCTTCGATGGACGGTCAATTTTCTCCGGCGGTGAAACACCAGGCTGCATGTATTTTCGGGCTGTGTTTTTAGAGATGCCCAATTCTTTGCCGATGGCGTATGCACTCTTACCCGCCCCAGCCGACTCTTTTATCTTCATAATTATCCCACTCCTTAGCATATCGGGCACCTCCAAGACGCTTTGTCTTGAGGGTAACCTCTCTATTCTCGTGGGTCAATTCTCGTCGGCGATTTAAGGTCATTTTACTCCGGCGGTGACAACAATAAGTTGCGCAAATAAAAAAAGGACAGGGATTCAGCCTTTTGGTAGAATAAAGTTACCACAACCAAGTTCACCGAAAGGAAGGCTGCACCCATGTCCAAGAAAATTGTACAACTAAATGAGGAAATCATCAAGAGCGAGTTAAAAGAGCTGGTTCGAGGCAGTGTGGAGGAAACACTCAACGACTTGCTGGAAAAGGAAGCGGAAGCTCTAACTCAGGCAGCGAAGTATGAACGCACCGAGGCTCGCCAAGGCTACCGTTCCGGCCATTACAACCGTAATCTGACCACCACATCAGGAGATGTCACCTTAAAGATGCCCCGACTAAAAGGGGTTCCCTTTGAAACTGCAATCATAGAGCGTTACCGTCGCCGGGAAAGCTCAGTGGAGGAGGCATTGATTGAGATGTATCTAGCCGGCGTGTCGGTACGCCGTGTGGAGGATATCACCGAGGCACTGTGGGGCAGCAAGGTATCTCCCAGCACTATCAGCGAACTGAACAAGAAGGCATATGTCCATATTGAGGATTGGCGTAACCGCCCCTTGCAGGGCGGGAAGTACCCCTATGTTTATGTGGACGGCATCTATCTGAAGCGCAATTGGGGCGGAGAGTATGAGAACGTCGCGATTCTGGTGGCCATCGCAGTGAATGAGGATGGTTACCGGGAGGTAATTGGTGCTGCCGAAGGAATGAAGGAGGATAAGGCTAGTTGGATCAGCTTCTTCCAGTGGCTGAAAAGCCGTGGACTGGATGGTGTCAAACTCATCGTTGGCGACAAAAGCCTTGGGATGCTGGAGGCTGTGTATGAGGTGTTTCCTGACGCCAAATACCAGCGTTGTGTTGTTCATTTCTACCGCAATGTCTTTTCGGTCGTTCCCCGCTCCAAATCCAAGATTGTCGCCAAAATGCTCAAGGCCATACACGCCCAGGAGAGCAAAGAAGCCTCCAGAGAAAAGGCAAAAGCTGTTGTTCAATCTCTCCGGGAAATGAAGCTGCCCGAAGCCGCTAAAAAGGTGGAAAACGGCATCGAAGAGACCCTAACCTACACTCATTTCCCTTTTGAACACTGGACACGAATCCGCACGAATAACGCCATTGAGCGCCTGAACCGGGAAATCCGCAGGCGCACTCGGGTAGTTGGCGCTTTTCCTGACGGCAATTCTGCCTTAATGTTGGTTTGTGCTAGGCTGCGCCATGTGGCCGGTACTCAGTGGGGCAACAAGAAATACATGAACATGAAGCACCTGCAATACGGTGTTTCAGATGAATCTATCGCCGGCTAATCTGCTATTCGCCAAATGGTTGTTTCCTAATTTGCGCATAAAACTTGACACTACCCTAAAGGCAGATTTTTACAAGGAGCCATAGGTCATCCGCAGGGCCAGCAGGTAGTAGGCGGCGAGAAATTCCCGGGGGGAAACCCCCACCAAAGCCCACATGGCTTCCGGAGGTTTTCCGGTTTGGCAGGCTCGTTCCAACATGGTATAGAATTTGCGCACCACCCGACGGGCACCATACCGGGTGGATGCAGAAGTGTCCCGGTCCCGTTGGGAGAGGGCAGGGGAGGACAGGGTGGTTTGAGAAGCAGCCTCCAGCAATAACCGGTTGAAGCGGTGCAGCGTGTAGACTTCGTAAGGGGAGATGCCCAAAAGCTCCCCGGTGATTTCCGCCACACTGGTGACGGCATGGCCAATGGTGTAATCTTCTGCCTCGTAGCGATAGAACCGCTTTTCATACCCGCGGGTTTCCTCATGCTCCTGAGGCAGCTTCCAGTACTGTTTGAGGATGCTTACCCCGCACTTCTGACGAATGGTCTGAAATGCGTTGCGCAGCCGCAGCACATTCTTTTTGCTTTCCCCCGGGTGGAAGGTATAGGAACACCCCTCCTTGCGCCGAAAGGCCTTGAGACAGTCGTGGTAGCCCAAAATCAACTTTTCTTCGGCGGTGGAAGTGTCAAACTCCATGATTTCCCCCAAAAACCACCGGGAGCGAATATAGGTGACGGGGACCTTCTCCCGCAAAGGGCGAACCAGGCCTCTTGCCGCCAAATCTACCACAATCAACTCCTCCGCTCCACAGCGCAGGGCCAGCCGAGCGGGAATATTATCGTTATACGCGCCGTCAATATGGCGCTTGCCGTCAATGACTTTGGCCTGAAACAGGGGGAAATAAGAGGCGGAGGCCATCAGGTAATCCACCAGCTTTTCCGGCGGAATCTCGGCTTTGGTGAGATGAAGGGGAGTATAGAGGGGAAATTGTACCGTCACCAGGCCATAATCCACAGGGGACTGATAAAATCGCTCAGGAGATATTACATCACGGAGCAGGCTTTCCAGGGGAGAGACGTCCAGCCCGCGGTTTTCCACCGCCTCCCGGATGCCTTGGCGCAGTTCGTCCTGAATACTGGCCTCCTGATCGGGAGGAGAGGAAAGATTGACAATGTTGCGCAGGCTCAGACTTTCCCACATCTCTACCCCTTTGTCGTAGTCGCCCTGAACCATCAAAGCTCCGTTGAGGGCCCCTACCGAGGAGCCGGTGACAATGTGATAGTCGATGGAAAGCTCCCGCAACGCCTTCCAAACGCCGATTTGATAGGGGCCTCGAGCGCCGCCGCCCCCCAAAACCACCGCCCGCTTTGGCATGTTCTCTCTCCTTTCCAAGCTCTTGTCCGATCTTACCATAAGCATTCCCGATTTATTTGGAATCTCTCAAATCCCCAAACTCCAGTGTATGCAAAAAAAGATGAAAATGTGACCGCCGCCCACACAAAAATGAGCGGCGGTTGGCATGACTATACGTTAAACCGGAACAGAACCACATCGCCATCCTGCATGATGTATTCTTTGCCTTCCAGGCGGACCAGTCCCTTTTCCTTGGCCGCATGCATGGAGCCGCAGGCCATCAGATCGTCAAAGGAGACCACTTCTGCCCGGATAAAGCCCCGCTCAAAATCGGTGTGGATTTTTCCCGCCGCCTGCGGGGCCTTGGTGCCTTGGGTGATGGTCCAGGCGCGCACCTCCGGTTTTCCGGCGGTGAGGAAGGAAATCAGCCCCAGCAGAGCGTAGCCGCTTTGAATCATCCGGTCCAAGCCGCTTTGAGCAAGGCCGATATCCGCCAGAAAGAGCTTTTTCTCTTCCGGGTCCAGATCGGCGATTTCCTCCTCCAGCCGCGCACAGATGGGAAGCACCTGTGCTTTTTCTGCGGCAGCAATTTCCGCCACCTGTGTGTAATAGGGGTGGGTGTCCAACGGCTGCTGAAAATCCTGCTCCGACAAATTGGCTGCGTAGATCACCGGCTTGGCCGAAAGCAGGGGGATGTCTCTGAGGATTTCCTTTTCCCCGTTGGAACATTCAAAGGCCCGAGCGGAGTTGCCTTCCTCCAGCCAACTTTTCAGCCGCTGGAGCATTTCCACCTCAGGCAGCAACTTTTTATCTCCCTTGGCGGCTTTGCTCACCCGATCAATCCGCCGCTCTACAATATCCAAATCGGAAAAGATAAGCTCTAGATTAATGGTTTCGATATCCCGCTTGGGGCCGATTTCCCCGTCCACGTGAATGATTTCCCCATCCTCAAAGCAGCGCACCACGTGGACAATGGCATCCACCTCCCGGATGTTGCTGAGAAATTGGTTGCCCAACCCTTCGCCCTTGGAGGCGCCTTTAACCAGCCCTGCAATGTCCACAAACTCCAGAGTAGCGGGGGTAACTTTGTCGGGCTGATGCATTTTGGCCAAAGCATCCAGCCGGGGATCGGGAACCGAGACGATTCCCACATTGGGCTCGATGGTGCAGAAGGGATAGTTGGCGCTTTGAGCGCCGGCGTTGGTAACCGCGTTGAACAAAGTGCTCTTGCCCACGTTGGGCAGACCTACCATTCCAAGTTTCATTGTTTTTTGCTCCCGAATGATTGTTATACTGATTGACAGAAGGATTTCTACATCAGGATAAAAAGAACCCCCAAAGCCTTGCAGCAAGGCGGGTGGCTCGGATCACCTTTTGGAATCCTATGCTAGTATAGCGCGGAACGCAAGCTTTTTCAAAGAAAAATGGAAATTTTCAGAAAAAATTCATCAAAATCAAAAGAAATCGGCTATAATGGTAAAAGAAAGAATTTTGTATATGCATCCATTTATGAAAGTTGCTTTGAATGGTTTGAGACAGTAAGTGCAATGGAGGACAAAAAATGACCAAGAGAAAAATACTGGTTGCGGATGATGACAAGAACATAGCAGAGTTGTTGCGCCTTTATCTGGAAAAGGAAGGCTATGCTGTGGTAATGGCTTTTGACGGAGAAGAAGCTATCATGAAGTTTGGGCCGGAAAATCCCGATTTGGTGCTTTTGGATATTATGATGCCCAAGCTGGACGGTTGGCAGGTGCTGCGGGAAATTCGCAAAAAATCCAACTGCCCCATTATCATGCTCACCGCCAAAGGGGAAACCTTTGATAAAGTTCTGGGTCTGGAGCTGGGGGCCGACGATTATGTGGTCAAACCCTTTGACTCCAAGGAAATTGTAGCCCGCATCAAGGCAGTGCTGCGCCGCACCGGAAAAGCCAGCGATCTTTCCGACTACAAAGAGGTCAGTTATGACAAGCTGGTGGTGAACATGACCAAGTACGAGCTGAAGGTGGACGGTAAGGTGGTGGACACCCCTCCCAAAGAGCTGGAGCTTTTGTTTCATCTGGCCAGCAACCCCAACCGAGTGTATACCCGGGATCAACTTTTGGATGAGGTTTGGGGCTTTGAGTATTACGGAGACAGCCGCACGGTAGACGTTCACATTAAGCGCCTGCGGGAAAAGCTGGAGGGCGTTTCGGACAAATGGACCCTGAAAACCGTTTGGGGCGTAGGCTATAAATTTGAAGTAAAAGAGTAGACGACATTGAAACGAAGTAGTTTATTTCGGCAGTATTTTTCCATCCTCGCCCTTTGCATCGTCCTGAGCATTATTGTGCTGGGGGCGGTGCTGTTGGTGTTTGCTGCTCAGTATTTTCAGAATCAGCACTATGCTATGCTGGAGCGCAATGCAAATTTTGCCGCCGCCACCACCGCCCGCAATTACGAAACCAACGACTTTGGGCTCATTGATATTCCGGTGATTGACACCGCCTATTCGGTGCTGTCTTTTTCGGTGGATGCAGAAATTTTCCTCTGCAATACCGAGGGTGTGCTGCTTTATTCTGCCGGTACCCAAACCGAAAAAGCCGAGGGCACTGCAATCCATCAGGATATTGTCAACCGTGCCCTGGCCGGCAAATATTCCGGTACCGGAACACTGGGAGGATTTTTTCCCGAGGCCCACTATGTGGTGGGGGTTCCTGTCGTCGGCCGGGGGCAGCCGGTGGGCGTTTTGTTTGCTGCCTCCAACGCCAGCAGCCTCACCGAATTTTTAATTGAATTGAGCCAGATGTTCCTGGTCAGTGCCGTGGTGGTTCTGTTTATTTCCTTTGTACTCATCTACTTTATCACTTCCAACTTAGTCAAGCCCCTCAAGGAGATGCTCTATGCCACCCAGAGCTTTTCCCAAGGGGATTTTACAAAGCGAGTGCAGGTTTCGGGGTTTGACGAGCTGGGGCAGTTGGCCATGGCCTTTAACAACATGGCATCTTCTCTGGCCACCACCGAAACCACCCGGCGCTCCTTTGTGGCCAATGTTTCCCACGAGCTGAAAACCCCTATGACCACCATTGGAGGCTTTGTAGACGGCATTCTGGATGGCACCATCCCGCCGGAAAAACAGGATTATTATCTGCAAATTGTCTCCAACGAGGTTAAGCGCCTTTCCCGTTTGGTTCGCTCCATGCTGGACACCGCCCGGATCGAAACCGGGGAGTTGCATATGAACCCCACCCTTTTTGATATCAGCGAGATTATTCGGCAAAGCGTCTTTAGCCTGGAGCAGACCATTGAGGAAAAGCGGGTGCGGATCGAGGGCCTGGAAATTGACAAGGTGATGATCTGGGCCGACATAGACTTGATGCACCAGGTGGTATACAACCTCATCGAAAATGCCGTTAAATTTGTCAACGAAGATGGTGTCATCACCTTCCACTATCAGCAGGATGCTCAGCGCACCTATGTGGCCATCCGCAACACCGGAGAAGGGCTGGAAAAAAGCCAGGTGCCCCTTCTGTTCGAGCGGTTTTACAAGCTGGATAAAAGCCGATCTCTGAATAAAAACGGGGTGGGACTGGGCTTGCACATCGTCAAATCCATCATCAATTACCACAAGGGTGAAATTTTTGTCCGCAGCGAGGAAGGACAGTACACCGAGTTTGAATTCTGCATTCCCAATCCTCCCAAAAAGCCGGAGAAGGAAAAAGATAGGGAATAACAAGATAAGGCCTAAAAGCCATCGATTCATGGCAGGAGACTCTTTTTATCCAAAGAGTCTCTTTTGTTTTAACTTCCCCTTTCAAAACCACAGGACCGGAACGGAACTACAAACAAAATAAATTCGTTGACTTTAGCGCATTAGCGTGATATAATGACTCGAACGGAAACAACACTGTTACCTACTACCTTGCTCCACCCTCTGCTGGTACAGCAGGGGTGACCATCATCATGGGAGGAGAGAGAACATTGAAGCTTTTTCCCGCAATCGACATTCGGGGTGGCCGGGTGGTTCGCCTGATCCAAGGGGACTTTGCCCGGTTAACGCAATACAATTCCAGCCCCGCTGCCATGGCACAACACTTTAGGGAGCAGGGCGCGCAATACCTACACGTGGTGGATCTGGATGGGGCCAAGGACGGAACCATGGCAAACACCTCCATCATTGAGGAAATTCTCAAAGTAAAGGGGCTTTTTGTGCAGTTGGGCGGAGGCGTTCGAGATCGGGCTGCCATGGAGGCTTACTTCAATTTGGGGGTTCACCGCATTATTTTAGGCACGGTGGCGGCGGAGAATTTTTCCTTTCTGGAGGAATGTCTTGCCGCCTACGGGGATCGAGTGGCGGTGGCGGTAGATGCCCGGAAAGGCAAAGTGGCAGTACGGGGCTGGCAGCAGGACAGCAATCTGGATGCCTTTGATTTTTGCAAGCGGTTGGAGCAGGCCGGGGTATCCACCATTATCTACACCGATATTGCCCGGGACGGCCTTTTGCAAGGCGTTGATCTGGAGCTTTACCGGCAGCTAAACGCCCTGGTAAGGTGCGATATCATCGCTTCGGGAGGGGTTAGCACCAAAGAGGAAGTGCAGGCCCTGGCGCAGATGAATTTGTATGGAGCCATTGTGGGGAAAGCCCTCTATGAAGGGACACTGGATTTGAAGGAGCTGCTGTGTATATGAAGACCAAGCGAATTGTTTCCTGTCTGGATATACGGGATGGAAGGCTGGTAAAAGGGGTCAACTTTGCAGAAATCAGCGACGTAGGGGATCCGGTAGAAGCCGCCGCCTATTACAGTGCGCAAGGGGCGGATGAAGTTGTGTTTTACGATATTGCCGCCTCGGTGGAAGGCCGCAGGCTATTGACCCAACTGCTGCGCCGCGTGGCTTCCCAAGTTTCGGTTCCGCTGATGGTGGGGGGCGGTATTCAAACCGTGAGGGATATTGAGGAGGTACTTTCCTGCGGGGCAGCCAAGGTCAGCATCAACTCAGGGGCTCTCAAAAACCCCAAGTTTATGGAAGAAGCCGCCAAACGCTACGGAAGCTCCCGTGTGATTTTGAGTATGGACGTCAAACGGGTTAACGCAAGCTTTCGGGTTTTTGAAGCAGGAGGGCAGGTTGACACCGGACTGGATGCCCTGGAATGGGCCCGCCAAGGGCAGGAAAGTGGTGCGGGGGAGCTGGTGATCAACAGCATAGATGCCGACGGGGTGCAGAGCGGGTATGATCTGGAACTGCTGGGTGCCATCCAAAAAGTATCCTCCCTGCCGGTGGTGGCCTCCGGAGGAGCGGGGAGCATGGAGCACTTTTTGGAGCTGTTCCAAAAAACAGGGGCGGATGCAGGCCTTGCAGCATCGGTGTTTCATTTCCGCAAGGTATCCATTCCCCAATTGAAGGAGTATTTGGCAGAGCATGGGGTTCCGGTAAACAAGTGAACTCCCCTTTAAAAAAGCATCAGGAAAATGAGGTTGGACGAAATGTTGGAAAAAGACCGCCTGAAATTTGACGAGGATGGACTCATCCCCGCCATTGTTCAGGATGAAGAGAGCGGCAGGGTGCTGACCCTTGCCTATATGAACCGGGAGAGTTTGGAAATATCTTTGCAGGAAGGCACCACCTGCTTTTTTTCCCGCAGCAGGCAGAAGCTTTGGCGCAAAGGGGAAATCTCCGGAAATGTACAGACCATTACCTCCATCACTGCGGATTGCGATGGCGATGCTCTGCTGGTGCGGGTGCGTCCCGCCGGGCCTGCCTGCCACACCGGGCAGACCAGCTGCTTCTTTCAGGAGCTGTACCGCACTGGCGCGCCTGCTCCCTTTGGGCTGAAAGATTTGTACGCCCTGCTGAAAGACCGCAAAGACCACCCCAAGGAAGGCTCCTATACCAGCTACCTGTTTGAAAAGGGGAAGGACAAAATTCTCAAAAAAGTGGGGGAAGAATCTACCGAGGTGGTAATCGCCGCCAAAAACAGTCGTGCAGAACTGTGTTATGAGCTGGCCGACCTCACCTACCATATGATGGTACTGATGGTGCAACAAGGAATTTCCCCTCAAGAGCTGCTGGAGGAGCTGGCTTCCCGCCATGTAGTGGACCACAAGGTCAAACAAGAAACCATGGGAGGAGAAGCCCGTTGAATTTTTCTTGCGATCTTCACTGCCATTCGGTATACAGCGACGGGAAACATACTCCGGAGGAAATGATTCAAAGGGCGCTAAACCTCGGCTTAAAAAGCATTGGAATTTCCGACCACGCCTATGCTCCCTACGATTTGGATGCCTGCACCCCTGCAGAAAAAATGCAGTCTTACCGCCGGGAGCTTTTTGCCCTCAAGGAGCAATATGGGGAAATCATATCGGTGTATGCAGGCTTGGAAGTGGATGCCTTTCACCTGTATGATAAAAAGAACTGGGACTATGTCATTGGTTCGGTTCATTACGTAAAGGGGCGGAAGGGCTACTACACCGTGGATTACACCCTTCAGCAGTTTCAACAAGCTGTGGAGGACTTGGGAAGTATCAGGGCAGTGGCAGAAGCCTATGGTCAAGCGGTGATTGGGCTGGCGGTGGAGTATCGTCCCCACATTTTAGGCCACCTGGATATTGTCACCCGGCTGGTGCGGAAGGGAATGGTACCTCTCGATACCAATGCCTCTTGGTATCGGGAAATGTGGCTGGAAATTACCCGCCAAATTGCAGGCAGCGGCTGCATAGTGGAGGTAAACACCTCTGCCATCTATCGGGGACAATCCCCAGAGCCCTATCCTTCGGTGGAAATTCTCAAGATGTTGCGAGAGAGAAAGGTACCGGTTATTCTCAGCTCCGATGCCCACCAAAAGGAAAATCTGACCAAAGCCTTTGAGCAGGGCTGTGAATTGCTCCAAGGGGTGGGTTATCACAGCAGAAAGGAACTGGGACCACAAGGATTTGTGGATGTGCCCCTGTAACTGCGGAATAAAAAACTGCCCAAAGGAGAAAATAACTCCAAAAGGCAGGAGATGATGGATATGGCTAAGGCAGGAATGCGCCGTCCCGACCCCAAGGAGCCTCACGGCACCGAAAGCAACAAGAAACAGCATTTTCCCAAAAACGATGCGCCGCCGGTGCCCGAGCTGCAGGGAAAGGAAAAGACGGGAAAGAAAAAGGCGGACAAGTAGATATCGCCGGACATTTGCAGCCCAAAGCTCTGCGCCATTTATTCGGGGCAGAACTTTGAATGAAAAAGCGGTTCCTAAATATGGAACCGCTTTTTTAATTCAATTTTGGTGGCGCTGTCGGCAAACACAAAGAGACTGACCAAGGATAAGCCGGCATAAAGAGCGGAAACCATGGAGGGCCAGCTCACCCGCACCAGTCCCACTGCCAGCAGCAGCAGGGGGACAAAGCCCAGCAGGGCAATGAGGATAAAGTAGAGGATAAATTCCCGCAACTTCACCCTCTTTACAATGCTGATGACGGTGATGGTAAGGGTAGCGGTGGCAAAGAGAAAAGGCAGCACATAGTCGTAGGCCCAAGTGCTGTTGTGGCCGATGATCAGATCCACCACTACCACCAGTGACGCCAGAAGAAAAGCCTGCGCCATCACCTTAAAGCCCACCGAATACCGCCGTCGCAAAGCAATGGGAACAGCTAGCCACATATAAAGGATGTTGGCAATCACCACCAAAGACCACAGAAAGGTTTGTTTTGTCAACAGGTTGATGGTAAGACAGGTGACCCCTGCAGTGAGGGAAAGCATCAGTAAAATCCGCAGGATCAGGTTGTAGCGCCGAGCCGCCCCCTGATAGTCCGGGTAGCTATCGTCTTCGGGAACACCGTCGTAGGAGGAGAGCACATGAAAGCAAAGGGGGCAGTGCTCCAGAGGGTTGTCCACCTGCACCTTGCAGGCCTCACAATATCTCATGGTCGTAGCCTCCGTTGCAGGTAATCACCACATCCACACCCTGCTCTGCCAAAAAACGCAAAAACCAGGTTTGAGCACCGGTTTCTGCAATGGCGGAGGAAAAACTCAGAGTCAACTGATCCTGATAAGAGCAGAGGGCGAGCTTGAGCCGGTGATGAGAAGTTGGATTGAGCAGGCAGGTAAATCGATCGATGTAAGGGGCAAAGCAGTCGGGCATGGTAATCTGCCCCAAATTGGAAAGAGCACAGGTGGTACAGGCCTCCGCTTTTCGATAGGCCGCTTTCAGCACCATGTTTTTAATGAACAAAGGGGTAAACCGGGCAGCGGGATGCTTCTGAATCCCCATGGTGTAATTGATCCGTTGAGCCAGTGCGTCCGAGCGGGTATGGTTCCGCAGCTGCTCACTGACGCTGGCCAGCACGGCGTCCAGTTGATTTTCTTCGGGAAGATGAGAAAACTGATAGCCCACCCCCACTACACTGAAAAAGTTGCGGGCAGAGCGGGAGACAAAGTGGCCCCGCAAATCCACCGGGACGGTAACGGCCACCGTTTTGCCCAATGCTCGCCGGGGCATCAGCTCGTGATAGATGCTAAGCAGCAGCAAAGCCGTCAAATAGGAGGTGAGGGTCACCCCTTTTTGCTTGGCCAAAGCCAATAAATCCTTGGTGGAAACCCGGGCTTCTATCACCTTAATATGGCCGGAGGGCAGCAAGGTGCCGCCAATGGTATAGGCTTTTTGCTTAAAAAGGCTGTCCTTTTGCTGCGGGGTGTAGTATCGCTCAAAACTATCTTCCGCCTTTTGCTGGGGTGTACTGCCTCCCGGAGGAGCAGGCAGGGGAGAGGGAAGAGAGGTTTGGTGAGCCAACACCAAATAGTGATAGACAATGGCCTTTAGATATTCCAAAGCGCCGCTGCCGTCGGAAATAGCGTGAAACACCTCCAGGTTGATCCGCTTGCGGTAATAGGTCACCCGAAAAAGCAGCCCCTTAACTCCCTTGTAAAATATGCGGCTGCAGGGCCGGGTATGTTCCATCTCCACCACGGGAGAAAGATCGGTTCGTTCCAGATAATGCCAAAAAAGCCCTCTGCGCATCACTACCCGGAAGTAGGGGAAGGAGCGCAAAGCGGTAACCGCAGCCTGCTGTAACAGTTCCTTTTGCACCATTTCCCGCAGCTCGCAAGAAAGGCGAAACACATTGGTGTTTTTATCACCGCTGACAGCGGGAAACAGGTTGGCAGCATTGTCTAAATGGTACCAAGTATCTTGTCGGGCAGATGACAAGTAGATTCCCCCCTCCAATCCCTTCCATTATACCCAAACTTCGCTATAGATTCAATGGCGGATGTCTGTACAAAGTATGAACCAAAAATGGAGGTTGTTTTTAATTTTTGCGGCTGTTAATCAGAATTATTAGTGGAGATATCATAAATTATTCACAAATTTCCATTATAATGGATTTGTCGGGCGAATGCGGATTTTCAGTGCAGTGAACACTGTCAGCGGTCCTTTTGTTCCGCAAGGAGGAGCGGTCCGATGCAATGTGACATGGCAAGGAGGAATACCATGGCCAAAACCGTTGTATTTGTCACCAATCAATACAGTTGTGACAGGATTATTTATGCAGCCCGTATCGTGGCGGAAGAAACACAAACCGAGCTGAACATCATAGAAATCCTGGATTCCGAATATGAGCTCAATCCCCAGGCAATCGATTATCTTTACAACCTGGCCAAAAAAGTTGGGGCTACGATGCGTATTGTTTTTACCGGTGACAAACTGGCGGTTATGCGGGAAATTATTGCACAATACGATTGTTCGGCGGTGGTAACCGGCATGCCCAGCTCCCACAAAAGCGTACTGTATGACTTGTGGAAGGAATATCCCAAAAAGCAGTTCCACACGGTGGATGTCAACGGTGAGCTGGTGGATGTGGCCAGCAACCGTTACGCCACAGCATAACCATATCATTTCACAGAACCGGGCAGAATCTCTGTCCGGTTCTTTTTATGCCCTGTTGGACAAACAGAAAAATGACAATTGAGGTATGGTCTGATAAAAGATACCGGTGCTCTTTCACTCATTCATTTGGTACGCATATATTGTATTACATAACAAAAACGCCAAATGGTATGGAGAAAAGAGGATTTACATATGATTACGGTACTGGTTTACAACAATCAGACCGGCCGGATGGAGCGCTACAATCGGGAGCTTTATCAGGCCATGCCCTATGTGGAGGGAAATACGCTGACGGTGGGGGAGTTTCGGGGAAAATCCAAATCCGGCATTGTCTGGACAGATCGCAGGGCGATGTATGCATGGAATCGAACCCGCTCTGCTTGGGGTAAACCCATTTATGTGGGATATGCCTTCCGCCGTATTGGAGAAGGGGGACATGCAAACCAATCCCAGCACTACGCCGGAGTTGCCTTTGACGTGGCTCAAAACCTGGACAATGCGCAGCGGGATCAACTGCGAAACCTGGCAGAAAGTCTGGGTGTTTGGGGCTATGTGGAACCCGCTTATTTAACCCCAACTTGGGTCCACTTTGACAGAAGGCTGGGGCCGCCAGCCTGTTCCGCCGGATATCCGCTGCTGCGGGAAGGAATGCGGGGCGTTTATGTAGCTACCCTTCAGGATGCTTTGGAAACGGTGGGAAGCTACAATGTAGGGATTGACGGCGTGTTTGGTCCCAAAACCCGCAACGCCGTTCAGGCTTTTCAGCAGCAAAACGGTCTTACTGCCGACGGCATTGTAGGATGTGCCACCTGGACTGCCCTGACGGCACAGGCCAACAATTACTACCGCAACATAGGAGCGCTGCCCCCTGGATCCGTAGTGGATTGATATTTCACCGTGGTAAAAGAAGTTTTATTTTTAATTGGCTTCAGACAAAACACAGCCGTCTAGTAGATAAACAGAGCTGCAACATCTCCTCCAAGAGCCCCCTGCATTTTATGGATGCAGGGGGCTTCACTGAGATTGTGACAGAAGGCAGACTTAATCGCCACAATAGGGGAGATGAACATCAAACAGGCGGTACTTTCTGGTGTAATCTTTATTTTGCTCATTCCGGACGACGGTGGCCCGGTTGCGGTTTAGCAGTTCCACAATTTCGTAGACGTCAATCCAAAGCTGGGTGGGGGCATCCTTCTTCGATTCATCAAATACCAGTTGCATGCCAAAATGCAGATGAGGCACCTTCATGCCGTTGACGTTTTCCTTGGTGGAATAGCCGGTCATTCCCAGGTAGCCAATGACATCTCCACCCTGAACCGGCATGCCCTTCTCCAGATGCTCCGGCCAAGGATGATCTTTTCGCAGGTGGGCGTAGTAGTAATAGCGCAGTCGGTCAAAGCTGCGAATTCCCACTCGCCAGCCTCCATATTGGTTCCAGCCCAGCTCTTCGATGATGCCGCCCTCCACCGCAATAATGGGTGTGCCCACCGAGCCGCAGAGGTCGTTGCCAAAGTGGGGGCGCCGGTACCCGTAACTGCGGGAGGTACCAAAATCCTTAAAGTGGCTAAAGCTGTAGTTTTCGGCGATGGGGGAATAGGCCTTAAGGCCGTACTGCTCCCGAAGCACAACCTCGCCGGGGTTTTCTTTGCTGGGAACTTCCCGCTGATGCAATCCCAAAAAGTTGCCCAGTACAGAATGGTAGGCGGTATAATAATAATCATAATTCTTATAGCTTTTTAAAATCTCCTCCGGGGTTTCGCCTTCTTTTAGGCGGGAGGCCACCTTGTCCATTTCCCTGGCTTTGTAATGTTCCCAGTTGCCGCCATAGCGGGTTCCCAGAATGGCAAGAATGGATATCCAATCTAAATGAATTTCTTCTCCATAGCTTTTTACATCATAATCCATGGCCTTGCTCATGGCGGCGGCCGGAATGGTAAAATCCACCCATTGGATGTTCACAGGGCGCTGCTGTGGTTGTGCGGCATATGCACCAACCGGGAAAAGAAGCAGAAAACACAGTATCAGGGCCGTCAATCGGACAGGCATAAAATCCCTCCAAGACTTTTTCTTCTAAGGTTTAGTTATATGAAAAAGCCCGGACGAAAAACATGCAAGTGTTGGTGCCAACCAAAAACGCCCCGGTACATACCGGGGCGCTTTACTATTTTTTGTTGCTCAATGAGAGTAAAAAGCCTTAGCTGCCAGATACTTTGGCCTCCCGCGTAGGGCGAGCTGTAGCCACAGCATCCTTGACAATGGCAATCTGAGGCTGCGTTTCAGCAGGCTGCGGCGCTTCTTCCTCTGCTGTTTGGACAGAATCCCCCTCATCATCGGCTGCAGGCTCCTCATAGTCTATGGGTTCTTCCGGCAGAGCTTCCTGGTCCAGGAGCATCTCTTGCTGAGGAAGATCTAAGAGCCCCACTTCACCGGCCGGTTCTTCCATGCCGGGTTCCATCATGTCCATTCCGGGATCGTAAAAGTCGGAGTCCATTCCCATATCCTGCTCAGGAGTGTAGAGAATCCCAAACAGAATACAGCCAATGCCAACAAGAATGCTGACAGAGTAGAGGATGCGCTGGCGGGTATTGAGGATGGAGCGAATCCGCCCTGCTTGCTTTTTCACTCTGTATTTTCCAATGAGGATTCCAACCAGACAGCCCAGGGCGACAGCGGGAAGAAGGGTAACAAGCAACAGCTTAACCATATCCATAAAAAACCTCCGATAAAAGGGGGAGTGCCCCAATGATGTTCCAGCTAATCAGTGGCCGAAACCGGCACCGTTTGCTGCATCGGGGCACTGGGAAACACTAAAAATTAATAATTAATCTTGTTGATTTCGAAGTAGGCCTGAGCATGATCGCAAACAGGGCACTTGGGAGGAGCTTCGGTTCCCTCGTGGATATGGCCGCAGTTGGTGCAGATCCAGAACTGCTTTTCCTCTCTCTTGAACACCTTGTTCTGCTCAATGTTTTGCAGCAGAGCAAGATAGCGCTCCTCGTGGTGCTTTTCGATGGCGGCTACCGAGCGGAACAGCCGGGCGATATCGGTAAAGCCCTCTTCTTCGGCATCTTTCGCCATGTTGGCGTACATTTCTTCCCACTCGTAATGCTCGCCGCTGGCAGCGTCCACTAAGTTGGCGGTAGTGGTTCCAATCTCGCCACCGTTGAGCAGCTTAAACCAAATTTTTGCATGCTCTTTTTCGTTGTTGGCAGTCTCTTCGAAAATGTTGGCGATTTGGACATAGCCTTCTTTTCTTGCCTTGGAGGCATAGTAGGTGTACTTGTTGCGAGCCTGAGATTCACCCGCAAAAGCGTCCATCAAGTTTTTTTCGGTTTTTGTTCCCTTAATATTCATACGGCACCTCTCTTTTCAATTCTTTTGTTTCTAATAGTATACTATATTAAAATACTCCAGTCTAGCCAAAATTATGAACAAATAGTTTAATTTGCCAAAAACTGAATCATTTTGGAAAGGGACTGATCCCAAAACGGCCAGTTGTGATCTCCCTCCCACTCCTGATAGGTAAAATCCAGGGGAAGGGTTTGCATTTGGGCAGCAAGCTCACGATTAATGGCAATTAAATCATCGGAGGTTCCGCAGGTGCAAAAAATGCGAGGCCGCTGATGGACCGGCATTTGAGAGACCCTTTGTGCCAAAGTCCACAGATCATTTTCCGGCAGCAAGGGCATATCCACACCCAAAACTGCCTGGATCTCCTTGGTCAACCAAGGCTTTGTGGATGCCACATCCAGCACATAAGGAATGCTGACCGCACCGGAAAAGCTGGCACAGACTCCGTAAGTTTCTGGGCGGGTAAGCCCGCACTTTAAGGCTCCAAACCCTCCCATGGAAAGTCCGGCGATGATGGTGTCCTCCCGTTTTTGGCTTACTTTGAAGGTGCGGGATACAAACTGGGGCAGCTCTTGGGTAATATAGGTAAAATAACTGTTGCCATAAACCATATCACAGTAAAAGCTGCGCTGCACCTCCGGCATCACCACTACCACGTTTTGCTCCTGCAGCATCAGCTCCAAATTCGAATACCGATGCCAGCTACTGGAATTTTGCCCAAGACCGTGAAGAAGATACATCACTTTACACGGATCCTCTCCACGATACCGGTCTTGAGGGAGCATAAGGACAACTTGTGTCTCCATCCCCAGAGTTTCCGAACGAAGGTTGCCTACAAATAAGGACAATGCTATCAAACCTTTCGCTATGGTTACTGGTAAAGAGGATATTGCTCCAACAGTTGGGTAACAGTGGCACGAACAGCGTCGGCATTGCCGGCAAAATCCACTGCAACCTTGTGAATGCAATCGGCGATGATTTTCATATCCTCTGTGCCCAGCCCCCGGGTGGTGACAGCCGCAGTGCCAATTCGCACACCGCTGGTCACAAAGGGACTGCGCTTCTCGTTGGGAATGGAGTTCTTATTCAAGGTAATATATACCTCATCCAGCTGATGCTCAAAGTCCTTGCCGGTAATATCCATCCGGGTCAGATCCACCAGCATTAAGTGGTTGTCGGTTCCGCCGGAAACCAGATCAAAGCCCTTATCCATCAAAGCCTGGGCCAGAGCCTTGCAGTTATCCACCACTGCCTGCTGATAGGCTTTGAAGTCGCCGCTCAGAACTTCACCAAAGCCCACCGCCTTGGCGGCGATGATGTGCATGAGTGGCCCACCTTGGGTGCCGGGGAAAACGGCCTTGTCGATTTTTTTGGCAATCTCCGGGTCGTTGCAGAGAATGAGTCCACCCCGAATACCCCGCAGGGTCTTGTGGGTGGTGGTGGTGACGATATCGGCATGAGGAATGGGGGAGGGGTGAAGCCCGGCCGCAACCAGTCCCGCAATATGAGCCATGTCCACCATGAGATAAGCCCCTACCTCTTTGGCGATTTCGGCAAACTTTGCAAAGTCGATGATGCGGGGATAGGCGCTGGCCCCGGCCACAATCATTTTGGGGCGGTGCTCCTTGGCAAGGGAACGAACCACATCGTAATCAATGCGGTGGGTTTCACTGTCCACCCCGTAGGCTGCAAAACGGTAGAGTTTGCCGGAAAAATTGACGGGGGAACCGTGGGTGAGATGGCCGCCCTGCGCCAAATTCATACCCAACACCGTATCGCCGGGGTTTAGCAAGGCACTATAAGCAGCTTCGTTGGCTTGAGCGCCGGAATGAGGCTGAACATTGGCAAAAGCGGCTCCAAAAATCTTTTTGGCCCGCTCGATGGCGATGTTCTCTACAAGATCCACGCACTGGCATCCGCCATAATAGCGCTTGCCGGGATATCCTTCGGCATATTTGTTGTTGAGAATGCTGCCTGCCGCAGCCAAAACAGCGGGGGATACAATGTTCTCGCTGGCAATCAGCTCCAAATTGCGGCGCTGACGGTCCAGCTCAAGCTGCATGGCATCCCCCACTTCTTTATCACGGGCCTTAACAAAACCCAGAGTGTCTAACAAATCTGCATACATTACGGTTCCTCACCTTTCTGGTCAATTTGAGATGGGTTGCAAATATATCGGTTGATTACAAAAGCAACAACAATGCCGAACAAGGTATCCAGCATACGGTTGACACTGTAGATAAAGGGATTCTGTGGGCTTTGCTCCAGCATAATAATCAGCAGGACAATGCAGCTGATCACGGTTGCTTCTTGCTTTTGAATAAAATTGCAAAACCAGATAATCAGAACAATACCCAAGGGAACAAACAACAGGGAAAGAGAGTTGCCTCCCAAGGCTTGTCTACAATACAGCAGCAGCATGCCGATAAGAGCGCCGGCACTGGTTCCCACCAAACGGTTGAGGCCGCTGCGCAGGGTTTTTTCCACACTGTCCTGCATGCAGATGATGGCAGCGGTGGCGGCCAGCAAGGTAGTTTCCCGATGGAGTAACTGGTATAATAAAAGCACCACAAGCACCGCCAAAGCGGTTTTGATGTTACGCATTCCAATTGCGTGGAGAGAGTTGTTTTCTTTGTATTCCATACACATACCTTCCAAGGGGCCCACACTGTCAGCGGCTCTGATCAACGGGCCCCTCCAACGGAGGTTTCCGCCGCATCTGCCATGCTCTTTCATCGGATATAACCCTTGGCCTGAAGATGTCTGCGGCTGTTTGCCGATGGAATAAATGTCCATGGTTTATTATAGTACCATCACCGCAAAACCGTCAAGGGTTGTGCCGGAAAGCTTTTCAATAGCGTGGGAATTGTGTATAATACTACTATCGTTCCATAGAAAACGGTGAGCATACGGCAGAAAGGCGGATGGATTATGAAATGCAGGATTTTGGCCGTGTTTTGTCTGTTCGCCCTGTTTTGCGCCTGCACCCCTGTCCGCACCAACCAGGGAACCGTATGGCAGATGTATGGGACCACCAACGCCACCTCTGCCCCCGATGCCATGCTGCAGCCGAGGGGGGATGCCAAAGAGATGGTTTTTGTCATCTCTCCGGATGCTTCGGACACTCTTCGGGCGGCAGCCACTTACTTTTGTAAGGAGCTGGAAGAAATCAGTCAGGGCTCCATTCATATGACGGTAACAGAGAGTGAAACACCCCAAACTCAACTGATGGATGGAACCGCTCAGGTTGCCTTGCTGGACCAAAAAGAGCAGATGAGTTTTTCTCAGCCCTTACAGGCGACAGCTTCCTCTTTTTTATACACCGGATACCGAAATTTTACCATGCGGGCCAATGCTCCCGAAACCCTGTCCCTGCTGGAGCGATTTTTAAGAAGGGAAGAGGATTTGGTTCCTCTGGCAGCTTTTTATCAGGGGACCCGACATTTTTTGACGGATTTTCCAGTCACCAACTACCTGCATTGGGAAGGCTCCACCATAGCCATGGAGGAGGATCCGGAGCTGAGGGAAGCATTGGGGAGATTGGGGGGGCAAACGGTAACGGCCTCCACCCTCCAAGAGCGACTAAAGCTGTTTGAGGAAGGGGAGGTGACAGGGCTGGAGATTGCTTTGGAGGAGCTGGCTACTCTGTCAGAGCTTCCCAAGGCTTCTTATCTTTTGTTTTGCGGGCATAATACGGTGCCGGTGTGGATGTTGGCCCGAGCAGAGTTTTGGGATAGCCTTTTGCCGCCTCAACAGGCGGGCATTCATGAACTTTGCGCCTATATGATCAACTTCATTGACGACCGGCAGCTGGAAAGCGAGGAGCAGCTTCTGGACGAGATCAGCCTTTCCAACCTCAATTATATTTTGGAATTTTCCAATGTGCGCAACCGGGTCTTTAATACGCTGAAACCTTTGAGCAGCGATGCTCCGGCTTCGGAGGTGGTGGCACGGGATCTGGTGAATATGATGCGCCGCATTACCTAACCAACCGGAAACACATAAAAATTATCAAAATAGGGACAGGAATAGAACCAATGTCCCGGGAGGATCAAAATCATGAGCAAACCGTTGGCAGACCGGCTAAGGCCCCAGACTTTGGATGAGGTGGTGGGCCAAACAGAGCTGATAGGCCCCGGTTCTTTGCTGCGAAAGATTGTGGAAAGCGGTCGGGTGCCCAATTTAATCTTTTACGGCCCTTCCGGGGTGGGAAAAACAACGGTGGCCCGGATTATCGCCGGCTCTGTGGGCAAAAAGCTCCACAAGCTCAACGGCACCACAGCTTCCACCGCCGACATACGAGCGGTAGTGGAAGAGCTGGACACTTTAGAGGGGCGCAACGGGATCATTCTCTATCTGGACGAGATCCAGTATTTAAATAAAAAGCAACAGCAGACTCTGCTGGAATATATCGAAACGGGGGAGATTACCCTCATTGCCTCCACCACCGAAAACCCCTATTTTTATATTTACAATGCCATTCTCAGCCGGTCTACCGTCTTTGAATTTAAGCCGGTGGAGCCCTTGGAAGTGGAAAAGGCCATCCGCCGGGCATTGGAAATTTTGGGCAGGGAATCGGGGGAGACACCCCAAATTGATGAGGAAGTGCTGTGCTATCTGGCAGTCACCTGCGGCGGGGATGTGCGCAAGGCGTTGGGAGCCGTCGAACTGTGTTGGCTTGCCGCCACCGCCAAGGATGGGGTGCGCACCATTGGGATGGAGGATGCAAAGCAGGTCAGTCAGCGCAGCAATATGCGGTACGACCGGGATGGCGACGAGCACTATGACATTCTTTCCGCTTTTCAAAAATCCATTCGCGGTTCGGACGAAAATGCCGCCCTTCACTATCTGGCTCGCCTGCTTTCGGCAGGGGATTTGCTGTCGGCTTGCCGCCGGCTGCTGGTCATCGCCGCCGAAGATATCGGCCTTGCCTATCCTCAGGCCATCACCATTGTAAAATCCTGTGTGGACGCAGCCCTTCAGCTTGGTCTGCCGGAAGCGCAGCTTCCCCTGTCTCAGGCGGTGATCTTGCTGGCAACCTCCCCCAAGTCCAACTCCTGCGCCAAAGCCATTTGGGCCGCCATGGATGATGTCAAGCATGCCGAGATTGGCTCGGTCCCATTAACCATTCGGGACACCCATTATAGTGGCGCCCAAAAGCTGGGCAGGGGAGGATACCTGTACTCCCACGATTATCCCAACCATTATGTGGAGCAGCAATATCTGCCCGATGCGCTGGTGGGCAGGGTCTATTATGAGTTTGGGGACAATAAAACCGAGCAGGCAGCCAAGGCCTACCGGCAAAAAATCACCGGCAAAAAATAGAATAAGTCCACTCCCGGGGGCGGGATAAAATCAGGCGTGTGAAAACTTCACACGCCTGATTTAGTGATATGCAGCAGCTGCACAAGTATTGTAATGGATTGTGGAACTGTGGACAAGTAATTTATTCGCTCCTCAAAAAAGTAAAGGAATTGACGTGGAAGATACCCAGATCCGTCACCCGAATTTCCGGTAAAACGGGAAGCGCTAAAAAGCTTAATGTCACCAGAGGATCCACATCCCGGGGGATACCGGCTTGGTGGAGCTGTTCCAGCATTTGCTCCAGCTGAGGCAAAAACTCCTCCGCCGGCTGGTGAGTCATCAGTCCGTAGGCAGGCAGCGGCAGGGAGGCAGTTACCTCACCCTTTTGCACCAGAGCCACACCGCCCTGCATCCTTTCCAGTTCCCGGATGGCCAGCAGCATATCCTGGTCATTGGTGCCGGCTACAATCAGGTTGTGAGAGTCATGGCCCACTGTGGTGGCAACGGCACCGCCCCGCAGACCGTAGCCTGCCAATAATCCCACCCCCACATTTCCTGTGGCGTGATGCCGCTCCAACACGGCCAGTTTGCAAAGCTGACCCTGCTCCAGTTGGTTTAACGCCTCTGCCCGGGCTAAAAGCAGCTGGCGGGTGACAATCTCTCCACCCAGCACCTCCACGACCGGAAAAGGATCCAAAGAGGGCAGAGTCAGATCTTTTTGCTGGACAGGGGCCAGATTTACCGACTTAGGAAAAGAGTGAGCCCCAGCATTGGTCGCCACGTTATCCGGGTCGACGACAACTCCGTCCTTATAAACAGCCAAAACCGAGACTTCTTCCAGATTGTCCAGTACCACCAAATCGGCGCGGTATCCGGGAGCGATGGCTCCCAAATCGAAAAGCCGGAAGATTTGAGCCGCATTGATGGTTGCCATACGGTAGGCTTCTGCCAAGGGCATGCCCAAGGCGATGGCTTTGCGCAGACAGTGGCGGATGCTGCCTTCCCGGCGCAGGTCGGCCAGATGCTTGTCGTCGGAACAGAAGGCGGCAAAGCGGGGGGAGATTCCCAGCTGGATGATACCCGACACAATCGCCTCCAAATTGCGGGAAGCACTGCCCTCCCGCACCAATACAGCCTGGCCTAACCTCAGCTTTTCCAGCGCCTCGGCAAAGGTGGTGCTCTCGTGATCGTTGCAAATCCCGGCTGCAATGTAAGCACAAAGCTCCCGGACGGTTAGGTTGGGAGCATGACCGTCAATCACCCTTCCCCGAGCCATAATCAGCTTTTCCAATGTATCGGGTTGGCAGTTTATCACTCCGGGGTAGTCCATCATCTCACCCAGCCCCAGCACTCTGCTTTCTTGCAAAAGAGGAGCTAGATCCTTGGCGGAAAGGACAGCCCCCGCATGTTCAAAGGGAGTGGAGGGAACACAGGAGGGAAGCTGCACATAGTAGTTGATGGGGAGAGCTTTGGTAGATTCCAGCATATAGCGAATACCGGAAATCCCCGCCACATTGGCTACCTCATGAGGATCGGTGATCAGGGTGGTAACTCCGTGGCGCAGCTCTTCGGCGCAGTAACAAGAGGGGGTTACCATAGAGGATTCCACATGGCAATGTGCGTTAATAAATCCGGGCACCAGATAACGCCCGGAAAGCTCTAATACTTCGGCGGCATCGCTGTAGTTTCCAAGGGCGGCAATTCGCCCGTCGGCAATGGCCACATCCGTTTTGATCACCTCGCCGGTAAACACATGGAATACCCGGGAGTTTTTTATAATAAGATCTGCAGGCTCTTTGCCTGCCGCCACCCGGATTAGCCTTTCATTCATTTGACCCATCCGCCTTTCGATCACGCAAGAAATGTATTTTAGACATCTTATCACAATATCGTTGGGGAAAGCAATTGTTTGCTGCAAAAGAGGAAGAACTTAATAGGAGAAAAGATTTTGGGAAAAAATATCTGTTTTGAGGTTGACAAGGCGGTAGGCAGATGCTATAATGTATTTCGCCGCGCTGGTGTAGCTCAGTTGGTAGAGCAGCTGATTTGTAATCAGCAGGTCGGGGGTTCGAGTCCGTCCACCAGCTCCAACGCTGGGTCAAGCATAGCGGACTTGTACCAGAGTTTATGGGAGATTTCCCGAGTGGCCAAAGGGGGCAGACTGTAAATCTGTTGGCAGTGCCTTCGGTGGTTCGAATCCACCATCTCCCACCAAATAATAAAGATCCCCCGGCTTAGCCGGGGGTATTTCATATGCGGGCAAAGCCCTATGTTACTAGCGGCGTCTAAAGACGCTTTTTGCGATCTGGCAGTTGCGAGGGGATTGCTACCAGCTACCCGTTAAACGGGTCTTGATATTCTTTTAGTGTCATCTGATCGTGGATTTGATCTTCCTTCAATTGGTTCTGGATATACTCTGCAATTTTCTTTGCATTCTTGCCAGCAGTATCCACATAGTATCCCCTACACCAAAAGCTGCGGTTGCCATAGCGATACTTCAAGTTCCCATGTCTTTCGTGGATTATCAGGCTGCTTTTGCCTTTCAGAAATCCTACAAAGCCGGACACACTCATTTTGGGTGGTATCTCAACCAGCATATGGATATGATCGGGACACACCTCTGCTTCTAAAATATTCACTTGCTTCCAATCGCAAAGCTCTCTGAGTATTTTTCCTATTTCCGCCTTTCGATCCCCATAGAATATTTTTCTACGGTACTTTGGTGCAAATACGATATGATATTTGCAATTCCATTTCGTATGAGATAGACTATTTGTGTCGTTCATCTTGAATGACCTCCTTTTGATTGATCGATGCAGTGGCCAGACCGCATCTTTACTATATCAAAAGGAGTTTTTTTATCATATGGAACGCTAAAGCTTTTTTAGAACTCCCCGGCACAGCCGGGGGTTTTCAAACACAATAATGTTTATACTACAAGAAGCCTATGGTTTATAGGCTTCTTGTAGTATAAAGCTATATCCTCGCAACAAATGCTCTCACAAGTCTTAGCAGATGCAAACATCTCTAAGGCGTATGTTTGGTCCCTGCTGTCAGCAGCCAGACTGTGGGGGCTTATTTTTTTGTAATTTAGCAGGGCAGAAGCGTTGCAAACCGGAACATTCGGCAGAATTAACACCATAGGGAGGCAATAGGATGTTAAAAAAAATAAGGGGTTTGTTTGACTCAGCCGCCAAGATGGAACAGCTATGGATGCTTTCCGGGGATGATTTACGCTTTATTTTTACCGGCGAAGTCGAATTTCCGGATACCAGCCAAAAAGAGCACCGGATGGATAAAGGCCAAAGGGAAGGAATTCTGTGCTGCTTATATAATTTAGTCTACCAGCTGGATTTGAGAATGTCTCTGAAAGATATCCAGATGTTTGTTAGCGTCTATGGCAACAATCTCAGGACATTAATAGAGCAAAAAAGGCTTTATAGCAATAAGAATCAATTATTTATTAACCCTAGTGAGCAAAAGCTGGTTGCTTATTTCATCAAGAACATTATGTGTCATCCGGACCACAATATCACAACGATTGCTGATAAAAGAAAACAGTATGAGCATCTAAAAGAAATCAGAAGATGGGCGTCTATGGTGTATTCCGCCATCTTGAATCAGGCGTTGCAGCCCAACCCTCAATACTACAAGATTGAGGCCTATATTGACCCAACATGTATTGCGCGCATTGTTTTGGTGGAAGAAGACAGCGCAAAAAAGAAAATACCTGTCACATGGGTGCCCATTACAGTCGATGAGATACCTGCCAAGCTGGATGAAATTATGAAAAAGCGCGCAGCAATCCACCAGCCCAGCTCAAAAGAAAACAGCTTGGAAGAGACATACAGACAAGATTATATCAAGGCTCAAGAATACGCAACCCAGGGAAAATATAAGCAAGCAAAAAAGCTGTTGAAAAGAATCATCAGCAGCACAGAAGTTTACGATTTTACCAGTGGTGCCTATGTCACACTGGCGAATATTAAAATTAACAATGGAGAAAAGTCCAAAAAGAACAAGATTGAGTCTCTATTAAACAAGGCCTTGGAAATTAATCCCGACAATAGGGTAGCTCCGGCAGTTTTGGTGACGCTGTATCTTTTTAGCGGGGATTTTGGCCAGGCACAAAAGTGGTTGCATCAATGTCAGCAGCATGAAACCACCAAAGAGATTTTAGAGCGAAATATGGAAGAGCTCAATCAGTTTTTTCAATATATGCTGTTGCCCGGCCAGCCAATGGATCTTGTGAATCAAGATGATGTTATGGGCTTTTTTACAGATGCCTTGGCTCTTTTTCCCCATAATATTTTCATTCGGCTCAATGCCGCAAAATTGTATGCCAATCGGGAAGAAGAGTACTTGTTAAAAGCCTACGACCTTTGTAAGTCGGTCATAAACGACGCACCGGAATTTTTTTACTCTTACCAAATGATCGGCGATTTATGTGGAGCAGGGTATTTGGAACGGTATAAGGAGCAAGAGGAATATTACCTTAAAGCTCTAGACCTATTGGATAAAAGCTATGGGCAAAACTCCGAACTGGCTCAGGAAATGCAAGAAGCTCGCTTTCTGTTGGAAGGAAACTTAATATCCTGTTGGCTAAGTCTTGAGAAGTACGAAAAGGTGCTTCCTCTCACAGCCAAACGAATCGAAGAAAACCCCAACAACACCGATCTTCACAATCGTGCTGTGGCTTTGTACCATCTGGGGAGATATCAAGAATCCATTGCTTATTGCCAGCGAGAGCTTTTTGTGGGAGAGGATGAATCCACCTATATTTTATTGGGCAGAAACTTTTACGCCCTCAACAATTTTGCAAAGGCCGTTATGGCTTTGCGAAAAGCACTGGCCTTTATTGATCAGGAGAAACTTTCTGTCCTCTACCAAGATGAAAATAATCGGAACCTTCTTTCCTTTACCAAAAAGAGCTGGAACCATAAAAAGCTCAAGGAAATATACACGTTGCTTTTTATCAGCTATTACCGTCAAAAGGAATATCTCAATGCCAAAGCAATCTGGCAACTTGCACATCAAAACTATGGTCAGGATGACACCATAAAAGCATGGGGGCACACCATCGACGCCATGTTGGAGGCACAAAATCAGTTAGCCCTTGCCCATAAACAGTGCGAAAAAATTAAACAGGAGCTGCTCAAGGAAAAGCAGGAGCAAGCTGCCAAGCAGCAGGTTATTAGAAAATGGGCCCTTGAACTGATGAAAATTCAAAGAGAAGAGCCAATGGACGAGGAGATAGACGACCGGTACTGGGATGCGTTTGAAAAGCAAATCAACCGCATTATTACAAAAATGAGATTGGAGATAGACGATAGGCAAGATTATGAATACAGAAAAAAGACCTTTGCCCAGAACTATCCCCAATTATCCCAAAAATCCATTGAGTTTTTGGCGACTGCTGAGTATCTATTTCAGTATCACAAAAACAATACCATAGATTTTGCGCCCATTATGGTTGAATTTTGCAAGGTTATTGAAAATGAGCTGCGCATCCTGTTGCGGCAAAACAATTTAACCTTGGGGCAAGCCATTTTCCATATCGAACAATTCAGTGTATCCCTCTTGGTAAAAGAACTGCCCAGGTTAAAGGAAATTTATCTTTCCCGGAATGGCAGTGCCCATACCGGGGGTTCCACCAAAGAAAAAGTGGAGCGGATTCGGGAGTTGTTAATCGGTTCCCATAGCGTTTTGGATACCATCTGCAAATTAAAGTAAAGGAGATGGAGTGTTGTACTACTGCCTTACCGATCATACGGCTGAGAATCAGAGTGTTTTGATCCAAACCGATATGGATAGCAAAACACTGCAGGACCATATTTTTTACATACAGGCAAAAGTGCATCTCGAACTAAGCGATAATATTTTTTTGGATGGCGAAGACATGGCGTTTCTGCTGGAGAAGCACTTTGGCTGTGCCAGGCAAAGAGTGGTGGATCTTGGCAGGGGAATGGAAGAAATCGATTTGGTAAAGCTTTGGAACAACAATCTGGAACGTATGGACAGCATTGTTGCGGATCCCAAATTTAGCTGTACTTCTGTGGAACATGATCTTCTAAAAATGCTGGATAAGCATGCAGATAATTTTATGTTTATCGATGTATCTGCCAAACTGCCAAAATGGGCGGAGGATAGTTATATTGCTCCCTTAACCCTTCAGGTTACCCACAATGGAGTTCTAATTCAGGGTCTGGCCCTTGTAACCGAAGAAACTCGAAAGCAAATTCTCGCCTTTTATCCGGGAAGCAAGTTTTTCGATGAGGACAGTTTGTTTTTTCATTTCCATGACTTTCCCCCTTATCAGTATTCCTTTTCCTGGGATGGCAGGCGAGTTTCGGTGATGCAGGTGAAAGAATCCGATCATGCCGCTTCAGAAATCATAAAGCAAATGAACATAGGCTACTATCTGCATGCTTGCGATCTCAAGCTGCCGGTGAACAACTTAAGAGAACTGCAGATTCTGAAGAAAAAAATGAGGCTTGGTTAGAAAGTCAAAAAAGACAGGTTCGCTGGCGCCCAAGTGTTAAAATTATCCGCTTCTTTTCCAGCTTGAGCAGAGCCTAAACGTCAAAGGGTGGCCAAGCAGGTATTCACCCAAGACTGTTGACATGCATATATTGTGTTTGGAGACTGAACGGTTTCCAATCATAATAAATAAGGTGGAAGAGAAATGAGTTACGAGTACGAGTACGAAAGAAACTATTCGTCCGAGTACGATAGGCACAGTGATTATTACGACTATGACCATCAGGGTGAGTGGCGTGATGATTACGACTACGACCAAAAGGGCGAATGGTGCGATTGCGATAAGCGGGAATACGGCGATTATGACAAGCAGGATTACAGGGACTACGACAAGCAGGATTACAGAGACTACGGTAAACAGGGTTACAGGGACTACGACAAACAGGATTACAGGGACTACGACAAACAGGATTACAGGGACTACGACAAACAGGATTACAGGGATTACGGCAAACAAGATTACAGGGATTACGGCAAACAAGATTACAGGGATTATGACAAACAGGATTGCAGAGAATGCGACAAGCAAGGTTATAAGGATTACGGCAAGAAAGATCACAAAGAATTCCTTGGTAAAAAAGTGACCGAGTGCAAATACTTCCGTTCCTGCAAGTGCAAATTCTATGAGCCGGAGAAGAAGAAGCCTTGCTGCCCCAAATGCGCTCAAAAATGCCGGCAATGCGGAAAGTTCCACGGCTAGTTGTCTTCTGAATTCTCCACGCCGTCTGGGATGACAGACGGCCTACATCCTATCACTCGTACCTTACACCTTATTATTATGGTTATAAAATGAACCCAATAAAATTAGACCCCACATCCAGCTATCTGCATGGATGTGGGGTTTGTGCCGCCGGTGGCTGCCAGAAGAAATAGCAAAAGAGATGGTTTTATAATTTGCCGGATTGGGAGAATACTAAACCATATCAAAACAAAGGAGTCAGAACGATGCAGCCACAACCAAAAGATACCTTTCCGCCTCAACATCAAAACCGGCAGCCGGGACGGGAAGCGGAGATGAATCCTCAGCCCCAGTACGATAATCCGGCTTATAAAGCCGGCGGAAAATTAACCGGAAAACGCGCTCTGATTACGGGAGGGGACAGCGGAATCGGTCGCGCCGTTGCAGTGGCCTTTGCCAAAGAGGGCGCGGATGTAGCCATTGTTCACCTGTGCGAAAACAGCGACGCCAAGCAAACCCAAGAGGCTGTAACCGCCCTTGGACGAAAGTGCATCACCATCTGCGCCGACCTGCGCAGGGAACAGGCAGCGGTAGATGCCGTCAACCAAGCTTGCAGCGACTTGGGAGGGCTGGATATTCTGGTCAACAATGCAGCGGTACAATACCCGCAAAACAGCATATTGGATATCTCACAGGAACAGCTGCTGCGCACCTTTGAGAGCAACTTTTTCTCCTACTTTTATGTGACCAAGGCGGCACTTCCAAAACTTACATCGCAAGCTGCCATCATCAACACCGCTTCCGTTACTGCCTTTGAGGGGAACCCCACGTTGATCGACTACTCCGCCACAAAAGGTGCCATTGTGGCCTTCACCCGCTCCATGGCCCTTTCTTTGGTAACCCAGGGTATTCGGGTGAATGCGGTGGCTCCCGGACCCGTTTGGACGCCGCTGATTGTGTCCAGCTTCTCGCCAGAAAAGGTGCAGACCTTTGGCTCTACCACCCCCATGCAGCGAGCCGCTCAGCCCTATGAGCTGGCCCCCATCTATGTATTTCTGGCCTGTGAGGATTCCTCCAATGTCAGCGGGCAGATTTTTCATGTCAACAGCGGTACCATCATTAACTAAAAGGCTATGGGCAAAAAAGGTGCAGGGTCAAGCTCTCTTTGCACCTTTTCTTTATCCATAACTCGCGTCGTCCAGGCTTGCGAACACATTCCATTCTTTTGTATAGATTATACTATCAAATAATATGGAAGGTGGTTTGACATGAGACGTTGTGTTCCGTTGGAAAAGCAGGCCGAGGAGGTTTGTGATCAAGCTTCCATCCCGCCTCTTATTTTCCAATTGCCCCCTGAGGAGGGACGGGAAAGACTGAACAAAGCCCAGGATTCTCCCGTATTCAAATACCCGGCCTCCATTTACAAGTTGAAAGTGGATACCGGTAACTATGGAACGGTACCTCTTTACGGCATTTGGCCGGAACCTGTGGTGGGAATCCCAAACGTTATTTATTACATACATGGAGCAGGCTGGGTGTTTGGAAATCTGCACACCCACGAAAAACTGGTCCGGGAATTGGCGGCCCGCACCAATTCCGTTGTCTTCTTTCCGGAGTACAGCCTATCACCAGAGGCAAAATATCCCACGGCAATCGAACAGTGTTACTACATCCTCCAATTAATCCCCGAAATCGCTGCGGGCATGGACTGGAAGCTCAACCTGGATACCCTAACGGTGGCGGGGGACAGTGTAGGCGGCAATATGGCCACTGTGATGACCATCCTCTCCAAATACCGAAATGGTTTGAAGATCCACAAACAGCTGCTTTATTATCCGGTCACCAATGCAAACTTTAACACCTGCTCATACCGCGAATTTGCCTGCAATTATTACCTCTACCGGGCGGGAATGAAATGGTTTTGGAATCAATACACCACTTGTGAGAAAGAGCGGAGCGAAATTACCGCATCCCCGTTGCGCGCCACCTTGGAGGAGCTTAGCGGACTACCCGATGCCATGATTCTGAACGGTGAAGCCGATGTTCTTCGAGACGAGGGAGAAGCTTATGCCAGAAAACTCAGAGCAGCGGGAGTGGAGGTTACCGCCATGCGATTTCAGGCCATCATCCACGATTTTGTGATGTTAAATGCTCTGGATTCCACCAAAGCCTGCCGCGCTGCCATGAATGCATCCACCGAATGGATAAACCAAAAAAATGCACAGTGTAAAACACCATCACTCACATAAAGAAAAGGGCAAAGGTCTGCAAAACCTTTGCCTCTTTTGTATTTTTTAAAGCAGGCTACCGTTCCAGCAAACCCACTTGACAGTTGACGTAAATCTTCTTGGTTAGATCCAGCCGAGGGAGGTGCTCCCGCAGGCAGTCCAGGGGGATGTTGTCAAAGCCTTTGATATGTCCCGCCCCATATTCCTCCTCGTTTCGCACATCGATGCAAAGGGCGTCGGAAGGGATGCCCGGGATATTTTCCACATAAAAGGGGACCATCATGCTGTCCAGTATGTTACCGGCCACATACCCTGCCATGTTCACCGGGTCTTTGGCCGAGGAAAAGGGCGGGGCGTAGGCCAGCTCCATTTCCTGCAGGTCGTAGACACTCAACCCAAAGCGGATGGCATTGGCCAGACTGTCGATGCGCTTATCAACACCGTCGTATCCCACAATCTGTGCGCCAAGAATCCTCCCGTTCTCCTCAAACAGCAGCTTGATGGCCATGGTGGTGGCGCCGGGATAGTACCCCGCATGAGAACTCGAGTAGGTATAGGACTTCCGGTAGGGGATGCCCGCCGCCTTGAGGCTTTCTTCTTTTTCGCCGGTTACTGCTACGGTGAGGTCAAAAAACTTTAAGATGGAGGTCCCCTGACTGCCTTTGTAGGAGCGTTTTTTTCCGCAGATGTGGTCGGCCACCAGCCTGCCTTGCTTGTTGGCGGGGGAGGCTAGGGGAATCAGTGCCGGCTTGCCGCTGACAAGGTTTTGGACGGCGACGGCGTCTCCCACAGCATACACGTCCTTCGCCGAAGTCTGCATCCATTCATTGACCAAAATTTCGCCACGGCTGCCCAGTTGGATGCCGCTCTCCTTCAGAAAACCGGTTTCGGGAGCTACGCCGATGCTCATCATTACCATATCGGCAGGAACAGATGCTCCGCTGTCCAGCAGAACACTGTGTTCCGTAAAGCCGGTGCATTTCTGCCCTAAATACAGCCCCAAGCCCTTGGAGCGGATATAGTTGTGAACTTCGTGAGCCATATCGAGATCGATGGGCGCCATGACATGGGGGGCCGCTTCGATAATATTGACGGAAAGGCCCAGTTGCGCCAGATTTTCCGCCATTTCCATGCCGATAAATCCGGCGCCGATCACCGCACAGGAACGGGGCTTGTGGGTATCGATATGCTCCCGTATGGCGTAGGTATCGGGAATATTGCGCAGGGTGAACACATGGTTTTTCTCCGCTCCGGGAAGGCCGGGGCGGATGGGAGAAGCGCCGGGGGAAAGAACCAGCTTGTCGTAAGATTCGGTATAAACTTCTCCGGTCCGGTGGTTTTTGACCTGTACCGTCTTGGCCACGGTATCCACCGCAACGACTTCCTGCAGCACCCGGACATCCACCCGAAACCGAGCGTAAAAGCTTTCAGGCGTTTGGAGCAAAAGGGCTTCCTTTTCGGGGATGGTTCCTCCAATATAGTAGGGAAGACCACAGTTGGCAAAGGAGATGTACTCCCCTTTTTCCACCAGTATAATTTCGGCGTGTTCGTCGTTTCGGCGGAGTCTGGCGGCAGCGCTTGCCCCGCCGGCCACGCCGCCAACGATGATGATTTTCATAGGAAGAGCGTTGCCTACTCGTTCAACAGAATTCAAGGCCCGTGCTATGAATCCTTCTTTCTTGCTTGGCTTAACTTGTGCAGACATTACGATACCTCCTCAAAAATAATTAGCGCTTTTTCAGAGTATCTACTGCGGTTTTCAACTGTTGCATCGCCTGTTCCAAGGTGCTGATGGGGCAGGCAACATTGAGCCGCATATAACCTTCCCCGCCTTTGCCAAAGCTGACCCCTCGGTTAAGCCCCAGTCTTGCTTGATTGACCATAAAGTCGGCCAGAGCTTGATCATCCAAGCCTAAGCCTTTGCAGTTGAGCCACAACAAATAGGTGCATTCGGGAAGCCGCACGGTTATTTCCGGGATATGTTCCTTTAGGAAGTTCTGCACATATTCCATATTTTTTTCAAAATGTCTCAGCACCTGCTCCAACCACTCTTCCCCATGGGTGAAGGCAGCTTCCACTGCAACCAAGCTAAAGCAGTTGTTGCGGTGAATATGCAAGCGAGACCAGAACGCATCGTATTGTTTTTTATCTTCTGCGTTGGGAAATACCACGGTGGCCGCCTGCAATCCGGCTAGATTAAAGGTCTTGGTTGCCGAGATGCAGCTGATGGTATTGGCGGCAAATTCTTCCTTGATGGAGGCAAAGGGTATGTGTTTGTTGCCGTACAGAATGAGATCGGAGTGGATTTCGTCGGAGATCACCTTAACGCTATACGCAAGGCACAACTCCCCAATTTTTTGCAGCTCTTCCAGCTTCCAAACCCGGCCCACAGGATTGTGAGGGTTGCAGAGAATGAGAAGGGCAGGCTTTTCCTCTCTCAGTATCTTTTCAAAAGCGTTAAAGTCTATGGTGTAGTAACCGTCCTCCTCCACCAACTCACAGGTGACAGGTGTTCTGCCCCAATCGCGAATCACATGAAAAAATTGAGAATAAACCGGTGTAAAAAATACAATGGGTTCCCCGGGATTGCTGAATTCTTTCACAATGGTACATAGAGCCGGCACCACTCCAAGGGCAAAGCTCACAAGGCTGGGATCAATGTTCCAGCCGTTGCGCTTTTTCTGCCAATGGCAGATGGAACGAAAGTAGGATTCGGGGCGGGATGTGTATCCAAAGATACCCTGTTTGTTCCGCTGTTCGATGGCGTCCATGATGGGCTGTGCTGTGGGCAGATCCATATCGGCAATCCACAGCGGAATGATGTCATCCCTGCCAAATGCTTTTTTTAGTTCGTCGTATTTGGCCGAAAAATTTTTGGATCGGTCTACCTTTGTATTAAAGTCATACTGCATAGTTTGGCTCCTTCCAGTTTGTGCTAGGGTTACCATCATGTTAGAGCAAATTATGTACCAGCTTTGATATGGATGCAGAACCATCCCCTGAACATTACAGGAAACGACATCCACCTGCTCACCAAAGAGATACCGGATTTGGTTGGCATTACAACTTCACCGATTCGGCATCCCAGGTAATGACAGCGATTTTCTTTTTTCGGCTATTCAAAAAAACCACCTGTCTTTTTTTCCGGCAAATCCCTGTACACAGCATTGCGAACGCTCTTTTTTTGATTATAGCATGATTTTAGTTTTTTGCGTTACATCGCAAAAAAATTAGTTGACTTTCTTTGAAATGTATGATATGATTCTACTTGTATTCAAAATGTTGCATTGTCTCACATATTTTTGTAAGCCATTGATTCATTTGATGCTTTACAAAAATATGTGATTTTTTATGCGATTGCGGATGCAAAATTTATTTTTAGGAGGTACCTGCAATGAATAGCGGTACAGTAAAATGGTTCAACTCGGAGAAGGGCTTTGGCTTTATTACCAACGACAACGGCAGTGATGATGTGTTTGTGCACTTCTCCGCCATTCAGGCTGATGGATATAAATCCCTCAACGAAGGCGACAAGGTCACCTTTGACACCGAAATGGATCCCAAAAACAGCAGCAAATTGCGCGCAGTCAACGTTAGAATGGCCTAACTATAGATGTCGTCAGCCGTCAATCCAGTATGGATTGGCGGCTTTTGCTTTTTTACAGGGAACCCTTGGCGAGTGACACCCTTTTGAAAAAGTGCTGCGTGTAACGGCCGGAAAGCGCGCGGCCAGCTCTCTGTGGGCTTTGTATGTTTTGACTGGAGCGGAGCCTTAAAACATCTTGGATATTTGGTATTCTTACAGAGATGGTAGGAAAAGTTCAGAAAGAGTTGACATCAATGCTTCTTCCTGTCATAATAACCCTAATTTACCATTGCGGGGAACGTGCTTATGTCGACAGTGTCCTTCCAAAAGTTCAACAGCCTTTTTATTAGCCTTATTTTTATTCTTTTCTTCGAGAATAGAATAGGGCTATGTAAGGTTTTGCCGTAATTGGATAAAGTGCCGTTTTATGCTAGAAAGGGTCTTTACTGCAAAACAGTAAAGGCCCTTTCTATATTGAAAAGGAGGAAGACCTATGAAAAAAACAAACCGAGCCGCACCCATCGCCGCTTCTATTGCGATCCAGCTTTGCCTGGGGATTGCATACATATGGAGTGTATTCCAGACCGGCATTGCAAACAGCATATTTGGCGGGGACAACGCTGCGGCAAGCCTGACTTTTTCCCTTTTGCTTTCTACTCTGACGGTGGGCAGCGTACTAGGTGGTAAACTAGCAGTGAAAATGACAACCAGAACTGTGGTGATCATCGGCGGAGTTATCTTAAGCGCAGGTTTTTTTCTTGCCTCCTTTGCATCTGAGGTGTATCCATGGATTTTATGGCTGGGGTACGGCATTATGGGAGGAGTGGGTATGGGATTTACTTATTCCACCACCATTGCCTGCTCCCAAAAGTGGTTTCCGGAAAAGAAGGGACTGGTGACAGGAGTCATTGTTTCCGCCCTTGGCTTTGGCGGCGTGGTGTTTACCCCTATCATCGAACGGCTGATTATTCTGTTCGGAGGACCGGAGCAGGGAGAACTTCAGACCTTTTTGGTTTTATCCATCGTGTTTTTGGTGGTATGTACCGTAGGCGCCTTGTTCCTAAAAAATCCACCGGAGGAAAAATCGCCGGAAGGCACCACTCCGGTGATGGATGGTATGTCTCCGGGGCAGGTACTGCGGGATCCACGTTTTTACCTGATCACCATATCCATGATGCTGGCCTGTATGGGAGGGCTTATGATGATCGGTTTTGCCAAGCCCATTGCTGTGGCAAAAGGCCTTGCGGAAACCGCTACGATAGGTGTTCTGGTCATCTCCATGTTCAATTCTTTGGGCCGCCTGTTTTGGGGTATGGCTTCGGATAAAATAGGGCGGAGGTCTACCATTCTGATACTGCTCTGCGGCTCGGCTATTTTTTCCCTGCTGGTAAACCGGGCCAATGGCTATTTTATTTACGTTCTCATTGGTCTCATCGGATTCTTCTACGGCGGGTTCTTAAGCTGCTTCCCCTCTCTGACCGCAGATTTGTTTGGGCCTCGGCATATGGCCACCAATTACGGCATGGTGCTGCTGGGCTTTGGGGCAGGAGCTGTGGTTTCTTCCTATATTGCAGGCCACTATAAGAATCTGGCGGCAACGGATATCTCCCTCATGTTTCCCGCCTTTATCATCGCGGCATGCTGCGCCGGAGTGGCTGCGCTGCTGATGCTTTGCCTCAAACCCCGCTCTAAGGCACCTGCTCTTACTCAGAATTAAAGATTGCTGCTTTTTTAATGACGGCTGATAGGATGAGGGTTTTCCATGCACTCTCATACCAGCCGTCATTTTTTACCGCTATGAAATATACCATATGGGCATGGAGCTTAATCGCTGGGACAGCTTTTGACGCAGAAAATCTTCGGCTTCTGCTCGCAGCTCGTTTCGGTAACTGTATTTACCCCGCCCGCGACCGGACATGGCATCCCGGTCGAAAAGCTGTATGGCATTGGGAAAAGCGTCGGTGTTGATGGCGTTGTGCACAAAGCTATAAGTCATGAGTATAATTTCCAAAAAGCCGGTGCGGATAACTTTTTCACTTAACCCTTCTGCCAGCGTATCGATCAGTTCCCCATAAAGCCGCTTCCAATCGGGAAGGAGAATGACAGGCGCAATCAGCAGCCCCACCGGATATCCCGCCTGCGCCATTTGGTTAAGAGCTCGAATTCGGGTATCCAGCGGAGAGGTTCCCAGCTCGATACGGCGTATAATTTCCGCAGGATTAACGCTCATGCGAAATATGGTTTTTTCCCTATGATCCAGATGCAGTAGCGGTTCCACCATATCAAACTTGGTGGGGAAGGTCAGATGCCCTCGACCCTCCCGGGCAAAGCGCTGTATGGTATAGGACAAGTTGTCGGTGATGACGTTTTCCATCACCAGGTCGCTGTTGCTGCCGATTTCAAAGGTTTGCGGCGTTTCGGCGGCGGCAGCTTTTTTCAAAAGATTGTCCAGCATTTGTTCTCGGTTTACAAACAAGCGCAGATAGGAGCACTTGTTGTAATTGCAGACCAGATAGCAATACAGGCACATGGCCCGGCAACCCGAAGAGGTGTAGGGTACCAGCCAATGAGAGACTTTCTGGTTGGGCACATACTTGTGGGTCTTTCTCACACCAATGATGAGGTGTTTTTTAAGCTTGGGAAAGTCTCGGTTGTGTGCTGCAGTCAGCTCTGGTATACGATTGTGACTTTCTATCGGTATCCAAGGCAGGTGTGAGTATTTTTTATGCAGCATCCGGCCCAGTTCATACTCCAGAGCCTTGGTTTCATAATACACCGCATCAAAATCTATCTTCATATCATCCCTCCGTCCATGGTAGTTTGCCACAAAGGGCTGACACTATTTGAAGCTCACAGAGAGAAGATAAAATTTTAGAACATTGTGTTATAATAGAAAAAAATGGTAATAAAAACAAGGAAGTGCTTGCCAAGGTGATACAGGAAGGAGAATGGTTATGTATATTGGACACACCAGTCTGGATGGTCGCAGGCAACTTTTGTCGGAACACCTAAACAATGTTGCTCAGCTCTGTGCCGACTTTGCGAAACCCTGGGGAGCAGGGGAAGTGGCAAAGGTAATTGGACTGTGCCACGATATCGGCAAGTACTCCCAGGCGGCACAAAAGCGGTTGCTGGAAAACGGATATAAGGTGGACCACTCCACCGCCGGGGGACTGGAGGCAGCCCGGCTTTGCGGTTTGCTGGGAGCATATTGTGTGTTCGGTCATCATGGAGGACTTCCGGACGGCGGAAGCCCGGCAGATACCTATGGAGAGCCTACCATGCTGGGGCGGTGTAAGCGTCAAGTGGGCAAACATATTCCTGATTACGCAGCCTTCCAATCGGAAATTACTCTCGCTCCTCCCCCAGAGCCTGTTTTTTATCCTTTGCGCGATGCGGGATTTTCTGTATCCATGTTGATTCGAATGCTGTTTTCCTGCCTGGTAGACGCCGATTATTTAGATACCGAACGTTTCATGAGCGATGGAAATATTAGGCGAGGCGGTTACGACAGCATTCCCACCCTACACCAAAAGTTAACAAACCACCTAAAGCAATTTGCCAATCCTTCTTCAAACCTTAACCGCAAGCGCAACGAGATTTTGGAGCAATGTATTGCCAAGGCAGGGGGGCAAAAGGGATTGTATTCCCTCACGGTGCCTACCGGAGGAGGTAAAACCCTTTCATCCCTGGCTTTTGCTCTCAACCATGCCCAAAAACATGGAATGGAACGAGTGATCTATGTCATTCCCTACACCAGTATTATCGAGCAGAATGCCGAGGTGTTTGCCAAAATTTTGGGCAGGGAAAATGTGCTGGAACACCACTCCGGTTTTGAGTACGATAACGAAACGGATGAAGATATGGCAAGGCGCTTTTATCTTTCCACCGAAAACTGGGACGCTCCCATCATTGTGACCACCAATGTACAGTTTTTTGAATCTCTGTTTGCTCACAAAACCTCAAAATGCCGCAAGCTTCATCACATAGCAGGCAGCGTTATTATTTTTGATGAGGCTCAGATGCTGCCAATGCCCTACCTGCTGCCCTGTGTCTATGGTATGGCTGAGCTGGTACATAATTATGGATGCACTCTTGTTTTGTGCAGTGCCACCCAACCCGCTCTGGAAGGCTTGTTTCCGCCGGAGATTCGCTGCGAGGAAATCTGTCATGACCCGGTAGAGCTACACAACTTTTTCCGGCGGACAACGGTACAAAGACTAGGCACCCTATCCGATGAGGAACTAGCTCAGCAGATGAACGCCTTACCTCAAGTTTTGTGCATTGTCAATACCCGCAAGCATGCTCAAAACCTGTATCGGCTGCTGCAAAGCAAGGGCAGCTATCACCTTTCTACTCTGATGTACCCGGAGCACCGCAAGGCAATCCTCAATGAAATTCGCGCCAGGCTGAAACAAGGACTGCCCTGCCGGGTGGTGGCCACCAGTTTGATTGAAGCAGGAGTGGATGTGGATTTCCCGGTAGTTTATCGGGCCAAAGCGGGATTGGATTCGGTGGTGCAGGCGGCTGGACGATGCAATCGGGAAGGAAGGCGCCCTGCTGCACAAAGTCCTGTTTATGTGTTTGATCCACAGGGGGACTACACTCTTCCTGTAACTCAGCGTCAGTCTGCCGAGGTATTGGAACTGGTTACAGTAAAATACCGGGGAAATTTTACCTGCCTTGACGCCATTCGTTATTATTTTGAACGCCTCTATGACATCAAGGGGGATGCGCTGGATGTGAAGAGGATTGTAGCCCAACTGGAAGATGGTATGAAAAACGGGGGAAGTTTTCCCTTTAAAACGATCGGAGAAGAGTTCCGTCTCATCGAATCCAAGACCTATACCATTTTCATTCCAGATACCGCTGTGGCCGAAGAATATGCCCGGCGCCTGCGGGCGGGGGAACGAAATCGTCAGCTATTGCGTCAGGTAGGGCGGTACAGCGTGAATATCTACGAGAACCACTACCGACAGTTGTGCCAGATGGGAATGGTCGAGACGTTGGATGAGCAGTTGGCGGTTTTAGCTGTAATGGATAGCTATGATGCCAAAACTGGACTGGCTTTGGAACCGGAGGGAGGCAAGGGGCTATTCATTTAGTCCCACCCCAATGGTGGATTCGCAGAAGTTAGCTCGTATACTCTCAACGGCGATACAATTATAACTAGCCCCCCGGCTGTGCCGGAGGATGTTTATTATGGCTGCATTTTTTGTTCATTTAAGCTGTAAATTGAGTAGGTTTGGTAAAATTCGACAAAAAATAAAAGGCATTTGAAAAATAATTTAATTTTAGTATACTAGAAATAAATGGAAATTAAAACGAAAGGAGTTGATGAAATGGGATTTGGTTTTAGGGTGCGGGTAGAGGGCGATTATGCACTCTTTTCGCGTCCGGAACTAAAAGTAGAGCGCTATACATACGACGTTATTACCCCCAGTGCTGCCCGAGGGGTATTAGAAGCGATCTGTTGGAAACCTGCCATCCGGTATGTCATCGATAAAATCCATGTAATGAAACCGATTCAGGTGACCAACATTCGCCGCAACGAAGTTTCGGCCAAGGGGTCGGCCAATTTGGCCCGCTCTGCCATGAGGGGAAACGGTATTCCTCTTTATATCAGCACTTCCAACACCATTCAGCAGCGAGCCTCTCTAATCTTGAAAGATGTCAGTTACATTATTGAGGCCCACTTTGAGATGACAGAAAAGGCCCAGGAACGGGATACACCGGAAAAATTTTACAACATGATCCTGCGCCGCATCCGCAACGGACAGTGCTATCATCAGCCCTATTTGGGATGCCGGGAGTTTCCAGCCCGGTTTTATCTTGTGGAGGAGGGAGAAGCTATTACCCCCCTTCCCATGAATCGGGATTTGGGACTCATGCTGTACGATTTGGATTATTCTGATCCGGAACAAATCCAACCTACCTTTTTCCAGGCTGTGCTGAAGGGCGGCACCATTGATCTCACCGATTGCGAGGTGATGAGGTGATTTTACAATCTCTAGTGGAATACTACGAAGCTTTAGAGGAGCGGGGTGAAATTGCCCGACCTGGATGGAGTTTGGAAAAGGTCTCCTTTGCCTTGAATCTCTCCTCCACAGGGGAACTGTTGGGGATCATCCCCCAGATGCACACCGAAATGCGGGGAAAGAAAGAGGTAGAGGTTCCCGATCAGATGCAGGTGCCGGAGCGGGTGGTCCGCACTGTGGATGTGATTCCAAATTTCCTCTGTGACAACTCCTCTTATTTTCTTGGCTTTGACAATAAGGGCAAACCGAAACGCACTCAAGAGTGCTTTCAGGCTGCCAAACAGCTTCATCAGGAGGTGCTGGCCCAAGCAACAGGAAAGGCAGCCAACGCTGTAAAAGGATTTTTTAACCGCTGGCAGCCGGATACCGCCCGTCAGCATCCGGTTTTACAGGGCTATCTCGACGATCTTGCCACTGCAAACCTAGTGTTCCGAGTGGAGGGAGGTGCCTGTGCACAGGATGACCCGGAAATCTGCAGGGCATGGGAGCTTTATTATCAATCAGGGCAGGAAGGGTCCAAACAGCGCTGTCTTGTTACGGGAAAGATAGAGCCAATGGCTTTTCTCCACGGCAAAATCAAGGGAGTGCCCGGCGCCCAAAGTTCCGGGGCCAGCCTGATCAGTTACAACGCTTCGGCTTATGAATCCTACGGCCAAAACGACGGCAATCAACCGGGGACCCCGGTGGGAAAATATGCAGCCTTTGCCTATGTCACTGCCATCAACCACCTGCTCAATCAACGGAAGCATTCCAATCAGATTGGGGATACCGTGATGATTTATTGGGCAGAGCAGGCAGATCCTCAGCCCCAAAAACTCTTTTCTCTTTTTGCATTTCCCACCGCCGATGCCGATAGCCAACTGGCGGGAGTGATGAAGCTTCTTGCTCAAGGCAAGCCACTGGACAACGTTTCTTTGGACAAGCGGTTTTATGTGCTGGGACTGGCTCCCAATGCTGCCAGAATTTCGGTCCGGTTTTTTCTGCAGGACACCTTTGGCAATATGCTGGAAAATCTGCGCCGCCACTATTTGCGGTTGGAAATTCAAAGGCCTGCGTTTGACCAACGCCAGTACCTTTCGGTTCCGGCGCTGCTGTTCGAAACGGTTCCCCCCAACAGCAAAGATAAAACCCCTTCGCCCTTGCTGGCCGGGGCGGTGATGCGCTCCATTCTGACCGGTGCAGCCTATCCTCAGTCGCTGTTTGGGGCGGTGATGATCCGCATTCGGGCGGATCGCAATGTCAACCGGGGACGGGCAGCCATCATCAAAGCATATTTACTTCACAATCATAAGGAAGAAGAGGTGACAACTGTGGCGCTGAACAAGGATAGCAATCACCGGGCTTATGTGTTGGGCCGCCTGTTTGCCCTGTTGGAGGATGCACAAAAGCAGGCCAATCCCGGTATCAACACCACCATTAAGGATCGGTACTTTACCTCAGCCTGTGCAACACCGGGCAGTGTTTTTCCGCAGCTGCTTAAACTGTCCCACTATCATACCGCCAAAGCAGAGTATGGCAGCTGGCATGAGAGGGAAAAAGCCCGACTGCTGGACAAGCTGGAGATAGAAAAAGACCCCTTGCCAACCCATTTTTCCTTAAAAGATCAAGGCATTTTTATGTTGGGCTATTATCATCAGGTACAAGCCAGATATAACAAAAAGGAGGAACAGACAAATGGCGGCAATCAGTAATCGTTACGACTTTGTTATATTCTTTGACGTAGAAAATGGAAACCCCAACGGTGACCCGGATGCAGGAAACATGCCCCGTATAGACCCGGAAACGGGTTATGGCATTGTCACCGATGTCTGCCTCAAGCGAAAAATCCGAAATTATGTGGAGATGGTCAAGGAGGATGCACCGGGCTATAAAATATACATTAAAGAGAATACCCCCCTTAATGCCAGCGACAAAACCGCTTACTTAAGTCTCAACATTGATGAGAAAAACATAAAAGCTGCCAAGAAAAACGACCCTCAATTAGACGAGAAAATCCGGGATTTTATGTGTAAAAACTTCTATGATATCCGTACCTTTGGTGCTGTGATGACTACCTTTGTCAAGGCTGCGCTCAACTGCGGCCAGGTGCGGGGCCCGGTGCAGCTGGGATTTGCCCGAAGCGTTGACCCCATTGTTCCCCAAGAGGTAACCATCACCCGCATAGCCATTACCACCGAAGCCGATGCGGAAAAGAAAAATACAGAAATGGGGCGCAAGCACATTGTACCCTACGGACTTTACCGGGCGGAAGGTTATGTCTCGGCTAATTTGGCCAGAAAGGTAACGGGTTTTTCCCAAGAGGATTTGGATCTGCTGTGGGAGGCTATCATCAACCTGTTTGAGCATGATCGCTCCGCCGCCCGGGGAAAAATGGCGGTGCGGGAGCTTATGGTATTTCGCCACGACAGCGAACTGGGCAATGCTCCTGCCCACAAGTTATTTGATCTCATCAAGGTGTCCCGTAGAAACGGGGAGATTCCCCCGCGAGCGTTCTCCGACTATCTGATTGAGGTGGAGGAAGACGCCATTCCTCAAGGGGTGACTCTGACACGAATGGTATAAGGTCGTGTATGCGGAGGAGAATTTTCTCGCCCTGTCCGGTTTGCAGCACTTTGCATTCTGCCGTCGACAGTGGGCGCTAATCCATATCGAACAGGCGTGGCAGGAAAATCTTTTGACCACAGAAGGGGGATTCCTTCACGATAGAGTCCACAAAGCTGACCTCGAAAAACGAAGAAATATCATCATTGTCCGGAGCATGCCGGTGTTTTCCTCTGCGTTGGGAATTCGGGGAGTTTGCGATGTGGTGGAATTTCACCGGAACTCCAAGGGTGTTGTGCTTCATGATCAAAAAGAACGCTACCGCCCGGTTCCGGTGGAATACAAGCGGGGAAGGCCCAAGGAACAGGATGCGGATCTTCTCCAGCTTTGTGCTCAGGCTATGTGCCTCGAGGAAATGTTGGCCTGTGATGTGCCGGAAGGTTTCATTTTTTACGGGGAAACCCGCCGGCGTTTGTCGGTGCTCTTAGACAATGCTCTGCGCAACAGAGTGAAGGAGCTGTTGGAGGAAATGCACCTTTATTACCGCCGAGGCCATACCCCTAAGGCAAAGCCAAGTAAATCCTGCCGCGCCTGCTCTTTGGTGGATCTGTGCTTGCCCAAGCTGGTGAAAAAGCGATCGACTGCAGCCTATATCCAGGCCATGATAGGGGAGGTGCAGGAATGAAAAAGCTACTAAACACGCTATATGTCACCTCCCCCAACACATATCTGGCTCTGGACGGAGAAAATGTAGTGGTTCGCAAAGAGGAGCAAGACATGCTGCGTTTGCCCCTTCACAACCTGGAAGGAATTGTAACTTTTGGCTACACCGGTGCCAGTCCGGCGTTGATGGGGGCCTGCGCCAAATCCAACATCGGTCTTTGCTTTCTGACAGCAAATGGTCACTTTCTCGCCCGGGTGCAGGGAAAGACTCGGGGAAATGTACTGTTGCGCAAGACCCAATATCGGGTGTCAGAATGCCCAAATTCATCTCTGGGAATTGCAAAAAGCATGATGATTGGAAAGCTGTTTAATACTCGCTGGGTCATTGAGCGAGCCACCCGGGATCATGGGCTTCGTCTGGATGTCAACAAATTAAAATCAGCATCTAGGCAGATTCAGCAATCCTTGGAGCAGGTACCTAAATGCCAAACCCTGGAGGAATTGAGGGGAGTGGAGGGCGAGGGTGCTATGCGCTATTTTGGAGTTTTTGACGATTTGATTTTACAGCAAAAGGAAGACTTTACTTTTACCGGTCGCAACCGCAGGCCTCCACTGGACAAGGTCAACGCCTTACTCTCCTTCGTATATATGCTGCTCAGTAACGATACTGCCTCTGCTCTGGAGACGGTAGGGCTTGATCCCTATGTGGGCTTTCTTCATCGGGACCGCCCAGGGCGGGCCTCCCTTGCGCTAGACGTGATGGAGGAGTTGCGCCCGGTTATGGCAGACCGCTTTGTATTGTCCCTTATAAATAAGCGGGAAGTAAACAGCAAAGGGTTTACAGTACAGGAAAATGGAGCGGTCATCATGGATGACACGACTCGAAAAACAGTACTGAACGCTTGGCAAACCCGTAAACAGGAAACCATTACGCATCCGTTTTTGGAAGAAAAAATCCAGTGGGGCTTGCTTCCTTATGTGCAAAGTATGCTTCTAGCTCGTTATCTCCGCGGAGATCTAGATGGGTATCCTCCTTTTTTGTGGAAGTGAGGCGTTAATATGTTGGTGCTGATTACTTATGATGTCAACACTCAGACTGCCCAGGGACGCAAGCGCCTACGCCAGGTGGCAAAGCAGTGTATCAATTACGGACAACGGGTACAGAATTCGGTATTTGAATGTGTGCTAGATGCTTCGCAACTGGCTATGGTGAAACATAAGCTAAAGCAAATCATTGATCCTGAACTAGACAGCTTGCGGTTTTATAATCTGGGAAACTCCTACCGTTCCAGGGTGGAACATATTGGGGTTAAACCAGGAGTCGATGTGGAAGGGGTGTTGATTATTTAGTGCGAACCCCAAGCTCACATCGATAATCCAATCTATTCGCACCCAATTCGATGCCATTTTTCAGCCCCAAAAGTGCCTAAATGCACCGCTAGATTTCCCATTTTTAATAAAATGTGGTATTTCACAACGAAAATCGTGTAACAGAATAACTTTATTGTATAGTTTTGCTGTCTCCCTCCTCGCGGAGGGAGTGGATTGAAATGGATTGCCTTTGCACGGTAGGCGCTGTTCAACAAGTCTCCCTCCTCGCGGAGGGAGTGGATTGAAATCTTACGCTCGCCTACAAGAGCTGGTAAAAATCATCAGGTCTCCCTCCTCGCGGAGGGAGTGGATTGAAATAGAAAGGAATATTGGGAGAGGCACAGGATAGGAGTCTCCCTCCTCGCGGAGGGAGTGGATTGAAATACCAGTATAAATGAGCTATGATAATTCAAGGTCTTGTCTCCCTCCTCGCGGAGGGAGTGGATTGAAATACAGGCGTCAGTGGATCAACCACGTGGTATATGTCTCCCTCCTCGCGGAGGGAGTGGATTGAAATTTCGCTACGCGACTGTAGGCGACTACCGATCCGGGTCTCCCTCCTCGCGGAGGGAGTGGATTGAAATAAGACCACCATCGCCACAAGGCGGTGAAATGTCGTCTCCCTCCTCGCGGAGGGAGTGGATTGAAATTGATCGGTGCGGCAGGCTACATCTGCAACTTGTGTCTCCCTCCTCGCGGAGGGAGTGGATTGAAATCCGCTGGCGTTGTGAATCGTGCCGGCATGTCAGGTCTCCCTCCTCGCGGAGGGAGTGGATTGAAATAGCTCAGAGGTCAAGTCGTATTACCGCCTCGAGTGTCTCCCTCCTCGCGGAGGGAGTGGATTGAAATCCCAGTTGGGTCTGTAATAGCTTGCTGACCGTGGCGTCTCCCTCCTCGCGGAGGGAGTGGATTGAAATGCTAACGCTATAGCCATATGCCCGCAGTTTGCATGTCTCCCTCCTCGCGGAGGGAGTGGATTGAAATAGGAAATATGACATCAACCCTGTAAGCTGGCAGTCTCCCTCCTCGCGGAGGGAGTGGATTGAAATCTTCACGAAGCTCCGTACGCATGATCGCACAAAGAGTCTCCCTCCTCGCGGAGGGAGTGGATTGAAATCTTTTGCCAATTGAAAAGTATCAAGATATGGAGAGGTCTCCCTCCTCGCGGAGGGAGTGGATTGAAATTTTACCATCGCAACCGCAGTTGAGTCTTTGCTGGGTCTCCCTCCTCGCGGAGGGAGTGGATTGAAATCCGCCTCTAAGGATGCTACCGCTGATGGGAGAGCGGTCTCCCTCCTCGCGGAGGGAGTGGATTGAAATGAAAACGTAATGATTGTATCCTGAGCTCGGTCTCCCTCCTCGCGGAGGGAGTGGATTGAAATAGCCAGTCAGCTGCCAACTCACCGCTGGGCCGTCTCCCTCCTCGCGGAGGGAGTGGATTGAAATATGCGACCGCTGGGGGAGATCAGGTCATGCAGGTCTCCCTCCTCGCGGAGGGAGTGGATTGAAATCCCGCATGGTGACCGGCAGCACATGCAAAGTCTCCCTCCTCGCGGAGGGAGTGGATTGAAATTCACCAGGTCGGGGCAAATGTTCAGCAACAACGTCTCCCTCCTCGCGGAGGGAGTGGATTGAAATGCGTACACACTTCAAGCGCTGGTGGCAAGTCTCCCTCCTCGCGGAGGGAGTGGATTGAAATAGCATCTACGAAGCTTATACGGTCTCCCTCCTCGCGGAGGGAGTGGATTGAAATATGGAGCTGCGAGGACAAACATGATGATTTGAATCGGTCTCCCTCCTCGCGGAGGGAGTGGATTGAAATCGATGGTTAAGATTGGGTGTCACCGCTTGACGTGCCATAGCCCTATGTCTCCCTCCTCGCGGAGGGAGTGGATTGAAATCATATGCCAAGAACCCGCTACCGCGGATGAAGCTGATTGGAGTCGTCTCCCTCCTCGCGGAGGGAGTGGATTGAAATTGGCGGAAGGCGCCCATTACGGCAGCCCAGCAGCTACGAGTCTCCCTCCTCGCGGAGGGAGTGGATTGAAATCCGGCTGCGTAGGCACCGGGTACCAGGCGTCCCCACGCTTTGTCTCCCTCCTCGCGGAGGGAGTGGATTGAAATCTCCTTGCGGTCATCAATATCTTCGGGACTAATTGTAAGCAGTCTCCCTCCTCGCGGAGGGAGTGGATTGAAATTTAATCGCAGAGATGGCGCATCGCGCAGCCGCCGGTACGCGTCTCCCTCCTCGCGGAGGGAGTGGATTGAAATATCTAAATATACGCATACGATCCCTTGTATAGCTCAGCAGGTCTCCCTCCTCGCGGAGGGAGTGGATTGAAATGTGGTTTAGGCAAGGCAAGCAGACCCCGCCCCTACTTACTGATGTCTCCCTCCTCGCGGAGGGAGTGGATTGAAATAACAACGAAATGTCGTTGACAGCGTGATGCTGAACCGTCAGTCTCCCTCCTCGCGGTGTCTCCCTCCTCACGGGGGGAGTGGATATGTTAGGTTTTGAAGAAAAGAAAGGGGAAGAATGTTGATTTTTGGCGGACTTCCCTGTATAATGAACTGGTTATGAATAAGAAGTATCAGACCGAAATCAAACAACCCGAAACCCGCGAGGATTACAGCGGGCTGGTGCGCCGCCATAACGAGCGGCTCTTTTCCCTTTGCGGTAAAACCCCCACCGCCCACATTCGAACTTTTGGTTGCCAGCAGAATGTATCGGATAGCGAGAAGCTGGCGGGAATGCTGTCGGAAATGGGTTATGCCATGACAGAGGAGCCCCTTAGTGCTGACATTGTTCTCTTCAACACCTGTGCCGTTCGAGAAAACGCCGAGGACAGAGTGTTTGGCAATGTAGGAGCTTTAAAAGCCGCTAAGGAACAAAACCGAGATATGATCATTGTACTGTGTGGCTGTATGACACAGCAGCCCCATATTGCCAAAAAGCTTAAAACAAGCTACCCTTATGTGGATCTTATTTTTGGTACCCACTCCATTGGTCGCTTGCCGGAGCTGTTATGGAAAAAGCTCAGCCAGGGCGGGCGCTTTGTGGATATTTCTCAGGAGGAGCCTTCCCTAAAAGAGGATTTGCCGGTGCTTCGGGACGGTTCCATCCGGGCTTGGGTGCCGGTAATGTACGGTTGCAATAATTTCTGCACCTACTGTGTGGTGCCTTTGGTGCGGGGGCGGGAACGCAGCCGGGAGCTTTCCGATATTGTTCGGGAAGTGGAGGGCCTCATTCAGGCAGGCTATAAGGAAATTGGACTGCTGGGGCAGAATGTAAACTCCTACGGCAAAACCCTCAATCCCCCTGTCAGCTTTGCCCAGCTGCTGGAAACCCTTAATGCACTGCCGGGAGAGTTTATCATCCGCTTTATGACAAGTCATCCCAAGGACTGCACCCGGGAGCTCATTGATACCATCGCCCGCTGCGAAAAAGTATGCAATCATATCCATTTGCCGGTTCAAAGCGGTTCCAACCGGATTTTAAAGGCCATGAACCGGAGATACACAGCGGAGCAATACCTGGAACTCATTGATTATGCGAGGGAAAAAATCCCCGGAGTTTCCTTTACCAGCGATATCATCGTAGGCTTTCCGGGGGAGACCGAGGAGGACTTTGAAGCCACCTATCGGTTGATTGAGCGGGTGAGATACCACTCTCTCTTTACCTTCCTCTATTCCAAACGGGAGGGAACCAAGGCGGCGGATTTGCCCGACGATACGCCCTACAGCGTCAAGCAGAAGCGCTTTGACCGAATGCTGGCTCTTCAGCGGAACATCGGAATGGAGCATCATCAAAATCTGGTGGGGCATACTGTTAGGGTGCTGGCAGAGGGCAAAGGCAAAACCGCTCCCGGCCGCTTGACGGGAAAAAATGAGCAAGGCGTTATCGTGGAGTTTGACGGTGAAGAAAGTCTCATTGGCAATTTTGTTTCGGTACGGGTAACACAGGCTCTGCAATGGGCGGTTGTGGGTACCGCTGAAACAATGGAATAGATATAAAAGGAGAATAAAAATGGATGCAATCCGGGCGGCAAGAGAGCTTGGCAAGGCAATTCAGGCAGACGACAAATACATTGCTTTGCAAATGGCTCAGCAACGCAACGAAGAAGACGAGGAACTGCAGGAGCTGATTCGCTCTTTTTATATGTTGCGTGAACAGCTAAACGCAGAAATTCAAAAGACCGATCGCAGCGAAGAAAAAATGAAAGAGCTGGATGCTCAGGTAAAGGATGCTTACGGTAAAATCTTTACCAATCCCAACATGGTCGCTTACAACGAAGCCCGGACAGAATTCCAAACGGTTCTATCCTATATTAACCAGATTATTCAGGGCAGTGCCGACGGCAAAAACCCTGAACTAATTGAGTATGAGGAAAGCTGTGGCGGCAACTGCAGCGGATGCTCCGGTTGCGGCTGATAACGACTTTATATGAGGTGACGCACTTTGAATAAGGTGGAACAACTGATCCAACAGGGTCTTACCCCTATGATGCAGCAGTATTTCCGCATCAAGGAGCGTCACAAAGATCATATTGTATTCTTTCGCTTGGGCGACTTCTACGAAATGTTTTTTGAAGATGCGCAGGAGGTTTCCCGGGTTTTGGGGCTTACTCTGACAGGACGCGATTGCGGACTGGCGGAGCGGGCCCCTATGTGCGGTGTGCCCTATCACAGCAGTGAAACTTACATAGCCCGCCTGGTCAAGGCCGGATATAAGGTAGCTATCTGCGAGCAGACCGAGGATCCTGCTTTTGCCAAGGGCGTAGTATCCCGGGAAGTGGTGCGGGTGATTACCCCCGGCACCCTGATGGAGGATGACCTGCTGGAGGAAGATTCTAACAATTTTCTTTGCAGCATCTATTACGGGGAACAGGGCTACGGTCTTGTCTTTGCCGACATCTCCACCGGACAGGTGGAGATTATAGAGCTAAACAGCGACGATGAGGGAGCGGTCATGAACGCTCTGGCCCGATATGCTCCCCGAGAGGTTATATTCAATCCCGCTTTTGTGGACAAGCGCCAAATCGCCCGGTTTATGCGGGAGCGGCTGGTCTGCACCGCCGATATGCTGGATGACGAATGCTGCCGCTTTGGAGCGGCCCGGCAGGAGGTGCAGCATCACTTTGGCCAAGATCAGCTCTCCGCTTTGGGATTGGAAGATCGAACCCGCTGTATCTGTGCGCTGGGCGGGCTTCTTTCCTACCTGCGGGAAACCCAAAAGGTAGGGTTGGAGCGGCTGTGCAGCGTGGTGGTCAAGCAGGAAGACCGCACCATGCAGATGGATGAAAACTGCCGCACCGGCCTTGAGTTGCTCGCCACCATCCGCTCTAAGGAGAAAAAAGGTAGCCTTTTGTGGGTGTTGGACAAAACCAAAACCCCCATGGGCAAGCGGCTGATGAGAAACTGGATTACCCAGCCCCTCACCGGGCCGGCAGAAATTGAAAAGCGGCTCAATGCGGTGGAGGAGCTTTACAGCGATGAGCTGCTGTTGGAGCAGGTCAGCGAGACTTTGGAGTACATCTTTGACCTGGAGCGGCTTATCACCCGGGTGGTGTACGGCAATGCCACCCCTCGAGAGGTGCTGACGCTGGGGCGGACTCTGGCCAACCTTCCATCGGTTCGAAAGGCGCTGGAACCGGTAAAATCCCATTTTTTGTGCGCCATTCGGGAAGAAATTGATCCCCTGGAGGACATTTCCGCACTGATTGCCTCCGCCATTGTGGAGGAGCCCCCCGTCAACCTCAAGGAGGGAGGCGTCATTCAAAGCGGCTTCCATCCGCAGCTGGCCGAGCTGCGGGAGCTGATGGGAACCGCCAAGGAGCGGCTTTCTACTATGGAGGGGGCGGAGCGGGAGTCCACCGGCATCAAAAACCTAAAGATTCGCTACAACAAAGTTTTTGGCTACTACATAGAAGTTTCCAAATCGGGACTGGCACAGGTACCGGAACACTATATTCGCAAGCAGACCATTGCCAACGGAGAGCGGTACATCACGCAGGAGCTGAAGGAACTGGAAAACCGGATTCTCTCCGCTCATGATCAGGCCATCGCGTTGGAGAGCGAGCTGTTCGAGCAGGTGCGGGTGACCATTGCCCGGGAGCTGCACCGAATTCAAGCCTCGGCCTCGGCGATTGCCCGACTGGATGTGTTCTGCTCCTTTGCCAGAGTTTCCTTAGATAATCGCTATGTTCGCCCCACCATCACCACCGGAGACCAGATTATCATCAAGGAAGGGCGGCACCCGGTGGTGGAGCAGATGTTGGACGGCTTGCCCTTTGTGCCCAACGACGTGATGTTAGACTGCGGCGAACATCAAATTGCCATCATCACCGGCCCCAACATGGCGGGAAAATCCACCTATATGCGCCAGACTGCTTTGATTGTTCTGATGGCGCAGATGGGGTGTTTTGTACCGGCAGCCAGCGCCACCATCGGCATTGTGGACGGCATCTATACCCGCATTGGCGCCAGCGATGATTTGTCTACCGGAAAATCTACCTTTATGGTGGAAATGGTTGAGCTGGCCACCATATTAAAAAACGCTACCTCCAAATCGTTGCTGATTCTGGATGAGATTGGCAGAGGCACCTCCACTTATGATGGCATGAGCATAGCCCGGGCAGTGTTGGAGTACATTGCTCACCCCAAAAAGCTGGGGGCCCGCACCATGTTTGCCACCCACTACCACGAGCTCACCGAGCTGGAGAACACTTTGTCCCGCGTGAAAAATTACAATATAGCGGTGAAAAAGAGGGGAGACGACATCACCTTTTTACGCAAAATTGTAAAAGGCGGTGCGGACGACAGCTATGGCATTGAGGTAAGCAAACTGGCAGGCATTCCCGACTCCATTGTCAAACGAGCCCATGAAATTCTCAACGACTTGGAAAATGACCGCCCTGTCCGGGAAGGGAAGGGGGCCCGCCCTGCCCGGGAAGAGGACGGCTATCAAATCAGTTTAGCATCTCAAAAAGCATCGGAGGTGGAGGAGGAACTCAAGCGCTTGGATCTGAATACCCTCACCCCCATCGAGGCTTTGACCAAGCTTTTTGAGCTGCGCAAGCTGCTGGAATAAAAAAATTGAGTACCGATTTCGCCCAATTCGGTACTCGAGGTATGTATTTCTTGCAGTTATGGTGTACACTTTTGTGGTTTACCAAGTTCGCCCACCCAGAATGTGCAGACAGCGCATCCTGCGAATTTCATAGGTGGCCAAAGGGCGGTAATCACTGTCATAGCTGTGGGCGGCAATGAGCAGAGTTTCTGGATTACCGGAGCCGTCACTTTCCACCACCACCAATGTATGGTTAAAATCATCCCGATAGGTGGCAATTTGGATGATATCTCCCAGCTCCATGGCTGCCAGATTTGTTTCGGTGGCGTAGGGACCCACTCCCTTGTTTCCCACCAAGAAGTTGTAGAGATATGGCACCCCCGACCAGGAGGGGGTGCGATCATCGGGGGAATTGTAGTACCAACCATACAATGGCTTGTAGTTCATCACGCCGATACCGGCATAGATGCACTGAGAAGCGAAATTAGCACAGTCGCCGCCAAAACCGGTGAAGTTAAAATATTTTGGATTTCGGCCAAAGGCCCATGTATGGGCATAGGCCACAGCCTTTTCCCTGTTGTAGGCGATTTCTCGCATGATATACCCACCTTTCCCGACAAACGAGCTGTATTCCCACCAATTGCTGATAGTTCAGTTTATACAAATAAGGGCAAAAAGGTTCGAAAATGCCCCTGTTCTTGTGTTATTTTTAAATAATTGGTATGATATCTTAGAAGTTAACGCTGGCTTACACAACTCTGGGCGGACCCCCTTATCAGCAATTCCTTATAAAATTAACGTCCACGAATAAAGTAGATAAAACGGCAGACTGGCTTTGAGACAAAAAGAACCGCGTGATTGGAATGACAAAAGGCACAGACCGGATCTGAATATAGCCAATGAAAGTTGTGGGAGTGAACAATATGAA
>JBMNHF010000016.1:0-168522 GCA_050950205.1 Oscillospiraceae bacterium
TTGATGATGAAGGGCGCACTGCTCTTTATTGCCGTATTCGCACTGTCTATGCTGGTCATTCCCATGATTGCCGTGGGCTATCCCACCCATTCCGCAGGAGAGCCTGGGTCGGTCATTCACACCCCTCAACAGTTGCCTGCGCAAACACAGCCAACACTGCCCCCAACGGCAGCAGAAGAAGAGGATACCTTAGTGGCGCCGCAAGCACCACCTGCGTTTCCGGTGGGGGAGGAGCCGGCTACCTCCTCGGCTGTGCTGGGGGTGGAGGCTTTTCGGCTGCTGGATGAAAGCACAGGGGAAATTCATACCGTTTTGGTGCAGGATTATATCCGGGGAGCGGTGGCCGCCGAGATGCCGGCATCCTTTCACAGCGAGGCTCTCAAGGCTCAGGCGGTGGCGGCTCACACCTATGCCCTGCACCACCACCGGACTCAGATGGAAAACCCCGACCCCGAGCTGAAGGGGGCAGATTTCAAGGTAGATCCTTCCAACATGAAGGTATATATTACCGAAGAAACAGCCCGCGCTTTTTACGGGGACAAGGCGGACGAGTATTGGGAAAAGGTCCTGCGCTGCCGCAGACAGTGTGGCCCATCTGGTGTTGGAGTATGACGGCGAGCCCATTGCGGCGGCCTATCACGCCATCTCTTCGGGGGTGACGGAGGATGCCTCCAACGTCTGGGAGGGGGATGGGGTTCCCTATCTGCGTCCCGCCAACAGCGAGGGGGACTACCGTGGCCCCCGACTACGAAACGGAGGAGGAGTTTCCCTATGAGGAGCTGAAAAGGGCTGCTGCTGGGTGCATATCCCGAACTCGGATCTTTCGGGGCCGGCGGATACCTGGTTTGGAGCCATGGAGCGCTCGCCCTCCGGCTATATCGTCTCCATCGAGGTGGGGGGAAAGATCCTCCACGGCAAAGATATCCGCACAGCTGCTGGATCTGCGCTCCCACAATTTTTGATGTGGTGGATACCGGCAGCAGCTTTCTTTTTGTGGTTTACGGCTATGGCCACGGGGTGGGGCTTTCTCAGTACGGGGCGGATTTTATGGCCCGGCAGGGAGCGGATTTTGAGGAGATTTTGGCCAACTACTACAGCGGGGCCATCTTAACACAGGTGGTGCTGCCGGAGTAAAGAGGCTTTATAAAGTAAGGCGCTGTGGTAGGATTATATGGAAATATAGGAAGTTTTTATTTAAAACTGCCAAATTCATTGTGGCTACTTGCACCGGCTGATTTTCCGCGCTATACTGGAAATCATACACATAGAATAGCGATTTCCACGATTATAGGGAACAAAATCCGGGAGATGCCCCGCTGCTGCCGAGCCGAAGGGAAACCACCAAAATTCAGGCAAAGGACCGGATTTGGACGTTGCTTTGGAGAGTCATTCCATTGTGACACCGAAAAAGCAGGCCTGGACAGGAAATTGGCGAACAGCCACTGCGGGTTAATCTTCAGGTGCCAAGACGGAGGCGTGGCTGCACGCACCCGTTCTTTTTTTGCATTTTCACCGATTTAAAGGAGGTTTTTTACATGGAGTTAAAAACAACCCCTGTATCCCCGACATCTGTCGGCGGGGGGTAAAATGGTGCCCTTTGCGGGCTACCTGCTGCCGGGTGCAGTACTCCTCCATCATTGCGGAACATCAGGCGGTGCGCACCGCCGCCGGATTGTTTGATGTTTCCCATATGGGAGAATTTCTGGTAGAAGGTCCCTCCGCTCAGGAGGCTCTGGACCGCATTTTTGACCAACACCGTAGCCGGTATGGCGGATGGGAAGATTCGCTACTCCCCCATGTGCTACGAAAGTGGCGGCACCGTGGACGATCTGCTGATCTATCGCCTGTCCTCTCAGTGCTATATGCTGGTGGTCAACGCTGCCTGCCGGGAAAAGGACTTTAAGCATATGCAGGAGCATCTCATCGAAGGGGCCACCTTAACCGATGTGTCGGAGCAGTATGCCCTACTGGCGCTTCAGGGCCCCGCTTCCCAAGAAATTCTCTCCAAGTTGACCGAGCAGCAACACATTCCCTCCAAGTATTACTCCTTTACCGAAACGGCTGTGGTGGCAGGAAAACCCTGCCTGATTTCCCGCACCGGTTACACCGGTGAGGACGGATTTGAACTGTACTGTGCTCCCGAGGATGCCTGCCACCTTTGGGATGCTCTGATGGAAGCCGGACAAGGCTTTGGCCTTTTGCCCTGCGGCCTGGGTGCCAGGGATACCCTGCGTCTGGAAGCGGGGATGCCTCTTTACGGCCATGAACTCAGCCCCAGCATCTCCCCCTTTGGAGTGCGGTTTGGGTTTTGCCGTCAAGCTAAACAAAGCAGAAGACTTCCCGGAAAGGCTGCTTATGTCCCAGCCTCAAAAGCGAATTCGCGTTGGGATTAAAGTGGACCGGACGAGGCATTGTGTGCGGGAAAATTGCGAGGTTTTCCTGGGACGGGGAAAAAGTGGGCATTACCACATCGGGAACCCACAGCCCTTACCTGGGATATCCCATCGCCATGGCTTTGCTGCAAAACGGCGACTATCCTCCCGAAACCTCCCATCGAAGTGGACGTGAGGGGCCGTCGGGTGGAAGCGGTCATCACCCCCATGCCCTTCTATAAAAAAAGCATAACAAACAGAATCCCCGTTCAGAAGAACACAGGCCGGGCGGCAAATTCATCTTCTGCCCGCCGGGTGCGTCCCTGATTGAATGAGGGTTCTAAAAAAGTATAAATTCAGGAGGCTATCACCATGAACAATCCTGCGAATCTTTCGTACACCAAATCCATGAGTGGGCTGGAAGAATTGGACGATGATGTAGTTCGGATTGACTCACCGATTTTTGCCAGGATTCCTTGGAGATATTGTCTTTGTCAACCTGCCTTCGGTGGGGGACGAGGTTGTGGCCGGCGAGAGCCTGGGGGATGTGGAAAGCGTCAAGGCGGTTTCTGATATTTACAGCCCTGTCACGGTGTGGTCCGCGCGATCAACGAGGAGCTGTTGGACACCCCCGAGGCCATCAACGACAACCCCTACGAGGCTTGGCTGGTGGAAGTGGAAAACATCACCGAGCGGGAGGAAACCCTCAGCGCCGAAGGGTACGAAACCTTTTGTCAGACCGAAGAGTAAGGTTCGTCATTAAAAAATAAGGAGAAACGCATGTCAGGATACCTTCCTGCCACCGATGTGCAGCGGGATGAGATGCTGGCCGCCTTGGGTCTGTCTCATTTAGACGCCCTTTATGGCCATATTCCCGACACTGTCAAGCGTGTGGAGCAGCTGGACCATTCCCGAGGAGCCTCCGAGCTGGAGATTCGTCGAAAGATGGAGGCCCTTGCGGCAAAAAATACCGTCTTCCCCACCCTGTTCCGGGGAGCAGGCGCCTACCGGCATTACATTCCCGCCATGGTGGGAGCGGTCACCTCCCGGGAGGAGTTTGTCACCGCCTACACTCCCTACCAGGCGGAGATTAGTCAGGGGATTTTGCAGTCCATCTTTGAGTATCAGACCATGATATGTGAGTTGACTGGGATGGACGTTTCCAATGCCTCGGTTTACGGACGGAGCCAGCGCCGCTGCCGAGGCTGCTCCATGTGCCGGGAGAAAAAGCGCCAGACGGTGCTGATTTCGGCCGCAGCCCACCCCCGACACCATTCAGGTGGTCACCACCTACACCGAGGCCGCCGGAGGCAAGGTGCTGCTCCTTCCCGTCAAGGACGGGGTCACCGATTTGGAGGCTCTGGAGTCCCTGCTGGATGAGAGAGCGCCTGCGTCTACATCCAATCCCCCAACTTTTTTTGGTCTGGTTGAGGATTGGGAAAAAGCTGCCCGGTTGGCACACGATAAAAAGGCCAAGCTCATTGCCGGCTGCAACCCTTTGCCCTGATGCTGTACCGCTCCCCCGAGAGAGTGCGGTGCCGATATCGCCGTAGGGGAAGGCCAGCCCTTGGGGATGCCCTAAGCTTTGGAGGGCCATACCTAGGCTTTATGGCCTGCACCCAAGCCCTGACCCGCAAGCTGCCCGGCCGCATTGTGGGCCAGACCACCGACCTGGACGGCAAACGCTGCTTTGTCCTTACCCTGCAGGCCCGGGAGCAGCATATCCGCCGGGAAAAGGCAAGCTCCAATGTCTGCTCCAATCAGGCCCACTGTGCCCTGACCGCCTCGGTCTATATGGCCACCATGGGGGAAGAAGGGATGACGAAGGTGGCCCAGCAGTGCCGGACCAAGGCCCATTATGCCGCCCAAAAAATTTCTGCCCTGCCCGGCTTTGAGCTGGTGTATCCGGGGGAATTTTTCCACGAGTTTTGTCACCCTGTGCCCCATTTCCGCCGAGGAGCTAAACACCCGTCTGGCCGAAAACGGCATTTTGGGTGGATTGCCTCTAAAGGGAAACCAAATTCTTTGGTGCTGCACCGAAATGAACACCAAGGAAGAAATTGATTTGCTAATCAGCATCTTAGGGGAGGTGGCGAAGTGAAGCTGTTGTTTGAGCACAGCAAAAGCCAGATAACCCAGGTTCTTCCCCCCTGCGACATTCTCAGCAGGAGGTGGCCCCTCTTCCGGCAGAGCTGGGACGAAAGCTTCCACCCCGGTTGCCTCAGATGAGTGAAAGCGAAGTGGCCCGTCACTACACCCGCCCCTTGCCCGGCAGGTGTTTGGGGTGGGCAGCGGATTTTACCCCTTAGGCTCCTGCACCATGAAGTATAACCCCAAACTCAACGAGCAGGTGGCGGCTCTTCCCGCTTTACGGGCATCCATCCTCTTCAGCCGGAGGAAACGGTGCAGGGCTGTCTGGAGGTTTTGGCTCTGGCGAACGGTATCTTTGCGAGATCACGGTATGGACGCCATGAGCTTTCAGCCGCGGCGGGGGCCCACGGAGAATACGCAGGGCTGCTGCTGATTCGGGCATACCACCATTCCCGGGGGGATACAAGGCGAACCAACATCATCGTCCCCGATTCCGCCACGGTACCAACCCGGCCAGCGCCGTCATGGCAGGCTTTCGGGTGATCAATGTGGCCTCCGGGCCGGACGGGTGCGTGGACTTGGAAAAACTGCGGGCTGTTTGTGATGAAAATACCGCAGGGCTGATGCTCACCAACCCCAACACCCTGGATTGTTTGAAAAGGATATGACAGCCATTGCCGATATCGTTCATAAGGCGGGGGGCCTTGTGTATTACGATGGCGCCAACCTCAACCCCATTATGGGAATCATCCGCCCTGGAGATATGGGCTTTGATGTCATCCACCTCAACCTGCACAAAACCTTCTCCACCCCCCACGGGGGCGGAGGCCCCCGGCAGCCGGCCCGGTGGGCTGCAAGGAGTTTTTGGCCCCCTTCCTGCCCCGGCCTCATCCCGTCCTTTGGGAAGGGGCTTTGACCCTGGAGGAAGACAGGCCCCAATCGGTGGGAAAGGTGCGCAGCTTTTACGGCAATTTCCCTGTGGTGGTCAAGACGTTGGCCTATATTCTCCGGTTGGGAGCCCAAGGGATTCCCCAGCGGCAAAGCACGCCGTTCTCAACGCAAACTACCTCAAACAGGGGTTGGCCAAGGACTACGACCTGGCCGTGGATCTGCCCTGTATGCATGAATTTGTGCTGGGACTCAGCCGCCTAAAGAAGGAAACCGGGGTTTCCGCCATGGATGTGGCCAAGGCCATGTTGGATTACGGCATGCATCCCCCCCCACCATGTACTTCCCCCTCATTGTGCCGGAGGCCCTGATGTTTGAGCCCACCGAAACCGAAACCAAGGAAACCTTGGATGAGACGATCAAGGTTCTTTCCGCCATTTACCAAAAAGCTTTGGAGGATCCTCAGGCTCTGCGGGAAGCGCCTCACCACACTGCGGTGCGACGCCCGGACGAAGTTCAGGCGGCTCGCCAGCCGGTGCTTCGGTACCGGTGGGGAGGACTAGGTCGGTTTTGACCTGTGGGAAAAATTCTTTGTTCCGAGGATATTGGAAGGCCGGCTGCCCATCGGTGGCCGGCCTTTTTGACAAAACAACTGGTAAGCAGGTGTATGGATGGACATTAGTATTTTTGATGTGTTGGGGCCGGTGATGATAGGCCCCTCCAGCTCCCACACAGCGGGGGCGGCTAAGTTGGCCCGGGCGGCTCGCCAGATTGTGGGGCAACCCTTTTTTCATGTGAAATTTGCCCTCCACGGTTCCTTTGCCGAAACCTATCAGGGTCACGGCACCGACCAGGCTCTGGTGGCGGGGGTATTGGGCTTGCGGGAGGATGATGAAAGGCTGCGGGAATCCTTTGAGCTGGCCCGCAAAGCAGGGCTTGGCTTTTCTTTTTCCCGGGCGGATTTGGGAGATGTTCACCAAAACACGGTAAGCATGACCTTTTACCTTGGGAAGCAGGGGGATCTTGCCACCGCTCCCACCCAGCGGATTCAGGGCTCTTCCCTGGGGGGAGGCCGGATCCTTGTCACCCGGATTGACAGCTTTGATACCGAAATCTCTCTGGAGGCTCCCACCATTGTGGTGATGCAGAAGGATCTGCCCGGCGTGGTCAGCTCCGTAACGGCGGCGTTGGCCCATTCGGGAGTCAATATCGGTACCATGCGGGTGAGCCGAACCGCAAAAGGCAAGCTTGCCTGCTGCGTTTTGGAGACGGACAGCCCGGTGGACAAGGGCATCATTGAGGAAATACGAGCCATGCCCAATATTTTGCACGCCCATGCCATAGCAATGGAAGAAGAGGAGACCCATTATGTACACCAGCATTGAAAGTCTTGTGGCTCTTAGCAAAGAGCGAAAGCACCCCCTTTGGCAGGTGGTGCTGGAGGAGGAAATGGCTCTGAGCGGGGCCAGCCGGGAACAGGTGTTGGAACGGTTGCTCCAGCAGTACCAAGTAATGCAGGCCAGCGCCCATCGCGCCTTGGAAGAAGCGCTGCCCACAGCGGGAAACCTCATCACCGGGGTGGCCAAAACCCACGGCGCCTACGCTTCCCAAGGCAACAGCCTCTGCGGGCCCTTTCTCAACCGCGTGATGGCCATGGCCCTTTCGGGCAGCGAGGTCAACGCCTCCATGGGAAAGATCTGCGCAGCTCCCACAGCAGGGTCCTGCGGCATTCTGCCCGCTGTGCTGGTGGGGCTGCAGGAGCGGGATAACCTGTCCACAGAAACCATCCTGGAAGGTTTGCTGGTAGCTGGTGGCATTGGCGCCGTCATCACCCGCAACGCCACCGTGGCGGGAGCGGAAGGTGGCTGTCAGGCCGAATGCGGCGTGGCGGCAGCCATGGCGGGGGCGGCGGCGGTACACCTTCAGAGGGGAACCACAGAACAAATGGTCAACGCTGTCAGCCTTGCATTAATCAATGCCATGGGGCTGGTCTGTGATCCTGTTGCCGGGTTGGTACAGGTGCCCTGTGCTCAGCGCAACGCCTCCCAAGCGGTCAATGCCCTGCTCTCCGCCGACCTTGCTTTGGGGGGGATGCAGTCCATCATCCCCGCCGATCAGGTGATCGACGCCATGTATCGAGTGGGGAAGATGCTTCCCGAGCAGCTGCGGGAGACTGGTCAGGGCGGGATTGCCGCCACCGAGAAGGGCATAGAAATCAGCCATGAGCTGTTCCACTCCAAGGAGTAAAGGGATTGGGTTTGCCTGTTCCGGCAATTTATAACCTTATGCATAGGCGGATGCCTCTTCAGGGAGGTGGACAATTTGCTATTCAACCTTAACAGTAAAAGCGCCTTATTTTTGGCACCGCCCTGTAGACTCTTGGCGATTTGGGCAAATTAGTTGTATTTTTACCCCAATTACGCTATAATATTGGATGGTTATGAGTTGTTAAAACAGCTCAATCAAGGCAAGGGGGGAGTTTTTTGGAGCCTGCAAACAGTCTGCATCGGGCAGAACGTCTGATTCGGGAGCAGGTTTTGGATGGAGAAGAAACCCCCGAAAAAGTTGCCCTTTCCCTGCCGATGGTTATCGAGCTTTCCAACGGCGCAGTGGCCGATGCCTTCTTTGTTTATGAGGAAGAACCCGGCTGTGGCAGGCCCTTTGCTTGGGCCAAGGTGGACAGCGCCAAGGAACAGCTTTTGTTTTACGCTCGCTGTCAGGTCTGTGATTTTGCCGGCGAGCATCTTCCCCCTTTGGGAGAGCCCCTCCACCTCACCCTTTCTCAGCCCCTTACACAGGAAGAGCGGGCCGCCAACATGGGGGAGCTTTGGGAGCGGTATGAAATACTGCGCTCCTTTGCCTTTACCCCTTCCCCCACCTTAGAGCAGCAGAAGGTGATGGAGGACTGCGCTGCCCTGCTGGAACAACTGGCTTGGCAGGAGCACCGTCCCTTTTATGGGGCGCTGGCAGCTCCCTTTTTGGACTGGTTGGGTCTGGATTGGGGCCAGAGGCCGCAACGGGAAAAAAACGATGCCTCCATGGAGAATCTGGCAACAGCAGTGCGGGAACTTTCCCATTTGTTTGTCCGCAAGATTGAGACAGATCGCCACAAGGAAAAGCTGTTTGACCAAATGCACCAGGAGCTACAGCAATATAAGAACGATCTGCTGGACTGCCTGACCCGTTCCATGGAGGGGGATATCATCAAGCTGATTGATGATGTGGAAAAAACCATGGAGCATTACCGCTCCCGCCCCTTTACCGACGAAAATTACCAAAGACTTCTTTCTTTATTTGAAGGGGTGGGCACCGATTTGACCGATCTTCTCTACCGCCACGGACTGGAGCCCTACACCCAGGAAGGGAACGAAGTGGTGGTAGGCCGGCAGAAGATTTTGGCCACCCTTCCCACCCAGGATAAGTCGCAGGATAAAAAGGTGGCGGTTCGGCACACCAAAGGCTGGGAGAAAAACGGAAAAGTGATCCGGCCCGAGCGGATATCGGTGTATCTCTACACACCGGAAGAGAAGGATGCCGCCGGGGAAGGATAATTTACAGAAGGATAGAAGGATGGACACGGCATGAACAAAGTATTGGGCATAGACCTGGGCACCACCTATTCCTGTGTTGCCTGTATCGACTCCAGCGGAAAACCGGTGGTGATCAAAAACTCGGAGGGAGAGCTGACCACACCCTCGGTGGTGTTTTTTGAATCCCCTGCCAATGTGGTGGTGGGCACCCCCGCCAAGGAAAGCGCCACCCTGTATCCCGATGAGGTGATTAGCTTTGTCAAAAACCGGATGGGACAAGCCGGCGCCGTTTGGAGCGTACAGGGGGCGGAGCGTTCCCCCGAGGAGGTTTCTTCCTACATACTGAAAAAAGTGGTTGCCGATGCGGTAACCGCCCTGCAGGGAGAGAACAAACTGGCTCCCGCGGAAACCATCACCGACGTGGTCATCACCTGTCCCGCCTACTTTGGCATTGCCGAGCGGGAGGCCACCCGCAAGGCCGGGGAAATTGCAGGGCTCAACGTCCTGAACATCATCAACGAGCCCACCGCCGCCGCCATTGCCTATGGCCTTAGCGATCTGGACGAAGACCGGGTGGTGCTGGTTTACGATTTGGGCGGCGGCACCTTTGATATTGCCATGATCCACATCACCCCGGGTTCCATAAAGGTAATCTGTTCCGGAGGGGATCACTCCCTGGGAGGAAAGCTGTGGGATGACCGCATCATCGAATATGTGGCCCAGGAATTTGCCCGTCAGACCGGTTCTACCGAGGATATCCTCTCCGACCCCGAAACCTTTCAGGAGTTGGTACTTTCTGCCGAGCGGGCCAAAAAGATGCTTTCCGCCCGGGACAAAGCCCCCATTGCCATCAACTACAAGGGTGAGAGAGCCCGGGTGGAGCTGACCCGGGAGGTCTTTGAATCCCTCACCGAGGATTTGCTGGAGCGCACCATCTTGCTGACCCGGCAGATGCTGGAGGAGGCGGTTGAAAAGGGCTACGACGCCGACAAGATCAGTGAGATTTTGATGGTAGGCGGTTCCACCCGCATGCCCCAGATTACCCGCAGGATTCAAAAGGAGTTTTCCGCCCCCGTCAAGATGTTTGACCCCGATGAGGCGGTGGCCAAGGGAGCGGCTATCTACGCCAGCCGCCAAGCCTTTTTTGCCCAGCTGATTGAAAAAACCGCGCAGGAAACCGGAAAAAGCCCCAAAGAACTGCGGGAGGAAATCCGCAGCGGCAAGGTGGATATACAGGAAATGGCCCGACAGGCCAATCTGCCGGCAGGGGCCATGGGTGCCGGGGTGGATATGGATATTGTCAACGTCACCAGCCGCAGCTTTGGAACCATCGCCTTTAAAAGCGTTGCCCCGCAAAACGGGGAACAGGAGGAAATCCTGTTCAATATGATCCTCAAAAACACCGAGCTGCCTGCCAGACGGGTTCAGGATTTCTATACGGTGGCCCCCAATCAAAAAACTGTCACCATTCGGGTGCTGGAAAGCTTGTGCTCCGAGGAAATGGCGGATCCCTGTGAAGGCACCGAAATCGGAGAGGCCATTTTGGAGCTGCCGGAGGGTCTGCCGGCGGGAAGTCCCTTGCAGATTGAGTTTCTCCTCAACGAAAACGGCCTGCTGGAGCTGACAGCCACCGAGACCACCTTCCAACAGGAGGTGCGGGCCCGGTTCGAAACCGCCGACGCTATTTCGGAAGCGGATTTTTGTGCCGCCAAACAGCGCTTGGAAGAAGCCATGGTGCTGTAATCAAAAAATCATATAAACCGCTCGAATCCACTGCGGATTCGGGCGGTTTTTGCATGCTTCGCTGATTGTTCGCCAAATAGGCCCAACAGAAAGGAGTGGGCTGCCAAAAGCCGACCAAATTTTTACACAAAATCTCCTATTCTATGTAATAGGAGTATTTTTTTGGGACAAACTAGGAATAAGGCTGGAAAATTTGAGCAAATACGTCCGGTCATAGATTCCATAAGGAGGCTGCTACATAATGTCGGTACGGATTTATCTGGCGGAGGATATTCTGACGGCTTACCTGTCAGGAGAGCTGGATCATCATGTCGCCCGGTCCATTCGGGAGGAGATTGACGAGGCGGCGGAGCGGGCTCACCCTTCGGTTCTGGTGTTGGATTTTCGGGATGTGACCTTTATGGATTCATCGGGAATCGGCCTGGTGATGGGCCGCTATGCCCTCATGCAGGAGTTGGAGGGAGAGCTGAGAATCGAAAACCTGCCCAACCACATCCAAAAGGTAATGCGTCTGGCCGGGCTGGAGCGCTTGGCCAACATGGAAACGGGAGGTATCAGAAAATGAAACCGCTCAACGAAATGAGGCTGAGCTTTCCCAGCAAAAGCGCCAACGAAGCCTTTGCCCGCACAGCAGTCGCCGCCTTTGTGGCAGGGCTGGACCCCACCGTAGATGAGCTGACCGATATTAAAACCGCCGTTTCGGAGGCGGTGACCAATGCCATTGTACACGGCTACCGGGAAAGCATCCAAACCATCTACATAACCGCCGCCATTTATCCCGACAACCGTGTGGTGATTCGCATTCGGGACAAGGGCTGCGGGATTGAGGATATCAAGCAGGCAATGGAACCCTTGTACACCAGCTCCCCCCAAGAGGAGCGGGCGGGACTCGGTTTTGCTGTGATGCAGAGCTTGTGCGACAAGGTAAAAGTTACCTCCCGGCCGGGTAAGGGAACCACCGTGACGTTAACCCGGACTTTTACCGGGCGGCACAGTTGACCGGAGGTGCAATGAATAAGGCGGAAACGCGCCAGGAGTTAATTGAAAACAACATCGGGCTGGTGCACTCCTGCGCTCAAAAACTAAAAGGCCGCGGCATGGAATACGACGATTTGTTTCAGGCGGGCTGTATGGGACTGATCAAAGCGGCAGATGCCTTTGACACCGAACGGGGGCTGCGCTTTTCCACCTATGCTGTTCCGGTTATTTTGGGGGAAATGCGCCGGCTTTTTCGAGATGGAGGTACGGTAAAGGTAAGCCGCACCCTCAAAGAACTTTCCCTAAAAATCACCCGCACAAGGGAGCGTTTTTCTCTGGAACACGGCCGGGAACCCCATGTCAGCGAGCTGGCCCAAATTTTAGAGGTAGAAGAAAATCAGGTGGTGGAGGCGATTACCGCCGCAACTCCCCCTCTTTCCCTGACAGCGGGGGAAGAGGATGGGGGAAGACAGTTGGATCTGCCGGTGGACTCCCCGGAGGATATGCTCTCGGATATTATTTCCCTCAAGCAGGTGCTGGGGCAATTGGAGCCGGGAGACCGAAGGCTTGTGTTTTTGCGCTATTTTGGGGGAAAAACCCAGACCCAAACCGCCGAAGAGCTGGGAATGACGCAGGTGCAGGTATCCCGGCGGGAAAAGAAAATTCTACAGAGCCTGCGGGCACAGTTGAGCAAATAGAGCCCCTATGATTAATTCCCCCTGCATTTGGTCAACAATAAGGGATGACTGAATTTGGGAGGAATGTCTGTGAACAAGGAAACATCGCTGCGGATTCACTATTTTCTCCTCAGTTTTTGCGCCGCTTTTTTCCTTCTCTCCCTGCTGTTTTTGTTTTTGGTCACCACAGTGCACCCCTCTGCTCCTGCCCAACCGGTGCAGCCCACCGTGCTGGAGGAAGAACCTTACATTCCCGGGGAAGAGGACGCACTGACGGTTTTATTATTTGGGGCGGACAGCGCCGACGCTGTGGCGGGCACCTATATTTTGGCCCGATTTGACCCGATGGCGAAGAAGGTAAGGGTGGCGGTATTTCCCCCCCAGACCCTGATGATTTCGGACCAACGGGAGGAAACCCTCAGCGAAGCTTATCGCTACGGCGGGGCGCGATACACCCGGGACGCCTTGGCCAAACATCTCAATCTGCCCATTCATCGGTATGTGCGCATCAGTTTGCCCAATTTTATCACGGCGGCTGGGGCGGTGGGCAGTGTGGAATTTGAACTGACAGAGGAGCTTGCCCTGTCGGATGGGGATTTTTCGGTACAGCTGTATCCGGGGCGGCAGCTTCTGGACGGCCGAAAGGTGGCAGCTCTCATCCGCAGCCGGGACTATGCCGGAGGGGAGCTTCAGCGCTGCCGGCTGATTGCCCAGCTGACCTGCGCCATTGTGGACCAGCGCATCGACGTGGTGAACAGCATCCTGCTGGACAAAATATTTGAGACCATCATCAATCTGGTGGACACCGATATTTCCTACCCCGATTACGAGGAGCGCAAAGCCGCTGCCAAAATGCTGGCCGAAAGCCCTCGGCCTCTGGGGACAGCGGTGGAGGTGGAGGGGGAGTTTTCTGCCGATAACGAGCGCTTTGTCCTGCTGGACACCACACTGGCCGCTTTGGCACAGCAGTTTTTGTAGCATGTTTTCATGGCGTTGTCGGCGGCAACCGCATTTCTAACATCCGTATAACCATTCAAAAAAGGCCCCATACTTTTATGGAAGACTTATCCTGAGAGTAAGGGGGCTTTTCTTTGCTTTCCACCGCCCTTCACGTTATTTTGTCCATCTTTACCGCTCTGTACACTTTTGTTGTGCTGGGCTCCTGCAGCCTTTCCCTTCCCCCCCAACCGGTGGAGGCCATCCGTCAGGATATTCCTCAGGAGTCCAACACCATCACCCTCAACATTCTCAATTCCCGGCCGGAAATTGCCCAGGCTCTGCAGGAGTCCGCCAATCTTTTTCTGGAAAACTGCGGAAAGGAAGCCAGTATTCGCATTCATACGGTGGGGGGAGATTCCAGCTACCGGGCCACTTTGCGAGCCCGCCTCACCGCCGGGGAGCAGGTGGACCTGTTTCATATTTTTGGCTACAAAGATGCCCTGGAGCTGCAGCCGTATCTGGAAGACCTTTCCCTTCTGCCTTGGGCGAAGGAGGCCATACCCTTCACCTTAGAGGCGGTGACCTTGGAGGAAACGTTGCTGGGAATTCCCTACAGCGTGGACGCTGTGGGGCTTATTGTCAATCGGGATATCTTTCAAGCTGCGGGCATTCCCCTGGAGGATATGGCAGACTTTGAGGGGTTGGAAGAGAGCTTTCGAACACTGCGGGAGCAGATCACCTTAGGGGAGCTGAAGGAATCCTACCCTGAGTTGGAAGCGGTGACCCAGCTTCCCGGGCAGGACTACACCTTTGTAGGGGGACAGTTGGCGGATATCACCCTGGGGGGAGAATTTGCCACGGCGGCTCAGGCAGCCAAAGCTTCCTCCCTGCTGATGGAACGACAGAAGGCGGCCGGGCAGTATCTGGATCTGTTGGCTCGGTATGCCACCAACGGAAAAGGCTGGAAAAACCTGCCGGGGGTCACCCATGTCATGCAGGTGGAGGAGGGGTTGGCTGCCCAGCGGGTGGCAGTCATCCAACAAAAAGTTTCGGTCTACTCCCGGGTGGCGGCGGTGGATGAACAGGTAGCTCGCCGGTTGCGGCTGCTTCCCATTCCTCTGCCGGAGGAGGACGGCAAAATCTACGCCGAGGTTCCCGCATACTGGGCGGTAGGGGCCAAGGCTGCTCCCCAAAGCAAGGCGCTGGCTTTGGAGTTTCTCACCTGGCTCTATCAAAGCGAGGCGGGGGCCACCCTGCTGGCCACCCGTTTTGGCCTGGTCTCCCCCTACCGGGAAACAGCGGTAGATACGAACGTGCCCCTTCACAAACAGATGCTGGGGTATCTGGAGCAGGAGGCGTTTTTGCCAAGGCGCTACCGGGAATTTCCCACCGATTGGGTCAACCGTGGATTTGGGGAGGCTGTGAGAAGCTACTTTACCATCCGGGAGCTGACCTGGGAGGAAGCTATGGAGCAGGTGCAAAAAGAGTGGAGCACTCTGCGGGCTCAGGAGCAATGAGATACTAAAAAACTTGTCCACCTCTGTCTTGCATGGAGGATAGGTCTGTGGTAAACTGTTATAGAACAATTTAGCCATTGATCTATAGTCATATAAAACAATGGGCAAGGGGGATGTAAGATGAGTCAGAAGAAAATTACAGCACCGCTGAGCGCAGAAGTGGCTCAAACACTTCGCAGTGGGGACAGTGTGCTGTTGTCCGGTACCGTTTATACTGCCCGGGATGCAGCCCATAAACGGCTGGTGGAACTGGTAGAGCAGGGGAAGGAGCTACCCTTTCCCATTCAGGATGCTGTGATTTACTATGTGGGGCCCACCCCCGAAAAGCCGGGACAAGTCATTGGGTCGGCAGGGCCTACCACCAGCTATCGGATGGATGCCTACGCCCCCACCCTCATTGCCATGGGCCTGACCGGCATGATTGGCAAGGGCAAGCGGGGGCCCGAGGTGATAGATGCCATGAAGAAACACCATGCCGTATACTTTGGAGCCATTGGCGGGGCGGGCGCTCTGCTGGCCCGCAGTGTGATCAGCAGCGAGATTGTGGCCTATGCGGATTTGGGGGCAGAGGCCATTCGTCGGCTGGAAGTGCGGGATATGCCTTTGACCGTCATCATTGACAGCTTGGGCAACAATCTTTACGAACAGGGCAGACAGAACTATTTGGCCGGGAGGCGGGAGCGTGCCTGAGCGCATTTTATCCGCCGATGTGGCGAAACAGCTGGGAAGAGACGCCTTTTCCGGATCGGAACCTCTTTACCAGCAATTGGCCGACCGGATTCAGGCAAGCGTGGAAAGCGGAACCCTTCTTCCGGAAAGCCGCCTGCCCACCGTTCGGGAGCTGGCCGATTATACAGGCCTTTCCCAAGGGACGGTAAAGCATGCCTACGACGAGTTGGAGCGTCGGGAGGTCATTGTCAAAATGCAGGGGCGGGGCACCTTTGTCCGGGCCCTTGAGCAGGAGGAGCTGACCGGCAAAAAGGATCGGGCCATGCAGGCCATCGATGATATGCTAAACCGGCTGGAAGAGCTGGGCTTTACCCTGCAGGAGATTCGGATTTTTCTTAGCCTCAAGCTCCGGGAGCGGCAGGAACAGGCAGGCTTTGTTCGGGTGGCGGTGACCGACTGCAACCCCGAGGCACTGCATATCATTTCGGAACAGGTGGCTCAGTTGCCGGGCACCGAGGTGCAGCGCCTGCTGCTGGACGATTTGCTGGCCGCCCCCTACAAGCTGGATGAAGCCACCGATCTTCTGGTGACCACCAGCAATCATTACGATCAGGTGACACAGTTGGCCCCCGAAGAAAAGGTGCTGCGGGTGGCCCTTTCTCCCTCCCCCCGCTCGGTGGCGGAACTGGCCCGGTTAGGCGGCGTCAAAACGGGGGTGTTGACGGTGAGTGAAAAATTCTCCGGCATCATCCGCCGCCAGCTGACGAGGATTTCTGGTTTTTCTCAGTTGCCCCGCTTTCCTCTGGGAAGCGACAGGAATTTGACAGAGTTTTTGGCCGAACTGGATGCGGTCATTCTTCCCGACCAGTATGCTAGATTTTGCACCGCACAGGAATTGGAGGCGCTGCGGGAATTTCGGCAGAAGGGCGGCATCCTGTCCCAATTCCGCTACCGCATCGATGCAGGCTCCCTGATGTTTTTGCAGCAGCGGGTAGAGCAGCTGTTGGCCACCAAGCGGTAGATGGAACACATAATTTGAGCAACAACAATCCCCCCGCCGGATAGCAGCAGGGGGATTTTGTGTTTTACATAGAATGCTGTTAGCAAAGGAGCAGCGGTTACCCCTTACAGCAGCCGCAGAGGAGCGCCCCGCAGCCCGTTGAGAAAGGCGCTGCCCTCCATGGGTCTTTTGCCCTGAGGCTGGACGGTGAGCAGCTCTACGGCACCGTCGCCGCAGCCTACAATCAGCCGCTTTTTGTCCAGCAGAGCGCCGGGCTCACCTTTTCGATCCTTTGCCGGGATGGCCCGGTGGACTTTGAGCGGGGTTCCATCCTCACAGAGAGCAAAGGCCCCCGGCGACGGATTACAGCCCCGGACCCGATGGCAGAAAGCAGCGGGGGAAGCGGAAAAATCCAGCTTGGCATCCTCTTTTTTCAGGGGAGGGGCCAAAGTTGCAAGGGCATCGTCCTGGGGAATGCGGGGGGCGGTGCCTTGCTGGATGGCCTTTAGGGTTTTGATCAAAACCTCCGCTCCCATGGGGGCCAGGCGTTCAAACAGCTCCCCTGCTGTTTCCTCCGGGCCGATGGGGGTTTCTTCCTTAAAAATCATGTCCCCGGTATCCAGCCCCTCAGCCATATACATGGTGGTGACGCCGGTGACTTCCTCCCCCCGGATGATGCTCCACTGAATGGGAGCCGCTCCCCGCAGCCGGGGCAGCAAAGAGGCGTGAACGTTGATACACCCCAAGGCAGGCAGCTCCAGAATTTCGGGAGGAAGGATCCGTCCGTAGGCCACCACTACAATGATATCGGGCTTTAGCTCCTTGAGCTGAGCAAGGGCAGAGCCATCCCGCAGGGTGGTGGGCTGAAACACCGGCAAATGGTGCTCCTGTGCCAAAACCTTGATGGGAGGAGGCTGCAGGTGCATCCCCCGGCCCTTGGGGCGGTCGGGCTGGGAAAAGACTCCCTTTACCCCATAACCCTCCTCCAGCAGTCGGCTCAGGCAGGGAACGGCAAAATCCGGTGTTCCCATAAACACAACATTCAAAGACAAAGCAAATACCTCCCTGTGTTTTCGAGGGGATGTGGATGTTACAGGTTGATCAGATAAATGCGGCTGGCATTTTCGTTTTCCACCGCCACAATGCGGCTTCCATCGGGGGAAAACCGAGCAGCGACCGACTGAGAGGTTTCCATCAGATCGGTGGCTTCTCCGGTGGAAAGATCCAGCAGCATGGTGTTCCAGCCTTTTCCGGCAGGTTTGCATAATATAACCTGTCGGCCAAAAACATCCCGAATGGTGCTGACGGAATTGTAGTGAGGGCTGCGGATTCGGTAAAGCAGTTCTCCGTTCAAAACGCTGTAGCTGCGCAGAGAAGTGGAATCGGCCACCAGGATGCTGCGGCTGTCGGCAGACCAGTAGGGGGTAAAGTCGTACCGGACAACGGCATCGTCCCCCTCCAGGGGCACTGCTGGGGGAATGTCAATTTCGAACAGAAAGCCACCTTCCCGGTTGCCTACCAGTATGCCGTTACTGCTGTGGTCGGTGAGGTTTTGCCGGGTGATGAGAAAGCGCTGACCGTCGGGCGCCCACAGCATCTGGTTGCCATAGATGCCGCTGTCATCGTTGCGGGCCACACGAGTACTGCTGCCCTCCCCGGTCAAATCCTTCAGCACCACTCCGCTGTCGTCCCGGCGCAACTGCAAGTTCCCCAGAAAGACGGAGCCGCTGGAGTTGGGCGCGGTGCCGATGAGGGAAAAATCCTGAGCATTTACGGTGTAGACAGTGGTGGTATCGTAGAAGTACAGGGCGTTGTCCACCTGCTTTACGCGGTTGACGGTGGCATCGGGCAGGGTGATGACAAAGGATTCCTGCTCTGCTTTCCAGTCAAACAGAAGGGCCTTTGCCATAATGACGTTGCCGGTGATGCTTTGCCTGCCGTCGGCAACCACGGCTGCTACCCTGTCCCGGTTTAGCCAGTCCATGGTTTGAAGCCGCCAGGTCACATCCTGGGTCAAGCCAGCAATCTCAAAGGTGGAAATCTTCTCTCCCTGAGGCTGCAGATGAATGGGGAAGACGGCGGTCTCCTCCAGAGCTTGTCCCTCCACGGCGGGAGGAGAAAATTCCTCGGGAACAGAGCTTTCCTGCCATTCCTTTTCCCAAAAGGGCAGATTGACCTGCCCGCAGCCCCCCAAGGGAAGAAGCAGGACAACCATCAGCAGAGCGATCCATAAAGAAAATACAGATAATTTCATACGCTACTCCAAAAACACCGGGAACTGCTCCTGCCCGATTGAGGGCAGGAGCAGAATGCCACTGTTTTAAAGATCAAAAAATAAAAGCAAATTTGTCAGCTCTTTTTTGATAGCTTCTAAAAATCAAGCTGATAAATGCGCCGGGCATTGTCTGCAAAAACGGCCTCGTGATACTGGGACGGAATTAAGTGGGCAATCAAGTCAATATACTGCTCCATATTGGCCAAAGGGAAATCGGTACCGTACATCACTCGGTCCCAGCACTGCATATAGTGTAGCCAGGTGGAAAGGTGGGCGATGTATCCCGCCTGCTCCCTTTTATACTGCTCCATATCGGTATAGCCCTCCAGCAGACCGGAAAGGTCGGTGGAAATATTGGGATGCTTGTTGATGACGGCGGCAGCATCCACCACCCAAGGGTTGCCCCAGTGACACATGACAAACTCTACGTTGGGGTGTTCCCCCGCTGCTTTGTCCAAAGTGAGGGGATGGCAGTATTTTAGCAGATTGTGGCGCCCCGCAGTCTCTCCGGTGTGAATTGCCACCGGCTTTTGGTAGGTGGCTGCCAGTTCCAGATAGGGACGGCACACATCGTCGTAGACATAAAAGGCATGGTAGCCGGGATAAAACTTGATTCCCACACATTCTTTGCGGCGCAGGTGCTGTTCCACCAGATCAATGCAGTTGGAAACCTCCCCCGGTTCAAAGCATTGGTGGTCTAAGTTGATACAGTACCGCATAAAAGAAGGATAGGTGTGGTGGCAAAGATCCAGCTGTCCGTTTCCCATCACCACCGCCCCCTGGATTCCCAGGCGATCAAATTCCTTTTTCAGGTATTGGGCGGTGTTTTGGTGGCCTGCCTGCTCTGCCAACAGGTGAAACGCTGGAATATCATAAAAGTGAATGTGCGCATCGATAATTTTCATGGGGGAATTCCTCCCAAATGGGTTGTTTGCTGTTTAGCAACAACAGCTACAGTTTACACCATTTTTTATCATTTGTAAAACCGTGTCCGCCAATTTATTGAAAGCATTGTCCATTTTTTGTTATAATGAGAATATCATAGAGTTTTACCGAAAGGAGCAGAAAGATGAGCCAATTTCGAGAAATCCGACCGGAGGAGTGGGAGGGCAATGTGTTTTCCCAGATCGGTAAGGATTGGATGCTCATTGGGGCCGGAGAAGGAGAAAAATCCAACCTGATGACAGCCAGTTGGGGAGCCCTTGGGGTATTGTGGAGACTTCCGGTGGCTCACTGCTATGTGCGGCCACAGCGCCACACCCGGCACCTCATCGATCAGGCAGAGCGGTACAGCCTTTTGTTTTTCGACAATCCGTATCGGGAACAGCTGAATCTCTGCGGTACCAAATCGGGACGAGAGATCGACAAATTTGAGGCTTGCGGCTTTACCCGCCTCTTTGACGAGCACGGCACCGTCTATGTTCCTCAGGCCCGGGCAGTCGTTTTTTGTCGTAAACTCTACCAACAGGATATGGAATCCTCCTCGTTTTTGGACCGCGAGATCCCGTCGCTTCACTACAGCGACGAGGATTTTCACCGCCATTACATCGGAGAGATTACCAAAATCCTGGTAAAATAATTGCAACCTTTGAAAAAAGAAAAATCTTCGATACCCTTTGGCGGGACCGTTCCCACCTTCCGCTGATCACAGCGGCATCAGGCGCTTTTCTGGTTCTTCCCGGAGTTTTTATTTCTCAAACAAAAGCACACCCCAAAAGATAAATGGGGTGTGCTTTTTGATACCGTTGCAAGTTCCCGGTTACTCCCACTCAATGGTTCCGGGAGGTTTGGAGGTGATGTCGTACACAATGCGGTTGATATGGCGCACTTCGTTGACAATGCGGTTTGCTGCCTTTTCCAGCACCTCATAGGGAATTCTGGCCCAATCCGCCGTCATAAAGTCGCTGGTGGTCACCCCGCGCAGAGCAAGGGTGTAATCGTAGGTGCGCTGATCGCCCATGACGCCCACCGAGCGCATGTTGGTGAGTACCGCAAAGTACTGGTGGATGCTCTGGTCCAGCCCTGCCTTGGCAATTTCATCCCGGTAGATGAAGTCCGCATCCCGCAGAATGGCCAGCTTCTCTTCGGTCACCTCTCCCAGGCAGCGGATGGCAAGCCCCGGACCTGGGAAGGGCTGCCGCCAGACCAGATAGTCGGGCAGGCCCAGAGCGGTGCCCAATGCCCGCACCTCATCTTTAAAGAGCAGCCGCAAAGGCTCGATAATTTCTTTAAAATCCACATGGTCGGGAAGTCCCCCCACATTGTGGTGGCTTTTGATGACGGCACTGTCCCCCGCTCCCGACTCGATGACATCGGGGTAGATGGTGCCTTGGGCGAGAAAATCCACGTTGCCGATTTTTTTGGCCTCCTCTTCAAATACGCGCGATAAATTCTTCCCCAATGATTTTGCGTTTGGCTTCGGGGTCGGTCACGCCCTTGAGTTTGGACAAAAACCGCTCTCCCGCATTCACCCGCACAAAGTTAAGCTCCCGGCCCGAAAAGGCGGCTTCCACCTCGTCCCCTTCCTTTTTGCGCATCAAACCGTGGTCCACAAAGATGCAGGTGAGCTGATTGCCAATCGCTTTCGAAAGAAGCGCTGCCACCACCGAGCTGTCCACTCCGCCGGAAAGGGCTAGCAGCACCTTGCCGTCTCCCACCTGCTCCCGCACCTGGGCGATGAGAGCGTGAGAGTAGCGGTCCATGGACCAGTCGCCTTTGGCGCCGCAGACATCAAAGAGAAAACGCCGCATGATGGCAAGGCCGTTTTGGGTATGCTCCACCTCTGGGTGGAACTGAACCCCGTAAAACTTCCGGGAGGAATCCTCCATAGCGGCAAAGGGGGTGTGCTGGGTGCGGGCGGTTCCCGCAAAGCCGCAGGGCAGTTTGTCCACATAATCGGTGTGGCTCATCCAAACCGTTTGCTCCGGCTTTAGCCCCTGAAAGAGGATGGAGGCAGACTCAATGGTCATGGTGGTGTTGCCGTATTCCCGCTCGGAGGGAGTGGAAACGCTTCCGCCCAGTTGGTGGGCCATCAGTTGCGCCCCATAGCAGATGCCCAGAATGGGAACTCCCAGCTTGTAAATATCCGGGTCCGCCTTGGGAGAATCGGGGTGATAGGCGGTGTTGTGGCCCCCGGTAAAGATGATGCCGATGGGGTTGAGCTGGGCAATTTCCCTTGCGGTAAGGGTGTAGGGGCGAACCTCGCAGTACACGCCCATATCCCGTACCCGGCGGGCAATCAGCTGGTTATACTGTCCGCCAAAATCCAGCACCAGTACAAATTGATGCTCCATAGTGTTTCCTCCATTCTAACGCTTTCTCATCCGCTTGCGGCTCTCAGCCCCGGATGACAAACCAGATTCCAACCCCATCCTGCCGGGGATACGCCCACCGCGCGAAGAAAAAGGGGAGCAGAACGAATTTTAAAAAGATAAACCATGTGGCAGAGAGGGTGATATTCAAGCTACCACTTGTTCCTTGGGTGTTTCCTGTTCCTCCTTGGATGTCTCCTTCTTCCTTCGCGCGGGGAAGGGGAGCTCCACCTCCAGCAGGCAGACTGCACTTACAATGACAAGGCCCCCTACCACCATCTGCACACTGAGCTGCTCATACCCCAGCATCACCGAAAAGATCATGCACCAAAGGGATTCGCAGGAGAGAATGACAGCGGTTTTTCCAGAACTGGTTTTGCCTTGCGCCCAGGTCTGAATCAAAAAGCAAAGACAGGTGGGAAACAGTCCCATAAAGATGACGGCGGGAAGGCCCCCTTTCCAGTTGGCCAAAGAAAGGGCGGGCAGCTCAAACAGCAAAAAGGCAATGAGGGAAAAGCCGCCGGCAAAGGCAATTTGAAAAAAGGAAAGGCGCAGGGCGTCCACCTTGGGGGAAAATATACCAAGGCTTGCAATGTGGCAAGCAAAAAAGAAAGCGCAGAGCAGGGTAAGCAGATCCCCCAAGTTGACGGAAAAGCCAATATCCGGATTCCAAGCCAAAATAAAGAAGCCCGCCAAAGCCATCAGACAGCAGAAGAACAGCTTGATGGGAGGTCGCTTTTTATGCAGAAACCAGGCAATAAAAGGCACCATCATCACATTGGTGGCGGTAAAAAAACCGTTGTTGGAAGGAGTGGTAAACCGCAGTCCGGCGGTCTGCACATAAAATCCCAAAAACAGCAAAAAACCGGCGATCAGGCCGTAGAGCAGCTCCTGCCGGCTTGCCGGAAACAAACGCTTGCCGGCCACTATCAGCAACACCAAGGCGGCTACTGCAAATCGGCCAAAGAGCATCAGTCCCTCGGAAAACCCGTTGTCCAACGCAATTTGCACCGCCATAAAGCCTGCCCCCCAGATCATGGCCGCCAGCATCAGGGCAAAGGTGGGCAGGTGTTTGGTTCGATTCGTCTTGTTCACAATCTTCCTCTTCCTCGTTTAATGAAGTTTAGTATAGCATATTCCTTGACATTTTGCCACAAAACGACAAAAAAACACGGGCCTTCTCCCTTTTAACAATCCAAGAAAGCCCTGTTGTTTTGCTGTCAATCCTGTGGCAACCTATCTTTCCCTGCTTTGGCACAGCAGAAAGCCTTTTTTCCAACAACGGCAGGATCCATTAATCGGCATAGCCCATCATTCCCCGCACCGAAGCCTCCCCGGCGCTTATGCTTTTCACCTTGCCGTCCACGTTGCAGAGCAAGCTGCCATCCGGTGCAATATCCAGCGCAACCCCTTCCTGCTCCCGGCCGTCCAAGGTGATTTTCACCCTCTTGCCCAAGGTGACGCAGTGCCTGCGGTACCGGCTGAGGATGGCATCAAAGCCCTTTTTCTCCAGAATCAAAAAAGCGCTTTCCAGCTGATTGCAGATGGCTGCGGCTACTTCTTCCATAGAAAACAGCTTGTTTGTCGCCAAAAACAAAGAGGATGCATATAATAGGTCATGGTTATCCAGCTCTTTGCGGGTTTGGGCAATATTTACACCCACCCCTCCCACGGCAATGGAGGATTCAAGAGAGGTGCGGCTCTCGCATAAAATGCCGCAAATCTTTTGCCCCTGCCAAAGGATATCGTTGCTCCATTTGATGCCAAATTCCAAACCGCAAAGGTTGGAAAGCCCCTGCTGTACCCCCAAAGCAAAAAGGAGGGGCAACCGGGTCAAATGTTCCGGGGGCAGATCCTTAAAAAGCAGGCTCATGGCCAGGCTTTTACCGGCATCAAAGCTCCAGCTGCGGCCCAAGCGGCCGCCGGCCCCCGGTCTGCTTGCCGGTGATCACCAATGTGTGATGGCGCAGCTCATGGGCGTGGTCTTTGGCGTAGCGGTTGGTGGAGTCCACTTCCTTCAGCCAGAGAATATCGCGGCCAATGGACTGGGTGGTAAGACCCGAAAGCTTCAAAACAAGTCACCTCAGGGTTGTGTGATGAATGGCAACGCCGGCCTGGGTAAGATCGATGACGGCATAGGAGGGAAATCCCACCCGGGGCTGGGAAAGACTGCCGGGATTGAGCAGGTAAACCCCATCCCGATAAAGGGAAAGAGGGGTGTGGGTATGGCCAAAGCAGCAGATATCCGCCTTTACGCTCCACAGCCCGCTCCAACAGCCGGTCGGTGTTTCTTTTAACACCGTACAGATGGCCGTGGGTAAAAAAGATGCGCTTGTCATTTAAAATTACCACATCTTCGCTTTTTGCCACAGAGGCCCAGTCGCAGTTGCCCCGCACCGATAAAAATCTTTTTTGCGGGTAAAGGCAGGCAAGGTCGTCAAACTCCCGCTCCCCATCTCCCAAATGCAAAAACAGGTGGGCATCCTTCCTCTGCTCCGCCATCTGATGGAGCTTGTGAAAATTGTTGTGACTGTCGGAGCACACGACAATCCGCACCCAGGTTCCCCCTTTTGTACCGAGCGGCCGGCAAACAGGGCAAAAGGAGAAGAAATCCCCTTGCAGTCCCGGTTTTCATCGGCCTTTCCCTTTCATACTAAGGTATATCCTATCATAAAAATAACAATATAACAATTAAAAAACAGGCGGTGTTTGTATTGCAAAATTTGAATCTGTCCGAAGCCAACAAAAACCTTCTCCTCAAGCTGGCACAGCAGAAACTGGGAGCAGACCCAGAGCAGTTGCGAAGACAACTGGATACGGGAAATGTAGAAGAACTGGTAAAAAATTTAGACCCCAAAACCCAAGCCACGGTAAGCGGTCTGATGCAAAATCCTCAAGCACTCAATACCTTGCTAAAAAACCCACAGGTGCAAAACCTGCTCAAAAACCTTTCCGGAAAGTGAGAGCCTAGACGGCACCGTGCAACGGCTCTCGCCACCGGCAAGTGGAAGGAGTAAACACTATGGACGATCTGTCCGCCATCCTCAACCGGGTCCTGAGTGATCCCGAAAGCATGCGGCAACTGGAGGAGGCCGCCGCTTCCCTCGGCCTGACAGGGGACGGGCAGAAAGCGGCTCCCGCTCAGCATCAGGCTTCCCCGCCCCGGCCTGTCAACCGGGGAATGCCGGGCCGGCGCAATACATACCAAAACAAACCACCCACCCCCACCCGGCAGAACGAGGAGGAGCTGGCCGAAATCCGCAGGTTGTTGGAACAACTGGTAAAAAATGCAGAAAAGGCGGCTCCTCCTCCACCCCAGCCGGTTTATCAGCCGGACCGTCCATCGCTGGAGGACAATGTCCCCGATATTGATGTGGGGGCTCTTTCTGATATTCTTGCCAGCCTGACGGGAAAACAACCCCGTCAGGCCCCTGCTCCTTCCTCACCGGAAGGGGGCGGGCTGGATCTTTCTGCCCTTTCGGGTATTCTTGGTGGCCTAGGGGGAGGACAGCCAAATCAGCAGTTCCCCCAAAACCAGCAGAATCCCGATCTTTCCACTCTCCTGTCGGGGTTGGGAGCGGGACAGCCCCCCCAGCAGCAAGGCGGGAATATGGATCTGAATGCCCTATTGGGCAACCTAGCCCGCCAAGCCCAGCCGCAGCAACAGATCCCCGATCTTTCCTCCCTGTTATCCGGCCTTGCCGGGCAGGGGCAACAGACGGGGCAGCAATCCGGGAATTTGGACTTAAACTCCCTGTTAAGTAGCCTGGGCGGTCAACCTCAGCCGCAGCAGCAGACGCCAGATCTTTCCGCCCTGCTGTCCGGTCTTGGGGGGCAGGGGCAGCAGAACGGCGGGCTGGACCTCTCGGGGTTGTCCGGCCTTTTGGGCAATCTTGGAGGAGGGGGTGGCAGCGCAGGAGGAGTGGACCCTTCCGGTTTGCAGGGAATTCTCTCCGGTCTGACAGGCGGCGGTGCACCTTCCCAACCCTCCACCGTTTCAACCCTTGCCAACATGCTGGGAGGAGGAACTGATTCCGGCCCTATGCCCGGCGGCATGGATATGGGGATGCTGCTGAAATTTCAGCAGGCCATGAGCAGCATCAGTGCCAATGCGGGAAATGTCCGGTTGCTGATGGCGGTGAAAAGCCACCTCAAGGATGAGGAGCGCCGGGAAAAGGTGGACGACGCCATCAAAGTGATGCAGATTATCCAGTTCCTACCCCTGCTCAAGGAAAGCGGCCTCTTTGGAAAGATGGAAGAAATTCTGGACGGGTTCAACCTGGGAGGCATTCTAGGAGGCAGGCGCCCCGGCAGCCAGGGACAGGGCGGTTTTAATCTGGGCAACCTGTTTGGAGGACGAAATTCCAGTGGAGGACTGGGCGGGCTGCTCAGTTCTCTGACGGGAGGGAGGTAGTGCTATGCCACAGACAACAACCCGACCCGCCAACGACAACATCGGAAGGTTACAGCAGGAGGCGATGGCCAGAATGATGGGGATGCAGCAGGCAGGCACGCGGGGAGGATGGAGCACCGACCCCAATGTGCCGCGGCAAAACCGAGCTCCCAGGCGAGAGCAGCCGGAACCTTCCCCCTCTGCAGCACACGCCGAACCCCAAACACCTCCCCGGCCGGACAGCAGCTCTTACCAAAACAACCATCCCCGCAACCAGCAAAGCAACCAGCGCCGACCTTCCGGAGGGGGACCATCACAACAGCACAGCTCCCACACCCCCCCTCCCAATCCGGAGCCGGCTCCCAAAAAATCCGATACCACCTTGCTGCAGGATATTTTGAATGCAGTGGGGCTGGACGATGACCGGGTTCTGATTTTGGGGCTCATTTTAATTCTCATCAACAGCAAGGCGGATACCACCCTGATTTTGGCGCTGTGCTACCTGCTTTTGTAACCAAAGTTTACCCCGCAAACAGTTTGCAGGTGGTTTGCAATACCCAATAAAAAGTTTGCCACAGCTTGCTTTATATCCGGCAAAATGCTAAAATAAATAAATAAATACTGCGCAAGAGATTGAGAGAGCAGAGTGCAGCAGGACAGCTCCCGGGGGGCTGTTTTGCCGCGCTCTTTTCCTTCAGAAGTGGAAAGGGGAATGATGATGGCGGGTTACGTACTGGCATTGGATCAGGGAACCACCAGTTCTCGTGCAATTTTGTTTGACGCAAAACAAAATATCGTCGGAGTAGCACAGCGGGAATTCACCCAGCATTATCCTAGAGAAGGCTGGGTAGAGCATGACGCCACCGAAATCTATGCTTCCCAATATGGCGTGATGATGGAGGTGATTGCCAAAACGGGAATTCAGCCGGAAAAAATTGCCGCCATAGGCATCACCAACCAGCGGGAAACCACCGTTGTTTGGGAGAAGGAAACCGGCAGACCGGTTGCCAACGCCATTGTGTGGCAGTGCCGCCGCACCGCCCCCGTTGTGGACGAGCTGATTCAAAAAGGACTGGGGGATCATATTCGCAAAACCACCGGACTGGTTCCCGACGCCTATTTTTCCGGCACCAAAATCAAGTGGATTTTAGATCAGGCTGACCCTGACCGGGAGCGGGCCAGAAAAGGAGAAATCTTATTCGGCACGGTGGACAGCTGGCTGATTTGGAAGCTGACCGGCGGGCAGGTTCACGTCACCGATTACACCAATGCCTCCCGCACCATGATATACGATATCGAGAAACTCGACTGGGACGATACCCTGCTAAAGGCTCTGGATATTCCTCGGGCCATGCTGCCCAAGGTTTGCAATTCCAGTGAGATTTATGGCTATGCTTCCATCCAAGGGGTACAGGTACCCATCGCTGGCATTGCCGGAGATCAGCAGGCTGCCCTCTTTGGTCAATGCTGCTTTGAAAAGGGAGACGCCAAAAACACCTACGGCACCGGCTGCTTCCTGCTGATGAATACGGGAGACCAGAGATATGTCAGCCAAAACGGGCTGCTCACCACCATTGCAGTGGGCTTGAACGGCAAGGTGACCTACGCTCTGGAAGGCAGCGTTTTTGTGGGTGGAGCGGTCATTCAGTGGCTGCGGGACGAGATGCGGTTTTTTGCCGAAAGCAGAGACGCCGAATATCTGGCCGGCAAGATAGAGGATACCGGCGGGGTGTATCTGGTTCCTGCCTTTACCGGCTTGGGAGCACCTTATTGGGATATGTATGCCAGAGGCTGCCTGGTGGGGCTGACCCGTGGAACCAAACGGGAACATATCGTCCGGGCCGCTCAGGAAAGCATTGCCTATCAGAGTGCCGATTTGGTTCGCGCCATGGAAAAGGACACCGGAATCGCAGCCACCGAGCTGAAGGTGGATGGAGGAGCTTCCCGGGATAAGTTCCTCATGCAGTTCCAGGCGGATATTTTAAACAAAACCATCCGTCGCCCCACCGTGCGGGAAACCACAGCCCTGGGAGCCGCTTATCTGGCAGGGCTTGCCACCGGCGTTTGGAACAGCCAGGAGGAAATTAAGCAGCTTTGGAATTGCGATGTCACCTTCTCCCCCAACATGGAGGAGGAGCGCCGGGAAAAACTGCTGGCAGGATGGCACAAAGCGGTCAACCGCAGTATGGATTGGGCCGAGCGCTAATTGCCACTGCATGGACAGACTACAAAAAGCGGGAGAGCATATGCTCTCCCGCTTTTGGCTTATACGCGGATGATGGTGCCGGTTTTTCCGGCAATGCCGTCTTTGGCTTTTTCCAGCAGGGTGATCAGGGCGTAGCGGTGGGGGGCGCTTTCGGCAAAGCTTACCGCCGCCTCCACCTTGGGCAGCATGGAGCCGGGAGCAAACTGACCATCGGCCATATGCTGGCGGGCTTCTTCGGGGGTTAGGGAATCCAGCCACTCCTGATTGGGCTTGCCATAGTAAATGGCCACCTTTTCCACCGCCGTTAAAATGATGAGACAATCAGCGTCCAGCAGCTCTGCCATTTTGCAGCTGGCAAAGTCCTTGTCGATGACGGCTTCCACCCCCTTTAGGCCGGAGCCTTGCCGCACCACGGGAATCCCGCCGCCGCCGCAGGCGATCACCACCTGTCCGGCATCCACCAATGTGCGAATGGTTGGAATCTCCACAATGTCCACCGGCTTGGGGGAGGCCACAACCCGCCGCCAACCGCGACCGGCATCCTCCATGCAATGTTCTCCCTTGGCGATGAGGCGCTGGGCTTCTTCCTCGCTGAGAAATTCTCCAATGGGCTTGGTGGGTTTTTGGAAGGCAGGGTCTTCTTTGCTCACCACCACTTGGGTGAGAAGGGTGGAAACCGGCTTATCCATGCCCCTGCTCAACAGCTCTTCCCGCAGGGCGTTTTGCAGGTCGTAGCCGATATACCCTTGGCTCATGGCCCCGGAGACGAAAAGAGGAATGGGGGTTTGAGAAGCCTCGTTTTTTGCAAATTGTGCCATGGCCTTGTGGATCATTCCCACCTGGGGGCCGTTGCCGTGGGATACCACCACCTGATGTCCCTCCTCGATGAGGTCGACAATGGCTTTGGAGGTGTGCTTGACGGCTATCCCCTGTTCGGAAAGGTTGTTTCCTAAGGCGTTGCCGCCCAGTGCGATGACAATGCGTTTGCCCATGAAGTCATCTCCTATATCACAGAATAAAAGCTGCCGTGCGCCACTATGGCGACAAAGTGTTCTTTTTGCCTGCAAGTGAAATCGTGAAAGAAGCTGCGAGCCGGCAAAACTTGCACCAACGCCAACTTTTCATAAAATTTTAACCGCTCCGGGGCTTCCTGTCAATAAAAAATTCATGTTGGTGGGGGTTATTTTCCCCGGGGGCGGAGCAGCAGGTACAGGATGATGCCGCTCACCAGCGCGAGGTACACCACAACACCCCAATCCACTCCCATCTCCTGCGGCGGAATCTGAACCTGATACACCAGCGGGTCGGCCTCCCGATGGAAATAGTGGGGAAGCTCGGGCTGCGCATTTTCCGCCGTGGAGAAAGCGGCGTCCTCTGTGGTGGAAGACTTTTCTTTTTGCAGGGAGGAAGAAGGGGCCTTGGAAGAGACTTGTCCATCCAGAGCGGAGGAGATTGCTGCCGAGCCGGACCCACCAGTCAGTGAGGACTTGGCGGAGGTATCGGGCGCAGCTTTGGGAGAGGATTTTGAGGAGGCTTTGGACGAGGATTTAGACGAAGCCTTGGAGGAAGAACTTTCCCAACTGCTTTGGGAGGGAGGGGAGGAAACGCCGGGACTAGTGGATTCCCGCAACGGCCCCATCGTCAGGGAGGTGCCCTGCACCATCACCCAGGCCAAACTGGTTCTCATGGTCTTGGAAAGAAGGTTGCCCTCCAGGTCATTCAGCTCCACCCAGATGCTTGTGGCGCCCGGCGGAATGCTGTCGCAGGAAAAATCCTCCACGCAGTAGAGCTGCCCCTCCGCCTCGATATGCTGAATCAAGGTGCGGGTGAGGGGAAGAAGGGTTTTGCCACCCCTTTCCGCAGAAGTGTAGACGCAAACGCCAAAGGGAATCAGCTTTCCTTTTTCCACCTCGTCAACCTGTCGGAACTGGCCAAAATTGCCGGTGGGGCTTTGTTCAAAAACCTGCCAGCTTTCCCCAAAAGCATATAGCTTACCGTCAGCCGGATGGTAATAGGCGTTGGATACCGATGCCGGGTCGGGACGAAAAACGCCCGAATCCGTTCCCAAGGCGAGAGTGCCGCCGGTTAAGGTGACATAAGTGCCTTTGGCGCTGTAAATGCGCAAACTAATCCTGTCTGCCCCCTGTGCCAGATACTGCACACTGCCCCGCAGTCTGCCATCCGGTTTTGGCATCACCTGTAGCTGATAGCGGTCGGCAGGTTCCAAGCTGCGGCTGCGCAAAACCGGGGCCAAATATTCCGTTGTGCCCCGGGCACCGCTCCCGGAACCGTCCATTTGATCCAAATAGGTTAGTGCGTTGGCGGGGAATTGGAGAAGAAAAAGGCAGCAGAGCAGCGCTAAACAAAAGAGGATTTTTTGCACAGCCTCACCCTTCCGGACAACATTCTTCGCCCTGATTTGACAATTTTAGTATAGCAAACGGGGTAAGAAGGCGCAAGAAAAACCAAAGAGAAAAAGGCAAAGCAAAAACGCCACAGATGCAAATCTGTGGCGTTGCAAGCTAAGGCTTTATGCTCGCCGTTCCTTTCGGGATTGCTGCAATGCTCTGGCTTGTCTTACATCGAATTCGGGGTTAAAGGCGTAGAAGTTTTTGCAGTCCAGTTTGTCTTGGGCAATGCGCAACGCTTCGCCAAATCTCTGGTAGTGCACAACCTCCCGCTCCCGCAAAAATTTGATGGGGTCTCTCACATCGGGGTCGTCCACAAGACGCAGAATGTTGTCGTATGTAGTGCGGGCTTTCTGCTCTGCGGCCAAATCTTCATGCAGGTCGGTGAGAATATCCCCCTTGGAGGCCACATAAGCCATGGTGAAGGGAACACCGGAAGCAGAAACAGGGTAAATGCCGGTGGTGTGGTCTACAAAATAGCTGTCAAAGCCGGACTGCTTGATTTCGTCGGTACACAGACGGCGGGTAAGCTGATAGACAATGGCGGCAATCATTTCCATATGGGCAAGTTCTTCTGTTCCAATATCCGTTAAGATACCGGTGACCTCGCCGTAGGGGCAGCTATAGCGCTGGTGCAGGTACCGCATGGATGCGGCCAGTTCTCCGTCGGGACCGCCCAGCTGGGTCATAATAATTTTTGCCGCAGCCGGGTTGGGGTTCTTAATTTTTACAGGGTACTGAAGCTTTTTACTATACGTCCACATCGGTTAAGCCTCCTCTTGATGTTGCCAGGGCCAAGGGCCTTCTACCCAATTCCAGTATGGACCGCCATCGTAGTCGGAGTGTACCAAAGGACCAAATTTGCTGGTGTAAGCATCCGCAGCGGCCTTGCGCATTTCCAAATGCTTCTTATAAAAATCCAAAGCCATTTGATTTTCGGGGTGAGTGTCCAGGAATAAGGCGGCGTCTACCAGAGCAAAATCACAGACTTGCACTCTCTTTAACAGAACTTCACGCTCATTCACGGCGACAATCCCCCTTTCCCATAAAGGGCAAATCCAGCTCCGCAAAGATGGTGCCACGGCTGAACCCTTGCTCCGGCTCGTAAATATCGGTAAATTCCTGCATGGGTACATAGGCCATTGCCAGGGTGATGCAAAAGCCGCACTCTTCTGCAGGCATCTGACCCATGCGGGCTTCCGGGGTGGTGGGCACGGATGGCGTAGCGGGTGTGGTTAAGGGCATGGGCATAACGGTAGACGAGGGTGGCATGGGTGTGGGCATGGGCGTCGGCGTTGGCGCTTTGCTCACAGACGGCTCCGAAGAAGGGATTTGGCTAACAGTCCAACCGCCTCTACCCCTTTCCATCCGGAGCTGTGTTTCTTTTTTTCTGTTGTCCAAACGTTTTCGCTCCTTTCGCATGTTATCAGGGCATTTTGTTTTGTTTTTTTGCAAACACAATACCTTTGCCCCAGTCTATGCACTCTCTGCGGGTCCGGTTCAGCGCCGTCCTGGTGCTTTTTTCAGGTTCCTTCCCTTATTTTCGCGTTTTCTCCCCTTTTGCCAAAAGGAATTGGAAGGATTTGCCCCAAATTGAATTTTTGCGTTGTCAGCGGCAAGACTACTCCTAGAATTGTTTTAGCATGACGATGACGACAAGGTTGGGAGTATCCGCATGAGTAATTTAACACAGGCTGGTTTGACGCGTTTGGCAGAAACCGCAGCGAAAGCTCCGGTGTCGGGAAGTCCGGGGAGAATTTGCCGGGAACTTAAGGCCATGACGTCTCAATTGCGCCAGTACTACCTTGCGGTCAGCCGGGGAGAGCGGCAAAGCAGGGATCCGGAACAAATGGCGGTGGAGGAATGGCTTTGCGATAACTACTACGTGCTGGAAAAGGAGAGCAAACAGAGTATCCGGGACATTCGCGGGCAGGCCAAACGGGCAGCTCCCGGTGAACTGGAACGTTTTTGCTTTCTGTTTTGGACGGTGCTGCAGGAAACCCCTCCCCTCACCGACGAAACTCTTGTCACCGTTCTGACCGCTGTGGGGAAGGTGCGCAAAGTCAGCGAAAACCAGTTTGGTTTTATCCCCACCGCCATCAAAACAGCTTTAATCCGCATGGCTTACGAAGCCTGCTTTGGCCAGTACAGCCAGCAGCGGATGAGCTATGCCATTACCGGTATTGGTAAGCTCTCCGATATTGACTTGGACGAGGTGATTTACCTCTGCTCCGGTGTGGAGCGGCTGCTTCTGCAGGATCCTGCCGGAATCTACCCCCTGATGGATGTGGATTCCCGCAAGTATTACCGCAAGCAGGTGGCTTTGATTGCCGCCAAAACCCGGCGCTGTGAAGAGGAAACAGCTCAGGCCATGCTGGAGCAGTGCCTTGCCCAAACACAGGAACCAAAGGACAGCCCGCGGCGACATATCGGTTACCCCATTTTACACAGCCCCTATCTGAAAAAAAGCAGGCGGCGCAGAGGGAAAATCACCCTGGTGGCGGGAATCTTGCTGCCGCTGCTTTGCTGCGCTTTGATTGCCCTGACCACCGGGCAGATTTGGGTGGGGCTGCTCTGCTTTCTCCCCTTGTGGGAAGTGCTGCGCACCCCCCTTTGGCAGGGAGCCATGGCAGGGGTGGAACCGGACTTTATCCCCCGCATGGACTGCAAAAAGCTGAAGGAAAAACCAAAAAGTGTGGTGCTGGTTTCCACCCTGCTGCCGGGGGTGGGGCAGCTCCCTGCTTTGGAGGACCGGCTGCGGCAGCTTTACTTTTCCAACTCCGATTCGGATATGTACTACTGTGTGCTGGCAGACTTTAAAGAGTGGAATCTCCCCGATGATGAAAAGGACGAGTCTCAGGTCAAAGCGGCGGTGGCCCTCATCCGGGAGCTGAACCGCCGCCACGACAACCGCTTCATGCTGTTTTTGCGCGCCCGCACCTACTCCAAAACCCAGGGGAAGTACAGCGGCTGGGAGCGCAAGCGGGGCGCCATCACCGAATTTATCCGCTTTTTAAAAGGGGAGAAGACCAGCCTGTACACCTTTGAGGGGGACCAAAAGGTGTTGCCCCAGCTGCGCTATCTCATTGCGCTGGACTCGGACACCTCCCTGCTTTACGAATGTGCCCAGACACTGGTCAGCGCCGCCGTTCATCCCCTCAACCGCCCTGTGGTGGACGAAAGCCGGCAGGTGGTGGTGGAGGGGTACGGCATTTTGGCGCCCAAAATCAGCCCCGACCTAAAAAGCGCCCGGGCCACAGCCTTCTCCCGGGTGATGTGCGGCTGCGGCGGCGTGACCGCCTATGAAACCAGAGATAAGGACTTTTATCAGGATCTTTTTGGCGAGAGCATCTTTGCGGGAAAGGGCCTCATTGACGTGGATGCTTTTTACACCCTGCTTTCCCGCCGCTTTCCGGAAAATCAGGTGCTAAGCCACGATATTCTGGAGGGCGCTTATCTGCGGGTGGCCTTTGTTTCCGACGTGGAGATGAACGACACCGCCCCCACCAGCATGAGCTCCTGGCTTTCCCGGCTTCACCGCTGGTTGCGGGGGGACTGGCAGAACATCAAGTTCATCGCAAAGCGCTACCGGGTGGACGGCAAGGTTTATCAAAACCCCATCAATGCTCTTTCCCGCTACAAGCTGCTAGACAACCTGCGCCGCTCCCTCACTCCTGTGGCTAGCTTGGCCTGTCTGGTGGCCGCCCTCTTTCTGCCGGGAGCCATCAGGGCAGTGGTAGCGGTGATAGGTCTGCTGGGAGTCATCTTTTCCTCCTCCTGGGCTGCCCTCTTTTCCTTATTAAATGGAGGACTTTTCACCCTTTCCCGCAAGTTTTTTACCCGCACCCTTCCCCACGCCTTTGAGCTGATGGCCCAAGGGCTGTTTCTGCTGATTATGTTGCCCGCCCAAAGCATCATCACCTTGGATGCAGTGCTCCGTTCTTTGTGGAGAACCTACATCTCTCGCAAAAAGATGCTGGAATGGACCACCGCTGCCCAAAGCGAAGCCCAAGGGGTCAATTTGCTCTCGTTGGCAAGGCGGTTTTGGCTGGCCCAATTTTTTGGATTGGCTTATTTGATTTATGCCTCTCCCTCCCCACTGACTTTGGTGGGAATTTGCTTTAGCCTGCTGATTCCGCTGGCTCTCATCACCGCTCGCCCGGTCTGTGAAGAGGAAAACCGCCTTTCCCCCGCAGACCGGGACACCCTCATTTCCTACAACGCTGCCATGTGGCGGTACTACGAGGAATTTGCCAACGCCGAAAACCACTTTTTGCCCCCCGACAACATCCAGCAGAGTCCCGTTTACCGGGTGGCCAACCGCACCTCTCCCACCAACATCGGCATTATGCTTCTTTCGGTGCTGGCCGCCCGGGACTTTGACTTCATCGATACCGATGGGTTGTACACCCGCATCGAGCGAACCATCTCCACGGTGGAGCGGATGCCCATGTGGCATGGCAACCTGTACAACTGGTACGACACCTTAACGCTGGATACCTTAAAACCCGAATTTGTTTCCACCGTGGACAGCGGAAACTTTATCTGCTGTCTGGTGGCTTTGGTGGAAGGACTCAAAGAGTTTGTGCGGGAAAAGCCTGCCATGCAGGAGCTGATTGCCCGCATAGAAAAGTTGATCGAAAACACCGACCTCAATATCTTGTACAACAAAAAAAAGAACTTGTTTTCCATCGGCTACAACGTGGCAGAGCAGTCCCTCACCGGATCTCACTACGACTTTTTGATGAGCGAGGCCCGGCTGACCAGCTATTACGCCGTAGCCCGCAAGCTGGTGGGAAAAAAGCACTGGGGCTCCCTTAACCGAACCATGAGCCGCAGCGGCTCCTATGCCGGGGCGGTGAGCTGGACCGGAACCATGTTCGAGTATTTTATGCCCCATCTGCTGCTGCCGGTTTACGATGGCTCCCTGCTGGGGGAGGCCCTGGACTACTGCCTCTACTGCCAGAAGCGAAGGGGGGACCGGGCAGGAGTTCCCTGGGGCATCAGCGAAAGCGCCTTCTATGCCTTTGATAACAACCTAAATTACCAGTACAAGGCCCACGGAGTCCAAAAGCTGGGGGTGAAGCGGCATCTGGACCGGGAACTGGTCATCTCCCCCTATTCCACCTTTTTGACCATCCCCATGGCTCCCAACTCCTCCATGGCCAATCTGGCTCGCCTGCAGGAGCTGGGTGTGTACGGCCGCTACGGATTTTTTGAGGCGGTGGATTTTACCGCCGAGCGGGTGGGCAAGGGCAGTCTTGCCGTCACCCGCAGCTATATGGCTCATCACATCGGCATGAGCATGGTGGCCTCCTGCAACGCGCTTTTCCGAAACAAAATGCAAAAGCGCTTTATGAGCAACCACTATATGCGCTCTGCCCAAGAATTTTTACAGGAGAAAATTGCCAAGGATACTGTGATTTACGATGAATTGACGGTGGAAACCCGCGGAAGCGAAGAACACGAACGCCCCTCCATTCGGGAGGAGCACAGAGCCATTTACCCTCAGGCACCCCGGGCTACCCTTATCACCAACGGGGAACTGACGGATATTCTCACCGATACGGGAGCCTGCTGGCTTGCTCTGGGAGAAACCGACCTGACCCGGCGCAGCACCGACCTGCTGCGGCGGGCGCAAGGGGTGTTTACTTTGGTGCGGATGAACGGCACCACCCTCTGCGCCACCCAAGCCCCTTATTTTGACGAAAAGGCAACCTACCGGGTGGAACATCAGGACAGAAGTGTCACCTATTACGCCGAGAAAAAAGAAGTGCAGCTGGGGGTGCGCTGCATGATGCACCCCACCATCAGTTGCGAGCAGCGGCAGATTGTGGTAAAAAACAATTCTTCCCGCAAGCAGGCTGCCCAACTGCTGCTCTATCTGGAGCCCACCTTAAGCAGCCACCGGGATTACAGCGCCCATCCCGCCTATTCCAAGCTTTTTGTCTCCGCCAAATACGACGAGCAGACCAAAACCCTCACCTTTTTGCGCCGGGACAAGGACGGCACCCGCTCCATCTACCTGACGGTGGGGCTGTTGCAGCAGTCGGCGGAATTTACCTTTGAAACCCATCGGGAAGCGCTGATGCCGGCTCCCGGAGGCTTTGAATCCCTCAAACATTTTTATAAAAAGAAATTTTCCAGCAGCGGGGCAAACAGCGAACTGGGCATTCCCGATGCCTGTTGTGCCCTGCAACTGGATCTTCACATCCCGGCGGGAGGGCAGCAGCAGGTCACCTTGCTGCTCTGTGCCTCCCGCACCGAAGCCGAGGGAATCAATTCCATCATTGCCATGCGCAAGCAAGGCCTGCTGGACGAAAAAACCGCAGCCGCCTCCCCTCTGCTGGGGGATTCCCTGGAGGGGCGGCTGGGGAGCAGTATTTTGGGGCAGCTCCTCTTTCCCCAGCGAAGCAATGAGCAGGCAAAGTTGCGCAATCGGCTGGGGCAAAGCGGGCTCTGGCCGGCAGGCATATCCGGGGATTTGCCCATCGCCCTGTTTCGCCTGGAGGAGGGAGAGGAGCAGGAAATTCCCCCTGGCTCCCCGGTTCCTTCGGAGCCTTTCTCTCATCAGCAAGACAGTCTGGATGCCCGCCTTGCTGCGCTGGACAGCTATCTTAAGCTCCATGCCAGCCTGCGCAGTGTAGGGGTAAGTTTTGATCTGGTCATCCTCTACGACAAAGCCGATACCCGGCAGGAGCTGGAGGCCAGAGTGCAGAAAAACAGCGTACAGGGGATTTTGGGCAGCAGGGGCGGCGTGTTTCTGCTCCACACACCGGTGACCACTCCGGAGCTACTCACCTTGCTGGACGCCGTAGCCCGCCATGTCTTCCCCGCGGAAGCTCCCCAAACGGGGGAAAAGCCTTTTTATCCGGCAGAGCTGCTGCCATTGGCTCCCCACCCTCTGCCGGAGCATCCCCAGCTTGCGGTTCATGGCGGTGTGTTTGCCGAAGGTCGCTTTTATGTGGATAAAACCTCTCCTCTGCCTTGGAGTCATGTGCTCTCCAACGCCGCCTTTGGAACCCTGGTTTCGGATCACGCTTTGGGGTATACCTGGGCCTTCAATGCCCGCGAAAATAAGCTGACTCCCTGGTACAACGACATTGCCACCGACAACACCGGAGAGATGGTGCTGCTCTCTCAGGGTGGCAGAATCTACAATTTAACCCAAGGGGCCAGAGCCTCCTTTTCTCCCCAGGATGCCCGGTGGCAGGGACGCAATTCCACCATCGAAAGCACCGTGGAGGTGGCCGTTCCCGAAAAAGGCTTGGTCAAGCAAATCAAAGTCACCCTGCAAAACCGAAGCGACACCCCGCAAAAGTTGCGTCTTGCCTACTACACCGAGCCGGTGCTGGGGGTGGATCGGGACAGTTGCAGCTCCATTGCTGCCAGAGAGGAGCAGGGAGTTCTGTTGCTGCGCAATGTCTGGAATACGGTGGTGCCCTGCTGGATGGTGCTGGCGGCTCCCGAGCAGAGGGTGCGGTACACCACCAACCGGTCGGCCTTTTTAGCAGGGGACTGGAACCGGGAGGAAACTGGGCCTCAGGCTGACCCTTGCGCTGCCGCCATGGTCAGTCTGGAGCTTGGGGGGCGGGAAGAAAAAACCGTTACCTTTTTGCTGGCCTGTGGCCGCACCAAAGAAAGTGCCGTTGCCATGACCACCCTGCCCTTACAGGAGAGCTACCGCCCCAAACATTCGCTAAAGCTGCAAACGGAATTCCCGGCGCTGGACAGCTTTGTCAACGGTTTTTTGCCCCATCAGATTCTGGCCTGCCGCATCCGGGGCCGCACTGCCTTTTATCAGTGCGGCGGGGCTTATGGTTTTCGGGATCAGCTTCAGGACGCCATGGCCTACCAGCTTTTGAACCCGGAGATTTTGCGCCGGCAGATTATTCGCTGCTGTGCCGTGCAGTTTGAGGAGGGAGATGTCCTTCATTGGTGGCATCCTCTGCCCAAACTTGCCAATGGAAACGGCGGTCTGAAAGGGGTGCGCACCCGGTTTTCCGACGATTTGCTCTGGCTGCCTTTGGCGGTGGCGGAATATGTGGAAAAAACCGGGGATGAATCCCTGCTGGATGTGGAAGTCCATTACCTCACCGCCCCGGAACTGGCTCCCGGTCAGCAGGAGCATTACCTTTCCCCCAAACGGTCTTCCCTGCGGGAAAGCGTCTTTTCTCACTGTGTCAAAGCCCTGGAACGGGGTCACAATTTAGGGGAAAAGGGCTTGCCTCTCATCGGCTGCGGGGACTGGAACGATGGCTTTTCCATGGTGGGAGCTAAAGGAAAAGGCCGCAGCGTCTGGCTTGCCCTCTTTTTGATTCTGGTAATGGAGCGGTTTGCGCCCCTTTGCCGGAAAAAAGGGCGGGAGGATTTGGAAACCCTCTACCGGGAACGGGCGGAGGCTCTGCGCCACGCTGTTGAGGACCACTGCTGGGACGGGGAGTGGTATGTTCGCGCCTTTTATGATAACGGTGAGCCCATGGGAAGCCGCAGCAACCGGGAATGTTCCATCGATCTGCTGCCCCAGAGCTTTGCGGTGGCGGCAAAACTGCCCGATCAGGAGCGAATCGCTCAGGGACTTGATGCCGCATGGGAGCACCTGATGGATCCAAAGCTGCGGCTGGTTCGGCTGTTTACCGAAGCGTTTCGCCATTCGGAGCAGCAGCCCGGCTATGTCAAAGCTTACTCCCGGGGGATTCGAGAAAACGGAGGCCAGTACACCCACTCGGCGGTGTGGTTTGCCCTGGCTCTGCTCCACTTTGGCCGCCGGGAGGAAGGCTGGCAGGTGCTTCAGATGCTCAACCCTGCCGATCGGGCCGGTTACCCGGGTTTGGCGGAAGTTTACAAGTTGGAGCCATATTATATTGCCGCCGACATCTACACCAACCCTGCGGCACCCGGCCGAGGGGGCTGGAGCATCTATACCGGGGCGGCATCCTGGTATTTTCGAGTGATCTACGAAGAGCTGCTGGGACTCACTTTAAAGGGGGACAGCCTGTTTCTGACCCCCCGCCTGCCCTCGGCCTGGAATCGGGCGGAGTTGAAGGCGCAGATAAAAGGAACGGGGCTGACCCTATGCTTTGAACGGGGGAAGGAGCCGGGGCTCTTTCTAGGCGGCCGGAAGGTTGAAAAAATACCCTTGGACGGGGGCGAATATACTGTTCGAGTGGTCTTTGTTTAAATTGCAAAAAGTCTGGCAAACCTTTCCTCCCTGTGTTATAATAAAAATTTATAAGGAGTGAGCATATTGAGCCAGACATGTGTCCGCACACCCATTGGGACGGGGATTCACCTCACCGCCATCTCGGACCCTAAATTCAAACACAATCGTCTTTCCATTAACTTTGTCCTTCCACTGGACCGGGACTGTGCCTCCAACAATGCAGCGGTTCCCCATATTTTGCGGATGGGCTGCCGGTCCTTGCCCGATCTTTCTTCCCTCAACGCAAGGCTGCAGGAGCTGTACGGCGCCAATCTGGATGCCAGCGTTTATAAGTTTGGGGGATATCAGGTGATGGAGCTTTCCATCCGCGGGTTGGACAACCGTTACGCTCTGGAGGGAGAAGATATCACCGCCCAGTGCGCTCAGTTGCTTGCCCAGATAACCCTGGACCCTAAACTGGATGGCAACGGACTGTTTTACGAAACGGATACTGCGCTGCAGCGCCGGTTTATTCAGGATGCCATTGAGGCGGAAATCAACGAAAAGCGCAGCTACGCCATCTCCCAATGCCTGCAAACCATGTGTCAGGGAGAGCCGGTTGCGGTAAAAACCTATGGATACCCCGAAACCGCTGCCGCCATCACTGCGGCTTCCGCCACAGCCGCCTACCGCAATATGCTGAAAAACGCTCCCATCGAGGTTGTCTTTACCGGAGCGGGAGATGCCCAGATAACGGGAAGAATTTTGGGGGAAGCCTTTGCCGGGTTGGAGCGGGCTCCCTTTGCCTACAAACCGGTGAAATTGGGGCCCGCCCCCGGTTCCGTACGGGAAAAAACCGAAGAAATGGAAATTGCACAGGGCAAGCTGGTGCTGGGCCTGCGCTGCCAGGGACTGGAAACACCCCGGCAGGTGGGAGCCACCCGCCTGTTTTCCGCCCTATACGGCGGCACGCCTTTTTCCAAGCTGTTCCGCAATGTGCGGGAAAAACTAAGCCTTTGCTATTACTGTGCCTCCCGGTTTGATTCCGCCACCCATCTGCTGCTGGTGGACAGCGGAATCGAAATGGCCAACAAAAAGAAAGCCCAAGAGGAGATTTTGCATCAACTGGAGTGTGTAAAGTCTGGGGACTTTACAGAACAAGAGCTGGCCGAAACCAAGCTGATGATGCGCAGTTCCCTCATCACCACCACCGATTCTCCCTCTGCCACCGAGGGCTGGTATATGGCTCAAATTTTGCGGGGGCAGATGGTATCGCCCCAAGAGGATGCCGACCTTCTGGACACCATCACCCGGGAGGAGATTGTAGAGGCGGCAAATTCTGTCCAGCTGGATACCATTTACTTCCTAAAAGGAAAGGAGGCGGTGTAATGAAGGAGATCATTCGCTCGCAGCGCCTGGGGGAACAGTATCAAAAAATCCTGCACTCTTCGGGACTGACCATTCTGCTCTACCCCATGGAGGGCTTTCAAAGCGCCTACGCCCTTTTTGCCACCAACTACGGCTCGGTGGATGAGACCTTTAAAACCGATCAAGACGCCGATTTTATCACGGTACCCGCAGGGATCGCCCACTTTTTGGAGCATAAGCTGTTTGAAAGCGAGGACGGCGATGCTTTTGCCCGCTATGCCAAAACCGGGGCCAGCGCCAACGCCTACACCTCCTTTGACAAAACCGCCTACCTGTTTTCCTGCACCGACAACTTTAAGGAAAGCATTGAAATATTGCTGGACTTTGTCACCCACCCCTACTTCACCCCTCAGACGGTGGAAAAGGAGCAGGGAATCATTGGGCAGGAAATTCGCATGTACGACGATAATCCCGACTGGCGGGTGTACTTCAACCTGCTGGGGGCCTTGTACCATGTCAACCCGGTGCGGACCGATATTGCCGGCACCGTGGATTCCATTGCGCAAATTGACGCAGACCTGCTGTATCGCTGCTATCATACCTTTTATAATCTCCACAATATGACACTGGCGGTGGCGGGCAACTTTGACCCCGATGTGGTGCTGGAAGCCGCCGACCGGATTCTGAAAGCTGCTCCCAAACAGGAGCTGATCCGCAACATCGCAGAGGAGCCGGAAGAGGTTCGCGCCTCTTTGGTGGAGCAAACTCTGCCGGTGGCGCTGCCTCTCTTTCAGATTGGGTTTAAAGGCAAGGCCGGCAAGACCGAGCGGGAAACCCTCTGGGGCAAAATTGCCGACGAGGTGCTGCTGGACATCATTGCCGGGGACTCCACCCCCCTTTACCGCCGTCTGCTGGAGGCCGAGCTGATCAATCAAAGTTTTGAGGGGGAAGCCATGGCCAGCCGGGATTACGCCCTCACCCTCTTTTCCGGCGAATCCCGGGATCCCAAGCGAGTGCGGGATGAAATCGCCACCGAAATTCTCCGCCTGCGCAGCGAGGGAATTGACCCGCAACTCTTTGACCGGGTGAAGAAGGCTGTGTACGGCCGCTACCTAGGAGCATATGGCCGAGCAGATGCTTTGGCCGGCCTTTTGGTGGCCGCCCAGTTTGCCGGTGTCGATGCCTACGAAATACTGGAGATGTTGGCCTCCCTGACCTTAGAGCAGCTTACTGACCGCCTGCCGGTCAGCTTTGATGTGAACCGCTGCGCCCTTTCCATTGTTCGGAGCTGACCATCTGCGCCTGAAAGGAAGGAGATTCTATGATTGAACTGGTGAAGTTTCCGGGACTGGGATTTGCCATTGAACTCAATCGGGTGGCCTTTACCGTTTGGGGCAGACCCATTTATTGGTACGGCATCCTCTTTGGGCTGAGCTTTCTTGCCGCAGCCCTGTATATTGTCAAGCGGGTAAAGGAGTTTGGACTGGACGCTGACCGAATGATTGATGTGCTGCTGGGTACCGTCATCGGGGGCTTGGTTGGCGCCCGGCTCTACTACGTTGCTTTTTCATGGGATACATACCAGGGCGATCTCATGAAAATCATCAACGTGCGGGAAGGGGGCCTTGCTCTCTACGGGGGAGTCATCGGCGCCGCTCTGGCAGGGTATGGGATGTGCCGTCTGCGCAAAGTAAAATTTATCCCTCTGTGCGATTTGTTCTTCAGCGGCCTGCTTTTGGCTCAGGCCATAGGGCGCTGGGGCAACTTTGTCAATGTGGAAGCCTTTGGCGGCAACACCACCGCTCCCTGGGGGATGACCAGCGACTCCATTGTCCGCTATCTGGAGTGGAAGCAGGAGGCTCTGGCTGCTATCGGTATCGCTGTCGATCCTGCCATGCCGGTTCACCCCACCTTTTTCTATGAATCGGCTTGGTGTCTTTTGGGCTTTGTGGGGTTGGCGTTGTTTACCAAGCGCCGCCGGTACGACGGGCAGCTCAGCTTGCTCTACCTAAGCTGGTATGGGTTGGGCCGCTTTTTCATCGAGGGGCTGCGCACCGACTCCCTGATGTGGGGCGGGGTGAGGGTATCTCAGGCACTGGCTGCTCTTTGCGTGGTGGTTTCTGTGGCCCTTTTGACTTATTTCCATCGGAAAATCAAGCGGGCAGATGACCCCGAGTTTATGCAGCTTTATGTCCACACCCAGGAAGGGCAGGCCATTTTGGCCGGAGCCTTCTACCCTCAAAAGGGCAAGGAGAGCCAGGAAGAAGAGGCCCACCAGCAGGATCAAGCTGCCAAACCGGAGGGAGAGGAACCCCAGTCCGGGGAAGAACCCTCGGAAGCTGCGGCAGAGACTGAGGAAGCCGCCGGGCAGGAGGAAGCTCCACCAAAGGAGGAACCCGCTTTGGAGGAACCCGCTTTGGAGGAACCCGCTTTGGAGGAACCCGCTTTGGAGGAACCCGCTTTGGAGGAACCCGCTTTGGAGGAACCCGCTTTGGAGGAACCCGCTTTCCACCTTTCTTCGCAAGCCCAAGGGGAAGAAGCCACAGACAAACCCGGTACCGGGGAAGAAGCAGAAGAGAGCGGGGCGGCAGAATAGGGTCGGTTCCAGCGCAGAAAAATGGTTTTGCAGTTTTTTCTTCCAAAGAAAAGCAAATCTCTGTGCTTTCGTTGACTTTTTTGCCGCAATCCCATATACTATTCGTTGTGAATAAAAGCCCCCCTAGCCCAACAACAGGTGCAGCGGGGGCTTAAAAGGGCGTTTGGGGGCTTTGCTTCCCAGCTCCCGCAGAGACGGAGGACAACATATGAGAAAAGTGGGAAAACCAGTTTTTTTCGTTGTTGTATTGCTGATTGCCTTGATGACCATTTTGAGCTTTGTGGGAATTCACTGGCAGTACGGCGATATTACAACGACCTACATCAAGGGAGCCAAGGATATACGCTGGGGCATTGATATCCGCGGCGGTGTAGACGTTACCTTTTCCCCGCCGGAAGGGTACGATGCTGCTCCCGAGGATATCAGTAAGGCACAGGCGATTATCGAAACCCGCCTGATTAACCTGAACATTGCCGACTACGAAATTTATCCCGATATGGAACGGGACAGAATTATTGTTCGGTTCCCCTGGAAGTCCGACGAAGAGAATTTCAATCCCGAGAAGGCCATTGAGGAGCTGGGAGATACCGCCATGCTCACCTTCCGGGAAGGAGCTGAGGTGGATGCCAACGGCCAGCCCACCGGGGTGACCGAAAATGTCATCCTCACCGGCAACGACGTGGAAAGTGCTCAGTATATGTACGGCGCCCTTTCCGAAAACGGAGCCCCTCAGCACTTTGTGGCCCTTTCCTTTAAAGAATCCGGTAAGGAGGCCTTTGCCGACGCCACCGCCCGGCTTCAGGGTTCGCAGATTTCCATCTGGATGGACGAGGAAATGATTTCCGCACCTCGGGTGAACGCCCACATCACCGACGGACAAGCCATCATCGAGGGGCAGTTTACCGCAGCCTCCGCTGCCGAGCTGGCCCGCAAGATTCAGGGCGGTGCCCTGCCCTTTAAATTGACCACCGAAAACTACAGCACCATCTCTCCTTCTCTGGGAGAGGGGGCTAAAAACGCCATGGTGCTGGCGGGTGTGATTGCCTATCTGGCAGTCTGCGCCTTTATAATTTGGAAGTATCGTCTGCCCGGAGTGGTTGCCTCCATTAGTCTGGCAGGCCAGGTGGGCCTGATGATTGCCGCCATTACCGGATTTTTTGGCTTTGTGCCTTCCTTTACCCTGACTTTGCCGGGTATTGCAGGCATCATCCTTTCCATTGGCTTTGGTGTGGATGCCAGCATCATCACCGCCGAGCGAATTAGAGAGGAAATGGCCATTGGCAAAACCATTGACGGCTCCATCCTGGCAGGCTTTAACCGGGCCTTTTCCGCCATTTTTGACGGCAACATTACCGTTATCATTGTATCCGTCATTTTGATGGGAGCCTTTGGCCCGCCCAACAGTTTCTTTGCCAAAATTCTAAGGCCTGTGTTCTTTATGTTTGGACCTACCACCGCTGGAGCCATCTATTCCTTTGGCTACACGCTGCTGATGGGTGTGTTGGCAAACTTCATCATGGGCATTTTTGCTGCTCGGATGATGCTGCGCTCCCTCTGTCGGTTCCGCCCCTTCCGTAAGGTTTGGCTGTATGGAGGTGAAAAGTGATGACCAACATTCCATTTATGGGCCTTTCCAAACGCTTTTTCACTATTTCGTCAGTTGTTGCGGCCGTAATTTTGCTGGCGTCTTTTGTGCTGGGAGTGGAGCTGGACGTGCAATTTAAGGGCGGCTCCATCATCACCTACTCTTATGAGGGTGACTTGGATAAAGAAGCCTTTGCCAGAGCTGCTCAGGAATTGACCCAAACCAATCTCTCCATTCAGGAAAGCACCGACATTGCCACCGGGCGCAACACCGTGGTCCTCACCATGCCGGGCACCAAAAGCCTGACCGCTGAGGAAATGGCAGCTTTTACCGAGGGCTTGCAGGAGCGGTTCCCCCAAAACAACCCTCACACTCTTTCCATCAACAATGTCAGCGCCACCATGGGCTTTGAGTTTTTGACCAAATGCTTGACGGCGGTTGCCTTTGCCTCTCTGCTGATGGTGATTTATGTGGCATTCCGCTTTCGTCGGATTGGGGGTTGGGCAGCCGGAGTCATGGGCGTTGTGGCCTTGATTCACGATATCATTATAGTATTTGGTGTGTTTGTGCTGCTGCGCATTCCCCTTAACGGAAACTTTATTGCGGTGGTGCTCACCATTTTGGGCTACTCCCTCAACGACACCATCGTCATTTACGACCGCATCCGGGAAAACAAGAAGCTGCTGGGCGACAAAATGTCCCTGTCGGATTTGGTGGATCTGTCCATCAACCAGAGCTTTCGCCGCACCCTAAACACCACCATAACTACGGTTCTGGCCATGGTGGTAGTCACCGTGGTTGCGCTGATCTACAATGTGGAGAGCATTATCACCTTCTCCGGTCCCATGATTTTGGGCCTTGTTTCCGGTGTCTATTCCTCCATCTGCATTGCCGGCCCCCTTTGGGTGCGGTGGCGCAACTACCGGGATGTCAAAGCATAATAATATGGAGCAAACTCAAAACGCCTGCGGAATATTCCGCAGGCGTTTTTGCTGTTTTATACCCTTACCGCATAAAAAGACGCCCCAAAGATTCCAAAGGAATCCCAAGGGCGCCCGAAATAAGGAGGAAAAACAGTATTTTACGCCAAAGCCTGGGCAGTCTTTTTCAGGGTTTCCATATCCTCCACCTGAAAGACGGCAAGGCTGCGGCAATTTTTTTTGGCCAGTGTGGAGGCCGTGCGCTTGGGGCCGAATTCCACACATCCTTCCACCCCGTTTTCAACCATGGCGGCAACTTGACGGGTAAACAGGACTGGACTTACCATATGTTGGGCAAAATAATCGGGGAAGTTTTCTGGCACCAGCTTTTCCCCCGTCAGGTTGGAGTAAAAATCCCACTGGGGAGGAGCATAGGCTATGTCCTGCACCAGCTTTTTGAGCTGTAGGGCCGCCTGTTCCATCATGGGGGTGTGAAAGGCGCTGCTCACCCCAAGGCGGGAGATTCTCGCCCCGGCTTGCTCCAGCTCCCGGGCTGCAGCCAGACAGTTTGTGGTATCCCCCGAAATCACCGTTTGACTGGGAAGATTGTAGTTGACCGCCCAAACCTTGGGATAACGGGCGCAGACGGTTTCCACGGTTTGCGGGTCGCTGCCCAAAATGGCAACCATAGCTCCCGGTGCACTGTTTGCCGCCTCTTCCATCACGGCGGCCCGGGCGGCAATGATGCGAAAGCCGTCCTCCATGGAAAAACAGCCGGCACAACACAAAGCGGCGTACTCACCCAAAGAGTGGCCTGCGGTAGCGCCAGGTAAGGGGAGATGGTCCCGGGCCGCGGCAAAGGCCGCCAAAGAGTGAGCGAAGATGACAGGTTGGGCCAAGCGGGTTTGGGCCAGCTCCTCCTCGGAGCTTTGCTCCGAAGCCTTTGCCACGTCAAACCCAAGGATATCTCCCCCGCATTCGTAAACCTGCCGGGCGGCAAAACTTTCCTCCCGCAGTTTTTTTCCCATACCGGGATACTGGGATCCCTGACCACCAAACAAAGCGGCTATTTTCACCAGGCAGTCTCCTTTCACATTTTTTTCCAAAATAGGGCTTGACAAATCCATCGGCAGAAGATATTCTAAAAAATATAACAACTGTTACATTTTTATTATAGCGCAAGAAAATCAATTTGTACAGAGGCGGGAGTGAAAAATTTTTGGGTATTACAATATTGGGCACCGGGCACTACCTGCCGGAATACATTGCCTCCAATCAGGAATACGAAACCTTTCTGGATACCTCCGATGAGTGGATTGTCACCCGCACCGGAATGAAGGAGCGGCGGATTGCGCTGGATACCCCCGTTTGGAAGATGGGGGTGCTGGCTGCCCGGCAAGCTCTAAAAGCCGCTGGCATATCGCCGGAGGAGATTGATCTCATTCTTTGCACCACGGTGACGGGGGACTACCGCTATCCCAGCACCGCCTGCTTGATTCAGGGAGAGCTGGGAGCAAACAATGCCTTTGCCATGGATGTGGCAGCCGCCTGCACCGGATCGGTTTACGCTTTGGATATGGCGCGGCGGTACCTGGAAACAGGAGATGTCAAAACCGTGTTGCAGGTCAGTGCCGAAGCCCTTTCCCAAACCACCGATTATACCGATCGGGGCTCGGCCATTTTGTTTGGAGACGGTGCGGGAGCCGTGGTGCTGCAAAAGGGAGAAGGCCTCTTTGCCTCGGCCCTGTTTAGCGATCCCGATCAGGGTCAGCATCTCCACTGCCCCCTTCCCCGGCAGGCTTTGCCCTTTGGAGGCGGCACTCCGGCAGGAGGAGAAAGGGGTCTGACCTATATGAACGGCCGGGAAGTATATAAATTTGCCATCCGGGCCATGCCCGCTGCCGTACAGGCTGCTTGTCAAAAAGCGGGAATTGCAGTGGAGGAGCTGGATCTTATCATCCCCCATCAGGCCAATCTGCGGATTATTGAGACGGCAGCCAAGGCTTTAAAGGTGCCCCTGGAGAAGATCTGCGTCAATATTCACAAATATGGCAATACTTCCAGTGCCAGTATTATGCTCTGCCTGGATGAAGCCATTCTGGAAGGGCGAATCACCCCGGGAGACCGCATCTGCTGCGTGGGATTTGGGGCAGGGCTTACCTACGGCGCTGTGGTGATGGAATACCAAAGCAAGCCATAACCTTTTAAAACCTTTTTATTACTCAGGAATAGGCGGAATGTACTATGAAGACAAGAGTGACCCAACTTTTGGGAATTAAGGCCCCTGTCCTGCAGGGGGGGATGGCGTGGGTGGCCGACGGGCATTTGGCGGCTGCTGTTTCCAATGGCGGAGGCCTTGGAATCATCGGCTCCGGCAGTATGCAGGCCGATCATCTGCGCAAGGAAATTCAGCTGGTCAAATCCCTGACCAATAAGCCCTTTGGGGTTAATTTGATGATGATAAATCCGGCGGTGGCCGATTTGGCCCAGCTCTGCATCGACGAAAAGGTTCCGGTGATCACAACGGGGGCAGGAAACCCCGCACCCTATATTCCGACTTGGAAGCAGGCGGGCAGCAAGGTGATTCCTGTGGTCCCCAGTGTGGCTTTGGCGGTACGGATGCAGCGGGCCGGCGCAGACGCCTTGGTGGCGGAGGGCACCGAGGCGGGTGGACATATCGGCGAGCTCACCACCTTTTGCCTCATCCCCCAGATTGCCGATGCCATCGAGATTCCCCTCATTGCGGCGGGGGGAATCGCCGATGGCAGAGGGATGGCGGCAGCTCTCATGCTGGGAGCCGACGCAGTCCAGATGGGCACTGCCTTTATCTGCTCCCAGGAGTGCACCGCCCACCAGACCTATAAAAACCTGATTCTGGAGGCGGGAGACACGGCGACGGTGGTTACCGGACGGGTGCTTGGGCATCCCGCGCGAAGCCTTAAAAGTCGGTTTATCCGCCGCATGCTACAGATGGAAAGGGAGCAGCGCTCCGCCGATGAAATGGAGCAGGCGTTGCTGGGTTCTCTGCGCAATGCCGTCCTTCACGGAGATCTGGAACAGGGTAGCTTTATGGCAGGGCAGTGCGCCGGTCTGGTGCGGGAAGTTCTGCCCGCTGCAGAGATCATTGCCAATGTGGTGGAACAGGCAGAGGCCCTTTGCGGCAATTTGACTCATCATTTCGAGGAAAGGGGGATTACCCTTGGGTAAAACAGCGCTGATTACCGGAGCCTCCTCCGGCATTGGAGCTGCCGTTGCGCAGGCACTGGCGGAGCAGGGCTACCATATCGCTGTGGGGTGCCACAGCCGCTCCTCGGTGGAGCGGGGAGGCAATGCCGTAGTGCAGCGGTGCAGGCAGCATGGCGTGCAGGCCGAATGCTTTGTGGCAGACGTCTCTGACTTTTTGGGCTGTGCCTCCATGGTGAAAGGGGTGGCTGACCGGTTTGGCAGCATCGATGTGCTGGTCAACTGCGCCGGCGTCACCCGGGACGGCCCCATTGCCCGCATGAGCGAAGAGCAATACGATACGGTGGTGGATGTCAACCTCAAAGGAGCTTTTAGCGCCATCCGCCATGTCACTCCCTTGATGATGAAGCAGCGCAGCGGCGCCATTGTCAACATTTCGTCGGTGGTAGGAATTGTGGGAAACCGGGGACAGTCCAACTACGCCGCCTCCAAGGCGGGGCTGATTGGCCTGACCAAGTCGGTGGCCCGGGAGCTTGGCTCCCGAGGCATCACCTGCAACGCGGTGGCACCCGGCTATATCCAAACCGCCATGACCGACGCCATGCCGGAAAAAGCAAAGGAGGCCATTCTCTCCACCATCGCTTTGGGCCGGCCCGGAACCCCTGAGGAAGTGGCGGATGCCGTGGTATTCCTCGTCAAAAACCGCTATATCACCGGGCAGGTGCTGGTGGTGGACGGCGGCATGACCATGTAGCAGAAACGCTGTGAAATCGAGCTAAAGGAGTACTGACCTTGAAACGAGTAGTGATTACAGGAATGGGTGCCATCACCTCCTGCGGCATGGGGGTGGAACCCCTTTGGAAGCAGGTGCTGGAAGGCCGCCATGGCTTTCGCGCCATTACCAGCTTTGATACCCAGGACTTTGCCGTAAAGTATGCCGCCGAAATTCCCGATTGGGATCCGGTGGCCATGGGACTGAATAAAAAAGAAGCCCGCCGCATGGACCGGTTCAGCCAGTTTGCCATGGTGGCCGCCAATATGGCGATAAAGCAGGCGGGAAACTTTGCCGCCGACCTGGATCCCTTCCGGGTAGGGGTGCTGGTTTCCAGCGGAGTGGGAGGATTTCACTCTTTTGAAGAGGAAAAGCAAAAGGCCATGGAAAAAGGCGTGGGAAGGGTCAGCGTCTTTTTCATCCCCATGATGATTCCCAACATGGCGGGGGGGCTCATTGCCATAGAACACGGCTTTAAGGGAGAAAACTACTGCCCTGTGTCCGCCTGCGCTTCCAGCGCCCACGCCATTGGAGAGGCTTTTCGCAAAATCAAGCACGGGTATCTGGACGCCTGCATCACCGGCGGGGCCGAAGCCGCCGTCACCCAATTTGCCTTGGCGGGCTTTCACAACATGGGAGCCTTGGCGGTGGGAGAGGATCCCGCCCGGCTGTCCATTCCCTTTGACAAAGAGCGCAAAGGCTTTGTGATGGGAGAGGGAGCTGCCATTTTGGTGCTGGAGGAGCTGGAACACGCCAAAAAGCGGGGAGCGGATATTTTTGCCGAGGTGGTGGGCTACGGCGCTACCGACGATGCCTACCACATCACCGGACCCGACCCCCAGGGATTGGGGGGAGCCAAGGCCATGGAACTGGCCATGCAGGAAGCCGGATTGGAGCAGGTGGATTACATCAACGCCCACGGCACCTCCACCGAGGCCAACGACAAAATCGAAACCCTTGCCATCAAAACCGTGTTGGGGGAGGAGACCGCCCGAAAGGCCGCCATTTCCTCCACTAAGGGGGTTACCGGCCACATGCTGGGAGCCGCCGGAGCAGTGGAAGCCATTCTGACAGCTCTGGCACTGCGGGAAAGCATCATTCCCCCCACAGCGGGGTATCGGATTCCCGATGAGGAATGCGACTTGGATTACGTCACCCAAGGGGCGAGGAAAAAAGACATCCGCCGGGCCCTTTCCAATTCTTTAGGCTTTGGCGGACACAATGCCACATTGGCCTTGCAAAAATACGAAGGATGAAGGGATGGGAGGACCTGTGAAGGATATGGACCTGAGCGTACAGGACATTAAAGATCTGATGTCCACCATGCATAAAAATAAGATATCCGGCCTGAGGCTGGAGCAGGGGAACTTTCGTCTCGAGCTGGAGGGCTGCCGGGCCGAACAAGTGGCGGTAACCGCTGTGGCATCGGCATCCGCCTCTGCCGTAACGCCTCAGGAGGAAGAGTGCCCGAGCTATGAGGGAACGTTGGTTTGCTCTCCCATTGTCGGCACCTTTTACGCCGCACCCGCCCCCGGAAAAGAGCCCTTTGTCAAGGTGGGCAGCAAGGTGAAGAAGGGGGATACCCTGTTTATCATTGAATCCATGAAGCTGATGAATGAAGTCCCCGCCGAGCAGGACGGAGTGGTGACCCAAATCCTAGTGGAAAATGCGCAGGCGGTGGAGTACGGGCAGCCCATCCTCTGTTTGGAGTAGTGGCTTACCCTAATAATAAGGAGGCAGCATAATGGTATTGCTGGATCAGGAACGGATCAAGGAGATTATCCCCCACCGGGAGCCTTTTCTCCTCATCGACGAGGTCATCGCCCTGGAGCCGGGCAAAAAGTGTATCGCCCGCACCTATCTTAAAGAAGATAACTTTTGGGTGCCGGGGCACTTTCCCGGGTATGCGGTAACGCCCGGCGTGCTGATGATTGAAATGCTGGCTCAAACAGGAGCTGTGTGTGTCGGTTCTCTGCCGGAAAATCAAGGCAAGGTGGCTTTGTTTGCCAAGATCGACAAAGCCAAGTTTCGCCGTCCGGTGCTGCCCGGCGAGGTGCTTACTCTGGAAATGGAGATCATCCGCCTGAAAGCACAGGTGGGGGTGGGGCGGGGCCATGCCCATGTGGATGGGGGAAACGGCAGTGACAGGTGAGCTCACCTTTGCCTTTCAAAAATAGGAATAAATTCTCTGGTATCAGAATAAGTAGTAGGAGCCACTATGTTTAACAAGGTATTGATTGCCAACCGAGGCGAAATTGCTGTGCGGATTATTCGTGCCTGTCGGGAGCTGGGCCTGCGGACGGTGGCGGTCTGTTCCGAGGCGGACCGCTCTGCTCTTCACGCCCAAATCGCCGACGAAACCATCTGCATCGGGCCTGCCCCCAGCAAGGACAGCTATCTGCATATTCCCGCCATCCTTTCTGCCTGCGAGCTGACAGGGGCCCAGGCTATCCACCCCGGCTTTGGCTTTTTAAGCGAAAACGCCGCCTTTGCCCGCCAATGCCAGCGCTGCGGCATCACCTTTGTGGGGCCTTCCCCCGATGCCATTGAGCGGATGGGCAACAAGGCCCGGGCCAAGCAAACCATGGCAGAGGCGGGGGTGCCGGTGATTCCCGGCTCCGACGGCCCCATCACCACGGTGGAAGACGGGCAAGCTCTGGCAAAGAAAATCGGCTTTCCTCTTTTGGTAAAAGCAAGCGCCGGAGGGGGCGGTCGGGGCATCCGTCTGGTGGAAAAGCCCGCTCAGTTGGAAGAAGCGGTGCTGCAGGCCCGGCAGGAGGCGGAAAGCTACTTTGGCGACCCCAACCTCTATCTGGAGAAGTTTCTGCTCAACCCCCGCCATGTAGAGGTGCAGATTCTGGCAGATTCTTACGGCAACACCATTCATTTGGGGGAGCGGGACTGTTCCCTGCAGCGGCGCAATCAAAAGATTTTGGAGGAGTGTCCCTCCCCTTCTCCCCTGATGACTCCCCAGCTGCGGGAGGAAATGGGCAAGGCAGCGATTCGGGCCGCTCAGGCGGTGAATTATCGGGGGGCGGGAACGGTTGAGTTTCTGCTGGATGGGCAGGGCAACTTCTATTTCATGGAGATGAACACCCGCATTCAGGTGGAGCACCCCGTCACCGAAATGGCAACGGGGGTGGATTTGGTCAAGTGGCAGCTCCTCATTGCCATGGGCAGGGAGCTGACCATTTCGCAGGAGGATGTCAGGCTGTTAGGCCACGCCATCGAATGCCGCATCAACGCCGAAAATCCCGAAGAAAATTTCCGCCCCAGTCCCGGCACTTTGCGAGCTCTGCTGATGCCGGGAGGCCCCGGCATTCGGGTGGATGCCGCCATCTATGCCGGTTACACCATTCCACCTTATTACGACAGCATGATGGCAAAGCTCATTGCCTTTGCCCCCACCCGGCAAGAGGCCATTGCCAAAATGCGCTGGGCGCTGGCGGAATTTGTGGTGGATGGAGTGGATACCAACATCGATTTTCAGCTGGGTATTCTGCGCAATCCGGAGTTTGAGACCGGAGATTACCACATTGGAACCTTAAGCCAATGGCTGGAAGAAAAACAAAAGTGCTAGGCCCAACAGGTGTTCCCCTTTTCAGGCTCCTTTGGGGTGAGCGCCATGACAACCATGCTCCAAGGAGGGAAACACAATGCTGGAAGAGCTGTTTCACAAAGTAAAGTCCCGGGTGACGGTGACCACAACCCCCGATGCCGACGCTCACATCTCCATCCCCCGGGATCTTATGTTTAAATGTCCCCGCTGCCAGAAGGCGGAGTTTATGGACCACTTTGAGCAGGTGGGAAAGGTCTGCCCTCACTGTGGCTACCACGCCCGCCTTCGGGCCGCCGAGCGGCTGGAAATTACGGTGGACGAGGACAGCTTTATCGAGCTGGACGGAAATCTAAGAAGCCTCAATCCCATTGGGTTCCCCGGATATGAGGAAAAGATTGCAAAGCTGCAAAAGGACACCGGCCTGACCGAGGCCATTGTCACCGGTATCTGCACCATTCAAGGGGAGCGCTGTGTCATTGGCGTCATGGATTCCCATTTTATGATGGCTTCCATGGGCAGTGTGGTGGGGGAAAAAATTACAAGGGCTTTTGAATACGCCCAGGAACACAGGCTTCCGGTGGTGCTCTTTACCGCCTCCGGCGGTGCCAGAATGCAGGAGGGAATCGTCTCCCTGATGCAGATGGCTAAAACCTCGGGGGCTGTAGCCAACCATTCCGATGCGGGGCTGCTGTATATCAGTGTCCTCACCGATCCCACCACCGGAGGAGTGGCCGCCAGCTTTGCTTCCCTAGGGGATATTGTGCTGGCGGAGCCCAAGGTGCTCATCGGCTTTGCTGGGCGCCGTGTGATTGAGGACACCATTCGCCAGCGGCTCCCCGACGACTTTCAGTCTGCGGAATTTTTTCTGCAGCACGGCTTTGTTGACCGGATTGTGGAGCGCTCCCAGATGCGGGATACCCTGGGCAAATTGCTGCGACTTCACCGCAGAGAGGAGGGAGGAGAGTGAGCAGGCAGGTAACGGCATGGGAGTGCATTGAGCTGATCCGCCACAAAAACAGGCCCACCGCCGCCGATTACATCCCCATGCTCTTTGAGGATTTTACCGAGCTTCACGGGGACCGGTGCTATGGGGACGATGCCGCCATTCTGGGGGGCATTGCCCGGTTCGACCGCAGGCCGGTAACGGTGATAGCCCAACTAAAGGGCAGGAATCTGGAGGAAAACAAAAAGAGCAACTTTGCCATGCCCCATCCCGAAGGGTACCGCAAGGCTCTGCGGCTGATGAAGCAGGCGGAAAAATTTGGACGGCCTGTCATCTGTCTGGTAGATACCCCCGGCGCCTTCTGCGGAATTCAGGCGGAAGAGCGGGGCCAGCATGAGGCTGTAGCCAAAAATTTAATGGAGATGATGCGCCTGAACGTTCCGGTCATCTCCATTGTGATGGGGGAGGGGGGCAGCGGTGGGGCGCTGGCGCTGGCGGTCTGCGACCACCTTGCCATGCTGCAAAACGCCGTTTATTCGGTGATCTCTCCCCGGGGGTTTGCCAGTATTCTGTGGAAGGATGCCTCCCGGGAAAAGGAAGCCGCCAATCTGATACGCATCACCGCCAGGGACTTGGTGGAGCTGGGAGTGTGCGACGGTGTGATTGCCGAGCCTTCTGGCGGCGCTCACAAGAACCCGACATTGGCCGCAGAAGCTATTAGAAACCACCTGCGTCAAATCCTTCCAAAATTAATTGAAAAACCTATTGATAAATTACTGCAAACAAGGTATATTAAGTTTCGTAAGATAGGCGTCTTCCAGGAGTGAAGACCCATTGATTCAATCGAAAGGGTGCTTTTAAGGTGATATTTGAAAAAGTAAGAGAAATTTTGGTGGATCAACTGGATGTAGACGAAGGAGCCGTCACCATGGACAGCTTCATCATCGAGGACCTGGGAGCCGACTCTCTGGACGTGGTGGACATTGTCATGCGTTTGGAAGAAGAGTTTGATCTTGAAGTTCCCGATGAGGAAATTGAAACCATGAAGACGGTTGGCGATATTGTCCATTTTCTGGAGGCTGCTGAGTAATCCAGGCTTTGCCGTTCCAATCGTTTCGTCACGGCAGGCGGTGCGATGGTGCCGTGTTTGCAAGGCAGCTTTCCCGCTGCAGTCCTGCCAACCTAAAAATGGATTGTTTTTTGGATGGAATCCGAGACGCAGCAGCTATTTCCATGGCCTGATCATCGGTTACCATCTTGACAAAAGGCGCAGCGATGCGTATAATATGTTTTGTGTTTCTGCCCGGCGGGCAGAAAAATCAGAACCATGCGGCTTCATGCAGGAACCGTGTTTGAGCGTTCGGCCTGCATGAAGCCTTGTGCGCCGTTTGGGAGAAGCCGGTCATGCGTATTAACATTCTAACCTTGGGCCCGGAGGAACAGCCTGTTTCCTTTGCCGGAACCGTGGATTTGAGCGATATGGTCCGGTGGGGAGAAGCACCCTTTCCCGAGCCGGTGGCGGTATCGGGAACTGCGTGCCGCAGGCATGGACAAACTCTGGTGGAGCTGAAAGCGGAGTATACCCTGCACACCACCTGCGCCCGTTGTTTGCAGCCGGTCATCCGGCAAAAGGCAGCCGATTTTTCTTATGTGGTGGTGGAGCAGCTGGAGCAGGACAGCCCGGAGAACTGGGTGGAAGCTTCTGGAGGAATGCTGGATATCGCCGCCCTTGTGGGGGAAGAACTCTTCCTGGCCTTGGATGCCTCCAGTCTCTGCCGGGAAGATTGCAAGGGCCTGTGCCCTGTCTGCGGAGCCGACCGCAACCAAACCGATTGCGGCTGCAACGCTAAAAAAGCTGTTGACCCGCGCTTTGCGGCGCTTTCCAAGCTCTTAGACGACAAGGAAGATAAACACTAAGTTCCACTTTTTTAACGAAGGAGGTGCCCAAGGTGGCAGTACCAAAGACAAAACACAGCCAGGCGCGCAAAAATAAGAGAAGGTCCAACGTTTGGAAGCTGAGCGCGCCCGCTCTTTCCAAATGCACTCAGTGCGGAGCTCTTAAAACCCCTCATCGGGTTTGTTCCAGTTGCGGTTATTACAACGGTCGTCAGATCATTGCAAAAGAAGCCTAGTTTGCATGCAAGCTGGTAGAGGTGGACTGTTACAGTCCGCCCCTGAATGGTAAAGGATGATGAGGGGTATCCGGTACCCCTCATGCTTCTCTTGCCAACAAAACCGGAGGACAAAAGCCCTGCCAGTGGGGAAAACCCAAACAAACTTTGGCAGAGGCAAAGGAAAACAGCCGATATTCTTTGGATGGATCAGGGGAGCGGCACCCATTTGCTGTGGGAGAGGTGGATGTTTTGTATTCCACCTCTGTTTTTGTATTTCTCAAAGACAGGAGGCCAAACGGTGGGCGTACTCATCAGTGGGGTGGAACCCGGCAGTCCGGCGGCCCGGGCGGGCATTCTGCCCGGACAGACGTTGGAGCGCATTGACGGACAGGAAATTCAGGATGTGCTGGATTACCGCTTTTATATGACCAATCCCGCTCCCACTCTGGAGCTTACAGATCCTCAGGGGGTTCCACATCGGCTGACGGTGAAAAAAGGGGAGTACGAGGATTTAGGGCTAATCTTTGACACCTACCTGATGGACAAGCAGCGCAGCTGCAAAAATCGCTGTGTGTTCTGCTTTATCGATCAACTTCCCAAGGGGCTGCGGCACAGCCTTTATTTTAAGGACGACGACGCCCGGATGTCTTTTCTCTTTGGCAACTACGTCACCCTCACCAACCTGACGGAGCGGGAGATTGACAGAATTTTAAAAATGCACATCAGCCCGGTGAACATTTCGGTTCACACCACCGACCCCGACCTGCGGGTCAAGATGATGGGCAATCCCCGGGCGGGGGAGGTGCTGCGGTGGCTGCCCCGGCTGGCCCAGGGCGGCATTCGCCTCAATACCCAGCTGGTGCTCTGTCCCGGCCTCAACGACGGTCAGGCACTGGAAAAGAGCCTTTCCGATTTGACGGCTTTAGCCCCTCAAATGCAGAGCATAGCGGTGGTGCCGGTGGGCTTGACCGCTTACCGGGAGGGCCTTGCTCCTCTGCGCCCCTTTACCAAGCAGGAGGCTGGTGCCGTCATCAATTTGGTGGATTCTTTCGGCAACCGGATGGAGCAGCTTCACGGAGAGCGCATCTGCTATGCCGCCGATGAATTTTACCTGTTGGCTGGCCGAGAAATTCCCAAGGCTGATTTTTATGGAGCCTTTGACCAACTGGAAAATGGAGTGGGGCTTTGGAGCCTGCTCCGGGATGAGTTTTACAAAGCTCTGGAGGACAGGCCCTCCCATCCCGTTAGCCGAAGGGTAGCGCTGGCCACCGGAGTGGCGGCCTTCCCCCTGTTGCAGGAGCTGACCGGAGCGGCCTGTGAGCGGTTCCCCGGCCTTGCAGTGCAGGTGGAGGCGGTGGAAAATCAGTTCTTTGGTCCTCGCATTCAGGTGGCGGGGCTGGTGACAGGACGAGATTTGCTTTGCACCATGCAAGAAAAACAACAGCCCGGCACCGAGGTTCTGCTGATTCCCCAGGTGATGCTCCGCTATGAGGGGGATTTGTTTCTGGACGATGTCAGCCTTCCCCAGGTGGAAGAAACGCTGGGTGTTCCGGTCCTTTCGGTTCCCAACAGCGGGGAGGCACTTTTGGATGCCCTGCTGGGGGAATGAAGCGAAATTTCGCCACGGTATGGACAGGCCCTTTTGGGCTGTGCTATCCTTTTAGATAAGAGGAGCATGCGATCTATTCTGCGAAAAGGAGGGGAAGGGGATGAATCTTCGCTCCATGCGCTGGCGGCGCTGGATTATGGCGCTGCTAACCTTGACGGTAGTGGGAATCTATGTGGCCCGCCTGATGAGCATTCAAATCATCAATGCCGAGGAGTATAAAAAGATTCTGGACGGCAGCTATATCAGCACCCAGGTGGTCAAGGCCACACGGGGAGAAATTGTAGACCGCACCGGTAAGCCCCTGACCGTCAACCGGATGGGATACGATATTATTTTGGACAAAGCCTGGCTTCCCACCGGTTCCCAAAACGAGATTTTACAGCGGCTGATGAAGCTCTGCGAGGAATTGGGGGAGGAGTGGACCGACAACCTTCCCATTTCCCATCGACCACCTTTTGCGGTGCTGCCCGGCCGGGAACAGGCCATGGACAAGCTGCGGAGCTTTTTAGGCGTTCAGAGCTATGCCACGGCGGAAGACGCCATGTATCAGTTGGTACAGCGGTACAAGCTGGAGGATTTTGACCCTGTGGACCAGCGAAAAATCGCCGGTGTGCGGTATGAGATGGAGCAGCGGGGCTTTGCCTTCAACGTGCCCTACACCTTTGCCACCGATGTTTCCATTGATTCGGTGGTGCGCATCAAGGAACGCAGCTATCAGTTGGCCGGAGTGGATGTGGTGGAAAACGCCATCCGCCGATACGAAAACGGCTTAATAGCTCCCCACATCATCGGAACGGTAGGCCCTATCTACCGGGAAGAATACCCCCAACTGAAGGAAAAAGGCTATGCCATGGACGACATAGTTGGCAAGGAAGGGGTGGAAAAGGCCTTTGAAAGCGTGCTGCGGGGGGTCAACGGAAAGCGGGAAATCCACCTGGAAAGCGGCAACGTGGTGATTAAGGATGTGGAAAGCCAGCCCCCCGTCCCCGGCAATACGGTGGTGCTCTCCCTGGACACGGAACTTCAGTTGACGTTGCAGCAGGCTTTGGAAAATCAGATCAAATTTCTGCAGGAAAACGCGCCGGAGGGAGAGGGCAAGGAAGCCGATGCCGGAGCCGCTGTGGTGCTGGATGTCAAAACCGGGGAGGTTTTGGCGATGGCCACCTATCCCTCCTACGATTTAACCACCTACCGCCAGGATTTTTCCAATCTGCTGGCTGATCCCCGCACTCCTCTGGTCAACCGGGCCCTGCAGGGGGAATACGCTCCCGGCTCCACCTATAAGCCCAGCACAGCCCTTGCCGGCCTGCGTGCCAATGTCGTCGACAAGGCTCATCTGGTCAACTGCCAGCAGAGCTATGCGGTGGGCAACCACTTCTTTACCTGTCTGAGCTTTCATGGGCCCATCAATGTGGTGCGGGCCCTCACCCGCTCCTGCAACATCTATTTTTACGATGTCAGCCGCCGGGTTGGAATCGAAGGCATCGATTCCATGGCCGCCCAGTTGGGGCTGGGAGAGCCTACCGGCATTGAACTGCCTGAAAAGATAGGGACCCGCTCCAACCCTTCCGTCAAGCTGCAAAAGCAGGGCGAAAAGTGGTACGAGGGAGATTTGGTTCAGACTTCCATTGGGCAGCTATACAATCAGTTTACGCCCCTGCAGCTGGCCAACTATGCCGCCACCATCGCCAATCGGGGCAAGCGGATGAAGGTAACCATCGTCCACGAAATACGGGATTACTCCCTGCAGCAGGTGGTGCAATCCAATCAGCCCCAGGTGGTTCAGGTGGTGGATGCCCCCACCGAGGCCTTTGAGACGGTGATCGAGGGCATGGTGGCCGCCTCCCGACCGGGAGGCACCGCTTCTGCCACCTTTGGCTGGTATCCCATTGATGTAGCCTCCAAAACCGGTACCCCGGAAACTTCCCATCTGCCCAACTCCACCTTTATTGCCTTTGCCCCTGCCCAGGACCCCCAGATTGCGGTGGCGGTGGTAATTGAAAAGGGGTGGCACGGATATACCGGTGCACCGGTGGCCAAAGCAGCCTTTGACGCATACTTTGGCTTCGATCAAGAGGCACCCGATCCGACAGCAACTGTAGGGGAGGAAGGAATAGCGGACCTGCAGGAACAGCAGGAGGACAGCCCAGGGGAAGAACCCCCTACCCCCTTGCAGGAAACACCCTTGGAAGAGGCCGAAGGATATGACATTGAAGGAGAAGGAAGAAGATGAAGGGTTTCATTCCCTTTTTGGCGGCATGCTTTGCATTGCTGCTGACCGGTTGTACCTACGCCAGTATTGGCGTTATTGGCGGTGCCGACGGGCCAACGTCTATCTTTGTATCCTCCCCCCTAATCAGGTGGGTTCCCATCCTGTTCCTTTTGTTTGTCCTAGCTGTGATTGGCATGATTCTTTCGATTAAACGCAAATAAAAAAGAAGGGCTCCCATCTTTTGGGGCCCTTCTTTTGTTTTATCTAAGGCTGCCCGCTGTTTTGGATTTTGATCGCCCAAAGCGATGGACAAAGGATTTTATTTAGCGGGGAAGGACTAAATTTTCTAAGGGGCGGCCCTGCTCCAAAGCGCAGATGTTTTCCAATGTCACCATGGCAATGGCCTGCATGGCCTCCCGGGTGAAGAAGGCCTGATGGGAAGTGACCAGCACGTTGGGAAGGGTGAGCAGGCGGGAAAGCTCCTCATCCCGAATGATCTCCCCCGACTTATCCTCAAAGAAGTAATCGCTTTCCTCCTCATAAACATCCAGTCCGGCGCCGCCGATTTTGCCGTCGATCAGCCCTTCCAGCAGTGCTTCGGTGTCAATGAGGGCGCCCCGGGAGGTGTTGATGATGATGACCCCCTTTTTCATCTCCTTGACTCTGCGCTTGTTGATGATGTGATAGGTGTCGGGGGTGAGAGGGCAGTGAAGGGAGATGATGTCGGAAGCGGCAATGAGCTGATCTAAGGTGACGTATTCCAGCGCATCCTCTTTGGGGAAGGGATCGTAGGCCAGAACCCGCATGCCAAAGCCAAAGGCAATGGTTGCAAAGAGAGAGCCGATTTGCCCGACACCGATGATGCCGGCGGTTTTTCCGTTTAGGTCAAAGCCCATCAGACCGTTGATGGAAAAGTTGTTGTCCCGAATGCGGTAGTAGGCGCGGTGTGTTTTGCGGTTCACCGACAAAAGCAGGGCGGCTGTATGTTCCGCCACTGCCGCCGGGGAATAGCTGGGCACCCGAACCACCGGCAGTTGGGCTTTGGCTGCAGCGGAGATGTCCACGTTGTTGTATCCGGCACAGCGCAGAGCCAGCATCTTTACCCCACATTTTTTTAAGATATCAATGGTTTTGGCGCAAACCTTGTCGTTGACAAAGACGCAGGCCACATCGTACCCTTCGGCCAGCACTGCCGTGTCGGCGTTTAGGCGGTAATCGCAGTAGCGAATTTGGTAACCATACTCTTTGGATAGGGGCTCAAACCAGATGTAGTCGTAGGGTTTGGTGTCAAAAAATGCTATTTTCATCCCAAAGCTCCTTTTCATCCTTGCTGTTGTTAGTATGCCGTTTGAGGAAAGAAATAACTCAGCAAAAAAGGAGGAAAAAATATTGACAGTGATGGTGCGCATCGAGTAAACTAAGGGAGTTTGAAACCAATACCGGGAGGACCCAAAATGCAGCAGATACTGGGAGCGATGCGCAGAGCAGTTGTGGATTACGACATGATTCAAAGCGGGGACGCAATAGCGGTGGGAGTCAGCGGCGGAAAGGACTCCCTTGTTCTGTTGGCCGGGTTAGCTCATCTGCAAAAATTCATCGGCATAGACTATCGCCTGGTAGCCCTCACCATAGACCCCTGCTTCCACGGCAGACAAACCGATTACACAGCCATCACCGGACTATGTGGGCGGTTGGGGGTTCCCCATATCATCCGCCGCAGCCAACTGGGAGAGATTCTTTTGGTGGAGCGGAAGGAAAAAAGCCCCTGCAGCCTCTGCGCCCGGATGCGCCGGGGAATGCTTCACGATATGGCCAAGGAAGAGGGATGCAATAAGGTTGCACTGGGGCATCACCGGGATGATGCGGTGGAGACTTTTTTGATGAATCTCATGTATGAGGGTCGACTGGGGAGCTTTCAGCCGGTAAGCTACCTTTCTCGCAAGGATTTGACCATGATCCGCCCCCTTTGTCTGTCCACCGAGCGGGATGTGGCTGCCTGTGCCCGGCGGGAGCATCTGCCGGTTTTGGCAAAGAACTGCCCCGTAGACGGCGCCACCACCCGTCAGGAAACCAAAGAGTGGCTGAAAGCGGCGGAAAAAGGAAAGTTCCCCGGTATCTCCAAAAAAATATTTGGGGCCATCTGCCGCGCTCACCTTTCCGGGTGGTGAAGGGCAAGGGTTACCCAAAGGCTTATCCAATGCAAAACAGCAGGCGCCCCATGGGGTGCCTGCTGTTTTTATAAAAGGTGAATTCCCTGCCTATCGCAAGGAAGATGGCTCCAATGGCTTTGGCCCTTGTGGGCGGAAACGGTGTGCTTGCTCTTTTGCCTGTGGTTTACCCCACAAGCTCGTTGCGGTGCAGAGCGTACAGTTTGCGGGAGAGGGGCTTGGGCCTTTTCAGGGTGTCCAGCTGCTGGACCGAAAGTTTTTGGGTCATGGGCAGCCGTCTGCCCGGAGGACAGAGAAAACCGTCCTTCAAAGGGGAAAGGGGGATGGGGGCACAGACGCAGTTAAACTGATTGGTGACCGAAACAACGTAAACTCCCGCCAATTGAGCGGCGTTCCAGGCACCGGCAAGCACCATACTGCTGGAATAATCCCCCTGCCGGATGTTCTGATTGCAAAGGATGATCTGAGCGCCCATGGAGGCGGCGATACGGGTCACCTCAGGGCGATAGATATCCACATCCACGCATAAAGAGACGCTGCCCATCTCGGTGGGAAAAATATGAAGGGAGGTGCTTTTCTTTCCCCCAAAGCTAAGGGCGGAGTGGTGGTAAAGAGCCTTTTGCGCTCCTACTACCTTGCCCTGGGGATCGATGAGACACATACAGTGATACCCCATCAGAACAAACCGTTCCGGCACCAACCACACCTGGTAGTGCTTTGCATATTTGCAGCAGCGGCGCAGGTACTCCTTAACTTCCGGTTCCGGGATGGGTTCCCCTGTCTCCGTTGCAAACATGACAAAATTGCTCCCCCAAGCTGGTGAAGTCCAAGGTTCTCCCACACTCAACGCAAGCTCCTTCAATCCAATCCCCCCTCTTGTCCGGTGGATGTTGCCTGTCCACCTTTTCTTCTATTATAGTATACCCCTCTTCGTGGTGTTGCGCAAGCAGGGCCTGTTAGCACAAGAAAATTGTGATATACAAGCGCTGCTGGAGCAGATCATACATCTCCACAGAGGCACACGAGGGTGTAAAGGGAATTAACATTACAGTTAAAACAAGAAGAAAGCACTTCTTTTCGCAGCGCGAAGCCACAAAAAGAAGTGCTTTGCAATATACTACATCTAAGGCTACTGCAGGCGATTCCTTAACAAACGCTACAGCTTTCCTATGGTGTGGGTGTAAGCTTGCAGTGGGAAACCACTAAGCCTTATCCACCTTGTCCATATGGGCGATCAGGTCAAGAATCTTGTTGGAGTAGCCCCACTCGTTGTCGTACCAGGAAACCAGCTTGACAAAGTTGGGATTGAGCATGATACCGGCCTTGGCGTCAAAGATGGAGGTGCGGGGATCGCCGATAAAGTCGCTGGAAACGACCATGTCCTCTGTATAGCCCAGAATGCCCTTCATGGGGCCTTCGCTGGCTTCTTTGATCTTGGCGCAGATTTCTTCGTAGGTGGTGGATTTTTCCAGACGAACGGTGAGGTCAACCACAGAAACGTCCAGAGTGGGTACCCGGAAGGCCATACCGGTCAGCTTGCCGGTCACTTCGGGGATAACCAGGGCGCAGGCTTTGGCAGCGCCGGTGGAGGAGGGAATGATGTTGCCGGCAGCAGCACGTCCGCCTCTCCAGTCTTTCTTGGAAGGGCCGTCTACGGTCTTCTGGGTGGCGGTGGTGGCGTGAACAGTGGTCATCAGGCCTTCTACCACGCCAAAGTTATCGTTGATGACCTTGGTGAGAGGAGCCAGGCAGTTGGTGGTGCAGGAAGCGTTGGAAACAACGGTCATATCCTTGGTATACTTGTCATGGTTGACGCCCATTACAAAGGTAGGAGTTTCCTTGCTCTTGGCGGGAGCGGAGATCACAACTTTTCTGGCACCGCCCTGCAGGTGAAGCTCTGCCTTTTCCTGTGCGACGAACACACCGGTGGATTCTACCACATACTCGGCGCCTACTTCGCCCCAAGGAATTTCGTTGGGGTTCATCTTGTCAAAGACATTGATGGACTTGCCGTTTACAACCAGTTTGTCCTCTTGGTGGGAGACTTCTCCGTTAAATTTGCCGTGAACCGTGTCGTACTTGGTCATATACACCATGTATTCAGGGTCGACAAAAGGATCATTGATACCTACGATCTCGAACTTTTCGGGTTGGGCCATCGCAGCGCGGAAAACCAGCCTGCCAATGCGTCCAAATCCGTTGATGCCGATTTTTATTGCCATAACAAATACCTCCTTCATGTTATACACAATACTATTTTATACCAACTTTGACAAAACTACAAGAAAGGCTTGATACAAACTTGACGATTCTCTTATCTTGCCCAAATTAATGCAAAAAACCACAGGTTTTTGCAGTGTTTCTTACGATTTTCAGAATCGCTTCCGCTCCAAGGGGTGTCATCCGCCTGTACCGAAAAAGCAAAAAGGTGTCGAAACCATGTTTACACAATGGTTGGCTTCTTATATAATAGGAAAGGATAGGAAGGAGGAAATAAAGATGGCCGAATATCAGCTGGACTTTATTCGTCGGTATCAATCTCTGTTTCACTCCTACCGAAATTTTCCTCTTCCGGTGATTATTTGCAACTGCCGGTGGAAGGTATATTTTAGCAACGATTTGGCCAATCGATATTACGAAGGGGCTACCACCACACAGGGTCTTGCCAATTTGTTGGACGAGTTTGATCGGGAGGAACTGCTGGAGCAGGCAGTTGAAACCGGCAACTGCACCCTGAAAGAGGTGTTGCCCCTTTCCGGTGTCAATCTGAGCATCACCCCCATTCTGGAAGATGGCAAGGCCGCCGGGCTGGTGCTGATGTTTATCCGGATGGACAACTACATCGATTCCAAAGTGTACTATCAGGGAACCCGCATGGCTGAGGTGCTGGCCGACGGCATCCGGCAAACAGTGGGGGAAACTTTTTCCACCCTGGACTGTGTTTACCAAAAAGCAGAGCTGATGCGCACCACCTGGATGCAGGAGAGCTTTAATCTGCTCACCCTGCGGGGATACAACGTTTTGCGCCTGGCTACCAACCTGACCGAATATTCCCGCTATCAAAGCGGGCTGCTGGACCTTTCCATCGAGGATATCGACCTCAATGCCTACCTCGAAGAGATTCAAAAGGCGGCGGAACCCATTGCCCGCTCGATGAGGATTCCCCTGCACTTTCGGTTGCCTTGCCGGGAGCTGTTTGTGGGGGTGGATCCCATTCGTTTTGAAGCTGCATTATTTAATCTTCTCCACAATGCTTTTTTTTACACCAAGCAGGGCAACGAGGTAGAAGTTTCCCTATCCCTTTCTGCCGATGAAGAATGGGTGCAGCTTCAGGTGGCCGACATGGGCCTGGGAATCCCTCCGGAAGTGTTGCCCGACGTCACTCGCCCTTACTTTGCCTACCATCATACCTCGTCGGTGGCCGGTTCGGGCTTGGGATTGGCCATTGCCCGCTTAATGGCTCATGCCCACGACGGCAGCCTGGATATTCGCTCCCAGCAGGGAAAAGGCACCACCGTTACCCTGTCCCTGCCGGTGAGCCGCGGCGCGGAGATGCTTTTGCTGGAGCAGGGACCGGCACCTCCCGTCGTTTCCGACCGGTTTGCCCCCATTTACGTGGGCCTTATCTCCGCGGCTTTAAGCCCTTATGGAGATATTTTTGAGAAAAGGGAAAAATAGGATGATTTGCGTTGACTTATTCCCTGCTGCGGTGCTACACTGTGTAACGGCGCATCAGCAGGTGAAAAACGCGCAGCACTGCAAAATCAAAAACGGATTAATTTGCACCGAAGGAATCAAGAGAGGAAGCCCGCTTTGAGATATTGTACCAAAAGCCAGACCGAAACCGCACAGCTGGCCAAAGAGTTTGCCAAATCCCTCCGGCCCGGCGATGTGATAGCCCTATATGGCGGCTTGGGAGCCGGAAAAACTGCCTTTGTCCGCGGGTTGGCGGAAGGTCTTGGACTGGACCCCAGGGAAGTGAGCAGCCCCACCTTTGCCCTGATCAACGAGTATCCGGGGCGGGATTTTACCCTCTGCCATTTCGATATGTATCGGGTAGAGGGAGAGGATTCTTTGGAGTCCACCGGTTATTTTGACTATTTAAACCGGGAAGACTGTATTTTGGCGGTGGAATGGAGCGAGAATATTGAAGAGCACCTTCCCCCAAAGCATATTGTAGTGGAAATTAGAAAGGGAGAAAGCGAAAACCTGCGGATGATCGAGATTCAAGAAGGGGTGAAAAACCCGTGACAATACTGGCTATCGACACCTCCTCTCAGGCGGCGTCCTGCGCTCTTTGGCGGGATGGGGCACTGGCGGGGGAGTTTTTCTGCAACGTGGGGTTTACCCATTCCCAAACCGCCATGCCCATGGTGGAAGCTCTGCTGAGCATCACAGGCTACGCCCTCTCCAATGTGGACCTGCTGGCGGTGACCACAGGCCCCGGCTCCTTTACCGGGCTGCGAATCGGCATTTCCAGCATCAAGGGAATGGCGCTGGCTCTGGACAAGCCCTGTGCAGGGGTATCTACCCTGGAGGCTTTGGCGGCAGGGGTTCCCGGTTTTGAGGGGTATGTGGCCCCGGTGATGGACGCTCGGCGCAATCAGGTTTACACCGCCCTCTTTCGCTGCCGCAAAGGAGTTCAGGAGCGCCTTGCCCCCGACAGGGCCCTTTCTGTGGAGGAATTGGGGAAGACCTTGGCTGCTCTGGACGGTCCTGTGATGTTGGTGGGGGATGGAAGCGTTCTCTGCTATCAGGCTTTACAGAACCTGCCCAATCTGCTGCTGGCTCCCGAGGGGTGCCGCCATCAGCGGGCGGGATGGGTGGCGGCGGTGGCTGCCAAACTGGCAGAACAACAGAAGCTTGTTTCCGCCGACCAGCTGGCCCCTGTCTATCTGCGGCTGCCCCAGGCAGAGCGGGAGCGAATGGAGCGAGAAAAGCAAGCCGATATCCGGCAACAATAACCGAAAGGATGATGATAAAAAATGGTGGCATTGGGAAGCGATCATGGCGGCTATCGTCTGAAAGAAGAGGTTAAAAAGCATCTGGATCAACGGGGAATTGCCTACAAGGACTTTGGCACCCACAGCGAGGAAAGCTGCGATTATCCCCTGATTGCCCAAGCTCCCTGTCAAGCGGTGGTGGAGGGGGAGTGCAGGCTGGCCCTGCTTTTTTGCGGCACCGGCATTGGCATTTCCATTGCCGCCAACAAAACCAGGGGGATTCGCGCTGCCGTCTGCTCCGACACCTTCAGCGCCAAAATGTCCAGGGCCCACAACAACGCCAATGTCCTGTGTATGGGGGGACGGGTGGTGGGAACCGGCCTTGCCATCGAGCTGGTAGACGCTTTTTTGGATACCGAATTTGAAGGAGAGCGCCACGCCCGCAGGGTGGGGCAGCTGGCCGATCTGGATCAAAAGCGGTAGCGTTTTTTATCAACCGGAGGCTTCTTGTAACCGTAGGGAGCTTGTTGCAAAGGCGGCGGCAGGCTTTCATAGGCTGCAATGCCAAGGGGAAGTATATAAAATAGACATAGCAATTAGCCACATGGAAGGAGTCGTTAAAATGCAAAAACCCGTTATTTTTGATCATCCCCTGATTCAGCACAAACTCACTCACCTGCGGGACAAAAACACCGGCACCAAGGAATTTCGGGAGTTGATTTCCGAAATTTCCGGCCTGATGTGCTACGAGGCCACTCGCAACCTGCCCACACAAGAAACCGAGGTGGAAACCCCCGTTGGCATCGCCAAAACCAGGGTGTTGGCAGGTCGCAAGCTGGCAGTAGTGCCCATTTTGCGGGCAGGCCTTGGCATGGTGGATGGATTTTTGGATCTGATTCCCGCTGCCAAGGTAGGGCATATCGGCCTCTACCGGGATCCGGAAACCCACCAGCCGGTGGAATACTATTGCAAGCTGCCCCCGGACATCAGTGAACGAGAGGTTTTTGTGGTGGATCCCATGCTGGCCACAGGCGGCTCGGCGGTGGACGCCATTCACCTCATCAAGGAAAAGGGTGCCCTGAGCATTCACTTTCTCTGCATCATTGCAGCGCCCGAGGGGCTTGAGCTGCTGACCAAAAGTCATCCCGACGTCAATGTCTACTGCGCCGCTCTGGACGAGAGGCTCAACGAGCTCGCCTATATCGTCCCCGGCTTGGGAGATGCAGGGGATCGCATTTTTGGCACCAAATAAAAGGAGATTGCATATGACAAAAGCGCAGCTTATCATCTTGGGGGGAGGGCCTGCCGGCTACCGAGCGGCGGAGCGGGCCGCTGCCGCCGGCCTAAAAACCATTGTGGCGGAACAGCGCGCTCTGGGAGGGGTCTGCCTCAACGAGGGCTGCGTCCCTTCCAAAACCCTGCTTCACAGCGCCAAGGTGTTGGATACGGTAAAGTCGGCCGGAACGTATGGGGTGACGGCTGGAGAGACGGCTTTGGACCACTCCAAAGTGCTGGCCCGCAAGAGCCGGGTGGTCAAAATGCTGACCGGTGGCGTGGCCAAATCCTTAGAAAGCGCCGGTGCAACAGTGATACAGGGGCCGGCCCGGCTGGAGGGAAAACAGGGAGAAGACTTTTTGGTGCGGATCGGAGAGGGGCTTTATGCAGCCTCCCGCATTTTGGTAGCGGCAGGCTCTGTCCCTGCCATCCCCCCCATTCCGGGACTCGGTCAGGCGCTGGAAAGCGGGTTTGCCATCACCAGTCGGGAAGCTCTTTCCCTCCCCCAAGTGCCCGAAGAACTGGTGGTAATCGGCGCAGGCGTCATCGGTTTGGAGCTGGCCTGTTACTACAAGGCGGCGGGCAGCAAGGTGACGGTGCTGGAGATGCTGCCCCGCATTGCGGCGGGGATGGACGCCGATATCAGCCAAATGCTGCTGGCTCAGCTGAAGAAGAAGGGAATTGCCTTCCGGCTGGGCTGCCGGGTGACTCAGGTGGGAGAAGGCTCCCTTACCTATGAGGTGGATGGCCAAGAGCAGGAACTTTCGGCCCATAAGGTGCTGCTGGCGGGAGGACGAGTTCCCGCGGTGGAGGGGCTGGGTCTGGAAACGGTGGGGCTTTGCCCCGGCGCAAAAGGACAGCTGGAAACCGACGAGCAGATGCGCACCGCAGTGCCCGGCATCTGGGCGGCAGGGGATGTGAACGGACGCTCTCTGCTGGCCCACACTGCCTACCGGGAGGCGGAAACCGCCGTCAACGACATGCTGGGGATTGCTGATAGGATGTGTTACCACGCCATCCCCGCCGTTCTTTACACCAGTCCCGAGGCAGCCGGCATCGGCCTGACCGAGCAATCAGCCCGGGAGCAGGGGATGGACATTCAAACCGCCAGCCTTTCCCTGCGGTATTCCGGCCGTTTTTTGGCGGAGGTGCAGGGTGGAGACGGTATCTGCAAAGTCATTGCCGACGGCAAGGGGGAACGGCTGCTGGGGGTACACCTGTTGGGCAGTTATGCCTCCGAGCTGATTTCGGGGGTGGCCCCCCTCATCGAGAGCGGCATGAAGATTGCGGACATTCAAAAAGTAGCCTACGCTCACCCCACCGTGGGAGAGCTGCTGCGGGACGCTCTGTTTGCTCTAAAATAGTTGCAACTTGTTAAGGGGGTGAAACGGTGCAGACTCCCCAACCTCTCCTCACCCTGACCGGGACGGTGGAGGGCATCGTCTATCAAAACGAAGAAACCGGCTATGTGGTGATGGAGCTGGACACCGGTGCCGAGCTGGTGACGGTGGTGGGGAATATTCCCGGGGTGGCCGCGGGAGAAGAAGTGGCCATGACCGGGCGCTATGTCAACCACCCCACCTATGGACAACAGTTTAAGGCGGAGGTGTGTGAGAGGCAGATGCCGGCCACTGCCTCCGCCATCCTCAAATATCTCAGTACCGGGGTGATTAAAGGAATCGGCCCAGTGCTTGCCCGGCGCATGGTGCAGATGTACGGAGACAAAACCCTGGAAATCATCGAAAAAGACCATCAAAAACTTGCGGCAGTGCCAGGCATCTCCCCCAAAAAAGCAGCCAACATCTACGAACAGTACCGGCGCATTTTTGGCATCCGCACCGTCATGTTGTTTCTTTCCCGCTTTGGGTTGGATGCGGCGGCCTCCATCCGGGCGTGGAAGCTGTGGGGGCCTTTGACCCAACAGGTGGTGGAGGAAAACCCCTACCTTCTCTGCAACGAGACGGTGGAGCTGGATTTTGTGCGGGCCGACGAAATCGCCCGGCAGATGAGCATTGCCCCCACCGACCCCCGCAGGCTAAGGGCGGGACTTTCCCATGTGCTGACCCACAACCTGCTCAACGGCCACACCTGCCTGCCTCGGGATCGGCTGCTGGAAACCACCGCCGCTCTTTTGGACGTGCAGGAGGACTTGGAGCTGCTGGAGGAACTGCTGGAGCGGGCGGTGGAGGAAGAAGAGCTGATCAGCGACACCTTTGGAGGGCGCAATTACATCTATCTTGGCCGATTGTATGCGGCAGAAACTTATATCGCTGGCCGAATCTCTCTGATGCTGGGAAACACACCCCCCCAGCACCGGGAGTTTTCCAAAGAGATTGGCCGGCTGGAGCAACAGCTTGGCATCCAATACGATCAGCTCCAGCGCAAAGCCATCGAAATGGCTCTCAACAGCGGCGTGTTTATTTTGACGGGAGGCCCCGGAACCGGAAAAACCACCACCTTAAACGCCATCCTAACCCTTCTGGAACAGCAGGGGGAACAGGTGGCTTTGGCGGCGCCCACCGGGCGGGCAGCCAAACGGATGAGTGAGGTAACCGGACGGGAAGCCTCCACCATCCACCGGCTGCTGGAGGTGGACTACCGGGATCCCGAGACGGGAAAACACAGTTTTAAACGGGATGAAAAGAATCCCCTGCGCCAGAGTGTGGTGATTCTGGACGAGGTCAGCATGGTGGACACCCTGCTGATGCATTCCCTCATGCGGGCGCTGCGCCTTTCCTCCCGGCTGATTTTGGTGGGGGACCCCGATCAGCTCCCCTCGGTGGGACCGGGAAACCTGTTGCGGGACATGATGGCCAGCGATGTCATTCCCACCGTCCATCTGGGCCGGGTCTTTCGACAGGCGGAGCAGAGTGCCATCATCCAAAGCGCCCACTCCATCCTGCGGGGAGAGGAGCCCGACCTTTCCAGCCGGGACAACGACTTCTTTTTTTTGGAGCGGCATAGCTACCAGCAAACGGCAGAAACGGTGGCCGACTTATGTGCCCGCCGCCTGCCACAGGCTTATGGTTTTGATCCTTTTTGGGATATTCAGGTGATTGCCCCCTCCCGGGTGGGAGCCATTGGCACCCAGGGGCTCAACCGAATTTTACAGGAGCGGCTCAACCCCAAGGAGCCCTCCAAGGCGCAATTTTTGTTTGGCAGTACCCTCTACCGGGAGGGGGACAAGGTGATGCAGATTAAAAACAACTACGATATTCTCTGGAAAAAGGACGACGGAGAAGAGGGCACGGGAGTTTTTAACGGGGATATTGGCGTCATTGAAATGATCGATCGCCCCAGCCAGACCATTTTAATTCGCTACGAAGACCGGGTAGCCCAGTACACCACCGATATGGCGGACGAAATTGAACACGCCTATGCCATCACCGTCCACAAAAGTCAGGGCAGCGAGTTTGATGCGGTCATCATCCCCCTCATGCGCTTTCATCCCAAGTTGTATTACCGCAATATTCTGTACACCGGGGTGACCCGTGCCAAAAAGATCTTGATTCTGCTGGGGCAGAAGGGCACCGTAGTCCAAACAGTGCGCAACGACCGAAAAGTTAAGCGCTACACCCAGCTGGCCCATCTGCTGCAGCAAGGGTTCTTGGAAACCGGCCAAAGCAATTAGAAGACTCTCTTCCCAGTGGGCGGGAGAGAAACCTATCGTTTCGTTGCCATTTTCGGATAGGTTTGGTATAATAAATATGTTTTGCCAAGAGGCCGTGAACCAGTTTGCAAGCAACCGTTCACAGTCAGCCGCAACGGCAGTGCATAATATTTGCCTTTGCATGGACAATATGAAATAGGTTTTACGCTCAAAGGTTTTTCGCCTACGGGCAATGATACCAACAGAAATGAGGGGTGCCAAAGTGCCGACAAAAGTGGTAGTAGGCGTACAGTGGGGAGACGAGGGGAAAGGAAAGATTATTGACATCTTAGCTTCCCGCTCGGATGTGGTGGTTCGCTCCCAGGGAGGAAACAACGCCGGACACACTGTAAAATGTGATGATGAGGTGTACAAGCTGGCCCTCATTCCTTCGGGAGTGCTTTATCCGCAGGTTCGCTGCCTCATCGGTTGCGGTGTGGTGGTGGATCCCAAGTCTATTTTAGCCGAGATTGACGGCCTCAAGGCCAGAGGGATTACCTGCGACAATTTGCGGATGGATCCCCGGGCCCACGTGGTCATGCCATGGCATCTGGCTCTGGACGGCATGAGCGAGGACAAGTTGGGGGACGCCAAAATCGGCACCACCCGCCGGGGAATCGGGCCCTGTTACATGGATAAGGCAGAGCGAACCGGCCTGCGCTTAAGTGACCTGTGCAATCCTCAGTTGCTTGCCGCCAAGATCAAAGTGGTGGGAGCTTTGAAAAACACAATCATCCAACAGGTTTACGGGGGGCAGCCCTTGGATTTGGAGGCCATCACTGCCGAGTACACCCAGTACGGTCAGCGCCTTGCCCCCTATCTGGAAGATGTTTCGGTGGCGGTGTGGAACGCCGTTCAGCAGAGCAAGGAGGTGCTCTTTGAAGGAGCGCAGGGCACTCTGTTGGATTTGGATTTGGGAACCTACCCCTATGTCACCAGCTCCCACCCTGTTTCCGGCGGTGTTTGCACCGGCGTAGGCGTAGGCCCCACCCTGATTGATGAGGTGATAGGCGTTTCCAAGGCCTACACCACCCGGGTGGGAGAAGGTCCGTTCCCCACCGAGCTGTTTGACGAAATCGGCAATACCATTCGGGATAAGGGGCACGAATACGGCACCAACACCGGGCGTCCCCGCAGGGTCGGTTGGTTCGATGCTGTCATTCTGCGCCATGCGGTGCGGGTCAATGGCCTGACCAGCCTGGCGGTGAACAAGCTGGACACCCTGCAGGGGTTGCCGGTTCTCAAGGTTTGCACGGCCTATCGCAAGGCCGATGGCACCCGAATCACCGATTTCCCCCCATCCTTTGACGAGCTGGAGGGCTGCACACCGGAATATGAGGAGATGCCCGGCTTTGCCGAGGACATTTCCCAATGCAAGAGCTTTGAGGAGCTGCCGGAAAACTGCAAAAATTACATTGCCTTTTTAGAGGAAGTCAGCGGCTGTCCCATCCGCATGGTGGGGGTGGGCCCGGCCCGCGACCAGAATCTGGAGCGATAAATTTACTTTACTTTTTCATCAAAGGAGAGCGTACCATGAACAAAAATCTGCGCAAGGCCGTCATTGCGGGCAACTGGAAAATGAATAAGAACCGGGCCGAGGCCAAGGCTCTGGTAGAGGAGCTGGTTCCTCTGGTAAAGGATGCTGGCTGCGATGTGGTGATCTGCACTCCCTTTACCGATCTGGATGTCGCTTTGGAGGCAACCAAGGATACCAATATCCGGGTGGGTGCTCAAAACTGCCATTGGGCCAAGTCGGGAGCCTTTACCGGCGAAATTTCTGCCGATATGCTGGCCGAGCTGGGAGTACCGTATGTCATCATCGGCCACTCGGAGCGCAGGCAGTACTTCGGCGAGACCGACGTCACCGTCAATCAGCGGGTGCGGGCCGCTCTGGATGCGGGCCTTACCGTGATTCTTTGTGTAGGCGAGTTGTTGGAGCAGCGGGAACAGGGCATCACCCGGGAGATTTGCGGCATGCAGACCCGTGTGGCTCTGAACGGCGTATCCAAAGAGGAAATGCAAAAGATTATCATTGCCTATGAGCCGGTCTGGGCCATTGGAACCGGAAAAACCGCCACCGCCGAGCAGGCAGGGGAAGTGTGCGGCTTTATCCGCAGCGTCCTTGCCGACCTGTACGATCAGGCCACTGCCGATGCCACCACCATCCAATACGGCGGCAGCATGAACGCTGCCAATGCCGCCGAGCTGCTGGCTCAGCCGGATGTGGACGGCGGCCTCATTGGCGGAGCATCCCTCAAGCCTGCCGATTTTGCCGCCATTGTGGCAGCTGCCGGAAAATAATTTGACACAAACCATTTGCAAAAAGCCCTTTGCCATAAGTGTGGCCAAGGGCTTTTTTGTGTAAAAAAATCAAATGCAGCGAAAGAGTTGTCACATACTTTTAAACAACAGTTGAAAAAACAATCCAAATTTAATATAATGACAAAAATTGACAAAATACGCAATGACATTATGGAGGAAAGAAGATGAAAAAGTTATTGGCGGTTGCCTTGGCACTGGCGATGATTTTGCTTCCATGTGGGATACAGGGGAGCGAAGGAATCCAAAGCCACTACTTTCTCATTGGTACCAACGGCGAACAATACAGCGCTTTCCCCCTCGACGATAGTTTAAAGAGCATTTTCGGGCAGTCCTTCCCCCAACTGGAGTATGTTCTGTCATTGGGGCTGGAAGATCTATGGGATATCCTGGAGCTAGGAAGGGATGATTTTGAACCCTTTGGGCTATTAATCCATTCCCTTACGCAAACCTTGGACGGCATTTCCCGCCTGGATGGGGATTATCCCGTCATTCTCAATCACTCCCATTTGACGGCAAAAAATACGGTGAATGCCATTTGCTTTTCCCAAGGGCTGTATCTCTTGGAGAGCAGTCTTAAGATTCTTGTGGAAGAGTCGTCGAACAAAAAACAGGTGACGGTGAAGGAAGAAGATTTAATCACCTATGGTGGTGGGGGACGGTTCCACTTTCCCAGCCAAGGAAGCCTTACCCTGCGGGGAGATGCCCCAAAACTGAATTTGCCGCAGAGCGGTGCCACCGATCTTACCCCCGTCATGCAAAGATTGGATTCCCTTACCTGCAGCTATGGGTTGGAGGGAGAGGTGGAAATAAGAACAGGGCTTGCGTTGGCTTTTGGACAGGAGCTGAGCTTAGAACAGGGGGGAACTCTCCATCTGCCGGGCGGGGCGGAACTTCTTCTCAATAGCGGGACGATCCTAAACAACAAAGGATCCATCAGCGGATCCATCCGCAACCAAGGACGGGTAAACAATGCCCAAGGGGCGGTGATTGGCGGCGGTTACTTTTGTAATTTAAAGGATGGCCAGGTGTATAATGCCGGTGTCATCACCAGTAGCCCCATTGTCACCCAAAAAGGCAGCACCATCACCAACTTAGGTGGCGGAAGCCTTGCCACTGTCCCCACTGGGGAGGGGGAATATCCCGGCAAAAAAGACCCGGCTCCACCAGCTCAGGAAAAACCCGCCCATCCAAGCAGCGGGGATGACGATGATGACGGCGTTGCTCACCCTGCAACCAATCTACCTGTCGTTCAGCCTCAACAATTGGATAAGACGCAGGTTGCATTTGCCACCTACACTGCCATCCACCAAGCTTTGGAGCAGCAAAACCAGCAGGCGGTGATTCGCCTGTTGGGTTCAGGAAAACTGAGCGCCGAAGGGTTGCAGGCCCTTTGGGAGGAGGAGCAGAAGTTTCCCTTGGTGGTTTATAGCTTTTCCCCTAGGGAAAGGGGGAGAGGCGTTGGTGTGCGTCTGGCCATCAAGCCCTCTGCATTGCCGGGCCCCTGCGATCTTTCGGCCTCCACCTTTAACCGGCAGGCTGTGCAGACCCGGGAGCTATTCCACCATCATTTTGGGGGGAGCTATCAGGTGGTCAGCCTTGGGTATCAAGGTGACTTTGCAAAACCGGTGGAGGTGGCGGCCAAACTGGATCTTTCCGGCTTTGATTTGGAAACCCTGTACTTTTATGCGTATCATCCTCCCACCAACACCTACCGGCAAATAGAGCATCCTCAGCACTGGGTGGACAGCAGAGGCTTCCTCCATTTTTACACTGCCTGGGGCGGCGATTTGTTGGTGACCGATGTCTGCCTGCCCTAAAACAAAAAGAGCTGCCCCTAACGGGCGGCTCTTTTTATGCTGGATAGGGAAGAGCTTCTTACAAAATACCCAGAGCAACCTCCATCATGGCGGTAAAGCTCTTTTCCCGTTGCTGAGGGGTGGTCTCCTGATGAGAAACAAAGCTGTCCGAAATGGTGAGCAGGCAGGCGGCTCTTTTGCCGGTTACTCTGGCGTTGTGGAACAGGGCAAAACTCTCCATTTCTACCGCCAGGCAACCTTTTTCCTGATACAGGGTTTGCCAGTAGGGGATGTCGGTTCCCTTGTCCTCCTGATAAAACACGTCGCTGGAATGAACGGTGCCCTCCTCCATGGCATAGCCAAGGGATTTGGCACTGGCCCGCAGTTTGTCGCAAAGCTCCGAATCGGGGAGAATGATCTCCCCCTCAAAGCCGTTTTGCACTTTGGCGAAGGAAGATTCGCTCCAGGCGGCGGTCACCAGCAGCAGATCAAAGAGGTTTAGCTTATCACAATAGGAGCCGGCGGAGCCGATGCGGATGATGTTTTCCACCCCGTACCGTGTGTAGAGCTCATAGGAGTAGATGCCGATGGAGGGCATTCCCATTCCACTGCCCATCACCGAGACATACTTTCCCTGATAACGGCCGGTAAAGCCCAGCATACCCCGAACCTGGTTGAACTGAACTGGTTGCTCCAAAAAGGTTTCCGCCACAAATTTTGCCCGCAAAGGATCTCCGGGCATCAAAACAGTTTTGGCAATTTCACCGGGAGAGGCGCTGATATGAGGAGTCGCCACAGAGTCATCTCCTTTTCTTTCCGTTGTGGTTTGTGTTTATGATACCATTTGCACGATAAAAATACAATCAAAGACTCAGCTCATCCCCCTTGGGATTCCAGTATCACCCGGCTGAAGGCGATCAGAGCCTCCAGGTCGGAGGGACAGGTCATTTCGTAGAGAATGCCGCCCTTTTGAAAGGTGAGGAACTGCTCCTGGGGATAGGTGGCAGTATAGACGGTCTGCCCGTCAATAGAAAGGGGGGTTAGCCCCTCGGTATTGGGAGTGCGGGAGGTGCTCTCCAAGGTTAAAACGATGCGGTTAGATAGGGTGCTGCTCAGAAGGTAGGTGCTCTTTTCCCCTTCCTGCTCTGCCGAGAGGATGGTAAGATGCTCCGGCAGTTCAAAGGGAAGGGGGATGATGGGACCGTCCTGTGCTAGCAAGGGGGGAGATTCTGCGGAAAATGGTGCGACTGAATCTCCCGCGGGGGCAGATTCGGGAAGGGGGAGATGTTGTTGGGCATCCAGTCGTTTTTCCCCTTCTTCCGGCAGAGCAAGGGCTTGGTCCCCTGCCATTTCATAAGGAGGGCTTGCTCCATCGGCGGCGGCATTCCGCTCCATGGAAGGGGCTGCAGAAGGGTAAGCTTCACCGGCGCCGGTGTTGGATGTCCGGGGCAGCAAAAAGACCAGCAACAGGCAGGCTGCCAGTGCGCTTAGGGCACCGATTTTTCTGCGGCGTTTGCGGGCTGTCACATACCCCAGCACCTTTCGGTCCAGGCGGGGGGTAAGGGAAAGGGCGGAATCCTGCTCCAGCTCTTTTTGTTCTTCCTGCAGGCTTTGGCCCCAGGCATCCACATAATTCGAGGCGATTTGCCGGAACAAATCGTCCTTGTGTTGATTAGGCACCGACAAATCCCTCCTTTACCAACAGGTCGGCCAGCTTCTTTTTTGCCCGGTGCAGACGCACCGCCACAAGGTTTTGGCTGATGCTGAGCATTTGGGCAATTTCTTTGTTGCTCATATCGTAGGCGAACTTGAGCAGAAAGACATGGCGCAGCTCTTCCTCCATCTCATCCAGCAGCCGGTAGACATCCCGGACAAACTCCTGGGAAAGGGCAAACTGCTCCAGCTCAAAGGGGTCCTGCTGCCCTTCGTCCAGCTCCTCCAGATTCTTTTTTTCTTTGGACAGCATGGTAAGGGCTGCATTTCGGGTGATGGTCACCAGAAACGCCACTGTCCGCCCCGAGTTTGGGTCCTCTATTTTATCCAGATTTTTATAGATGCGCAGATAGGCCTCGCTGACAGCGTCCTCCGCCAAGGAGTAATCCCCCAAAATGTCATAAGCTTTTTTGAGACACAGGTTCTTGTACTTGTGGTACAGATACTCGAACCGGTCCCGCTCCTCCACAGAGGAAAAGGTGAGTAGGAAGAGCAAAATGTCACCGCCTCTTCATAAAGTTTAACCTGCAATCGGGTCAAAAGATTACAGCTTTAAAATTTTCCCAGCAGATAACGGTTCCAATAGTAGAAGATTTTATGCCTTGCAGTCTGTTCCAAACGGGCAGCCAACTGCTGATAGCATTCCTTCATCTGCTCCCGATGGGTGTCGGTCACCTCCCGCTGGCTGTAGGAGGCAAGGCAAAAGATTTGAGCCAGCTCCCCCAGCAAAATGGGGTGCTCCGGTGTGGAAAGAGCATCCTCTACCCGCCGGGCATAGGAAAGTGCCGTTTCCCCCTTCTGGATGGGATGGCCCAATGCGGACGCAGCGTTCAAAATCCGCTCAAACCAGAGGATGACGGCTTCCCGGCTGGGAAGGGAGTCAATGGCCTTTAGCTTCTGCCGGTACTGGGTGATGCGGTGGCGGCCGTAAAAGAACAGCCCTCCTCCCGCTGCCAAGGCAGCCAACAACCCCAGCAGAAAAGCTCCCACACCTTTGGATGAAGTATCGGGGGCAGGCTCTTGGGGCTCCTCCGGAAGCGGAGAAGAAGTTTCCGGCTCTTCCGGTTCGCTGACGATGGAGGGCGGGGGCGCTTCCGGTTGAGAGCTTTCGGGTAAGGATTCCTCTTCTTCCTCCGGCCGGGAGGCTTCCGGCTGGGAAGCTTCCGGCTCTTCCGGCCCGGTTCCCGCTCCCAGCGGTGGGGTGGGGTCAAACTTCACCCAGCCAAAGCCGGGAAACCAAGCTTCCACCCAAGCGTGAGCCTGCTGGTTGGTGACGGTGTAGCTGCCGGTTGCGTTTTTTTCCTGGGGCAGCACAAACCCCTCCACATAGCGGGTGGGAATGTGGGCGCAGCGCCCCAGCACCGCCATGGCGGTGGCAAAATAAACGCAGTACCCTTCCTGCCCGGTAAAGAGGAAGTAATCCACAAAATCCTCGCTGGCGGGGGTGTGTTCCGGGTCCAGCGTGTAGGGAAACTGGGCGAGGTAATCCTCAATGGCCATTAGCTTGTCGTAGTCGTTGTCGAGCCCCTGTGTCAAAGAAAGAGCCAGATTTTCTACACGGGCGGGCAAGGTTTCGGGCAGGGAGAGGCAGGCGGTAAGCATTTCGTCTTGATCATCGAGGGGGCGCCCCGCCGAAGATAGCTCCCGCAGAACCCGCCGCAGATACTGGTTGGAAAAATCCCAGTGGATGTAGCGCTGGGTGTAGACATGGCCCTTGGGCAAAGGTTTATCGGCCAAAAGCATGCCGTAATGGTCCATGGAAGGGACAATGTCCAGCATGGCAAGGCTTTGAGCAAACCCAGGGGAAAAGATGGTTTTGGTGCGGGCTTCCCCGGTTTTGACCGAAAGCTCCTCGATCTTTTGGGCGTAGTAGCGCATATAGTAAAGCTGATTGTTCGCAAGGTCGCCGTAGGCGTTGGCGTCATAAAGGCCGGTGCCCTCCTCCTTTAGGGGGCGGCTGCCCTTATGGCTCTTTTCCCAAGAAGAGCCGGTGTAAACATCCCGCACACTTCCCGCCAGATACACCTGCCCCGGCGCCACCACCTCCATGACAAAGGTGTGGTCGGGATGGCGGGGGCCTCCCAGCTGTTTTCCCTCCTCCGACCAGGAAAAGATCTGGTCCGGCATCAGATGGTAGAGCAGATTATCGGCAGCGCCGGAAATATCGGGAAACTCCCGGCTTTGAATAGCTTCCACATCCGGTTTGGGAGCGGAGCCTGCCAGCAAAAAGATTCCGGCGCAAACCGGCAACATGAGAAGAGCCAAGGCTCCCGCCGACTTTTCTCCAGACTGGTTTCGCAGCACAGCGATGAGGTTGAGCTGATGAACCAGCAGCACCAGCAGGCAGAAGGCCAAAAGGACCAAGGCGTTTTCGTCCACCCCCCAACCCATATAAAGGGGAATGGCGCAGATCGCTGTGGCAAGCACCGTCAAAGTCAAAAAGCCGGAGCCCACCCGCAGGTTGAGGGCGGCCAGAAGGGTGAGCAAAAAAGCCAGTCCTCCGGCAAAGTACACGCTGTACTGCGGCTGGTAGGGAAGCTGGTTGCGGGCAAATTGGTAGAGCTCCTGTCCAAGGGCGGAAAGCTCTGTCCACCAAGCAGCCGCAAAATCCTGGCGATAGAGGGAAAAAATGGCCCCTCCGGCAACGAGAAGGGCAAGCCCTAAGCCGGAAAGGAAGGTCCACCGGTTCCAAAACAGCACACACCAAACCGCTGAGCACAAAAAGCAAAGCCGCAGCAAAAACGCTCCGTCCATCTCTAAAATGGTGGCGGAGAGAATGGCCCAAGACAGGGCGTAGGCATAAACTGCCCCTATGAGAAAGCGGAACACTGTGTCGTACAGCTTGCTTTGCAGCGACAAAAGGGCACCCCCGAACAAAAATGGATTAGGAAGCTGGCGGAAAATCCTCTTTCTCTTCCGGTTCCAGAGCCACTGGATGCACCTTTGCCCCGTAGGCCTTCAGGCTTTCCAGCAGGTATGTTTTTTCCTCCGTCACCGGTAAAGCAGGGGAGGAAAAGACGAAAAGAGTCAGGTCGTGGTCAAAGGAAATCAGCTCTTTGAGGGTGTTGTGGACTTCTTCATCCAAAAGAGCCAAAAACACAATTAAATGATACGGCCCCTCGATCTGAGAAGCTACCGATACCACCGACTCCCGTTCTATAAAGGGAATGGATGCCAGCAAACCAAATAGTTGAGCGACGTCGTCCCCGGGGCCGAGGGTGGTTTGATCGCTTTCCTTCCGGCCGAACATCAAATTGGCGGAAAGGCTGCCCCTCATACAGTAATCGGCGGCGGTAGCCAGATAGCCCACCATGGCGTCCTCCAACGCGGCAGCGTCCATGGGGGAAAGGGGCAAGGTGCGGGTGTCCAGCAGAAGAATCAGCCGGTCGGGCTGGTAGGCATTAAAATTTTTCACCATCAGCTCCCCCCGCTTGGCGGAAAGCTTCCAGTGAACCTTGCGCAGGGAATCGGAGGTGGCGTATTTTCGCACATCCGCCACCGAGCTGTAGTCTTCCTGAAAGGGGTCGGTGAACAAGGCGGTTTTTTGGGGCCCGCCCTGCAGCATCAGCAGATAGTTTTCGTCGCTTTTGGGATACACCGTCACCGACAAGGCGGTTTTTGGACGGATGGTTTTGCGAAAAAGCCCGAGAAAATCCACCACTACCAGCTTTTCCACCCCTAAGTCGTAAACCCCTCGGTAGGCAAAGGTAAGGGTATACTCCCGTGCAAGTTTTCCCCGGGGCAGAAGGGGAAAAAACAGCAGACTTTCCCCGTAAGCCACCAGCTCCCTGTTTTTAAGATGGCAAGCCACCCGGGGATAAAAGAACCATCCCCGGTTTTGGATGCGCAGGGTGTAGGTAACAGCTTCCCCTTTAAAGATGATATCCTGCTCCAATGCCTCCTCCACCGCAAGGGAGGCGGGAACCAAAAGGATGGTAAGGAGAGCAAGAAGGAACAAAAGCAGCAGGGAGTAAAGAAGGGTAAAGCCCAAGGAACCATCCCCATACCCCAGCGCCAAAAGCAGGGAAAGAATCAGGGAAAAGGCATACAACAAACGAGATGGTATCATACAGGTGCACCTTTCGTTCCAAAGGGCGGATTTTCCAAAGAGGTATCCCAGATGGCAAAGGCCCGCACAGGGGAGGCTTCCAGCCCCTGCAACTTCAGAGGAGCAGCGCAGAGGGTCACCTGAGAGGGGAGCCCGGTCAAATCGGCGAGGGTTTCCAACAGAATCACATTGTTCTGCAAAAAAATGTCGTGCACCTGCTGATGGAGGGTGGTGTGCACTGAGGGAGTTTCCATTCCCACTAGCGTGACGCCCTGCTCCACCAGCCAGCGGGCAGCCTTGGGAGAGATGCCGGGATGCTCCTCATAAAACCCGGGGGTCTGATACCGCCCCGACCAGCCGGTGCGCAGCAGCAGACCGGGACAAGACGAAATCAGGCCTTTGTGAGGCAACAGGTCAGCTGCCTCCAAATCCCGGGAGGTGGAGGCATCCAGTACGGTGCAGGGCAGCACAAACCGCTCCAGAGGGGTCTGGTCCACCGATGGAGCTCCCCCAATCCGGTGGAGGGGCAGATCGATATGGGTGCCGCTGTGCGCCCCCAGGGAAAATGCAGAGAGAAGGTAACCGTCCTCCCAATGGGAGTGGAAGGTCACCGAAGGGTCACCGGGGTAAACCTCCATGCCGGCAAACAGGGGCTGGGTCAAATCCTTGAGCTTTAGCATCTCATCACCAGCCTTTGGGCAGCACCGGGGCGGAAACTTCCCGCAGCGCCATGGCGACGATATCTTGCTGGCTGATTTTCTTCAGCTTGCCCTCCTGCCGCAGCACAATCCGGTGGGACAGCACATGGGGCGCCATTTGGATGACATCGTCGGGGAGGACAAATTCCCGGTGGTTGTAGAGTGCCCACGCCTGGGAGGCTTTGGAAAGGGCAATGGAGGCGCGAGGGCTGGCTCCCAATGCCACGTAAGGGTTTTCCCGGGTGTGGCGGACCAAACTGATGATGTAGTCCACCACCCGGCTGTCCACATGGACCTGCTCCACCAACTGCTGCACCGCTACAATATCCGCCCCCGAAGCCACCGGAGACAGGGTTTGCAAGGGATTTTCCCTGCCAAAACGGGTCACCATCCGAGCTTCCTCCCCGGGGCTGGGATACCCTAACGAAATCCGCATAAAAAAGCGGTCCATCTGAGCTTCCGGCAAGGGGTAGGTGCCCAGATGCTCCACCGGGTTCTGAGTGGCCAGCACCATAAAGGGATCCCGGATGCGGTAGGTGGTGCCGTCCACCGTCACCTGCTTTTCTTCCATGGCTTCCAGCAAAGAGCTTTGGGTTTTGGGGGAGGTGCGGTTGATTTCGTCCGCCAACACAATCTGGCTTAAAATAGCCCCCGGCCGGTATTCAAAATCCCCTGTTTTGGGGTTGAACACCGAAAATCCGGTGATATCCGCCGGCATAATGTCCGGTGTAAACTGAATCCGTTTGAAGGAGCAGCTGAGGGATTTGGCAAGGGCAAAGGCAAGACTTGTTTTGCCAACGCCGGGCACATCCTCAATGAGAATGTGGCCCCGGCAGAGAAGAGCCATAAGGGTGAGCTCAATCTCCCGGCGCTTGTCCACCATCACCCGCTCTACATTGGAAATGATTTGTTTGAGCATCAGGTTGTAATCCATAAAAATGTTCCTTCCAACCACAAAAGTAACAAAACACTATTAACTTAGGATGCCCGGAAATTCCGGCTTGTGTCATCAGCAGAATAAAACAGGTATTGCTTGCCTGTGGATCGGCAATGATAAATGATAAGGCTCATTGGAATGAACTGCCGATGCAAAAATCACTTTTGTACGCATGCAAAAAGAGGGGGAAAAGTTGGCGGCAGCCCGCCGCAACTACTTTGCGGTTATTATACCACGGGCGCCAGAACCTCTCAAGGGAAAACCGTTTCGCTTTGCTTTGCCTACAGGCTTTTGAACCGCCAAAAGACGCCCTTTGCTTCCTGTGAAATCACACTTGTAAACAATTTATGAAAGCTCTTGACAAACTTTGGGAAAGGGTATAAAATGGACCTAGCACTCGAGGGTTAAGAGTGCTAAATCTTTTACAAATCGCCTGCTGCCGGGCTTTTTACCGGAAAGGGGGGAGCAGCTGGTGAAGTTAAGCGAAAGAAAAAAGGCTATTTTAACCGCTATTGTGGAAACCTACATTCAAACCGGAGAGCCGGTGGGTTCCAAGCTACTTTCTACCAAACTGGACTTTCAGGTTTCTCCGGCCACCATTCGCAGCGATATGGCGTGGCTGTTTGAGATGGGATATTTGGAGCAGCCCCACACTTCGGCGGGGCGGGTGCCCAGCCATTTGGGCTTTCGGGAGTACATCGACTCTTTGATGCGGTGCAAACCTCTAACCCAGGAGGAGCGCCGGGAAATCGATTCTCTCTTTAATGTGCACAACCCCGACCCCGACAAGCTGCTGGAGGATGCCGCAGAAGCGCTTTCCGATTATACCCACTGTGCCACCGTTACCTCCAGCATCACTCCCAAGACGGTGCGAATTCGCCGGGTGGAGATGATTTTGGCGGGACAGAACACGGTGGTGATTCTGATGATCGCCTCCAACGGTGTCATCCGCAACAAGGTCTGCCGCTTGGATTTTCAGGTAACCGACAAGCTGGTGGAGTTTTTCAATAAGTTTGCCAATTCCCGTTTGGCAGGGATGAATATTGCCACCGTTTCCGCCAATTATATCAACTCGCTCTCCATTGTTTTGGGCGAGTATTCTAGGATTTTCACCCCTCTATTGATGGCGGTTTTTGAGCTTTGCAAAGAAATTAACGACGGTCAATATTACCTGAGCGGCGGTGTAAAGCTGCTGGAATACAACGAGCTGAATCTGCTGGTGCGGGATCTTTTGGCTATGCTGGAAAAGCGGGATACCTTGCAGTCTCTCTTTACATTACAAGGGGAAGACTTCCGGGTGATTATCGGCAAGGAAAACCAATCCATGGAACTGGCCGATTCCTCGGTGGTGGTGACCCAGTACAATGTAGGCGGCCAGCCCGCCGGTACGGTGGGGCTGATTGGTCCGGTGCGGATCGATTATGCCAAGATCATTCCCCATCTGGAGTACTTTGCCAAAACCCTTGGAGATTTGCTGACCGATACCTTTGAACTGCATCAATAAATCACAGGAGAGGACAAGGACAAGTGGGAAAAGATACAGAGAAAAAGACACCTATGCAGGAGCATGAGCAGGAGCCGGAAATTCCTGTGGAGCAGGAGGAGGTACAAGATTCCGGTTCGGGGGCAGAAGAGAGCGCACCTGCGCCCAAAAGTGAACTGGAGCTGTTGCAGGAAAAATACGATCAGCTTCAGGATCAACACCTTCGGCTGATGGCGGAATACGACAACTACCGCAAGCGCACCCAAAAGGAAAAGGACGACATCTACCAGGCGGCCACAGCAGCCACCCTGCAAAAAATACTGCCCATGCAGGATAACTTTGACCGGGCCAGTGCCTTTGAATGCCATACCGAGGAGTTTGCCAAAGGTTATGCTCTTATTGAAAAGGCTTTTTCCGAGCTTCTTACCTCTTTTGGAGTGGAAGCCTTTGGGGAAGTGGGAGAGCCCTTTAACCCGGAGTTGCACCACGCCGTGATGCATATCGAAGACGAAACACTGGGAGAGAACGTCATTGCTCAAGTGCTGCAAAAGGGCTACCGAATGGGAGACAGAATTCTGCGCTATGCCATGGTACAGACGGCCAACTAACCTTTAAAACAATCAACTTTACTTTATAAATTCTTATTCGCCACATCTCGATCAATCAGGAGGAAAACGTTATGGGCAAAATTATAGGCATTGACCTTGGAACAACCAACTCGTGTGTCGCCGTGATGGAAGGCGGCGAAACCGTTGTCATTCCCAACGCCGAAGGCGCTCGCACCACCGCTTCGGTGGTAGCCTTTAATAAAGATGGAGAGCGCATGGTAGGGCAGGTGGCAAAGCGTCAGGCTGTCACCAACCCCGATCGCACCGTCATGAGCATCAAGCGCCACATGGGCAGCAACTACCAAGTAAAAATTGACGACAAAACTTACACACCCCAGCAAATTTCTGCCATGGTGCTGCAAAAGCTCAAGGCAGATGCCGAAGCGTATCTGGGACACCCCGTCACCGAAGCGGTGATCACCTGCCCTGCCTACTTTACCGACGCCCAGCGCCAGGCCACCAAGGACGCAGGCCGCATCGCTGGACTGGAAGTAAAGCGGATCATCAACGAGCCCACCGCTGCCGCTCTGGCCTACGGCATCGACAAAGAGCAGGATCAGAAAATTATGGTGTACGATCTGGGCGGCGGCACCTTTGACGTTTCCATCATCGAGATGGGAGATGGCGTGCAGGAAGTACTGGCCACCGCCGGAAACAACAAGCTGGGCGGCGACGACTTTGACGAGCGCATCATCAACTACCTTGCCGACGAATTTAAAAAGGACAACGGCATTGATCTGAGAAACGACAAAATGGCCATGCAGCGCCTCAAGGAGGCTGCCGAAAAGGCCAAGATCGAGCTTTCGGGCATGACCAGTGCCAACGTCAACCTGCCCTTTATCACCGCCGATGCTTCCGGCCCCAAGCATCTGGACATTACCATCACCCGGGCCAAGTTTAACGAGCTGACCGCCGATTTGGTGGATGCCACCATGGGCCCTGTCCGCCAGGCGCTAAACGACGCCGGCCTCAAACCTTCCGATATCCAAAAGGTGCTGCTGGTGGGTGGCTCCTCCCGGATTCCCGCCGTGCAGGAAGCTGTCAAGGAGTTTATCGGCAAGGAGCCTTTTAAGGGCATCAACCCCGACGAATGTGTTGCCATTGGCGCAGCCATTCAGGGCGGCGTGTTGGGCGGCGATGTCAAGGGATTGCTTCTTCTGGACGTCACCCCTCTGTCTCTGGGAATTGAAACACTGGGCGGAGTCTTCACCAAGATTATCGAGCGCAACACCACCATTCCCACCAAGAAAAGCCAGATCTTCTCCACCGCCGCCGACGGTCAGACCTCGGTAGAGGTTCACGTTCTGCAGGGCGAGCGGGAAATGGCTGCCGGCAACAAGACGTTGGGCCGCTTCCATCTGGATAATATTCCCCCCGCACCCCGGGGCACCCCTCAGATCGAGGTCACCTTCGATATCGACGCCAACGGCATCGTCAATGTCTCCGCCAAGGATTTGGGTACCGGCAAGGAGCAGCACATCACCATTACCAGCTCCACCAACATGAGCAAGGAGGACATTGAAAAGGCTGTCCGGGAAGCGGAGCAGTATGCCGCCGAGGACAAAAAGCGCCGGGAGGAGGCCGAGACCCGCAACAACGCAGATCAAGCTGTCTTCCAGGTAGAAAAATTGATTGCCGATTCCGGCGATAAGATTTCCGAGGACGATAAACAGCGTCTGAGCGAAAAGAAGGACGCTCTCAAAGAAGCCCTTAAGGGAAGCGATATTGAGCTGATCAAAAAGGGTCAGGAGGAGCTGCAAAAGGTTCTGTACGAGGTATCCGGCAAGCTGTATGAGGCGCAGGCTGCCCAGCAGTCTCAGGGCGACGCTGGTTCCCCTCCCAACGACGACGGAGTGGTGGACGCCGAGTACAAGGAAGTTGACAACGACTAAAAAACCCTTTATGATGGAACAGGCCACGCCGGGCAGATCAAGCTGTCCGGCGTGGTTCGTGGGAAACCTTCCGGCAAATCCTGCATAGAATTGGTAATGACGGCAAAAAACAGCTTGTTTTTGCAGTTGTGCCAACGTTTGCGGCATATTTTTCATTCGGTGCCGGGCTGGGAATGACAGGGAGCCAGCCTCTTTACCCTCTGTGTCGGAAACCGAAGAAATACTTAATCACGACCTGTTGCCGGTTTTGCGCCGGTGCCTAGTTACTACGAGAGATGGTGGTAAACTTGCCAGAAAAAAGAGATTATTATGAAGTTTTGGGTGTGCAGAAAGGCGCGTCGGAAGACGAGATCAAAAAAGCATACCGAAAGCTTGCAAAGCAATACCACCCGGACTTAAATCCCGATGATAAGACCGCCGAAGCAAAATTCAAAGAGATCGGGGAGGCGTACGAGGTTCTCTCTGACCCTCAGAAGAAAAGCCGATACGATCAGTTTGGCCACGCCGGGGTGGATCCCAGTTACGGGGGAGCCGGAGGAGCGGGCTTTGGCGGATTTTCCGGAGGCTTTGGCTTCGAGGACTTGGGCGATATTTTCGAGAGCTTTTTTGGCGGCGGGTTTGGCGGTTCCACCCGTACCCGCAATCCCAACGCACCCATCAAAGGGGCAGACATTCGCTTTAGCATGCCTCTGGACTTTATGGAGGCCGTCAAAGGCGCCAAAAAAACCATATCCATTTCCCGCCTGCAAACCTGCCACACCTGCCGAGGTTCGGGGGCAGCCGAGGGCACCAGCCCCGAAACCTGTTCCGAATGCGGCGGCTCCGGCCAGATCAAGGTGAGCCAGCGCACACCCTTTGGGGTGGTGCAGTCATCCAGAGCCTGTTCCCGCTGTGGGGGCAAGGGCACCATCATCCACACCCCCTGCAAAACCTGTGCAGGCAAGGCCAGGGTAAGGGTTAACAAAACCCTGGAGGTGAGTGTGCCTGCCGGCATTGATGATGGCCAGAGCTTTGTGCTGCGGGGAGAGGGAGATCACGGTCTGAACAATGGCCCTCCCGGCGATTGCGTGGTAACGGTAAACGTGCGCCCCGATCCCATCTTCCAGCGAGACGGCTTTGATATTTGGTGCGAGATTCCCCTTACCTACGCTCAGGCTGCCTTGGGGGATGAGATTGTGGTTCCCACCGTGGACGGCAAGGTGAGCTATACGGTCCCCGAAGGCACACAGCCCGGCGTGGTGTTCCGCCTTCGGAACAAGGGAGTTCCCTATATCAACGGGCGAGGCCGGGGAGACCAATATGTGCGAGTTTTGCTGGAGGTCCCCCGCAATCTTTCCAGCAAGCAAAAAGAGGCCCTTAAAAACTTCGACAATTTGATGAGTGATAAGAACTACGAGAAGCGCAAGAGTTTTTTTGATAAAATTAAGAATGCCATGGGCATTTAATGGCTATATTTTTCAAGGCGCAGGGAACAGTATCTTTGCGCCCTTCTTTTTTTGCCTAAAGGGTACCAAGGACACAAAATTGTTCCCCATAACAGGATTTGAGACAGAGGGTGGATGAAAAGGAACAAAAAAATACGCACCTCACCTTTGTGAAGTGCGCAATGGGTGTCCAGTCTGACGCTGGTGGTCGAGGCGACAGGACTCGAACCTGCGGCTTCTACGTCCCGAACGTAGCACTCTACCAAACTGAGCTACGCCTCGACAGCCTTTACAATGTAACATAAAAAGCTTGTCCTTGTCAATAACCCCGGGGGGATTTCTTGTTACAAAAGGTGTGTTGGTCTGGGATAAGGGTTGTAAAGCCCCTTAGGCAAAAATATCATTAAAATAATATACAATATTATTTTAATTTGGTGAAATAAATTGCCATACCATTCAAAAAATGTTATACTTGCCGTAATAATTTTGTAAAGGGAGGGATGAGATGGTTACTTTCGACAATGTAACAAAGGGCTTTGGCAACCACACCGTTATTTCTGACTTGAGCCTTGAGATTCCCCGCGGTCAATTCACCGTTCTCATAGGCCCCAGTGGTTGCGGAAAAACAACGACCCTTAAAATGATCAATCGCTTGATAGAGCCCACCAAGGGGAACATCTATGTCGATGGCCAAGACATTACCAAAGTCAGTCCGGTGGATTTGCGCCGACAGATTGGTTATGTAATACAACAGATTGGCCTTTTCCCCAACATGACCATTGAACAGAATATCGAGGTGGTGCCTCGCCTGCTCAAATGGCCCAAAGAAAAGCGTCGCGAGCGAACCCGGGAATTGCTGGAGATGGTGGGGATGGATCCCAAGGAGTATATGGGACGCTACCCATCAGAGCTATCGGGAGGTCAGCAGCAGCGAATCGGGGTGCTGCGGGCTCTGGCTGTGTCTCCACCACTGATTTTGATGGACGAGCCCTTTGGGGCTTTGGACCCCATCACCCGGGAAGCGCTGCAGGATGAAGTGAAAAAACTGCAGATCAACCTGGGAATTACCGTGGTCTTTGTCACCCACGATATTGACGAAGCAGTCAAGCTGGCCGATCGCATCATCCTGATGAAGGATGGAAAGATTGTGCAAAATGCACCCCCCGAAACTCTGCTGGCACACCCTGCCAACGACTATGTCAAGGAGTTTATCGGCAAAAAGCGGATGAAGGCCAACTATGACGTGGATCTGGTGCGGGAAATTATGAATCCTCGCGTGGTGACCACCACCCGGGACAAGGGCTTTGTCGAATCCATCAACCTGATGCGCAAGCACAATGTGGACTCTCTGGTGGTGTTGGACGATGAGGGCCGCCTGGAAGGCTTGGTTACCGTTGAGAATCTGCGGGCGGTAGCCGGTAAAAAACACATCTCGCAAATTGGCCAGGTGGAAATGAAAAGCGTACCCACCATCAGCATGAACGCTCAGGCCCGGGAGGCCTTCGACACCCTGATTACCGAAAAACTGCCTTTTATACTGGTGGTAGATGGCAAAAACCGAGTCAAGGGACTGGTGAGCAAAACCAGTCTGGTAAAGGCTCTGGCCGGTGTGGTTTGGAGGGATGACGAGGATGATGAGTAAATTCATCTCGACCCTGCAAAAAGACTGGCCTCTGCTGCAAATCGCCTTTATAGACCACATTCAGCTTTCTTTTTTTTCGGTGATCCTTGGCATTGTTATTTCAGTGCCGCTGGGCATTCTGCTGACTCGGATTCCCCGATTGGCCAAACGGGTGATGGCGGTGCTGGGAATTTTGCAGACCATTCCCAGCATGGTGATGTTTGGCTTGCTTCTTCCCGTTACGGGAATTGGAAAACCCACCGCCATTATTGTGCTGACTATCTACTCGATTCTGCCCATTCTGCGCAACACCTACACCGGCATTACCGAAGTGTCCAACGGCTACATTGAAGCGGCCACCGGTATGGGGATGAACAGCCTGCAAATTTTATTTCGAGTGGAGCTGCCGCTGGCTTTGCCGGTCATTGTTACCGGCATTCGGCTGAGCAGTGTATATATTATTAGCTGGGCCACCGTGGCCGCCATCATTGGAGGCGGGGGACTGGGGGATCTCATCTACACCGGTCTGGACCGCTACAACCACGCCGTTGTTTTGATGGGAGCCATTCCCGCCAGCCTGCTGGCCATTGCAACCAGTTTTTTGATTGGACAACTGGCCAAACTGGCCATTCCCAGAGGCTTAAGGAGGGAAGGCAATGTATGAGTTTTTTCAGCGGGCCCTTGTTCACCTGCTCATTTCCTTAGCCGGCGTGCTGCTGGCAGCAGTGGTGGGGGTGGTGACCGGCATTGTTCTGACCCGCCTGCGAAAACTGGCCGGCCCTGTCATTGCCACAATCGAGGTGCTGCAAACCATTCCTTCTCTGGCCATGCTCTCCATTCTGCTGGTCTTCTTTGGACTGGGTAACTCCACAGCGGTGATGGCCATCTTCTTTTACTCTCTCCTGCCCATTGTCCGCAACACCTATACCGGCATTCTTGCCCTGGAGCCTTCCCTGCTGGAAGCCGGGCGGGGGATGGGGATGAGCAGTGCGCAAATTCTGTTTCGGGTAGAATTGCCCAATGCCATTCCGGTGATTGTTTCGGGACTGCGCATCTCTTTGATTACCGCCTACGGAATTGTCACCATTGCGGTACTGGTTGGGGGCGGGGGTTTGGGACGGTACGTTTACCGCGGCATTCAGATGAGAAATATGGGGATGCTGTTTACCGGTGCCATTCCCATCTGCCTGATGGCCTTTTTAACCGACCTGCTTCTCAACAAACTGGAACAAAGACTACTGCATCGTTAAATGGATACGGATGCGACAACTGGAACTATGACAGGAGGTTTTTTGATGAAAAAACTGCTCTCTTTCTCCCTTGTGCTGATGCTGCTGTTGTCCATACTGTCCGGTTGCTCCGGCAAGGACAATAAAACAGTGATTGTGGGTGGCAAAAGCTATACCGAGGCCCAGCTTACCTCCGAAATCATTGCCCAACTGCTGGAGAAAAAAACCGACCTCAAGGTGGAGCGGAAATACGATATGGCTTCCGCCATCTGCTTTGAGTCCATCAACCGGGGGGATATTCACATCTACCCCGAATACACCGGCGGTATGCTCCTTGCCTATCTGGAGCAGGAAATAGAGCCGGGCACCGACCCCCAGACCACCTACGACAAAGCCAAGGCCGGCTTTAAGGAGAAGTTTGATTTGGTGGTGCTGGAGTCCATGGGCTTTAACAACACCTATGCCAACGCCATTTCCAGAGAGTTTGCAGAGGCCAACAACATCCGCACCAACAGCGATCTGGCTCCCTTTACCCCTCAGCTTTCCTACGGAGCAGAGCACAGCTTTTTTGACCGGATGGACGGCTATGAAAATATGTGTGCCATCTATGGCTTTCAATTTGCCAAGGAAGTGAAGATGAATGTGGCCCTTAAATACCAGAGCATGGAAGAGGGCCTGATGGATGTGGTCAACGTGTACACCACCGACGGCCTGCTTTCCCAGTTGGATGTGGTGGTGCTGGAGGATGACAAGAACTTTTTCCCTGCTTATTATTGCTGCCCGGTGGTGCGGCAGGATATTTTGGACAAATATCCGGAAATCGAAACCGCTTTGGCCTGTCTGAAGGACTGTGTCACCGAGGAGGATATGATTCGCTATAATTCCTTGGTGGACAACGGCAAGATGACCATCCCTGTAGCGGCGGAAGAGTTTATCAAAGAGTTTGGCTTGCTGGACAAGTAAGCCCATTAAAGATGGATATAACGTAGACAGCATTGTTCGAGATGGCAAACGGGGAGCCTTTAAGGCTCCCCGTTATGGTTTGATAAACTCAGAATGCGATGGACTTTGATGCAGGTATCGACAATGGGCAGAGATTTTTTTGAGAAGGCAAGGAATTCTATCCATGTATGCCTTGTCGCCGCCCATTCTTCATGGAAACGGCGGTGGCTTTTCCTACTTTAGCTCGGCGATGGTGACCCCGGCATCTCCTTCTCCGTAAACTCCGGCCCGAAAGCTGCGGATATTGCGGTGGGAGCGCAGGTGCTGCTGTACCGCCTTGCGCAGAGCGCCAGTACCCTTGCCGTGCACAATGGTAATGCTGTGAATACCGGACAGCACCGCCGTATCGATGTAGCGATCCAACTCCATGAGAGCTTCCTCCGCCATCATGCCACGCAGATCCACCGAGGCGGTGGCGCTTTCCTTGGCGGACTTGACCGCCTGCCGGGTGTTGACGGTTCCGCCTTCCATGGTGGCTTTGGTTTTTTGCAGCAGGCGCAGATTGCTTTGATGCACCTTGGTTTTCATAATACCGGCCTGAACCAACACATTTCCGGCCTTGTCGGCTGCGGAAAGAACCACTCCCTCGCTTCCCAGATCCATCAGCTGGACGCTGTCCCCCGGCTTGAGGGGGCGGGGGAGCCGGTAGTTTTCCTGTTTTTTTGGTTTTTGGGTTACGGGGTCTGCTGCGTTCTCCAAATCCCGCAGATAACTTTTAAAGGTAGACTTTACATCCGCAACGGTGGCGGAAAAATCTTCCCGGTCCTTCTGCTTTTTCAGAGCCTCCAGCTCCTCCAGCAACTGCCGGGACTGAAAGCGAACGTTTTCTACCAGACTTTTGGCTTCCTCCCGGGCTTTGCGCAGCTCCAGCTCCTGCCGCTGCTCCAAGCTCTTTTGCATTTGGGCGGCTTTTTCTCTGGCCTCTTGCGCTTCCCGCTTGTACCGTTGCACCAGCTCTTTTTCCCGCTCCAGTTCCTGGCGAGCCTCCTCCAAACCGCTAACCACATCTTCAAAGTGGGCGCTTTCCCGGGAGACTTCCCTTTTGGCTGCCTCGATAATTTCTTCCGGCAGACCCAATCGCTGGCTGATGGCAAAGGCATTGGAGCGCCCGGGAACTCCAATTAGTAACCGGTAGGAGGGGCGCAGGGTTGCTACATCAAATTCGCAGCTGGCGTTTTCTACCCCCGGGGTTTCCAGAGCATAGAGCTTGATTTCGGCGTAGTGGGTGGTGGCTGCCACCGTAGCTCCCAGACTTCGCAGCCGATCGATGATGGCCACCGCCAAGGCAGCCCCCTCCACCGGATCGGTTCCGGCTCCCAGCTCGTCGATGAGCACCAGTGAGTGCTTATCGGCCTGCTTTAAAATTTCCACAATGTTGGTCATATGACCCGAAAAGGTGGAAAGGCTCTGCTCAATGCTCTGCTCATCCCCAATATCCGCCAGTATCTTGTGATAAAAGCACACACAGCTGCCATCCGCCACGGGGAGCATTAGACCGCAACGGGCCATCAAAGCCAGCAGCCCCAAAGTCTTAAGGGCTACCGTTTTGCCCCCCGTATTGGGGCCGGTGATGACCAAAGTATCAAACTCTCCCCCAATCATAATGTCGATGGGGACAATTTTTTCCGGATCGATGAGGGGGTGGCGGGCTTTTTTCAGATAGGTTTGCCCCTGTTCCACCAAGGTGGGAACCGTCGCCCGCATCCGATCCGCCAGACGGGATTTGGCAAAGCACAGATCCAACTCCAGCAGGGCATGGTAGCTTCCGATGAGATAATCAGCCTGCAATCCTATCCTCTCGGAAAAAGCCAACAGAATGCGGGCAATTTCCTCCCGCTCCAACCCCTCCAGCTCCCGGATGGCGTTGTTCTGCTCCACCACCGTCATGGGCTCGATAAAGACGGTGGCGCCGCTGGAAGAGGTGTCGTGCACCAGTCCCTTTACTTCGTTTTGATATTCCTTGCGCACCGGCACCACAAAACGCCCATTCCGAATGGTGATAATTGCCTCCTGCAAATACTTTTGGTAGGTGGAGGAGCGAACCATGCGGTCCAGGGTCTCACGGGCCTTTTGGTGGGCATTGCGGATCTTGCGGCGAATATCATAGAGCTGGGGGGAGGCATGGTCGCTCATTTCCTCCTGCGACAGGATGGCATTGGACAGATCCTCCTCCAAAGCCTTGTCGGTGACCAACTGGGCAAAGAGGTGGTCCAAAGAGGTTTCTTCCCCGGCGGCCTGCCTTCTCCAAGTGAGAAGATTGCGGGCGATGCGCAACAAAACGCCGATGTCCAGCAATTCCCGCATAGAAAGGGTGGCCCCCACCTTGGCCCGCTCCAGCAGTTCCACACAGGGCACCAGCCCGTAAATGGAGGGGGTGCCAAAGCGGTTGGAAAGGGAGTGGGCATCCACCGTTCGAGCAAGGGAGCGGCGAGCAGAGGCCATGTCTGGCTCGGGCGTCATGGCGGCAATCAGTTCCCGGGTGCCGGAGCATCCTGCATGCTCCGCCAAAAGGGCTAACACCTTGTCCAGCTCTAAAGTTTTTTCATGTCTATTTCGATTCATCTTCTGTTCTCGTTTCATCGGTATTGGCAGGTTCCCATTTTTGGGTGATCCTGCAGGATTGATACAGCTCCAAGGCGGAAAAACTCTTTTCCACCTGTGCGAGCAGATACTGTTCGCTTACTTGGTACAGAGCATCCAGCCCCTCCTCCCCCAAAGTGAAGGAAAAGAGTTTTTCCGGGCTGGTGTAGAGAATATGCCGCATGGCGGCCAGCACACCGGGAGAGACTTTCATCCCTCCCATGGCGGAGGTTTCTTTGGCACATTGGGAGCAGCAGAGGTCTCCCTCGGCGGGGAAGAAGAGCATCTCTGGCCTTTCGTACTCGGAGCAGCAACGGCAACTCACCAAATCGGGCATAAAACCGGTGAGGGTGAGCAGCCGCAGTTCAAAGAGAGCTTTGAGCTGCCGCATATCCCGGTTGCCCTTTTCCAGAAAATGCAGGGTGTTGAGCAGCAGACGCAAAGGTTGGGCGGCGGGTTCGTCAAAGGGGCAAAGCTCGGCGGCCAACTGGGCAAAATAGGAGGCCAGGCAGAGCTTATCCCACTCCTGCCGCAAACCAAAAAAGATGCGGTTGCTGTCGGCCTTGTCCACTACATAGCTGCTTCTGCCCTTAAACAACACAAAGCGGGAGTAGCAGAGCACCTCGGTGGAGGCAGACAGCTTGCTGCGCATGGTTCCGCCCTGGTTGACATAGGCGGTGAGCACGCCATGTTGAGCGGTGAGAAGGGTGAGCAGTCGGTTTTGCCCCACCGATTGGTTTCGGAGCACCAGCCCGTCTATGGTCAGCTGCACGTCATTCCCTCCCATGAAAAACAAGGGCGCACCGTGTGCGCCCAGCCTCTTCGGCAAGTTGTGCAACCACAAACACACCAATTTTGCCTACCGGTGGGTTGATTTTGACAGCGAAAGCAGTGGACCCATTCCGGCTGCCTCACTTTCCATCAAAGGGGGATTACCCCATCAACCGAATGCAGTAGGTGATGGCCATAGCAGCCACAAACACCAAGGCAAAAGGGATATAAAGCTTTTTGGCGTGTTGGACATAAGAGGCGATTGCCTTTGCCACCCCAAAAGCCAGAATGATCCCTGCCAGAGCGCCTATCAATACAACCAGGACTCGCAAGGTTTGCAAAGACACACCTTGTACCGCCCAGTAAGGGGAAAGGAAGGTTTCTCCAATCAGGTAGGCGAAGGGCACGGTGCAAAAGGGCAAAGTCATCTTAACCACAGCCCGGCGGCCGGACCGCAGGGCCATGGCGGCAGTTACACCCAGCACAATCAGAATGGCGATGCTTTCACCAACCATGGGTTCCTCCTTGATGTTACACCCCAAAGGCTGCTATTTGAGCAGCTGCTCCACCGTCTTTTGAGCGTTGGGGTCGTCGGTGAGAACCAGAACGGCTACATTGCCTTTGGTGACTCGAATGGGATTGTTGATTTTGGTCAGTTCCATGGGCTGGTAGTTTTCGAAGGAAGTTTTTAAGTTATCCAACCGCTGATCCAAAATGGCTTCCAGCTGGGCCACATCCTCGGCACTTTTGCATTTGAGCACGGCAAGTTCTTCGGCGGGAACCACGTCCCCGTTGATATAGATGGCGTATTCGGTGACGGCGTCGTTGAGGAAGTACCAGTTATCCACCGCTTCGGGGGCAATGGGCACCAAATTTGCCTCAAAGTTGACCTGCTCCAGAATATTCTCAGCCAGCGTGGCGGGGGAGATGTCAAGGGTCTTTTCCTCCTTGCCACCACAGCCGGAAATCACCAGAATCAAAAGCATCATCAAAGAGAGTACTTTTACTTTCATGCAAAACGCTTCCTTTTCTATTGTTATACGGTATGGGACTTTAGGTAATCGAACCATTTATAGTAGTACTCAGCGGAAAGGTGCAGTCCATCGGCGGAAACACCCTCGGGCAGATAGCCCTGGGCATCGCACAGAGCTTCAAAGACATTGACAAAGGGAAGCTTGTTGTCCTTGGCCAGCTGCGCAATGGCGCTGTTGTACTCCAACACCTTTTGGTGGGTGACGCTGGGGTATTTGTTCTCTACCCCTCGAGCCACCGGTGTCATGGACTGAATGTAGATAATCGCACCCGGATACTGGCTTTTTACCGCATCCAAGAACTTTTGGTAATCGGAGATAAAGCTTTTTTTATCCTGCCAGAGGCCGTTGCCCCCCAACATAATGTAGACCTTGTTGCGCTGGCCGTGGGCTTTGGCGGCTTCCAGCACAGTGACCTTTCCACCCTCCCGGGTGGGGATGTAGGGGGTAGAAAGGGCGGTATTGGGGGAAAGCCCAATGGCGGCGACACAAGCTGTGTTGTTGGCAATGTTGTAGGCCGTAATTCCGGTGCTGATGGAATCTCCAAAGAATATGGCGTCGTCAAAATAGCTGTTGTCTACCTTGGTGGATTCGGGCACCTGCCCCTCCACCGAGAAATCCCCGGTGATGGTGTCGGCTTCCTCCTGTGGGGAGGCGCTGGTGCCCTGCGCCTCACCGGAAGCATCGGAAGCCTCCGGTGGAACGGAAGACTCCCCAGAAGATTCCGGAGGGACGGAAGACTCCGCTTCCGAAAAGGTGGAGGATCCCTCCACCATCGTTGCTTCCGATTGGGAAGGGGCAGGCTCCTCTGCACTGGCGGAACCTTCGGAGGTTTGGGAGGACCCGGTGGAATATCGCACCATACCGGTTTGAGAGCCGGCGGCACTGGATTCCTGCAGACGCTGCCAGACGGTGGCCCCTCCAAAGGAAATTCCTGCCGTCAACAGCAGAACCAGCAAACCCTTTGCAAAGGCGTTACCCCGTCTGGGGCGTTTTTTTTGTATTCGCATTGGTATGAACCACCTTTGAGTGATGCTCGATCTGTTTTTGGTAAAGAGCAGTCCGGGGGAGTTTCCTATTCGGGTTTCGGGTTTCCCAAACAGGAGCAGTTAGCTCGGGCTGTGGTTGGCCGACAAAGCTGTTTCCCGGAAACTGCTGCCAATCCACTCTATTATACCGCAAAGGAGAGTGGTTTGCCAAGAGGTTTCGCAAGGAACGGGGGGCTTTCGGTCCCCCCGTTAATAGATGCAGTTTAATATCAGGGCTCTTTGGGATGGGGATTTTTCTCCAAAGTGGCTTTTTCTTTAAAAGCTTCTTTGGAGTCCACCAGCTTGGCCATCACCACATATCGGTAATCGTTGGGGTAAACCCCGGGAGTAAATTGATAGACACAGGTGGAAAGGGTGAGTATTTTGTCGCTGGTGGTGACGTTGACGTCGTAGATATATTGCGAGCGCTTATTCACTTCGCTAATCAGGTTGGTAAACTCCTCATTGCTCTGTTCGGGGACGTTATAGGGCAAGGCAATGGTGGAGTGGAAAACGGCAAAAACCTCCCACACCAGTTCTTCCCCCTCCACCGAAAAGTAGATATAGGGGTGCTGCTCGGCAAAGTCCTGATCCAAAAACTTTTTCAGCTGACTAAAATAAGGGGCGTCGGGGCTGTCGTTCATATCCAGGGAGTGGCCGTAAATCACCGTATTGCGGGAAAGTCCCGCTGCCGTTCCGTCAAACTTATTTCGAAAATCAGCATAATAGCTTCCCGCCTGATTGTATCGCTTGTATACATCCTTGCGCAGGTAGTATTCGTTGTAATCGTTGGGATACCACACCACCACATCGTTGATGGTGGTGCCGGGAATTTCCAGCCAGCCCACCACATCGCTGTTGATGGCCTTAAATTCTGCAATGGTCTCCCGGTGTTTGGGCAGATGCTCCGAGATGGGACCTAAATCTTCCGGCAGACTGGGCTCGGAGAGAGGGTTAGAGAATACATAGCTGCTTTCGGGCGGGGAGGTCTCCTGCTCCTTATCCTGATTGCTGCAGGCGACAAACCCTGCCAGCAAAGCAAGGACAAGGAGCAGACTCAGCAGTTTATCCGCAGGATTTTCTCCCATTTGTTTCAAAGGATCAACCTCCATTGTGAGCATATATCTCCCCACAAGCAGGGGAGCAGACGGCAGCGCTTTGCCAATGGCCGACACTGCCCGATATTTCAGCATTTTTTATAGTTTGGGTTACCCTATCATAGGGCCTTTGCCAATATGTGCATCCAATCCATTTCCGGCATCCCAAAGAACGCAAACGAATTTTGCACCTTTTCTGGGTAGAATAAACCGTAACCCTTATACTACTCCAGTTGGGGAACTGCTGTCAATGGATGTTACACAATTGTAATAGCACTGTTTTTTTGAAGAAATCGAATGAGAAATGCTGTAAAAAGTCGCTGACTCTAAAACTTGTAAATTACTGGAAAAATGTTGAAAACTCTGTGGAACCTGTTAAGAAAGAGGGCTAATAAAGGTTTTTTTACCCATTTATAACAAGGAAATGCCCTTTCCCGAATTAGTTTCACCACAAGAAGCCGGGATACCCGCGAAATTTTCGGTTACCTTCTGCATATTCTTGACAAAGCTTGTTCTGCCACCGTATAATAGGGTAGGTTGCAAGGGTACAAAAATATTTTTATCCCGCCATATTTTATAAGAGCGGGGGAAAGATTTTTTCAAATAGGGAAGATGTTGCGCCTTGAGCGCTTTTTTTGATTCATCGGAAAGGAAAAAATAGCAGGAATGATAAATCAAAATAAACACCAAAAAACAAATATATTGGGCAGCCAGCCCATTGGAAAGCTGCTGCTTAAGTACGCGGTTCCCAGTGTGGTTTCTATGGTGGTGATGGCCCTTTACAACATTGTGGACCAGATCTTTATTGCCAAGGGTGTGGGCTATATTGGAAACGGTGCCACCACCGCGGCCTTTCCTCTGGTGACGATCGCTTTGGCTTTGGCGCTGCTGATCGGCAATGGATCGGCGGCTTTTATCAGCTTGGAACTGGGACGAGGGCACACCGATAAGGCCCAGCGAACTTTGGGCAACGCGGTGCTGCTCCTTGGCTGCTCCGGCATTTTGCTGATGAGTGTGGTTCTTCTGTTTATGGAGCCAATCCTGCGGCTGTTGGGAGCGACCGACGCGATTATGCCCCACGCCGTGGATTATGTCACCTATATTACCTTGGGCTTTCCCTTTGTTATCGTCAGCACTGGAATTGCCAACATCATACGGGCGGACGGCAGCCCCCGGTATTCTATGGCTGTCAATCTGGCGGGGGCAGTTCTCAACACCATTTTAGACCCCATCTTTATCTTTACCTTTAACATGGGAGTCAAGGGTGCAGCCATAGCCACCGCCATTTCTCAGGTGCTCTCTTTTTCTCTGGGTATCTTTTATATTCTCAAACGGGCCAATTATGTACAGTTTTCTCTATCCAACCTGCGGCCGGATGTTTCCATCATCCGCCAGATGCTATCTCTGGGCTCCTCCAGCTTTATTACGCAGGTATCCATCACCATTGTCAATGTGGTGCTGAACAACTCCCTCACGTATTACGGAGCTCAAAGCACCTACGGCGCAGAAATTGCACTGTCCGGTATAGGGATTGTAATGAAGGTCAACTCCATCTTCATCAATGTGATTTTGGGCATTGCCATTGGTGCGCAACCCATTTTGGGCTACAACTACGGGGCAGGCAACCATCAAAGGGTGCGGAGCACCTACAAGACGGAGGTTGCCGCCACCTTTTTGATGTCGGCATTGGCCAACCTGCTGTTTGTCTTCCGGCCGGAAATTCCGGTCAGCCTGTTCCGGGATGCCAACCCTGTTTTTAACGAATTTGCTGTCATGGCTACCCGAACCTTTCTCTGCTGTGTGTTCAGCGCCGGCATTCAAATTCCTTCGGCCAACTACTTTCAGGCAGTGGGTAAGCCCCTGACCGCTATGGTTCTCAATATGTCCCGGCAACTGCTGATTTTGGTGCCCTGTATTCTGATACTACCCCGCTTCTTTGGCCTAAAGGGCATCCTTTACGCCATGCCGGTCACCGATATTTTGGCCATGAGTTTAGCAATCGTCTTTATCGTCCGGGAGCTTCGCCGTCTGGATTCTCCCACAGAGGTCCCTGTCCCGGGAATGGGAGAGCCAAAGGCAATTGGTAACTAATGGGACAAGCCTTTTAAACAGTTCACCCTTTTCACCTCCCCGTAATATATGGAGAAAACCCCTTCTTTCGGGAGGAGCTTGGGCAAACTATCATAAGCCCCTTATCAAAGCACTGACAGGAGCGTATGTATGGCGTATTATGAGAATATTCGCAACTTCTGCATTATAGCCCATATTGATCATGGAAAATCCACTTTGGCTGACCGCTTGCTGGAGCAAACCCAGTCGGTCGCCCAAAGAGAAATGGCAAGCCAGCTGCTGGATAATATGGACATTGAGCGGGAGCGAGGGATTACCATCAAAGCCCGGGCGGTTCGCTTGGACTACAAAGCAAAGGACGGGCAGCTCTACACCTTTAACCTCATCGACACTCCCGGCCATGTGGATTTCAGCTACGAGGTTTCCCGCTCGCTGGCTGCCTGCGAGGGGGCCATTCTGGTGGTGGACGCCTCCCAAGGGGTGGAGGCACAGACTCTGGCCAACACCTATCTGGCCATCGACCACGGTTTGGAAGTGGTGCCGGTCATCAACAAAATTGACCTGCCTGCCGCAGACCCGGAGCGGGTAGCCCACGAGGTGGAGGATATCATCGGCATCCCCTGTCTGGATGCTCCGCGGATTTCCGCCAAGCAGGGAGTGGGCATTCAAGAGGTGATGGAGCGGATTGTCACCGACATTCCCGCCCCCAAAGCAGATGCCGATGCGCCGCTGCGGGCCCTGATTTTTGATTCCTACTACGACAGCTATAAAGGTGTTATTGTTTACGTCCGAGTGCTGGAAGGCACCTTAAAGGTGGATATGCCCATCCGCATGATGGGAACCGGCGCCGAGTTTGAGGTGGTGGAGATTGGCACCATGGGGGCCACCCGCCTCAATCCCTGTGAGGAGCTCCGGGCCGGAGAGGTGGGATACTTTACCGCCAGCATCAAAAATGTAAAGGATACCCAGGTGGGCGATACCGTCACCGGCGTCCAACGCCCCGCCTCAGAGCCTCTGCCGGGCTACCGCAAGGCCATGCCCATGGTGTTTTGCGGCATCTATCCCCAGGATGGAGCCAAGTATCCCGATCTGCGGGAAGCCTTGGAAAAGCTGCAGCTTAACGATGCCTCGCTCAGCTACGAGCCGGAAACCTCCATCGCTCTGGGCTTTGGATTTCGCTGCGGTTTTTTGGGACTACTCCATCTGGAAGTGATTTTAGAGCGGCTGGAGCGGGAGTTTTCTTTGGATCTCATCACAACGGCTCCCAGCGTCGTCTATAAATTCACCCTGACCAGCGGCAAAGTCTTGGAGGTTGACAACCCCACCAACTACCCCGACCCCGCTACCATCCAAAGCGCTCAGGAGCCCTTTGTCAACGCCAGCATTATGACGCCGGCAGAATTCATCGGCTCCATTATGGAGCTGTGCCAGCAGCGGCGGGGTGTCTATCTGGACACCAAGTACCTGGATACCGACCGGGTGGAGCTGCGCTATAAGCTTCCTCTGGGGGAGATTATCTACGATTTCTTTGACGCCCTCAAGAGCAGGACCAAGGGATACGCCAGCTTTGACTATGAGCTGAGCGAATACCGGGAATCCAAGCTGACCAAGCTGGATATCCTCCTCAACGGGGAAATGGTGGATGCCCTGAGCTTTATTGTCCATGCCGACAATGCCTACGCCCGGGGTCGCAAGTTGGCGGAGCGCCTGAAGGAGCATATCCCGCGCCAAATGTTTGAGGTGCCCATTCAGGCGGCCATTGGCGGAAAAATCATCGCCCGGGAGACGGTCAAGGCTCTGCGCAAAGACGTACTGGCCAAATGCTACGGCGGCGACATCACCCGGAAAAAGAAGCTGCTGGAAAAGCAGAAGGAAGGCAAGAAGAAGATGCGCCAGCTGGGCAGCGTAGAGGTGCCGCAGGAAGCCTTTACCGCCGTTCTCAAGCTGGACGAGTAAGGACGCTTCCCAAACTAAAGGAGGAATCGTTTCCTTTTGTTGCATCCAACTGCCAGCGGAGGCACCATGAGAAACAAACAACCCATTGGGCTTTATCTGCACGTCCCCTTTTGCCGCAGCGGTAAATGCCCTTATTGCGACTTTTACTCCCTTCCCTTTGGGGAGGATTTGGCGGACGCTTATACCGCCGCCCTGAGGAAGGCTATGGCCCTTCAGCCCTTTGGCCCCCTACAGGCGGATACGGTGTATTTTGGCGGCGGCACCCCCTCTTTGCTGGGAGCCAAAAGGCTGGTTGCCTTGCTGGAGGACGCCGTCCGCTTTTTTGGGTTGCCGAAGGACAGCGAAGTCACCTTGGAAGCAAACCCCGAAAGCGTCACGTTGGAGCTGCTCCAGACCTTGCGGCGCAGCGGCTTTACCCGGGTTTCGGTGGGAGTGCAGAGCGGAGTGGATGCAGAGCTTGCCGCATTGAGCCGCCCCCACACGGCCCGACAGGCCCAGCAGGCTGTTGAGTGGGCCCAACAAGCGGGCTTTTCTCACATCTCCGCCGATTTGATGCTGGCCATCCCGGGGCAGAGCAAGGACAGCTTGCAGCAAAGCATTGCCTTTCTCACCAATCTCCCAGTGGATCATATATCTGCCTATTTATTGAAAATTGAAGAGGGCACCCCCTATGCCCAAAGGCGGCAGAGCCTCTCCCTACCCGATGAGGATGCCGCCGCCGACAGCTACCTTCTTTGCGCTTACCTGCTGGAAGAGGCCGGGTTTGCCCGATACGAAATCAGCAACTTTGCAAAGCCGGGAGGGCGGTGCCGCCACAACCTCAAGTACTGGCGCTGCCAGCCCTATCTGGGGCTGGGGCCCGCAGCCCACTCCTTTTTGCTGGGGGAAGATGCCACCTTAGGCCGGCGCTATGCCTTTCCCAAGGACCTGCAGGCCTTTTTATCGGCGGACCGCCCTTACTCTCTGCTGGAGGACCAAGGGGAGGGGGGCAGCTGGGAGGAGCGACTGATGTTGGCACTGCGATTGGAAGAAGGGTTTGATGTGGCCAGTCTTCCAAACCCTTTGGCCAGAAGCTCCTTGCTATGTAAAGCAAAAGAGCTTGCCACCCGAAACCTCTGCCGAATGAAGGGGAAGGCAGTTTCCTTAACAGGGGAGGGGATGCTAGTTTCCAATGCAGTCACCCTTGCCCTGCTGGAGGCTTTGGAAGCCAGTTTGGAGAAATACAGCAAGCAATAAATGCGCAAAGTATACAGATTGCAATTTTCTACAAAAGCCAACAAAATATGCGGAAAGGCGAACCTTTCCGCATATACTATATGTTATATATTGCCCGATGGAATTGCCGTTGACAGAGTGGAATCTATAGTTTATCGTCCAGCAGAGAGCGCAGCTGCTTGGAAAGCTCCTCGGTGCTGTGGGCGATATCCTGAGCCATTTCGTCCAGCAGAGCAGCCAGTTCGCTACCTGGCCCGGATTTAAAAAAGTCCCGGCTTTTTACCTTAACATACTGCTTGAGCACTTTGCGCAGCCGGTCGGTGTCCGAGTCGGCCCAAAGGTTTTGCTTTAATTGTTCCATCACCTGAGCGCAGTCCCGCATCAGCTCCATGTATTCGTTGCGGCTTTGCTCCCGAAACTGGCGGATGGTTTTTTGCTCGTCTGCCGTATCTAAAAAGCGCAGTTCGGCCAAAGTGGCTTCCCCGCCCATATCGTGTATCTTTTTGGCCAAAGCGCGGAATTGCGAAAGACTTTGAGGACTTTTGGGTAAAATAGCTACCCCTTGCTTAAAGTAGCCGGCTCCCAGCTCCTTGAGCTTGCGCCAGACATAAACCCGGTTCTTGGACGGATTGATGGGAACGTTATATCCAAGAGCCAGCCAGATGATCTGCAAAGGATCACCTCCCTCGTGGCGAATGGGCCAAATGCTGCAAAACACGCTGGCCCACTGTATTCTATTTTATTGTAACCATTGTTTGCTTTTATTGTCAAGTGTCGATTTTTGTAAGCCGCTTGCGGTCTAATATAGGAGGAGTCAATCTATGCCAAAGCGTTTTATCATCCCTCGGGGGTACCAGTCTCGTTTGGATCTTGTGGAAACTCAACTGGCGATCAAAGCCGCCAAAGATATCTTTGAAAAGGAGCTGGCCAACGCCCTGAATTTGATTCGCGTGTCGGCACCATTGTTTGTACATCCCTCCTCAGGTCTCAACGACAATCTCAACGGGGTGGAGCGTCCCGTGCAGTTTGATGTGATGGATTTGCCGGAGGATGTGCAGATTGTTCAGTCTCTGGCCAAGTGGAAGCGGCTGGCACTTCACCGATACGGCATTGCCCCGGGCAACGGCCTTTACACCGACATGAACGCCATTCGCCGGGACGAGACCCTGGATTCCCTGCACTCCATCTATGTGGACCAATGGGACTGGGAACTGGTGATCAGCAAAGAGGACAGAACCCTGGATTACCTGTATTCTCTGGTGAGAAAGATTGTCAAGGCCCTGACCCGCACCCAATACCGGCTTTGCCAGATCTTCCCCCAGTTGGATGAATTCCTCACCGACGAGGTCACCTTTATCACCGCTCAAGAGCTGGAGGACCGCTATCCTGATCTGCTGCCCTTTGAGCGGGAATGCGAAATCGCCAAGGAGTGCGGTGTGGTATTTCTCAGTCAAATTGGAGGAGTCCTCAAAAGCGGAAAACCCCATGATGGCCGTGCCCCCGACTATGACGACTGGAGCCTCAACGGGGATATCATCGTCTGGAACCCTGTTCTGGAGCAGGCCTTTGAAATTTCTTCCATGGGCATTCGGGTGGATGAAAAGAGTTTGGCCGAGCAGCTTAAAATCGCCGGCTGTGAAGATCGCCGGGAGCTGATGTTCCACAAAATGCTTCTGGAAGGCAAGCTGCCCCTGACAGCCGGTGGCGGTATTGGACAAAGCCGAATTTGCATGCTGCTGCTTCAGAAGGCCCACATTGGAGAAGTGCAGGTGAGCGAATGGCCCGCCGACATGGTGGAGGAGTGCGCCAACAACGGCATCGTCATCTTATAGAGTCCGAAGGATGAGTGCAGCTTCTTGTTGGAAAAAGCTTGTCTAAAAAATCTGGAATTTATCCGGAAACAGTTGCATTCAAATAAAAAAAATGGTATGATAACACGTAGCCTTTAACGCCTTGATAGGCTTCCAGCACCGAAGTGGGAGGTGAAAGAACCAATGGCAAACACCAAAACTGCGAAAAAGCGGATTAAAGTCATCGCTGCCAAAACCTTGCGCAACAAGGCTTATCGCTCCAGTCTGCGTACGGCTATCAAAAAAGCGGATCTGGCTTTGACAAATGGAGCTGAGGATACAACTCAGGCAGTGCGCAGCGCTCTGAAAAAGATTGATCAGGCCGTCTCCAAGGGTATTCTTCATAAAAACACAGCGGCGCGCAAAAAGTCCAAGCTGGCCAAGCGTCTTAATCAGGCAGGTTAAGCGTCCGCTTTTTTATTCTGCCGGCAACGGCAGCCCCGTTTCTTCTCCTGGAGGTGCGGTGCTGCCTTTTTGCGTTTTACCTTATATTGTATAGGGAGGTAACGCCATGTTTCGCAAACAGCGCCAAAAGCTGGCCGCCGTCAAACTGGGGGATCTGGGAGCCGTTGGAGTTTTTGCAGCAGCCATTGCTTTGCTGGTGGTGGTGGGCCTTTATGTGGTGGCCCGCCTGGCCGGAGAGCGCGCCTACCGGGAAAAATGGAAAGATTATGTTGATTGTGGTTGGGCCTAACGACAAGGCTGACAGCAGACGGATTCGGGAAAACAACGAATCCGTCTTTTCTTTTGCGGCTTTCTGTAGAATCCTGTCGAAATATAACGAATGGTATAGTATGTTGCAAGTTAGGATCGCACTATCCCTCTATGGATAGCCGGAAAGCGATTCTCTGAGAAAAGACAAGGCTCTGACACCCATAGGGTAAAAACTACTGCGGGATAAAAACGATCTGTGATCTTTGCGCAGCCAGAGGGGTAAGATACGGGGGAAGATTCAACTTGTTTCCGTATAATAGGACAACAACATTACAAATTGTATATCTTATTACAGTATTTTTTCCCCGCAGTCTTTACCAAACTACGGGGAATGTTGATTTAACGGGGAGTAAATTGAAATTCGCCTTGTCTTTGACAAACAATGTGAAAAAGGTGATGAAGGGACAAAGTATCTGCCGATTGCTGTATAATCGAACAGAATAATGACTGATAGTATAACCGCCATGCCCTTTGGCGCTGATGGTCAAGAGGCAATTCTGACAGCATTTCAATCGGCTTGACCCTGTTTCTTTTTGCCGTAGCCGAGAGTACCGGTTTTTATTGTGTTTTCTGTCAAATACGTTCGCTACCATCTCGAAAACCTTTGTGAAACTTATATATAAATTCTGCAATACCAATTGCCAATCGATAGGATATTGAAACTTTATAGCAAAAACATTGCAAAACCTATCGCAAGGAGTTATAATAATGTGATGAAATCGCCGTTGAAAAATAGAACTCCAAGGGAAAATGAAGGATTGCACTTCGATACCTTCGAGATAGCTGTTTTTCAGATTGGCAAGCAATTTCGGAATGAAAGGAAAGTGGATTATGTCCAGTTACAATCCCTACGACAACGTATTGGCTACCTTGGAGAGTGCGGCGAAGATACTGGGATACGAGCCGTCTGAGTATGAGATACTGAAACACCCGGAGCGCTCACTGAAAGTGGCGGTTCCCGTTCGCATGGACGACGGCAGCATCAAGGTGTTTGACGGCTACCGGGTTCAGCACAGCACCGTTCGAGGCCCTGCCAAAGGTGGCTTGCGATATCACCCCGACGTAAACCTTATGGAAGTCTCCGCCCTTGCAGCCTGGATGACCTTTAAATGTGCCGTGGTGGGCATTCCCTATGGCGGAGGCAAGGGAGCTTTGGCGGTGGATCCCACCAAGCTCTCCAAAAACGAGCTGAAAAATCTTACCCGCAGCTTTACCACCATGATTGCCCCCATCATTGGGCCCGAAACCGATATTCCCGCCCCCGACCTGGGCACCAACCCAGAGATCATGGGCTGGATTGTGGATACCTACTCCACCCTGAAGGGTTATCCCAACCCCGGTGTGGTAACCGGAAAACCCATCGAGCTGGGCGGCTCTCTGGGCCGGGGAGAGGCTACCGGACGGGGCATCACCATCACCGCCAAAAATGCGCTTAAGGCCTTGGGCCGGGAGCTGAAGGGGGCCACCGTGGCGGTACAGGGCATGGGCAACGTGGGCAGCGTATCCGCCAAGCTCATCCACGCCGCAGGTGCCAAGATTGTGGCCGTTTCCGACGTTTCCACCGGAATCTACAATGCCAATGGTCTTAACATTCCCGATATTTTGGCCTTTGTGGCAGGCGGGAAAAACCTGCTGAAAGATTATAAGGGCGATGTGGAGTTTATCGACAACGGCCAGCTCCTCACCTTGGATGTGGATTTGCTGGTGCCTGCCGCCATGGAAAATATGATCAACCAGGACAATGCCGCCAACATCCGCGCCAAGTTGATTGTAGAAGGTGCCAATGGCCCCACCACGGTAGAGGCCGACGCCATTTTGGAGCAGAAGGGCATTCCCGTCATTCCCGACATTCTGGCCAATGCAGGTGGCGTGGTGGTTTCCTACTTTGAGTGGGTGCAGAACAACCAGAAGTTCTACTGGGACGAAGAGACGGTCAACCAGCGCCTGGAAAGCGTGATGAACGAAGCCTTCCGCAATGTTTGGGAAATTGCTCAGGAGAAAAAAGTTACCATTCGCACCGGCGCTTACCTCATCGCTGTCAAAAAGATTGTAGAGACCCTGCGGATGAAGGGTAGCATCTAATCTGCTTACCGCAGCATCTTCATAGAATAAGGCTCCCGCATCTTGCGGGAGCCTTTGGTCTGGATAGCCTTTTTTGGCTCAGTTCTCACCGGCGCTACCCTACTCAATTTGTGGGATCTGGCCATGGAGCCATAAGGGGTGTTGGTGCAAGCCCAATCTGAATGGAGCAAGGTGTCATTTTGCAGGAAAACATATCCCCGACAAAGCAAACAAGTATATTCGGGCAAAGGAAAACCCGCCGGTTCGGCCATAAGGCTGAACCGGCGGGTTGTTTGGCTTTTGTTATTTGCGGGACATGGCTTTTTGGGCGGCCTTGACGATATCGGCAGGGGTCAGGTGGAAGTGTTCCACCAGAGACGCCGGATCGCCGGACTGACCAAAGGTATCCCGAACGCCAACCCGCTCCATGGGAACGGGGTGGTTTTCCACCAGTACCTCGGCGACTGCACTGCCCAGACCGCCGATGATGTTGTGCTCTTCCGCGGTGACAATGGCACCGGTTTCCCGGGCGGCTGTCAGCAGCAGCTCCTGATCCAGAGGCTTGATGGTGTGAATGTCGATGACCCGGGCGGAAACGCCTTCCTGCGCCAGAGCATCGGCAGCCTTGAGGGCTTGTGCCACCATATAGCCGGTGGCCACAATGGTGACGTCTTTGCCGTCCCGCAGGGTGCAACCCTTGCCCAGCTCAAAGTGATAGCCGGGGATATCCTGGGTGATTTGCTCTACGGCAAGGCGGCCGGTCCGCATATAGCAGGGGCCCTCGTAATCCAACATGGCTTTCAGAGCCAGGCGGGTTTCATTGGCATCGCAGGGGCTGAGCACCACCATGCCGGGCAGCGCCCGGGTTAAGGAAATGTCTTCCAGAGCTTGGTGGGTGGGGCCATCCTGTCCCACCGTGACACCGGCGTGAGAACCTACCACCTTTACGTTGAGGCGGGGGAACACGATGGAGTTGCGCACCTGATCATACATTCTGCCGGGAGCAAACATGGCAAAAGAATGAATCAGAACAATTTTGCCGGTAGTGGCAAGACCTGCGGCTACGCCGGCCATATTGGCTTCGGCGATGCCCATGTCGATATACCGTTCGGGGTAAGCCTGCCCAAAGATGGCAGACATGGTGGACACTCCCAGGTCGGCGTCCAAGGCAACAATGCGGGGATCCGCTCCAAATTCCCGCAGGGCCTCACCGTAAGCCTGACGGGTTGCAATCTTTTTCAGCTCGCTCATTGGGCGGCCACCTCCTTTTCCAGCCGGGCGATTTCGGCATCCAACTCTTGTATCGCCTGCTCGTACTGCTCCTTGTTGGGGGCGGAGCCATGCCACTTGTAGTTGTTTTCCATAAAGGAAACACCCTTGCCCTTGACGGTCTTGGCCAGGATCAGTGTGGGCTTACCCTTGATGGTGCGAGCCTTTTGAATGGCCTGCTCAATTTGCACCAGATCGTTGCCGTCGATGTGAATGACCTCAAAGCCAAAGGCGGCAAACTTCTCGTCGATGGGATAAGGGCTCATGACTTTATCCACTTCTCCGGAAATTTGCAGGTTGTTGTTGTCCAGAATGGCCACCAGATTGTCCAGCTTAAAGTGGGCGGCGCTCATGGCGGCTTCCCAAATCTGGCCTTCCTGAATTTCACCGTCTCCTAAAATGGCGTAAACTCTGTAATCCTTGTGGTCCATCTTGCCAGCCAGGGCAATGCCCACAGCGGAAGAAAAGCCCTGACCCAAAGATCCGGTGCTCATATCCACACCACTTACCTTGGTCATTTCAGGGTGTCCGGAAAGGTAGCCTTTTGTCTGACGGAATCCCTTCAGATCCTCTACAGGGAAGTAGCCCCGCAGAGCAAGGGCGGCGTAAAGTCCCGGCGAGCAGTGGCCCTTGGACAGCACCACCCTGTCCCGATCAGCTTTTTTCGGCTCATTGGGGTCGATGTTCAGCTCCTGCCAGTACAGCACCGCGAGAATATCGGCGATGGACAAGGAGCCTCCGGGATGGCCCGAAGCGGCGGTATATACCTGATCCACGATCAGACGGCGCATCTTCGCTGCTACCAGCGAAAGCTCCAGCACCTTTTGTTTTTCCATTGCTGCTCTCCTTCTCCGCGCATGGAGTTTAACCTGCCTTGTTTCGCGGCCTGCGCGGCTCCCGCGAAAAATGAAATGGCACTTATTTGTTATTATACAAAATCTTGTCCATCTTATCAATCATAAAGAGTGAAAGTTTTTCGGTTGTATAAGCGGATTTTTTCCCTATTCGCTATTATTCCTGGAAAAGCCTGCCCCTGCGCTGGCCGTAAAAACAAAACCTCAACAAACCTTAGGATGCTTGTGTTTCTGCCTGCTATCTGCTATGATGGAAAAAGAAAAATCCAAGACGTGAACCGGTTAGTTATAAGGAAAAACAGCTGTAATATTTTTAAACCGGCGGGCCGGAAATCGTCAGCCAAAGGGGGCTGTACCGTGTGGTAATCTTGGTTTTAGGTATTTTGATTGTAGCAATAATTGCCGTGTTTGCCACCGGCATCTTAACGTTTCAGAAGCGGCAGCAGGAAGAAAAAAGCAACGAACAGGCCGTGCCCTTAGGCATATCGGGAGAACATCAAACCGCCCCGGAGGAGCCGGAGGAGCTTGTGGACCTGGTGGACTATTTTGCCGATTACCCGGAGGAAGAGCGGGAAAAGAAAAAGGTATCGGCTCTTGCTGACAAAAAGGGCAGCGCAGAGGAGTTCGACCGGTTGAGCAACCTGAAGGTGAGGCGGGGCTACCTGCTGGACTGCCAGAACTTTCTGCACAACATGGTGGAAAGCGGACAGAAATTTGCGCTGGTTTATTTTGATTTTAACCGCTTTCGCTTTATCAATACGCTGCGGGGGTTTTCCACCGGGGATTACGTCATCACCCGCATCGCTCAGGAAATGAAGCTGATTCTGCCTGAAGGGGCTATGATGACCCGGCTTTCCGCAGATCACTTTGCGGCTTTGATCGTCTACCTGGACGAAAATCAATTGCAGGATATTTTTGAGCGGCTGCGCAGAGCGGGGGAAGCCATTCGAAGCGACATCGGCTCCAAAGGTGGCCTGCAGCTCTGCATGGGGGTGGCCATTACCGAGCACCCTGGTGACTATGATATCTTTAAGCTCATTCGCTGGGCCAACATTGCCCGCCACACCATCAAGCTTACCAAGGCGGAAACCTATTCCGTTTACAACGGCACCATGCTCAGCAGCTTTTTGTACGGGGAGTCCGCTTTGGAGGACTACAACGAGCATCAGTATGCCGATGACTTTACCCTCTATCTGCGGCCTCAAATGCTGATGGCCAGCAAGCGGGTCACCGCCTGTGATTCCATGGTTCGCTGGGTCTATGAGGATTCCAACGATCCCTCCTACGGCAACTTGTTTGACGGCAGCATTCTGCCCGCCTCCAACCTCAAAGTAGCTTATCAGATTTGCCGCACCATCAACAAATGGCGCAAGGCGGGAAATATCCCCCTTCCCGTCATGGTGGGCATCGGGGAACTGGATTTTTACAAAACGGATATTGACGCTTTTTTTGGCCGCTGCATGGCGGAATTCCAGGTGGAAGCGTCTTTGCTGACCGTGGTGGTAAGTCTTCATGCCATTCGGTTGGATCCTGAAATAGCCCGGATACAGGCCAAAAAGCTGACCGATGCCGGACTTAAGCTTGCCATCTGCGACATCGACCGGGGCGTTCAGTCTCTGGAGATGTTGGAGGGGATGCAGATTGATTTTCTGAAATTGCACAAGAGCTTTACCCAGGATCTGGACCGGGACTCTCAGCGGCAGGAGGATGTGAAGAGAATTCTTTCCATCGCGGAAACGCTGCAATGCGGTACGGTGTTTGAGGGAGTGGACACCGTTGCCTGTATGAACAAGTTGTCGGAGCTGGGGGGTACCTTTGCACAGGGTCAGTATGTGGGCAAGCCCGGCGATATTGATAGCTTTACCGAAGATATGAGCCGCTTTGTTCGTGGAGGCCACAGGGATGTGACGGTGATTTTGGACGATGCTGCTCTGAGCAGAGGGGAATACAAGCTGTTCTGAAATGAGGGATAACTTATGTCCAACAAGCGGCTGTTGACAGTGCTGCTGGTTATCGCGGGACTGTCGATTCTGAACTTTGCACCGGGGATTGTTCCCGTTGCGGTGATTATCGGGGTTGTTTTGTCCAGGCAATGGAAGCAGCAAGGTCGCGGCAGCTTTCTGGACTGGCTGGCGGAGCAGCTTGGCTTCGGTGCCAACGGCGCTCCCCGCAAGCAGCAAGAGGATCCTTTTGAAGAAATGCGGGAGAATGCTCCCACTCTCCCAACCAACAAGCCAACCAAGGCACACCCAAAGGTCAGGAGCAGATCTCGTTCCCAAAGGGTGCCCCGAGAGCCGGGTGACGCCGATTGGTATAGTTCTTCGGATGAAAAATTTTCCTCTCAGACCTACATTGGTTCCACCGGAAGGGACCCGTGGGACCTTCCGCCCGGAAAGGATCCCTGGGACCTGCCTTCTGAGCATCCTCCTTGGGAGAAATAAAAACAGCAGGATTTTTGACACATTAATAAGGAGTGATAACCATGAGCCGCTATCCATTTCCGCTGTGCATTCAACTGACACCTCCCACCCACTTTTACGAGGACTCGGATTTTGCCGCCACCCTCTCCCTGCTGCAAGAGCTGGGGTTTTACGGGGTGGAGCTTAACCTGGTGGATTTTTCCGATCCCGGTCGCTTAACGGAATTTTTGGGCCGCTTTGGTTTGCGCCTCACCATGGTGGCAACCGGGTTTTATGCCAATCAAAACGGTCTGAGCCTTTCCACCACCGACGAAGAAGTCCGGCGCAAAACGGTGGAAGAGATGGGCAAAATTTTGAAGTTTGCCGCCGGATGCGGTGCCGGAATCATCTGCGGGTTTATCAAGGGCGGTCCCGGGCAGGATAAGGCAAAGGCCAGCGAGCAGATGGCAAAATCCCTCACCGAGGTGGCCGCGCTCAACGACGAGACAAAGGTTCCCATCTACTTAGAGGCCACCAACCACTACGAGGCCACTTTGGTCAACACCATGGCAGAGGGAGCTTCCTTTGCCCGAGGGGTCCAGAATAAAATTTTTATTCTGCCCGACACCTACCATATGAATATTGAAGAGGAAAACACGGCTTACGCCTTAACCAGGCATCAAAGTCTTTATCATAATCTCCACGTCTCGGACAACAACCGCTACTTCCCCGGATTTGGCGCCATCGACTTCTTTTCGGTCTGCGCTCTGCTCAAGGGGATGAGCTATCAGGGCACCATTTCCATCGAGGGGCGGACCAAACACAGCTTGCGGGAGGACATTGCCGCAAGTGCTGCTTATTTGCAGGAAGTCAACAGCCGCATTCTCCGTCTGCAAGGGGATGATACCGCGGGATAAGCCCTTGACAAGAGGCTGTAAGCTGTGGTATGATAACGGTTGCCGCATGTTCCGGGTAAAAGAGCGCCTTTTTTCAGGTTGCCACCCTGCGCAGCGAGTCTTAAGAAAGAGGCAGGTGCCTATTTATGTACGCAGTAATTGAAACCGGCGGTAAGCAGTACCGTGTCCAGGAAGGCGATGTGCTTTACATCGAAAAGCTGGACGTAGAGGTTGATTCCACCGTCACCTTTGACAAGGTAATGGCTGTGGGCAAGGATGACGGAGTGGTCGTCGGCAAGCCCTTGGTGGACGGTGCCAAAGTAACCGCAAAAGTACTTCAGAACGGCAAGGGCAAAAAGATTACCGTCTTTACCTATCGCCCCAAGAAGAATTCCAAACGCAAAATGGGTCATCGCCAGCCCTTTACCAAGGTGCAGGTGGAGTCCATCACTGTTTAAGTGATACAGGCTATTTTTACCCGGACAGCTCAGGGCCTGGGAGCCTTTGAGGTAACGGGACATGCAGGCTTTGCCCCCGCAGGGGAGGATATTGTCTGCGCCAGCGTAACTTCGGCAGTGCAGCTCACTGCCAACGGCATTACCGAAATTCTGGGGGTTCCCGCAACGGTTACGGTGGAGGAGAACAGGATTTGTCTGGCTCTTCCCGCCTTTCCGCAGGAGGGAGCACGAGAATTTTTGCAGGCGCTCTACCTGCATCTCACCCTCTTAGAGCAGGAATATCCACAACACATAACCGTTTCGGAGGTGTAACGATCATGATTGTACTGAGCATGCAGTATTTTGCTCATAAAAAGGGAATGGGTTCCACCAAAAACGGCCGGGACAGCGAGTCCAAGCGGCTGGGCGTCAAGCGGGCCGATGGCCAGTTTGTGCTGGCGGGAAACATTCTGGTGCGCCAGCGGGGCACCAAGATCCATCCCGGCACCAACGTGGGCAAGGGAAGCGACGACACCCTGTTTGCTTTGGTGGACGGCCGGGTCAGCTTTGAGCGGATGGGCCGCGACAAGAAAAAGGTTAGCATCTATCCTGTTCAGTAAGGTAACGTTTTATTCGGGCTTTGCGCCCTGAGTCGATAGGGGGACTCAGGGCGTTTGCTGTGTTTTCCCCCAAAACAGAAAGAGTATATGAAACGAGTTTGGCATGCCATAGCTGAATTTTGGCGGACCACCGACCGGTGGCTGCTGCTGTTCTGGCTGTTTGCCTCCGGAATTTCCATGGTGTTTTTACTGGGAATTCATCATTCGGGGATGATGACCTCCAGCAAGCTGGTCTCCCAAGGAGGAGCTATTTTGCTGGGGTTGCTGGCTGCCCTGATTCTGGCCAATATTGACTACAACACCCTGCTTAGGCTGTGGAAGCTTTACGTGCCCTTCTGCCTGTTTTTAGTCCTCCTTACCTTCACATCTCTGGGGATAGAAGAGGGGGGGAACAAAGCGTGGCTGGCTGTTCGCATGGCGGGGCGCAGCATTTCGCTGCAGCCTTCGGAATTTTTAAAGATTTCCTTTATCACCACCTTTGCCCTTCACCTCAATAAGGTGGGGGAACATCTCAACCAGCCTTTGCATGTGCTGCTTCTCTGCCTTCATGGTGGAGTGCATGTACTGCTGATTCAGCTTCAGGACAGCGGCACCGCCATCATCTTCTTTTCCATTTTTATTGTTATGATTTTTTGCGCCGGTCTTGCCTGGAGATACATTGTTGCCGCAGCGGCGGTCATGATGGCCGGCCTGCCTATTTTGTGGTTTTTTATTATGACAGAAGGGCAAAAAATGCGGTTTTTGGTGCTGATCAACCCCGAGCTGGACCCCGACACGATTTTTCAGCAGGTGCGCAGCGCTGCCGCCCTTTCCACCGGGGGGCTGCAGGGGACAGGGGTTTTTTCCGGTAGCCATGTATCGGTGCCCAAGGCTTACAACGACTTTATCTTCTCCTTCATTGGGGAATCGGGCGGCTTTATGGCCTGCATTGGAGTCATTGCCCTGCTCATTGCCATTGCCTTTAAGATTCTCCACAACTCCAGCGCCGCCAAGGACAATGTGGGAAGGCTGATCTGCGTGGGCGTCTTTGCCATGCTCATTGCCCAGACCTTTATCAATTTGGGCATGTGTATCGGCCTGCTGCCGGTGATTGGAGTCACCCTGCCCTTGTTTTCGGCAGGGGGGTCTTCGGTGCTCTCCCTCTACTGCGGTTTGGGACTGGTGCTCAGCGTTTACAAGCACTCCCACACCGGACTGTTTTCCAAAGGGGACGAGCATAAGTAACCAAGGCTTCCGGCCAACCGCCGGGAGTCTTTTGTTTTGTTGACCGGTGAAAAGAAAAGCGCGCTACCGAAAAACAGCAGCACGCAATGTGATAAATAAATACCTATATAAACCGTATGGAAACAGGGAATCAGGGGGAAGGACGAATTCCCCCCACTTTTTTTTGGTAGCGGATATCCTTGCCGGCAAACCGAAGCACCTGGTAGGCGCAAACCAGACGGGAGAGCATCCGTTGGGAGTAGCGGGCTTCGATTTCAGCCAGCTCCAGATTGGTGCTGATGATGGTGGGGCGCTCCTCTACCAGCCGGGAATTGAGGATGTTAAAGAGGGCAGCTCCCGTAAACTGGTTCATGAACTCGGTGCCCAAATCATCCAGAACCAGCAGGTCGCAGTCCAGATAGGTCACCATGGTGTCCCGATACTGCTCCTTGGAGGTTGCCTCCCGAGAGAACTTTTCAGCCTCCAGCATATCCATCATCCGCTGTACCGAGGTATAAACCACACCATAGCCGGCTTGGGTGATGCAGGAGGCCATGGCCACCGAAAGATGGGTCTTGCCAAGGCCGGTTTTTCCAATCAGCAGCAGGCTTTCACTGGTGGGGGAAAAGGTGTCGGTCCAGTGGCGGCAGGTGCTCAGCACATCCTTCATCCGCGCGCGGGGGCTGATTCCCGATTCATCGGGGATATCGGGGTAATAATCCAGAGAAAAGCTTTCAAAGGTGCTGCTGCCCACCGGGGAAACCCGACTGAGCTGGGCTGCCGCCTCCTGCCGAAGCAAGGCTTTCATACAATGGCACATGGTCTGCTCCACATAGCCGGTATCCCTGCAGTGGGAACAGAAGTGGCGCAGAGTCAAATAGTCGGGGGGATAGCCGTGCTGGGTCAGCAAGGCTGCCCGCTCCTGCTGTACGGCCAGATTGGCTTGGGCCAGCTCCCGCATTTTTTCTTCCACATCCGGGGAACCGGCCACCACAATGCGGGTGATGTGGGCGGCCTGCCGGGCCATCTGCCGCTCCAGCTCTGCAATACGGGGGATTTTTTGGTGGATTTCCTCCCGGTGGCGGACAGCTTGCTCCCGGGCGGCTTGCTTTCTGCCGTCCAGAATCTCCCAAACCCGCTGATAAATTTGTTTTGAATATCCCATAGGCTACTCCTTGGTACCGTATGTAAGGCGTTCCAGCTCCTCCATGTCGTAGGAGGCTGCCGACTTGGCTGGAGCAGGGGCTTTTTCCCGCTTCCATTTGCCTGCATTTTGCAGGATTTCTTCCCGGGCCTGCTTGACGGTGGTGATGCCCTTGGATCGCCAGTTTTGCAAAATGCCGTTGAGGTAGGCAAAGCTCAGCTTGCCCTTTTGCTCAATGGTTCGCTCGTAGGCAAGGCCGATCAGCTCCATGGAACAGTTCATATCCTCGGTCCAGCAGCGGATATACTCCCGCTCGCTGCTCACCAGAGCTCGATCGTATATTCCCATCAGCCTGCGCACCTGCTCTTCCGCACCTTGCCGGCGGGTGGCCCTGAGAATTTCCTTCTCTGCCTTTTCGTGGGTGTCGATGCCGGCTTCAATCCAACTGGCTGCCACCTTTTCCACATACCGCATGTTGTCCTTACCCATGGAGATGCAGTACTGCAGCAGCATCAAGATCAGATCCGGCTGCATGCCGTAGTAGCTGTACAGGGCCACAATGGTGTCGGTGGATACCGGAGTGAGGGGTTTTCCCAGCACTCCTTGGGCTTCCTGCAGGAGATAGGCGATATTTTGATCTTGTTTGCCCATCTCGTTGATCTCCCGGGTGGACAATCGTCTGCGTTCCATTGGCATGGCGGGGGTTGGAGAGAGGGCAGGCGAGGCTTTCTCCGGCTTGTCCTTTTCCTCGGTGTAGGAGAGAACGGCGGCAGCGGGAGCAGGTGCAGGGGCAGATGGCCTGACGGCATCGCTTTCCTGTGTCTGGCGCAGGACACCCAGATGAACCCAGTAGTTGATGGCATCCTGCACGTCGGCTGCAGGAAGATTTAAAAAGGAGGCAATCTCCCCAAGGTCGGCGTCGCCGCCGCGGCGCAGCAGCAACAGCAGCACCTTGAGCGAGGCGCCGCCACATAGTTTAAGGTGTTGATCTACAATGGTGCTGGGAACAGCAAAGGCGCTGCTCCAGAGAGGGCCGTCCACATAATAGGTCATTGACAAGGTTCCTTTCAAGGGGAAAGATAATGATACCATAGCCACAATTATGGTATCATCTGAGAAGCAAGGGGATGCATTCCGTGGCTGCCTTGCCCCGCTGCCCGGTAAAGTGATCATTGGGCCGGATGGGGGCAAAGGGAGTGGGTGTCTTGGCTTTTGGCCCAAACCCAATCCACAGATCTCCGCCGTTATTGATATCGTTATAGATATTATATCATATTCCGCCTGCTTTGAAAGAGCAAAAATCTGCTCCAATCCCCAAGACTTTGAAAACTTTGGCCCCCCGCCCAGAAGAATGGCATCTTTGCAGAGGGGGAGATTTTGGTGGGAGCATAGCGCCAGCGCCCTTTTTCTGGTATAATATAAATTCAGTGCTCCTGGGCAGGACAGGCTGCAAAGCGGCTGTTATTGCAGCGTACAACCTTTTTGTGGCAGAAGGTTGGTTTTTCAGCGATCCGCCCCCGCTTTCCATCTCTTGAAACAGCGTAAGGAACAAGATAGAACCTGACAGATGTGAATTCAAACAGAAAAGAAGTGATTGCATTGACCGCGCTTTTGCGACGGTTCTTTTCCACAAAATCTATGCTCTCCGATTCCCAAAGGCTGGGAGAGGTTCCGGGCACCTATGAGGCTTACCGCACGGCTCTGAACATTGCTCTACCCTCCATGTCCGAAGCCCTTCTGGTTGCCTTGGTTTCCCTGGTGGATACCATCATGGTGAGCTCCATTGGTACCGAAGCCATTGCGGCGGTGGCCCTATGTACCCAACCTCGTTTTATCATCATTACACCCATACTGGCCCTCAACGTGGCCATTACCTCCATTGTAGCCCGACGTAAGGGAGAGGGGAATACCACTTCAGCCGGGCATTGTCTGCGTCAGGGAATTTTAATCAGTTTGGCTGTTTCTCTTGTGGCATCCGCTCTGGCCATGGTGTTTCGCCGGGAAATTCTATGGTTTGTGGGGGCTCAGGCCGATACTATTGAACAAGCTACCTGGTATCTGCAGTACATATTGCTGGGTATTCCCCCGTTTTGTGTTTCCGCAACCATCTGCGCTGCCCAGAGAGGAGCAGGCAACACTCGGGTTGCCATGCGGGTCAACGTGGTGGCCAACCTGGTGAACATCGTCTTTAACTACCTGCTGATAGGTGGAAACTTCGGCTTTCCCCGCTTGGAGACAAAAGGGGCAGCTATCGCCACGTCTTTGGGCTGGACGGTGGGGCTCTTTTTGGCTCTGTTTAGCGTATCCTATCGGGAAAGCTTTTTGACCATTCGCTCCAAGGAGGGCTGGCGTTTTGAGAAAGAGACCCTGCAACCGATCTATCAGGTGGCCTCTGGTGCTTTTGTAGAACAGGCCTTTGTGCGAATCGGCATTTTAACCTACAGCAAACTGGTAGCAGGCCTTGGCACCGTGATGCTGGCGGCCAATACCATAGGAATGAATATTATCTCCATGAGCTTTTCCATCGGAGATGGTCTGGGTATCTGTGCTGCTTCTCTGGTGGGGCAGAATTTGGGGAAAAAGCGCCCCGATCTTGCAGAGATGTATGGGAAGGTGTGCAGCCGCATTGCGGCGGTGCTCTGCTCGATTATTTTTCTCTTTTTCGTGCTCCGCGGCCGCTGGATCTTCTCTCTGTTTTCCACAGAGCCTGCTATTGTGCAGGTCAGCGAAGCCATCATGGTCATCATCAGCATTACCACCATGGGACAAGCCATACAGCTGGTTTACATGGGATCCCTGCGGGGTGCTGGAGATACTCGCTACACTGCGGCAGTCTCCATGCTCTGCCTGATGATTTTGCGCCCCGGTCTGGCCTGGGTTTTGGCCTACCCGGCAAAGATGGGACTCATTGGCGCTTGGCTGGGATTTTTGGCCGACCAATATTTGCGTCTGCTTCTCACCTATCTTCGCTTTAAGGGCGGTAGGTGGATGAAAATTAAACTGTAGTCAGCAGAAAATCCACCCCGACTGATCGGGGTGGATTTTAGGATTAATTATACTGGTTGTTGTTCTCTTTGGAAGTAGCTCCCTTTTGGTTGTTCTGCTGCTGCTTATTCTGGGTGTTTTGGTTTTGCATGTTTCCACCCTTGGTATTTTTTGCATTATTATTGGCTCTATTTTCAGTATTCTTTGCCATTTCATAATCACCTCGCTTCCGTGGTATCATTAGTATCTACACAATTTGTGATATTATGCAAATATTTGGATGTTTTCCATTTTGCTTTCCAAAATTTATACAAAAATAGTATAAAATACAAGGTTGATGATTGAGCTTGGCGGGTGGCTGTGCTATAATAAAACCCACAGCATTATCTAGCAATGGAGGGGTTATCAATGACAAAGTATATCTGCACGATTTGTGGTTATGTTCATGATGGAGACACTCCGCCGGAATTTTGCCCCCAGTGCAAGGCGCCGGCTTCTAAATTCAAGCCTATGAATCAAGGCACCCTGGCCTGGGCAGACGAGCACCGCATCGGCGTAGCTGAAGGGGTGGATCAGGAGATTGTGGAGGAACTGCGGGCCAACTTTATGGGAGAATGCACCGAGGTGGGCATGTACCTGGCCATGAGCCGTCAGGCAGACCGGGAAGGATACCCCGAAATTGCCGAAGCCTACAAGCGCATTGCCTTTGAGGAGGCGGAGCATGCTGCCAAGTTTGCCGAGCTGCTGGGCGAAGTGGTGCACGCCGATACCCGCAAAAATCTGGAGCTGCGGGTAGATGCCGAATACGGAGCCTGCGAAGGCAAAAAGCGGGTAGCTACCAAGGCCAAACAGCTGGGCTTGGATGCCATTCACGACACCGTTCACGAAATGTGCAAGGACGAAGCGCGTCACGGCTGTGCTTTCAAGGGTCTGCTGGATCGTTATTTTAAATAAAATCAAAAATCCTACTTGCATTACACGGCAATATCTGATAAAATACTAATGTTGTCCCAATAAGGATCGTATTATTTCAGACAAAGGAGGTGCAGACTATGGCTAAATGCGACATCTGCGGCAAAGGTGTTTCGTTCGGTATTCAAGTGTCCCACTCCCATAGGAGAAGCAATCGCACCTGGAGGCCCAACGTCAAGCGCGTCAGAGCAATGGTAAAGGGCGCTCCCTGCCGCATCTATGCCTGCACCCGTTGCCTGCGCTCGGACAAGGTAACCCGCGCGCAATAAAAGCAGGATCACAAAAGCAAGGCCGCCAAGCACAGGCGGCCTTTTTGTGTTGTGCTTTTACTTGGTAATAGAGCGATCAACTTTGTGGCGGGCCCGGCGGAAGATGGCTGGAATCTTCCTCAAGGGTCGCTTTTTTATGTGTTTTATATTCCAGCATCCCCCAAATCAGTGCCGGAAGAGCTAGCTGAAAGACCCAGGAATAACAGGGGGAGAGGTTGAGGAGATGTTCCATATCCATGATGTTGCTCACCACCACCATACTCAAAGCAAAGGAAAAAATCCCAACCGGGGCGGTGAGAGCCTGAGGCTCAGCCCTTGCCAACAGAAAGGAGATGCCCTCCACCGCAGCCCGCAGACAGACGGTAAACTTGGTCAAGCCACTGAGCAGCAGGACGATGGATATAATTTCCTCCATGCGGGAGAGGAAGTCCCCCACATGAAGCAGCTTAACGGCGCTGTGGCTCTGAAAATAAAGAAGGCGGAGCATAGGTTCTCCCAGCAGCAAAAGGTTGCAAAGGAGCATGGCCAGAAGGATAACGCCAGACCATAGGATTCCATAGCGAAAAATATGGGAAAGCTCGTTGGGGTTTTGCCGCCGGGAGAGAAGCGGCAAAAAAACCACGCACTCCAAAAAGGGAAAAGAGAGATACCAAGCGGTGCTGTACAGCAGGTGGGAGGGGCTGCGGCGGAGCATGGGGAAGAGGTTGAGGAGCTTCATTTCCTGGATGGAGGTTGCCAAAATAAAAATGGCTACCCCCAAAAACACGGTAAATACAATGAGCGCCCACCGCCCCATAATGGCCTCGCCCCCTCGAGACAAAAAGATGCCGGCAAGGGTAAAGAGAATCATAATCAGCTGGTAGGGGGGATTTTGCAAGCTGTTCACCCGCCCAAATTCACTGAGGGTGCGCATCAGCAGGGCGGAAAGAAATAAATAGTACAGCACAAAGAGAAGGGTCACTACGCCTCCTCCTCCCTTACCAAACAGGGAGGCGAGGGTTTCAAAAAAGCTGTTTTTTTGACCCAGACGAAGAATTCTGGCGTAAAGGGCGACAATCAATAGAGAAAAGGCCCCTGCCAGCAATAGGGTCAGCCAAGAGTCCCGGCCACCCCATTGGTTGATGCCGAAAAGAGCACTGTTTCCCGTTAAAAACAACACCATCAGGCAGATGGCCTGTCGCGAAGACATTTCCTGAGTCTGCATGAATCAACCGGCCTTTCCAGATGAAGCTGCGCACCGCAGCCACAGAATTGAAAGAGCATATTTGAAAGCAAAGGGGCACTGCGTTTAACCCTGCCGGAACAGTGTGGCAAACAGATCAATCACCTTGGGCATTTCCGGCAGGAGAGAAGCCGCTATCATGATGGCTCCGCTTGTCACCAGCAGCACAAGGTAGCAAAGATTGACTTTCAAACTGCGCTGCCTCTTGGTCCGGCGATAATCCAAAAGGTATACTCCAAGGAACATCGCCCCCAAAAGGATTGCATCCACAAATTTATCCTTCATATTCCCCGCACAATCCCCGAATCCAATATTTCCATGGTGACGCGGACATCCATGGACACTTCTGGCCGGGCCTCCTTGCTTTTGGATTGGATGGATTCCCACAGGGAATCATCCTGCAAATAAACGTCGTACAGCCAATCGGCAGGGTTGGTGTCGCCGTTGTGCAGCTGGTAGTTTAGAAGCTCCTGTATCTGTTGGCCCAGAGCCTGAGAGGCTGCCTGTTCCAGCGCCGCTTTTTGATCGGGGTTCTCCAGATCCGTCCCCACCACCGATTGACCCAGTTGCCCCTTGGCCCGCACATCCAGCCGGAAGATGATTTGATCCTCCCCTTCCTCAAAGGAACGCTGGGTTTTGCTTTGGGTGATGTGAATGGTGGAATTTTCGTCACTTCCCGGCAGTTGAAAGGTAAGATCGTGGGAGGCCAGCCGATCTTTAACCAACAGATAAATGGGAACATACCCTTCCGGCAGGGTATAGCGAAGATTTCCCTCCACAAACACTGCCAGCCCCTCCAGTTGGATGTAAGCATCCTCCTGCTCTTCCTCCTGCTTGGAGCCAACGGCAGGGAGCATCAAAGACTTGCCCGGCGTGTGCAGGGCGTCCAGAGCATTGAAGATGGAGACTTCCCGGGGCTGGAACTGGGTGTTGTTGGACTGGGTGATCATTTTGCTCAAGGCATAGGAGGCCACCGAAAGATCCCGTCCCTTGGCGGCGAAAATTTCCGACGCCGTATCGTCCAGAGAAATGGCAAGCTGTATGGTTTCCCGGATGTCCACATTCCGTAGAAAGCCGTCCAGCAGGCTGGCAATGCCCTGTTGGGCAAGGGCTTGGCTGATGACAATCACTTCCATATTGCCGTAATGAAACTGCCGGCTGAGCATGGTTTTGGCTTGCTGCAACGCCTGTGGAACCGTTGCCCCCTCCAGAGAGACGGTATAGGATTTGACCCCTTCCTGCATGCTGCCTCCCAAATCAATCAGCTCTAGGGTGACTTGGTACCCTTCCTCGGCTTCATCAATGGCCATGCCGGCCACAAGGTCGAACTCGTTGAGATCCCGGTAGTTGCCGCACCCGCTAAGGAACAGGGCAAGGCATAGGATGGCGATGATAAGGCTTTTCTTCAATGGGATCACCGCCTTTTGGGTTTGGAAAGCCGAGTGCCCTGGGCGGAGGCGGTGATGGGTCGCTGCTGCATGGTCCAAAGAGGCGCCCGGAAGAGGATATCCTTACATTGTTGAAACTGCAGGTTTCCGGTGATGGAGATTTGCCACAACCCAAAGGACTTGAGGTGCAGCAGATGAATGAGCAAAAAGGCGCAACCCATGGTGAGTCCGGGAAAGCCTCCAAAGGCGGCAAAGACATATAAAAAGATACGGGTCATTAAAGTGGCGGCGTTGAGCTTAGGCACCAGCAAGCTGGTGATACCGGTGAGGGCCACCATGATAATCACCAGAGAGGAGACAAGTTTGGCTTCCACCGCTGCAGAGCCCAGCACCAGAGCCCCCACCACACTCATGGCCTGCCCCACACCGCTGGACATCCGCACTCCCGTTTCCCGCAGGATGTCGAACATCAGCAGCATGATCAGAAGCTCCAACACCATGGGGAAGGGAACGTTGAGCCGTTCGTTGGCGATATTCATCAGCAGTGGAGTGGGCAGCAGCTCGTGGTGATAGGTGGTCACCACCAGATACAAAGACGGGGTGAGAATGCTGAGCAAAAACCCAAAAATGCGAAGCATTCTGGAAAAAGAGGTATAGTAAAAACTCAGGTAGTAGTCCTCGTTGCTTTGAAAGTTTTCAATAAAGAGGTAAGGGATGGTCAGCACCACAGGGGTTCCGTCCAACACAATGGCGATGCGGCCCTCCAGCAGTTTGCCGGCCACAATGTCGGGGCGCTCGGTGTACCCGGTGGAGCGAAAGGGAGACATGGGGTTGTCCCGAATCAGCTCGTTGAGGTAGTTTGCGTCCAACACGCCGTCAATTTCAATGGAGTCCAGCCGCCGCTGCAGCTCCTCCAAAGCCGGGCGGTTGACCAGACTGTCCAGATAACAGATGCAGGCCTGGGTGCGGGAGCGGGTGCCAAAGCTGCGCATCTCCATCTTCAGGTCGTTGGTGCGCAGCCGCCGGTGAAGAAAGGAGAGGTTGAGAATGAGAGATTCTCCAAAGCCCTCCTTAGAACCCGAAAGGGTGATTTCCCCCTCCGGCTCCGAGACCCCCCGCACAGGAAATCCCTGTGTGCTGAGCACCAGCGCTTTCTCCTCACCGGGAAGAAACAAAACCGAATCCCCATAGGTGACCGCCTCCACAACCTCCTGATAGTTTTCTGCGCAGCTGGGATTGTGCACCCAAAGCAACTGCCTTGCAACGGCGTCAAGGTGGTTTTCTTCGATGTTCAGCAGCTGGGTGTGGGTCAGGGGTCTGATGATGTTATCTCCTACAAAGGCGTTGTCGATCATGCCGGCACAGTAGGCCACCACATATTGCTGTGCAGGATCCTTTTGGTTTTGCACCTCTCGAATCAGAAAGGTATCGTCTTTTTCAAAGAGGCATTTTAAGATCTGTACATTTTCTGCCAGGCTGGAAGAGATGGAAATCTTCTTCAGCTCCTCATTGAGCTGTTGCACCGGTTGGGGAATGGTATGCTCCGATTGGTTTGCTTCCCTGGACAATTGGCATTCTCCTTTGTCAAAGAGATATCTTTAGTATGCATCTCCAGACTGAGATCATACCATTTAAGATCACAGCAAAATTCCACTTCAAGGGTCTAGAGAATGGATAATTGTTTTTTCTTGTCATATTCGCACAGAAAAAATAGGGGAAAAGTGGTGAAAAGTTGGCTTGCAAAAAAGGGGTGATGCAGGGTAAAATTAATTTTTCGGGTGGTGAGCGCTCGAATTTTGTGTTATGCTATAATGGAGTGTGTAATGGAATCACAGATGAGGATGTGAAAACGTGGAGATCGGTTTTGATGCGGATCTTTATATGCAAAAACAGAGTGCTCAAATTTTAGAGCGAATCCAACAATCCAAGGGAAAGCTCTACCTGGAATTTGGGGGCAAACTTTTTGACGACTATCACGCTGCACGGGTGCTGCCTGGTTTTGACGTAAACGGCAAAATTAAGCTGCTGCAAAAGCTGCGGGATAAGGCGGAAATTCTTCTGTGCATCAAGGCAGAGGATATTGAAAAAAACAAAATACGTGCCGATTTGGGCATTACCTACGATATGGATGTCTTTCGGCTAATCGATAATCTGCGGGGGATGGGTCTTGCCGTCAATTCGGTGGTCATTACCCTGTTTGATGGACAACCCTCTGCCGAGGCTTTCCGCAAAAAACTGGAAATGCGGGGGGTAAAAGCCTTTATTCACCGCCGCACCAAGGGATACCCCACCGAAATCTCGGTGATTGTCAGCGACGAAGGCTATGGCGCCAACCCCTATATTCCCACCACCTGCCCTTTGGTGGTGGTTACCGCTCCCGGTCCGGGCAGCGGCAAGCTGGCCACCTGCCTATCCCAAATTTATCACGAGCGCAAACGGGGAAGTGACGCCGGATACGCCAAATTCGAGACCTTCCCCATCTGGAATATATCCCTGAAGCATCCGGTCAACATGGCATACGAAGCTGCCACCGCCGACCTGGATGACGTGAATATGATCGACCCCTTCCACCTGGAAGCCTACGGAAAAACCACCGTCAACTACAACCGGGATATTGAGGTGTTTCCCATCGTCAAAACCATTTTATCCCGCACCTCCAATGTGGGCTCCACCTACCAGTCTCCCACCGATATGGGGGTGAATATGGCAGGGTTTTGCATTTCCGACGACGAAGTGTGTCGGGAGGCAGCCAAACAGGAAATTATCCGCCGCCACTTCCAAACCTTGGTGGATTACAAGCTGGGCCGGGTAGATTACCAGGCTGTCAAGAAGATTGAAATGATTATGAGCCAACTGGATATTTCCGCAGACGACAGGCGGGTGGTGGCAGCTGCTCTTGCCAAAATGCAGGAAAAGAACGCCCACGCCACCGCCATAGAGCTTCCGGGGGGCAGAATTGTCACCGGGCGGGAAACCTCCTTGATGAAGTCGCCTGCCAGTGCCCTGATCAATGCCATCAAACAAATGGCGGGGTTGGCCGATGATCTTTACCTGATTTCTCCGGTGGTGCTGGAGCCCATCATCAAGCTGAAAAAGCTCAATTTGGGTGCCCACAGCCTTACCCTGAGCCTGGAGGAGGTTCTCATCTGTCTTTCCATCTGTGCCGCCACCAACCCCACGGTGGAGCACGCCATGGCCCAACTGCCCAAGCTGCGGGGTTGCGAGGCCCACGCCAGCTACATTGTTCCCGACGGGGACGAAAAAACCATGCGCCGTCTGGGGCTTAACCTTACCTGCGAGCCGGTGTTCCCCAGCGAGGATTTGTATTACGAATAAATTGAAAAAAGCACCGCCTGCTTTCGACCGAAAACAGGCGGTGCTTTGCTGTGCTGGCTTATTCCAGCTCAAAGGCTCCGGTATAGAGCTGATGATATTTTCCTTTTTGGGCGATGAGTTCTGGGTGGCTGCCCCGCTCGATAATCCTTCCATGCTCCAACACCATAATGACGTCGGAGTTGCGCACGGTGCTCAGGCGGTGGGCAATGACAAAGGTGGTTCGCCCCGTCATCAGGGAGTCCATGCCCCGCTGCACGATGCTTTCGGTGCGGGTGTCGATGGAGGAGGTGGCCTCGTCCAAAATCATCACCGGGGGATCCGCCACCGCCGCCCGGGCAATGGCAATCAGCTGCCGCTGCCCCTGAGAGAGCTCGGAACCGTCCCCGTCAATGAGGGTGTTGTACCCTTGGGGAAGCCGCTTGATAAACCCGTGGGCTCCCGCCAGCTTGGCGGCGGCATATACCTCTTCATCGGTGGCATTCAGGCGGCCGTACCGAATATTTTCCATTACGGTGCCGGTAAACAGGCTGGTATCCTGCAGCACCATGCCCAAAGAGCGGCGCAGATCGGATTTTTTGATCCGCTGAATGTCAATTCCATCGTAGAAGATGCTGCCCGCAGGCAGATCGTAAAAGCGGTTGATGAGATTGGTGATGGTGGTTTTGCCGGCTCCGGTGGCTCCCACAAAGGCCACCTTCTGGCCGGGCTTTGCATAGAGGGTGATATTGTGGAGAACCGGCTTGCCCTCCTCGTAGGCAAAGTCCACCCCCTCAAAGCGCACCTCCCCCTCCAGTTTGTGGTAGGTGACGGTGCCATCTTCATGGGGCTGTCTCCAAGCCCAGAGATTGGTGCGCTCCTCACATTCTTGCAAGTTGCCGTCTTTGCCGTAGCAGGCGTTGACCAAGGTGACGGTGCCGCTGTCCTCCTCGGGGGCTTGGTCCATCAGCTGGAAGATTCGCCCGGCTCCGGCCAGAGCCATAATCACCGAGTTGATCTGCTGGCTGACCTGACCGATGGGCCCGGAAAAAGAGCGGGAGAGTTGGAGGAAGGAGGCGATTGCCCCCAGTGTCAGGCTTCCAATGCCGCTGACCGCCAAAAATCCTCCCACAATGGCGATGAGGACATACTGGATGTTGCCCAGATTCATCATCAGGGGCATGAGGGAGTTGGCCAGCCGGTTGGCCTGGGTGGTGGCGGCACAAAGCTCCTCGTTGAGAGCATTGAACTTTTCCTTTGCCTGCTCCTCATAGCAGAACACCTTGACCACCTTTTGGCCATGGGTCATTTCTTCAATGTACCCGTTCAGGGTGCCCAAAACCTCCTGCTGCTGCATAAAGTAGCGGGCGCTGGAGCCACCTACCCGGCCTGCCACCTTGGAGATGACAAACACCATGATCACCACCAGCCCGGTCAGGGGAATGCTAACCGACAGCATGGCGATAAAGACAAAGAGAAGAGAGACCGCAGAGCTTAAAAACTGGGGAATGCTCTGGGAAAGCAGCTGCCGCAGGGTATCGATGTCGTTGGTGTAGCGGCTCATCAAATCCCCGTGGGTGTGGGTGTCAAAGTACCGCAGGGGCAGGCGCTGCATATGGGAAAAAAGCTCATCCCGAATCTGCTTTTGGGTTGCCTGGGAGACCACCACCATCAGGCGGTTGTAGGCAAAGGCGGCCACCACGCCGATGAGATAGATGGCCGCCATCTTTAAAATGGCTGCCAGCATTCCGGAAAAGTTGGGGTTTTGCACCTGGGTCAGAGGCAGAATATGCTCATCGATTAAGGTTTCCAAAAACAGGTTGCCCTGCACCATGGCATAGGAGTTGAGGAGAATAAAGAGCACCACCGCAATCAGATGCAGCTTGTAACGGCTCATATATCGGAGCAGGCGCACCATGTTTTGCTTGGCCTCCTGCATGTTTTTGCCCCGCTCCAAACCGGCAGCCGGAGGGTGTCCTGTGTGGCCTTGGCTTTTCTTAAACTGCCTCATCTGCGCTGCCTCCCTTCTGTTGGGAGATGTAGACCTCCCGGTAAATGTCACAGCGCTCCATCAGCTGACTGTGAGTGCCCACATCCACAACTTCTCCCTCGTCCAACACCACAATTTTATCGGCATGCTCCACCGAAGCCGCCCGCTGGGTGATGATCAGCTTGGTGGTGTTGGGAATTTCCTGCGCAAAGGCTTGGCGGATGCGGGCATCGGTTTTGGTGTCCACCGCCGAGGTGGAGTCGTCCAAAATCAAAATTTTTGGCTTTTTCAGCAGAGCACGGGCAATGCAGAGGCGCTGCTTCTGCCCGCCGGATACGTTGGTGCCCCCCTGTTCGATGTAGGTGTCGTACCCTTTGGGAAAGGTCTCGATAAACTCGTGGGCACAGGCAAGGCGACATACGTGCTCCAGCTCCTCGTCGGAGGCATCTTGGTTACCCCAGCGCAAATTCTCCTTGATGGTGCCGGAAAACAGCTCGTTTTTTTGCAGCACCATGGCCACTTCCTGCCGCAGGGCGGTCAGGTCGTAGTCCCGCACATCCACACCGCCCACCAGCAGCCTGCCCTCGGTGACGTCGTAAAGGCGGGGGATGAGCTGCACCAGTGTGGTTTTGGCGGAACCGGTGCCTCCCAAAATTCCCACCGTCTCCCCCGATTTGATGGTCAGGTTCACATTCCGCAGGGCAAGGTTTTCCCGATCCTTGGCGTAGGAAAACCCCACATCCTCAAACCGGATGGAGCCGTCCTTCACCTGTGTTACAGGGTTTTGGGGGCTGTAAAGGTCGGTTCGCTCCTCCAGCACCTCCACCACCCGCTGAGCACTGGCCTTGGAGATGACCAGCATCATAAACACCATGCCCAGTATCATCAGGCTGGTGAGAATCTGGAAGGAGTAGGTCAGCAGGCTAACCAGCATTCCGGTGGTCATCTCCCCAAAGACGATGAGTCTGCCCCCCATCCAGGAGAGAATGAGACTGCAACCAAACATACACAGCTGCATGACGGGCATAATAAAGCTGACCAGTTTTTGCGCTTTGGAAAAGGTGGCATAGATATCCTGAGAGGTGCGTTTAAATTTTTGAATTTCGTGCTCCTCCCGGACATAGCTTTTGACCACCCGAATGCCCCGCAGGTTTTCCTGCACCACGGTATTCAGTTTATCGTACATTTTAAAGGCTGTCTCAAAAATGGGGTGAGCCCGGGACATGATCAGATACATAAAAAAGCCCAAAATGGGGAGCACCGCCAAAAAAACCAGAGAGAGGCTGCGGTTGATGCTAAAAGCCATCAGCAGAGAAAAGATCAGCATAAAGGGGGCCCGCACCGTAATGCGGATAAGCATATGAAAAGCGTGTTGCAGATAGTCCACATCGGTGGTCATCCGGGTGATGAGGCTGGAGGTGGAAAACCGGTCGATGTTCTCAAAGGCAAAGGTTTGCAGGTTGTAATAAAGATCGTGGCGGACGTTTTTGGCAAAGCCTGCGGATGCAATGGCTGCCGTCTGCCCCGACAGCACCCCCAACAACAGAGCCAGAACGGTGCAGCCAAGGAGCGCAACGGACAATTTGGCAATCATTTGCGGGTTTCCGTCTTGGATGCCGTAGTCAATGAGAACCGCCATGAGGATGGGCAGCAAAATGTCCATCGCAACCTCCAGCAGCACAAGAACAGGGGTGAGCAGGGCGTAACGCCGGTATTCCCGCACACAGCGTGCAAGTCGTTTGACCATATGGTTTCCTCCAGATTTGTAATAAAAGCAAATGGTTGGGTGGTAGCTCAAAGCATAAAAAACAGCCCGCAGAAGTATCGCAGCTGCTGCAAAAGATTAGGTTAAGCTAAGGTTAGCAATCATTTTGGCAACGACTCGGTTAAAGGTCTCCAGCTCCTCTTGGGTGAGGCCTTGGATCAGCAGCTCTTCAAATCGGGTTAATTTGAGAACCGCTTGATGATGGAGAGAAAGAGCTTTTTCGGTAAGGCAAAGCTTTTTGAGGCGTCTGTCATGGGGAACGGGTTTTCGAATCAATAAATCGTCCCGCTCCATCAGCTGCAAAATACCGGTGGCGGTGGAACGCCGCATATGAAAAGCCTTTTCCAAATCCCGCTGAAAAATATCCTGCCCCGCGCGCTGCCCCAGATACCAAATCACTGCCTGCTGCATTTCCGTTGGCTGATGGGGCGCATCCCCGGCATGATACATATAGCGTTTGATGTGATTTTCCAGCGCCTTAATGGCAAAAGGGAGGGAACAAAACTGGCTCAACTAAGCACCTCCTAATTGTTAGCAAGCGAACATTATCATAATCCTTTTAGGGCATAAAGTCAAGAAAAATATGATAGGCCTTTTCCATGCCATATCCCCTAAGTGAGGGAAGCACTTTGGCTCAATTGCGTTGAAAAAGCTGGACATTCGGCAGGCAAGGCGGTATAATACTATTTTGGAACGGTCGGATGACGGCCATGTATCAGGACATAGAAAGGAATCGGAATATATGAAGCAGATTACCAAATTGCTGGCAGTTCTTCTGGCTGTTACTTTGCTGCTGGCGGGCTGTCAAACCGCCAATACCAGCTGGGTTTACTCCTACCAGGAGGATTCCATGCCGGCAGGGGTATATATTTGCATGTTGCTCAATGCCTATGGAGAGGCGGTTACCAAGTTGCAGGAAGCACAGGATGCCGAAATCGCCGCTCTGCAGGAGAGTCTGGGAGAAGGCGCCGAGCTGGAAAACACCCCCAAAAGGATTTCTGAAAGGAAGCCCAAGGAAATCTATCGGATGCAGCTGGACGGCATGTCCGTTTCGGATTGGATGGTACAGCGGGCTGACCAAAGCGCTCGGGAGTACTATGCTGTCCAAAACAAAATGCAGGAGCTGGGGCTGAGCCTGAGCCAGGCAGACATTGCCGGCACCCTTTCCTCTGCGGCCAGCGCCATAGAGAACACCCCGGAATTTTACAAGAAAAACGGCATTGCTGAAAATTCTCTTGCCCTAATGCTGCAAAACGACCTGGCTGTTCATCAGCTGTTCCATGCGCTCTACGAAGAGGGCGGAGAGTTTGAGGTCAGCCAGGAAGAGCTGAGCGCATATTTTGCCGAGACATACTCCAAGATCAAGATGATGTTCTTCTACAAAGTCAATGAGTCCGATCTTTCCGAGGAGGAGGCCGCCGATTCGGAACAGGCTGCCAAGCTTGTGGAGGAAAAGAACGAGGCGCTGCGCCAAAAGGCTCAGGGTTATCTGACCCGGCTTCAGGCGGGAGAGGCCATTGAGGATCTCAACACCGAGTATGAGCTGGAGACTGCCAAGGAGTCGGTGGAGGGTACAGAGGATGCCGTGCCGGAGGTGGAGCCCACCAAACCGGGTGAGTTGAACATGATTGTCACCGAAGCACAGGCCTCCTACTACGGGGAACCCTTGATTCGTGCCGCTTTTGATACCCCTGTGGGAGAGGCGGTGTTGGTAGAGGACACCAACTTCTTCTTTCTGGTGCAGCGGGCGGATATTTTGGAAGACCCGGCGGATCTGCAAAGCTATCAGGAGAATTTGCTTCATGCCATGCGCTACGACAGCGATTTTCTTCCCAAGCTGGAGGAGTGGGGCAGGGCTTTGGATATCCAGGTCAATCAGGCCGCTGTTAGCCGCTATCTTCCCTCCAAGCTCTACCATTTAGCATAAGAAAATACTGCAACCACATCCAAGGGGCAGCCGTAAACGGCTGCCCCTTTTCGGTGAGATAATATTTTTTATGGTGATCTATGGGCAAGATGAGAATGGTTTTGGGGTTGGGGAAATGAAGTTATGCTCAAGGTCTGTGGGTGCAGGATGGCATAAGGCGATGGTTACAGGCAGAAAAAGCAGGACACAAGAGCCGGGCAAGTTCCCGCATTGGTATGCAGGGAGATGGTTTAATCGAAGGGCCATCTCTCCCACGAAAAATGGCCCTTAACACTCCTTACTTTTTGCGCAGGCGTTCATATTTGTTTTTGGTGGCCATGCCTCCCCGAATATGCCGCTCCGACTTGTTCTGCTCAAGCACCAGCTTGACTTTATCATATAAATCCTCATTAATCGTCTTTAACCTTTCACTGACGTCTTTATGTACGGTGGATTTGCTCAAATTAAATTTCTTGGCAGTTTGCCGTACCGTTGCGTTATGTTCAATAATATAATTTGCGAACGCAATCACTCTCTCTTCGGGCAACCCTTTCAAAACCAACCCTCCTAACGATGTGCTATTTCATGTATATGCGGGCTGGCAGGGAATATATGTTAAATTTGTAAGGTTTGACAGTCTTCTCAAGGGGGAAGAGGGAGCTTTTTGTCAGCGGGAAAGGCAATGACAAGTTTTGTAGAAAGGAATGAGAGAAAGAGGGGGGCCATTTGCCCTTTGGATTTCCTCTTTTGGCGGGGATATCTTGGGGCTACCCCATAATAATCGCCTTGTTTTAAAGCCTGACTAGGAAAAGAAAAAAGACCGGTGAAAAGACCGGTCCTTTGCCATGATAAGGATTTTACAAACCATCCATTGTGATGGTGAAGGATTGGAAACCAGACCATCCAGGAATCAGTCGGGGCGCACCGCAAACTCAGCACCGCCGGAAAAGCGAACCAAAAGCTCTTCCCGGTCCCAGGTTACCGAATCGATTAAAACCCGCAGAGCGGCCCGCCGCCGAGTCATGGAAGTGGTTTGAGAGTACTTCTCCCATTGGGCTAGTATTTCCTCCAACGCTTCTCGGTAGTGGTCCTCCAAAGGGGAAGGGCTGGTCAGAGATTCCAAAGCCTCTACCTGGGCGGAGAGCTGCTGGTTACGCTGATGCAGCATGTCGATTCGCTGGATAATCTCATCGTAGGCGCTTTTGTCAATGGCCTTGATCAGGGTAAAAACCAGCTTGGAGATCCCCTCTTCATTGGAGGCGATCTGCTGCTTTTTTTTGACTATGCGGGCCTGATGAGCTTCCAGCGCCTCGGCTGTGGCGGGACGGCGAGGGCGAATGGGCAAAAGGTCCGGTTCATCGGGGCCTAAAGCGCAAAGCATGGTGCTGATGGCATGATCCACCGTCTGCCCCGGAAGATTGGGAATATCGCATTCACTGGAGCGGCTCTGTTCTTTTCGTTCACAGATGTAAAAGAAGCGCGGTTCCCTCTCGGAGCTGGCACGGCTAATCAGTTTGGGCCGCATATGGGCACCGCACTCGCCGCAGTAGAGCATCTCGGCAACCAACCCAAACTCGCTTTTGGGGCGACGCTCGTGGGGGGATTTATTCCGAGCCAGCTGCTGCTGCACCGCAATCCAGCTGAGCGCATCAATAATGGGCTGGTGCTCTCCCACCGCCACAATCCACTCGGAAACATCCCGCTGCTGGTTGGAGACCCCCCGGGCTTGAAGGGTTTTGTTGTAAACCATCATGCCCCGGCTTCCGTCAAAGGCTTGCTGCGGAGAGCAAACCTCGGCCCCCAGGCGGGTAAAGTAGGCATAGGCATCGGGGCTGGCCTGCATATAAACTGGGTTTTCTAAGATTTGACGCAGGGTAAAACGGCTGAAGGCTCGTCCGTTTTTGGTGCGAATTCCCCGGCTTTCCAGTTCCTGTGTCACCTTCACCAGGGAATCCCATTCCAAAAATAAAGAGTAGATGAGCTTGACGGTTTCGGCCTGTTCTGGCAGCAGTTGGAGGCAGTAGTTTTTTTCACCCGGCTGTTTTCCCGGCTTGCGCACCGAGGTGTAACCGGTGGGGGTAACCCCGCCCAGCCAGCGGCCGCTGCGGGCCAGCATCCGCATGTTGTCCCGGATGTTGGAGGCGGCGCTGGCACGCTCTAACTCTAAAAAAGTATTACAGGCCAGCAAAACACTGCGCCCCATAGCGGTGGAAAAATCAACAGCATTTTTAACCAGAATCAGTGCGGTGTCTTTGCTTTCCAATTGGCGAACGGTTTCCACCAGTTCTGCAGTGTTTTTGCAGATCACTCCAATGTCGGAGCAGACGACGGTGTGAAGCACGTTTCGGTTGACTGCCGCCATCAGGGACTGAAGGCCGGGCAGTTCTTCAGCGAGGCTGCCTTCGTCCTGAAAGATAAGACAATTTTCCACAGCTTCGCCCAGGTAGAGCCTGACATACTCCTGGCAAAGCTCCAGTTGCTGCTCTTGTTTTTCTCCCCGCAGATAGATCGCTACCGCTTTTTTAATCAACGCCCTGCCTCCTTCCTCCGATGCGCAAAAGTGCTGCGCAGTGTTGCCATGCTATAGGCTGTTGTTTGCTGCGTGGTAGGGCGGTCAATGCTAGTGAAGTTGCGCTGACAAATAAGTCAGCTGCGCTGCCATGTAGTCCATGGTACGCTTGGTTTTTTCGGTAAGGGTGGTGCTTAGGGACTTTATGCCATTTCCACGATTTTTGTGACAAAAGGCAATTTCGCCCCCGAAAAAAGTTATATTGTAGCTATTATATCATATTTTTACTGGCGCAGGAATACCCCAATTTCCTCTAAGGCCTTGAGGGCTTTGGCAACTGCCTTATCACATTCCTCGTCGGTGAGGGTGCGGTCCTCTGCCCGCAGGGTGAGGGCGTAGGCCAGGCTCTTTTTGCCTGCTCCCAGCCGCTCCGAGCGGTAGACGTCAAAGAGCTTCCAGTCCGCCAGCAGCTTGCCCATGGCTTTTTGCATAGTCTTGGTGATCTGGGCGTTGGTGACGGATTCATCGCAGACCAGAGCTAGATCCCGGGTGGAAACGGGGAAACGGGGCAGCGGCTTGAAGACAGGGGAGCCGCTGGTGTTTTCCAGCAGCGCTGCCAGATCCAAATGGGCAAGATAAAGGGGCACATCCACCTTGTAGTTGTCTGCAACTGTTGGGTGTACCTGCCCAATGAGGCCAAGGGTTACATCCCCAACCTGCAGGCGGGCGCAGCGTCCCGGGTGGAAGAGGGGGTTATCGGTGACCGGCTGGGCTTCCCAATCATGGACTCTGGTCTGTTCCAGCAGCGCTTCCACAATTCCCTTGAGGGTAAAGAAGTCCTCCGCCTCACCGTACAGGCCGATGACAATTTTGCGCAGCTCCAGCGGGAGCTTCCCCTCCTGGGTGGGAAGGTATTCGGTGGCCAGCTCGTACAGCCGGGCGCTTTCGCTTCTGGCCCGGAAGTTTCTGGCCAGAGTCTCCAACATGGAGGGCAGAGCGGTGGTGCGCATGACACTGGTGTCCTCTCCCAAGGGGTTGAGGATGGTCACCGACCGGCGCAGGGGGGAATCCTCCGGCAGCAGAATCTGGTCGTAGCTTTTGGGGGAAATGAAGGAGTAGGTGATGATTTCGTTGAGCCCCTGGGCCAACAAAGCCTGATGGACGCTGCGCACAAAGCGCTGTGTTTGGGTGGGGCGAGCCTTGGCTTCTCCCCGGATGATGGTGGAGGGAATGTTGTCGTATCCGTAAAAGCGGGCAACCTCCTCCGCCAAATCGTACTGGCAGGTGACGTCCCTTCTCCAGCTGGGGGCGGTGACCCTATCTCCTTCCACGGCAAAGCCCAAATCCCGCAACCAGCCTTCCATCTTCTCCCGAGGGATTTCCACTCCGAGGAAGTTGCAAATCCACTGGCTATCCAGCTTTTGGGTGACGGGAGCTTTTTGAGGAGCGGCAATATCGATGATGCCATCCACCACTTCCCCTGCCCCTAAAAGCTCCACCAGCTCACAGGCACGGCGCAGAGCGGGAATGCAGTTTTCGGGATCCTGCCCTTTTTCAAAGCGGGAGGAGCTTTCGGTGCGCAGCCCCAGCTGTTTGGAAGTAGCTCTTACACTGGGGCCATAGAAGCAGGCCGATTCAAACACCACGGTTTGGGTGGTTTCGTAGACGCCGGAAAATTCGCCGCCCATCACTCCCGCCACCGCAGTAGGGGCACTCTGATCGGCAATCACCAGCATTTCGGGGGAAAGGGTGCGCTCCACTCCGTCCAGGGTGGTGATTGTTTCCCCGGGGGCTGCGTTGCGAACCACAATCTGATTGCCCTTGACGTGAACCAAATCAAAGGCGTGCATGGGCTGGCCGTATTCTAGCATCACATAGTTGGTGATGTCCACCATATTGTTGATGGGGCGCACCCCGGAAGCCCGCAGACGCTCCCGCATCCAGCGGGGGGAGGGGCCGATCTTTACATTCTTGACCACAGCAGCAGAGTAGCGCAGGCACAGCTCCTGATTTTCCACCTGCACCTTGAGGTAATCGTGGACGCTGCCCCCCGAGCCTTTCACCACCGGTTCATGGAGCTTGAGAGGAACTCCGAAGGTGACCGCGGCTTCCCGGGCCAAGCCCCGCACCGAAAGGCAGTCGGGGCGGTTGGGAGTAATTTCAAACTCCACCGCCGTATCGTTGAGGCCGATGACCTCCAGAGCGTTTTGCCCCAACTGCTCTACCGGGCAGTCATCCCCCAGCAGGAAGATGCCGTCCTCCCTGGCGTAGGGAAAATCCCCTTGGGTAAGGCCCAATTCGCTCAGAGATGCCAGCATCCCCTCGCTGACCTCTCCCCGCAGCTTGCCTTTTTTGATTTTCTGGCCTTCCGCCGTGACCGAACCGTCGGTAAAAACGGGAACGTACGCTCCCGGCACCACGTTGTCCGCTCCGGTGACAATTTGCAAAGGGCGTTCTCCCCCTATGTCAACCTGGCAGATAAACAGGGAATCGGCGTTGGGGTGTTTGGTCACCTCCAGCACCTTGCCCACCACCACGCCGGAAAGAGGGCCCCCTTCCGTCTGATAACCTTCTACCTTGGAGCCGCTCATGGTCATGTCGGCGGCAAACTGTTTGATGGATACGTTGAGATCCACATAATCCGAAAGCCATTTCATGCTGAGATTCATCGATTATTTTCTCCCCTTATTGTTAGAATCTGCCCAAACGAATGGATAGGCGAGGATATCGGGCTATCCCCGACAGGGAATCCTTCTATTCCAGTTAAAACTGACGCAAAAAGCGCAGGTCGTTTTCATAAAAGAGCCGCAGGTCGTTGATGGCAAAGCGGCGCATAGCAATCCGCTCCAGGCCAATGCCAAAGGCAAAGCCGGAATAGACCGTCGGGTCGATGCCGCAGTTTTCCAGCACCTTGGGATGCACCATGCCGCAGCCCAGCAGCTCAATCCAGCCTTCCCCCTTGCAGAGACGGCAGCCGGCTCCCTTGCAGGCGTAACACATAAAGTCCATCTCGGCGGAGGGCTCGGTGTAAGCAAAGTGGTGAGGCCGAAAACGCACCTTTGCTTCGGGCCCGTAAAGGCTTTGGGTAAAGGCGGCAAGGGTGCCCTTTAGGTCGGCCATGGTAATCCCCTTGTCCACCACAAGACCCTCAATCTGATGGAAGAGAGGGGAGTGGGTGGCGTCCACCGCATCGGAACGATAAACCCGGCCGGGGGAGAGAATGCGGATGGGAGGCTTGCGCTGCTCCATGGTGCGCACCTGCACCGGGGAGGTTTGGGTGCGCAGCACAATGTCGTCGCTGATATAAAAGGTGTCCTGGGTATCCCGGGAAGGGTGGGTTTTGGGCATATTCAGCGCCTCAAAGTTGTAGTAGTCGTACTCCACCTCGGGGCCTTCCACCACATCAAAGCCCATGCCCAAAAAGATCTCCTCCACCTCCTGCAGCACGATGTTGATGGGGTGGCGGTTGCCGGTGGGGGATTTGCGCCCCGGCATGGTGACATCTACCCGTTCGGCGGCCAGGCGGTTGGCCAGAGCTTCCCGGCTCAGCGTATCCTTACGGGTGGCGATGAGATCTTCGATGTGGGCTCTTGCCTCGTTGGCCAGCTGGCCCACCACCGGACGCTCCTCGGGGGAGAGGGAGCCCATCTGCTTTAAGATGGCGGTCAGCTTTCCTTTTTTGCCCAGGTACTGTACTCTAAGCTGTTCGACAGCAGCCATATCGGCTGCGGCCTCCAAAGCCTTTTGGGCTTCGATGCGGATATTTTCCAGTGCAGTTTTCATATCCTTCACTCCTTATCGATTCCAACCGGGTAATCTATTATATTATGGCACAAAAAACGCCCCGTCCACACAGGGACGAAGCGACGCTCCGCGGTACCACCCAATTTTTTGCCAAAGCAAACACTCTGACCACCCCGATAACGGCGGGTGGAATCCGTTGGCGGCTACAGGTCCTTAGACGTTGACCGCCACCCCTCACAGGGGAAGGTTCGGTACTGCCTCCACAAGCGGCGCTTACAGCCGGGACGCCGCCTCTCTGCTGTGGTTTTGGCAGGCCTACTGAGCCTGTTCTACGGGTTTTTTCTTTATACGATACCATATCTTAGCACAACCAAGGGAAAAAAGCAAGGGAGGATGCGGAAAAACCAAAGGTTGTGTCAGATTTTTGGGCAATAGGGGGACGGGATCAAAAAGCCCCCTTTAACCCCGCCCGGGGATAGAAAAACCGCCCGCGAAGGGCCCGCTGTGACCGGGACAGTTCCTTCGCGGACGGGAAGAATGGGAACGCAAGGTGAAAGAGCCTTAATAGATGGCTGCGGTTCGGGGATAGACGGCATCCCCATAATGGAAGGAGTACCTTTCCTCCAAATAGTGGGCAGCTTGAGGACGCACCGAGTCGGGCAGATCCTCCAACCGGATCAACTGCATGGCCATTTGTTTGCCATTCTGGTCGATATACTGCATGATCATGATTTGAGAAGCCAGATGTTGATCCAGGAACATTGTGCTCTTGCCCCGTTTGACAATACTTTCGATTTCGGCAGGGTCGGTGACCGAGAAAACCTCAAAATCGACAGATTCCTCAACCATCCGCCAGTCGTAATAGTCACGACCCAGCGGCATGATCCGGCGCACCTGACTGGCATGGGAGAAGGTGTCGTAAATGTCGGTGATGCGCACCTCGGAGATTTCTTCCAGCTTAGGAGTCAAAAGGCTATCCAGCTTCAGCTCCTTGAGCAAAGTCAGTGTTTGGGTATAGTGATCGGTAATGGGAACCCAGTGCTCCGCCACCACGCTGCGGTCATAGGAAAGATCGTTATAGCCATAGGGATATGGCTTTTCGTATTCTTTGGCAACGGTGTCATCGCTGTCGTCCAAGCGGGAAAGATCCCGGTAGACAAGGCGAATATATCCTTTGGCCTGCTGGGTGGGATTTAAAATCTCGTCCAGCGGCTGGCGCAGGGTATCGGCTTGCAGAGCGGCAATCAGGCGGTTTAGCTGCTCGTCCTTCAGATGCAAAGGCAGGGCCTGATCGCTGGTGACCGAGGATGCTGCGGCTGTTACCGTCAGATGGGTACCGGAAAGTTGAGCATACTCCTCCATGAAGAAGAGGGGGTTGTTCTGAACGATGAAATCCTGCTTATCCTCCAGTTGAGAGAGTATGGCGTAGGACTGGGAGTCCACACTGGGATAAAAGCGGCTCAGCGTTCCTCCGTTCTTCAACTGGTACTGAATTCTCAGGTATCCGCTTCTGGGATAGGTATAGGAGTTTTCGTCCTTGGTTTGCTTGTGGTCTTCCAGCACAGAAAGATGGGTGTTGCGAAGAATTTCGATGCTTTGGGGATCCGTCAGCTGGGAGGTATGGCGGGATTGCCAGTCACTGGAATCGATGAGCTCCTGCAAACTGACGTCATCCCCATATTGTCCCCGATAGGTTACCGTGGCCGAAACCACGTTGGAGAGGTCGGGCATGCGGGTTTCATAGCCAAGCAAATCCATGGAAAGTCCCAGATACAGCAGACCGAAGACCGCACCCGATAAAGTCAGCCATCGAAGGTTCTTCAGCAGGGACCGGGTGCCACGGGAAAGAATCAACTCGGCGATAAGGCCTACACAGATGCCGCCCAGCACAAGGGCCAACAGCCGCACGGCCATGGGGCGGTTGTGGAACAATCCCAAAAAGAGGGCGCTTCCACAAAAGACCGCAAAGCATTTGACCACCATCTGAAAGATGCCAAAGGGCTGGGTTTGCTCGGCAATCTCACTCTTGCGCCGGCGATAGCAATACAGGGCTGCTGCAAACAGCGAGCATCCAATCAAAAGCCAGACTGTTACAAGGCAGGTCAGGAAGGAATAGTGATAGCTGGAACTTTGAGAGCCCCCATAGCTTGCAGAGGCAAACCGTTCAAAGAAAAAGAGAAATGGAGAAAGGCGCAGGGTGTGCTTCCACAGAAATTCTGCTCCGAAGGTGGTAAGTTCCCAGATACCTCCCCCAATGCTGTAAACAGCGGTGGGCAGAAACATCAAGGTGCCGGAGATGGCCAAACTGTCAAAGGTGGTGCCCACATTCACCGACACAAAGGTGGTGAGGGCATAGATCACCCAAACCAGAACAATGGTGGTGAACAAATCCATGGCCACATAGCGGAAGTATTCGGCGGTTACCCAGCCGTAACGTCCAAACACCACCTGTTGACCGATCATGGTGAAGAGATAGATGAGCAGGTATGGCCCCAGAATGGCCAGCATGGAAGCCCCCATGTTGACCAGCAGAAGCTTTTCCCGGCGCAAAGGCAGGGAGTGGTAGAGGTCGGTCATTTTTTTGCTGTGGAGATAGCGGGCGGAAAAAAGGGCTCCCGCAAAACTGACCAGAGCCAGCATCGCCCCGATCAATCCGGGCTGCACATCGCTCAGGTAGATGCCGTAAAATCGATCGGCATAAAACGCTCGGATCGCCCCGGCCAAATCGGGGCCATTGTAGCTGTAAACCAGATGGGAATGATCGGGAGCGCCCACCAAATAGGGAACCACGATAGCGATAAACAGCAAAATGGTCGTGGCTATGATGAAGGAGCTCTGATGTAGCAGCGCCGAGCGGAACATTCCCAACCCCTTGCCCTTTTTAGAATATGATTTTGGAGTAGTCATAGCCTACCGCCTCCATTTCATGAATAAATACCTCTTCCAGAGTAAGAGGAACGGTTTCCACAAAGAGGGGCCCCATCTTCCGAATCTCCGCCATAATGAGGTCGGGATTGCCCCGCACAATCAGGTTGAGAACGCTGCCGCTCATTTCGTACTGCATCACATCCAGAGCCTGCAGGCTTTCCTGCTTGGGGGGAACGGTAAAGGCAGCCTGCACCTTGCAAAAGCCCAGCTTTACCTGGTCGATCTCTCGGGCAAAGATCACCTTGCCGGCGTGGAGCAGGCCCATATGGTCACATAGATCCTCCAGCTCCCGCAGATTGTGGGAGGCAATGATCACCGTCATGCCGCCGTCGGCAATTAAATCCGCCAGAATCTTTCGCAGACCGATTCGAATCACCGGATCCAAACCGTCGAACGCTTCGTCCAGCAGCAGAATATCCGGCTGGCAGGCAAGGGCAAGGATAAGAGCGGTTTGCCGCTTCATCCCTTTGGAAAAGGTGTTGATTCGCTTTTTGGGGTCGATGGGAAAGCGGCTGCACATCTCGTCATAGGCCTTCCAGCTAAAGGAGCGATAGATTCCGGCGTAAAACCGGGCCATATCATTCATGGAGCTTTGGGGTAAAAAATACAAATCGTCAGAAACATGGACAATGCGCTCCTTGATGGAGGGATTTTCAAAGGGAGCCTGCCCCGCCACCAAAATCTCCCCTCCATCCGGCTGATAGATGCCGGAAATCAGCCGAAGCAGGGTGGATTTTCCCGAGCCATTGGTCCCCACCAGACCGTAGATGGAGCCGCGGGGAATTTCGGCGGTAAACTCGTTGAGGGCGGCAAAGCCGTCGAAGGTTTTGGTCAAAGTTGTTGCAGTAATCATTCCTTATGTTCCTCCTCATAGACCTTGCGCACAGTATCCAATACCACTTGCTCTTGAATACCGCATTGCTTTGCTAGGGCAGTAGCCTGCGCAATTTTTTGCAGGTACTGCTGGTGAAGTTGTGTGTCTAAATCCAGTTCTGAGCTGAGAAAACTGCCCTTACCCGTCACCGAGTAGATGATACCCTCCCGCTCCAGCTCCTGATATGCCTTTTGTACCGTGTTGGGGTTAATCCCCAGATCCCGGGCAAAACTGCGCACCGAAGGCAGCTGGTCGTTGGGGCGCAACTGTCCGATTGCGGCAAGCTCGCAAATTTTATGTTTCAGCTGCTCATAAATTGGTGTCCTGCTTTGCAGATCCAGCTTGATCAAGCCCCTGCGCCTCCCTTCTCTGGAAACAATAAGCGACCATAAACTGTATTACTTAGAATAGTACATTTAGTACGGTACCATGTTTTGCTGCACCTGTCAAGAGTTTGCGATAAAAAATATAAAATAAACGAAATTCCAAAGAATTAGCCGCAATACAAAACACCCTTCTCTTCTTTTTCGCCTTTCTTTGACCAAAAACAGCCCTTTGGGAAGGTGAACCTCCCTCTTTTGGGCGGCATAGGATAGGGTATAGCAGACTCTGGACTGTGTCCTCCCGCCTTGGAGAATGGTTTTTACGGCTTCGGTTCTTGCCACAAGGCAGCGTTCCATGGGAGCAAATCTGTCTGCCGGTAAGCACCGCAAGCTGTTGCAGGGCTGTGGAGGGGATCGAGGGGGAATACAAAAACCTAAGGGCGCGCATCCAAACCGCTGGTTTCCACAGTTTGGCTCATACCTTTGGCTAGGCTGGAGATGCAGCGCAGGGAAGATACAAAAATGCGGCCAGCACCGTTCTGGCCGCATTTATATACAGCAAGGGTGATTATTTCATGACTCCGTGCGAGCTCAACGCTGTTCTTGCAGCCATCACCAATTATCTATACCTTAACCTGTCTCCCAAGGATTTTAAATGCTTGAGTGTGTTTCTTTCCCTACTCAGCAAGCATATGTTCACTCTGATTGCCCTGCAGGAAATCTGCAGCAGAGATGAGGATATTGTGGTAGCGGCGGAGGTGGATTAACCTGTTTGGGGGAGGGTTGAGGGGCGGCTGCGGCACATGAGGCCATAAAAAATAGCAGGCTACAAGCCTGCTATTCATTTGCAATTTGAACCATTAATCGAGATAGCGGATCACGGAGATCACCCGGCCCAACAGCTCCACCTCATCCAAAATCAGGGGGGCAAAGGCGTCGTTTTCCGGTTGGAGACGGAAATGGCAGTTTTCCTTGTAGTACCGCTTGACGGTGGCTTCCCCTTCCACCATGGCCACCACAATTTGGCCGTTTTCCGCCGTGGAGCTTTTTTCCACCACCACCAAATCTCCCGGCAAAATGGCTGCATCCTTCATGCTTTCCCCCTCAACCCGAAGGGCAAACAGCTCCCGCCCCCGGGCAAGATCGCTGCTGACCGGCAGGTAGGATTCGATATTTTCAATGGCAAGAATGGGAATGCCTGCGGCCACTGCCCCCACCAGAGGCACGGATACACTGCTTCGGCCCGGCAGGCGAATGGCCCGGTTCAGGCCCTCGGTGAGAAGAATTTGGCCCTTATCCGCCATCGCCTTCAGATCGCTGTGGACGGTGGAGGTGGATTTGATGGAAAGGGCTTGGCAAATTTCTCTCACACTGGGGGCGGAACCATCTTCGATTCGTTCCACAATGTAGTGATAAATACGTTCTCGACGGCGATTCACTTTGTCCATACCGTACCTCCTGTCAGACTGAGAACATCCCTGAAAAGCAACCTAAGATTTTTTGATTTACAAAATATAGCAGAAAACGTTAATGTTTATTTACAGTGCCTTAACAAACAGCTTGGAGAATGGGCTATAATAAAATTGTACCAAGAATCGAGCCGCAACGTGAATTGGTATTGCTCTACCCTCCTCAAAACACACCTCAAACTAATCGGCGAAAACCGCTGTGTACTCGGTACACAGCGGTTTTCGCTTTTCTGTAAAAAGCCCGCTGTGCAGCAAACGAATCCAAAGCAAAGGCAGAGGGTCCCCCCACTGCTGGAAAGCTTGAACCCATAGAATGCTTGCACCGATTCTCAGAAAGATTTTGAAAGCCCCATTGGCGATTGTTCCAATGCAAGCCAAGGAGGAGCTGGATTTGCATGGGTTGAGTGCTTTTTGATGAATGCTGGGTTGCTCCACCGGTTGCGGAGAAGGCCCGGTTATTTTGCTACCAAGCCAATTTTCTTATAAACCTTGGCTAAAATGCGGGAGGAGATGGCCAATGCCCGCTCGGCTCCCTGCTGGTAGCACTGGGTGAGGTAGGCCTTATCGTTAATCAGGCGGGTATATTCCTCCCGCACCGGTTGCAGTCTGGTGTTGATGGCTTCGGCCACGGCAAGCTTAAAGTCCCCGTATCCCACTCCGGCAAACTCTTTTTCTGCCTGCGCAACCGAAATTCCGCTACATGCGGAGTAGATGGTGAGCAGGTTGTTGATGCCGTCCTTCCCCTCCCGGTAAGCAACTTCGGCCTCGGAATCGGTGACGGCGCTTTTGATTTTTTTCACCACTGCATTGGGCTGGTCCAGAATGGAGATAAAAGCCTTGGGGTTGTCGTCGGACTTGGACATTTTTTTGGTGGGATCCGCCAGGCTCATAATCCTTCCCCCTTCTTTGGGGATATAGGGATCCGGCACCACAAAGGTGTTGCCGTAGATGCCATTAAAGCGAATGGCCACATTCCGGGTCAGCTCCAGATGCTGCTTTTGGTCGGCACCCACCGGAACCAAATCCGCATTGTAGGCCAGAATATCCGCCGCCATCAGGGCGGGGTAATTAAAGAGCCCGGCGTTGATGTTTTCGGGGTGCCGCTGAGACTTGTCCTTAAACTGGGTCATCCGGCTCAGCTCCCCAAAGGGAATATAACAGTCCAAAACCCAGGCCAGCTCGGCATGGGTGTGAACATGACTCTGCAAAAAAAACGACGCTTTTTTCCGGGTCAATTCCACAGGCCAGCAAAAGAGCCAGAGAGCTTAACGTGTTGGCCCGCAGCTCTTTGGGGTCCTGCCGCACCGTAAGGGAGTGAAGGTCCACCACACTGTAGACGCAGTTGTATTCATCCTGCAGTTTAACCCAGTTTTGCAGGGCTCCCAAATAATTGCCCAAGGTAAAGATTCCGGTGGGCTGGATTCCGGAAAAGATTACTTTTTTCTTGGTTGTTTCGGCCATGGTTTCCTCCTGTAACCCTGCTCCGGCAGGAAAAATAATGGACTGCGAAGGTTTTACACCGCTTCGCAGAGGATAGGGTTTTTGCATTAAATATAAATTCGTTGATGAAAGATTCCAACAGATTTACAGCGCGTTGCCAATGATCTCTACTGCCTGGACAATCTGCTGGTCGGTGGGGGCGCCAAAGGTCATGCGGAAGGAGGGAGAACAGCCGCCCTCCTGAGCCAAAAAGGCACTGCCCGGCACTACAGCCACCTTGTGCTCCCGAATCAGCTTAAGGCAAAACTCGCTGCTGTCCGAAGCATCGGGCAGGGTGCACCAGACAAAGAGGCCGCCTTGAGGCCTTGTGTACCGCAGCTTGTCCGAGGGGATTTTGTCCAGAGCATCCAGCATCACTTGGCATTTGCGCCGATAAATCTTGCCAATGGCTTGAATATGCTCCTGTAGGTTGTACTGGGTCAGAAAGCGGTAGCAGAGCAGCTGGGAGAGCATACCGGTGTGGACATCAACGCACTGCTTGGCCACCACAAACTTGTTAAACACATCCTTGGGCAGCGCCATGTAGCCCACACGGATACCGGCGGAAAGAATTTTGGAAAAAGTGCGGGCATAGATGACCAGACCCTCGGTATCCATGGATTTGATGGAGGGCAGTGCCTCACCGGCAAAGCGCAGATCTCCATATGGGTCGTCCTCAAAAATGAGTACGCCATGCTTTTTGGCCAGCTGGTAACAGCCTTTGCGCTTTTCCAAAGACATGGTTTTTCCGGTGGGGTTTTGAAAGTTGGGGATGAGATAGAGAAACCGCACCTTGGGCTGCTTCTGCAGGGTTTTTTCCAACTGTTCCAGGTCAATGCCGTCCTCCTCCATGGGAACTCCCACCAGGTTGACTCCATAGGAACGGATGCAGTTGAGGTTGCCCACAAAAGAGGGATCCTCACAAAGGACCGTATCCCCCTCATCGCAGAGTACCTTGACGGTAAGATCCATACACTGCTGCGCACCGGAAACGATGAGCAAATCGTCATGCTCCGAAAAACTGTTGTGCTGCTCTTGCAAGTATTTCTTCAGCTCCTCCCGCAAAGGGGGATGCCCTTCGCTGACGGAATAGAGCAGGGCGGAATGAAGATCCTGGTCTCGAATTTCATTCATAATCTGGCCGATGGCCTTAACGGGAAGAGCCTCCACCGAAGGGCTGCCCGCGGAAAGAGAAATCACCTGAGGATCGGCGGCATATTTAAAAATCTCCCGGACGGCGGAGGGCTTCATATTTCTCATTTTGTTGGAGATATAATATTGCATGCACACTGCCTTCTTTCTGTGGCGGGATATTACCCGAAAGCAAACTTATAAGTTTTGGAGCTTTGCACAGGCTTTTCCTAATCATACCATTAAACCAAGGGTTTGGCAATAAAATGTGAACAAATAGTCGTAAGGTGCCGGGCTTTTTAGGGGTTATAAAAGCACCCCCGCACAAAGAACAGACTGGAAAACACATCTGTTCTTTGCGCAGGGGTGATGATGGCAGAAACTGATATCCGCCGCAGTTACCGCTCTTTTGCGGTGAGCAGCGCCGTGCTTCCTGCGGCCAGACCCAACAAAATCACCGGCAGCACCGCGGGAACACCGGTTCTGGGGTTGTCGGTATCCACTCTGTTGGCAGCTGCCCCGGATACTTCGTCCAGAATGTCCGAGACCTCTGCTTTGGGGGAAACTTCCGGTAAGGAATCTTCCGGGCTTTCTTCGGCGGCAAAGGCAGTTACTCCCAGACAAATCAGCAGGGCAAGAGCAACGCCAAAGGCCACCATTTGTTTGACGATTGTTGCCATAAAAAATGCTCCTTTCAGTGTTCTGCCTATAGTTTGCCATATTAGGGAGAATTCTATACCGAAAAATCGCCGCCGATAAACGGAAAATTCCTGTGGGGATTCGGCAAGAATCGCCTTGTTAGGCTCTGTATGGGTGTGCTATACTGATACATAGAATATATGGGTAAGGGGATATGTTATGAAAATTTCGGCCGAGGTTTACGGCACCCTGCCGGATGGAAGAGAGGTTTACTCCTACACTTTGGAAAACAACACCATGAAGGTGGAAATTCTAAACTATGGCGGTGTGGTAAAAAATTTATACCTGCCCGACCGCAATGGCAGAATTGCCGACGTTGTGCTGGGACACGCCGGATTTGAACAGTATCTGGAAAACAAGGGGCATCTGGGCTGTGTGGTGGGCCGCAACGCCAACCGGATTGCCGGAGCGGTCTGCTCTATCTTTGATGAAAAGGTTGAGCTGGAGGCCAACAACGGGCCCAACAATCTGCACAGCGGCTCCAACAATCTGGCCCGTCGGCTGTTTGCTGCAGAAATTCACACCTTTAACAATCTTCCGGCTTTGCTGCTTTCCCACACCATAGAGGACGGCAGCGACGGTTTTCCCGGCAATTTAATTGTCACCATCGCCTATGCCCTGACCGAGGACAACGCCTTGATGATCGATTATCGGGCGGTGTGCGACAAAAACACCGTCATCAACCTTACCAACCACAGCTATTTTAATCTGGCCGGTCACGACGGCGGCAATATCTACGGCCATCTGTTGGAAATGGACGCCCCCTTTTACACCCCTGCCACCCCCGAGGGGATCCCCACCGGAGAGATTATCGCCGTAAAGGACACTCCCTTTGACTTTTGCTCTGCGCCCAAGGCCATGGGCAAGGATCTTCACAGCGCTCTGACTCAGATGCAGCAGTTTGGCGGCTACGACCACAACTTTGTTCTGCGGGGGTTGGGCTACCGCAAGGTGGCCACCGTCACCGAGCCGGAAAGCGGCCGGGTGATGACAGTGCTCACCGATTTGCCGGGAATTCAGTTTTACACCGCCAACCACATGAACGGGGAAATTTCTTACAAGGACGGGGTAAAGTACCCCAAACACGGCGGCTTCTGCCTGGAAACCCAATTCTTCCCCAATGCCCCCAACACGCCTTGGTTTCCCTCCTCGGTTTTTGCCGCCGGAGAGGAATACACCTCCACCACCACCTACCAATTTTCGGTGATGGACTAGTACTAAATACAAGCTATTATGCATATATTACAGTACGGGAGAAAGCAGACCTCGGTGAGGTCCCGCCCTCCCTTAACGGGGACCGCAACTGGGCAGATGAGGCGGTCCTCATCTTATTTATAAAATGGCAGTGAAGGCATTTCTATTGATGGGCGCAAGGCCCCGTAAAACCCAGTAAGAGGGGGTGCCATGGTGCCTTCCTTTTTTTCTTATACAAACAGTGCGGCACCCTTTTGGCGCAGGGTAAAATCCCCCCACCCAAACAGGTGCCGTTTTTTGTTCTAATTGATTTAGGGTTAAATCTTTTTTCGGCTGCCCGGCTTTACCAGCGGCAGGTTTTGCCGACAAAGGGGGCAGTCGGCGGGTTCAAAGGTCTGAACCTGTAGGGTGGTGGCGCTGTAAAGGGGCAAAGGCAGTTCCACTCCGGGAGCTCTCCGATCCACCAGACAGCAAAGACCAATCACCTCAGCGCCCAGAGATTCCACCAACCGTACCACCTCCATGGTGGATTTTCCGGTGGTTACCACATCCTCGCTGATCAGCACCTGCTCGCCGGGATTCAGCTCAAAGCCCCGGCGCAACGCCATTTGTTCCTCCACCCGCTCGGTGAAGATGCCCCGCACCCCCAGCTGACGGGCCAGCTCGTAGGCCACCACAATGCCCCCCCATGGCGGGGCCCACCACAACGGTGGCCCCAAGCCCTTGAACTTGCCGGGCAATGAGTTCTACCACCTGAGCTGCCTTATCCGGGTACTGCAAAAGCTTGGCGCACTGGCAATAACGGTCGCTGTGCTTGCCGCTGGTCAGCAAAAAATGCCCTTCCAGCAGGCTGCCACACTCCCGCAGGGTTTGGATGACTGCTTTGTTTTCCATACCGATCTTCTCTCCCATTGTGTATGTTGTTAGGTGACGGCTGCCCCAGATGTTCTGTTCCCTCCGGGAGCAGCCGGTTGAGGTTAAGATGTAAAAAGCCTAGCCCAATCGAATTTCCGAAATCTGTTCAAAACCGTGGCGCTTCATATAGGCTTGGATCCCGTCGAGGATCTCCAAAGGTGCCTGCGGGTTTTGGAAGATGGCGGTGCCCACCTGAAGGGCAGAGGCCCCCGCCAGCAAAAACTCCACCGCATCCTGCCAGGTGGCAATACCGCCCAAGCCCACCACCGGACAGTCCACCGCCCGCACCACATCGTACACCATCCGCAACGCCACCGGGCGCACCGCAGGCCCCGAAAGTCCGGCGGCAATGTTCCGAAAGATGGGCCTTCGCTGCTCGATGTCAATGGCCATACCCAGCAGGGTATTGATGAGGGAAATGCCGTCGGCTCCTGCCTGGCGGCAGGCTTTTGCCATCTCCACAATGTTTTCGGCGTTGGGGGAAAGCTTGACCAATAGGGGGCCGGAAAACACCTTGCGCACCGCCGACACCACCTGGGTGGCAATGGCGGGCTTCAGCCCAAAGTTGGCGCCCCCTTCCTTGACGTTGGGACAGGAGATGTTCAGCTCTAATATGTCGATATCGGCGCTGCTTAGAAGCCGGGCTCCCTCCACATACTCCTCAATGGTGCCGCCCCCCCTAAATTGGCAATGACAGCGGGACCCAGTTTTCGCATGGCGGGCAGTTCGTGGCGGATAAAGTGCTCCACACCGGGATTTTGCAGCCCCACCGAGTTGAGCATGCCGGCGGGGGTTTCCCACATGCGGGGGCCGTAGTTGCCCTCCCGGGGATGGAGGGTCAGCCCCTTGGAGCAAATTCCTCCCAGCCGGGAAACATCGATGTACTGCGCATATTCTTCCCCAAAGCCAAAGGTGCCGGAGGCCATAATCACAGGGTTTTTTAAGGTTACCCCCAACAGAGTTGTCTCAAGCGTCAAAGTCGATTTCCTCCCCTCGGAAGACAGGGCCGTCTTTGCAGGTGCGTTTGTTTTTGCCTTGGTTGTCGGTGCAGGTGCAGACCAGACAAGCTCCCACACCGCAGGCCATTCGGTTTTCCAGGCTGACCCACACAGGGGTGCCGGCCGCTTTGCAAAGGGCTACCACCGCCTTCATCATGGGGGTGGGGCCGCAGCACAGGACAGCATCGTAATGGCTGGGGTCAAAGAGCTGGGTGACCAGCCCTTTCTGCCCCGTTACACCGCTTTCGGTGGCGATGCGAAGGGCGGCGCAGTAGGGTTCAAAGGGCTTGTGATAAAAAGGATGATGGGGAAAGCCCAGACAGCAGTGGGGGGGATTGCCCTTTTGATGCAGGGCTTTGGCAGCGGAAAGCAAAGGGGCGATACCGATGCCTCCCCCCACCAGAAGCACTCTGCCGGAAAGCTCCTCCAACGGCCAGCCGTTGCCCAAAGGTCCGGTGAGGCGCAGCTTATCCCCCGGTTTCATGGCGGCCAGCTCGGCGGTGCCCTTTCCCACTACTTTATATAAAAAGGTTAGGGTGTCGTCCTGCCGCTGGCAGAGACTGATGGCCCGAGGCAGCAAAAGGGCGCTGCCTTCCCGCCGGAGCATATAAAACTGTCCCGGCCTTGGGGGGAGGGAGCAGGGCAGTTCCATGGCAAAGACCTCTTCCCCCACCCCGTGATTTGCAAGAACACTGACAATTTCAGATGGCACTTTGAATCGCTTCCCTCATTCGTATGGTTTCGGCCCGAGCCGCTTCGTCAAAAGGCAGGCCGGCAAATTCCGGTTTTTGATAGGCCAGCAAAATACCTCGGGAGGAATTGACCACCCCGCCGTTTCCGTCTTTAAAGTAGTCCTTCATATCTTCTGCCTTGCCACCCTGAGCGCCATAACCGGGGATGAGGAAGAAGGTGCGGGGCAGCCGCTCCCGGATTCGCACCGTCTGCTCCCGGTTGGTGCAGCCCACCACCGCTCCAATGGCGCTGTAGCCGCATTTGCCCAAAAACGGCTCACCTTCCCGTTCCAGCATGCGGCCCAGCTTTTCGGAGACGCTTTCCCCATCAGCGGCTAGAATTCCCTGAATATCCCCCGCCCCCGGATTGGAGGTGGCTACCAGCGCAAAGAGGCCTTTGTCCCCGGTTTTCAGGTAGGGGTAAAAGGGCTTTAAGGTGTCCATTCCCATAAAGGGGTTGACGGTGATAAAGTCGGCCTCCAGCATCCCTTCAAAGTGAGCCTTGGCGTACATCTCGGCGGTTTTGGCAATATCCCCCCGCTTGACGTCGGCAATCACCAATGCACCTTTGTCCCGCAGATACTTTAGAGTTTGGGCGTAGGCCAGAAGTCCGTCGATGCCCAAGGCTTCGTAGTAAGCTACCTGCACCTTGTAAACCGCCGCTACATCTAGGGTGGCGTCGATAATTCGCTTGTTGAAGTGATAGATTTTCTCCCGGGGACTGATGTAGCTATCGGAAAAATCGGGGGGCAGATAGGAAAGGTCGGTGTCCAGCCCCAAACACACATGGCCTTTGTTCTCTACGGCTGCGTACAATCGGTCGATAATCTTAGGCAACGATATTCTCCTCCTGTTATCTATTTACTGCACATCGCTGTCTTTTGGCAATTAAGCTCTGTTGGCGATTTCCTCTTTGCCCCTATACTCTGACAAAGCCGGGCGAGGCTTTGTACTCGTCCGGCGCTGCACTGCACTGTTGGCGTTTTTTGGCCGCCCCTTGTAGCTCGGAGGGATGGCTATGCGCTGTGGTTGGCGGTAGAAGTGTCGCAGGTGTGGACTTTGAGCAATCCGTCCCCCAGCAGGTCGTTGAGCTTTAGTTGCTTGATGATCAGGGCCATGCGGGCCAACACACCACACTGGGTTTGTAAAAAGTACCAAGCTCTGGGATCTGCATCCACTTCAGAGTTGATTTCGTCCACCCGGGGCAGCGGATGCAGGACAATCATATCCTCCTTGGCGAACTTCATCTTCTCCGCATCCAGTATGTAGATGCCCTTTAAGCGGCGGTATTCGGTGGGGTTCTGGAACCGCTCTCTTTGAATGCGGGTCATGTACAGAATATCCACCTGCCCGATGGAGGATTCCAACTGATCGGTGAGGGTGTAGCCCACCTTGCGCTCATCCAGCAATTCCAACACTTCCTGTGGCATTTGAAGAGCCTCGGGAGCAATCAGGATAAAGTGGTTGCCGGGGTATTGGCTCAGCGCCTTGATGAGGGAGTGAACGGTGCGGCCGTGTTTGAGATCCCCGCACAGGCCGATGGTCAGATGATCCAACCGGCCAAACCGCCGGTAGATGGTTACCAGGTCGGTTAGGGTCTGGGTGGGGTGCTCGTTGGAGCCGTCCCCCGCATTGATGACCGGCACATGGGATACCCTTGCCATCCGATGGGGAACCAGAGCAGTGGGGTGGCGCACCACCATAATGTCGCAGTAGCCGGATACGGTTCTGGCGGTATCCTCCGGAGTTTCTCCTTTGGCTGTGGAGGAAACCCCGGCTTCTGAAAAACCGAGCACCTGACCCCCCATGCGAAGCATGGCGCTTTCAAACGAAAGACGGGTCCGTGTGCTCGGTTCAAAAAATAAAGTAGCCAATAGCTTGCCCTTTGCCACCTCGCCGTAACGGCCGGGGTTTTCGGCAATACTACCTGCTACTGAGAGAATATAATCAAAGTCCGCCTTATCAAAATCGCTGATGTTCAGGATGTCCCGCTGATATGGCATGCTTTTGCTCCCTTCTTTTTCCCATGACTTCTATTCAAATTGTCAAAAGTATACTATATCAGCTGCCGATTGTCAACTGTTGAAATGGCCGAAAATAAAGGGAATACCTGCCCCTTTCCTCCTCTAAAAGGGTGCAGGTATTCGCCGTTTGGCAGGATTTTTTCGTCCAATCGGTGGCAGATCAAGAGGGGGTGCTGCCTTGGGAACCCTCTGCTTTTTCGGGGGGAGAATCTTCTGGAAGGAAGCGAAACTCCTCCTCTGTGATGCCTGCTTGTTCCAAAGCCCGATTCAAAGCGTTTTGACGCGCCTGCTTATTCCGGTAGCGAGTCAGATATTCCTCCCAGGTGAGATGAACCGCCTCCCCCAAAAAGAGGGGACCGCTGAATGTCTAGCGCCCGGGATTTTTCCCGATCCCCTTTGCGGCACCACAGGAAGTACAGTCCAAGCAGCAGCAAAAATCCACCGCTGATCCACAAGCCCTCCCCAAGGCCGGGGGTAAGGTAGTCGAAGCGAATAACTGCCTCTCCGGCGGGAACCCGCACCCCCATAAAGCCCACGTTAACCTTTTCGATTGGAACAGGGCTGCCGTTGACGGTGGCGGTCCACCCCCCATCATAAGGGACGGAGAAGAACATCAAGGTGTCCTGCTCCAGGTTGGAGCGAGCGGTAAAGCCGCGGTTATCGTGTGAAAAATGGTAGCAGCTCATCTCCAGACGGTCCGCCACATCGTTGGCCATGGCGTCATAAGAGGTATCGATGGGGCGAATTAGTTCCCCGGGGCTCATCAGATCGGAATAGCGGGCGGCGGCTTCTTCATTCTCCACCACCAAATAGCGCAGCATGAGGTTGGACCGCTGCTTTTCGTTGATTTCCTCCAGCTGTTCCCGAAGGATGTACTGGCTGTAGGCATAGCCCATGGGCAGAAAGTTCTGATTTTCGTAGACATGAAAGCCCAACTGCTCCGAATGGAAGGTGTAGCCCGGCATGGGATCTTGGTTGGGCTTGTTGGACTCGATAAAGAGCCAGCGAACGGAAAGCAAAGGGCGCAGGGCAAAAAAATCCGCTTCGGGGCGGGAGCCCACATCCCGTTTCACCCCAACGGTGGGGTAAAACTCCATCACAGAGGGGGGAACAATGCTGTGGAAAGCCTGAATGGTGGGGCGGTGCCAATACATCCCCATATTGTCTAAGCTGTCGTAAAAATCAATGCGGGAAAAGCTCTCCCCGTCATCGGGCAGGGAAATGATCTCCCGGCCATGGATGGCGTTTTGGATGATAAACTGGCTTTGGGTCCGGCTGTTTTTGCCGTTGGCCAGATAAAAGATGCCAAAAGAAAGGCAGACCACGCAAACTCCCGCCAGCAACATTGTTTTAAACCTTTGGTGGCTGCGCAGCCGGGCAATGAGCAGCGTCATATAAAGCAGGCAGGTCAACACCACAACAGCGTAGATCCAAAGCATCTTTGGGTTGGATTCCAGCCCAAAAACCAGCTTGTCCTCCTTGATTTGAGGGGTGAGCCCGCACATCACAATAAAAACGACGGAGGCGATGAGGCTCCACTTGAGTCCCCGCAGCATATAAGAGTTGTCGGCAGCGCTTTCCTCCAGTGTCCGGGCGGTGACCAAGGCCATCAGCAGAATGGGCATATAAAACCATCGGGCATAATAGCTGTGGTTGAGCAGAATAAACAGGCTGTTGAGCCCCGGCACCAATGCCATCAGCAGGCAAAGGCCCAACATCTTTTTCAGCCAGTCATTTTTGCGGGAAAAGAAGTAGGCCAAAGTGCCGGAAGCACCCACCAAAGGAAGCCAGGCAGAGCGGGAGGACCAAGCCCCGCCTGCATCCGGAAAGAAGTTGAGCCGGGCCGGCCACTCCGGGGGAAAGAAGAGGCTGTGGAGAATGGCTTCCCGGTTTTGATTTTGCCAGTAAATCCAAACATTCCACCCGGTGAGGAGGTTGTCGGTGCCGGTGCGGGGATTGCCCAGCAACGCCAGCACCGAGGGCAATAGCACCGCGGCAGAAAGCCCCACGCCCATCACCGCTTCCAAAGTAAGGAAGCAAAAAGATTTAAAGTTCATCCCCCAGTCCTTGTCGGTCATCCGCACAAAGACGTAGAGGACGACAAAGACCACCTCGCCCACAAAAAACCAGTAGTTGACCATGGCGTTGACCGCCACCATCAGGGCAAAGAATCCTCTTTTCTGTTCGGTGACCAGCTTTTCCACTCCCAGCAGAAGGAGGGGAAAGAACACCGCCACATCGTGGAAGTGGTTGAAGAAGATGTTGAAGAACATCCAGCCCGAAAAGGCATAGAGGATGGAGCCCAACAGAGCAAAATCCCGGTCCCGGACAAACCGCTCCAGATACAGGTAGGCGGTCAAGGCGGCACAGGCGGTTTTCAGCATCAGCAAGGGGGCCATCATCAAAGGCAGCCAAGAGGTGGGAAAGGGCAGCGTCAGCCAAAAGAAAGGGGAAAAGAGGAGATAAAAACTGTAGGATCCAATAAAGCTGGCCCCTAAGTCGGTGTAAAAGCTCCAAAAAATATTGCCGCTGCGCACCGCCTCATGGGCCAGCTTGTAAAAAGGAATCTGCTGAACGTTAAAGTCGCCATAATAAATAAAGTAGCCCCCGTCGTAGACGATAAAGGGCAAAAACAGCAGAAATGCCATACCAAGAGCTAACAAAAAAGCTTTGCGGTATCGCAGGTCTTTTGTAATGGGCATGGAAAACTCCTTCTGCGCCGGAAAAAAGGCGCTCAAAGCAATGGCCGCGCCTTTTTCCTGTATTTTACGTCATTTTAGCCAACCCGATAAATTCTGGGGCGGTAAGGGTTGGGGCGTATCCGCCGGTAGAGGGTGCCGCAAACCCAGCCGACAAAGCAGCAGATGGCAAGGGCACAGGTGACAATCAGCTCGTGCTGAAAGGGAAAGTCCAGCAGAGCTACAATAAAAACATCCAAAGGCTTAAAACTCAAAACTCCTCCGATATTGAGAAGAACCCAGTGAAGAGGGGATTGATAGGAGGTGCGGTAAAGAGCGGTGATGATGAGGATGTTGCATCCCAACCATGCCAGCAACAGCGCAAGACCTTGGCGGGGATGATGGTAGGCCAGCATACCGGTGTTGACGCTCCAGCCCAGCACCATAAAAAAAGCCCCAAACCACTGAAAGGCAAGGGCGGCCGTGGAGCTTCCGCCGGAAAAGAAGTAGACGGCTACCGCGGCGGGCAGCCAGAAGATGAGATAGCGAAACAGATATTTTCCCATAGCAACCTCCGTCCGTTCTGGCAGAGCCTGACCTTAAGGGGCAAACTCTAAGATTTTTGCGAAGGATGAGCCCGGTTCTGCACCAGTGTTTTGTCCACCTCTTCACAGATAAAGAGGTACATGGATTTGGCCATTTGATAATACTTCATCACTTGGCGAAAGTCCAGATTCAAGGGCAAGTCGGCCGGGTAGCGGGTTTCGATGTAGCATCGGTTGAGGGTGGCGCTCTCATCCAGCCATTCGCTAAACGTACTGTCATACCGCATGGCGCGCTTGCAAAGCCAGGGCAGGTTGTGCCCGTCCGGCAATACATCGCTTTTCAGCAGTATGTATGCCTTCAGTGCCTTTTCGATGGTTTGCTGGCAGTGAAAAGCGGCAGAGTTATAACAGTTGTCGTTTTGCACCAGCAGGCCGGCGCAGATAATATCTTCCCCTGCTCGGTCCAGCCAATCGTAATAGCGGCGGGAATCCCGATTGGTGTGGGGATTGTAGCGCCTAGCCATACACAATCGTCCCCTCATTTTGAATTCGAGAGGCAAAGGTGGAAGAATCCCCAGTCAACCGTTCCCACTCCTGAGGGGTATACAGCAGAATATCAAAGGGAATGGGGCAATCCACCTGCCGGTAGATGTCCCGTTCCGCCTGCTCTTTGTCGGCCACTTGGGCTATCACACAGAGCTTAAAGGAAGTTTGCTCCCCTTTGGGATTGTACTTTTGATTGTAAAGGTAGATGGTACGGGGAGAAAGCAGTCGGGCAATCTCCTGCACCACCGGTTCCATAGCGCATACCCGTTCCATGGCAACATCTCCTTGGTGATTCTTGATTTAGGCGTTTGCAGGCTGTATAATAATCTGGTGGCAAAGTGTCCGGAATTTATATCCTGCTTTGTTTCGGATGCGGTACAGATTGTTTTTAGCATCCAAAACCGTTGGAGCAGATTCCGGTTTTTCCGCAGCCTTGCAATCATCCATAAATTGGTATTCCATCCTCATTATGGATTTATTCCTATTATACCATTATCTGGCCAAAAAATAAAAGAAAATCCAACAGGGCATGTTTCCTCCCATTCAGCCGGATTGTGTTTGCTGGAAAAAAGAGAACTGGCCTTCATCTCCCAAGAGCATGCAGACCAGTTGTGTACTTATTGGATTGTACTGCGCCCAACACAGTTATTGATTTAATGGTGCAGCTGCAGCAGGGATTTGAGAAGAATGACAAAGGCTTTGGGGAAGGTCATTCGCTCCACTTCCTCAGCGGCTTTGAGGGGGTAGGAGCCTACCACCACGCCGTCCACCATAATTTCCACAGAACCCAGCACCTGACCCATGGAAACAGGAGCCTGCACATCTTCCGCAAGGGTGATTACCTGCTCGATTTTATCTTCCAGCTCCTTTTCCACCACAATGTTGCCGGGAGAAGTGTATACCGGCATGACGCTGTCCTGTACTCCATGGAGCACCTTGACCGGAGTAAGCCGGTCGGTGATGGAGGGAGGCGTGACCGAAACATAGTTGGCGAACCCGTAATCCAAAAGGCCCCTGGCAGAAGCAAAGCGGGTGTCGGAATTGGGGGCTCCCAGCACCACTGCGACGAGGGAAAGACCATCCCGGGTGGCGGTGGCGGACAGGCAACTGCCTGCTATGCTGGTGGTTCCGGTTTTTAGTCCGGTGGCACCGGGATAAAACCGAACCAGCTTGTTGGTGTTAACCAGTTGGGTTTCTCCGTTGCGCAGTTCATCCATCCAGATGGTGGAGTACTCCACGATGATGGGATGAGAAATCAGCTCCCGGGAGACAAGGGCCACATCCCGGGCAGTGGTTAAGTGCCCCTCTTCATCCAGTCCGGTGCAGTTATAAAAATGGGTGTTTTGCATACCCAGCTGAACGGCCCGCTTGTTCATCCGGTCAATAAAGGCGGGTTCGCTGCCGGCAACATGCTCGGCCAACGCCACCGATGCGTCGTTGGCACTGGCAATGGCCACAGCGCGCAACAGCTGGTCAACGGTCATCTCCTCTCCTGGCTCCAGCCAAATTTGGGAGCCACCCATGGAAGCGGCCAGCTCGGAGGTAACCACCTTATCTTCCAAGGAAATTTTCCCTTCTTCCAAAGCTTCCACCACCAGCAGCAAGGTCATGATTTTGGTAATGGAAGCGGGAGCAAGAGGTTCGTCGGCGTTTTGTTCAAACAACACCCGGCCCGATTGCTGATCCATCAAAATGGCGGATTTGGCTGGAATGGAGTCATCCGCCAGAGAAATGACCTGCACCGCTTCCGGCAGATCCTCATCCAGTTTCAGATCCACATCAATTTCGTCTGCCAAAGCGGTTCCGCCCTGGAAAAGCACCAGCAGCAAACACAGCCCCACTGCCAATAGACGCTTTATCATAACAACACCTCACCATCAATATTCGCGCCATACAATACAACATATGCGGATGTCCGACAAAACATGTCTTTCTCGTCCTTAACTTAAACACAGGAGTGAAGCGCCTTGCCAACCATTATGTTCATCCTTGTAGCAGGTATTTTGGGTTGTATTTTCGCCATGATAGTGGTGGCGGTACAAGACCGGGAGGATAAGCCCATTCCTTTGGTGGAATCCTGTGCGCTTTTGGGAAAAAAGGAGCTTGTTCTATACAATGACCTGCGCACCGTGTGCCAAAAGGTGAATCTTCAGGTGGCAACCAAGATTCCCCTCAACCTGGCGGTACAGGCGCAGGAGGAAAAGCGCCGACACGCCCTGCGAAAAAGGCTGTCGGGCGAAACCATTCCCTTTCTTCTGCTCCACCTTCACAGTGGAAAGCCGGTAATGGCCATATTAACCGCCGATTATCGCAGCAATTTGGGGATTCGGGTGTTGGATGCCGCCAAAATTCCTTACATCAAACTGAACAACTACAATCTACCCGGTTTGGAAAAGGCCATTCGGGACAAGCTGGGAGCGGTTTTGCCCGCCAATACAACGCAAGAGGATCATGAAATGGCATAGCCGCCGTTTCGGACGGGAGAGAATGACTTTGACCTATCAGGAATCACTGGACTTTATACACGGCATCGCCCGTTTTGGCTCCAAACCGGGGCTGCTGCGCATTCAGCGGTTGCTGGAGCGGATGGGAAATCCCCAGCATAAGCTCCGATTTATCCATGTGGCCGGCACCAACGGAAAAGGCTCCACCTGTACCATGGTCAGCCGGGTGCTTTCCCGGGCCGGCTACCGCACCGGCCTTTATATTTCCCCCTTTGTGCTGGATTTTCGGGAGCGCATTCAGGTGGACGCAGAGATGATTGCCCCTGAGGATCTTGCCCAGAGCACTACCTTGGTAAAATTCCACTGGGATGTCCTGAATGCAGAGGGGGAAGCCCCTTCCGAATTTGAAACGCTGCTGGCCGTTGCCATGGACTACTTTCTCCGCCGCCAGGTGGATGTGGTGGTGCTGGAGGTGGGAATGGGAGGTCGCTTTGATGCCACCAATGTCATCCAAACGCCGGTGGTGTCGGTGATCACCAGCCTGAGCCTGGATCACACCGAGTATTTGGGAAATACCATGGATCAAATCGCCATGGAAAAGTGCGGGATCATCAAACCCGACGGCGTGACAGTCTGTTATCCACAGCAGGACCCCACCGCTTTGGAGGTGGTGCGCCGCCGCTGCGCCCAAGAAAACAATCCGCTGATTCTTCCCAAGCAGGCGCAGGTTCTAAGCCTGGATTTTTTTGGCACCCGGATGGTTTACGACGGCTTGGAATTGACCGTTCCCCTCATTGGGGCTCATCAGGTGCTCAACGCTTCGGTGGCCATTGAGACTCTTCGGGCTGCGGGGAAACGAGGGCTTCCCGTTACCGATACGGATGTGGTGGAGGGAATTGGTCAGGTGAGCTTTCCCGCCCGACTGGAAGTGCTGGGCCGCCGTCCTTATATCGTGCTGGACGGTGCTCACAACCCATCGGGAGCACAGGTGCTGAGAGAAGCGCTAAAGCTGCTGAAAGGGCGGGATATCCACGCTGTCATGGGGATGCTGGGCAACAAGGATGTGGACAGTTGCTTGCAACACATCCTTCCCCACTGCAAGAGTTTGAGTGCAGTGCCGGTGGGAAACAACAGCCAAACCCTGCCGGCAAAGGAGCTGGCAGACAAAGCACGTTCTCTCTGCCCTTGGGTGGAAAGCTGGCAGGATCCTGCCGACGGAGTGAGGGCTGCCCTTGCCCGATGTGGCCCCGAGGATGTGTTGCTGGTATGCGGCTCTTTGTATCTGGCCAGCTACTTGCGCCCTATGCTGATGGAGTTGGGAGCATCCGGTAAATGATGCTTGATTTTTTATAATGTTGTGTTACAATATTTTTAGCGCGTGAATAGGTTGAGGATCACGCGAAACTGTTAAGGAGGATAAACGCTATGGCATACCTAATTAATGACGAGTGCATCAGCTGCGGTGCTTGCGAGCCTGAGTGCCCCACCAACGCGATTTCGGAAGGGGAAGGCAAGTTTGTGATCGACGCTTCCGCCTGCATCGACTGCGGCGCCTGCGCCGGTGTCTGCCCTGTGGATGCTCCCCAGCCCCAATAAGCAAAGCGGTTCCAAAAGACCATGTGGTTGTTACAAATCCGTGGTCTTTTTTCTATTGGGCTGCATTTTGCGGCATATCTGCAAACACAAAAAGGCCCGGACAACTTGTCCGGGCCTTTGGCATCCAGCAAAAAGATATGTAGCCTATGGCCTTGGAAAAACAGACCTACAATTCCCGGCTGACATGGCGGGCTACGTGGCAGTTGATGTTGACCGCCACCGGAAGTCCTGCAATGTGAGTAGCCATGGTCTGTATCTTGACCGCCAATGCGGTGGTTCGCCCGCCAAACCCTTGGGGGCCGATGCCCAAGGCGTTGATCTCCTCCAGAAGCTCGGCCTCCAGCTGGGCATAGAAGGGATCGGGATGGGTGTCGTTGGTAGGGCGCAGAAGGGATTTTTTGGCCAACAGGGCGGCCTTGTCAAAGGTGCCGCCAATGCCTACCCCCACCACAATGGGGGGACAGGGGTTGGGGCCCGCCTCTTCCACCGCCGACCGGATAAAGGCTTTGACGCCCTCCAACCCGTCGGAGGGGCGCAGCATGGCGATTTTGCTCATATTCTCACTGCCAAAGCCTTTGGGAGCCACCGTAATCTTTAGCGTATCGCCGGGCACAATGTCGCAGTAGAGCATGGCGGGGGTATTGTCTTTGGTGTTGACTCTGCGGATGGGGTCCCCCACAAGGGATTTGCGCAGGTAACCGTCCCGGTAGCCCTGCCGCACTCCTTCATCCACTGCCTGTGCAAGATCGCCTTCAATGTGAACTTCCTGCCCGATCTCCAAAAAGACACAGGCCACGCCGGTATCTTGGCAGATGGGGACGTTCTCCTGCTCGGCAATCTGGTAGTTTTCTGCCATTAAATCCAGAACCTCCTGAGCAATTGGCCACTCTTCGCAGGCGCGGCAATGCTCCATCTGCCGCCGAACGTCCTGGGGCAGCACACAGTTGGCCTCGATGCACATCTCTCTTACGGCGTCTGTAATTTGCTGGGCACTTATGTTTTTCATACAGCTTTCTCCCTCTTCCTGTCCGGTCAAAGTTTAATAGCCCGGTATGGTTTCATCCAAATCAGCCCGAAAGCGAATCATATCCCGATTGACGATGGAATGTTTTACATTGGCCACTTTGCTTTCATCCAACAGGTGGTCGGGCCAAACTTCCACCACCCGAAAACCCATGCGCTGCAGCAGGGCAAAGGTGTCCAGATCTGCATTGCCGCAGCCAATGGCAACGGACTTTATGCCCTGAACCCGGCAATAATCCATGACGTACAGCAGCATCTGACGGCCATCTTCCTCCTGGGTGTAGGCGTAGTTGACCACCTCTGCCGTTGTCTCTTGGATGTGTAGCAGGCACTCCGCCACCAGTACTCCGTCCCGGGTGCAGACAAAAGGTGTGCTAATGGCAAGATTGCGCAAAATCTGGGGTAGGGGAGCAGTTTCTCTCAAAAAGCTCACTTCTACTTTGTCCCTTTCCATGCTCACTGCAATGCCCGACATAACACTCACCCTTCCTTCACAATAAAAGTATCCTTCCGATCCTCATACAGGAAAGTAAATTGGTTTAAAGTTCGGCCCGCTCAGGAATTGGAAATCCAAAATCTATTGCCTTATCAGCACATCCACTGGCTTATTTTGCACAGAGGAGGGTTCTATAAAAACTCTTACCTGCCCATACAGGAAAAACAGGGACGGGAGCAGGAGTCTAGTGGGTGTGAGTAGAGGTGTGGACAAAGCCATCGTATAGCTTGTCCAGATAATCAAAGCTTTTGGCGGTGCCGATGGCAACACAGTCCTCGGGGTGCTCGGCAATGCGGGTGGGAACCTTGGTGCCCCGCTCCAGTACCTGAGCAAGCCCCGTAAGCCGTGCCCCGCCGCCGGTGAGCACCAAACCGTTGGAGCGAATGTCGGCGGATAGCTCGGGAGGGGTGCGCTCCAGAACTCCCGCCACCGCCCGCAAAATCAAATCCATGGGCTCCCGGAGCACCCAAAGGGTTTCGCTGCGGCGCAGCGAAATTTTTTTAGGCAGTCCGGTCATAAGATCCCTGCCCTTAACATCGGTGACGGCTTCGCTGCTGCCCTCGTACACCGAACCCACCTCAATTTTAACCCGCTCGGCGGTTCGCTCTCCAATCAAAAGATTGTACTTGTTTCGCACAAAGCGAATGATGGCCTGGTCAAACAACCTGCCTGCCGTTTTGATCGAGGTTTTGGTTACAATGCCGTTGAGGGAGAGTACGGCAATATCGCAGGTGCCGGCGCCAATATCCACAATCAGGTTGCCCTCCGGCTTGGAAAGGTCCAGCCCCGCTCCAATGGCTGCTGCCACCGGTTCTTCAATAAGGTAAACCTTGCGGGCACCTGCTGAGACGGTGGCATCGATGACCGCCTGACTTTCTACATTGGTGGTTTCTGACGGGACGCAAAGGGTAACCCGGGGCTTGAGAAGCTGGGAGCCGGTAATGCTTTTGAGCATATGGCGGATCAGCACTTCGGTCATGGCAAAGTTGCTGATCACCCCTTCGCTTAAGGGGCGGATTACTTGGATGTAGTGGGGGGTGCGGCCGATCATTTCATAAACCGGAGTGCCAATTTCGGTCACCTTGCCGGTGCGGCTATCCACCGCCACCACCGAGGGTTCCCGCACTACCACACTGCGGGTAGAATCGGTGGCGATCACGGTGCAAGTGCCAAGATCAATGCCGATATCCAAAGACGCCATGACTCCACCCCCCCTTTAAATAATGAATGATCCAATCATAATTTATCGTGTTAAGGAAACACATTTTTGTTTCTCCAAAAGCGACAGCTTGTATTTTTGACTTCGTATTAGATTATAGTGTTTTTTACCTTAGATTGCAATTGTCTTGCAGGCGCCGACAGAGGGAAAAAAGCTCTTCCCGACTGATGAGGCGGGACAAAACAGCGGGCAGAGCGCCGGCGGAAAGCCTGGCGGGAAGGCCGAGATGCTCCAGCAGCTTTTGTCGCAAGGCTCTGCTCTGGTCTTTGCCGGAAAGGCCTGCCTCATACAGATCCATTTTGGTGATGGGCGGGTGGGAAGCAGGGCAATCCTCCAGCAGTCCCGCGCCGGCCAGAGCATCCAGCAAAATTTGGGGGGTCCATCCCCTCCACCCCCAGCTTGCCTTCCTTGGAGGGCTTGGCCTTTCGGCTCTCCTTACCGGGGCAGTCGGGGATGTAAACATGAGTGATCTGACTGGGAGGGAACCAGCCCCATGAGGTGGCGGCGGATGACAAAAACCCGCCTTGTCGGAATCGGTGAGCACCACAAGGCCTGTTTCTTTGGCCAGCTTTTTGATGAGGGCGCGCATCTCTTTGTCCTTAAAAATGCGAAACCCGTCGGTGGGCAAAATCAAAGCGTCCACAATGGACTCCAGCTTAATTTTGTCGTATTTTCCCTCCACAATGATGGCTTGGGCAATGCGGGGACGGGTCATGAACGCCCCTCCCTGCAAAGAGCGGAAAGCTCTACAGTGAGCTGCTCCAGCCGCAGCCGGGTGTCCACCGCGGTGGATTTTATCAGCCGATCGCAGTCACAGAGCATCAAAACCATTTTTCGCAACCGGGAGGTGCTGTGGCGGGCACTTTCCTCGTAGGCCTTTCTGGCCCGATATTCGCTGCGGTAGCCAAATTGGGTGATCAACGTTTCCCGGGAACCTCCGGCGTTTCGGACACATTTTGCCCGGTAAAGATCGCAAAATCCCATAGAAAGAGCTGCAAGAATGGCGATGGGATCCTCCCTGAGAGAAAAGAGATCGGCCAGCAGGCGCAGCGCACCGCCGGCATCTCCTCTTAGGATAAACTTTTGCAGGTCAAAGGTTCTGGCCTCAATTTTGGGAATGGCCACCGCATCGATGTGCTTTCGGGTGATTTTGCCCTCCTTGGCGTAGGAGCAGATTTTATCCAGCTCGTTTTGCAAAATTTGCATATCGCTGGGGCAGATCTGCAGCAGATATCGGGCTGTGGCACTGTCCAGAGTGCAGCCCTGATGCTCTGCCTCCTGCTGCAAAAACTGTTCCAAATCCCCTGGGGAGGGAGTCCCCAGTTCCACAGCGGCTCCCAGCTTTTCCGCCAGCTTGATGATCTTCTTTCCACCCGCCGAGGTGCCGAAGCCGGGATCCTTGGCGGTGATGATCAATGTGGTGGTATCGGGCAGCTCCTCCAGCAGCGTTTCAAAGGCTTTGAGATCTTCGGCATGAAAAGAGGAAGCTTCCAGACCGTCCAGCAGCACCCGTTTTTCCTCTGCAAAAAAAGGCATGGCCTGTACTGCATCCCACAAGGCTTCCAAATCGGGGGCCTTGCCGTCCAGACGCTGGGCATTAAAGGGGTTTGCATCCGGTTCTTCCCCCATCAGCGTTTTAGCCCAGCGCTCCACTAGATAGGTTTCGGCACCGTAAAGAAGCCAGACGGTGTGCCGCTGGCCTGCCCGGTGGGCCTTGGCCAAAGTTTTTTCGGTGTATTTCATAGCAAATAGCTCCCTGTCTACAACTTGAGGATGAAGCGTCTTTCCCCAAACAAGAAACTCCCCACAGGTTCAAAGGCGGGGGGCGTCTGCCCGGTTTTAGCGGAAAGAACTTTCTGCAAATCCCCTAAAGCGGGGCTTGTCCCATGGGAAAGTTGGCCGGAAGAAGCCGGCTGTTCCTGAGTTATTATAGCATACTTTTCCCCGGAGTGGAGGATAAAATGATGCCCTGCCTGGATGAGAACCGCCCCGGTGACGGGAGCAGCTTCCATAAAAACATCTCCCAGCACCTGAATGCGGGCATAGCCTGTAGAGAGCACCGTTTGGCCCGGCAGGGCGCGCTCCAGCATGGACAGAATATAGTCGTCGTCCGGCCCCGCCACCAGTCCGGGAGAAAAATCCCTC
>JBMNHF010000017.1:0-45332 GCA_050950205.1 Oscillospiraceae bacterium
AGCTCATTGATACCATCGCCCGCTGCGAAAAAGTATGCAATCATATCCATTTGCCGGTTCAAAGCGGTTCCAACCGGATTTTAAAGGCCATGAACCGGAGATACACAGCGGAGCAATACCTGGAACTCATTGATTATGCGAGGGAAAAAATCCCCGGAGTTTCCTTTACCAGCGATATCATCGTAGGCTTTCCGGGGGAGACCGAGGAGGACTTTGAAGCCACCTATCGGTTGATTGAGCGGGTGAGATACCACTCTCTCTTTACCTTCCTCTATTCCAAACGGGAGGGAACCAAGGCGGCGGATTTGCCCGACGATACGCCCTACAGCGTCAAGCAGAAGCGCTTTGACCGAATGCTGGCTCTTCAGCGGAACATCGGAATGGAGCATCATCAAAATCTGGTGGGGCATACTGTTAGGGTGCTGGCAGAGGGCAAAGGCAAAACCGCTCCCGGCCGCTTGACGGGAAAAAATGAGCAAGGCGTTATCGTGGAGTTTGACGGTGAAGAAAGTCTCATTGGCAATTTTGTTTCGGTACGGGTAACACAGGCTCTGCAATGGGCGGTTGTGGGTACCGCTGAAACAATGGAATAGATATAAAAGGAGAATAAAAATGGATGCAATCCGGGCAGCAAGAGAGCTTGGCAAGGCAATTCAGGCAGACGACAAATACATTGCTTTGCAAATGGCTCAGCAACGCAACGAAGAAGACGAGGAACTGCAGGAGCTGATTCGCTCTTTTTATATGTTGCGTGAACAGCTAAACGCAGAAATTCAAAAGACCGATCGCAGCGAAGAAAAAATGAAAGAGCTGGATGCTCAGGTAAAGGATGCTTACGGTAAAATCTTTACCAATCCCAACATGGTCGCTTACAACGAAGCCCGGACAGAATTCCAAACGGTTCTATCCTATATTAACCAGATTATTCAGGGCAGTGCCGACGGCAAAAACCCTGAACTAATTGAGTATGAGGAAAGCTGTGGCGGCAACTGCAGCGGATGCTCCGGTTGCGGCTGATAACGACTTTATATGAGGTGACGCACTTTGAATAAGGTGGAACAACTGATCCAACAGGGTCTTACCCCTATGATGCAGCAGTATTTCCGCATCAAGGAGCGTCACAAAGATCATATTGTATTCTTTCGCTTGGGCGACTTCTACGAAATGTTTTTTGAAGATGCGCAGGAGGTTTCCCGGGTTTTGGGGCTTACTCTGACAGGACGCGATTGCGGACTGGCGGAGCGGGCCCCTATGTGCGGTGTGCCCTATCACAGCAGTGAAACTTACATAGCCCGCCTGGTCAAGGCCGGATATAAGGTAGCTATCTGCGAGCAGACCGAGGATCCTGCTTTTGCCAAGGGCGTAGTATCCCGGGAAGTGGTGCGGGTGATTACCCCCGGCACCCTGATGGAGGATGACCTGCTGGAGGAAGATTCTAACAATTTTCTTTGCAGCATCTATTACGGGGAACAGGGCTACGGTCTTGTCTTTGCCGACATCTCCACCGGACAGGTGGAGATTATAGAGCTAAACAGCGACGATGAGGGAGCGGTCATGAACGCTCTGGCCCGATATGCTCCCCGAGAGGTTATATTCAATCCCGCTTTTGTGGACAAGCCCCAAATCGCCCGGTTTATGCGGGAGCGGCTGGTCTGCACCGCCGATATGCTGGATGACGAATGCTGCCGCTTTGGAGCGGCCCGGCAGGAGGTGCAGCATCACTTTGGCCAAGATCAGCTCTCCGCTTTGGGATTGGAAGATCGAACCCGCTGTATCTGTGCGCTGGGCGGGCTTCTTTCCTACCTGCGGGAAACCCAAAAGGTAGGGTTGGAGCGGCTGTGCAGCGTGGTGGTCAAGCAGGAAGACCGCACCATGCAGATGGATGAAAACTGCCGCACCGGCCTTGAGTTGCTCGCCACCATCCGCTCTAAGGAGAAAAAAGGCAGCCTTTTGTGGGTGTTGGACAAAACCAAAACCCCCATGGGCAAGCGGCTGATGAGAAACTGGATTACCCAGCCCCTCACCGGGCCGGCAGAAATTGAAAAGCGGCTCAATGCGGTGGAGGAGCTTTACAGCGATGAGCTGCTGTTGGAGCAGGTCAGCGAGACTTTGGAGTACATCTTTGACCTGGAGCGGCTTATCACCCGGGTGGTGTACGGCAATGCCACCCCTCGAGAGGTGCTGACGCTGGGGCGGACTCTGGCCAACCTTCCATCGGTTCGAAAGGCGCTGGAACCGGTAAAATCCCATTTTTTGTGCGCCATTCGGGAAGAAATTGATCCCCTGGAGGACATTTCCGCACTGATTGCCTCCGCCATTGTGGAGGAGCCCCCCGTCAACCTCAAGGAGGGAGGCGTCATTCAAAGCGGCTTCCATCCGCAGCTGGCCGAGCTGCGGGAGCTGATGGGAACCGCCAAGGAGCGGCTTTCTGCCATGGAGGGGGCGGAGCGGGAGTCCACCGGCATCAAAAACCTAAAGATTCGCTACAACAAAGTTTTTGGCTACTACATAGAAGTTTCCAAATCGGGACTGGCACAGGTACCGGAACACTATATTCGCAAGCAGACCATTGCCAACGGAGAGCGGTACATCACGCAGGAGCTGAAGGAACTGGAAAACCGGATTCTCTCCGCTCATGATCAGGCCATCGCGTTGGAGAGCGAGCTGTTCGAGCAGGTGCGGGTGACCATTGCCCGGGAGCTACACCGAATTCAAGCCTCGGCCTCGGCGATTGCCCGACTGGATGTGTTCTGCTCCTTTGCCAGAGTTTCCTTAGATAATCGCTATGTTCGCCCCACCATCACCACCGGAGACCAGATTATCATCAAGGAAGGGCGGCACCCGGTGGTGGAGCAGATGTTGGACGGCTTGCCCTTTGTGCCCAACGACGTGATGTTAGACTGCGGCGAACATCAAATTGCCATCATCACCGGCCCCAACATGGCGGGAAAATCCACCTATATGCGCCAGACTGCTTTGATTGTTCTGATGGCGCAGATGGGGTGTTTTGTACCGGCAGCCAGCGCCACCATCGGCATTGTGGACGGCATCTATACCCGCATTGGCGCCAGCGATGATTTGTCTACCGGAAAATCTACCTTTATGGTGGAAATGGTTGAGCTGGCCACCATATTAAAAAACGCTACCTCCAAATCGTTGCTGATTCTGGATGAGATTGGCAGAGGCACCTCCACTTATGATGGCATGAGCATAGCCCGGGCAGTGTTGGAGTACATTGCTCACCCCAAAAAGCTGGGGGCCCGCACCATGTTTGCCACCCACTACCACGAGCTCACCGAGCTGGAGAACACTTTGTCCCGCGTGAAAAATTACAATATAGCGGTGAAAAAGAGGGGAGACGACATCACCTTTTTACGCAAAATTGTAAAAGGCGGTGCGGACGACAGCTATGGCATTGAGGTAAGCAAACTGGCAGGCATTCCCGACTCCATTGTCAAACGAGCCCATGAAATTCTCAACGACTTGGAAAATGACCGCCCTGTCCGGGAAGGGAAGGGGGCCCGCCCTGCCCGGGAAGAGGACGGCTATCAAATCAGTTTAGCATCTCAAAAAGCATCGGAGGTGGAGGAGGAACTCAAGCGCTTGGATCTGAATACCCTCACCCCCATCGAGGCTTTGACCAAGCTTTTTGAGCTGCGCAAGCTGCTGGAATAAAAAAATTGAGTACCGATTTCGCCCAATTCGGTACTCGAGGTATGTATTTCTTGCAGTTATGGTGTACACTTTTGTGGTTTACCAAGTTCGCCCACCCAGAATGTGCAAACAGCGCATCCTGCGAATTTCATAGGTGGCCAAAGGGCGGTAATCACTGTCATAGCTGTGGGCGGCAATGAGCAAAGTTTCTGGATTACCGGAGCCGTCACTTTCCACCACCACCAATGTATGGTTAAAATCATCCCGATAGGTGGCAATTTGGATGATATCCCCCGGCTCCATGGCTGCCAGATTTGTTTCGGTGGCGTAGGGACCCACTCCCTTGTTTCCCACCAAGAAGTTGTAGAGATATGGCACCCCCGACCAGGAGGGGGTGCGATCATCGGGGGAATTGTAGTACCAACCATACAATGGCTTGTAGTTCATCACGCCGATACCGGCATAGATGCACTGAGAAGCGAAATTAGCACAGTCGCCGCCAAAACCGGTGAAGTTAAAATATTTTGGATTTCGGCCAAAGGCCCATGTATGGGCATAGGTCACAGCCTTTTCTCTGTTGTAGGCGATTTCTCGCATGAGTATACCCACCTTTCCCGACAAACGAGCTGTATTCCCACCAATTGCTGATAGTTCAGTTTATACAAATAAGGGCAAAAAGGTTCGAAAATGCCCCTGTTCTTGTGTTATTTTTAAATAATTGGTATGATATCTTAGAAGTTAACGCTGGCTTACACAACTCTGGGCGCACCCCCTTATCAGCAATTCCTTATAAAATTAACGTCCACGAATAAAGTAGATAAAACGGCAGACTGGCTTTGAGACAAAAAGAACCGCGTGATTGGAATGACAAAAGGCACAGACCGGATCTGAATATAGCCAATGAAAGTTGTGGGAGTGAACAATATGAAGAATCTGAAAATAGCCCAAAAAATTATTGTTGGATTTTCCTCCGTACTGCTACTTCTTCTTTTGATTGCCGTTACAGCCATAACCTCGTCTGCTCAAACTGGTGCCAATATCAGTGAAGTGGACGTTTACAGCGCCCTGCAAAGCAATGCCAACGAGTTGATGCATATTCTCAACGAGACCCGCATTACGGCGGGTGTGTTGTACGAAACCCAGTCCGAGCAAGCTTATGCCGATGCCACAAAACAGCTGATGTACTGTGATCTACGGCTTAAAAAGCTTTACGAATACATAGATGCCCATCCCCAGTTGCTGCGTTTTCGAGAAAATATCGAGGCTTATGATGCCCTTTATTCCCAGTGGAGTAGTGCTCTGATTGGCATTGCGGACCAATATCATCTGGGGGCTCCGCTGTCCGCAACGGATTTGCAGACCTTCCGCCAACAATCGGAGGAGTGGCACAAAACCAATTTGCTGGCCCACGAGATTTTATCCAACACCATTACGGATATTGCGGAAGCTTCCAACAAAGAGATGCGGATCACCAAAAAATTCAACTTTGTCACTTTATGGATTGTGGTAGCTGTCTGCGCCGTATCCCTACTTGTTGCAGCCATCATGGCTCTGATTTTAATGCGCTCCATCACCATACCTCTGGGCAACATGCGGGATGTGCTTCATCAAATTGGAACATCGGGCAACCTGCAAATTTCGCAGGAGCGGCAGCAACAGCTCCTGGAAGTGGCAGAGGGCAAAGACGAAACTTCCCAGTGCACCAAGGCCCTGCTGGTGCTTTTGGACCGTTTGTATCGCATCGACGAAACGCTGGCCCATGTGGCCAACGGGAACCTGACGGTTTCGATGGATTTGCAGTCCGAGCAGGATACCATGGGGCTTGCGGTACAAAAGATGCTTTACAACCTCAATGAGAAGTTTGGCAGCATTGCCCGTTCCACCGTTTGGGTCAACCAAAAGGCTGCCGAGCTTTCCCAAGGCTCTCATCACCTGGCGGAAGGTTCCCGCAGGCAATCGGAGTCGGTGGAAAATCTGTCTTTGTCGGTGCGCCGCGTTACCGAAAAATCCGAGCAAAGCGCAGCTTTGGCGCAGCAGGCTTTGGATTTGGTGAGCAACATACAGGACAACGCTAAAACCGGCAGAGAAAAAATGAACCAGATGATGCAGGCAGCTCAGGCCATCAATGCTTCCAGCCAGTCCATTGGCAAAGTGATTAAGGTGATTGACGACATTGCCTCCCAGACCAACCTTCTTGCCCTCAATGCCTCGGTTGAGGCGGCACGGGCCGGTCAACACGGAAAGGGCTTTGCCGTAGTGGCGGAAGAAGTGCGAAATCTGGCCGCCAAAAGCGCCGAGGCGGCCAAGGATACAGGAGCACTGATTGACGACACCATGCAAAAAGCTGCCCTGGGCGCCTCCATTGCAGAGACCACGTCCACATCTCTGGAGGAAATAGTGGCAGGAGTGGAAGAAAGCAACGCCATCATCCGGGATATTGCCGCACTTTCCCGGGAACAGGAAGAAGACATTCAGGGTATTATGTCCGACGTAGCTCATGTGGAATCCATTGTAGAGCAAAACAACTCCATAGCTGCCCGCTCCGCCAATGCAGCGGGTGAAATCTCCAGTCAATCCAATTATCAAATGGAAATGGTTCAACAATTCCGTTTACGGCAGAGTGTGATGCAGGAACGTAAGGAGGGTATGAGACTATGAACAAAAAATGTGTTCTTTGTATTGTGCTGACATTTCTCTTGTTGCTGACCACCGGTTGCGGGGCAACGGCAAAATATCGGGATGGTGTCTATACGGCGGAGTACCCGGAATTTGCAGACAGCGGCTGGAAAGAAATTCTGGAGCTTACCATCGAAGGCGGAGAAATTGTCAAGATCAATTGGGACGCCGTTTACAAAGATGACAGCATACCCATCCGGAAGAAGCAGTACTCCAAAAGCGGACTATATGGAATGCTGACGGTGGGAGCCGTGGGGGAATGGTATGATCAGGCAACGGCTGCGGAACAATTTGTCCTGGAGCATGGCATTGATGCTCTGAACATCACTCCAGACGGTCTCACCGACGCCGTCAGTGGTTGCACCATCCATGTGGATGATTTTGACTATCTCTTCCGCCAGTGTCTTGAACAAGCTAAAAAATAGATAAAAGCCCATTCTCCTGCTGAGAATGGGCTTTTGCATTTTTTGTTGTAACAGACAGAAGCCGATTTGCTAGCTGCTTATCCTTCCAAAAGCCGCAGCAACTCTCTTTCATCAATGATGGGGATTCCAAGGCTTTGGGCTTTGGTCAGCTTGGAGCCAGCTTCTTCTCCTGCCACCACATAGCTTGTCTTTTTGGAGACGCTGGAGGAGGTTTTGCCCCCTGCCGCTTCGATCATTTTGGAAGCCTCGGAGCGTGATAGCGTGGGAAGGGTACCGGTCAATACAAAGGTTAACCCTTCCAAAGCCGAACCGGTGGGTCGCAAGTTGGATTTCATGTTCACTCCCGCCTCTTGGAGTGCGTTGATGAGATGGCGGTTGCCCTCCTGGGCAAAGAAGGAATGGACAGACTGCGCCATAATCTCTCCAAATCCCTCTATGGAGGCAATTTCGTCGGGGGTGGCAATCATTAAAGCATCCATATCCCCAAACCGACGAGCCAATAGCTGGGCAGCCCGCTGCCCGATTCCGCGAATGCCCAAAGCAAAAATCAAATGGGAAAGATCCCGTTTTTTGGAAGCCTCAATAGCGGCGATGAGGTTTTCGGCGCTGCGTTTGCCCATCCGCTCCAAGGGCTGAATTTCCTCTACCGTTTTGTGGTAGAGGTCGGCAGGGGATTGTACCAGGCCGTTTTCCACCAGCAGTTCCACCACGGCAGGGCCGAGTCCCTCAATATCCATGGCATCCCTGCTTGCAAAGTGTATCAGGTTGCGCAACAACTGAGCGGGACATTCCGCATTGGGACAGCGCAGCACTGCTTCCCCCGGCGGGCGCACTGCTTGGGCCCCGCAGGAGGGGCAGTTTTGGGGCAGCTGGTAAGGCTGGGCGCCGCCATGCTGGGCAACTCCCACCACCTCTGGGATGATGTCTCCTGCCTTGCGGACAATGATTTGATCTCCCACGGCGATACGCTTTTGGTCAATGTAGTCCTGATTGTGCAGCACCGCCCGGGTGACGGTGGTACCTGCCAGAGTAATGGGATCAAAGACAGCGGTGGGAGTCAGGGCACCGGTGCGGCCCACCTTTACCTCCACCCACCGCAGAGTGGTGACCTTTTCCTCCGGTGGATACTTGTAAGCAACTGCCCAGCGGGGAAATTTGCTGGTAGCACCGAGGAGTTCTCTGTGTGTAAGGTTGTCCACCTTTACAACAGCTCCGTCGATATCATAGGGGAATTTTCCCCGGTTTTGACCGATGACCTCAATCCGCTGTTTGACTTCCCCAATGGTATCGTATACTTCATATTCCGGGCTGACAGAAAATCCTAGTTTTTTGAGGTAATCCAAACTTTCTTTATGACCGGAAAGCTCTACCCCTTGAATCTGCTGAATGTTAAAGACAAAAATATCCAGTCCCCGGGTAGCGGTAATTTTGGAATCCTTTTGCCGCAGGGAGCCGGCGGCAGCGTTGCGGGGATTTTTAAAGGGCTGCTCCCCGGCATTTTCCTGGGCGGCTACCAATCGCTCAAAACTTTGCCTTGGCATGTATACTTCCCCTCGAACCTCCAGGTAGGGGAGAGGCTCGGAGAGTTTGAGGGGAATGGAGCGGATGGTGCGCAGGTTGGCGGTGACATCCTCGCCGGTATGTCCATCTCCCCGGGTAGAGCCCCGAAAAAACACACCGTCCCGATACTCCAAGCTCACCGAGAGCCCGTCAATTTTGGATTCCACCACATAGCGAGGGTTTTCCACTCGCTCCCGCACCCGCCGGTCAAAGGCGTCCAGCTCCTCCAGATGAAAGACATCCTGCAAGGAGCCCATTTGAACGGTGTGAATAACCGGCTCAAAGGTGGTGTAGCCTTTGCCGCCCACCCGTTGGGTAGGGGAGTTGGGATCCATAAATTCCGGAAACTGTTCCTCCAGCTCCAAAAGCTGATGATAGAGCTGATCGTACTCATAATCCTCCAGTTGGGGATCATCCAGGACATAATAGCGGTGATCGTGATATTCCACCAGTTTGCGCAGTTCTTCTATTTTTTTTCTTGCTTGTTCTCTGTCCAAACTATTACCCCCTGTATCATTGCACCATACACCGCTAGTATAGCACAGATACAGGGGGATTACTAAGAGGAATCAATCACATTCTCCCATTCGGCCAGAAATTTTCCGCATTTGCTGTGTTGACAGCGCAGAAAGCTGTTTTTGAAAGAGGCCCTAACCCTCTAACTTGATTTCATCTTTAAGCTTGGAGATGAAAGGTGAGCTTTCTCCCAACTGAACATAGGTGTCGGGGATGTTGCCTACGATGATTGTCTGGGCGATGACAAAGCTGGTGGAGCTTTCGCATTTGATGCGGTATCCGGGGATGACCGCCATCATCTGGACGCTGGTGCCCAGAAATATTTGATGATTGGTTTGATTGATGCCCGCACTGGTAAATTGGGAGTAAATGTCGGTTTGCACATATCCGGTGGGGTATATTTTAATTTCTACCAAAGGCCCTCGGCCGGAGGTGATTTCATTTCCCAGCAGGGTGCCCAAGGGAACCCAAATGGAGGCAGGTCCCATATTTTCCAGGGTTTCCAGCACTGCCTTGGTTACCTGGGCCTTCAGGCGATTGATTTCCATCATATTGGATTGAATGGAGGTAATGTTGCCATTGCTGCTGTAGGAGAGCTGAACCATATCTCCATAATGAACGCCCTCGCGGGCCAGTTCGGCCAGCACGGCATCGTTGACGGTTTTGGTTGCAAACACCTTGGCTTGATAGGCGGCAACCCCTTCGATGACCGGACGCAACTGGAGGCCTGTTAATATCAGCAGCGAGGCAAGGAGCAATATGAAAAACCATATTCTTCCTCTAACCGAACTGTGGCGGGAAGACCGCCTTTTCATCCCCTCACCTCCGTTTCTTCTATATCATATGTAAAAGAGGAAAGTTTTGTGTTAAAAACAGGACAAAATCTCCTGTCTTTTGCAAAAAACCAAAATTCCCCTTTGGCAGGCTTCACACCTGCTTTGAGGAGACGGCATAGATTGGAGTGTGTCGAAGACACGTAAATCAACGTGAAAGGATGTACTTAGATGCCCAACCATTACAATTACCGCTTTGGCAGCCCCAACCGGCCCGGTAATCGCCCAAGGCCGGGGCCGGGACCTCGCCCACCAGGCCCGAGCCATCGTCCACCGCCAGGGCCACCACCGGGTCATCGTCCGCCATGGGCCCCGGGGCCCCCGCCGCCACCTATCCGCAGACCTTTTTGGTGGTGGTTCCCCTTCTTTTTCCGCTAACCCCAGTTCAAAAAAACTTCCGCCCTTTTGGGCGGATTTTTTATGAAGAACTATTTAGAAAAAATCGAAATAGGATTGACATAGAATATTTGGAATGCTACAATCTATTTAGATAAACTTCTAAATAGATTGGGGGCAGCGATGTGGGATTTCCGGAGACATTTAAAGCATTGTCAGATCCTGTACGGCGCGAAATTCTTTTGATGCTGCGCGGGGGCAGAATGTCGGCCGGGGATATTGCCGGAAGATTTGACTTTAGCGGAGCCACCGTTTCTTATCACTTGTCTTTGCTGAAAAAAGCAGGACTGATTTATGAAAGCAAATATAAAAATTACGTATACTATGATTTGAATATTTCGGTATTGGAAGAACTGATGCTGTGGTTAGCTCAGTTTAAGGAGGCAAAGAATGATGAAAAAATGGAGTAAGCATATTCTGTTGCCGGTTCTGATTGCACTTTTGCCCATGCTGTTTGGCGTGGCTATTTACCATAGACTTCCGCCTCAGCTGCCCACCCACTGGAACTTTTCCGGCGCTGTGGACGGGTATTCCAGCAAGGCTTTTACGGTGTTTGGTCTGCCCCTGATAATGGCAGGTACCACTCTGCTGGTACCAGTTTTTATCTCCTTGGACCCCAAAAGTGCCAATATGTCCACTGCCCTGAAAAAACTGGTTGTGTGGAGCTGCCCGGTGCTGAGCCTTGTCCTTACCACCTCCATCCTGTTGATCGGGCTGGGATACAATCTCCCCATCCCTTTAATTGTGTGCATTCTGGTTGGCATTTTATTTATGATGATTGGAAATTATCTGCCCAAAACCAAGCAGAGCTATACCATGGGCATTCGCCTGCCCTGGACCCTTCACAGTGAGGAAAACTGGAACCGCACCCACCGCCTGGCCGGAAAGCTCTGGATGATAGGCGGACTTCTCATGATTGTATGTGGCGTTCTCACCCAGTACACTCAATCCGGCTTGTTTGCCACCTTCATTTTTGTTGGGATTATGGGCCTAGTATTTATCCCCACCCTTTATTCTTTGTGGTTGTATAAAAAAGGCATATAACACAAAAAGACCATCCGCAAAACGGATGGTCTTTTTTGTATGATTAAGCACCGGCAGAATCAATGGAGATGTGCGTGGCAGTGGGTATCCTTAATGGGTCCTACAATGGGAAGGGGATCAATTCCCAAACGTGTGTAATAATCGGAAATTGCTGCTTTGATGGCCTGCTCCGCCAGCACGGAACAGTGAATCTTTACCGGAGGCAAACCGTCCAGTGCTTCTACCACCGCCTTGTTGGTCAGCTTGAGAGCATCTTCCAACGACTTGCCCTTAATCAGCTCGGTAGCCATGGAACTGGTGGCGATTGCTGCACCGCATCCAAAGGTTTTAAACTTTACGTCAGCAATTTTCCCGTCCTTCACCTTGATGTACATTTTCATGATATCGCCGCAGGCAGGACTGCCAACTTCGCCGATACCGTCGGCGTCGGCCAATTCGCCCACATTGCGGGGGTTGGAAAAATGATCCAATACCTTATCTGAATATTCCATATTTGCCTTCCTTTCAATCTTCCAAAGAGTGCTTGCATGGATGCAATCAATTGTTGTATTTATCTTCTCCCTTGACAATGCTCTCCCACAGGGGGGACATGGCCCGGAGCTGCTCTACCACAGGAGGCAGCACCTTTAGGATGTAATCGATATCCTCTTCCGTTGTCTGGTCGTTGATGGAAAGTCGCAGAGAACCGTGGGCCACCTCGTGCACCAGACCGATGGACAACAGCACATGACTGGGGTCCAAAGAGCCGGAGGTACAGGCGCTGCCGGAGGAAGCAGCTACCCCTTTCATGTCCAGCATCAACAGAAGACTCTCGCCCTCGATCCCCTCGAAGGAAACATTGACATTGCCGGGCAAGCGCTTTTCTCGATCCCCGTTCAGACGGGTGCGGGGCAGCTTTATAATCTCATCGATTAACCGGTCCCGCATTTTGCGGGTCTTGGCTGCTCGCTGCTCTATATCCTTGACAGCTTCCTCCACCGCCACTCCAAGTCCCACAATGGCGGGGACGTTTTCGGTACCTGCCCGGTGTCCGCCTTCCTGTCCGCCCCCGTCAATCAGGTTGGGGATGCGCACACCCTTGCGAATATACAGAGCACCAATCCCTTTTTGTGCATGAATTTTGTGGCCGGACAAAGAGAGCAGGTCGATGTTCTGAGCCACCACGTCAATTTCCACATTGCCCAAGGCCTGAACAGCGTCGGTGTGGAACAGGACACCCTTGTCCCGGCATATTTTTCCGATTTCAGCAATGGGCTGAATGGTGCCGATTTCGTTGTTGGCATACATAATGGTCACCAGAGCGGTGTCTTCCCGGATGGCGGCGGCTACATCCTCGGGTTTTACAATTCCCAGAGGTCCCACCTCCAAATAGGTGGTCTCGATTCCTTCCTTACGAAGGCTCTGACAAACATGGAGCACGGCGTGATGTTCAAAAGCGGTGGTGACAATATGCTTTTTGCCTTTTTTGGCCAGAGCCTGAACCACTCCCTTGATGGCCCAGTTATCTGCTTCGCTGCCGCCGGAGGTAAAGTAAATTTCCTCTGGACATGCTCCAATGCCACTGGCTACCTTTTCTCGGGCCAGGCGAATGGCTTTGGCAGCATCTCTTCCTTTTTGATAGATGCTGGAAGGGTTGCCGTACTCCTCCCTAAAATAAGGCAGCATGGCCTTAAGCACTTCCTCCGACACCGGAGTGGTGGCTGCGTTGTCGGCATATACAAATCGCTCCATGCTCATGTCTCCAATCCTTACAATTTCTGTGTCTGTATCAGCTTTTTATAACTTTCCACGGCCATCTGGTCACACCGTTCATTTTCCGGGTGACCCGCATGACCCCGTACCCAGTGAAAATTCACCTTGTGGATTTTTAGCAGTTCCAGCAGCCGCTTCCACAAATCGGCGTTGGGCACCGGCTCGCCTGGTTTTTTCATCCAGTTTTTCCGCTGCCAGTTATACACCCAACCTTTTTCTACACTGTTGACTACATAGGTGGAATCGCTGTACAGCTCCACCTGACAGGGCTCCTTCAGGGCGGTCAGCCCTTCCAGCACGGCAGTCAACTCCATCCGATTGTTGGTGGTGTTGGGCTGAGCACCGCTTAGTTCCCGCTGGTGGGAGCCAAACCGCAAGATAGCCCCCCAACCGCCCGGGCCCGGGTTGCCAGAACAGGCACCGTCGGTATAAAGGTACACCTGCTTCAAAAACAATCTCCCTCCAGTTTGGTCACTTATGTTACGATCTCAGTATATACCATAAATAGCGAATGCGCAAGAGGGGGAGGGGATTATTTTAAACTTTATGGTATTTTTACGACATTTGCTTCTATTTATACTGCTTTTACGTGATATTGCCAAAGGCTGCGACAACTTCCGTCCGCCTTTTTGGGTTGCAACATCATCTATCAAAATAGTATGGCGTATTCCACTATTTTGTGCTAATATATAGAGTACTTAACCACTTTTCGTACTTCACAACTTTGAAAGGAAAGTATGGATGAAATTTGCTACTTATTTGTTTGAGGAAAAAGAAGCAGTGGGAGCGCTCTCTGGGGATGAGCAACTGATTTATCCGTTGACAGACGCTGCTGATATGCTTAGCTTGATTTCCACCTATGGCGGAGAGAGCTTTGATGCTCTATCCAAAGGCCAGCCTCTTCCACTGGGAGAGGTCAAGTTGCTGGCACCCATACCCCACCCCCGCCACGACTTGATTTGTGTGGGCATGAACTATTTGGAGCATGCTCTGGAATCCACCCGTTTCAAAGGAATTGAGTACAAAAAAGCACCCAACCCCCTTTATTTTTCTAAGCGGGTGGGGCGGTGCACCGCCACCGGGGAGGATATTCCCGCCCATGCCGATATCACCCAAGAGCTGGACTATGAAGCGGAGCTGGCGGTTGTCATCGGCAAACGCTGCGACCATGTCAGCCCGGAGGACGTGTGGGACTGTGTGTTTGGCTACACCATCCTCAACGATGTCTCCGCCCGGGATATCCAAAGGGGCCATGGCGGACAGTATTACTTTGGCAAAAGTCTGGAAGGCTTTGCGCCCATGGGACCCTGGATTGTCACCGCTGATGAATTTGGCCCTTCCCCTCACCTTTCGGTGCGTTGCTGGGTCAATGGGGAGTTGCGCCAAAATAGCAATACCCAGGAGTTTCTCTACGACATTCCATTTTTAATCTCCCAACTTTCCTCTGGCTTTGTACTGGAACCGGGAGATATCATTGCCACCGGAACTCCTTCCGGTGTGGGAATCGGCTTTCAGCCTCCCAAATTCCTTTCTCCCGGTGATGTAGTGGAGTGCGAAATCGAAGGAATTGGAAAAATTGTCAACACCGTACGGTGATCGGAAAGGAACAGATGTATGCTCATACGCCTGATGTGCGCTGCTGATTATGACAGGATGTACCGCCTTTGGAGCGAAACCGAAGGATTGGGTTTTGGGGAGCTGGACGATTCCCGGGAGGGAATTGAGCGCTTTTTGGCCAGAAATCCCACCTCCTGTTTTGTAGCGGAAAAGGACGGAGTTCTTTTGGGCACCATTATGAGTGGACAGGATGGTCTGCGCGGTTATATTTATCATGCGGTGGTACAGCCGGGCAAGCGCCGCCAAGGCATCGGCCGTGCCCTGGTACAGGCCGTTGTGGAGGCCATGAAGCGGGAGGATATCAACCAGCTTGCCTTGGTGGTTTATAAAAACAACTTGCCGGGCAATCGGTTTTGGGAGTCCATGGGATTTTTTGCGCGGGAGGATTTAAGCTTTCGCTGTCTTTCCAATGGAATCCACGGCAGCTACTAAATGATGAAGATAACGATTCCCCCTTATGTCCGGCGCTGTATGGAAACCCTGACGGCTTTTGGCTACAGTGCCCATTTGGTAGGGGGCTGCGTGCGGGACAGTTTGATGGGGCGCCAGCCTTCTGATTGGGACATCTGCACCTCAGCACTGCCTGAGCAGGTCATCGCCGCTTTTCCCAATCACAAAGTGTTGCCCACCGGAATAGGACATGGTACTGTCACGTTGATGGAGCAGGGAAATCCCCTTGAAATCACCACGTTGCGACGGGATGGGGATTATCTCAACCATCGGCATCCCCAAACGGTGGAGTTTACCCGCAGCCTGAAGGAGGATTTGGCCCGCCGGGATTTTACCGTGAACGCCATGGCCTATGCTCCCCACGAGGGATTGACCGACCCCTTTGGCGGGGCAGAAGATTTAAAGGCCGGCATTTTGCGCTGCGTGGGCCATCCTCTGCAACGCTTTGATGAGGATGCTTTGCGGATATTGCGCCTTGTGCGCTTTGCCTCTCAGCTCTCCTTTCAACCGGAACCAGAAACCCTTGCAGCTGCATCTCAGCTTGCCCCACTGCTCCAGAAGGTATCCGGTGAGCGGATTTCGGCAGAGCTAAATAGGCTGCTGTTGGGAGAAGATGTTTTTTACGCCCTGTGTCTTGCTGCCGATTACCGGATTCTGGAGGCAATCATCCCGGAAATCGCTTTCTGCATTGGAATGGAGCAGGAGGAGTCTTTTCATTCACTGGACAGGCATCTCTTTGCGGCGGTAGCCGCTGCTCCACTCCGGCTGGAAATCCGTTTGGCGGCGCTGCTTCACGATATTGGAAAGCCAAAGGCATTTGAGCAGAGGCAGGAGGGGAGGGGCGGCTGCGATAATCACGCCGCCATCAGTGCTGCTTATGCCGCAGCCATTCTCAAACGACTTCGATATCCCAATCACTTAGCAAAACGGGTGGAGCTTTTAATCCGGCAGCATATGATCCAGCTGCCCGCCCACAAGGCTTCCCTGCGCCGGCTCTGCGCTGAGTGGGGGTCAGATGTGGTGCAGGATCTCATTGCCGTCAAGGGGGCCAACAGTCTGGCAAAGGCACCCCCCCGGCCTTGCGAGGTAGAGCAGTGTGATGTGTCTGCAAAGCTGCTGGATGAGATCCTGGCAGCCAAAGACCCCTTGAGTGTGAAGGATTTGGCGGTGGGGGGCAGGGAACTTTTAGATTTGGGAGTGCCTGGCGGTCCCATGGTGGGGCAGATGCTTCGTTCCCTTTTGGAGTTGGTGCTGGATCGGCCGGAGCGCAACCAAAAAGAGACACTGCTAAAAGAAGCGGAACATCTTTGGCGCCAATACCAAAACGGTGCATGACGCTATTTTGCCTTAGAAAGCAATTGAATCCTATGATGTTGTTGTATAAACTGGCCTTGCTTTGCCCATTTATCAATTATCCGGTGTAAAAAAGTGGATGATGGCGCAATGACAGAAATTCTATATTGGCAAGAAAGGACCCACAGGTGGCGGACCGGACTGGCTGCCGCCGGATACTGACATTCCTTGTGGAACAGGAGGTTCTTTATGGACGCTAGAACCGAAAAACGCAAAGCCTTTATTATTAACACAGCATACGTTGCCCTGGTGGTAGCGCTGGTTGTTCTGGCTTTCAAATATCTGGTGCCCTGGCTGCTACCGATTCTTATCGGCTACGCCATTGCCATGATTTTCAAGCCCATTGTCCAGTTTATTACCAAGCACACCAAAGCAGGTCCCAAATTTACCGGATGTGTGGTGCTGCTTTTGGCCTATGCGCTGATTGCCGCTCTTCTTACCCTTGGAGGGGCCAAATTGGTGCAGGCCGTTCAGAACATTCTAGCTGACATTCCCACTTTTTATACGGCAACCTTTCAACCGGCCATTCTTTCCATCAGCAATTTTTTTGAACAAGTTCTGGAACCTCTTCTGCCCGGCATGACGGGCAACTCCGGCAATCTGCTGGAGGTCACCCTGCAAAATATGCAAAATGCCCTTTTTACCTTTTCCTCCTCTGCCATTGCAAAATTGGGCACTCTCACCACCAAGATTCCCGCTTTTATGCTGGCCTTCTTTTTTACCATCATGTCCTCCCTCATTATCAGCATGAACTATGCTCAGGTGGCCGGTTTTCTTGCCCGGCAGATTCCGGAACAGCACCGCCATCTGATTTTCCTCATTAAAAATGATACCTTTAAAACGGTGGGGAATTATATTGTAGCCTATCTAAAGCTGATGAGCGTCACCTTTATAGAGCTTGCTGTCGGCCTTACGGTATTGGGGGTGGAAAACTCTGTTCTGATTGCCTTGGGAATCGCCATTTTTGATGCCTTACCGGTGCTGGGAACCGGCGGCATTATGGTTCCCTGGATTGCAATCTCCCTGCTCAACGGGCAGGTGCCGTTGGCGGTTGGTCTCGCCATTCTCTATGCCATCATCATTGTTGTGCGCAATATTATTGAGCCTCGCATTGTGGGCAACCAGCTGGGGCTTCATCCTCTGGTTACCCTCTGCGCTATTTATGCCGGCTTTAAATTGATGGGATTTTTAGGGATGATTCTTTTTCCCATTCTGGTTCAGATTCTGGCGGGGCTTCATCATTCCAAGGTGATACAGCTCTGGAAAGAGTAGCTTTTATCAGCGAAATGTATTGTACAGCCAGCTTTTCTTGCAGGGGAATTCGGCAATATTGCTTGACAATAATTGTATAATCACTTAAACTAATTGTTAGGTGTATAAATGCTAAGGGCGTATGGAATATATGATAAATTATAAAAGGGTAAAACGCATCAAGAATGCTATTTATATTTTCATTGTACTGCTTTTTTTGGTGCCGGCTATTCTGTTTCTTGTAGTTAGTGTTAAAATGTTGCGGATTATGCCCGAATTGAGCCGCATGATTGCGGAAAGCCGCTCTGCTTATGTTCAGGTTCAGGGGCAATCTTCGCCGCCTCAGCCTTTGGATGGAGAGGCTTCCGACACATACCCTTCGGAAACAGCAAAGCTTCCAGTTCCACAGGGGACAAGCCAGGCGCAAACAGCGTCCGGTTCGGATTTTTTGCAGGCAGAAAGCTCCGCATCTGAGATAGCAAATACATCTCGGGGCCAATCCCCATTGACAGCGGTGGCGGTTCCTGACAGCCAGCCTGTCGAGCAATCCGAGGTCTTGCCTCCCCACGGGGGCATCCAATCACCAAATACGGGATTGCCTAGGTAAAAGCATAGATTGAGGAGAGGGTGCGTGCAGTGAGTTTCAAAGAAGATTTTATTGAAGCATTGCGCAGTGTGAAACGGGATTTTTTCCGTGAGCATGAAGATCAGGCTGGGCAACAGGTGGTTGAACCGTTAGAAGGTGCTAAGGAAACGCCCTCGAGTGTTTCTATGTCAGACGGCAGTGCTCCATTGGACTTGGAGGATGCTAAAAGCTCTTCGGATCGTGCGCCCTCTGGGTTGGATGAGGATGTCATGGAAGCGTTTCGCCAGGCCAGTGCTTTCGACGAGGACGAAGAGGAGTCTTTAGCCCAACCAGATGCGGCGCCATACCGCAACTACGAAAAGAATTACACCTCCGCACTTTCTCGTTTGGAGGAAGAAAATATGTATGATAACCAAGATACGGACCGTCCTTACGTCGACTTTGGGGACAGCCTTTACGACGATGAAAAGACGATAATCTCCAAGAATACGGTGATTCGCGGCAGTGTGCAAACCGACGATTCGGTCCGCTTGCTGGGACAGGTGTTTGGAGATATTGATTGCAAATCCAACATTGTGGTGGCTGGTAAGGTAAGGGGCAATACAACCGCTGCCAATGCCTACATATATGATGCTCAGGTGGATGGAGATGTCCGTTGCGAAGATGCCATTACCATATCCAACGACGCTTGGGTACTGGGAAATTTGCAGGCTCAGCAGGCGGAAATAGACGGAAAAATCAAGGGGAACATCGAGATTCGCCATATGGTTTCCATTGGATCGTCCTCTTCTGTCTTGGGGAACATTTCCACCGACGAGCTGGAAATCAAGCGGGGAGCCTTTGTCAACGGTCAGATCATGATGTACTCTCCCTCCCGGGATGTTTTGGATCGATTTGATCGTTTTGAGGAATAAAATTTCAACTGAATTACAAAAAGCAGACCTTAACGATGCAAGGTCTGCTTTTTTGGTACAAAATCTCTGCCTGTGAATCCCAGCATAGATGGCCCCTTGGCCGTTTTTTGCGGTTCAGTCTTGACAGCAGCGGGACAATCCATTATAATAAGTTACGTTGCGTTGCGGGTGTAGTTCAATGGTAGAATTCCAGCCTTCCAAGCTGGTTACGTGGGTTCGATTCCCATCACCCGCTCCATTTCGATTTGTTCTATAGGAGTAACCGAAAGGTTGCTCCTATTTTCATATCACCTGCGATCGCCTGACAGTTTCCAATGACGCAATGAACCTGCTGCAATGCTGAGCCTTGGCAGGCTGTGCAACTTAAAGGGAGGATATATCTTGAGGGATAACAGCGTATCAAAACCAATGGTGCTTAAAAAGGCGTTTCAAGCTGCTTTTCCGGTTACCATTCCCATCATGGCCGGATTTCTATTTTTAGGATTGGCATATGGAATTTACATGAACGTGTCGGGCTTTTCTTTCCTGTATCCCATGCTAATGAGCCTGACTGTATTTGCAGGTTCGGTAGAATTTGTGGCAGTGGGATTGCTGCTGATGCCTTTTGATCCTTTCAACGCGTTTATTCTCACCTTAATGGTCAACGCCCGCCATTTATTTTACGGACTTTCGATGTTGGACAAATACAATGTGCCGGGTATCAAAAAATACTATTTAATCTTTGGCATGTGCGATGAATCCTTCTCCATCAACTGCACAGCAGATATTCCCAAGGGTGTGGACAAAGAGTGGTTTATGGTGTTTGTCACCTTGCTCAATCACTGCTATTGGGTGTTGGGCGCTACCTTGGGTGGGGTGTTTGGTTCTTTGATCCAGTTCAATACCAAGGGGCTGGAATTTGTAATGACCGCACTGTTTCTCGTTATTTTCTTAGAACAGTGGATGAAAGAGAAAACACATTACAGCTCTGTTTTGGGATTGGCACTTTCTTTTTTAAGCTTTGTTCTTTTTGGCGGCACTCATTTTATTATTCCGGCTATGTTGATGATATTGGCGGCACTGTCCATTTTACATAAGCCATTTCAGAAAGCGGGGGTGATGCAATGACCATGACAATAGGCCAGCAGGTGTTCACCATAGGTATGGTTGCATTGGGAACCGTGATCACCCGCTTTTTACCATTCGTTATCTTTCCTCCCCATAGGCCAACGCCTCCCTTTATCCAGTATCTGGGGAAAGTGCTTCCACCTGCGGTGCTGGGTATGCTGGTGGTATACAGCCTAAAGGATATCAACGTATGGAGTGGGTACCGCGGACTCCCTGAACTGCTGGCAGTTGTAGTGGTGGTGGGCCTGCACTTTTGGAAAAAGCAAATGCTTCTGTCCATTGCAGCAGGAACCATAACATATATGCTTCTGGTTCAGCTTGTGTTTATCTAGCAGTCCAATCCTTCGGATCAGTTTGGAGAACCGGAGTAGTATTATAACTTGTAGAATTTTCAAGCGCTGAATTGCTTCCTCAAAGAAAATATTGCTTCTCACATCAAAAGCCTCCGGTTTTGAACCGCCCCGAGATTAGTGGACATGAATAAAAAGCTCCCCTGATGTAGGGTGAAAGAGTCAAGCAATAAACTGGCATCGCAATTCCAGCGGTGTCAGTTTTGTTTTAGTCTGAATGCGCTGGTGATTATAGAAATAGATATAATCGTCAATAAGTGCTTTGGCTTCTTCATAAGACTGTATTTTTACTCTGTTAATACACTCTGTTTTGAGAATGGAAAAGAAATTTTCAGCCAGGGCGTTGTCATATGGGTTTCCTCGTCTTGACATGGATGGTGTAATACCGTATTGTTGAGTTAGCTTGAAGTACGCTTGGGAAGTATACTGAAAGCCTTGGTCACTGTGGAGCTGTAACTCTGCGGTGACCTTCTCGTTTTTCTTAGCATCCTTGATTGTATTGAGAACAAGATGAATATTTTGTTCTCTGCCGGTTTTGTAAGCAACAATGCTATTGTCATATATATCACGGATAATGGACAAATACAGAAAGCCTTGGGCAGTACGGATGTATGAAATGTCTGTTACCCACTTCTGATTGGGTCGTTCAGCTGTAAAGTTCCGATTGAGCAGGTTTGGAAAACGGTTCAGCGCTTTCCAATACGTCACATACCGCTTTCTTCTGACCACAGACAGTAAATGATACTTGTTCATGACACGCAGCACAGTTTTGGGATTGCAGTGTACGCCGTTGCGCTGCAACCAGATATGCACTCTGCGATAGCCGTATGTATTGCGACTATCAACCTGACACTGGCGAATCTTCTCAGCCAGCGGCAGATCTTTTGCCGGTTTATCCATCCTGCCGATATATGCATAGTAACCGCTGCGGGACACCTCAAAGAACCGGCACATTTCGCTAATGGAATACTTTTCTTGATGGCGATAAATAACGTTGTATTTGACGCAGGCCTTCACCTCCTTCCTGTGAGCGAGAGAAAATCCCGGAGCAGTTCATTTTCCATCTTTAAATGACGAATCTCATATTTATATTCTTCTTCGCTCGTCATTTCTGTCAACGCCGACTTGATTTGACCCAAAAACGCCGGGGAGAAATGACCCAAAACGCCGATTTCTCTACCGCCGATCAGCCTACCGCCGGGATGTCCGCCGGTGGTGTCAGCATGACGCCGGATTTTCTGCGATCTTTGAGCCTGTAGGTATCGCCCCGGATGTTCATCACATGGGCGTGATGCAGCAATCTATCGAGCATGGCGGTGGCAATAACGCTGTCGCTCATAAGCTCGCCCCAGTCTCTGAAATACTTATTGCTGGTCAGAATAATGCTCCCATGCTCATATCTCTCGCACACGAGTCTGAAGAGCAGCTGCGCCTCTGTGCGGTCAAGCTGTAGGTAGCCGACCTCGTCAATGATGAGGATATCCGGTCTGAGATACACCCGCCAACGGCGTTCCAGACGGTTCTGCTCCTGCGCCTTTTTCAGGTCTGCGATCAGCTGCGAAAGATTGGTGTAGTAGACGGCCAGGCCGGACTTCAGAGCTTGCATGGCAAGGCCCACAGCCAAATGCGTTTTCCCGACACCGGGCGGCCCCAGCAAGATCACATTCTCCGCCCTGGCGGCAAAGGCCAGCGTCGCCAGCTCGTCAATCTGCCGTTTGTCGATGCTGGGCTGAAAGTCGAAGTCAAACTCGCCAAGTGTCTTTCTATGCGGGAGCCGGGAAAGCTTGATCCGCATCTCCTCACCTCTACGCTTACGCTCCGTATCCTCCAAAGTGAGAAGCTCCAGGAGAAAGGCCAGATAGGTGTTCTCCGCTTTCAAGGAGCGCTCCAGCTGCGCATCCAGAAGCCCGGCCGCCGTTTTGAGGCCCATATTCTCCAGTAAATCTCTGGCATGCTCTAATTCAACCATTGGACGCCACCTGGAACAGCCGGTCATATTCACCCAAATCCCGAGCCTCGACCTGTGGTGGATGCTGCTTGGCGAAGCTGTTCGGCAGTGGTATTCCACCCTTTTCGCTGAGACCGGCGTATTGTCCGGTGAGCCATACAATTTTACCGCCGGAGTATTTGGCCTCATGCCTTGCTATGAGTGTGTTGTCCAGGTGAATCTCGACATACCCGGCGCACAGCCGAACCTGAACCTGCCTGCCGCTATACTGCCAGGGCACACCATAGTGTATGCCATCAAAGCTCACTAAGCCGTCTCGGGTCACGCTTCTGGTCTCCCAGCGGTACTTGTCCATGACCTCCTGTGGCGGGAGCGAAAGCAGCCCTTCCTTTGAGAGCTCTATAGCCGGAATTCTTCCGGTCGTTCCATGAACCTTCCCGTCATGCTTACGGCACCACTGCAGTGCCTGACGGTTCAGGTCGTTTAAGTCCTCGAATCTGCGTCCGGGCAGGAAGTTGTCCTTTACATAGCCGACGAGACGTTCAACCTTGCCCTTCGTCTGCGGGCGGCGGGGAGCGCACACCTTTGGTATGAAGCCCATATCCACGGAGAAATCCTCGAACGCCGTGTTCCAGATGGGCTTGCCGCCATCTCTGCCGATAATCACTGTCTTCATGTTATCCGTCAGCACCTTTTCTGGCACGCCGCCGAAGTATGCAAAGGCGTTTACCATGCAGCGCTCAAGGCTGGAGAGGTCACAGCGGCTTGTGAATTCTATGTATTTGGCTCGGGAATGCCCCAGCACCATCACAAATACCGGAACCTTGTGCACTGTGCCGCCGGTGTCCGTGTAGTGGCAGATGCCCCAATCCATCTGCGCCTGCTTCCCGGGAGCTGTTTCATACCGCCGCACGGCCGGCAGCTTCTTTGGCGGACGAAACGGATGCACATAATCCTTGAGGATGCTGATGCCACCGTCATATCCGGCCTCACGCAGCCGATCGAGCAGTACCACGCAGTTGTAGATCCCATCGGCCATCAGCTCATGCAGCAGCGGCTTGTACGCATCCAGCTTCGATGGACGGTCAATTTTCTCCGGCGGTGAAACACCAGGCTGCATGTATTTTCGGGCTGTGTTTTTAGAGATGCCCAATTCTTTGCCGATGGCGTATGCACTCTTACCCGCCCCAGCCGACTCTTTTATCTTCATAATTATCCCACTCCTTAGCATATCGGGCACCTCCAAGACGCTTTGTCTTGAGGGTAACCTCTCTATTCCCGTGGGTCAATTCCCGTCGGCGATTTAAGGTCATTTTACCCCGGCGGTGACATTTCTTGCTTGCGTGGGCGTCCTCGACGTTTTGGAGGCAGACCTTCCTCCATTTTTCGCTTGCTTTCTATTGTGACGACTTATCCAGTTCTTAATCTGCGCCTTCTCCAATCCCAGAGCGTCTGCGATCTCCTGCCTCGTCTTTCCTAATTTTCGCATTTCAATAATTAGTCCTTCGACCGCTATGATGTTTGTCCATTTCCTCTTGCTCATACAAATACCCCCTGATGTAGTTCTATTTTCCTACATCAGGGGGCTCTTTGTCTATTGTCCGTTTTTACTGGTTCGGTTCATTTTGCCGGAGGCTTTGATAATATAAATTGATATTATGTTGGCATTACCAGCTTGCCAAAGGAGAACCCTTGTCCAGAGGCTACTCACTGGTTTCCTCAATTTGGCGAGCCTGAATCACAACGGTATAATCGTTGCCCGCTGCCCAAACCATGCCTTTGGTGGGAGCGCTGATCTTGACCGGATAGCTTACCTGTCCGCTGGTCAGTTCCTTTTGGGAGAAATCCAGCTCTACCACAATATCACCGGGCGACATTTCCTCCAGAACAGCGGCGTCGCCCACAAAGGTAACAGGCAGACTGCCGGTAAGCAAGGTAATTTCAAAGTCGGAGGGCTGATTGACCGGAATAATGTTGCTGATGTTGTGGAAGGTTGCGGTGTTCCAGGATTCCGTGTTGAATTCCACCAGAATGGTGGAGATGTTGTTCACGTTGGTAAATTGTTCAGAGGGCAGCGTGACATCAAATTGGAAAGAGCTGTTGGATGGAGTCAGACTTCGTAAATCGATATCCACTACAATTTCTTTGTAGTTATCCATGCTCTGAATGGGGCCGGCCACCAGAATACTGGTATTGGAAAGGCTCATATATTCCCGCAACGTACTTTCGGGGAACCCGCGAGGCACATTGGTAAAATTAACCCGCAAAGGAAGCTCTTTGGTTCGCAGCACAGGAATCCAAACGTTGACATTCTCCATGTCCAAGGTGAGGTGGAGCTCCTCCGCATCCAGCTCCATCCCCTGAGCATCCAGAAGCTTTACAGGGATGGTGGCGGCATAGGTATTGGAAAGAGGTTGGGATAGCTCCACCGAAGCCACACAGCGAGCAACTTTTTCCAGCTCGGAGGCGGGACCGGTTACCCGAACGGCGGTGGGGGAAACCTGCTCGGTGCCCAACTGATAGCCGGCAGCGACAGCCAGTCCTCGGGTCATTAAATCCACATTCAGAGTTTTGGACATCACCTGATCCAACCGAACCCGCACTACAGAAGGGCGGATGCTTAAAATGGTGTAGTCTGTAGGAGTGGTGAAAGGCACCAGCTCCAAATCGTATGTGTTGGCCTCGGTTACCTTGGCCAGGCTGACGGTAATGTTAAGATCCTCCGGTTTGATGTTGCCCACCACAGAGCGGGGACCTTCCACCATCACCTCAACCCGTTCATCGATTTCGCCAATGAGCGAAAGCCCCATTTCCTGCAGGCGTTCGCTCCGCAGGGAAATTTGCACCGGAACATCGCGGATAGACAAAGGCGTGGTGGGACTGATGGTAATAACCACCACAATCCAGCAAAAAATAGCGACAAACACCGAAAAAACCATAACGAAACGGTCGTTGTCGAACAGTTGCTTCATATTTATTTTTTTAAAGCGAAAATTACCTATATTTAACTTATGTTTTTTCATCGAAAGATCCTCCAAAAGCCACGCTCTTTGACGGGAGATGCTTCCCCCGCCTTTAAGCTAAACATTTTGGCTTCCAGCAATTTAGTAAGATTTTGAGCCGAAAGATTCCGCTGCAGGCGGCCGTTGAGTGCAACCGAAATGGCACCGGTTTCCTCCGATACCACCACAACCACCGCATCGGAAACTTCGCTCATGCCAAGAGCCGCCCGGTGACGGGTTCCCAGCTCCCGGCCAATCTCATCGTTGGAGGACAAGGGCAAAAAACATCCAGCCGCATGAAGACGGCCGCTGCGCAGCACCATAGCACCGTCATGCAGAGGAGAGTTGGGGAAGAAGATATTGCAGATCAGCTCGGTGGTGGGCTCGGAATCGATGATGGTACCGGTAGCGATTACGTCTCCCAGTTTGGTTTCCCGCTCCAGCACCATCAGGGCACCGATATTGCGCTCGGAAAGATGAACCGCGGCAGCGCATACAGAATCCAGCATTTTATGCACCTGAATGTTGTCGCCATGCTCTGTCTCCCGAAAAAGGGAGCTGGACAGTTTGGAACGCCCCACCTGTTCCAGAGCACGACGAAGTTCAGGCTGAAAGACAATGGCCAGCGCCACAATTCCCCATTGGAGGATGTTGGTAATGATAAAAGACAGTGTGGTTAGATTTAAGTTAAGGGCCAACACATACATAACTAAAATTAAAACAATGCCCTTGACCAGCTGCATCGCGCGAGTTTCCCGCACCAGCCGGACGGCCTGATAGATTAAAAATGCGACAATGAGTATGTCCAGAACATCGGACAGGCTCACCGTGCTGATAATGCCACGCATACTTTCCCACAATGTGGCCAAAGCACTTCGAATATCCGACAAGCTCCACCCTCCCGGACAGCCGACCCACAAGGCCGGTGTAATTGATCGATGCTAGGAGAGATCCATCATTGGTGTTACACGGGGCGTGTTTTCCATCCACCTTGAAAAGAAAATGAGATTACCACATACAATCTAGCACAAGCGGCCCGCACCATCTGTTGGGCAGGGGCCGCACGTATTTCAAGGCATCTGCTTTTTGGGACAACTCTCCATATAATACTATTTTACCATATTGTTGCGGTAATTCAACTGCATCGACAAGTTTTTTTTATGGCATCGCACAACTTTAGAGCCTGCTCTTTTGTATTAAAGGCTCCTACGCTGATTCGCACAGTCCCTTGCTCCAAAGTGCCCATCTTTTTATGCGCCAGAGGAGCACAGTGCAGCCCTCCCCGCAAAGCAAAGCCCTGGCGGGAAAGATTCTCGGTTACCTGTTCCGATGCCATTCCCCGGATGTTGAAGGAGAGAACGGGAAGGTGGCTTCCTTCTTCAAAATCGGGGGTATACAATTCAATCTGGGGTATCCGCTTGAGCTGTCGGAATATCTCTTTGGCCAACCCCATTTCATGGCGGTAGATCTGAGCGGTTCCCTTTTCCTGCACAAAGCGGATACCCGCTCCCAGCCCCAGAATTCCCACGGTGTTGACGGTGCCACTCTCCAACCGGTCCGGCATTTCAAAAGGCTGTTCATAGTTTGCCGAAAAACTGCCGGTGCCCCCTTCCATCAGGGTGTTTAGACTGTTGCCCATAGCGGTGATCAGCAGCCCCGTGCCGGATGGGCCATACAACCCCTTATGACCGGCGGTGCACAAAAAGTCGATTCCCATGCAGGGAGCATCGAGATTCAGAACTCCTGCGGACTGAGCGGCATCCACCAGGAAGAAAAGGTTCTTTTCCCGGCATAGCAAAGCCAAGTCCTCAATGGGCAATCGAATTCCAAAGACGTTGGAAGCGTGGGTACAAACAATCAGGCGAGTGGTGGGGCGAATGAGATGGTAGAAGGAATCTACTGTTTTGCGGGAATCCGCATATGTGTTGGCAATATCATATTCAATATCCCCCTTTTGAGCCAGGGCATGAACCGGGCGCAGGACAGCGTTGTGCTCCAGGTCGGAGAGGATGACGTGGTCTCCCGGTTGCAGCAGCCCCTTCAGGGCAATATTGATGGCATGGGTACAGTTGGAGGTAAAGACCACCTCGCCAGGGTCGCTTACGCCAAACAATTTGGCAGCGGATTCTCTGGCCTGGTAGACTTTGGCGGATGTCTGGATACTCAGGTCGTGGCCGCTGCGGCCGGGATTGGCGCCGTAGCGGGTCATGGCCTGATGGACAGCCTCTACTACGCCGCGAGGCTTGGGAAAAGTGGTTGCTCCGTTGTCAAAATAGATCATTCAGGTTACACCCCCGCATAAGGTAACATCCTTGTGGATGCCAATTTGCCCGGATGAGCTACTGCTACAAAATCCCCAGAATACGAATGCCGGCGGCTTGTAGCAGGCACAGGGCAGCATTCAAATCTCCCAGCAGCTCCAACCCATAGCCACAGCCGCCCAGCTTTGGATGATTGGCAATTTTTCTGATATAGGAACGGATCCCCCGCTGCTCCAGCAGCTTTTGTGCTCGCAGAGCAGAGGTCACCGAACTCATTAATATGGTTGAGTTTCCCATTATTTTTTTCACCTCTGGCGTTTTTAGAATTTCAGGTGGTGGGTTGTGCTTTATGTTTTACGGCACAGGAAAGCTATGCCAGTTTATGCAAATTTTTAAGGGGGAGTGATAATGGAAAGAAGATGGGAACGGTATGTAATGCAAAAAGCGCTGCGACTTTACTTTATAGTCGCAGCGCTTTCTGTATTAATAAATCAGATCCTAAAAAATGCTTAAAAATGAGGAAATTCAAATCAAGGGGGAGAAAGGGGACGGAAGGGAAGCACTAATACGCAACAATGCTACTTTCCCGCGACCGGCAAATCCCGGGGGATGTGATCCATTGCCGCGATGCCGTCAGCGATTTGCTTAAAGATGGGGGCCGCCACCCGCTCTCCCGATTCTCCCCCCTCTACAAAGACAACAACGCTGTAGCGGGGGTGTTGGGAGGGGTAAAAGCCGGCAAACCAAGCATGAACAATTTCCTTGGCATCTTCGCCTTCTCCGGTTATGACGCCGGTCTGAGCGGAAGAAGTTTTTCCTCCAGCGCTTCCCACCATGGGGCGAGCGGTGCGGCCGCTTCCATCCTCCACCACCCCAACCATCAATTCCTGCATCTTTCGGGCAGTTTTGGGGGAGAGCACCTGACTGCTGGCATAGCTGGGGGTACGCTCCGAAAAGGTTTGGCCATCCTGGGTAAAGCCCTGAACCAAACTGGGAGTGACGGCAGCGCCGTCGTTGCCAATCACCGACACAATGCGGGCGATTTGCAGGGGAGTGGCCAGAGAGCTGCCCTGTCCAAAGCTGAAGTTGGCCAAAGCTGCCGGACTACTTAACTCTTTGAGGGTGGGCAGATTCCCCGATTGTGCTATTAGGCCGGGGGCAAGCTCCGTGCTTTCCCCCAAGCCAAAATGGCGGCAGACAGCCAGCAAAAAGCCGGGATCGATCCGCTGTGCCAGATGAATAAAGTAGGTGTTGCAGGAAACCTCGAGGGCCTTTCCCATAGAGAGGGAGCCATGAATGGCGTGATTGTTGCAGCGAAACACCTGTCCTCCCACATCGATGGAACCCTGGCAGACATAGGAGTAGGAGGGGGAAATGCCGCTTTCCAGTGCGGCACTTGCCACTGCCAGTTTAAATACCGAGCCGATGTTGTATCCGCAAAGGGCACGATTAATAAAGGGAGCATCGGTGCTTTCCAGACTGGTGGCTATATCATTTTGATCAAAAACCGGTAAGCTTGCCAGAGCCAAAATCTCTCCTGTGGCAATGTCCAGCACCACGGCGGCACCTTTATCACAGCCTTGGGCCAGAGCGTTTTGTACCAGCAGTTGCAACTCTCGATCCAGAGTTAGGACCACCCCGGCTGCTGCGTCCTCATTGGTTCGGAAGATTTCCACTCCTCCGCCCTCCATGGTGCGGCCGGTGGCATCTACCTGATACTTGGCCTGAAAGGTGGCTCCCGCCTCATCCAACAAGCTGTCATAAGCCCGCTCAATGCCAAAAACGCCCCGGCGTCCCCCATCTCCCAGATAACCCACCAAATGAGGGGCCAGCTGAACACTGCCGTAGCGGTTGGGCACCCGGAATACGTCGATTCCCACGGCGTAAATATCGTTGGTGGGCACCTCCAGCACGAAGGGGAGCCCACCGGAAAGGCGGTTTACCACCGATTCTCTTTCCTCTTCCGGCATTACCCGAAGAAGTTCGGCTGCAGCCTGAGGAGTGGGCAGGACAGAGGCTACATACCGGTGAGAGTAATTGACCAGCGGATGAAAATTTCTATCATAAATGCCTCCTCTGGAATGGGCTACCTCCAAAGTATAGCGCCCCTGAACCTGAGCTGCCGTGGCAAGATGATCGGAGGCCCCTACGTAGTAGATGCGAAAAACGCAGACGGAAAACATCAGAACCAAACAGCAAAAAAGTGAAATGATTCGTTGATACACACATATCCCCCGTTTCTTATCTTCTGTTATTTTTGACCAAAACGGACCTCCTATACGGGGGAAAGGAATGATTTTCCATCGGCGAGCTATCACCCCATAGTTACAGCGTCATATACTGAAAAGGAAGGACTGTGCACAAAAAACTCCCGGAGGAAAGATCATGAGAGAATTGTTAAAACTACAAGACGTATCTCTTACATATCAGGCCGAAAACGGTGAGGTCCCTGCGCTGGATCAAATCAGTTTCACAGCGCAGGAAGGCGAAATGATAGGAATCGTAGGCCCTTCCGGTTGTGGGAAATCCACTCTGCTTTCGGTCATAGCAGGACTGGAGCCGGCCACCCGCGGCACCGTTTTGCTGGGCGGGGAGCCAGTGGATGGGGTTTCGGAAAAAATCGGCTATATGCTGCAAAAGGATAATTTGCTAAACTGGCGAACCATCCGCTCCAACGTATTGTTGGGACTAGAAATTCGCAAAATGCTTACCAAAGAAAATATCGCTTATGTAGAAGACCTTTTGGAAACCTACGGGCTTGCCGAATTTGCAGACAAATATCCTGCCCAGCTTTCGGGGGGGATGCGGCAGCGCGCGGCTCTCATTCGCACTTTAGCCACCAAACCGGAGCTTTTGTTATTAGACGAAGCCTTTTCTGCTTTGGACTATCAAACCCGCCTTGCCGTAACCGACGATGTGCTGGGAATTCTTCGCAAGGAAAAAAAGACAGCGCTGATCGTCACCCACGATATTCCCGAAAGCATCAGCATGTCGGACCGGATTATCGTTCTGTCCGAACGTCCGGCACGGGTAAAGAGCATCCACAAAATGGAGTTTCCTCCTCGCCCGGGGCAATCCTATATGCTTCCTTTGGAGAGGAGAAACACGCCAGCTTTTGGACAGTACTTCAATTTGATATGGAAAGAGCTTGATGTGCATGTGGAAACGCGATAAAAAAACAGGTCAGGTGGCTCTTACTCCGGAGCGGGCCGCCTATTTGGAGGCCCGACACAAAAGAAGATGGGCTATCCGCCTGTGTCGGATTATGATTTTGATTAGCCTGATTGCTCTGTGGGAAATTTTGGCCCGGGTAGGAGTGATTGATAGCTTTATTATGAGCCAACCCAGCCGGGTGCTGAAAACTCTTGTCAACCTGCAAAGCAACGGACTTCTTAAACATCTGGGGAGTCACCTGCTTTGAGACATTAACCGGCTTTTTGCTGGGGGGTGATATTGGGGAACCTGGTGGCGCTTACCCTGTGGTGGTCTGATTTTCTATCCAAGGTGGGCGGAGCCCTACCATGGTGGTATTGAATGCTCTGCCAAAGGTGGCTCTGGGGCCGGTCATCATCATCTGGGCAGGAGCGGGAATGCAGGCTATCATTGTGATGGCATTGGCCATTTCTCTCATTGTCACGGTGTTGGAAATGCTCAGTGGCTTTCTTTCCACCGACCCGGAGCTGATTAAAATGGCCCGGACCTTTCGGGCTACCCGCTATCAAACCTTTACCAAGATTATTTTTCCCTCCAACCTTCACACCCTCTTTAGTTCCCTGAAAATTAATATTGGGCTTTCTCTGGTGGGTGTCATTGCCGGGGAGTTTTTAGTCTCCAAGGCAGGACTTGGCTATCTTATTGTCTACGGCGGCCAGGTTTTTCAGATGGATCTTGTGATGACCAGTGTGATTATTCTGGCATTGGTTGCCGCCTTTTTGTATTGGGGGGTTACTCTGGTGGAGAAGGTGGTACTGGATGCTGTCAGCCATACAAAGGTGTAGGAAGCAGGGCATGCCCCGCTTATTTTAGATTACATAGGAGGTAATGGTATGAAATCCATAAAAGGGCTGTTGGCGGTGCTGCTGGCGGCAATCCTTCTCCTGAGTGGAGCAACTGCCTGTGCTCCCAAAGAGAAGGGACTGACCACAGTGCGGGTCAGCGAGGTAACCCATTCGGTGTTTTATGCACCCCAATACGTGGCCATTGAAAAAGGCTTCTTTGCCGAGGAGGGAATTGCCATCGAGCTGATTTCCGGGGAAGGGGCCGACAAAGTAATGACCTCGGTGATCTCGGGAGCGGTGGACATCGGCTTCTCGGGGCCGGAGGCCACCATCTACATTTACAACGAAGGAAAAGAAGATTATGCTAAGGTGTTTGCCCAGGTGACCAAGCGGGATGGCTCCTTCTTATTGGCTCGGGAGCCGGATCCCAACTTTACTTGGGATAAACTGCGGGGCGTTCATCTGCTGCCCGGCCGAAAGGGAGGGGTTCCCTACATGACCTTGGAGTATGTGGTCAAACAGGCAGGACTGGTTCCGGGAGTGGATGTAAACTTTGACAGCTCCATCCAATTTGCCGCCATGGCAGGAGCCTTTTTGGGGGGAACAGGGGACTATGTTACAGTGTTTGAACCCACCGCCTCCTCCATTGAGCTGGAGGGAAAAGGTTACATTGTAGCTTCGGTAGGGGAAGCTTCCGGAGAAATTCCCTATACTGCCTACTATGCTTTGGACAGTTACATAAAAAAGAACCCTCAGATTATCCAGAGCTTTACCAACGCTCTTTATAAGGCCCAGAAATGGGTGGAAGAGCATTCTGCCGAAGAAATCGCCAAGGCCATAGCTCCTTCGTTCCCCGATGCCAACCCGGAAATTATGGTAAAGGCAATTGCCAGGTATAAAGAAATTGACGCCTACTGCTCCGTTCCCATGATGACCGAAGAATCCTTTGACCGGCTGCAGATGGTGATGGAGACAGCAGGAGAGCTTTCCCAAAAGGCCTCCTACACCGACATCGTAGACAATAGCTTTGGAGAGAAAGCGGTTGCTACCGTAAAATAACAAGATTTCGCCTAAGCCTGCCGAGAGGAAATTCCCTTGGCAGGTTTTGCTTTGGTAAGAGCCTTTTATAACATTCCTTTAGCACTCTATCCTTTCCTACTCTCTGACAGGGGCGGGAGGAGGCATACCGGCGGTTTTTGAAGAAAGGGAGTAGCAAAGGCAACAAAATTATCGCACCTATTATCTTTTTCTAATTTATTCCACTTATTTTGTGCTATAATACAGAGAAAGGAAAGGGGCGGTAAGTGAAATGAAAAAACAAAAACACGATTCTCCCCGGATGCTGACGGGAAAGAAGCGTCCCATGACCAAAGAGGAGGCGCTGCGCCAACTGGTGGAAAAAGACCCCAAGCAGGCTGCTCGTCTCATACAGGAGATTTTAAAAGGAAAGTAAGGAGGAAACCAAGGATGTTCAGTCCCGACAGGGAAAGGGCTCTTGCCCTGCTCCACAAGCACAATCAAAACCAGTCCTTGCGCTCTCATGCGTTGGCGGTGGAGGCTGCCATGCGTCATATGGCCAAGGAGTGGGGAGAGGACGAGGACTATTGGGCCGAAGTAGGCCTTTTGCACGATGTGGATTATGAAGAATTTCCTGAGGAGCATTTAAAACACACCCCGGAAATTCTGCAAAGTGCTGGCTACGACCAGGAGTTTATCCGAGCGGTTTTGGCACATGGGTGGGGAATCTGCACGGATGTCAAGCCGGAAAAGAAGATGGAGAAGGCCCTTTATGCAGCCGATGAGCTTTGTGGCCTTGTGACGGCAGCGGCCTATATGCGCCCCAGCCGCAGTGTCATGGATTTGGAAGTTCCCTCTCTGAAAAAGAAATTCAAGGATAAAAGATTTGCCGCCGGAGTGAATCGGCAGGTTATTTTGCAGGGCTGCGAGCTGCTGGGAATTACCCTGGAGGAGCTGATGCAGCTGGTAATTGACGGTATGCGGCAAAATCATGAGGAAATTGGCTTATAAGGGTTAAACTATCAGCAGGGCAGAAAGTCTGAACAAGGCTTAAGCCCTGCTTTTTGTGTCAGCCATAAGGGGAAACGGTTTTTTCATTGCATTAAACCACTGAGTTTGTTATAATAATAAGGTATTTCTGCCGTCTGTGAGGGAGCGGGCGCCAGATTGACGAGAGGAAGTGGAGAACTATGGATAGAAACTACGTTCTGATGACCGACGATTGCTGCGATCTTCCACCGGAATATTATGTAGAGCATGAGATCCCTTTGCTTTATGTAAAGTATATTTTTGACGGTAAAGCCTACCGTGGTACCGAAATGAGCTACCGGGAGTTCTACGACCGGCTGCGGCGAGGAGAAATGCCCACCACAGCTCAGGTCACCGTCAACGAGGCTTACGAGCTGATGGAACGGTTTTTGCAGCAGGGCAAGGACGTTTTGTATTTTGCCTTTTCTTCCGGACTTTCCGGCACCTGTGAAAGCGGTCAGGTAGCGGCCCGAGATTTGAGTGAAAAGTATCCCGAGCGCAAAATTCGAGTGGTAGACTCCCTCTGTGCTTCTTTGGGTCAGGGATTGATGTTTCACAAGTTGGTAAAGATGCGCGATGCAGGCAAATCCATGGATGAGCTGGTGGATTGGGCGGAAGCCAACAAACTCAACATGGCTCATATTGTAACCGTGGAGGATTTGATGCACCTGCATCGGGGCGGCAGAATCTCCAAAGCATCGGCAGTGATGGGAGGCATGCTGGGGATCAAGCCTATGATCCACATGAACAACGAAGGAAAGTTGATTAATATCGGCAAGGTGCGGGGACGCAAGGCCTCGTTGGCAGCCGTTGTAGATATTATGGCAAAAGCAGTGGGCAACACCCCCAACGACGAGTTCTTTATCTGTCACAGCGATTGCTATGAAGAAGCGGAATATGTTGCAAAGCTGGCAAGCAAGCGCTTTGGCATCAACGATTATCTCATTCACTATATCGGCCCGGTGATTGGCTCTCACACCGGTCCCGGTACCCTTGCTCTCTTTATGATGGCAGAGCACCGGTAGCTTTGGTGAAAGGAAACTACATGAGCAAACAACTTACCCTTTGCGCTCCCTGTCTCTTTGGATTGGAAAGTGCGCTGTCCTATGAAGTGAAAAGCATTGGCGGCCAAAATGTTGTTGTAAACGATGGAAAAGTCACCTTTTCGGGTGACTTTTCCATCCTTGCACGGGCCAACATCTCCCTGCGCTGTGCCGAACGGGTTTGTGTGGTGCTGGGCAGCTTTCCCGCCACCACTTTTACAGAACTTTTTGATCAGGTAGAGCAGCTTCCTTTTGAGGATTTTATCGGAAAAAAGGATGCCTTTCCTGTGACAGGCTGGTCACTGAACAGCCAGCTTCACAGTATTCCCGATTGTCAGAGCATCATCAAGCGGGCGGTGGTTCGCCGCTTTGAACGCATCTGCAACCAAAGCTGGTTTGAAGAAAGCGGTCCGGTTCACCAGATTCGGTTTACCATCCACAAGGATCTGGTCACCATTATGCTGGATACCTCCGGCGTGGGTCTGCACAAACGAGGTTATCGCCGGGGCACCGGCAATGTCGCCCCCCTCAAGGAGACTTTGGCCGCCGGCATCGCCGATTTGGCCCGGGTGAAACCAGACACTTTGGTGGTGGACCCTATGTGCGGCTCCGGCACCCTGCTGATTGAGTCGGCCCTCAAAGCGTATAACATTCCCCCTGGGGTTCGCCGCACCTTTTCCGCCGAGCAATGGGGGGCCATCCCATCTGCTGTCTGGAAGGAGCAGCGGGAGGCTGCATTGGCGCAAATCAACCGGGAGAGCACCTTTACAGCCCGCGGGTTTGACATTGACCCTGAGGCCATTGCTCTCACCAGCCAAAACGCCGCAAAAGCGGGTGTGGGCCGAAAAATTGAGGCGATGGAACAGGACATCAGCCGATTTTCTCTGCCGTCAAGCCAACAAAAAATGGTGGTGCTCTGCAATCCTCCCTACGGGGAGCGTCTGCTGGAGGTTCGGCAGGCAGAGGAGCTTTACCGCAAGATGGGCAGAGTGTTTGCCCGACGGCCGGACTGCTCCTATTATATCATCAGCCCTCACCAGGATTTTGAAAAGCTGTTTGGCCGCAAGGCGGATAAGCGGCGCAAACTTTACAACGGCATGATAAAATGCCAGCTCTATATGTATTTCGGCGGTTAACTTAACGTTTTGGTATCCTCTCGATTGTCACTAAATAGAATTCTTTTGATCAGCATTTTACCCTTTTGTTTTGATGCATTCTTTTAACGGTATCACCCTTGTGAAAGAAGCAAAAAGGAGGTTGTCATGAATTCTATACGATCGGCGGGAGTGCTGTTGCACGTTACTTCATTGCCGGGCCCCGGCCCCATCGGAAATATGGGGCCTGCAGCCCGGCAATTTTTAGATTTTCTTATGGAGGCGGGCCAAAAGCTGTGGCAGGTGCTGCCCCTTACACCTCCTGCCAGCGGAAATTCACCCTATTCGGCCTACAGTGTTTTTGCAGGCAATCCGCTGCTGATAAGCCCGGAGGACTTGGAAGAAGAAGGGCTGCTTCCCTTGGGGAGCTGCTCTGCACTCTACGCAAAAGGGCCCTTTCCAGCCCAGCAGGTGGACTTTGAAAGGGCAGAGAGGCTGCTTCTTCCTTTGTTGCGGGACTGCTATCGCTTCAGCCGAGATAAGCTTTTAGAGGAGATTAGCAGTTTCCGCCGGGAACAGAGCTACTGGCTGGAGGATTACGCCCTCTTTATGGCTCTGCGCAGGCAGCAGAGAGGGGACAGCTACCGCAAATGGCCCCGCCCCCTTCTGTTTCGGGAGCAGTGGGCCTTGGAGGAAGCGGCCCAAAAACTGGCGGAGGAAGTAGAGTTTTATGTTTTTGTGCAGTATTTGTTTTTTCGACAGTGGACTGCTTTGCGCCGCTACGCCAACCAGCGGGGCATTCAGATATTTGGGGATGTGCCCATCTATGTGGATAGGGAAAGCGCCGATGTCTGGGCCAAGCCTTGGGTGTTTGAGCTGGATGAAGATTTGCAGCCTGTGGAAGTGGCGGGGGTTCCTCCCGATGCATTTTCTCAGGAAGGGCAGCTGTGGGGCAACCCCCTCTACCGTTGGGATGCCTTAAAAGCCGATGGCTACAGCTGGTGGATTCAGCGGTTGACCATTGCTTCTCATTGGTATGACTGGGTGCGAATCGATCATTTTCGAGGGCTGGAAAGCTACTGGGCCGTTCCCAAGGATGCACAAACAGCCCGTGTGGGAAGCTGGAAAAAAGGCCCCGGGATGGACTTTCTCCATGAGGTAAAAAAGGCGTTGCCCCATTGTCGTTTGGTGGCGGAGGATTTGGGGCTCATCGGAGGCGAGGTGCGTGCTCTTCTGGCGCAGAGCGGATTTCCGGGCCTTGCTGTCCTTCAGTTTGCCTTCCAGCCAGAAGCTAACTCGATTTATCTGCCCCATAATATGCACCGGAATCTGGTGGCTTATATCGGCACCCACGATAACGACACGGCTTTTGGCTGGCTGACTTCTGCGCCGCCGGAGCAGGTGAACTATGCCCGGGATTACTTATGCCTTACCCTGCAGGAGGGGGAAGTTTGGGGGATGCTCCGAGCTTTGTACGCCAGCGTGGCCGATACCGTTGTGGCCACCGCTCAGGATTTGCTGGAGCTGGGCAGCCAGGCCAGAATGAACATTCCCGCCCAGGCCGAAGGAAATTGGAGCTGGCGGATGGCTTCCGATGCTCTCACTCCAGAGCTTTCCCGACGTCTCCTGCGGCTGACAAGGCTTTATGGACGCTAAGCCTTAATGCGTTTAGAAATCATTCCCAGCCGTGATATGTCCAAGCACCGTAAGGGGTGCTTTTTATTTTGGAGCAGTGCCGAAAGAGCATCGGAGTATAAAGCGGTGAATTGGTGACGGGTCATCGGGCAGACCGGGATGGGGAAGCTTGGCAAAACTCAGCCGGAAGGGCTTTCCGCTTAATTGCAACCCATCACCATTTTAAAACATCAACCAACAGAGAAGTTGGTTGGGTAGGAACGCACACAAACCCACCGGAAAGCTAGGGTGCCTTATGTTGCCGACAGATTAGCTTCGTTGCCCTTTGTGCTGGCAGCTTCTGCAAAACCCACCGGCAGTTCAAAGGAAAAGGTGGTCTCTTCATTCGGAACCGAAGTGGCTGATATCCGAATATTGTGGCGATCGGCAATTCTTTTTGCAATGGCCAGCCCCAGACCGGTGCCTGTTCGATTGGTTTCACTCAGCTGGGTATAGTACTCCTCAAAGATATGTGGCAGGTCTTTTTCCGAAATTCCTTTTCCCACGTTGGTGATAGTAGTTCGGCAGCAATCTCCCTCAAGGAGCACCGTCACACGGATATCCTCCCCGGGGGCAGAAAACTTGATGGCGTTATCTAGTACCGTAAGCAGCATCTGCCGAAGCCTTCCGTAATCTCCATAAAAAGGGATAGGCCCTGTCAGATTCTTCTGCAGCAGGATGGAATGGCCGGCATTTTCCGCAATATGCCGGCAGGTTCTCACCGCATCCTCCACCACCGAGGCGAAGTCCACATTCCGCTTTTCGATGGAATAATCCGGGCTTTGCAGGCGAGAAAGCTCCAACAGGTCATTGACCATCCGCTCCAGGTGAATGCTTTCCGAAAGGATCTCCTGATAATAGGCGCTGACCATCTCCTCCTGAGTGATGACACCGTCACACAGTGCCTCAAGGGAACTGCGGATAACCGCCACTGGGGTGCGCAGATCGTGGGAGATGTTGGAGATGTAGTTTTTACGGAGCTGCTCCAGCTCCTTGCTGGCCTTTGAGGCTTTTTCCAAGCGGTAGGCCAGAACATCCACGTTATTGGCCAGCATCCCCACTTCGTCATGCTTTTTTATGCCGGTTCGCACGGTGTAGTTGCCCTCGGTCATTTCGCTGGTGACATCCGCCATCTTTTTCAGGGGATTCACAATCATTCGGGAAAAAAAATAAGAGGGGATGCTGGATACCGGCAGGGCCAGCAGCAGGCTCCCCAACAGTACATAAAATGCCTCCAGAATGGTTTCATACATAGCTTGCGAACGGGCGTGGACCACCACCACGGCAACGGCGGTGCCATCCGAAATGCGAATAGGAGCGGCAATCACAAAGTTTTTATTAAAGCGGGAAGCGGCCCAGCGCTCGCTGGCAGCGGTTTCGCCCGCCATTGCAGTATTAATAAGTTCCCGCACTTCGGTGGGGATAGAAGAATAGGAAATATTGTATTTTCCAAACTCCACATGGATGGTTTGAGTTTCACGATCCACGATCCAAAGGTTGTTCAGGGCAATATCATCTAAAAAATTCAGATAAAGACCCAACCCTAGATTGGCCTCTTTCATCTGCAAATGAAAATTGGTCTTATCTAAATTTCTTGTGTGCTCGCTTTCAAAATATACCGATAGTTTGCTGGCAACAGCCTCTGTTTTACGGATAAAATCCGACCGATAGCTGTCAATGGTGTTTCTGGCGTAGATTAGCACAAAGAAGCTCCCGACAATGGTGGAAAACAGCATGATGGTCAATGAAAAACTTAAAAAAATTCGAAAAATCAGTTTATTTTTCATCTTTTGCCTCAAATTTATATCCATAGCCCCATACCGTTTTAATTTCCCAGCCGGGATGTTCTATGACAGACAGTTTAGCCCGGAGTCTTTTAATATGGGTATCAACGGTGCGGGTATCCCCATAATAGTCCACTCCCCACACAAGGTCCAGCAGGTTATCTCTGGTAAAGACCCGGTTTTTTCTGGTTGCCATCTGCCATAACAATTCAATTTCTTTTTTGGTCAGGTTAATGGGGGTATCGTCAATGGTTACCAACAGCTTATCCAGATCAATTTTAAGGTTGCCGTAGGAAAAAAACTGTTTCCCTTCCTCGGCCAGATGAATCCGTCTCATAATTGCCCTGATACGGGCCATAATCTCACCAGGTGAAAAGGGCTTTACGATATAGTCATCGGCTCCAATATCCAGCCCCATGATCTTTTCATAATCCTCGCCCTTTGCCGTGATCATAATGATAGGCACCATCGAAGTACCGCGAATTTGCTTGCATACTTCAAAGCCGTCTATTTTGGGCATCATCACATCCAGCAGCACCAGGTCAATTTCCTCCCGCTCATGGATGTCCAAGGCCTCTTGTCCGTCGTAAGCTTTGAAAACGCAATAGCCTTCCTTGGTGCAGTATTCAGACAGTACCGAAACCAGTTGTTTGTTGTCGTCTGCAATTAAAATCGATGTCATCGAAGCTCTCCTATCATGTATTCATAAAAAAAGTGCAGTAAAATAGGCATAAAATTGTTGGACTTATTGAAAAAAGACACACTTTTGCCATATTTTTATTTTAGCATCAAGATGTACAAAAGACAATGGATATGTACTTGTAGAATTTGTGACTGAAAGGAAGCGAGTAACAGTGAAGAAAAAGCTAGCATTTTTACTTAGCGCCATTATGCTCTTGTCGATGATGACAGGCTGCGGCGGGGGATCCACAACACCCGATGCCGGAACCCAGTCTTCGGCCCCGGCCCAGTCTCAAGCTCAGGCAACTGACGATAGCGGTATTCCTCCCCACAAAGAAGAACTGATTATTGGCAGCACCGCCGACATCAACAACCTGAACCTGCAGAAGCAGCAGGACGCCATCAACAACATTGCACTGAAGCTAACCCACGAAACTCTGATTTTCTTCACCAACGAAGGAACCATCGAGCCCCGTCTGTGCACCGGCTGGGAATTTGTAGACGATACCCACATCCGGTTTAAGCTGCACGACGGCATCACCTTCAGCGATGGCACTCCTCTCACCGCTGAGGACGTAAAGTTCACCTACGACATGGGTCTGGAGAACGGGCTGAGCATGCTCAATGGTCTGGTTGAAACCAAGGTCATTGACCCGCTGACGGTAGAAATCGTTATCGATGGTTATTCCAACGAATTTTTGATCTCTCTGTCCTCGGTGCCTCTGAGCATTCAGTCCAAAGCAGCCTACGAAAGCGGCATGGATGAGCCTTACCTCATCGGTTCCGGCCCCTACAAGCTGGAAAAATGGGAGCAGGACGAGTATGCCACCTTTGTCAAAAATGAAAATTACTGGGGCGACAAAAAAGGCGTTTCCGACCGCATTACCTTCCGTCCCATCAAAGAGGCTTCCACAAGAGCCATTGCCTTGCAGAACGGCGAAATTGACGTCTGCATAGACCCCTCTATGGATAACCTGCCTGACCTTGAAGCAGACGAGAATGTTACCGTTTACGAGCGTCCCGGCACCCGTCTGTTCTACATGGGATTCAATGTGCAGCAGGCACCCTGGGATAACCTGAAGCTGCGTCAAGCAGTTGCTCACGCCATCGACCGTCAGGGAATTGTAGATGTGGTTTTGATGGGTAAAGGAAAGACCCAAACCACCATTCTGAACCGCGGCCTCTGGAGCTTCTACGATGAGATGGAAGGCTATCCCTACGATGTAGAAAAGGCCAAGGCCTTGCTGGCAGAGTCTGGCTTCACACCCAGCGGAAAGCTGCCTCTCCTCATTAGCAACGAGAGCGACTACAGTCAAGTAGCACAGATGATCCAGGCGAACCTGAAGGAAATCGGACTGGATATTGAAATCCAAACCGTTGAGCCCGCCACCCTCAAGACCGAGTGCAATAAGGGTACCCAGGGACTCTTCCTGTGGAGATGGAATGAGGACAGCAAGGTAGACTTTGTTTACCGCGACCTGTACTACACCGATTCTCCCAGCAACTATCATCACTATTCCGATCCTCGTGCAGACGAGCTGACCGACTTGGTACTGACCGAAAAAGATCCCGAAAAGCGTCTGGCATATTCTCAGGAATTACAGACCTACCTGGTAGAAGCAGTTCCGCAGGTTCCCCTGTATATTAAAGATCTTGTAATCGCTTATCACAAAGATCTGCAAGGAACCTACTTGTATGGTGGCGGAAATCACGACTGGAGATTTGCCTACGTTGCTCAGTAGAGCAATCAAACGAGCAAACCATACGACCGATTAGCGAGGCAGATTAATCTTGTGCGCCGCCGCGGAAAACCGGCGGCGCACACTTTTCTGCACGGCAACCTTTTTGCAGCACTTGCTACCCAATGGGTATGCGCCTCCGATTTTTTGTAACCTGATGAAGTGAGGTTTATTTATGGGACGATATCTCTTAAAAAGACTGCTTCTCATGATTCCGGTTGTGCTGATTACATCGCTACTTATTTTTGGGGCAATGAACTTGACAGGTGGAGACCCGGCTTTGGCTCTGGTTCCCGACAATGCCACAGAAGCACAAATTGAGATGATTCGAGAAGAATTGGGACTCAATGACCCTTTTGTCATTCGCTACCTGAAATATATGGGAGGAATGCTCAAGGGAGATTTGGGAACCTCCTATGTAACCAACAAGGATGTATTTCGCACCTACATACAGCGGTTACCCGCCACCCTGGAGCTGGCATGTGCCTCGGTACTGGTGGCGATTATCATCGCCATTCCGCTGGGCATCTATACGGCAATACACCAAAACACCTGGAAGGACAACTGTGGCATGGTATTTGCTCTTTTTGGAGTATCGATGCCAAACTTCTGGCTGGGGCTTATGCTGGTGCTGTTCTTTTCGCTGAAACTGCACTGGCTGCCTTCCAGCGGACGAAACGGATTTTTGTCCCTGATTCTGCCGGCTTTGACGGTGGGAATGGGTCTGGCTGCCTTAATTACCAGAACAACGCGGTCTTCGATGCTGGATGTGCTGCGGCAGGATTATATGCGTACCGCCCGGGCAAAGGGAGCCGACGAAAAACGGGTTATTTTCAAACACGGCCTGAAAAACGCTCTCATTCCCATCATCACGGTGATCGGTATGCAGTTGAGCAACGTGCTAACCGGTTCTGTTCTGGCCGAAACGGTGTTTGCCTGGCCCGGAGTTGGCAGACTGATTTTCGACTCTATTTCCAAAAGGGATACGCCCATGGTAACCGGGGCCATCATCCTTTCGTGTGTACTGATGAGTATTGTCAATGTGTTGGTGGATGTGACGTATGCGTTCTTTGACCCCAGAATCAAAGCGCAGTATGTTAAGAGGGTGAGGTGATTAAATGTCAACAGTTACAAAGGTGAAGAGCCGTTCGCAGGGACAGGAGGCGTGGCGCCGCTTAAAGAAGAATAAAGGTGCTATGCTTGGTTTGGCCTTTTTGATTCTGCTTGTGATTGTTGCCATTGCAAGCGGGTTTATCTTTGATTACGATACCGATGTCATAGGAATTAACCCGGAATTAAAGCTTCAGAAGCCTTCGTTTGAGCACTGGTTTGGTACCGACAACTTAGGCCGCGATATCTTTGCCAGAGTTCTTTACGGTTCCCGCTACAGCCTCATTATTGGTATGGGAAGCGTTTTCATTGGCTTGGTCATTGGCGTTTTCTGCGGGGCGATTGCCGGATACTACGGCGGAATGGTGGACCAAGTTGTGATGCGGGTCAACGATATCCTATATGCAGTGCCCAATATCATGATTGCGGTGGTGATTGTGTCCCTGTTTGGCACCAGCACCATCAACCTGCTTCTTTCCTTGTGTGTCACGGTGGCAACTGCGTTTACACGCATCGCGCGGGCTTCGGTGATGACCATAAGACAGCAGGAGTATGTGGAGGCCGCCTATGCCATGGGACTTCCCACCTGGAAGGTCATTATCAAGCACATTCTCCCCAACCTGCCTTTCGCCCATCATTGTGCAGGCCACCCTTTCCATTGGCACTACCATCATAAATGCGTCTTCCCTGAGCTTTTTGGGCATCGGTATTCCCAGTCCTGCTCCCGAGTGGGGGGCCATGCTGTCGGAAGGCAGAAACTTTATCCGAAATTCAGGCTATATCTGCGTCATCCCGGGACTTGCCATTATGTTTACGGTACTTGCCTTGAATCTTTTAGGTGACGGTGTGCGGGATGCACTGGATCCGAAACTGAAGAAATAGGTGAGCAGAATGAGCGATTTGATTTTAGATATTCAGAATTTAGTGGTAAATTATGAGACAGACGACGGCATAGTGCACGCAGTAAATGGTCTGAATCTGCAGCTGGAGAAAAAGAAAACCTTGGGTTTGGTGGGGGAGACCGGAGCTGGAAAGACCACCACCGCTTTGTCCATTCTCAATCTGGTTCCCAACCCTCCGGGGGTTATTCGGGATGGCTCCATTATTTTGGATGGCGAGGACATTCTGACAAAATCCCCCAAAGAGTTGCAAAAGATGCGGGGCAATGATGTGGCCATGATTTTTCAGGATCCCATGACTGCCCTCAACCCGGTTATGACCATTGGCGAGCAGATTGCAGAAAGCATCCTGCTCCATGAAGATGTTACCCAGGCCGAAGCATTTGAGCGCGCCAAGGAAATGCTGCAACTGGTTGGCATTGCCGAAAGCCGCGCCTACGACTATCCCCACCAGTTTTCGGGCGGTATGCGGCAAAGGGTGGTGATTGCCATTGCTTTGGCCTGCAACCCCAAACTGCTCATTGCAGACGAGCCCACAACCGCCCTGGATGTGACCATTCAGGCGCAGGTTCTGGAGCTGATGAAAGAGCTGATTCGAAAATACGAAATGTCAGTGCTACTCATCACCCACGACCTGGGTGTTGTGGCAGAAGTGTGCGACGAGGTTGCGGTGATTTATGCCGGTAAAGTGGTGGAAAAAGGAACGGCGGACGATATTTTTAACCGCACCCTGCATCCCTATACCGAAGGGCTCTTTAACTCTATGCCCAATCTAAAGCAAAAAGGCGAGGATCTGGAACCCATCAAAGGGATGATGCCCGATCCCATGAATTTGCCGGAGGGGTGCACCTTTGCAGAGCGGTGTCCCTATGCGTCCGATGCTTGTTTGCGCAACATTCCGGAGCTTCGAAAAAATAGCGATACCCATTGGGTGGCTTGCAGGGCATACGAGGATGAAGGCTTTCAGCTGAGGAGGTATCAGCATGTCTGATCACAAGTATCTATTAGAGGTGGAGGGGCTCACAAAGCACTTTAACACCCCCTGCTGGGCAGCTTCACGCGGTGGATGGAGTCAGCTTTAAAATTGAACGGGGAAAAACATTGGGTATTGTGGGGGAATCCGGCTGCGGTAAATCCACCACCGGCAGAACCATCCTCAAGCTGATTGAGCCAACCGCCGGTAAAATCGTTTTTGAGGGGAAGGATATTACCTCCTATTCCACTGCACAAATGCGTAAGCTGCGCACCGATATGCAGATGATTTTCCAGGACCCCTTCTCCTCGCTGGATCCCAGACAGAGTGTGATGCAGCTTATCAGTGAGCCGATTATCCAGCATAAACTGGTGAAGGGGAAAGCGGCCATTGAAAAACGAACCCTTGAGCTGATGGAGATAGTGGGGCTTGCGCAGAGGTTTATCAACTCCTACCCCCACGAACTTGACGGCGGCAGACGCCAGAGAATTGGCATCGCCAGGGCGCTGGCGGTCAATCCCAAGCTCATTGTATGCGACGAGCCGGTATCCGCCTTGGATGTCTCCATTCAGGCGCAGATTCTAAACCTGTTAAAG
>JBMNHF010000018.1:0-109040 GCA_050950205.1 Oscillospiraceae bacterium
TGCCGCGAATTTCTCCGGCTTGCACAGGGGCGTAATCGGGGTTGTCCCGGAAAAAGTCAAGGTTCTGATCAAGTCCCGGGCCCATCAAATTCTCGCCTACCCCTACGAAAGGAGCGAACGGCAGGCGGAAGGTGGCGCTTTCGCCGGGAGATAGATGAGAATACTGCATATCCATGGTGGCTGCAAGAGGCTGTACAGAGGGGTTAGATCATCCAGTGTGACCTGCAGGCCATCCGGCACAATGTTGGAGCCGGATCCGCTGGTAAATACAATGGGAGTGGAAGCGTTGTTTGGTAATGGTGACCTCAATATCCAGGATGTCACCGACGGTGTACTCCTCACGGTCCAGAGAAAGGTCGATGCTCACATTTGCATCCGAGAACTCGTGGCGACCCGCTCGATTGTCCAGCTCGACGATAGAACTTTCGTCTTGAGGAAGAGAGGGTGACGGGCTCAGTTCGGTACCGGCACCGGCCGTACCGGGAGTTCCGCCGGGCAGAGGGCTGACATCGTTGTTGCGGTTTCGGTTTGCAGGCTGTCATGCCGACCATCAGCAGAAGAGTCAACAAAACCGCAAGCATTTTCCTAGCATTCATATTCTGTTCTCCATTCATCATGAATTTCGGGTTGTGCGGCTCCTGAAACCGCAGCCATGTCCCCGTTGTCTGCGCTGCCTTGCAAAGAAGATTCCGCAAATGATACTTGGGTTAAACCAGCATTTCTGCTAAGCGAGAATCTTTTTGAGGCTGCAACACTGTTATGGTAACCAGTTCCTACGCTAATCTTGCAGGGAAAAAAGTTTTGATTTCAATTGTCAGCAAAAATTAACCAATTTCTCTCTGCCATAAAAAAGACTGGCAAATTTTTGGTAACAATTTTGAATTTATATGCTAGAATTTATGGCCATTTTTTAATCAAAATCTCAATATTAACAGAGTTTACAAAGTGTTTTTTATCCCGTTGTTTGAGCACCCTGAAAAATGGGCAATCTACTAGTTACCAGGCCAAATTTCCTCCTGTTCCAAATAGGTCATTTTAGAATGATGGCTTACCTTAAGAGAAATATTCGGCTGATACCGTAAAACAAGTTGGATATCCAAAATTAAAAAGCAGCCTATACAAATGCAAGGCCCGCTTTTTTGTGCAATAAACAAATAAAGTCAATATCTTTTGGAAAAAGATATTGACATCTGGGTATTGTTATAATATAATATTATATTGTATCAAAACGGCTATTTTCTTACCTAATTCAGTATTATAGCATATGATTATATCGATTGCAACCCCTATTTTTGATGGGAAGCCACAAAATGGGAGATGATGGTTTTTGTCAGTTAAATAGCAAGTTTAATAATGAGCGATACCCGATCAGGGCGGATATCTGCCAAAACACAGCGCCGTAAGTGCTTCAATTATCTCGCTGCGCATAGATTCAGAAATGGAGAGGATAAGCCTATGGTAAAAGTAAAGCCGGTGCAACTGGGGAACAATGTCCGGATGAGCTTCGCAAAGATCAACGAGGTTCTGGATATGCCCAACCTTATTGAGGTGCAGAAGAACTCCTATCGCTGGTTCCTTGAGGAAGGGCTCAAGGAGGTGTTCCGGGACATTTCAGCCATTACGGACTACCAGGGCAATCTGGTTTTAGATTTCATCGATTATCGTATGGACAAAGAGCCCAAATATTCCATCGAAGAGTGCAAGGAGCGGGATACCACATACGCAGCGCCGCTGCGGGTACGAGCCAGCCTTTATAATAAAGAAACCGGAGAAGTGAAGGAGCAGGATATCTTTTTGGGAGATTTCCCGCTGATGACCGATAGCGGAACCTTCATTATTAACGGAGCCGAGCGGGTTATTGTCTCCCAGCTGGTTCGCTCTCCCGGTGTTTACTACGCCCTTTCCCGGGACAAGGCCGGTAAAGCGCTGTATTCTTCCACCATCATCCCCAACCGGGGCGCATGGCTGGAATACGAAACCGATTCCAATGATATTGTTTACGTTCGCATTGATAAAAACCGCAAGTTGCCTGTCACCACCTTTGTGCGGGCGCTGGGACTTTCCAGCAATGAGATGATTGAGGATTTCTTTGGAGAGGACATCCTCCTCAAGGCCACTTTGGACAAAGACGCCACCCGCAACACCGAGGAAGGACTGCTGGAAGTTTACCGCAAGCTGCGCCCCGGTGAACCCCCCACGGTGGACAGTGCCCAAACTCATATCAACAACTTGTTTTTCGATTCCCGCCGCTACGATCTGAGCCGGGTGGGGCGCTACAAGTACAACAAGAAGCTGGCCCTTGCGGACCGGCTGGTTGGTCATGTTCTGGCGCGGCCGGTCATCGCTCCCATGACAGGAGAGGTGCTGGCGGATGCCGGACAGGCACTGACAAGGCCGCAGGCCGAAGCCATCGAGCGGGCCGGCGTGGACAGCGTGTTTTTACAGGTAGAAGAAATTGAAGTCAAGGTTATTTCCAACGGTATGGTGGATATCCATGACTTTGTAGATTTTGACTGCACCGAGTTGGGCGTCAACGAAAAGGTGCGTTTTGTGGTGCTCCGGGAAATCCTGGAAGCTGCCCAAGAAGAAGAGGAGCTCCGCCAGATGATTCGGGAGCGCCAGGACGATCTCATCCCCAAGCACATCATTAAGGACGATATCTTTGCCTCCATCAACTATTTGTTGGGTCTGAGCAAAGGAATTGGCCACATCGACGATATCGACCATCTGGGCAATCGGCGGATTCGCTCGGTGGGTGAGCTGCTGCAGAATCAGTTCCGCATCGGCTTTTCCCGGATGGAGCGGGTGATTCGGGAGCGGATGACCACTCAGAGCCAAGATATGGACATTATGACCCCTCAGGCTCTGATCAACATTCGGCCTGTGATGGCCGCGATCAAGGAATTCTTTGGTTCCTCCCCCTTGAGTCAGTTTATGGATCAGACCAACCCTCTGGCCGAGTTGACCCACAAGCGTCGTCTTTCTGCCCTTGGCCCCGGAGGACTGAGCCGGGATCGCGCCTCCTTTGAGGTTCGGGACGTTCACTACAGCCACTACGGCCGGATGTGTCCCATCGAGACGCCGGAAGGCCCCAACATCGGCCTGATCTCCTATCTTGCCACCTTTGCCCGCATCAACGAGTACGGCTTTATCGAGGCCCCTTACCGCCGGGTAGATAAAGAAACCGGCAAGGTTTTGGACGAAGTGGTCTATATGACCGCCGATGTGGAAGACAATTACATTGTGGCTCAGGCCAATGAGCCTTTGGATGAAGAGGGCCGCTTTGCCGACAAGCGGGTCACCGTCCGCTTCCGGGATGCCATTTTGGAAGTTCCCGCCGACCGGGTGGACTTTATGGACGTTTCCCCCAAAATGGTAGTTTCCGTTGCCACCGCTATGATTCCCTTCCTGGAAAACGACGACGCCAACCGGGCGCTGATGGGTTCCAACATGCAGCGTCAGGCAGTGCCTCTCCTTCGGCCGGAAAGCCCCATTATAGGTACCGGTATGGAGTACAAGGCCGCCATGGACTCCGGGGTGGTGGTGATCAGCCAAACCGAAGGCACCGTGGTGAAGGTCAGTGCCCGGGAAATTCAGATACGGGACAATCTGGGCCGGGTAGAAAGCTACCAGCTCACCAAGTTTATGCGATCCAACCAGGGCACCTGCATTAACCAGCGCCCCATTGTGGACGTAGGGGATGAAGTCAAAGTGGGGGATGTCATTGCAGATGGCCCCGCCACCGATAACTGCGAAATCGCTCTGGGCAAAAACGTTTTGGTAGGCTTTATGACCTGGGAGGGCTACAACTACGAGGACGCTATCCTGATTAACGAGCGCCTGCTACGGGACGATCTGTTTACCTCCATCCACATTGAAGAATATGAAGTGGAAGCCCGGGACACCAAACTGGGGCCGGAGGAAATCACCCGGGATATTCCCAACGTCGGTGAAGATGTTCTGCGGGAACTGGACGAAAGAGGCATCATCCGGGTAGGTGCCGAGGTGCGGTCGGGCGATATTCTCGTCGGCAAGGTGACTCCAAAGGGAGAAACCGAGCTGAATGCCGAGGAGCGTCTGCTTCGAGCCATCTTTGGCGAAAAGGCCCGAGAGGTTCGGGACACCTCCCTGCGGGTACCCCACGGCGAATACGGTATTGTTGTGGATGTTAAAGTGTTTACTCGGGAAAACTCCGATGAGCTTGCCCCCGGCGTTAATATGGTGGTGCGCTGCTATATCGCTCAAAAGCGCAAGATTTCGGTGGGCGACAAGATGGCCGGGCGCCACGGCAACAAGGGTGTCGTATCCCGGGTTCTGCCCCAGGAGGATATGCCTTATCTGCCCGACGGCACTCCGTTGGACATCGTTCTCAACCCACTGGGTGTACCCAGCCGAATGAATATCGGACAGGTGCTGGAAGTCCACTTAGGGTGGGCCGCCAAGAAGCTGGGCTGGAAGATTATGACCCCTGTCTTTGACGGCGCCAACGAGTACGATATTATGAACACTCTGGAGCAGGCAGGATTGCCTCGGGACGGCAAATCCATCGTCTATGACGGGCGCACCGGAAAACCTTTTGACAATCCCGTCACCGTGGGCTATATGTATTTCCTGAAACTTCACCATCTGGTAGACGATAAGATTCACGCCCGCTCCACCGGTCCCTACTCTCTGGTGACCCAGCAGCCTCTGGGCGGTAAGGCCCAATTTGGCGGCCAGCGCTTCGGCGAAATGGAAGTTTGGGCACTGGAAGCTTACGGCGCCGCCTATACCCTTCAGGAGATTCTTACCGTTAAATCCGACGATATTGTGGGCCGTGTCAAGACCTATGAATCCATCATCAAGGGTCAGAACGTTCCCAAGCCCGGTATACCCGAGTCCTTTAAGGTTTTGATCAAAGAGTTGCAGTCTCTGTGTCTGGATGTGAAGGTGCTGGATGGAGATAACAATGAAATCGATCTCAAACAGAGTTTTGACGACGATAACATGGGCCTTTCCATCAAAGAGGATGAGCTGTTTGAAAACGTGGAGGTAGAAGTGGAGTCCGAGCTGGAAAGCGGGGGCTTTGATGTGGAGCAGCCCGATCTGGATGAATCGGATGACGATCTGTTGGGGATGAATGATGACGATATCTTCAACCTGGACGGAGACGATGAGGCGTAAAGCAAAACAGCTTTACAAGTCTTCTGCCGCTAAATTATAGATGCTGCGCCTGCCTGGAACGGGGTTGGGCAGGCTGAATAGAAAGTAGGGGTTTGATTGGAGTTTAACGTATTTGAATCCATGAAAATAGGTCTTGCTTCTCCTGAGGCCATTCGGGAATGGTCCTATGGAGAGGTAAAGAAGCCCGAAACCATTAACTATCGAACACTGAAGCCGGAGCGGGACGGTTTGTTCTGCGAGCGGATCTTTGGGCCCCAAAAGGACTGGGAGTGCTACTGCGGCCGCTACAAGCGCATTCGCTACAAGGGCAAGGTCTGCGAGCGCTGCGGCGTAGAAGTAACCAGAGCCAAAGTGCGCAGGGAGCGCATGGGCCATATCGAGCTTGCCGCACCGGTCAGTCATATCTGGTATTTTAAGGGAACCTCTTCCCGAATGGGGCTGCTTCTCAACATGAGCCCCCGTCTGCTGGAAAAGGTGCTCTACTTTGCGGCCTATATTGTCATTGATCCCGGCCGCACCAATCTCAAAAAGTACTCTCTTCTGACCGAGAAGGAGTACCGGGAGCTAAAAGAGGCCTACGAGGATGATTTTGAGGCCGGAATGGGAGCGGAAGCAGTCAAAAAGCTGCTGCAGCAGATCGATATCACTGCTCTTTCTGCGGAGCTAAAAGAAGAGCTGAAAACCGCCACCGGCCAGAAAAAGATCAAAACCCTCAAACGGCTTGAAATAGTGGAAGCATTCCGCACCAGCGGAAACAAGCCCGAATGGATGATTTTGGACGTCATTCCTGTCATTCCCCCGGACATTCGCCCCATGGTGCAGTTGGATGGTGGACGCTTTGCCACCAGTGACCTCAATGACCTGTACCGCCGGGTGATCAACCGAAACAACCGCCTCAACAAGCTGCTGGATCTGGGTGCTCCCGACATCATTGTTCGCAACGAAAAGCGGATGCTTCAGGAAGCTGTGGACGCCCTTATCGACAACGGCAGGCGGGGACGTCCCGTCACCGGACCCAATAACCGGCCGCTGAAATCTCTTTCCGATATGCTCAAAGGTAAGCAAGGCCGCTTCCGCCAGAACTTGCTGGGTAAGCGTGTGGACTACTCCGGACGCTCCGTTATCGTGGTGGGTCCCGAGCTGAAAATGTACCAGTGCGGTCTACCCAAGGAAATGGCCATCGAGCTGTTTAAGCCCTTTGTGATGAAGCGTCTGGTGGACAACAAGGATGCCCAAAACGCCAAGCAGGCCCGAAAGATGGTGGAGCGAGCCACTTCCAAGGAAGTTTGGGATGCTTTGGAGGTTGTTATTAAGGATCATCCTGTGCTGCTTAACCGTGCTCCCACACTGCATCGCCTGGGCATTCAGGCTTTTGAGCCGGTGCTGGTAGAAGGACGTGCCCTTAAGCTGCACCCTCTGGTCTGCACCGCCTACAACGCCGACTTTGACGGAGACCAAATGGCGGTTCACGTACCTCTTTCCGCGGAAGCCCAGAGCGAGGCCCGCTTTTTGATGCTGGCGGCGGGGAACCTGCTTAAACCCTCTGACGGTCGCCCTGTGGCAGTACCCACCCAGGATATGGTGCTGGGCGCCTACTACCTTACCAAGGTGAAAGAGGATGAGAGGGGAGCCGGCAAGGCTTTCCGGGATCCCAACGAGGCTATTATGGCTTACCAAGAGGGAGATATCGGCCTGCATGCCCCCATACGGGTGCGGATGACCCGGGAAGTGGGAGGGGAGCCCCTCACCAAGCTGGTTGAAACGACGGCGGGACGGATCATCTTCAATGAGCCCATTCCCCAGGATTTGGGCTTTGTGGATCGGAGCAACCCCGAAACACAGTTTAATCTGGAAGTTTCCTTTTTGGTTCGCAAAAAGGAACTGGGCAAGATTATCGATCGCTGCATCTCCCGTCATGGTACGGCCCGCACCGCCGAGGTGCTGGACCAAATCAAGGCTTTGGGCTTTAAATTCAGCACCCGTAGTGGCATTACCGTCTCCATTTCCGACGCTGTGATTCCAGAGGAAAAGAAACAATATCTGGAGGAAGCGGAGAAACAGATCGAAGAAATTCAGCGCCGCTACGACCGGGGCCTTATTTCGGATGAAGTGCGGTATGAGCGGGTGATCAAAACCTGGAACGATACCACCGCCCGGGTAAAGGATGCTCTGCAGAGCAGCTTTGGACCCGACAACCCCATCTTTATGATGGCCGACTCCGGAGCCCGTGGCTCCATGGACCAGATTCGTCAGCTGGCCGGTATGCGTGGACTGATTGCCAACACCTCCGGCCGTGCCATTGAAATACCCATTCGCTCCAACTACCGGGAAGGTCTGAACATCCTGGAGTACTTTAACTCCAGCCGTGGCGCCCGCAAAGGCTTGGCCGATACCGCTCTGCGAACCGCCGACTCGGGTTATCTGACCCGCCGTCTGGTAGACGTTTCCCAGGAGGTTATCATCCGCGAAATTGACTGTGGCGCGACCCAGGGTGTCGTTGTGCAGGAAATTCTGGACAGTGGCCGCCCCATCGAGGACTTTTCCGAGCGCCTGTTGGGCCGCTACCCGGTAGAGGATGTGATCGATCCCGCCACCGGCGAAGTCATTGTCACCAAGGATCACATGATGACGGAGCAGGATGCCGAACGAATTGTGGCCGCCGGGTACAAAGAGCTGGAAATCCGCTCCATTCTGGGTTGTAAGAGCGTAAATGGTGTTTGCTCCAAGTGCTACGGGGCAAACCTGGCCAACGGTCAACCCATTGCCATCGGCGAAGCCGTGGGTGTCATTGCCGCCCAGTCCATCGGGGAACCGGGCACTCAGCTTACCATGCGCACCTTCCACACCGGTGGTATCGCCTCTGCCTCCGACATCACACAGGGTCTGCCCCGTGTTGAGGAGCTGTTTGAGGCCCGCAAACCCAAAAACGCTGCCATCATCGCCCACATCGGCGGTGTGGTCAGCTTTGAACAAGATGCCAAGGGCAACGATTTTGTGGTTGTCACCGACAGCGAGAGCGGCGAGCGCTTTGAAAAACAGATTGTCTACGGTTCCACTCTGCGGGTGGCCGAAGGCGATGTGGTAAAGAAGGGTGCTCAGCTCACCGAAGGTGCAGTGGAACCTGCCGAATACCTCCAGGTCAACGGAGAAATGGCGGTACAGGACTACCTGATTCAGGAAGTGCAGAGAGTGTACCGCACCCAGGGCGTTGACATCAACGACAAGCACATCGAGGTCATCGTCCGCCAGATGATGCGCAAAATCCGGGTGGAGGATCAGGGAGATACCGACCTCATTGCCGGATCGGTGGTTTCCAAACACGAATTCCAGGCAGCCAACGAGAAGATTATGCAACTCAATCAAGCCGATGGCGGCGAGCGCAAGCTGGCCACCAGCACGCCCCTTCTGTTGGGTATTACCAAAGCCTCTTTGGCCACCGAAAGCTTTATGTCCGCCGCCGCTTTCCAGGAAACCACCCGGGTTCTCACCGAAGCTGCCATTCAGGGCAAGGTAGATCCTCTGGTGGGACTGAAGGAAAACGTCATCATCGGCAAACTGATTCCCGCCGGCACCGGCACGGTGGTCTATTCCAAGTACAAAAAGGCCAACCGGGATATTGCCATGCCCAGCGCCTTTATGGAAGTGCTGGAAAATGCCGAGCAGATGGGGGAGCAGTATGCCCAGCCATCCGGACAAAGCACCTCTTACCCCCGATAGGCAGCAAAAATAGGGGTCCGCTGTGTATGATTCCAGGGAATTCGTAAAAAATAGATTGACAAAGCCCATCAGATGATGATAGAATCAATCGTTGGGCAGATAGTTACCTTAGACTATCGCACTTGATCCTATTTGGTATTGAAGATGCTCAGCATCTTTCAATAAAAAATACTGTCAGAAGGAGGTGCCACATGCCGACCTTTAACCAGCTGGTGCGTAAAGGCAGAGAGGTTACCGAGTACAAGTCTCATTCTCCCGCGCTGCTCAAAGGACTTAACTCCAAAAAGCGGGTGATGACCGATCACAACTCCCCTCAAAAGCGGGGCGTTTGCACGGCGATTCGTACTGCTACACCCAAGAAGCCCAACTCTGCTCTGCGCAAAATCGCCCGTGTCAAGCTCAGCAACCAAATCGAGGTTACCGCTTACATTCCGGGTGAGGGACACAACCTGCAGGAACACAGCGTAGTGCTGATCCGCGGCGGACGTGTCAAGGACCTGCCGGGCTGCCGCTACCATATTATTCGCGGCACATTGGACGCTCAGGGCGTTGCCAACCGCAAGCAGGCCAGATCCAAGTATGGAACCAAGCGGCCCAAGGCCGGAAAGTAAGAAAATCCCGACTGTTAACAGGAATAAAAGCCAAGACGGCTGTAACATATAGATGATGCTCTGTCTTGGCCCACGGGAGTTTTGACGCTTTCGAGTACCGTTGAATTCATTCTTATTATGAAGGAGGGAAGCGAAGTGCCAAGAAGGGGTAACGTAGCAAAGCGCGATGTTTTGCCGGATCCGCTTTACAACTCAAAGCTGGTAACCCGTCTGATCAATTCCATTATGCTGGATGGCAAGAAGGGAACAGCCCAGAAAATTGTGTACGGCGCGTTCGACATTGTCCGGGAAAAAACCGGCAAGGATCCGCTGGAAGCCTTTGAGCAAGCGATGGAAAACATCATGCCTGTCCTGGAGGTTAAGGCTCGCCGTGTAGGCGGTGCCACCTATCAGGTACCCACAGAGGTCCGGCCCGAAAGACGCCAGACCCTTGGACTGCGCTGGCTGACAAATTACGCGCGCGCAAGAGGCGAAAAGACCATGAAAGAACGCCTCGCAGGCGAACTGATGGACGCTCTGAACGGAGTCGGTGGAGCCTGCAAAAAACGGGACGACACCCACAAAATGGCAGAAGCCAACCGTGCGTTCGCCCATTATCGTTGGTAGCTGGTTGCTAGTTGTTAGTAGTTAGTAGCTGTCATGTCACTACTGGAAACTAATCGCCTACTAACAACCAATTACTAACAACTATTAACTAACTAGGAGTGCACCATGTCAAGAGAAGTCCCATTAGAGCTTACCCGAAATATAGGCATTATGGCCCATATCGACGCAGGTAAGACCACAACCTCTGAACGAATTTTATATTACACCGGTCGTGTGCATAAGCTGGGCGAAACCCACGAAGGCGCCGCTACCATGGACTGGATGGAGCAGGAACAGGAGCGTGGTATTACCATCACCTCTGCTGCCACCACTGCCTTCTGGAAAGGTCATCGCATTAACATCATCGACACCCCCGGCCACGTGGACTTTACCGTAGAGGTAGAGCGTTCTCTGCGTGTGTTGGACGGTTCCGTTACTGTGTTCTGTGCCAAAGGCGGCGTAGAACCCCAGTCGGAAACCGTGTGGCGGCAGGCGGATAAGTACCATGTGCCCCGTATGGCTTACATCAATAAGATGGACATTATGGGCGCCGACTTTTTCCGCGTTGTGGGTATGATGCATGACCGCCTGAAATGCAACGCCGTACCGATTCAGCTGCCCATCGGAGCCGAGGAAACCTTTAAAGGAATCATCGATCTGGTAGAGATGAAAGCCTATGTCTATTACGACGACCTGGGCAAGGACATCCGGGTAGAGGAAATTCCCGCCGACCTTTTAGAGCTGGCACAGGAATACCATGCCAAGCTGATGGAGGCGGTGGCCGAGCAGGACGACGAACTGATGGAGCGGTACCTCTCCGGAGAAGAAGAACTTCCCGTTAATGATGTAAAGCGTGCCATTCGTGCGGCTACTCTGGCCAACAAAATGGTTCCTGTCTGCTGCGGAACGTCCTACAAAAACAAGGGTGTGCAAAAGCTGCTGGATGCCATCGTGGATTATATGCCCGCTCCCACCGATGTTGCGGACATTACGGGTGTCAATCCCAGAACCGAGGAAGAAGAGACCCGTCCTTCCAGCGATGATGCTCCCTTTGCGGCTTTGGCGTTTAAAATTGCCACCGACCCCTTTGTGGGCAAGCTGTGCTTCTTCAGAGTTTATTCCGGCTCTGTCAATGCCGGTTCTGCGGTGTACAATGCCAACAAGGACAACAATGAACGGATGGGGCGCATTGTTCAGATGCACGCCAATCACCGCCAGGATCTTGAGACCTGCTATGCCGGCGACATCGCCGCTGCTGTTGGCCTGAAGAATACCACCACCGGTGATACCTTGTGCGATGCCAAGCATCCCATCATTCTGGAGTCCATGGAGTTTCCCGAGCCTGTGATCCGGGTTGCCATTGAACCCAAGACCAAGGCTGGGCAGGAAAAGATGAGCATTGCCTTGCAGAAGCTGGCGGAGGAAGATCCTACCTTCCGCTTCTATACCGATCAGGAGACAGGGCAGACCATCATTGCCGGTATGGGTGAACTGCATCTCGAGATTATTGTCGACCGTCTGCTCCGGGAATTTAAGGTGGAGGCCAACGTGGGCAAACCTCAGGTAGCCTACAAAGAGACCATCCGCCGCAAGGCCGAAGTGGACACCAAATATGCCCGTCAGTCGGGCGGACGAGGCCAATATGGTCACGTCAAGCTGCGCATCGAGCCCAACGAGAGCGGCAAAGGCTATGAATTTAAAAGCGCCGTTGTGGGCGGCTCCATTCCCAAGGAGTATATTGCCCCTATTGACCAGGGTGTTCAGGGGGCTATGCTGGCCGGTTGCGTGGCCGGGTATCCTGTCGTAGACGTGATTGTCACCGTCTTTGACGGTTCCTACCACGAGGTTGACTCCAGTGAAATGGCCTTTAAGATAGCTGGCTCCATGGCTTTTAAAGAGGCAATGGCAAAAGCCGATCCCTGCATTCTGGAACCCATTATGAAGGTGACTGTCACCGTCCCCGAAGAGTATATGGGTGATGTCATAGGAGACTTAAACGCTCGCCGTGGACAGATTCAGGGTATGATTGCAAGAAGCGGTGCACAGCAAATTGATGCGTTTGTGCCTTTGAGTGAAATGTTCGGGTATGCTACCGATATGCGCTCCAAAACCCAGGGACGTGGACAGTATACCATGGAACCTTCTCACTACGTTGAAGTGCCTAAGAACATTGCCGAAGGCATCTCCAGCAAATCGGGAAGATAAACCCCAGATTTCTGCAAATTGCTTGCATTTTTAGTATGTACTTGCTACAATAGCATAGTAATATTCGATGCGGCAGATCAAAGAATAATCCTGAAACAAAGGGAGGAATAATTAATGGCTAAGCAAAAATTTGAGCGCTCCAAACCCCACGTAAATATTGGCACCATTGGCCACGTTGACCATGGTAAAACCACTCTGACTGCAGCCATCACCAAGACCCTGGGATTGCAGGGCAGCGCCGAATTTGTAGATTACGAGATGATCGATAAGGCTCCCGAAGAGCGCGAGCGCGGTATCACCATCAATACTTCCCACGTGGAATATCAGACTGTAAATCGTCACTATGCCCACGTAGACTGCCCCGGACACGCCGACTATGTTAAAAACATGATCACCGGTGCTGCTCAGATGGACGGTGCGATTCTGGTTGTTTCCGCTGCTGACGGCCCCATGCCTCAGACCCGCGAGCATATCCTGCTTTCCCGTCAGGTAGGCGTACCTTATATTGTTGTGTTCATGAACAAGGCCGACCAGGTTGACGATCCCGAGCTCCTTGAGCTGGTTGAAATGGAAATCCGTGAGCTCCTCTCCGAGTACGATTTCCCCGGCGACGATACTCCTATCATCGTTGGTTCTGCTCTTAAGGCTCTGGAAGCCGGCAACGATATTTCCGCTCCGGAGTATGAGCCCATTCTCAAGCTGATGGCTGCTGTTGACGAATATATCCCCACCCCTGAGCGCAAATCTGATCTGCCTTTCCTCATGCCTGTTGAAGACGTCTTCACCATCACTGGTCGCGGCACCGTGGCCACTGGTAGAGTTGAGCGCGGCCAGATCAAAACCGGTGAGGAAGTTGAAATGGTTGGCCTGAGCGAAGAGTCCCGCAAGACCGTTGTTACCGGTGTTGAGATGTTCCGCAAGATCCTCGACTATGCTGAGGCAGGCGACAACATTGGTGCCCTGCTCCGTGGCGTACAGCGCTCCGACATTCAGCGCGGTCAGGTTCTGGCCAAGCCCGGCTCCATCAAACCTCACACCAAGTTTCGCGGTCAGGTCTACGTTCTGAAGCAGAGCGAGGGCGGACGTCACACTCCTTTCTTCAACAACTATCGTCCCCAGTTCTACTTCCGCACCACCGACGTAACCGGTGTTGTTACCCTGCCCGAGGGCATCGAAATGTGCATGCCTGGCGATAACGTTGAGATGGATGTTGAGCTGATCACCCCCATCGCCATCGAAGAAGGTCTGCGCTTTGCTATCCGTGAAGGCGGCCGCACCGTTGGCTCCGGCGTTGTTATCAAGATCAATGGCTAAGGCATAACCGCCATATAAATAATCCCCCGGATTTCTCCGGGGGATTATTGCGTCTGAGGATTTTTGGGCTGAGCGGATCTCCGGTTTTCACCGTATCATCCGGCCAGGAATCATCCATCTGCCGCGTGGCGAGCTCTGTAATCTGCCAGCAGCAAATCCACCATCCGGCCATAGCTTTGAACGCCCTCTGTCTGGCGGTTTGCTTTCAAATAGCTGTCGTTTATCTTGCCCGCCACCTCTGCCACCGGCCCTTCGAACTGTTGCCAATAAGCGCTGCCGGCAGCAAAATCCCTGCGAATTTCCTCCGAAAGCCGGGAGGAAAGGGCAAAATACAAATCGGGGTCTGCACGGTACAGGGCATTGCCGCTGTGGATGAGAGCCAAAACAGTTCCCGAATATAGAAAGGCGGGGTCATCTGTCTCCCGACATCCCAAATAAGCGATAAAGTTTGCCTCGTCCTCCCGCATAAAGCCTTTAAAGTGAGCCAGCTCATGAATCATGGAGAAAGGTATGTAGTAATCCGGGACATCTACGTTGACATTGCCCTCAAAGGTAAAGGGGATGTATATTCCTGTAATGTCAATCATCGACATCCCGCGGGACAACATCACCGGCTTGGCCCTGGGAGTAAACCCCTTTAGGAAGGGATAGTGCTGCGATAGTTGATTCATGGCCTGAGCGGCTTTCGCTCCTGCTTCGTAGTAATTTTCCTGAGAAAGAACTGTCTCCCCCAAAGAATTGTTCAAAACCTGCAATCGGGTGCTGTTGGCTGTGTCAACCAGCTCTTCGTAAAGGGCTGCCAGCTCCTCGACGGAGGAGGGACGCAACTCCAATCCGCTCTGGTCAGCAAAGGTCACTCGATGGTAGTTGAGCCCACAAAACAGGGTAAACAAAAAGTATCCGATACCCGCCACGCAGCACAGGGTGGCCAGCATCCCCGGCAGGCGGGTGGCAATATCTTTGAGGCGAACCAATTGAGAAATATGTACCGTTAGCCAAAGCAGTCCCACTAAGATCAGTGTATATAGCAGCAGCTCGGCTACCGAAAAGGGAAACAATCCAAAGAATCTGCCCAGCACCTCTGCAAAGGCTCGGTATAACCCACGGGAAAACAGTCGCTCTACCGTTGTTGGATACCGGGCAGCCAACTCTGTAATCCAAAAGCTCAGGGGTAAGAGCAGCACCAGTAAGCCCCGACGATAGGGACGCAGGGCCTGCCAGATCCGTCTTGCCATATGGGGGGAGGGTGCTTCCGCATCCGTATGTACCATATGCTTTGAAAAGTGAACAGGGGGCATAACTTCACCTCGGATTAAGAATACTCTGGTTTCTATTATAGCATAAGGGAGCTGGTTTCCGGTGAATTTCCCCTTAAAAACAAATGGCAAAGCCTTTCCCGAATCCTTCCAAAAGAGTGATAACAGCGGGTTTGGATTGACATTAGTAGGATAATATGTTTTAATAATTAAGCTGTGATTAAAATAACAATAGCAATAAGAAGGCGAATTCATGGCATATAAACGAAAAAGAAGAAAAACCCAAGGGAAATACATTATAAGGCGTATCTTTCTTGCTCTCCTTGCCATTGGGCTGATTGGAGGAGCCGGATGGCTGATTGGGAATAATCTGCTTGCCCCTCCGGACAAGGAGGAGGTTCCCCAGAAGACAGAGTCTTCCCAGCCTGAGGTATCCGCTCCACAGGAACCGGTGGCTTCCCAGCCGGAGCCGGAACCGGAGGAAGAGCCGGTGGTACATAATCCGGATGATGAGTGGCAGCTGATTTTGGCCAGTGCTCTGAGCCCTTTGCCGGCGGGATACGGCCCTCCGGAACTAGAAACCATTGCTCCCGGCTATCAGGTAGACTCCCGTATTGCACCTGCTCTGAAGCGGATGATTGCCGAGGCCAAAATCGAAGGAATTAATTTGATGATCTGTTCCGCCTACCGCTCGGAGGAGCGGCAACGAGAGCTGCACGAAAGAAAAATCGCGGAGCATGTAGCCCTGGGCAAGAGCAACGAAGAGGCGGTGGCCGTTGCAGCTTCCATTGTGTTGCCGCCCGGTACCAGCGAGCATCAGACCGGGCTTGCGGTGGATATTGTCACCCCGGAAAACCAAAATCTAGACGAGAGTTTTGCCCAGACTCCTGCCGCCAAATGGCTGGCAGAAAACTCTTGGAAATATGGATTTATTTTGCGGTACCCCAAGGACAAGCAGGAGATTACCAATATCATCTATGAGCCTTGGCATTTTCGGTATGTAGGGCAGGAGCATGCCAAGGCAATCTATGAAGGCGGATATTGTCTGGAAGAATATCTATACGGTGTTCTCAACCAGAAGCGTTTAGAATCCTTTGTTTTTAGCCCTACTGCCGGTCAGTCCCAGGAGGCAGAAGAGAGGCAAAGCGAACCAGAAACTGAAGAGAAGGAGCAGTGACCATGTATCAGATCGTAAACAAACGCCGTCTCAATGAGTCGGTCACGCTGCTGGAAGTGGAAGCTCCCCTGATTGCCAAAAAAGCGCAACCGGGGCAGTTTATCATCTTTCGGGTAGACGAGCAGGGAGAACGAATTCCATTGACCATTGCCGATTTTGACCGGGAAAAAGGAACGGTAACCATTATTTTTCAGCATGTGGGTCGTTCCACCATCATGCTTTCCCAGTTAAATGTCGGAGACGATATTTTTGATTTTGTAGGTCCTCTGGGCACACCCAGCCATCTGGAAGGCATTAAAAAAGCCTGCGTGGTAGGGGGCGGTGTAGGCTGTGCCATTGCCTATCCTCAGGCCAAGGCTCTCCATCAGATGGGAGCGCAGGTGGATATCATTGCCGGGTTCCGCTCCAAGGATATTGTGATTCTGGAAGAGGAAATGAAGGCTGTCTGCGACAATCTCTACCTCACCACCGACGACGGCTCCTACGGAGAAAAAGGCTTTGTCACCGACAAGCTGAAAGCTCTGCTGGATGCCGGAAATCAGTACGACGTGGTGATTGCCATTGGTCCGGTGGTTATGATGAAGTTTGTTTGCAAAACCACCGAGCCCTACGGAGTTAAAACCGTGGTTAGCCTCAACCCCATTATGATTGATGGAACCGGCATGTGTGGCGGCTGCCGGGTAACCGTAGATAATAAAGTAAAGTTTGCCTGTGTGGACGGCCCGGAATTTGATGGTCACTTAGTGGATTTTGACGAGCTAATGGCTCGCAACTCCTTTTACCGCGACCAAGAGGCCAACCATGAATGCCGTATGCTGAAGGGAGGAGAGCTCCATGGCTAAACCCAACATGAGCTTGGAAAAAGTAAAAATGCCAGAGCAGGAGCCTCAGATTCGCAACCGCAACTTTGAAGAAGTGGCTTTGGGCTATACCGAGGAAATGGCCATAGAGGAAGCCAAACGTTGCTTGCAATGCAAACACAGGCCCTGCGTGGCGGGATGTCCCGTCAATGTGAAAATTCCCGATTTTATCGGGCTGATTGCCGAGGGCAAATTTGAAGAAGCCTACCAGTGCATCCGGGAAACCAATGCTCTTCCTGCCGTTTGCGGCCGGGTTTGCCCTCAGGAAACCCAGTGTGAGGAGCTCTGTGTCCGGGGCAAAAAGGGTGAGCCGGTGGGCATTGGTCGTCTGGAGCGGTTTGCTGCCGACTGGCATATGAAACATGTAGAAGAAAAATCCCAAAAGCCTGAGAGCAATGGCCATAAGGTTGCCGTTGTAGGTGCAGGGCCTGCCGGGCTGACCTGTGCTGGGGATCTGCGCCAAATGGGCTATGATGTCACCATCTTCGAGGCCTTCCATCTGGCAGGGGGCGTGTTGGTTTACGGCATTCCCGAATTCCGTCTGCCCAAGGCCATTGTCCGCAAGGAAATCGACTCCCTGAAGGATATGGGGGTCAAGGTGGAAACCAACATGGTCATCGGCAAGGTGCTCTCCATCGACGAGCTGTTTGAGGAAGGCTATAAGGCCGTCTTCATCGGTTCGGGAGCGGGACTTCCTTCCTTTATGGGCATTGAGGGAGAGACTCTGCTGGGTGTTTACTCCGCCAACGAGTACCTTACCCGAATCAACCTGATGCGGGCCTACGACGAAACCTACGATACCCCTCTCATCCGCCACAAAAAGGTGGCTGTGGTGGGCGGAGGCAACGTAGCCATGGATGCTGCCCGCTCTGCTATGCGTCTGGGTGCAGAAAAGGTTTATATTGTCTATCGCCGCTCCATGAACGAGCTGCCTGCCCGCGCCGAAGAAGTGCACCACGCTCAGGAAGAGGGCATTGAGTTTAAGCTGCTCACCAATCCGGTGCGGATTTTGGGAGACGAAGGCAAGCATGTCCGCGCCATTGAGTGTGTGGAGATGGAGTTGGGTGAGCCGGATGCTTCCGGACGCCGCCGCCCTGTGACGAAGGAAGGCTCCAACTTTGAAATTGAGGTGGATGCGGTCATCATCGCCATTGGAACCTCTCCCAATCCTCTCATTTCCCGCACCACCAGCGGTCTGGAAACCAACAAGTGGGGCTGTCTGGTGGCCGATGAAAATACCATGGCCACCACCCGGGAAGGTGTTTTTGCCGGCGGCGATGCGGTCACCGGTGCTGCTACCGTTATTTTAGCGATGGGAGCAGGCAAAACCGCTGCCAAATCCATCGACGAATATATCAAGAGCAAACAATAGATATTAAAAAGGCTTGGTCCCATGGGACCAAGCCTTTTTGCTTCACCAAATCATTTGCAGAATCATCAAAGCCAGCACCAGAAGGAAATAAAGCATCACCCCGGGATTGAAAATCATCATACGGGTGGGGGAGATGGTATATCGTCTTACCCCAAAATCCATCCAAGGGCAGCCTTTGTAAAACCACCAAACAATGGCAAAGATACCCGCCGCCAGAATCAGTACAATGACAAGGCTCATAATAAAAGTACCTGACTCCCCAGCGTAGTGAAGAATTAAAGGGGTGCCACCTCCACCCAGAAAATTGACGCAGATATGAAGGAAAATGGAATGACGGATGGTGCCGGTATGGTAGGTGATCACCGCCATGACCACCCCAAGAACAAAAGCGTACAATATTTGATAGATGTTAACGTGAAAGGCAGCAAAAAGGATGGCGCTAAAAAACACATACACTCTGCCCCCAAAGCAGGCCAGCTTTTTGTATAGAAAGAGGCGAAAAATCAGCTCCTCCATAATGGGAGCCACTAATGTCACCACAAAAAGGTTAAGCCATAAGTTTCCCGAGCCAAGGGCAGTTACCAGGGGATTGACAATTTCGCTTCCAGTCAGTAGAGAAAGGCCCTGGGCAATTAACATGCTAATCAGATTCAGAGCGTAGGTCAAGGCAAAGCAACCTGCTACCAGTAACAGAGAAGCGTAACCAGGCAATTTTTTATTGGGATAGGGCAGAGTCAGCCGGTTGGGAACCTTGCGCCAGATGGAAAGCATAACCGGATAGGCAATAAAATAAAGCGGGATATAGGATACAGCCCAAAAAAACCATCCGGTTTCCTCCCAATGAGGGACAACGGCGCGCATCAACACAATGAGAAGAAAACTAATGATTTGTTGCAGCGCCAACATGGCAAACAGCCCTAAACCAAGAAGGCTAAAGGTAGAGCGAATCACCCGTTTGGGAAGAACCTCCTGCACTGGGCCTCCCTGAGGAAATTCCCCTTGTTGCACCGATGAAAAACTCTTGTTTTCTGTGAAAGTGTCTTGATTTTGATTCAAAGGGGTGTCCTCCAACTTATCGTTCTCCCATCCCATATGGGAAATAAGTGCTTAGTATATTTTATCATACCCCAAACCGAAGTAGAAATAAAATTTACCATACAGTGGTTATTATAACATGTTGCCAAATAATTGAAAAGGCAGAGTCTTACTTAAAATGATAGGGCATTCCACTTGGGAATGCCCTTGGACCGTTAACTGATTTTGGTTCTTCCCGTTCCCGAGGATGGGCGGGAAGACAAGGTATAATAATGATAAGAAGTTCGTTGCTGGGCTTCTCTCCTGCGCTGGGCAAGCCGGTTGAGCCGAGCTTTTCGCTTTTGCCTGATTTGATAGCACCGATAGGCAATCAGCAACCCCAGAATGAGAATCAATCCGCCTGCCGCTATCCCTGCTTTTTTTATTACTTCAGTTTCTAAGAAAGAGGGAGAGGCCTCCACTTCTTGGGACATGGTAGAGATGACCGAGAGATTGACATCGGCAATGAGATCAACCTCTCCTAGAAGGGATGGCACCATGTGGGGAGAGGTCGGAGCCTCAATGGTGATGCAGCATTCCATGGGGGAATCCACGGTAAGAACCTGGGGCTCTGGAAAGACCACTTTAACATCTTCCGGACCAAGGCTGTTGTGAAGCAACACAGAATAGTCGCAATCGGCATAAAAAGTGGCGCTGCCCACCACCAGTTCCCCCTCCATAACCGGCACCTGAAGGCCGGAAAGGCTCTCCCGGGGAATCGAATAAGGGATAAATTCTGAAAAACCGAACTCCAACAGTTGTTCCGTATCGTCGAATTTATCGCCTCGTTTGGGAGAACCCATAACCGTACAAACCAAAGTGCGATCTCCCCGCTGGGCCACTGTTGTCATGGTGTGCTTGGCTTCTTTGGTGTACCCAACCTTTCCCCCCAACACACTGGGGTCATAGTAGCCTGTTTCCCGCACCAGCTGGTACTGGTAATTGGTGAAGGGCCGCTGGTGGTTTTTATTGGTGGGAGGCATGGTAAACCGCGGGGTACCAAAATAGGTTCGGAACAACTCGTTTTGCATGGCGTACCGGGTAATCAGGGCCATATCATAAGCGGTGGTGTAGTGATTATCGTCATGAAGCCCATGGGCATTGGTAAAATGAGTATTCAAGGCACCTATTTCCTGAGCTCGTGCATTGAGCATAGCGGCAAAGGCTTCCTGACTTCCGGCCACATGTTCCGCTAAAGCGTTGGCAGCATCGTTGGCAGAGGGCAGCATCAATGCATAAAGGCCGCTATCTACGGTAAACTGCTCTCCTTGGGTGAGGGCAATGTGGGAACTATCCCAGGTAATGGTATCCACGGCGCTTTGATTTACCGTAACCACTTCATAGGGCCTTGCGTTTTCCGCTACCACCAGAGCTGTCAGCACCTTGGTGGTGCTGGCCGGATAAATCCGGCGGTGCATATCCTTGCTGTAAAGCACCTGCCCGGTGTCCATATCCATGAGCACGGCGGTCTGAGATTTTAGTTCCAGCTCCTCATAAGCCCAGACACTCAACATCCCCACCGGACTCCACAATAATAAAAGTGCACAAAACAATCCAATAAACTTCCTCATCCGGCTCCCCCGAAAAAGGCCCGCCGATTTGCGGGCTTCCTGCATCTGGTATTTCTGTTATTATAATATAAATTCATTTTTCTATCAACAGACAAAAGGACAGAATTTATTGTACAAAACGCTGGGTATGAGCTTAAAACCGCTTAAATAGCAGTTTGTTCTCCGTTAAATTAACCAACAAAAACCTGTTATATACGATGTACAGGCCATAAAGATATGCTTTTTATGCGTCTTTCCAAATACCCTCTGGAATAAAGCCCGGTATTTCCAAAATACTAAAATTGCGGCATGGAACATCATTGTTTGGAGGGAAAGAAGTGATAGTCGTTATTTTTGCGGTTCAAAAACAAAACCGGGACATAATCAGCGAAGCAGTTCGTATGCTGGAAAAGCATTTTACCACAGTGCGGGCTTACGGGGGAATTCTCTGTGCCCAGAAACCCAATCCCTCCTTGATTATCTGCGATATGGATAGCTTTGATACCATAAAGGCCGATAAAGCTATTATTATTTGCAAGGATATCTTATCCCTTTCCAACCGCCTGAAGAATGTAAAGCATGGCGTGGCGGTGGTAGATTCCTCCATCTATCCATTATCCGAATCATTGCCCGATATTGGGCTACCTGCCATTACCTGTGGACTGCACAGCCGGGATACCATCACCCTTTCCAGCATAGGGGAGGACAGCGCTGTCATCGGGGTACAGCGAGCCATTTCAAACTTTAACGGCTCCATTACAGAACCTCAGGAGTTTCCCATCCACTTTGCCAAAGCCATTGCCCCTTTTACGCTGATGGCTGTTGCTGCAATTTTTATCCTATCGGGCAACTGCAATTTAATTAAAGGAAAAATGTGACGAGGCACCATGATATTTCCACTCATAACTGTTGGGGCTAAGCTTATACTACTACTGCAAACGCAAACCACTTTATGTAGTATTAAGGAGTGAAAAGTAATGGCTAGCAACAAGCATTTGGTTCCTGAAGCTAAGGAAGCTATGAACCGCTTCAAGATGGAAGCTGCCAACGAAGTTGGCGTGAACCTGAAGCAAGGTTACAACGGCGATCTCACCTCCCGTCAGGCTGGTTCTGTGGGTGGTCAGATGGTCAAGAAAATGATCCAGGCTTACGAGAACTCCATGAAATAAAGGGTTCTTGTCTGTCATACCCACAGCAATCCTCCTCGGCAATAGCCGAGGAGGATTGCTGCATTTCATTGCAAAGGCCGAAAGCAAATACTTTCGGCCTTGACTTATACTTTTATTGGAATGACAGAAAAGGTGCGCCAATCACAAGCTAGGCTCGCTGCATAGCCGCAATAAGTTGAGTCTTGCGGGTTTCGTCCTGACGGCGAATTTCTGCTCGCTTAATTTTGCCGGAAAAGGTTTTGGGAAGCTCGTCTACAAACTCTACGATACGGGGGTATTTATAGGGAGCGGTCTGTTTTTTGACATGCTCTTGCAGTTCTTTAATCAGTTGATCACAGGGGCAGTAGCCGCTGGTGAGAACCACCGTAGCCTTAACCACGGTGCCCCGAACTGGGTCGGAAGCTCCTGTAACGGCACATTCCCGCACAGCAGGGTGCTCCATCAGCACGCTTTCGATTTCAAACGGGCCGATGCGGTAGCCGGAGGCCTTGATGACATCGTCCACCCGTCCCACATACCAGTAAAAGCCGTCCTCGTCTCGCCAAGCCGTATCTCCGGTGTGGTACCTATTGTCGTGCCAAACCTTGTAGGTTAGGTCTTTGTCCCGGTAGTAGCCGCAGAACAGCCCCACCTGCATCTTATCGTGGCGAGTCCGGACAACCAGCTCGCCCACCGTGCCGTCGGGCACACTGTTTCCTTGGGCATCCACCAGATCAATTTCGTAAAGAGGGGAGCATTTTCCCATGGAACCGGGCTTGGGTTCGGTTCCCAACAGGTTGACGGTAAGGGCGGTGGTTTCGCTCTGGCCAAAGGCTTCCATAATTTTGACGCCGGTGTGTTCATAAAAGCGGTGGAACACTTCTGGGTTGAGGGCTTCCCCAGCTGTGGTGGCATGGCGGATGTTGCTCAAATCGTAGTGCTCCATCCCCTCTTTGATGAGGAAGCGGTAGATGGTGGGCGGCGCACAGAAGGTGGTCACCTTGTATTGCGAAACCACACGCATCAAATCAGCAGGGACAAATTTGGTAAAGTCATAGACAAAGATGGCGGCACCTACAAACCATTGTCCATAGATTTTCCCCCAGCTGGCTTTGGCCCAGCCGGTATCTGCCACCGTCATGTGCAGGTCGCTGCCGGTGATACCGTGCCAGTATTTGGCGCTGATGATATGGCCGATGGGGTAGGTGTGGTTGTGATAGGCCATTTTGGGATTTCCGGTGGTGCCGGAGGTAAAGTAAAGCAGCAAAGGTTCCTCTGCCTTGGTGGGAATTCTCTCATCAATGGGCTGATGACAGCATAGTTCTGCGTTAAAATCAATCCATCCAGGGCGCTGGCCGCTGTCCCGCTTGGAACCTGCTACCAAAAATTTTTTCCGGATGCCGCTGTAGGTTTGGCAGGCGGTATCCACATTGGCGGCGGTTTCACCCTCGGCGGTGGCAATAACATATCCAACATCGGCACTGCTAAAACGGTAAAGGTAATCCTTGGCGGTAAGCATATTGGTGGAGTTGATAGCCACCGCTCCCAGCTTATGCAGAGCCAATATGCAGAACCAGAACTGATAGTGGCGACTGAGCACCAGCATCACCATATCGCCCTTTTTCACTCCATAGTCCCGGAGCATACCCGCTGTGAGATCCGAGTAGTATTTCATGTCCCCAAAGGTAAAGAATCTTTCCTCCCCGTACTCGTTGGTCCAGACCATAGCCCGGCGCTGCGGCTGATAAGCGGCAATCTGATCCACCACGTCATAGGCAAAGTTGAAGTTGTCGGGGTAAATGGGTTCAAAGGTTTTTAAAATTCCTTTCTTATCAAAGGTTTCTTTGCAGAATGTTTGGTAAAGAGTTTCGACCATACTACTTGGATCCATTGCATGATTTTTTTCCATCTTCTTGTTCCTCCATAATCGTTTGTAATGGCGGAAGTGAGAAAACGAAATGAGCGGGGAGGAGCAATTTTTGGGGGAAAACAAAAAATGCTCCATCCCACAATGGGACGAGCATTACCCGTGTTACCACCCAAATTGCACAAAACATTTTGTGCCACTCATTACGGATTCCAACAAATCCTCGGCCTGTAACGCTGCCTTTGCGTAGACATCTACTTGCGCCTATGCGCTTTCTTGTCTCGGCTCCAGGGCTACAGTTCCTGCCGTTTGCCACCGGTTTGCACCAACCACCGGCTCTCTGCGGGCAAAGGATGGAAGGAACCCTCCCTGTCACTGCCTTTATAATTATTATTTTTTAAGAGAATAGCACAGTAAATTTGATTTGTCAATAGCGAATTGGAATATTTTAAACATAAGTTACTTTAATACACTAATTAACTAATTGACTAATATGGGAAAATGAAGTATAATGCAGTAGTATCTTGCCAGAGAAACAAAGTCAGTATTTATTATCAGTTAAATGGATGTGTATGGTATGAACCGCTGTAATACCCTTCCCGTCTTTTCCCCTCGGGAAGCCTGTGAGCTAAAGCTTCGGGCTTTGTACGAGAGCAGGGGCTTTTTGCGAACTGAAATTGCCAAATTTGAAGACTACAATCTTTACCTGGATAACAAAAACTTTTTGGGAACCGATCGGATTCTCACTTTTATGGACCACAGCGGAAGGCTTTTGGCTCTCAAGCCAGACATTACCTTGAGCATTGCCAAAAACCTGCCTGCTCAGGTCTCCAAAGCCTCGGAAAAACTATACTACATGGACGAGGTGGTGCGGTTTTCTCCTGAAAATCGGGCCTATAAAGTGCTGGATCAGATCGGCTTGGAGTGGATTGGCAGAAAGGATGCCTTTGCCAATCTGGAGGTGCTGGATTTAGCCCTGCGCAGCCTTGCTTTGATGGGGGAGAGCGCCATGGATCTATCCCATCTGGGCTTTGTTTCCGGTCTGCTGGAAAACACCGGACTTTCTCCCCAGGTAGAGCGGAAGGTTCTCGGGGCCATTCACGCCAAAAGTCCCCATGATGTTGCAGGGATTTTGGAAGCGGAGGGCGTGGCCAACAGCCGAAAAGAGCAAATCCTGTCCCTGGCAGGTATTCACGGGCCCTTTTTACAAGCTCTGGAAAAGGCTAAAAGCCTGATTCAAGGGGAAGAGATGGCCAGAGCATACGATGAGCTGGAGGCTCTGGCAAAGTCGCTCCACCTTGCCGAACATCAAACACTTCATCTGGACTTTTCAGTGGTCAACGATTTGGATTACTACAACGGCCTGATTTTCCGGGGTTATATCCGAGGCATCCCGGGAGTGGTTTGCAGCGGTGGCCGGTACGACAACCTGATGCAAAAGCTGGGAAAGGACTGCTGCGCCATCGGATTCGGCATCGCCCTGCATCAGTTGGATCATTTGTGGGGGGAGCACAACACCATGGTGGATGTGCTGCTGCTCTATCCCGCTGTCTGTGACTGGAAGGCTTTGATGAAGCGGGTAAACGAGCTGAACACCAAGGGCTTTACGGTGCGCTGCGAAAGAGAAGATGCCGATGTTGGCGGACTTTTCTACCGCAGGTTGGAACGGTTTGAGGAGGTGGGATAAGGTGCTGAATGTGGCGCTTCCCAAGGGAAGACTGGGAGATCGGGTTTTTTCCATGTTGGAGAAGGCGGGGTATGAGGGGGCTCATCTGGTAAAGGGTTCCCGCCGTCTGGTGGTGGAGGACGAAACCAGCGGCGTTCGGTACTTTTTGGTGAAGCCCTCCGACGTGGCCATCTACGTGCTCCATGGGGCTGCCGATGTGGGGGTGGTGGGAAAGGATATCCTGCTGGAAACAACCCCCGACGTTTATGAGCTGCTGGATTTAAACATCGGCATCTGCCGGATGGTGGTGGCGGGCAAAAAAAGTTTTACTCCCTCCCGCTCCCGAAAAATTTTGCGGGTAGCCACCAAGTACCCCAACATCGCCAAAAGCTACTACGACGAGCAAAACCGGGAAATTGAGCTCATTGCACTCAATGGCTCCATCGAGCTGGCTCCCATTGTGGGGCTTTCCGATGTCGTGGTAGACATTGTGGAGACAGGCTCTACCCTCCAAGCCAATCAACTTGTGGTGCTGGAGGAGATCATGCCCATTTCGGCTCGGCTTATCTCCAACATTGCCAGCTATAAATTCAAAAGCACCGCCATCCAACAGATGAAGAATGCTCTAGCCAGAGAGGTAACGCTATGACAAATAGATGGCAAAATGTTGCCTGTGCTCTGTCCGGTGCCGGGACTGGACGCAGCAAAAAGCAAAAGTGCAAAGGATGGGAGGGAGCAAGATGAGCCGGTTTCTCAGTCGCCATGGGGCCAAGCTGGAACCTTACGTGCCGGGAGAGCAGCCGTCTGAGCGAAAGTACATCAAACTCAACACCAACGAGTGTTCCTATCCTCCCGCTCCGGGGATCGCCGACCTGTTGGCTGGGCAAAGGGTGCAGGAGTTTTCCCTCTATCCCGACCCGGAGGCCAAAGTTCTGCGCCGGGCCATTGCCCACCGTTACGGCCTGGAAAGCGATCAGGTTTTTGTGGGCAACGGCTCCGATGAGGTGCTGGCTTTTCTCTGTATGGCTTTTTTTGATACAGGGGACCCCATTTATTTTCCCGACCCCAGTTATGGCTTTTATGGGGTGTACGCCAAGCTTTTTGGCCTGAATGCCCGCCTCATTCCTCTGGCGGAGGATTTTACCTTGACGGTGGAGGACTACTTGGGGGTAGACGGCCATATCCTCATCGCCAACCCCAATGCTCCAACCGGTCTTGCTTTGCCAAGGGAGGAGATCCAGCGGATTGTCCAGAGCAACCCCAACCGCCTGGTGGTGGTAGATGAGGCTTATGTGGATTTTGCCGACGATGGTGTTAGCAGCCTTCCGTTGCTGGCCCACTATGACAACCTGATGGTTGTGGGGACTTTTTCCAAATCTCGCTCCCTTGCAGGGCTTCGGCTGGGCTATGCGTTTTCCCGCAGAGAGCATATCGCCGCGCTGGAGCGGATCAAATACTCCTTCCACCCTTATAATATCAACCGGTTTACCCAGCAGGCGGCAACCATTGCAGTGCAGGATGAAGCTTACCTGCGCCAAGTGCTAAAGCGGATCAAAGCGACCCGAGACAGAAGCTACAGTCGTTTGCAAGAGCTGGGATGTAAGGTTCTGCCCAGCAGCACCAACTTTTTATTTGTCTCCCATCCCACTCTCAAAGGCAAAGAGTTTTATAAAAGGCTGCGGGAAAAAGGGATATTGGTGCGCTGTTTTGAGCATCCCCGAACCCTTGATTTTATCCGGGTGAGCATTGGAACGGATGAGGAAATGAATGCGTTTTTGCACGCAGTGGAGGAAACGTTATGAGACAGGCAACGGTAAATCGCCAAACCACCGAAACGCAAATAACCCTGACTCTGAATCTGGATGGAACAGGGCAACACCAAATCGACACCGGCATTGGATTTTTTAACCATATGTTGGAGCTGTTTGCCGCTCATGGACGTTTTGATGTAAACCTGCAGTGCAAGGGAGATTTAGAGGTGGACGGCCACCACACCGTTGAGGATGTGGGAATTGCCCTGGGAACAGCGTTTCAAAACGCTTTGGGGGAAAAGCGGGGGATTAGCCGCTATGCCGATTTGGTTCTTCCCATGGACGAGGCACTGGTTCTGATTGCCTTGGATCTTTCCGGTCGAGGTTATTTGGGCTATGCGGTTCAATTTTCGGTTCCTTCCATTGGCCAATGGGATACTCAACTACTGGAAGAGTTTCTCCTTGCCTTAACCCGCTCCATGGGGCTTACCCTCCATGTTCGGCAGCTGGCGGGAAAGAATGCCCATCACATTGCAGAAGCCATCTTCAAAGGATTGGGTCGGGCTTTGAGCCATGCTGTTTCCATTCAAGCCGGTATGGAGGACAAAATCCCCTCCACCAAAGGCCTCCTATAGGGCCGACATCCAGAAAAGCTTAGATGTTCGGGCATTCGCCGGAACCCCAAACAGAAAAAAAGGAAAGAGTGGAAGCTCTTTCCTTTTTTCTTATGGAAATAGATAAAGGCGGCCATCCTTTTTATGGGTTGCCCTTTGTATGAGGGGAAAGGGTGGGCTTTGCGCCGGGCAGTTGAATATAACGGCGCAACAGGATCATTGCGGCAACATTGGGGATGGCCATCATGGCGTTTAAAGCATCCGCCACTCCCCAGAGGGTTCGCATCTCGCTCACCGCTCCCACTACGGCACAGGCTAGAAAAAGCCATCGATAGAGTTGGACAGCCAGCTTGCTGTTTTTGGTCAGAAAGCTGACGGCAGTTTCGCCGTAAAAGCACCAGCCCAGCATTCCCGCCACCGCAAAGCACATGACCGAAATGGCAATGAATTCTGCACCCTTGGGCCCAAACACACTGGCAAAGGCGGCGGAGGTTAATTCGACGCCATCCAGGCCGCTTTGCCAAAGCACCCCTCCTTGGGCCGTCAAAAGCACCAGTGCCGTCAAGGTGCAGACCACAATGGTATCCAAAAACACTTCAAAAATTCCCCATACACTTTGGTGAGCCGGACTTTTGCAGTCGGCAGAGGCATGAGCAATGGGGGCCGAACCCAGCCCTGCTTCGTTGGTGAATACCCCTCGGGCAATTCCATAGCGAACAGCCCTAGAAAGTCCATAACCCAATGCTCCACCTACCGCCCCTGCTGGATGAAAGGCACCTTGAACTATAAGGGCAAAGGCAGAGCCTATATACAGTCTGTTGCGGATTAGAACTGTTAAGGAGCAGACAATGTAGGCGATGGAAATAAAGGGAATGATCACTTCATTCACAGAAGCAATGCGTCTAAGACCACCAAATACCACCAAAGCCAGCAGGGAGGCCACCAAAATCCCCGTTATCCATAGGGGAATGCCAAAAGCAGCAAAAGCGGCTTTGGATACTGCATTTACCTGAGTCATATTGCCGATTCCAAAGGAGGTAAGGGCACATAAGAATGAAAAAATACAACCCATCCATGGTTTATTCAAGGCGTTTTTCATATAATACATGGGTCCGCCCCGAAAACCTTCCCTGCTTTTTTCCCGAAACTTTACCGCCAAATATATTTCGCCGTATTTTGTCATCATTCCAAAAAAAGCGGATACCCACATCCAAAAAATTGCGCCGGGTCCGCCCAGGGTCAAAGCCGTGGCAACTCCGGCAATATTTCCAACCCCCAACGTTCCGGCCAGTGCAGTGGTCATTGCCTGAAAAGGGGATATACTTGACATGTTTCTTTTCGCATCCTTTTGCATCAGGGTGCCCACTGTATTTTTGAGAATGAAGGCAATACCCCGCAACTGAAAAAAATTGGTTTTAAACGTAAGCCAAATACCGGCGCCAAGGAGCATAAAAACCATGGAACCTTGATACAAAAGGCTTTGCGTTGCCTGTAAAGCTATTTGCATTTACACATCTCCTTTACCATTTTTCGCTGGTAAATGTATATGGAATTTGTAAAGGGATTAGCATTGCCAACTCAACTTTTTTGATGTATAATAAACGTTCGGATATCCAATACTGCTATTTGATACCAATTATGGAAAAAATTAGGGCTTGTGACAGCGCGTAAAACTCTTATGTCCCATGCAGGGGACAGTCAGACAACTCGGTGTGCCGCCGGCATAGTGCGGACAAGCCCGCAACAAGGTGGTTTCATGTTTAGACAAATACTAAAAAACAGAATGTACCGGAAGCTGATCGTATTTGCAATGGCTTTTGCAGCGGTGGGCACTCTGGTAATCCTGCAGGCAGCCTGCCCGGAAGCAGGTCCTGCCGCTCGTATGGTTTTATTGCCCTCCCGCTCCATGATTACGGTAAGCGGCACCCCTGCGCCTGCCGCTTTAACCGACAGCGACCTTGCTCTTCAGCTGGAGCAACTGGATTATCAGCCCCCATCTGTTCGGTCAGCCGTGGTCACCAAGGCTAGGGGACCTTATGTAAATGCCCCCTTTTCGCCGATGGATCTTCCCTTGTCGGAGGAGCTTCAGCGTTACACCTATAACCGTTGTCAGGAACTAGGTCTGGAATATGAAATGGTTTTGGCCATCATGTGGAGGGAAAGCCGTTTTCAGCCAACTGCCGTGGGGGTCAATCGAAACGGTACCCGAGACAGTGGACTGATGCAAATAAACGACATCAACAAAAAATGGCTGTTCGAAGAGCATGGCATTGAGGATTTGCTGGATCCTTATCAAAACATTGATGCCGGTACAGCTATGTTGGCCGGATACTTCTCGAAATACGGCGAAAATTTTGCCTTGATGGCCTACCAGTACGGGGAGCAGGGGATGCTGGAAAAGGCAAAGCAGGGAATAGAGACCAACGATCTCACCCTTAAAGTACAAAACAAACGGGATGAGTACAAACGAATTCGCTTGGCGCAGTAATTGGATCCAACCGAGGCGGACCATTTGGTCCGGCTCGGTTTTTAAATCTAAGCAAAGTTGCCTTTATCTCTATCATCTTCTACGGTTGTCCACCAGTTGAATTTAACACTTTGTACAAAAATAGAAAGGTTGTCACTGTTTTGCGACAAAAATGCCTGCCCCATCTCTCCTATAATATAAAAGTACTTGTTATTTTAGGATATAGGACGGTGGAAGATGCAGACCCCGGTTTATGTGGATGTGCTGTTGGTGCTCAATTACGCGGTGACGGCGCTGTTGGTTGTCTGCACTGCGGGACTTATGGGAATTAAAATAAAAAGACGTGAAATAGTCACTGCCGCTCTGCTGGGATCCTTGGGCTCATTGACTATTTTTTTACCTTTTATGGGCTTTTTTACCCTGCTGATTACCCGTATTCTGCTCTCTGGGCTGATTGTACTGGCCGCCCTGTCGTTCAGAGGAGTGGGACAATTCTTCAAAGGATGGTTTATCTTTTTTGCCGTCAATTTCTTTTTTGCCGGGGTGATGCTGGGAATTTGGATGCTCTTTGCCCCCAACGGAATGCTCTATTACAACGGAGTGGTTTATTTTAATGTAAAACCGGTTACCCTGCTCCTTTCAACGGTTGCTGCCTACCTTTTGTTGCGCTTGGGAGGGCGGCTTTCCAGAGGGGGAAGGCTTTCGGGAAACCGATGCCGGGCTACCATTAAACTAAGGGGCAACACCTGTGCGCTACAGGCGCTGATTGATACCGGAAACAGTCTTTACGAGCCCTTTAGCGGCATTCCGGTCATTGTTTGCCGACTGGAGGCCCTAAAGCATCTTCTGACCCCATCTTTGTACCAAGCTCTAAAGAAAGGGGATCTGGAAGCGGCGGCAGAGGTTCCGGGAGTAAAGATCAGAATGGTGCCCTACGCCGGGTTGGGTAGTTTCGGTGCTCTTCCGGCCATACAGATAGACGAACTAATCATACAGCGGGGAAATGATCTGTTTAAAGCAGAGCTTGTTTATATGGCATTATCCGGTGAACGTTTTGGGGAAGGGTATGACGCCATTTTAAATCCGGATTTAATCCGTGTTCCATTGTCTGATCCCAGGGGGAGAGAAAAGCAAAAAACGGTGGTGTAAATAGATGCGGTGTAAATTTTTGGAACAAATCAATCAGTTGTGGCTTAATTTGTTTTACAAATTCGCTCGGACTAAAATCTATTACATTAACGGTCCCGATACTCTGCCCGCCCCTCTTACCAGAGAGGAGGAGGAAGAGGTTTTTACCCGGCTGCTCATCGGAGATGAAAATGCCAAACAGGAGCTGATTGTCCACAATCTGCGCCTTGTGGTTTACATAGCCCGTAAATTTGAAAACTCCGGCATAGGGGTGGAAGATCTTATCTCCATCGGCACCATTGGACTGATCAAAGCAGTGAATACTTTTTGTCCGGAGCGGGGCATCAAGTTGGCCACCTATGCTTCCCGCTGCATAGAAAATGAAATCCTCATGCACATGCGCAAGTGTCAGTCGCAAAAGCACGAGGTGAGCATTGACGAGCCTCTCAACATCGATTGGGATGGCAACGAGCTGCTCCTCTCCGATATTTTGGGCACCGACGGGGATGCCATCAACCGCCCCATCGAGCAGGCTATCGAAAAAACCATACTGCTGGAGACGGTGGATAAGCTGGGAGAGCGGGAAAGACGGATCATGCAGTTGCGGTTTGGATTGCTGGACGGGGAGGAGCGCACCCAAAAAGAGGTGGCTGAGATTATCGGTATTTCGCAGTCCTACATATCCCGCTTGGAAAAAAGAATTGTCAAGCGCCTCAAAAAAGAGTTGGAGCGGATTTCATAAGGGAAGCATCATCACTTCCCTTATGAAAGCGTTATCTATAATTTTAGTATAGCATTATTTTGCTTTTCTCATTGCATCTTCCTAGTGTAATATGATACAATATGCTAAAGATTCCAAATCTGGGGTATTCTAGTAGAATATCGATTAGGTTTGGTGATTCGATCGGACAAGCCGAGAGATAATCATTTCCTAGGGGGTGTGTGATGGATGAAAGCAGATATCAGAACTCTTTTTAAAATTCAGTGTGGTCTATTTACGGCAGGTTGCGAGTTAAACGGCAAGGTAAATGCCTGTATTTGTAATACCCTGTTGGAGCAGAGCCACATACCGGTGAGATTGAGCGTCACATTGGGGAAGGACCACCTGACCCATGACATGGTAATGGAAAAGCGTTCGGTTTGTGTTTGTGCTCTGGCAGAGTCCATTCCAATGGATGTCATCCGCCGCTTTGGCTTTGTCAGCGGCAGGGAGAAGGACAAATTTGCCGATATTACTTATAAAACAGACTGCAATGGAAATCCTTATCTCGATGACGAAAATATTATAGCGGCACGTTTTTCGCTCAGTGTCTACGACACGGTGGATGTGGGGACACACACTCTGTTTTTGTGCACGGTAGACGATATGCAGGACTATACTTCCAAAGCGTTGACATATTCCGGCTATCGAGACGGAATGAAGAAATAAAATCACGAAAGAAAGAGGCAGATGCTATGAAAAAGTATGTATGCACAATTTGCGGTTATGTTTATGATCCCGAAAAGGGCGCAGAGGACTACGGCGTAGCTCCCGGCACTGCTTGGGAGGATGTTCCCGAAGATTTTGTCTGCCCGGCCTGCGGCGTAGGTAAGGATATGTTCGAGGAAGAAGCATAAAACATTTCATAGTTTTTTACAACAGGTGCCAAAGCAGATTTTCTGCTTTGGTGCCGTTTTCTAAGCCCCTTCCCTTGGAAAGATCAGAACAGAATTTGGCGTCCGCCTTTTTTCAACGGATTCCAAAGGCGTTGGGGCTTGGAAATAGGTCCGTTAGTTCATCAGCCTTGGAGGAGTCACAATCATGAAACAAATCACCGAAGGTGTATTCTATACCGGCGTTCTCAACCCCAGCCTGCGGGTGTTTGACGTCATTATGCGCACCGAATACGGAACCAGCTATAATTCTTACATTGTAGCAGGCAGCGAAAAGACAGCGGCGGTGGAAGCAGCCCACCTGAGTTTTTCCGATTATTATCTTGACAATATCCTGGAAGCTCTGGATGGCCGCCAGCTGGATTATCTCATTCTCAACCATTGTGAGCCGGACCACACCGGCTGCATCAACCGCCTTTTGGAACAGTTTCCCCATCTGACGGTGGTGGTCAGTCCTGCCGGCGCCATCTACATAAAGCAAATAGCCAACCGGGAACTGAACCTGCTGGTGGTAAAAGACGGGGATGTCCTGGAGCTGGGTGGAAAAACTCTGCGCTTTATCAGCGCTCCTTTCCTACACTGGCCTGATTCCATGTTTACCTGGTTGGAGCAGGATAGGATTTTATTTTCCTGCGACTTTTTGGGATGCCATTTCTGCGAACCTCAGGTATTCGATGTCTGCAGCATCTATGACGACAAATATCTGGACGCATTGAAATATTACTACGATTGTATCTTTGGGCCGTTCCAGCCCTATGTGCGTCAGGGACTGGACAAAATCAAGGATTTGGATATTGCTTTTAACTGCAACAGCCATGGCCCCATCCTCACCAAAGATGGCAAACTGCCCAAGGTGTTGGAGCTTTACCGCCAATGGTCGGCTGAAAAAATCCGCCAGCAAAAGCAAATTCCCATCTTCTACGTTACCGCCTATGGCAATACCCGCAAATTAGCCAAGGCCATTGCCCAGGGGATTACCCAAATCATTCCCGATGCTCAGGTGGAATGCTACAACATCATTGAGCACGATATGGGCAAGCTAACAGCCCTTCTCAATGAGAGTGACGCCTTTTTGGTCGGCTCTCCCACCATCAACCGGGATGCGGTGGCTCCTGTTTGGCAGTTGCTGGCCGGTATTGAGGCGGTTAATATTCAAAAGCGGCCGGTGGCTGTCTTTGGTTCTTACGGTTGGAGCGGGGAAGGGGTTCCCAATCTGGCTCAGCGCCTTAATACCCTTAAATGCAAAGTTTGGGAGGAACGGTTTAAAGTAAATTTTGTACCGTCGGAGCAGGATTTGGAAAAAGCCGTAGCCTTTGGCAAAGCCTTTGGGGAATCTCTGAGCAAATAAGCTTCCTTCACATAAACAGATACGGTTTTCGCAGTTGCCGAAAACCGTATCTGTTTGTTTTTGCCCATAAAACAGCAGGCTATGCCGTTTTGGCACAGCCTGCTGTAACTGTTTGGTGGTTGGATCATTTCTCCGGTGAAGGATGGGTTACTGGGCAGCGGATAGGACTGGCTTTGCGATATCCAGCTTTAAAATGTCCAACAGGTTGGAAACGGGATAATCGGCTTCCTCCTCTTGAGTTTCGTAGCGGGCATCAGAAATTTGGGTGAGGTGAGACTGAATTCTCACACTGGCGCCATAACCGGCAGCCCGTGCTCCGCGTACATCCCGGGAAACCGTATCCCCCACATAGACACATTCCGGAGGGGTACAGCCCAAATCGGCGGCGGCAGCCAGAAACAAATCGGCATGGGGTTTGCGAACTCCTGCAATACTGGAAAGATAGATGGTATCGAAATAGTGGTGCAGACCGTACTCGTGGAGAATTTCAATCACCTGGGTTTGACAACCGGTATTGGAGATAACCCCCAACCGAAAACCTCTGTCTTTCAGGGTCTGCAGCAGCTCTCTGGATTCCGGGCGCAGAGCGCGCTGATAGTAGTTACGCTCCCACAAATTAGCCACCTTGTCGGCAATGGTGCGCAGCCGCTCCTGATTGACTTCGAAGTCCTTTAAGTACCACTGGGACCAAATCGAGTAGGGATCCAGTTCCCGCAGGGATTCCACCATGCCCCAGTGCCGGTACTCCCTGTTTTTCTGCTCCACATGCAGGGTAAAGGCATCCGGTTCCATCTCTATGTAGATTCCCTGACTGGCAAGGTACTTCAAAACCACTTCGCCGCAGGCTTTGTTAAACTCCGGCTTGTGGGCCACATCTTCCAACGTTCCACCCATATCAAAAATAAACGCTTTTATCATATGCTATTCTCCCAGCAATTCTTAACATTCAATGGTTACGGTAACTACATCGTGGTCGGAAAGTTCTTTTCCCTCAAAGTCTGCGACATGAGCCGGAGGGTTTTCCAGATCCTTCATCCGAAAGATGGTTTCCACCCGTTGAGGATGAGAGCATGTTAAACCCCGTTGGAAAAACCAGTCCAAATTCAGTTCTACAGCGGCTCCACTGGGCATATGCTTGCGCCGGGTTACTTTGTTCATCAGGTTGCAGTCGCTGTAAGAGAAGCCCCGCTGGGCAGCGCAGTCCATCAAAGGTTCTAAATTTGGAATATCACCCAGGCGGCGAAGCTGCTCCTGGGGATGCTCTTCCAGATATTCCATACTTCCGGGGGTGTTGCCCGATATGGTGTTGGTGTTCATATCGCCGCCAATCAGCACCGGAAGGTCCCCAAAATGACGTTCCACCTCATCCAACAGGAAGGTCATTTGCCGCAGACGCTCCTGAGGTGTAGCCCGGTTTTCCAAATGGACACTGACCAAACCGACTCGTTTGCCGGCAGCGACCTCTGCTTCGGCCAAAATGGCATTGCGTACCCCCAAACGGGAATCACCCGGCATATAAAACCAATCGAACTGGATGGGCAGAGGCACCACCTTGCAGCGATAAAGAGGAAACCGGGAAAAAATGGCATTGCCATGAAGCCCTTGCGTATTGCCGTCCTGCCCTGCCTTGCGGGTGATAAACTCAATGCCGAAGACATAATTCATACCCAGCGCTTCGGCAACTTCCCGGGTTGTATTGCGATTGCCGGAGCGGGCCATACCTGAATCCAGTTCATTGGCTAAGATAATATCCACATCTTTAAGCTGGGGATGGCATTGCAGAAAGGGAATGATGTACTGGAGCCGGGTGCCCTGCTCCATATTAAAGACAGCCGCCCGAAAGGGAAGAGAACCACTTTTGCTCAGTCCATTTTCTACATGCGGTTCAAAAAACTGGGGGAGGTGAGTGCGCAGTGCGTCCAGATGAGTTTTTTCTCCTATCAGAGCGGCAGCGGCCTCAATTTGGGATCGGTTGAATTGTATCATAAAGGGCCTCCTTTTCTATATAATCAAGAAAAAACAACCAAGGATACGCGTTTATTGGAAAGCCGCTTGAGTACCATTTTACCTTACTCAAACGTTTACGTTAAATCTGCTTCTATTGTATACAAGATCTATTCTTTTGTCAATGATATTTCTAGCAAATATTGTATAACCATAAGCATTTGATATACAACATCATTTACGCAATAATTTGCGTCAGGAATTGACAAGGAGCGATTCCTGTAGTAACATGTATTTATTCTATTCAATTTGAAAACGTTTGCGACAGATGGTGGCCCGAACGGAGCAGATGAATCATGAAGAGAGTTACCATAAAAGATGTTGCTAAGGTGGCAGGTGTTTCGTATGCCACCGTCTCTCGAGCCCTTTCCGGCAGTCCGGAAATTGGGGAGGAGACCAGACAGCGCATCATCAAGCTCAGCAAAGAGATGGGGTATACCCCTAATTCGATTGCGCGTTCTCTGGTGGTGCAATCCACCAAGATTTTTGGCCTGATCCTGGGGAGAATTAATAACCCCTTTATGTCGGAAATGGCTTTTTACGTCGAAAAACACGCTCGGGAGAAAGGCTACAACCTGATGCTCTGCAATTCCGGCAGCGACTTGGACCACGAGGAGGAAACCTACCGCCTGCTGGTGGGGCGCCAGGTAGATGGCATTATCATCATTCCTTCCGGGGCAAACAGCTACGACCGACTCAAGCCTTATCTGGGCACCACCCCCACTGTATTTATGAGCGAAAACCTAAAAGATTTGCGGGAAAGCTATGTGACGGTGGACAACTATAAGGGCACCATGATGGGGGTGGACTATCTCCATTCTTTGGGGCATCGGAAAATCCTGTATTTCGGGCGGCGGATTGGAAGCATAACCCATCAGCTTCGGGCGCAGGGATATGAGGAAGCCTGCGATCGCCATGGCATTCCTTCCGCTTTTGTAGACAGTCATTACACCCATAGCTCGATTAAAAAAGGGTATTCCATCGCCATGGAGCTCTTTAAGGCTCAGGGGCATTTGGAATATACCGCCATTATGGCTTCCACCGACACCATGGCACTGGGTATCATCAAAGCTGCTGACGAATTTGGGTTGCGCATTCCCGAAGACTTTTCTCTCATCGGGTTCGACAACATTAATTTCAGCAGCCTGCCCAAAATTAACCTGACCACCATCGAACAACCCAAAAGTGCTATGGCTGCAGTGGCGGTAGATATGCTGATCCATAAGATAAACGACCCCGCTGTGGGGTACTCGCACCGCATTATGGAGCCTTCTTTGATTGTGCGCAATTCCTGTGCACCTTTGCAAATAGAATGATTGGTTGTCCTTACATTGCAGATACAGGCAGGCAGTGGTTTCACGCCTGCATTCTGCATTGCATTGCAACCGGTTACATATCAGTTTGGCAGACCAGTCCAAAGGTTCCCGTACCCGCTTTTTCCTTTTGGTTCCAAGCCTTAGGGCTTTCTTATCAAAATTATAAAGGAGAAGAACTATGGCACAATACTCAACCTTCATTCTAGGTCAACCCTCACTGGATATCAACACGGATTTTGACGGTACCACCATCCGGGCCGTTGGTGGTGCTGTGGTCTATTCCGGATACTCCGCTTCCTCGCTGGGGCACAAAACAGCTGTGCTTCCCAAAGCGGCATCGGATATTAACGTGGATGAGATCTTTCAAGATGCCTCCAACGTCACAGTGTTCCACCTTTCCAGCCCCACCAGCACTTCCATTTCCAACGTCTATCACACCGCGGATCGGGAGCGGCGCACCTGTAAGGCTATCAGCCGCATTGAGCCCTATCAGGTCGATGAAATACCCGACGTAGATGCTGCCATCTATCACGTGGCGGGGTTGATGGTGGGAGATTTGGGGGAAGATATCATTGCCCACGCTGCCCAAAAAGCCATGGCCGCAGTGGATGTTCAGTGCCTGTTGCGTCGGGATGAAAATGGGGAAATGGTATTTCGGGACTGGGAAAAGAAGTTAGAGTATCTGCCTAAAATTCGCTTCCTCAAAACCGATACGGCCGAGGCGGAAATTCTGACGGGACTCACCGACCGGGTGGAGGCAGCCAAGCAGCTTCATGCCTGGGGTGCTGCCGAAATTATGATTACCAACAGCGCCGAAGTTCTGATCTACGACGGAAAAGAAATCTATACCCAGCCCATTAAGGCAAGGAACTTGTCCGGGCGTACCGGCAGGGGAGACACCTGCTTCTCCGCTTACATAGCCGAGCGTTTAACCAAAGATATTCCGGAGGCTCTGTTGACAGCCACCGCCTTGGTCTCTCTCAAGATGGAGACCCCCGGCCCCTTCAAAGGAACCCGGGAGGATGTAGAGCGCTATATTCAAGAGCTGTACCGGTAAACCCTCATAGATTGGATTGGGCTCCGGATTGCCCTGTTGTTTATGTTATATTAAGGCGGACAGTTTTGGCTGTCCGCCTTTTGCTGTGCCTTACATTTGAAATGCATGTTCTCTAAACAACTAAATACTACATAAAACTACAATAATGATTGCTTTTATGCCCTGTCTGGAGTATTATTATCACATGATTCGTCATATGCCTCTGATAGAAAGGGAGGTGCTTACCATGCCAGAAAACAACATGCAAGAAAGATGGATATCCCTGCAAGAGGTCTGCCATTATCTTGGGGTGAAGCGCCACACGGTCATGCGTTGGATTGATCAGCGTGGTATGCCTGCCTCTAAGGTGGGAAAGCTCTGGCGTTTTAAAACCGCTGATATAGACCAATGGGTTAAAAAAGGCGGAGCCTCCGATGAGCGGGAGATTATAAAATGAACAAATTTAAGGCTTTAAATGCCCGCAGGCTTTCTATTGCAGCATTTTCATTTTCCTTTGCGTATCTGCTCTCTTTTCTGTTTGAAGGGCAGGTGCTGTACAGCCTGCTGGAAATGCATGGGATAAACGCCTCTGCTTACATACTGGCTGCTATGATTGCGCATTTCGCAGGGCTTTTTACCTGCGGCCTGTTTGTCAGGTCCCAGGCGGCCGCCAAAAGCATGATGCTCGGCGGTATGGGCTTATGCTTAGCCGCCACTGTCCCCTTCTTTTTTCCTCTCCCCGCTCTATGGATGGGCGGACTGATTATCAGCGGATACTTTAGCGGCTGCGCGGTGGCGGCATGGGGATTTTTTCTCAGGGCCTTTACGCCCAAGAACGAGCGCATTAAATCCTGCGCCGACGTTCTGATTTATTCCAATCTGCTGATGATTGCAGTCAACGTGGTGGCCATGAACCGCTCACCGTTTATCGGGCTTGGCCTCTCTATGCTTTGCCTTGTGATCGGCATGGTCTTCATTTGGATGCTGCCGTTGGAGCAGGAAAGATGAGCAGAACAAAACATTTATAAATAAGACCCATGGCGGCATTAAAAACCCGCTCATATTGCTGTGTCTTTTTGTCTTTATCATAACAATTAATTCCGGACTGATGTATCAGGTCATCAACCCCGCTTTTGAGCATCTGACGGGGCTGGTGAGTTGGTATTGGGCTGTGCCTTATATCGTAGCGCTTGCCATTATGCGCAACCTGCCTATGAAAGCCAACCGCTCCAGAATTCTTGTATATCGGAATGGCAATGATTATGGGAGCCTTCATCAGCTTTATGCTGCTGGGCGAAACACTTCCGACTATCTGATTGTGGATACGCTGATGCTCGGCGCCTGCGGTATTTTTGACCTGTTTTGGTGGAGCATCCTTGGAGAAATGCTGGATTATAGCGACAACCCGTCACAAACCTTTGGCATCGGTCTTTCCGCCAATGTATTCGGCGTCCTTTGCGGAGGCGTATTGGGAATGGCTGTGACATCTATTGGGCTTCCCGGTGCGGAGGTGGCGGTGATAGCCCTTACTGTGGTTTGCGTTACACTGGTTATGCTGCCGCCGCTGAACCATCAGCTTGTTCTATTGCTGAAAAGCCACGCCTACCTTGCCGCCTATGACAATATGAGTCAGTCACAGCAAACGGACATTGTTCGTCAAATTAAAACCCTTGATCCGCTGACCGTCCGGGAGCAGGAGGTGTTGCAGCTGATCCTTTCCGGCAAATCCAACCGGGAGATTGCCGGAGCTTTGTTTATCAGCGAGAATACCGTTAAAACACACGCAAGAAGCATTTTTTCAAAATACGATGTAGGGAGCCGTGCGGAGCTCATTAGCACCCTGCTGAAAAACCAAACGGTTGGATGATACACAAAACCATATAAATACTGAGTTTAACCGGCCTCTCACCCAAAAGGGTGAGGGGCTTTTTCTGTATATTCACCCTTTCGAAGGATGCTTTTTGAGCCACCCTTCCCTAAAATTTATGTTGGAGGAGGTATGGCGCAAATGAAATCGATCCGCAAACGACGCAATGGATATGCCTTATTGTTGGCTGCCAGCATTTGTTTGGCGGTGTGGTTCGGCATGGCATTGATGTCAGAAGCGGTTTTCGCCTTTGGAGCCATCAGCCTTATCTCTCTCCTGTTATTGGTGAGGCAGAACCGTCTGCTCTATGACGCAACACTTATTTGGGATAATCGCATTCTTGCGGTGCCATCTGCTCTCATCTCCATACCAGGCCACCAAATGGAAAAAGACACCGAGGAAACCGTCGTATCCACCTTTGGTATCCTCATCGGCAGCGAAATTTACCGATGGGGTCTCGACGGGGTGCATGGTGTGCGGCTGCACACCGCCTATATTGATGAGGAACGGATGTACCTGACCTTTGGCGACGCGGCTCAGACCATGCGGGTAGAGTTGCTGCATGGCATGACCCAAAAGCAGGCGGTACTGGACGCCGCACAAAAGCTGCATTCATGAAACCGGCGTAACGGCAGACATCACCGGATGGTAACGCAGCAAAATCGCGTGATTAATGAAAGAAGGAGTGAGTATTATGGGTAAATTCTGCACGAGCTACGGCGCCGCTCTAAACAAGGGGGCAAAATTTTGTGCCAAGTGGGAGCCAGTGTTTTTCAAAGCAATGAATCTGCACAAATAAGTACGGAGACGCCACAGGGAAAATCGGAGAGAACAAATAATGGCGTATTCTCCTGCTTGTGCTCCAGGTCAAAAGAAAATTCCGGCTCCGGAACAAGCCGGTAGACGGCTTTATCAAAATGGCAAAGCAAATTTATAAAAATAGAAAGGGCGTGTGTACCATGGCAAAAGGGAAATTTGGTCTGAGTCTTGCCGCCGTCGCGGTAATCGCCTTCGGTTTTACGGCACTCAGGCAGCCACAGTCGGTGTTGCTGGTGGCGGGCTTTGCGCTGCTGGCCGAAAAGGACGAATGGCTGAACAGACAGGCGATGCAGGCGCTTCTCCTGACCATCGCCTATTACCTGGCCGAGCTCGTGACGAACTGGATATTTGGTGGTCTTGCCCGGTTTTTTGGATGGGTGAAATTGTACGGAGCGGCAAGCGCTTTGAGTACGCTAGACTCCTTTGTGGGCGATGTCCTTTATCTCGCTCTGATCGTGTTTTCCGTTCTTGCAGTTCTGCGCGTGCTTCGCGGCAAGGACGCGGAACTCCCATTTCTCTCAAAGATGGCAGATAGAGATATTGCGACGGCGCTCAAGTCCAAGATCCAAACCCCAGAGGCATCCGCACAGACGGCTCCCCCTGTACAGGCTGTGCCGACTCAAACGCAATACCCACCTCCGGCACAACTCTTGGATTCATCCCGGACGCCTCCCATCGTGACTCAGGATGTGCCTGCACCGGTTCCTGGGTTGTGCCCCGCCTGTTCCGCCCCCTTGTATGAGGATGCCATGTTCTGCACCGAGTGCGGAGCGAAAACGAAATAAAAATATGATAATGGGAGGAAAGATTATGTTTTGTGCATACTGTGGAAACCAACTTCCGGAAGAGGCAAAGTTCTGCGGAGGCTGCGGTGCAAAAGCTGAGCCTGTGCAGCCTGACTATACGACGTCGGAAAAATCTGCTCCAATGCGCCCTGCCCCGCCGCCCCCGGTTAACACACCCCCGGTGCAGACAGCACCATCTCACCAGCAGGCCTATGCGCCGCCGCAATCCACAGCCTATTTCGGGCAGCAAGCAGATGAGCCATTGCGCGTTGGACAGTACCTAGGAATGTTTCTTTTGCTGTGCGTGCCCGTCCTCAACATTATCCTGTTGTTTCGGTGGGGGTTCGGCTCTTCTACCAATTTAAACAAGAAAAATTATGCGAGAGCCACCCTCATTTTATGCGCCATCATGCTGGTGTTCTGGATCGTTGCCGGAGGGATTATCGGGGGAGCCTTGAGTAGCATTATTGGGGGCTATTATTAAAGCCGCTCATGCATAGGAAAATAACGTTGAAAAGGACAATATCTATTTTCTGTGCAACGGCGCTGCTTTTAGCCGGTTTTGCCGGATGCGCGGGGGCAAGCAAGATTGATCAAACATGTATCAATGAGTATGAAGGAAGCAAAAACGATTAGGGCATGGCTTATCCGTTCAAGATAGAGCGAATCAAGGAGGGCTGATGAAATTGAAGAAAGGCTTGATTCCCGGCAACAAAACCTTTCAGACCTTTTTAAAAGAAACGAAAGCGGGAACATTATCCTTAAAGAAGCTTGCCGATGTGTACACAGCGCCGAGCGAGAAGGAAAAAGGCCATGTATACCGCGCGCTATAAGGCAGAAATTATTGCGTGGATGAAGCCGCTTGTCGAAAGTTACGCGGAAAAGGTATATATTCAAACGCTTAAGCTTGCACTGGAGAACGCGCTGAAATTAGAACGTGAGCTTAACGAGATCATTTCCTTTACATTGATCGACGAACAGCACAAGAATTTTTCTAATTCACCGTATGCCGCCTATCCGATCAGAATCCGTCAGTTCAAATATAACAAGGATTGGTGGACATTCACCGAAAAAATAAGCATTCGATCAGCTGCACCCGGTTCATATACATGAGCGCCGGTATGCCAAAGTTTGTTGATATCCAGAAGGAAGGGGATGAGCTTGAAACCATCACCATGCGCATTACCCACCCGCATACATACATCACACTGGAAGGCGGCGACTTCCCAACCTTTGACGAGCTTATCGGGTATTACACGGATGGCAGGGTGACCCTAACAGAGGTTGATTTGGAGGGGGGAATGATCTCTTTCTTAGAGGAACTCGAGAGGAACTCGGCGCAGAGATCACTGCCGGGGATAGCGTGGGCACCGTTGCGGAAAAGCCCTTCCGCATCGATAAAACGGGGGAAAACAAAGGAACCATAGCATTCGACGATAGCTTCGGCGGGCAAGTACAGTATGACCCCAAAACGGGGAAGCTGAGCATAAACTTTAAGGATATTGAGGGGGACAGGGTAAAAGGCGAGCTTATGTGTACATATACCGGAAAGAAGGACGGCGTGGCGCTGCTTGGCGAGATCGAATCAAGCGTTGCGCTGGTAACGCGGGTGGTATTCAAAGTGGAGGGCGCAAGGCCGTTAAAGTGACGCCCTGTTTGTCCGCAAAATCTAGCGTGACAATTTGCAACGGGGATGCAACATGAACAAAAGCATCCCGCGCCCGGTATCACCCCCTGCGAGGGCGGGAAGCCGCGCTTAAGCTATACCCTGAACCTGTGGCGGCAGCCGGTGATGCTGTATACGGCGTCGGGTGCCATGTCTGCTGCCTCCTCCATCGGCTTCTTGTGTGCTTTGGCCCCATGGGGTATGGCCAGCTTTGCGGCGGGTTTGTTCCAAACAGGATATACGCCCCGCCCGAGTAGTTTGATTTTTCTGGCAGTACATCATAACCCGCTACCCGAAAGGAAACATGTATGAACAGCAAACCGAAACGGATTCTTCTGCGGATTTCTTCCGTGCTGATGTTGCTTGCCGCCCTGCCCATGCTGCTGTGGTGCCTGGATCTCATTCATAATGCGTCGCTGGATTATACTTACGCCGGTGTGGGTTGCTTTGCAGCTGGAATCGCGTACATCTTTTCTATGGTAACGGCCATCGCAGGTCTTGCTTTTGCAGGGCAGCTCCACCGATATCGCTGGTGCCGGCCATTTGCCTATATCCAACTGGTGTTGGGCGTGCTGCTGATTTTTCCACTTCGCGCCTATGCCGTGCTCACGCTGCCGCCGCTTTTTCTGCTTACCGCTCTCTATCTGTTGGGCGTAGGTTGGCGCGAAAAGCGAGATTGTGAGCATTGATGAAAGGAGCGTCGAGATGGCAAAAAAGAAAACGAATGAAAAGATCCCTCTGCCCATCCTCATCCTGATCTACGCCTCGTTGCTGTTTGGCATCTATACCAGTATCAGCACCCTTGTGCTGGCGGTATTCGGCGATTCCGTCATGGGAACGGTGGATTACTATTCGTCGCGGCTGGAAAACCGCAGAGCGGAGCAAAACCGGTCCCGCACCGTTTTCAAGAGTTATTGGTTTATGGCAAACGGTAAAGAATATCGGGGCTATGTGGCGTATAGCAGTGACGAGGCAAGGCCGAGCCTTTCCGAGGGCGAAACCCGCTCCGAGCGCATCCGCTACCTTGACCTTTTTCCCTACGTCAACAAGCCCGCCATGCTGTGCGATTTTGGTGAGATGGGCGAGGGGGCGATCATCTACCATATCCTTGCCCCCATCGGCTGCTTGTTTTTGCTGCGGCTTGTCATACGCACAGCCAGAGGCGAGAAAAAGAAGAAACCAGCGGCGAGAAAATCCGCTGCAAAATCCACGACGCACGGGGAACCTCAAATCATCGAAGCAAGGAGGGATACGGATATGTTTTGTACCAACTGCGGAAATAAATTGCCGGAGGGCGGGGCATTCTGTTCGAGCTGCGGTGCAAAAAAACAGGCCAGCGTCCCCGGTGTGTGTTCGGCCTGCGGCGTGGAGTTGCCAGAGGGAGCCGCATTTTGCATCGACTGCGGAACGGCAATAAATCCGACAGCGCCGGAACCAATAGAACCGAGCCAAGCGACATCTTCCACGCCTCCACAGGGCGGTACGGGACTGGTCGGTTTTTCCGACAGGTGCTATTCGCCGGAGATACTGGCTGTCGCACAGAAAAACAAGAGGTTTGGAGTAAAGTTTATGTTTGTGCTGGTAGCAGTGCCGCTGATCGGGTTTCCCATTGCCGGCCTCCTGATGGATGATATGCCATTCGGAGAATCCCTTGTTATCGGTGTTGGGATTGCTCTTGTCATGCTGATCTTGAATCTGCTGGTACTGCGCAGGACAAAGCAGCCCATGTGGGAGGGCGTGGTCGTCAATCAGTACAGCAAACAAGAGTATAAACACCGTGACAGTACCGAAACCTATACGGAATACACCACAGCCATCCACACCGATGCGGGCAAGAAAAAGACCATCGTGGAAAGGGACAGCAGGCGGCATATGTACGATTATCTCTCTGTTGGCGACAGGGTGCGCTATCACCCCATGCTCGGTACATACGAAAAATACGATAAATCCAAAGACCGCATCATCTACTGTAATGTCTGTACCGTAATGAACCCTATCCAAAACGACCGTTGTAAGTGGTGCAATAACCTGTTATTTAAATAAGGAGGATTTCATAATGGAAAGATTTGATACCCTGCTGGCGGCGGCGGAGTTTGCCGCCACACGCTGCAAGAACTGGAGTTTTGCCACCTCCGATGAAAGATACGACGTAAAAGGCTTGCTGGTGCTTGCCGAGACAAGCGACAGTGAAGACCCCATCGACGAGGACAACTTTTATGTGGTATCGCCCGCCGGAGCCATCGGCTTATGCGAGTACGGCGAGGACATTGACTGGCTGTTTCTGTCCGATGCCGCACCAAATGAGGATTTGCCGCTGACATACCAAGCTGTCCCGCAGGTAAAATTCTGCACAAAATGCGGCTTAGGTGTCGTTCCCGGCGCGCGCTTTTGCAAAAAGTGCGGCAATAGACTATGAGATGTCTTTGAACCATACAGAAGAATTCTAAAAATGTAGCATGATCGCTAAGGCGAACAGGCAGCTGTTTTACCTACTGTCTGTTCGTCTTTTCTATCATTCTTTTTTGGTATTCAGTTGGCCTTGACCCTCGGTTCACAAGCTGTCTTTCTGATTACTCATCTTTCGGCCGGGGTGTATTTTATTGGAAGCAATCCAGAAAACTTTTCCTTTATTTTCGGCTGAACTACAAAAATTCCCCCTGTAATTTTAGACACTCCGCTTATCCTTTACACAACCTCTTTACAGTGTTATATCTTATGGTACAATATGTAGTAGAGAGGGTGGGGGGATTCAAGATGAGGCGCCTGGGAACAGCTCTTGCACTACTATTGGCATTGGGGGCAACTGCAGCATGCTTTGGACTATTCCCAAACGGCTCTCTGGGGATAAGAAGGAACGGGCCCCCATCGGTTAACGCCCTGCAAACCGCCCATATCCGGCAGGTCAGCTTTTTGGAAACAGAAGCAAATGTCCAGCCGTTTTACGATTTACATACCGACCATCCAGCCATCACGCAGCATCTAATACAGGGAATCCGGGAGCAGCGGGAGGAGATTGTCATTCCCATGGTACTTCCTTTGGCTGAGGATGAGGAAATTACCCGGATGCTGCTGCATCAAGTAGACCTTGCCATCGACAGCGTTCGCAGAGATGCCCCGGAGGTGTTCTGGATTTCCCTGGGCTCATATACCATTGGCTGGAATGGGGAGCGTAGATCCGGATACGGGGCACTCACCATTCGCATTGGTTATTGTCTCTCTCCCCATGAGGTGGCAGCCATGGAGGAGGAAATGGAAACCATCATTGAGAGCATTCTTTTTCAGGCACCTTCCAACCCTGCAGAGGCAACCGTTTATTTTCATGACTGGATTGTGGAAAATACCGTTTATGCTTCGGCTTTAATGGCAGAGCAGGGCGATATGCAAGGATATGAATACGGCTTTAATATCAACGGGGTTTTTTTGCAGGGAAGCGCAGTGTGCGAAGGGTACTCCAAGGCCTTCAAGCTTCTTTGCGACCGGGCTGGCATTCCCTGCCGCACCGTTTACGGAGTGGCCAATGGGGAAAACCACAGCTGGAACTATGTGGAGCTGGATGGCCAGTGGTATCTGGTGGACTGCACTTGGGATGATCCGGTGGGCGAGGAGAATCTGCTGCTGCACAATCATCTTCTCAAAGGTAGCCAGAGCTATGTGGATGATAGAACCATCGAAGAAATTTATCACAACGATTACGCCCAATACCCCGCCTTGTCCGCCTTGGCATATCAGGACAAGACTTCTTAACAGGAAGAAAAGTGATTGTTACCAATTGCTCGAAGGGCTTTCCCCAAAAGGGAAGCCCTTTTTTGGGCTTGTTTGATTTGGAGAAAATCGGGAGCTTAATTCTACAAAATTCACCATTAGAAGATATTGACAAAGGATAGGGGCAGAGGTACAATAGATGTGATAACCGCAAGATATTGTGTGTGGCTCTTTTTTTTTCACAGGATGTTGCATCGAAGGGCTGATAACGGAGGAAAGACATGATAACAACCATCATAAAACGAGACGGGCGTACAGCTATCTATGATCGCCAAAAGATTGTGGACGCCATCTATGGCGCTGCCAGTTCTTTGGGGGGAACCAATAAGGAAATTGCAAAAAAATTGGCTTTGCAGGTAGAAGAATATCTCATTGCCAATTTGGGGGATGAGCCTCCCAGCGTGGAAATGATTCAGGATGCAGTGGAAAAGATACTGATCGAAAACGGTCATGCCCGCACCGCCAAAGAATATATTCTCTACCGGGCAGAACGCACCCGGGTACGGGAAATGAACACCAAGCTGATGAAGGTCTTTGAAGATTTGACCTTTCAGGCAGCGGCGGAAAACGACATCAAGCGGGAAAATGCCAACATCGACAGCGACACTGCCATGGGCACCATGCTCAAATACGGTTCCGAAGGGGCCAAGCAGTTTTACAATATGTTTATCCTGGACCCCGCCTATTCCAAAGCCCATGCGGAAGGGGATATACATATCCACGATCTGGATTTTCTCACCCTCACCACCACCTGCTGCCAAATCAACCTGGATAAGCTGTTCAAGCACGGCTTTTCCACCGGAAACGGATTTATCCGGCAGCCTCAGGATATCGCCAGTTATGCGGCCCTTGCCTGCATTGCCATACAGTCCAACCAAAACGATCAGCACGGTGGGCAGTCCATTCCCAACTTTGATTATTACATGGGCAAGGGAGTGGCCAAAACCTACCGGAAGTTATACATTAAAAATTTAGAAAAAGCCATGGCTTTTGCCGGCCAGCAACAGGCAGACACCATGGCAAAAGAGCTGGTGGAAACGGTAGAAGCCGAATTTGGGCTCAGCCCGGTGTTAGCGGATGACAACGGCTTTGCCGACGCCATTGCTCCCATGTTGGATGCGCTCAACCTGGAGATGGATGCCGCCCAGCTCACCAATTTTGCCCGCAAGTATGCCAAAACAGAAGTGGAGCGGGCCACCTATCAGGCCATGGAGGCTTTGGTTCACAACTTAAATACCATGCATTCCCGGGCGGGGGCGCAGATTCCCTTCTCCTCCCTCAACTATGGAACCGATACTTCTCCCGAGGGGCGGCTGGTTACCCGCTGCGTATTGGAGGCTACCGAGGCGGGGCTGGGCAATGGCGAAACTCCCATCTTTCCCATCCACATTTTTAAGGTGAAGGAAGGAATTAACTACAAAATCGACGATCCCAACTACGATTTGTTCCGGCTGGCCTGTAAGGTGAGCGCCAAACGGCTGTTCCCCAACTTCAGTTTTCTGGACGCACCCTACAATGCCGCCTACTATCAGGAAGGCAACCCCGAAAGCGAGGTGGCCTATATGGGCTGCCGCACCCGGGTCATTGCCAATGTCTACGATCCCAAGCGGCAAACCACTTCGGGACGGGGCAACTTAAGCTTTACCTCCCTTAACCTGCCCCGTATCGCCATTTTGGCCAACGGCAACGTGGACTTCTTCTTTGAGGAGCTGGAGCGCAAGCTGAACCTGATATTCGACCAGCTAATGGATCGCTATCGCATTGTGGCGCAGAAAAGGGTGCGCAACTTCCCCTTCCTGATGGGGCAGGGCATCTGGCTGGACAGCGAAAAACTGGGCCCCGACGACACCGTGGGAGAAGTGCTCAAACACGGCACTTTGACGGTGGGCTTTATTGGTCTGGCCGAAGCGTTGGTGGCTCTCATCGGGCAGCACCACGGCGAAAGTCAGGAAGCCCAAAACCTGGGACTGGACATCGTTGGCTTTATGCGGGCCAAGGTGGATCAAAAGGCTCGGGAAACCGGCTTTAACTTTTCCCTCATTGCCACCCCGGCCGAAGGGCTTTCCGGCCGCTTTGTAAGGATTGATCGGGGCAAGTATGGAGTGATTCCCGGCGTTACCGATCGGGAATATTATACCAACTCCTTCCATATTCCGGTTTATTATGAAATCAATGCCTTTGATAAAATTCGCATTGAAGCTCCCTATCACAACCTGACCAACGGCGGCCACATCACCTATGTAGAGCTGGACGGAGACCCTTGCCACAACCTGGAAGCCTTTGAAAGCATCGTCCGCTTTATGAAAGAGAGCGGTGTAGGCTACGGCTCCATCAATCATCCGATAGATCGGGATCCTGTCTGCGGCTTTAACGGCATTATCGAAAACGAGTGTCCCCGCTGTGGGCGGACCGAGAAGGATGGCCCCAAGTTTGAGCGGATTCGCCGCATTACCGGGTATCTGGTGGGAACTCTGGACCGCTTCAACAATGCCAAGCGGGCGGAGGAGAGGGACCGAATCAAACACGGCATCTCGGTTCCGGCATCCAAACAGGTTTAAAGGATAAAAAGCACGCGTCCGCCGCCGGAAAGGGGTGGACGCGTACTTGCCAAATGCCCAAGTTATATTACAATTCGCACAGTGAAGGGAAGTGCAAAGTGGGAACTATACGAATTGCAGGAATTGTCAAGCAAAGCGTGGTGGACGGGCCGGGGCTGCGTCTGACCATATTTACCCAGGGTTGCCCCCATCACTGTCCCGGCTGTCACAACCCGGAAACCCACGATTTTGCCGGGGGATACGATTGTGAGATTGCAGAAATTTTGGGAGAGCTGAAAAAGAACCCCCTTCTTCGGGGGATTACGTTATCGGGCGGAGAGCCCCTCTGCCGGGCAGAGGAATTGCTGCCTTTGGTGCGGGAGGCAAAGAAGGCAGGCAAAGATGTGTTCTGCTATACCGGCTATACCTTTGAGGAGCTGATGCAGCAGCGGGAGAAGGATGCAAACCTTTCTGATCTGCTGGAGCTCATTGATCTCTTGGTAGATGGCCCCTACCTCCAAAGCCAGCGGGATTTGACCCTGCGCTTTCGAGGTAGCCAAAATCAGCGGGTGTTGGATCTGCCGGCTTCCCTCCAAAAAGGAGAACCCGTCTGGGCAGAAGGGTATCGATGACCGAACAGCAAAAGAGACCGCTATCGCTACGAGACGCGGTCTCCTTGTTGTATGAAGAATCTAATTCAAAAGGAAGATACCCAGCAACAAATAGGCCTGGTACCCGCAAAAAACCAAAAGGGGCAATAAAAGCAATCCGGCAGACCGGCTGGCTTGGGCAGCAGCGGAAATGAGTAGGTAGCACAGTGGGAGGAGCAGCACTGCCAGTGCAAAGGAAATGAGGGGCAGCTCCCACCGCAAAAGGCAAACGGGCAGGGAAAGACTTAATAGCAGGCAGCTTAGGTACAGTCGCAGTATGGTTGCCAGCTCCCAAGGTGGTATGGGAACGGCCAGTGCCATTCCGGCTCCTATGCCCAGCAAAATCCACACAAGCCCATAGCAAAGAGCCAACAGCCAAAAGGGTGCCGCCGCAGGGGGCATGGAATAGTAATCGTACCAACCGGTATAGTCTCCCACCAGTCGGGCGCAGCCTATGCCGGTGACCATGGCAACCGCTACCGTTACCACCAAAGGGCCGATGGAATATCTTTTACCGGACATTGCTACAAACTGTCCCGGAGGCTGATCAGCGTGTTTATGTGCATTTTTTCCTCCTCCATGATATGGTGGAGCAGTTTTTGAATCTGTTCATCCGAGATTAAGCGGATGGCCTGTTCATAATGATCCATCATCCTGCTCTCTCCCGCCAGATCCAACTCTATCATTTCCTTTAAGTTGCGCCCATATTGGACGAACCCCGCATTCCAGCGAAGCCGCCGGGTGCCCTGATAAAAGGTATAACTGGGCCGCAGCCCCAGCATGTTGATGGTAGCGCCCAGCAGATTCAGATGCTCCAGCTCCTGTTGGGCCAGGAATAAAAGATTTTCGGCAATATCAGGCATGGTGGGGCCCGCCATGAGGTGATGATAGAGATACTGGTGCATCGAAGTCAGCTCCGAGTCTTTCCCGCTGTAGATATTCAATAGAATACGGGCCCAGCGAATATTTCGGGGCAGTTTTTCGGGGAGAGGATAGGAGACGCCGGAATGATAATTTTTGTTCATGCTTTCAGCTCCTATCGCCGAGACCGGCTGTGATGTTACTACATATTTATGAGGTTGTATTGGGTTTTAGTCCCATTCGCAAAAAGTCCTCATACTTGACGGTATTTACCGCTATTTGATATACTGTGACAGGATTTGCAAGGCTCTTCTGCGGCCTTGCGTTGGGTGGAAAGGAGGGGTCTCATTGGGAAAAATCCATGTGCTGGACAAAGCTTTGGCCGAGCTGATTGCCGCTGGCGAGGTGGTGGAGCGCCCCGCTTCCATTGCCAAGGAGCTGATTGAAAATGCCATCGATGCAGGGGCTAGCGCCATTACGGTAGAGATTGAAAACGGCGGGATTTCTCTGCTGCGGGTGAGGGACAACGGCGGCGGCATTCCCAGGGAGGAGATTCCTACCGCTTTTTTGCGCCATGCCACCAGCAAGGTGAGAACGCAATCCGATTTAGAAGCCATCTTAACGTTGGGTTTTCGGGGAGAAGCTTTGGCCTCCATTGCCGCTGTTAGCCGGGTGGAGCTCCTTTCCAAAACGGCAGAAGAAGAGGAGGGGAGTCTGTACCGCATTGAGGGCGGACAGGAGATTTCTCTGGAGCCGGCAGGCTGCCCAGTGGGTACCATCATCACGGTGCGGGATGTGTTTTACAACACCCCAGCTCGCATGAAGTTCCTCAAAAAGGATGTGGGGGAAGGCAACGCCGTTGCGCAGGTGGTGGATAAATGTGCCCTGTCTCACCCCGAGATCAGCTTTCGATTTGTGCGGGACGGCAAGGTTCGCCTTCAGACCTCCGGCGCAGGCGAGCTGTTGCCGGTGATTCAGGCCGTATACGGCAAAGATTTTGCCACAGGGATGCTGCCTGTTTGCCATGAGTTGCCTGGAGAAGGCATTCAAGTTACCGGTTATGTCACCGCTCCCTCAGCGGGGCGGCCCAGCCGGGCTTATCAGAACTTTTTTCTCAATGCGCGGTATGTGCGCAGCCGCACCGCCGCCGCCGCTTTGGAGGAAGCCTTTAAAACCTTAATCGGCCACGGAAAATACCCCGGCTGCGTTTTGCAGATTCACATCTCCCCGGGTTTGGTGGATGTCAATGTCCACCCCGCCAAAATCGAGGTGCGCTTTGTCAACGAGCGGCCGGTGTTTCAGTGCATTTACTTTGGGGTCAAAAGTGCTCTGATGGCCAGTTCAAGCAACGTCCCCCTGCAAAAGACCATCATCGACTCCCAAACAATACAGCCTTCTGCCATTTCCCCTTCGTTGCCTCAGGAGAGGATGACGGCATCGGAATTTCTTCAGCCGTTTTCGGCCAAAAAGCAGCCGACGGCATCCACTAAGGTAACTTCTATTCCACCAAAACGCCCTGTGGGGGGCAGCGGAGAGCGAAGCGACAGCTTCTTTCATTCTACGCTGGCCCTTCATGCTTCCAGTCCGGATATCTACGTAGAGCACTGGGAGGGAAACCCCGCCCATCCTCGGAAAGATAGGCAAAATTCCCCTTTTCTCGAGGCAAATTCCCGGGATAGCTATAGTACAATCAAAGAAGTTGCAAAAAACTCAAGGGAAAACACCACTATTTCTGCAGAGGTTGTTTCGCCCATTCCCGCCCAAGGGATGCCGGAGCAAACGACAATCCAGGAATCCTCTCCTCTGCGTCTGATTGGAGAGCTGGCCGGCACCTATATTCTGCTGGAGCGGCAGGGAGATCTGGTACTGGTGGACAAGCATGCTGCCCACGAGCGGCTCCTCTACGAAAAGTTAAAAACAGAAATTGCATACGGAAACCGCCAGGTACTGCTGACCCCTCTCACCTTGGAGCTTTCCCGGGACGAAGCAGCTGCCCTGCTGGAGCATACAAAACAGGTGGAAGCTCTGGGCTTTTTGATTGAAGATTTTGGCGGGGGCAGCGTGTTGGTGAGGGAGGTCCCCTTGGAAATGGGGGAGCGGGATATTGCTCTGCTGTTGGGGGATATTGCCGCCAAGCTTTTGGTGGGGCGGCAGGATATTACTCCGGATGTGTTGGACAAACTGTATTACAATATTGCCTGCAAGGCGGCGGTTCGGGCGCGGGATAAAAACTCCCTTCCCGAGCTAGCTGCTTTGGTGGACAGGCTGGCGGAAAACCCCCAGATTACCCGCTGTCCTCACGGCAGACCGGTACAGGTAACCCTTACCGGCAATGAGATTGAAAAGATGTTTGGAAGGCAGGGCTAACTTTTGAAACAAGCGGATAAAAAGCCTTTGCTGGTGGTGGGAGGCCCTACAGCCTCGGGAAAAACACGGCTGGCGGTGGATCTGGCCAAAGCTCTGGGCGGAGAAATTGTCTGCGCCGACTCCATGCAGGTGTACCGGGAAATGGAGATCGGCACCGCTGCCCCCACGCCGGAAGAAATGCAAGGAGTTCCCCATCATCTCTTTGGGATCCTAAGCCCGAAGGAAAGCTTTTCGGTAGCTCGCTATGTGGAGCTTGCCACCGAAGTGATCGATGAGATTCACAGCAGGGGAAAGCTCCCTGTCCTTTGCGGGGGAACCGGCCTTTATATTTCTGCACTGACCGACAACCTTTGCTTTGATGAGGCCATTGCGGAAAATCCTGCTCTGCGCCGGGAGCTGCGGGAGCTGGCAGCGGCAAAAGGCAACGAGCATCTATGGGCCATGCTCCGGGATGTGGATCCCCCCTTGGCCCAAAAGCTCCATCCCAACAATCTGGGGCGGATTATTCGGGCCTTGGAGGTTTATCGGGCGAGCGGTCGCCCCATGAGCGAGTGGCAGCGCCGGGCCAGACAGGGGGAAAGCCCCTACCGGCTGTGTTTTTTGGCCCTTTGCTACCGGGACCGCAAGCTGCTGTACCGCCGCATTGAAATGCGGGTAGACCAAATGCTGCAACAGGGTCTTTTGAAGGAAGTCAAAAGTCTGCTGGACAAAGGATACCAAGGTACCGCCATGCAGGCCATCGGTTACAAGGAGCTGGCAGGGTATCTTGCAGGGGAGCAGAGCTTGGAAGAAGCGGTGGAGACGCTCAAGCGGCAGACCAGACGATACGCCAAACGTCAGATGACCTGGCTGCGGCGGGATGAGAGAATCCACTGGCTGGAAGCCGATGCCTTTGACAGCTATAATACCTTACTACAAGCGGCTTTGGATGCTGTAAAGGGAAATGGCATTACACTTGCTGAATAAGATTGCAGCGCAAATCCAACGCAATATGAGAAGCCTCAGGAGGTGGAAGAATGCAGGGCAAATGGATCGAAAAGCTGGTTGCCTCCATGCTGGTCCTCTTCCTGTTTTGTTATGTGGGTTTTCAAGCCACACGATATTTTGATGCCCCGGTAAAAACCGAGACGGTGTACGCTTACACCGTGGCCCAAACCATCAATGCGCAGGCCCTTGTCTTCCGAGAAGAAATGGTGCTGTCCGAAACGGGAAGCGGCGTCCAAAGCTGCTTGTATGACGACGGGGAGCGGGTTTTGATAGGACAGCCTGTGGTGGAATATCTCTCTTCCATGGCCGTAGGGGGTAATCGCAGCCGCCTGCGGCAGACAGAGTGGGAAATTGCCATGCTCAAAGAGGCCCAAAACACATCCCTCAGCCATTTTTCCAATGCCGAGGCACTGGGTCGGGATCTCAAACAGCAGCTGAGCTATCTGGTAAAGATGTCTGCCTCCGGCCGCTTTGATGATGTGGAAACGTTGCGGCCTGCTTTAGTATCCCTGCTCAATAAACGGCAGATTGCCACCGGCAAGGAGCGAAGCTTTCAAAGAAGAATCGACAGCCTTGCGAAAGAACTGGATTCTTTGCGCTCCGCTTCGGGGCAGGAAGTGAATATGGTGGTAAAAACCCCGGTTTCCGGTTATTTTGCCAAGTCCATCGACGGACTGGAAAGCCTGCTTCCTCTGGATACCGCCCGTACCGCCGACTTGGAAGAACTGCTGGAGCTGTTAGAGAATCCGCCGATCTTCCGCACACAACCTGGGTCAGGGAGGATTGTCACCAGTCAAAACTGGTATGTGGCGGTCAAGGTGGACAAGTACGACGTCCAGTGGGTGCGGGAAGGGCAAACCCTTACCCTGCAGTTTGAGAATTCGCCGGGGTTTCCCGCCACTGTCAGCCGGGTGCTTACCTCCAACGAACGGGAGGAGGCAGTGCTGGTGATTCACTGCAACTATGTGGGAGCCGACACCATCAACCTGCGCCTGGCCCCGGTCAAGCTCAAGTTCAGCCAGTATACCGGTTTGCGGGTAGACACCGCCTTCCTTCGTTTTCAGGAAGGAGAGCGGGGAGTGTATGTGCTGGAAAACAATGTGGTGCGCTTTAAAAAGCTTAACCCGATTTATGAAGAAGCTGGCTTTCTCCTTTCTGCCCAGCCGGTGGACCCCTACGATTCCACTACCCTGCGGCAGTACGACCAAATTATTACAAAGGGAACGGAGCTGGAAGATGGAAAAATTATCGAATAGCATTGCCGAAAACGTCAAACGCATCCGGTGGGAAATAGACGAAGCCGCCATTGCCGCAGGTCGCAGGCCGGAAGAGGTAAAGCTGATGGCGGTGACCAAAACGCAGCCTGCTGCCCTGGTCAATGAAGCCATTGCCGCCGGTATCCACCTGCTGGGCGAAAACAGAGCGCAGGAGCTTTGTCAAAAATACGAGGAGTACCACAAGGAACAAGCGGACATCCATTTTATCGGGCACCTGCAGACCAATAAGGTCAAACAGGTGGTGGGCAAGGTAAAAATGGTCGAAAGTGTGGATTCCTTCAAACTTGCCCGGGAAATATCCAAATTCAGCCAGAAGTTAGGGGTTACGACAGAGGTGCTGGTGCAGGTGAACATTGGGGGAGAGGAAACCAAGGCGGGAATCGAGCCTTCCCAAGCGGAAGAGTTGATTCGTCAGATTGCCACTCTGCCCGGCATCCAAGTACAGGGACTGATGGCAATTCCTCCCATTTGGAACAGCAGCAGGGAAAATGAAGGTTATTTTGCCCGGATGCATGAGATTTTGGTTGACATAAAGGACAAAAAAATAGATAATGTCAATATGGAAGTCCTCTCTATGGGGATGTCGGGGGATTTTGCTGTCGCCATTCGTCACGGGTCCACTTTGGTGCGGCTGGGCACGGCGATCTTTGGAAGCCGAAACTACACCTGATGCGGTAACGGTTTGGTATTGCCACATCCTTCCCGATGAGCGCATTCCTTCATGAAATTGTGGTGTGCCCGCAAGGTACCACTTGCCGGAACGCAGATACAAAAGCAAACCGACTTTATCACAATTGTAATCCCGGGTTCTACGAAAGGGTTGGAGGTTTTTATGGGTATTGTAGATAAGTTTAAAAATTTTATTGGGTATCCTGACGACGACTACTATGAGGACGAAGAAGAGATGCATGATGACTCTTCCGAAACCGTGCCGGAATTTACCGTCGCCCGGGACGATAAGCGTTCCAATAAAGTTGTGAATATTCATGCCACCACCCAGCTTCAGGTGGTGCTGGTCAAGCCGGAGCGCTTTGAGGATGCCAGCGGCATTGCCGATCATCTCAACGCCAAGCGAACCATTGTCCTCAACCTGGAGCAGGCCAACAGGGATGTCACCCGTCGTCTAATCGATTTTCTGTCGGGAGTGGCCTACGCCAACAACGGCCAGATTAAGCGTGTTGCCAACAGCACTTATATCATCACCCCCTACAATGTGGGGATTATGGGTGACCTTCTGGACGAGTTGGAAAGCAATGGTGTATTTTTCTAAATGAACCTTTCACTGCTGGAGGGAGAAGAAAGGCAGTTTTTGGCACGCCTTTCTGACCTTCACCACATCAGCGAAGAAAAACAAACCGCCCGCTTTACCGCTTTTTGCAACGAGCGCCAGGGGATGATTGCCCAGGAGTACACCCGCCAAACGGGAGCGAAACACCTTCTGTACGGTGGATACGCTTGCGCCGAGCGAAGGGTTGCGGGTTTTTTTCCGTCTTGGCAGGATCCAGAGGAGGATGCCTTTCCCATTCAGGCTATCACCCTCCACCTGCCCCGGGGAGCCAATCTTACCCACCGGGATTACCTTGGGTCGCTGATGTCTCTGGGCCTTGCTCGGGAAAGCATCGGCGACATTGTGCAGAGCCGGCAAAATTGTGTCCTGTTTGTGCTGGAACGTGTGGCCCCGGTTCTGTTGGGGGAGCTGCGCAAGGTTGGGGGAGTCGGCGTTCGACCAGAACTGGATGCGGTGGGTTTTGTACCTTCGGTTCCCCAGTTTCGGGAGCTGAGGGGTACGGTACCCTCTCTGCGGCTGGATTGTATGGTTCGCCTGTTGACCGGCGCCGCCCGAGAAAAGAGTGCCGACCTGATTCGAGCCGAGCTGGTGACACTCAACCACCAGCTTGCAGACAGCATTTCCCGCACCTGTGGGCAGGGAGATGTGATTACCATACGGGGATACGGAAAATTTAAGGTAAGCGAGATCGGGCCCCCCACCAAAAAGGGGCGTTTGCCGGTGGTTTGCCTGAAATATCAATAAAGGGTCAATTCACAGTCTGGGATTGAGCCATTACCATCCAAAGGGGGAACAAGAGATGCTGACTCCATCGGATATTCGCAATCGACGCTTCGAGAAGGGCATGGGCGGATACAAGGTCGACGAGGTTCACAGCTTTCTAAACGAGGTGGCCGATCATTTTGAGTCCCTTGCAGAGGAAAAAGAAGATCTAAACCACAAGCTGGAAATTCTGGCGGAAAAATTGGAGCAGTACCGGGAGGACGAAGAATCTCTGCGGGCTGCTCTCATTGGTGCTCAAAAACTGGGAGACAGTGTCATTCGGGATTCCAAGCGCAAGGCGGAAGCCATCATCGCTCAGGCAACCCGCAAGGCAGAGGAGATGGCAGAGGAGGCTCGGGCCAGCATCGATAAGGAGGCCATGGCTCTCAACCGTATGCAGCTGGAGGTTGCCCGCTTTAAAGAGCAAATCCTCACTATGTACAAGCAGCATATTGAGCTGATTCAGGAAATTCCGGGAGAGGAAGTTCCCGCAGAAAATAAGGACAAGCCTTTTGTAGCCAATATCGGCGAGACGGTGGAAGTAAAATCTTCTGGCGAAGAGAAAGAAGCGGAAGAACCTCAGCTTTCCTTTGTCGCTGTCGACAGCGATGAACCGGAGAATCAGCAGGCCACCTTGGCCTTTGAACCGGTGACAGATGCCGAAACAGCCGAGGACGCCGCCGGGCAGGGGGATTTTCCCCGGCGCAAATCCAAGTCAAAATTTGGTACGCTGCGCTTTGGCGAAGCATACGACCTGACCCGCAAGGAATAATAAACCAAAACAAAGCTTGATTATTTGCTATCATAACTCTACATACCACGCCTTGGCTTTGTCACAAAAGACAATGGGCGGGGTAGTCCACTTGACGATAAGGAGAGAAAACATACAATGGCTCAGGATTACAACCAAACCCTCAACCTGCCAAAAACTCAATTTCCCATGCGAGCGGGGCTGCCTCAGCGGGAGCCTGTCATGCTGGAGCAGTGGGAGAAGGATCGCCTTTTTTACAAAATGATTGAGAACAATGAGGGCAAGCCCCTGTATGTTTTCCATGACGGTCCTCCCTATGCCAACGCCGACATTCATCTGGGTACGGCGCTGAATAAAGTGCTGAAGGATGTCATTGTCCGCTACAAAAACATGAGCGGCTACAAGTGCAATTATATCCCCGGATGGGATTGCCATGGACTTCCCATCGAGCTGAGGGCCATCAAGGAAATCGGCTTTGAGGAAGCACAGGACCCGGTAAAGCTGCGCCGCCACTGCCGGCAGTTTGCCCTGCGCCACGTGGAAAATCAAAAGAGGCAGTTTAAGCGTTTGGGTACTCTGGCCGATTACGACAATCCCTACCTGACCCTCAAGCCGGAATACGAAGCTCTGCAAATTGAGATTTTCGGCGACATGGCGGATAAGGGTTACATCTATAAGGATCTTAAGCCGGTGTACTGGTGCGCCGACTGCCACACCGCCCTGGCGGAAGCCGAAATTGAATACGAGGAAGACCCCTGCAAATCGGTTTACGTGAAGTTCCCCGTCAAGGAGGACAAGAATGGCGTGTTGGCTCGGATGGGGGCTGCCGATCTCTCCAAGACCTATGTTCTCATCTGGACCACCACCACCTGGACCCTGCCCGGCAACCTTGCCATCTGTCTGGGGCCCCGGTATGAATACGTTGTAGTGTCCGCCAATGGCGAATATTATGTCATGGCCAAAGAGCTGGTTGCTGCCACCATGGAAGCGGCCGGCATCACCGAGTATACCATTTTGGGCAGCGCTACCGGCCGAGAGCTGGAGCTGTCGGTCTGCCGCCATCCCTTCCTGGATCGGGATTCCCTCATCATTGTGGGGGACCATGTCACATTGGAATCCGGTACCGGCTGTGTCCACACCGCTCCCGGCCACGGTTTGGAGGACTTTGAAGTTTGCTCTCACTATCCCCAAATTGGTATGGTTGTTCCGGTGGACGACAAGGGCCGCATGACCGCCGAAGCGGGAGACCTGGTGGCGGGTCTGACCACCGAAAAGGCCAACGAGGTCATTGCCGCAAAAATGCGGGAGGACGGCACCCTGTTTGCGGAACAGGACATTCAGCACCAGTACCCCCACTGCTGGCGCTGCAAAGATCCGGTGCTCTATCGGGCCACCGATCAATGGTTCTGCTCAGTGGAAGATTTTAAAGAGCAAACCGTTGCAGAAATTGAAAAGGTGGAGTATATTCCCGAGTGGGGCAGAGGCCGGATGACCAACATGGTACAGGACCGCAGCGCCTGGTGCCTTTCCCGCCAGCGCACCTGGGGTGTGCCCATCCCCGCCTTCTACTGCGGGGAGTGCGGAAAGCCCATCCTCAACACCGAAACCTCCAAGATTGTGGCTGACCTCTTCCGCAAGGAAGGGGCGGATAGCTGGTATATCCGCAGCGCCGAGGAAATTCTGCCCGCCGACTTTGCCTGCCCTCACTGCGGCAGCAAGGATTTGGCCTCCTTTGCCAAAGAAACCGACACCATGGATGTCTGGTTTGACTCCGGTGTTTCCCATGCCGCCACCTTGATGGGCAACTGGCCCGATCAGACCTGGCCCTGCGACCTCTATTTGGAGGGCACCGACCAGTATCGTGGCTGGTTCCAGTCTGCATTGCTCACCGCTGTGGCTTGGAAGGGACAGGCTCCCTACCGCTCCGTTGTCACCCACGGCTGGGTGGTGGACGGCGAAGGCCGCAAAATGAGCAAGTCCTTGGGCAACGGCATTGAACCCGACGAAATTATCCGGGATTTTGGTGCGGATATTCTGCGCTTGTGGGTGGTTTCCTCCGATTACCATGCGGACATCCGCATCAGTCAGAACATCCTCAAGCAGCTTTCGGAAATCTACCGGAAGATCCGCAACACCGCACGGTATATTCTGGGCAACCTGGACGGCTTTGACCCGGTGAAGGACTGCGTTGCCGACAGTGAGCTGCTGGATCTGGATAAGTGGGCCCTTGCCCGGCTGGATGCTCTGCTGGAGCGAACGCACCGCGCCTACAACCACTTTGATTTCCACATCATCTTCCATGCCATTCACAACTTCTGCACCATCGATATGTCCAACTTCTATCTGGATGTCATCAAGGATAGGCTTTATGTGGAAAAAAGGGACAGTGTAGCCCGCCGGGCCGCTCAAACCGCCATGTATCGCATTCTGCGGGCTCTCACCACCCTGATTGCCCCCATCATTCCCTTTACCGCTGAAGAGATCTGGAGCTATCTGCCTGCCGATCCCGCCTGGAAAGCGGATTCTGTGATGTTTAACGAGATTCCCAAGGCGACTGGAAAGATTGATCAGAAATTTATGGCCCGGTGGGAGAAGCTGATTGCCATTCGCGGCGATGTCAACAAAGCGCTGGAGTTGGCCAGAGCTTCCAAGGCAATTGGCAAGTCTCTGGAGGCAAAGGTGGTTCTGTACTGCCAGGGCGAGCTGCTGGATTTCCTCAAGGCCAACCAGGACGTGCTGAGCACCATCTTTATTGTCTCCCAAGTGGAGTTGCAAGGGGAAGGAACCGGCCCTGTTTCCGGCGAGGTGGAGGGCCTTACGGTAGAAATTTTGCCGGCCGAAGGTGAAAAGTGCGAGCGCTGCTGGACCTACAGCCCCACTGTGGGAGAGAGTGAGCACAAAGCTCTTTGCGCCCGCTGCGCCTCCATTGTGGAATAGCCTATGAGGAAAAAGCTATCCCTTTTGATCTGCGGTGCCCTCATTGCCCTGGACCAGTTCATCAAGGTATGGGCCATCACCGCATTGGGGCCACCCACGGGTAGACGGATTACCGTCATTCCCGGCTTGTTCTATTTCACCTATGTGGAGAACCGCGGTGCCGCCTTCGGGCTTTTTCAGGGCGGCACCCGCATACTTGGTATCATATCCCTTGTGGTGCTGCTCATTTTGCTCTACTATCTGCTGAGCAACCGGGTAAAGGAGTCGGTTTTGATTTGGGGCCTTTCCCTGATTCTGGCCGGGGGATTTGGCAATCTAATCGACCGATTTTACCGGGGCTTTGTGGTAGACTATCTGGATTTTTCCGCTCTGTTTGGATTCCCGGTTTTTAATTTTGCCGATTGTTGCGTGGTCTGCGGAACCGGCATCTTATTTGTTGCCATCCTGGTTTTGGAAAAGCGCAACCAAACGCCCAGGACAGATGAGGCAAACCCGGAACGGATGGAGGACAGGTCCGATCACCATGAAGAGGCTTGAACTGTATGCGCTGCCGGAGCATTCTGGGCAGCGCATTGACATTTTTATCAGCGAATCCTATCCCGGGCTGACTCGCAACGCCGTGCAGCGCCTGTGTGGCGAGGAACAGGTGCTGGTGGAGGGAAAACCCGTTCCCAAAAACCATCGTCTGCAAGGAGGGGAGCGGGTAGAAGTCCTTATGCCCATCGCCCAACCCCAAGAGCTGCATCCCTGTGCTATTCCCCTTACCGTTGTCTATGAGGATCTCCACCTCTTGGTGATCAACAAGCCCAGGGGATTGGTGGTGCATCCCGCCCCTGGTCATCAAGAGGATACTCTGGTCAACGCTTTGCTCCACCATTGTGGCGAGGCATTGCGAAAGGTGGGGGACCCGCAGCGCCCCGGTATTGTCCACCGATTGGATAAAATGACCAGCGGTCTTTTGTTGGCGGCCAAAACCCAACCCGCTTACGAAGGCCTTTCCCGCATGATCCAGGACTACGCTGTTAACCGGGTCTACGAGGCAGTGGTCCACGGAGGCATCCGGGAAGAGGAGGGAACCATCAGCGCTCCCATCGGGCGTCATCCCAAAGACCGGAAAAAAATGTGGGTGACACCGGAGGGCAGGGAAGCAGTGACTCACTTTCGTGTGTTGGCCCGATATCAGAAATTTACTCATCTGGAGCTGCGGCTGGAAACAGGGCGAACCCATCAAATTCGGGTTCATATGGCCCACAGGGGAAATCCAGTGGCAGGAGATATGGTTTACGGCCCCCGCAAAGGGGTTGCTTCTTTGGAAGGCCAATGTCTCCATGCCAGATCTTTGGGATTCAACCATCCCATTACAGGAAAGCGGCTGGAGCTGACCAGTCAGCTTCCCCCTTATTTTTTGCAATTTTTAAATCGATTAAATTCAATGTGAGGTACGCTATGGCTCTGAAACTATCGGATCTTGTCATTATGAGCGACGTGGACGGTACGTTGGTTCACCTGGGACAGCCCATTCACCCCCGCAATGTGCAGGCTTTGGAGCGCTTTGTCTCCAAGGGAGGGCGCTTTGCCATATCCACTGGGCGGGGCAGGGAGTTTACCCGCCCTTTGGTAGAACAACTGCCGGTTAACTTTCCCTGCGTCATCTTTAACGGGGGAGCCATTTATGATTATTCCCGCGAGGAATATTTAATGGAAATCAATCTGCCCGACCAGGGCTCCCAATACATACGGGAAGTGATGGAACGGTTTCCCAAATGTGCGGTTATCGCCGTGGACTCTGACCATTACCTAGATATCAATGGCGCGGCAGCAGAGCTTTACGGGGATGTTTACCCCAATAAATCCACCGTAAAGGCGGCCATGTCCGATCTCAATGGCAAGCTGATGAAGAGCCTTATGCTGATTCATCCCCAATGGACGGAGGAATTTATGGCCTTTGTCGAGGAGAGAAAATTCCCCGGTGTTCGCTTTGTTCCCACCAACCCCCACCTCATTGAGATGCTGCCGGAACAGTCCTCCAAGGGAAATGCTTTGGAAAAATTGATGGAGATGAAAAAAATCGATCGCAGCCGTTTGGTGGCCATCGGAGATTACTACAACGACAAAGAAATGATTGAGCTTGCGGGGATTGGCGTCACCATGCACACCGCTCCCGAGGACCTAAAAGCCTTGGCTGAGCTGCTGGTTTGCGACTGCGAAGAGGGTTCCCTGGGAGATTTGATAGAGCAGCTGGAAGCCCGCTATCCCTGATCGCAAATGCGCATATATCCGCCCCATAACGGCATAAGTTGTTATGAGGTGATGAGGTATGACGCGGTTTAAATGGGGTGTGCTGGCCCTGACAGGGGTGCTGCTGATTGTGTCGGCGGTATTGCGGATTCAAAACGCCGCACAGATTGTATCCGGGCCGGTAGGGGGCCTGCCGGTGATTATCATCGATCCGGGTCATGGCGGACCCGATGGGGGCGCTGTGGGCGCCAACGGCATTGTGGAAAAGGATATTAACCTTTCCCTTTCCCTTAAGCTGCGAGATCTGATGAAGGCAAGCGGCTTTTCGGTGGTGATGACCCGGGAAGAGGATATATCCATTCACGATCCCGGAGTAAAAGGTACCCGCAAGCAAAAAACTTCTGATCTGCGCAACCGAATGGCCATTATGGAGCGTTATCCCGATGTCATCTTTATCAGCATCCACCAGAATAAATTTGGGGATGCAAAACAAAACGGGGCTCAGGTTTTTTACGGCCCTCAGAACGAGGGCAGCAAAGCACTGGCAGAGGTGGTGCAACAGAATATTGTTTCTATGCTCCAGCCGGAGAATAAACGCAAGTGTAAAAAAGGGGAAAAGAACCTCTACCTCATTTACGAAGCAAAGTGCCCTGCCATCCTGCTGGAGTGCGGCTTTCTTTCCAACCCGGGAGAGGCAAAGCGCCTTGCCGATGAAACCTATCAAGCTCAACTGGCCTTTGCCACTCTCTGCTCGGTTCTGGAATATTTAAATGAAAAACAACCTTCCAACCTCATGCTGCCCCCAAGCAAGGTGGAAATGTAACAAGGGCGTAGCGCAGAGGTATTTGGTTGTGGCAAGGATGAAAAGCAAAGTAGTCGGGCTGTTTGCAAGCCTTAATATCAAAGGATATTGGTATGACAAGTAAAGTAAAAACGTCCTATGTATGTGTAGAATGTGGTTTTGAAACGCCCCGGTGGCAGGGAAAATGCCCCGGCTGCGGCCATTGGAACACCTTGGAGGAAACCCTTCGCCAGCCGGAGTCCAAATCGCCGGGTGTATCCAGCCGCCCCAAAACCGTATTGACCACCACCTTGTCCCGCCTTTCCGACTTGGAGGTCGAAAACGAATTTCGCAGCGATACCGGACTTTCGGAGCTGAATCGGGTGTTGGGAGGGGGCGCAGTAGATGGCTCGGTGGTGCTGCTCTGCGGGGATCCCGGAATCGGTAAATCCACCCTGCTGCTCCAAATGTGTCACACCCTATGCCGGGAGAAAACCATCCTCTATGTGGCAGGGGAGGAAAGCCCCCGGCAAATCAAACTGCGGGCCCGCCGACTGGGCATTGGTGGGGAAAACTTAGTCATTGCGCCGGAAACCGACGTGGAACAGGTGCTGGCAGCGGTGAATCAGCTTTCCCCCAATGTGGTCATGGTGGACTCCATCCAAACCATGAACCATCCTCAGCTCAGCTCCTCCAGCGGCAGCGTCACCCAGGTGCGGGAGTGCACCAGCCTTTTGATCCGCATGGCTAAAGAACGGGAAATTCCCGTTTTTATTGTGGGGCATGTCAACAAGGACGGAGGCATTGCCGGCCCCAAGGTGTTGGAGCACATGGTGGACGTGGTGCTCTATTTTGAAGGAGAGCGCCACTCCAACTATCGGGTTTTGCGGGCGGTGAAGAACCGTTTTGGCTCCACCAACGAAATCGGCGTGTTTGAAATGGACGAGCAGGGTCTTGCCGACGTAGAAAACCCCTCCTTAGTGCTGCTTTCGGGGCGGCCCTCCAACGTTTCCGGAACCTGTGTGGCCTGTGTGATGGAGGGAACCCGCCCCATTTTGGCGGAAGTTCAGGCCTTGGTCAGCAAAACCGGCTTTGGCAATCCCCGGCGAATGACCACCGGCTTTGATTTTAATCGCGCCGCCATGCTTCTTGCCGTGCTGGAAAAGCGGGGAGGATACTTTTTCGGCAATTTGGACGCTTATGTCAACATCATCGGGGGATTGCGGTTGGATGAGCCTGCCGCCGACCTTCCCGTGGTTCTGGCACTGGTCTCCAACCTGCTGGACAAACCCATTCCCGCCGATTTGGTGGCGTTTGGAGAGGTTGGGCTGGCCGGAGAAATCCGGGCGGTGCAGAGTGTGCGGCAGCGGGTGGGTGAATGCTCCCGGCTGGGCTTTACCCGCATCATTTTGCCCAAAAGCTCCATGGCACAGCTTCAGGAGCCGGTGGCAGGTGTTGAACTACTGCCGGTGAGCAGTCTTTCTCAGGCCATCGCTCTCATCCGGTAGGGAAGCAGCATCGGCCGGATGTCGAAAATAACCGCACCCCCCCTGAGGAGAATCGGTTAGTTGCGTCATTTCGTTGAGGGTACAGTAGCCCTCTTGTTGATATCGGCAATTTTGATCGCAGCAAATCAGGTTCATCTTGCGTACCTCATTTCGTGTGTATGGGGCAGATGCAGTTGAAGGGATCAGCCCGCATGGACTTTCGTTTCAACTGGAATATGTCTATGGCCTGTTCGAGTGCAGATCAAATCCTTGAGCTACCGTTTTGAAAAGCGGTAGCTTTCTTTTTTACTATGGATGTTCCAACCTACAATATACGAAGGGGAAAATTACCGCCCCACTGGAAATAAAAGTATATTCTGAGCAGGGAAAGAAAGACTATTTTGTATGCCGCTTTTTGTTATCTTGAAAACGTTCCCCGGAGGTTTCAAATGAAAAAAGCTCTTTTCTTCCTATTTGCATTGGGCATGGCGGTGGTGCTTTATCAGTTTCCCCGAATGGTGGAATCCTCCATTCCCTCCATATATTACGTCACTCCCAGTCAAAAATCATACGAAAATATTCTAAGCTGTACCGGAACTCTTCAGGCAGGGGAAATTTATGAGGTATATCTCTCCTCTGCTGCCATTCCTCAAAAGGTGCCGGTATCGGTAGGGGATCAGGTATCCCGAGGTCAGCTTTTGCTGGAGCTGACCCCTTCTTCTCTTTTGAGTCAGGATACCTTGGCCATGCTGCGTAGTTACAGCCAGTCCGCCACTCCCTTTGGAGAGGTAGACCTTGCATCGGTGGCAGCTCTTTACGGCTTGAGTGCCACCCTGGGAGGCGGACTGACCGATTACACTGACCTGGCTCAACTGCTACAGCTTTTGCAGGAGGAGCGGTTAAGCCACAGTCAGAGCGATTTACTGGAAGGCGGACAGACTCGGGTGTACTCTCCCGTTTCTGGCATTGTGACCGGAATGATGGTGCGAGAAAGTGTTCCGGCCCTGCCCGGTGTGCCCCTCATCACCGTCAGCGATACCTCCAGCTACAAGGTACTGGCTGCTGTTCCGGAAGGGGAAATCGCCAAGGTAAAGGTAGGAGACCTGGCCAAGGTGTGGTGTACAGGATCCGCCATGGGAGAATACAGCGCCAAAGTCACCCGGATTTTTCCCACAGCCCACAAAGTGCTGCGAGGCACCACCACCGAAACTGTGGTGGATGTGGAGCTGGAGCTGGAGGAGTCTGACGAGACCCTTAAGCCCGGCTTTACTGCTCGGGTCAATATTCTGGCGGGAGAGGATTATACTCTCATCACCGTTCCCTATGAGGCCATACGGCAGGATGAAAACAACAACGAATATGTGTATGTTTACCAAGACGGAAGACTCAAAAAGAATCCGGTGATCACCGGCCAGGAGCTGACCAATGAGGTGGAGATTCTTTCCGGTCTGGACCCGGACAGCATTGTGATTTTCAATCCCGGAGAGATTTCGGGAGAGGGGACCATCATCCACTTAAAGGGGCGAGCCGATGTTACTTGACACTCTGCGCATCTCGTTCAAAAACCTGGGCCGAAAAAAATCCCGGAGCACCTTGACCATTTTGGGCATCGCCATTGGAGTGGCTTCGGTGGTGCTGATTTCGTCCATGGGTGAAATCGGAAAATACACGGTGGGGGAGGAGCTGGACAGTCTGGGGGTAGGAGCACTGATGCTCTCAGGAAACCAAAAGATGGTAGGTTCTGCCCTGACAGCAGAGCATCTGGAGGCAGTGCGCCAAAGCGGTGCGGTGGAAAGCGCCATCCCCATTCTGGTAGACTACACCAAAAGCTATATGCGGGAGCTGATGCTGGATGTGGTGGTATGGGGAATAGATTATGGTGCCAATCAGGTCATTTCCATGGATCCTCTTTACGGAAGGCTGATTACCAAAAACGATGTGGCGGCTGCCAAACAAATCTGTGTCATCGATAAAAACATTGCCTTGGCTTACTATAAGCGGGAAAACATTGTAGGCAAAAAAGTATCCCTGCAGTTTCAGACCGGAATCCAAGAGTTTACTGTGGTGGGTGTGGTGGAATCGGGCGGAAACATTGTGCAGGGCCTGATGGGGGATTATATCCCCGCCTTTCTCTATGCTCCCTATACCACCATGCAACAGTGTATGGGACGGGAAACTTTTGATCAGATTGCCGTCACTTTGCGACCCGGAATGGATGAGGAGGTGGCAGGCTCCCAGTTGGTAGGGTTGGTGCGACAGGTTCCCGGCAGCGCAAGCGGCCAATTTAAGGCGAAAAATATACAGGGACAAAAGGAAAAACTGGGAAAGGTCATGAACGCAATCACCATCCTTCTCTCCTTAATCGCCGGCGTTTCTTTGGTGGTAGCAGGCCTTAGCATTATGACTGTGATGCTGGTATCGGTGGGGGAGCGCACCCGGGAAATCGGAATTAAAAAATCCATCGGAGCCAGTCGCCACAACATTTTATTGGAATTTCTCATCGAGGCTTTTGTCATTTCCCTGATGGGAAGCCTGATTGGTGTGGGAACGGGGGTGGCCATTATCTTTGCAGGTTGCACTGCGTTGAAGCTTCCCATTATCCTCAATCCTCACCTCATAGGCATCTGCGTTTTCTTTGCCGTTTTGGTAGGGATGATCTTCGGGGTCTATCCGGCATCCATTGCCTCCCGACTCAATCCGGTGGATGCCCTGCGCTGCGAATAAAAAATTGTCACAAAAACCGCACTTCCAACGTAAATTAATGAAGAGTGCGGTTTTCAGTTTTTTATTGCTGAAAGGCATGTACTTATGGTATACTGAACACACAAAAAAAGGGGAAACCCGTAAAAAGGAGGGTAGATGAAATCCACTGCCAAAAGGAGGGATAGACTTAATTTTGCATCAAACAAAGCGCCTGGACCGCTTGCAAAGGCGGGCGGTTGACGAGGTGAGAGGGAGATCGAAAGATTCGGCGGATACCTCTCCGCTTGGCCCGACGCGTCAGGGCGGGACAAAAACGCGGGTGACCGCGCAACAAAGCCCAGCCTGCGGGCAAATTCAAGGGGGTGTTGGCAAACCAAGCTGCAAAGAAAGGCAAAGGGATTGTTCGATCAGTCTGGACAAAGTAATGCCGCGTGTATCGGCAGGGCTTTGCCAGCGTGGTCGAATTCATCGCTGCCGTTTTTGTGGAGCGATTTGTTGGCAACCCCGATATTAGGAGCAGCTTTATGAGTGGAATTTTTGGATATACCGGCGCGGTATGCGCCTTAGATAAAATTTTAGATGGTCTTTTCAAGCTGGAGTACCGGGGCTATGACTGGTCCGGCGTCTCCCTTTTGTTCAACGGCCGGATCGAAACCAAAAAGGTAGGGGGGAGACTTTCTGCCTTGGCGGAACAAACAGCACTTCATCCGGAACTAAAGCAAAGCACCTGTGGCATTGGCACCACCCGATGGGGCTTGGGGATGGGTCAGGATGCTGCATCTCCCCATAACACCGCCCGGCTTTCTCTGACCCACAGCGGGATGGTGGAAAATTACCGGGAGCTGCGGGAGCTTTTAAGCAACGAAGGCTATGCCTTTGAATCCACCAGCGATTGCGAGGTGGCGGCCAAGCTTTTGGATTGGCTGTACCAAGGCAATCCAGTGGAGGCTCTGGCCAAGGCTGGCAGTATGCTGCAAGGCTCCTACGCCATAGCTGTCCTCTTTGCGGATCGCCCTCAAGATCTTTATGGCATCCAAAAAAACAGTTCTCTTTTTATGGGAAAAGCAGAGGGAGAAAGCTACTTAACCTCGGACCTTTCCGCTCTGGTGAAGCATACCCGGGAGTACTATGCGCTGGAGGAAGGAGAAATTGCCTGCCTTACTCCCTGCGGGGTTCAGGTGCTGGACGCCAAGGGAAATCTCCTGAGCAAGGCAAAGCAAACAGCCAGTCAAAACCTTGAGCAGGTTCGCAAGGGCGAATACGACCACTTTATGATGAAGGAGATTTGCGAGCAAGAGCATCTGCTGGAAGCTACGCTGCGCCCTCGCATCTTTAAGGGGCTTCCCTCCTTTGACATGGATGCATTGCCCCAAGGGTTCTTTGCCCGTTATGACCGCATCCATATCCTGGCCTGCGGCACTGCCATGCATGTTGGAGTCCTTGGCAAAGATTTTATGGAGCAACTGGCCCATATCCCCGTAGAGGTGAGTCTGGCTGCCGAATATCGTTTCCGGGAACCGATTCTTTCGGAAAAAACCTTGGTTCTTGTTATTTCTCAGTCTGGGGAAACCACCGATACCCTGTCGGCCATGCGTTTGGCCCAATCAAGGGGGGCTGACGTTCTTGCCATTATCAACGTGCCCGGCTCCACCATAGCGCGGGAGGCAAACTGGGTGCTTTATACCCACGCCGGGCCCGAAATCAGCGTAGCCAGCACCAAGGTCTTTTTGGCGCAGATGGGCGTGCTCTATCTAATCGCCATCGAATTGGGGCGAGCCCGCGGCAGACTGGACGATAGCAAAGCCCAGGATTTGGTAACGGCTCTGCTGGAAGCCACCCGGAGCGTTGGGCAGGTTCTCCGGCAGAAAGAGCAGATACAGAAGCACGCAAAGCAAATTGCCCAAACACAAAGTATCTTTTATATTGGGCGAGGGCTTGATTGGCCCATGATGATGGAGGGCTCCCTTAAACTGAAGGAGGTTACCTACATACACTCGGAAGCCTATGCCGCCGGGGAGTTTAAGCATGGAGCCATCTCACTGGTTGCACCGGAACTGCCGGTGGTGGCTTTGGTTACCCAGCAAAAGCTGGTTCCTGCCATGATGGAGAATATCCGGGAAATCAGCGCCCGGGGAAGCAATGTACTGGTAATCTGCCGCAACAGCGCTTGCCTCGATGAACCGATGGAATCATCAGCAATTCGGCTTCCAGATTTAGACGATCTCTTTATGCCTATTCCCGCAGCCGTTGCACTTCAGCTTCTGGCCTATTACACTGCGGTGGCGAAGGGACGAAATGTGGATACCCCCCGACATCTTTCCAAGGCCGTAACCGAATAAGAAACAAAAGAGAAAGAGCCATGGGAACTAAAGTTCCTATGGCTCTAATTTTACCCGATGGAAGGATTGAACCCCTTTATTTTCTGCTATACTGCCTTGCGATAATTATTTAGTTCCCGCTGTTTTTCTGCAAGAGCTTTCTGGTAAATCTCCAGCATATAGGTGGCAAGCTCATTGCTGCCCCGATTGCGCACCGTATTGATGACAGTTTCTTTGAGATTTTGCAGTTCCTGCGGGCTGAGTGATGCGATCTCCCGGAGCTTGTCAGCCATTTCTTCCGCGGTGTGGAACAGGTAGCCGTTCACTCCGCTCTTAATTTGGTCGGCATTGAGCTCGTCGTATCTCTGGAGGGTGGGGAGCCCCGAGGCCATGCCCTCCAGCATAGAAATAGAGTTCATCTCCGAGAGGGAAGCAGTGACGTAAATATCGCAGCAGGCAAAGTAGGCAGGCATTTTTTCGTGGGGCACAAGGCCGGTAAAGGTGACCATATTCTCGATCCCCAGTTTTTTAGCCTGCTCTTCCAAAGCAGCTTTGTCCGGACCATCCCCCACAATGAGCAGGTGAAGATTGTCCTGCAAGGTAATGGTTTTGGCCCAGTAATCCAGCAGAACATCCACGCTTTTTTCTTTTCCCAGCCGCCCTACAAAGCACGCAATACACCGGTCAGCGGGGATGGCGTACTGCTTTCGAATTTCCTGGCGCTGCTCTGTGGTGATTTTGTTGGGATCAAAAGTCTCCAGGTCAGCGGAGTTGGGAATCAGATTAAACTCCTTGTTGATACCGATCCGCTTAAAGTACTCGTTGCCCTTTTGGCTGGGGCTGGTCAGAGCGGTGGCGCTGCGGGCAATAAAGCGTTCGTATCGATGAGAAAACTTGGTGGCAAGGCGCAAAAACATTTTGGGGGCGATATAGTAGATATACTGATCGTACATGGTATGAAGGGTGTAAACCAAAGGCTTATGCAGAATTCTCGCCGCCCGAATGCCGGAAAGTCCAATTCCAAATTCGTGATGAATGTGAATCACATCGGGATTAAAGTCGGCAATCATCCGCTGGCGTTTTCGGCTGTAGGGTAGAGCCACGCCAAAACCGTAGAGACGCTTGGATTCAAAGGCAGGGCAGTGCAAAATTCCATCCTGTATATAATGATGCCGTGCATGCTTGTCGGCAGTCACAACTAAAACCTCGTGCCCAAGTTGTTCCAGACCATATTTTAGGGTCTTGACATGCGCCATAACGCCATTGATGCTGTTGACATAAGTTTCGGTGAATAACGCAACTCTCATGCTATGCTCCATTCTCTGTGTTGTACTGAAACATTGTGCGTATCAACTGTACTAGCTCATATCATACAAAACTTACCATACTGGCGGTGAAAAGTCAAGAAAGTCCTTGGCTCTATTTAGGGTATATTCTATCTTGAGGTTATACATTTATGATATAGAATTTTGCTGCTTTGTCAATCATTGGACTGGGAAAGGAGCAGGTTTGCAGCAAAACAGGCAATTCTTACTGGGAAGAGCAAGAAAACCATATTTGCTATTTGAATCGCGAACCTCCTTCCTGTATAATAGAGTTAATCAAATGACGGAGGAAAAAGGGTTTGAGCACACAGTTTTCAGTTAAGCTTTCCAAAATCATCCGCTCCCATCACCTTACGCCGGCGTACCTTCCCCGGGACGCAGACGAAATTATCATTACCACTGCCGAAGTTTGCCGCCCCGGCCTGGAGCTGACAGGGTTTTTAGATTATTTTGACGGTCAACGCATTCAAATTATGGGGAACACCGAGATTGCTTACCTCCAGCGCTTGGAGGATAGCAAGAGGCTGCAATGCCTAGAAGCTTTTTTTTCCCAAAAGCCGGTGGCTTTGATCATCACCAGAAGCATCCAGCCTACTCCGCTAATCCTTAGTCTGGCAGAGCAATACGGTACCGCTCTTCTTTGCAGTGACGAAGTCACCTCCAGCCTTATGGCTGCCATCATTGGCACCCTCAACGTGGAACTGGCACCCCGGATTACCCGTCATGGAGTGCTGGTAGAAGTGTACGGTGCCGGTATCCTCCTGCTGGGGGACAGCGGTGTTGGCAAAAGTGAGACTGCCATGGAGCTGGTGAAGAGAGGGCATCGCCTCATTGCCGATGATGCAGTGGAGATTCGCAGGGTATCCTCCCGGACACTGGTAGGGTCTTCCCCCAAGAACATCCGCCACTTTATGGAGCTGCGGGGGATCGGCATCATCAATGTCCGCCGTCTGTTCGGTATCGGCTCGGTCAAAATTACCGAGCAGATCGATATGATTATCCAGCTGGAGCAGTGGGACCCTCAAAAAATATATGACAGAATGGGAATCGAAAACGAATACACCGAGATTTTAGGCAATAAGGTACCCATGCTGACCATTCCAGTCAAACCGGGACGGAATCTGGCCATTATCATTGAGGTGGCTGCCATGAACCAGCGCCAGAAGGAGATGGGCTACAATGCCGCTGCCGAGCTGCTTACCCGTCTGGGTATTGCCGAAGATCTGCCGGAAGCTATCTTGCACGACGATTGGTCCACTTTTGATTAGAATTGGCCCACCATCCATTCAAAACGTTTGAGATGTCAAAGTGAGCCATTAAAGGAAGGAATCCCAACTACATGATTACCATCATCGCAGATACCCACACTCACACCGTAGCCACCGATCATGCCTATTCAACGATTGGAGAGAACACTGCTTATGCTGCCCACCTCGGTCATAAAATAATTTGCTGGACCGAGCATTCCCCCAACATGCCGGGAGGACCCAGCCAGCTATTCTTTTCCGAAATTTTTAACCTGCCCCGTTATATCAATGGAGTTTTGGTAATCAAAGGGGCCGAGCTCAATATCATCGATTATGAAGGAGGGGTAGACCTTCCTTTGAAGCTGGTAAAAAATCTGGAATGGGTCATTGCGTCCTATCATCGCCCCTGTATTGAGGCAGCGGATATTAAAACTCACACCAAGGGCTGGATCAAAATTGCAGAAAATCCCCATATCCATGTGATCGGCCACTGCGGGGACCCCCGCTATGCCTTTGAGCACGGTCCTGTGCTACAAGCCTTTAAAGACTGCGGAAAAATTGTGGAAATCAATGCCCGCTCTTTTTCGGCCAGACCCGGTTCCCGGGAAAACTGCCTGAAAATTGCCGAAAAATGTGCCGAGCTTGCAATTCCCATTGTGGTCAATTCCGATGCCCATTACTGTCTTTCCATTGGAGAGGTCAAAGACGCCTTAAAAGCCCTGGAAGATATGCAGTTTCCTCAGGAGTTAATTCTCAACGCAGATTACGACCGCTTTTTAGAGACTTTGCGCCGCACCAGCGGTCAGGCATTTAATTAAACTATGATGAGTACCTATAATACAAGAGATGGGTAGCTTAATCCACAAGGAAACGACGGAGGTTTTATGAGCAGTATTGAGCTTCTGGCTACTTTTCTAAAAGAAAAGGGCGTTGCCTTTGAGCGGGATGTCAAACTAAAAGAGCGCTGCACCTTTCGCATCGGCGGAGCGGTAGACCTTATGGCAATTCCGGCCGATGAGGGGCAAATCAAGGATGCGCTGCAAAAAGCATGGGAGCTTTCGGTTCCCACCTTCGTTCTGGGCAGAGGCTCCAACATTCTGTGTTCCGATGAAGGCTTCCGCGGTATGGTCATTCATCTGGGCAAAGCCTTTGCTGGGGTGTGGCAGGAGGATGAGGTAACCCTTTCCTGTCAAAGCGGCTTGTCTTTGGCAGCTCTCTGCGAGTACGCGCAGCGCCAAGGCCTCACGGGTCTGGAGTTTGCCTACGGCATTCCGGGTACGGTAGGGGGAGCAATCTACATGAACGCAGGAGCCTACGGCGGGGAAATGAAGGATGTTTTAATTTCCACCCGGCATCTCATCCGGCAGAACGACCGATGGGAGGAAGGGATATTTACCGGGGAGGAAATGCAGCTTTCCTACCGGCACAGCGCCTATTCCGATACCAATATGGTGATTACTGGAGCCACCCTTCGGCTAAAAAAGGGAGACCCCGACAAAATCCGTGCTCAAATGGACGATTACATGAACCGCCGTCGGAGCAAGCAGCCCTTGGAGCTTCCCAGTGCCGGAAGCACCTTTAAGCGGCCCAAGGGGAACTATGCATCTGCTTTGGTGGATCAATGCGGTCTGAAGGGCCTGAGGGTAGGGGATGCCATGGTGAGCGAAAAACACGCCGGCTTTGTGGTGAATGTGGGGGAAGCCACCTGCTCCGATGTGCTGGAACTCATCCGGCAGATCCAGCAAAGGGTGGAGCAGCAAACCGGATATCACTTGGAACGGGAAGTTAAGCTGATCGGTTCCAATCTTCATCCGATGGTTTAACGGCCAAAGGCGAGGGTAAAGTTCATTGCTCTGTATCATTGTTTAATCAGGGGGAGGTTTTATGGAACTGATCATTGTCACAGGCATGTCGGGTGCCGGAAAGAGTCAGGCCATCAATGCCTTGGAGGATATGGGCTATTATTGTGTGGACAATATCCCTCCGCGGCTGATTACCAAGTTTGCCGAGCTTCCGGTACAATCGGAGGACAAAATCAGCCGCATTGCCTTGGTGGTGGACGTGCGCAGTCACGAGCTGTTTTCCGAATACACCCAGTGTCTGGATGATCTGCAGTCCCAGAACTTTCCCCTTAAAACCCTCTTTCTGGACTGCGATAACACAACTCTGCTCAACCGCTACAAAGAAACTCGCCGTCGTCACCCCCTACAGGATCAAGCCCATGCTTCCATTGAGCAGGCCATTGTTCGGGAACGGCTTCTTTTAGCGGCTGCCAAGGAGCGGGCAGATTTTGTGGTGGACACATCCCACCTTTCCGCTTCCCAATTGCGGGCCAAGGTGCGGGATATCTTTTTACGGGATATTCGCCAGTCCATGGTGGTCAACTGCTGTTCCTTTGGATTCAAGAACGGAATCCCTACCGACTGCGACCTGCTCTTTGATGTTCGGTGTCTACCAAACCCCTTTTATGTGGAGGAGTTGCGGGAACAAAGCGGATTGGATAGCCCAGTGCGCAATTTTGTATTGAGCAGCAAGCAGGCCCAGGGACTGGTGCCCAAGTTGTTTGATTTGGTGGACTACCTCATTCCCCTCTATGTACAGGAGGGAAAGAGCCAGCTGGTGATTGGCATTGGCTGTACGGGAGGCCGCCACCGCTCGGTGGTGTTTTGTGAGCTTTTGGCGGCTCACCTCACCCAACAGGGCGTGTCTGTCACCGCAAGCCACCGGGATATCCACAAAACCTTCCATCATTCATAACGCCACCCAATTTCTTGGGATGGGGTTTACTCCAACAGTGTAAGTCGACTTGCCATCTCTTGGAGATACACTCTGGCAAGAGCGGACAAGCATCTCCCGTGCTCTTAAGGTGGCTTGTTTTTATACCATATCACCATAGAAAATAGGTGTATCCCATGTCCTTTGCTCAGAATGTGAAATTGGAACTCATGCAGGCCAGGCCCAAAGCCAAGGCTCTCCGACAGGCCCAGGCCTTTGGGCTGTTTGCTTTTGCTCGGGCTTTTTCTCCCGATGAAGTAAGCCTGCGCAGCGAAAGCATCGAAGTTGCTGAATACTACCGAAATACCTTGCGCCGCCTGGCCCCGCGCAGTGCCGAAATTGTGGAAAAGGAGTTTTCCCAGCGCGGGAAAAAGATTTACAGTGTCAGCCTGCCTCGGGAGCAGGATCGAAAAGCGCTCCTTACCCGGTTGACGGGGGGGCTGGAGGTATCTTTAGCCGAGCGCTTTCCCACTCCGGAAGAGGGGGCAGCTTTGTTAAGCGGCGCTTTTCTGGTGTGTGGCAATATGATCCACCCGGAAAAAAGCTATCATCTGGAATTCATTGTTCGGGAGCAGCCTTTGGCGGAGGAACTGTTAGAACTGCTTAACTCCCTCATCACCGGAGCGGGACTGACCAAACGCCGCAACTCCTGGATTGTTTACTCCAAGGAATGTGTTCAGATCGAAGACTTACTTACCTTGATGGGAGCCAGCCGGGCCAGTCTTGCCATGATTGAAATTGAAATCATTAAGGGTGTGCGCAATACCGCCATGCGCCGCACCAACTGTGAGACGGCCAACATTGACAAAACCGTAAAGGCCTCTGCTGCTCAGGTGGCGGATATCCAACTGATTCTTGAGGTTAGAGGGCTGGAATCCCTGCCGGAACAGCTGCGGGAAGCGGCTCTTATTCGGTTGGAGCATCCTGAACTTTCTCTGCGGGAGTTGGCAGCGGCTTTTCCTACCCCCATCTCTCGTTCCGGGGTGCATCACCGTTTGGCAGCTCTGACTAAAATTGCCCAATCCATTCGGGAAGAGCAAAAGGAGGAAGGGGCATGACGGATTTTGTGCATCTTCATGTCCACACCGAATACAGTCTGCTGGACGGTGCCTGCAAGCTTCCCTTGCTGGTAGCCCACGTCAAAGAGCAGGGAATGAAAGCGCTGGCCATCACCGATCACGGGGTGATGTACGGTGTGGTGGATTTTTATAAGGAATGCAAAAAACAGGGGATCAAGCCCATTATCGGCTGTGAGGTGTATGTAGCCCCTCGCTCCCGTTTTGATAAACAACACCGCATCGACAACGCTCCTTATCATCTGATTTTGCTGTGCAAAAACAACCTCGGTTACCAAAATCTCATCAAACTGGTGAGCAAGGGCTTTATCGATGGCTTTTACTCCAAGCCCCGGGTGGACCGAGAGCTGCTGGAGCAGTACCACCAAGGTCTCATCTGTCTGTCCGCCTGCCTTTCGGGGGAATTGCCCCGCGCGCTGCTGGCAGGGGATTATGAGCGAGCCAAGGAAACCGCCCTTTGGTACCGGGACCTTTTTGGAGAGGGTAACTACTACATCGAAATTCAGGATCACGATATTCCCGAGCAGAGGACGGTGCTGCCCCAGCTGGAACGGCTTTCCCGGGAGACGGGAATTCCCTTGGTTGCCACCAACGACGTTCACTACATCCGCAAGGAAGACCACCGGATGCAAAACGTTCTGGTCTGCATCCAAACCAACCGAACGGTGCAGGAAGGCAGCGATATGGAATTCTCCACCCAGGAGTTCTACCTGAAAAGCGGGGAGGAAATGGCGCAGCTGCTGGGAAGATATGAGGGCGCCATCGAAAATACCGTCAAAATTGCCGACCAGTGCGACATAGAGTTTACCTTTGGTCAGACCAAGCTGCCTCATTTTGAGGCGCCTGACGGGCAGGAAAACAGCGTATTTTTCCGCAGCCTCTGTTATGAGGGGTTAAAGCGACATTACGGCCAAGCCCCCGCCCCCGAAGTGGTGGAGCGGCTGGAATACGAGCTCAGTGTCATTGAAAAGATGGGGTATGTGGACTACTTCCTCATCGTCTGGGATTTTATCAACTACGCCAAAAGCAAGGGGATTCCCGTCGGCCCGGGCCGAGGCTCGGGAGCGGGAAGCCTTGCCGCTTACTGCTCGGGGATTACCGGCATCGACCCCATCCGGTACGGGCTGCTCTTTGAGCGGTTCCTCAACCCGGAACGCATCTCCATGCCCGACTTTGACATCGACTTCTGCTACGAGCGCCGGCAGGAGGTGATTGACTATGTGGTGGCAAAGTACGGGGAAGAGCATGTGGCTCAGATTATTACCTTCGGCACCATGGCAGCCCGGGGCTCCATTCGGGACGTGGGCCGCGCCTTGGGGATGAGCTACGCCCAGGTGGATGTGATAGCCAAAACCATCCCCTTTGAGCTGGGCATGACCATCCAGAAAGCTTTGGAGGTTTCGCCGGAATTTCGCGCTCTGTACGAGGCGGAGGAGGAAAACCGGGAGCTTATCGATATGGCCCGGCAAATTGAAGGAATGGCCCGCCACGCCTCCACCCATGCGGCGGGAGTGGTGATTACCCGGGAGCCCGCCGATGTTTACGTCCCCCTGCAAAAGACCGACTCCTCCATTGTCACCCAATTTCCCATGGGAACGTTGGAGGAGCTGGGGCTGTTAAAAATGGACTTTTTAGGGCTCCGCACTCTGACGGTGATCAGCGATGCCCAAAAGATGATTCGGCGCACCCACCCGGATTTTGACATCAATTCCGTTCCGCTGGATGACCCCGCTGTCTTTCAGATGTTTGGAAAAGGCCAGATGAACGGTGTGTTTCAGTTTGAAAGTCAGGGGATGAAAAACGTACTGGTGCAGCTGGGCCCCGAACATATGGAAGACCTTATTGCCGTCATCTCCCTTTACCGCCCCGGCCCTATGGATTCCATCCCCCGGTACATTCAAAACCGGCATAACCCGGCACTGGTCACCTACAAGCACCCTAAACTGGAATCCATTCTCAAGGTGACCTACGGCTGCATTGTCTACCAGGAACAGGTGATGCAGATTTGCCGGGAGCTGGCGGGATATTCCTACGGGCGGGCGGATCTGGTTCGCCGGGCCATGAGCAAAAAAAAGCACGACATTATGGAAAAGGAACGGCAGAGCTTTATTTACGGGCAGGTGCGGGAGGACGGCACGGTGGAGTGTCCCGGTTGTGTGGCAAACGGCGTGCCCGCCCATATCGCCAACGAAATCTTTGACGAAATGAGCTCCTTTGCCTCCTACGCCTTTAATAAATCCCACGCGGCAGCCTACGCTCTGGTTGCCTATCAGACCGCATACTTAAAATGCCACTACGAAAAAGAGTACATGGCGGCTCTGCTCACCTCCATTTTGGACAATACCGACAAGGTGATCGACTACATCGGCGAATGCAAGAAGCTGGGCATACCGGTTCTGCCCCCCGACGTCAACGAGAGCGAATTGGGCTTTACGGTGGTGGGCGGCAAAATCCGGTTTGGCCTTTTGGCCGTGAAGAATCTGGGCCGGGGGCTGATTCAGGAGCTGTGTGCCGAGCGAGAGAGAAAGGGCAAATTCCGCGATCTCTTGGACTTTTTGGAGCGAATGGCGGGCAGCGACCTCAACAAGCGAGGAATCGAAAGCCTCATTCGCTGCGGCGCCTTTGACTGTTTTGGCCACAACCGGCAGCAGATGCTTTCCGGCTACGAGCGGCTGCTGGAAGGGGTGGAAAAGGAGGCCCGCAACAACATTTCCGGGCAGATGGATCTGTTTGCTGCATTGGAACAGCCAAAATCCAACGGATATTTTCTCCCCGATGTGGAGGAGATGACGCCACTGCAAAAACTGGCAGGGGAGAAGGAAACCACAGGCCTTTATCTTTCGGGGCATCCCTTGGAGCAGCATGAAGAAACGGCCAAGCAGTTGCGGGCTATTTCCGTCTCTACTATTCAAAGGGCAAGGGATATGGATGGTGCCAGTGTGCAGCTACTGGGTATTCTCACCGCCAAAAAAGTTAAAACCACAAAAAACAACGATACGATGGCTTTTGCCCAGTTGGAGGACAAAACCGGGTCGGTGGAGCTGATTGTGTTTCCCCGGGTGTACAGCGCCTGTGCCACTCGTCTCATTCCCGGGCAGGTGCTGGTGGTTCGGGGCAGGGTAAAGGAAACCGAGGAAAACAGCGCACAAATCATCTGCGAAGAGGTTTTATCTCCCGAAGAAGCCCTGCATAATCTGGAAAGCCCCCAGCACCCCCCCACAGGCAGTTACCCCGGCGGCAACGGTTCTCATAAGCCGCCTTCCCCAAAGAATACGGTATCCGCCCCCAAGAAAAAAACTTCCCGGCAGGGACTGTATCTTAAATTTCCAACGCAGAACAGCGAACTGATCACCAAGGCGGAAAAGTTTCTCTTTGTCTTTGAGGGGGATTTTCCGGTTTACTATTACTACACCGACACCGGAAAATACCTGCAGACTCCCCGCAGTTATTGGGTGATGCCCAATCCTGTGTTGACCAGAGAGCTGCGGCTGCTGTTGGGGGAAGAAAATGTAGCAATCATCGAATAAGAAAAAGACCTTGTAAGCATAGTTTGTTTACAAGGTCTTTGGTTTATATTCACAACCTTTCATCCCTAAAATTTAAGAAAGGATATTGACTTATGGAGCTCATTCATCTATACTGAAAACAGAACAATCAAACAATCATTTGATTGTTTGAAGGTAGGGAGGAAAAGATACATAACCATGAAAAAAATAATTAAACTACAGGACTTGGACTGCGCCAACTGCGCTGCTAAAATTGAGCGAGCCATTGCCAAGCTGGACGGTGTCATTGATGTAAAGGTCAATTTTTTGGGGCAGAAAATGATACTGGAAGCTTCCGACGAAACATTTGACGATGTGCTGGCGGCAGCGCAAAAGGCAGCTCGCAAAATTGAATCGGATCTTGTGTTTTTGGGCTAATATATGGAGAGATTAGGGGAGTGGCTGTTGTCCTTGGCGGCGGACTCCTTCTCCCGGAAGGAGGATAAGTTGTGTCCAAAAAAGAAAAGCGTCTCCGAAAACGGATTTTCATTGCAGCCGCTTTCTTCTTGCTATTTCTTCCCATTCATCAGCGGGATATGGTTCATGGATTCTTGGGGTTGCCAATGCTTTTGTCTCCGGTTTGGCGCTACCTGGAACTTCCGCTTTTTTTGATTCCTTACGGTATCGTCGGTTGGGATATTCTTTGGAAGGCGGGACGGAACATTTCTCGGGGACAGGTCTTTGACGAAAACTTTTTAATGAGTGTCGCCACCATCGGCGCATTTTTTCTGGGAGAGTACGCAGAAGGCGTTGCTGTTATGCTCTTTTATCAGGTGGGGGAGCTGTTTCAGTCCTACGCCGTATCCAAATCCCGCCGCTCCATCGCTGAGCTGATGGATATTCGCCCCGACTATGCCAATGTCATGGGGGAGGAAGGCCTGGTTCAGGTGGATCCGGAGGAAGTGGAGGTGGGGGATACCATTGTGGTAAGACCTGGTGAGCGCATTCCTCTGGATGGGGTCATCACCGAAGGCCATTCCACCTTAGACACCTCCGCCCTGACCGGAGAATCCGCCCCCCGGGATGTAGGGGTGGGGCAAGAGGTCATGAGCGGCTGCATCAACCAAACCGGTGTACTTACCATCAAAGTCAGCAAGGAGTTTGGACAGTCCACTGTGGCCAAGGTACTGGAGCTGGTGGAAAATGCCTACGACAAAAAGAGCCGAAGCGAGAACTTTATTACCCGCTTTGCCCGATACTACACACCCGGGGTGGTTTTCGCAGCCATAGCCCTGTCGGTGCTTCCACCATTGGTTACGGGGCAGCCTTTTCGCCTGTGGATTGTGCGGGCTCTTACCTTTCTGGTTATCTCCTGCCCCTGTGCTCTGGTGATTTCGGTTCCTCTCAGCTTTTTTGGAGGGATCGGTGGGGCTTCCAAATGCGGTGTTTTGGTCAAAGGCAGCAACTATCTGGAGCTGTTATCCAAGGCGGAAACAGTGGTGTTTGATAAGACGGGCACCCTTACCAAAGGCAATTTTGTGGTCAGCGAAGTTTATGCCGAGGGTATGAGCCAAGAGCAGCTTTTGGAACTGGCGGCTTATGCCGAAAGCTTTTCCAGTCACCCCATTGCCATCAGCATTCAAACGGCATACGGAAAAACGGTAGATCCTGCAAGAATTCAGGAAATCGAGGAGATTGCCGGCTATGGAATCCGGGCGCAGATTGATCAACGGAAGGTGCTGGTAGGAAACGCCAAGCTGATGGAGCTTGCCAAAATCCCTTATCCCGAAAATAGCTCTGGGGCCACCGCTGTGTATTTGGCGGTGGATGGAGCTTACGCCGGACACATCCTGATTTCCGACCAAATCAAGGCGGATGCTGCCAAAGCCATTCATGAGCTGAAGGAAATTGGCATTCGGCAAACGGTGATGCTAACCGGAGACTCCGACGCCGTCGGCCAAAAGGTGGCAGCTCAGCTTAAGATGGATAAAGCCTATACCCAGCTTTTGCCTACCCACAAGGTAGCCCGGCTGGAAGCGCTAATAGCCCAAAAAAGCAAACAGAAAGCATTGGTATTTGTGGGGGACGGCATCAACGATGCCCCTGTGCTGGCCCGGGCCGATGTGGGCATTGCCATGGGGGGGCTGGGCTCCGACGCCGCCATCGAGGCGGCAGATATTGTGATTATGACCGATGAGCCTTCCAAAATCCCTACCGTCATGAAGATCAGCCAAAAGACAGTGGGCATTGTGTGGCAAAATATTATTTTTGCACTGTCAGTCAAAGCCATTGTCCTGATTTTGGGGGCCTTAGGCTATGCCAATATGTGGTGGGCTGTCTTTGCCGATGTAGGTGTTTCGGTGATTGCCATCCTCAATGCCATTCGGGCCCTCAATGTAAGCGCCTTTCTGCCGAACTCTGTTTTAAAGGCCGAATAGATTCCCTGCAATAAATTTGCGCATACCCTCCAGCCAATTTGGGAAGGTATGCGCTTTTTTATGGTTTATCATGGTCAATCAAACCCTTATTGGGGCAGGTAACCTGAAACAACTCGTCTACCATACGGTGAATCAGCTCGGCTATGGTGCTGTCGGCCAGAGTATAATAAACCTCTTTGCCCCTGCGGGTACCGGTAATCAGTCCATGAAGCCGCAAAAGCTTTAAGTGATGGGATACCGCCGCCGTGCTCATGCCTACCGCGGCGGCAATGTTGACACCGCACTCCTCGCAATGACATAGAAGCCACAGAATTTTAAGGCGGGAACCGTCGCAAAGCTGCTGAAAGAGCACGGCAGCCTGAATAAAATGCTCCGAAGAAGGCATATGGGCCAGAACCTCCTGAGTTTTGGAGCCATGTTGATGGGGTAGCGGTTTTGGATGCTCCATGCAGCTCACCCTTTCTAGTTTTATGTTTATTATATCGTTGACCAATCGGTCCTGTCAAATACAGGAAAAACTACAACCAAATCCTTGCATCCCATCTAATAAAACAAAAGCAGAAGATGCACAAAAACACCCCCGATGATCACCGGGGATGTTTTGGAAGAAACCGCTAAGGGAAGGGGAAACCCCAAACATTACTTGCTCAGCACCAGATTAATTAGCTCCAGAGGATCTACTGCTTTCCCGTTTTGATAGACCCGCATATTTCCGCTGGAAATCTCGTCAATCAGGATAATCTTGCCGTTGTTGCGGCCAAACTCCAGTTTGATGTCATAAAGCTCCAGGCCTTTTTGCGCAAGGTCTTCCTTGATGATGGTTGAAATTTGCTGGGTAAGGGACTTGAGGGTTTCGTACTCCTCGTAGCTTAACAGCCCCAGCATCTGAAGGGCATCCTTGGTGATGGGGGGGTCACCCCGCTGGTCGTCCTTAAGGGTTACCTCCACAAAGGCATCCAAAGGCTGGCCTTCGGTAGCATAAGCCCCCCAGCGGCGCAGAAAACTGCCCACCGCCCGAAAGCGACAGATAATCTCCAGCCCGTTTCCAAAGGGAGTGGCGGGAAGCACAGTCATCTCCGCCTTTTCGATATCGGCGCTGATAAAATGGGTGGGGATTCCTTTCTCCCGCAGAATCTGGAAGAAGTATTCCGTCATCCTTAAGTTGCCCTGTCCCACCCCCTCGATGGAGAGGCCCACCGTATTGGCACCGGGATCAAATACGCCGTCGGCACCGGTGACATCGTCTTTAAACTTGAGCAGATAATTTCCGTCCTGTAGCCGATAAACGTCCTTTGTTTTACCTTGATAGACGACTTCCATGTTACATTCTCCTTCTTGGTAGCTTGGCAAAGCCTTTCGCTTCTTATTATAACGCTCCCGGAAAAAAATGTCGACCAAAAAATTGATACCATGGATAAACATGGTATCAAAGGGAATGGCTATTTGATTTTAAGCTGTCCCTCCAGCTGCTGACGAGCACGGTGACGTTCCAACAGTCGCGCAATGCGGTCGTCGGGACTGAGCAATTTGGAAAGGGAAGCATCGTGGTTGAGAGTGGCAATGATCAGGGCAATATACTTGGAAACATCCACCATCTGGAACCAGGGCTTGGTGGCCAAATCCGGATTGAGGTAGGTCAGGTTGGTGCCCAGCATCAGGTCAAAGAGGCCCTCCTCATGGGCTTTGTCAAAAGCCTCCAGCCCTTGGGTAAACAGGGCAAAGGTAGCAGCCAAAAACACGCGGCGAGCTCCCCGCTGGGTGAGCTCCCGGGCCAGATCCAGCATGGAATCACCGGTGGAGAGAATATCGTCGGAGACAATCACATCCTTGTCCTTTACCGAATCTCCCAGATACTCGTGGGCCACAATCGGGTTGCGCCCATTGATAATGACGGAATAGTCCCTGCGCTTATAGAACAGGCCCATATCCAGCCCAAGCATGGAGGAAAAATAGATGTTGCGGGGCGCTGCGCCCTCGTCGGGGGAGATGATCATGGTCTTTTCTTTGTCGATCACCACATCCGGCCGAACTTTGAGAAGAGCTTTTAGAATTTGATAGATGGGCTGCACCGATTCAAAATTGCGCAAAGGAGCTGCATTGACCACTCTGGGGTCGTGAGCGTCGAAGGTGATGATGTTGTCCACACCCAGCTGGTAAAGCTCCTGAATGGCAATGGCGCAGTCCAGGCTTTCCCGCCCATTTCTGCGGTGCTGTCTGCCTTCATAGAGAAAGGGCATAATCACATTGATCCGATGGGGCTTATTGCCTGCCGCTGCAATCAGCCGTTTGAGGTCGGAGAAGTGGTCGTCCGGACTCATGTGGCTTTGAATGCCGTACATGGGATAGGTGACACTGTAGTTGGTGACATCACACAAAATATACAAATCGTATCCCCGCACACTGGAGCGAATCATCCCCTTGGCTTCACCGGTACCAAAGCGGGGGCATTCCGCTTCAATTAAAAAGCTGTTTTTGTCAAAACCGGGAAAGGTAAGCAGCGTTTCTGTTTCGGGGTCGGTGGTCCAGCGCAACAGATATTCGTTGACCCGCTGGCCCATGGTTTCAAATCCCCGCATGGGGAGCAGCGCCAGAGGGCGCACCACTTCTCTTGCTGCTCCTACCTTAATATCAAAAGGCATTTTCTTCATCCTCCACTATTTGATCTCTTTCACTGTTTACGCGCTCGTTTCCATGGTGTAAGAAGCAAAGTAGTCAACACTCTGCTTCTGTCGATTCTCTTTCGGTGGGAAAAGTTTTGTTCTGCCTCTTTCCCGGTTTTCGCCTCCCCTTATTACCAGCCGTCCCATCTTTATCAACCTGCGGAAGAACGATCGGCTGACCCTATCCATATGCGTGTTACCTGCCAATAGGGCAGGACTTTTTGTTAATCGGATTGCTGTGTATTCCAAAGGGAATAATAAATTCCCTGTTTGTCTATCAGCTCCTGATGCGTGCCGATTTCTGCGATGCCCTGCTCGGTGAGCACCACAATTTTGTCCACATTGCGAATGGTGCTCAGGCGGTGGGCCACCACCAAAGTGGTTCGCCCAATGCTTAGCTGATCCAGAGCTTGCTGAATTTGGGCTTCGGTGGTGTTGTCCAAGGCAGAGGTAGCTTCATCCAAAATCAGAATGGGAGGATTTTTAAGGAAGATGCGGGCAATGGAAATACGCTGCCGCTGCCCGCCGGAAAGCATGACGCCTCGCTCTCCAATAAAGGTATCGTACCCATTAGGCAGGGATTCAATGTACTCATCGATACTGGCCAGTTTGGCAGCCTGCCGAATTTCCTCCTCGGTGGCGGAGAAGTTCCCGTAGGCAATATTATCCCGAATGGTGCTGGTAAACAGGAAGGTATCCTGCTGCACAACGCCGATCTGACGGCGCAGGGAAAGGCGGGTATAATCCCGGATGTCCACGCCGTCTAAGAGAATCCGCCCGCCGTCCAGCTCGTAAAAACGAGGAATCAAATGACAAAGGGTGGATTTTCCGCCACCGGAAGGGCCTACCAGAGCTACGGTTTCCCCAGCGTGTATGGTTAGATTGAGATTGGAAAGGACATTGCCCTCCTCCTTGCCGTCATGGTAACGGAAGGTGACATTTTCAAAGATGATTTCTCCTTTGGGGCGCTCCAGCACCTGGGCATTGGGACTGTCCTGCTCCGGTTCCTCGGCCAGCAGTTCCTGAATCCGGGCAAACCCAGTGATGCCATTTTGCAACTGCTCGGTAAAATTAATGAGCTTTTTGAGCGGCTCGGTAAACAGGCCCACAAATAAAAGGTAAGCGGCAAAATCGGCCACGGTAATTTGGCCATAGTAGGTAAAAATTCCCCCTGCTGCTATGGTAATCAGCATCAGCAGATCCATCAGCAGACCGGTACCGGAAAAGAATTCGGCCATCCTTTTATAATAAATACTCCGGGCGCTGGCATAGGCTTCACTGCCCAAGCGGAATTTTTCCGCCTCATGTTCCGAGTATTCATAGGCACGACTGACCCGCACCCCGGAGATGGAATTTTCCAGGCTTGCGTTGACCTCTCCCACCTCTACTCGGGTTCGCATAGAAGCCTCGCTCAACTTTCTGCGCTTGCGGATGGCAAACACAAGAAGCACCGGCACAAAGGCAAAGATAATGACGGTGAGCAGCACATTCATGCGGCAGAGCAGAACAAAGGAGCCGACGAGCATAATACCGGAAATAAAAATATCTTCGGGGCCGTGGTGGGCCAGTTCAGAAATTTCCATGGTGTCATTGATAATTCGGCTCATAATGGTGCCAGTTTTTGTTTTATCAAAAAAGCTGAAGGGCAGGCGCTGAAGGTGATCAAAGGCATCCCGGCGAATATCCAGCTGGATTCGCACACCCATTACGTGCCCCTGATACTGGATAAAAAAGTTAAGAAAGTACTTGAGGATATAAATTCCCAGCAGCGCAGCAAACCAAAAGGCCATTAACTGCAGGTTGCGGTTTGGAATAAGGTCGTTGATAATATTGCGGGTAATCATGGGGTAGAACATATTGCAAACGGCTACCAAAAAGGCGCAGAACATGTCGGCGGCAAATAGCTTTTTGTGGGGGATATAATAGCGCAAGAATTTTCGAATCAAAGGATCACCTCAAAAAAGTACCGTGCGTAATCGACAAGAAAACAGGGAAAAATACAATATTCACCTCAACCATGAGTATAGCAAAGAAAAACGCAAATTACAAAGCAAATGTAAAGAAAACGCTAAGATATTTGAAAAAACTTGATTTTTAGAAAAAATAATGTATACTAACCGAGTAAGAGGGAGTAGCTTGCGGCTATGATTAGTCGTTGCAGAAGCTCGACACCACGGCAACTCATGTCATAATCATGGGAAGCCCGGGCCTGCATACAAAGCGAGACTTTTGCCGTGTAACAGTATGCGGTAAGAGTCTTTTTTGTTGCCACAAGATCTTCTGCACACACAAAAAAGAGGAGGAAAGCACTTGGATTTGTTTTTAGAAATGTTTTCTGGAGTATCAATGCTCAGCTGGAAGCACATCGTCATGTTCCTCATTGGTATTGTGCTAATTTATTTGGCCATTAAAAAGGAATATGAACCCATGCTTTTGTTGCCCATCGGATTTGGTGCCATTCTGGTCAACCTGCCCTTTGCCACCGTATGGGAACACAATGGAAACCCCGGGTTTTTGAAAACCTTTTACGACGCCGGTATCATCACTGAACTGTTCCCCCTGCTCATTTTTATTGCAGTGGGAGCCATGATCGATTTTTCTCAGTTGTTGCGAGTTCCCAAGATGATGTTGTTTGGAGCAGCGGCTCAATTTGGCATTTTCTTTACCATCCTTGCTGCTCTGTTGTTGGGCAAGGCCTTCCCCGCCATGGGGATTGACCTAAAGGTAGCCTCCGCCATCGGCATCATCGGCACGGCAGACGGCCCCACTTCCATCTTTGTGGCAAGGCAGTTCGCCGAGGAATATCTGGGTCCCATTACGGTGGCAGCCTACTCCTACATGGCTCTGGTTCCTATCATCCAGCCTCCGGTCATTCGTGCCCTCACCACCAAAAAAGAGCGGCTGATCCGGATGGAGTATAAGGCTCGGGCTGTTTCCAAACCCGCTTTGATTGCCTTCCCCATCTGCATCACTTTGGTATCGGGCATTGTCGCCCCCGAAAGTGCTGCTCTGGTAGGCTCCCTGATGTTCGGAAACCTGATTCGGGAGTGCGGTGTTCTGGAGCGCTTGAGCCAGTCGGCTCAGAATGAGCTGGCCAACCTGGTCACTTTGCTGTTGGGCATCACGGTAGGTGGCACCATGAAAGCCGAGAGCTTTTTGGCTCCCCAAACTCTTCTGATTCTGGCTCTGGGACTGGTAGCCTTTATCTTTGATACGGCGGGAGGAGTCCTCTTTGCCAAGTTCCTCAACCTGTTTTCCAAAACCAAGATCAACCCCATGGTGGGAGCTGCGGGTATTTCCGCCTTTCCCATGTCTAGCCGCATTGTTCAGAAGATGGCTATTGCGGAGGATCCCACCAACTTTATTCTAATGCAGAGCGTTTCCGCCAACGTGTCGGGACAGCTGGGTTCTGTGGTAGCAGGAGGCATCATTCTTCATCTGGTGCCCATTCTGCTGTCGCGATAGAAAGGAAGGTTACTTGTATGACCGATTTACAGCTTGGATTCCAGCTGATGGGCTACGGCCTGCTGGGTGTCTTTTCCGTCTTGTTCTTATTCATCGTCATGATTCTGGGGCTGACCAAAGTCTTCCCCCCAAAAGACTGACCGATCGGATTCCCAATAAAAAGAGGAGACTCGCTCTCGGGGAGCAGGGTCTCCTTTTTTGATGAAAGGCTATCGGGCTCTGCGGGTACTGTTCAGGGCAGCAATTTTGGATGCAGTGGTGGGGGGATCTGCCTTGGCCGGGGCACCTTTGACGGCAGTGGTGGGAGCTTTGGCAGGAAGGGGAGCGGCCTTGGGAGCCTCCACACAAAGGTGGAGCAAGTATCCGGAAAGACCGCCATAAATCACCAGAACCACAGCGGTTGCAATCAAATGAGTCACAGCAACGGGAGCAGGCATCACGGGACTGGGCGCCAGATAGAGAATAGCCCCCGAAAGACAAAGCATGGTGTGACAAAGAATATAAACCACTCGTTTGCCTGGCAGCAACAGCAGCAGAGGCAGGCTGAACAGAGCGTAAAGCATTCCGCGAAGGAGAGAAAAGACAGCGTAACGGGGAGCATACAGCAGCATATTAATGATCATGTGCATAATTCCCAGGTTGCCGCCACCCTGATAATAAGCCCGAAAAGCATCGTTGCGCCAAGCCAGAAAATATCCCAGAACAAATTGAAGGATGCTATAGATGAAAGGCAAAACCAACAGAACAATAACCAGCCGAAGATATCGGAGCTTATACTTTTTGGGGGAAGAGGTGCCGGGGGTGTGGGCTGCGGTTTTTTGGGACATCAGCAGAAAGCACAAAAACAAAATCAATATCGTGGCTGCGCACCCCTGCATTAAGTGAAGCAGTGTGTCCTTCTGGGTCATCACGCCGGTAACCTCTCCAAAGGCCAGCTGCTGTATTAAGGGAACAACCCATTGGAGCCCCAGACAGGTGGGAAGCAGAAGTAAAAAACTTTTTAATTTTGTTGGCTCGGCGGCAGAAAAAACAATGGCAATTGGGATTACAATCCAAAGGCAGTAGGCCACCATCAGCAGATATTGAGCAGGGGAGATCTGCGGCTCATAAGAGTGCAGCAGACTGCCGTAATGTTCCGAAAAAGGTAGAAACACCACCGTAAAATGAAGTAGAGCAGCATAAAACACAGCGACCAACGGACTTTTTGCAAGATTGCCTCCCATGTGGAAACCTCCAAACTTGAAAATAAAGCACTTAGAGTCTATATTCCCATATAGCCTCTATAATATATCGGCACAAATCAGGGCAAATTGAACTTAGAATCCCTTTTTCAAACCATCACCCGCCAAACCACTACTCATTTGGTGAAGAAAGATGCTTGGCTCTGCCTGTTTACAAATGAAAAGAAATCGTGTATAATAATGTGGCCTTGGGAAAAGGCCAGCAATGCATATCATTGTGCCGCGGCATGCGGGCAGACGGGTCCTGTGCGGTGGGACGCCGTGAACCATGTCAGGCGGGGAACCGAGCAGCATTAAGCGGTTTGTCCTGCGCGCCGCAGATTCATCTGTCTGTCCGCGTGCGGCGGCACAAGTCATGAAGTACGTTTAGGAAAAAGGGGTAGAGGAGCCAATCTTCTATCCTTTTGTGCAGGATGGGCTTCTTTGCTGAAGCTTTTGGGAGGTGGAATGATGTATCAGGCCCTTTACCGCAAATGGCGACCCAAAACCTTTGACGACTTGGTGGGGCAGGATGCTGTATCCGCCACCCTCAAGCATCAGGTAGCAAAAGGAAAACTTTCCCACGCCTATCTGTTCTGTGGTACCCGGGGCACCGGAAAGACCTCCTCGGCTAAAATTTTAGCCAAGGCGGTGAACTGCCTTTCCCCCCAGGACGGAAATCCCTGCTGCCAATGCGATATTTGCCGCGGCATTGAGGAAGAAAGCCTGCTGGATGTCACCGAAATTGACGCCGCCTCCAACTCTGGGGTGGATAACATCCGGGATCTGCGGGAAGAAGCCCATTTCACACCCGTAGCGGGAAAATACCGGGTTTATATCATCGACGAAACCCACATGCTTTCGGTAGGGGCATTTAACGCCCTTCTTAAAATTTTGGAAGAACCTCCCCAGCATGTCATTTTTATTTTGGCCACCACCGAACTGCACAAGGTGCCCGCCACCATTCTGTCTCGCTGTCAGCGATTTGATTTTTCCCGTATTGACAGCGCCACCATTGCCGCCCGACTTTCCTACATTGCCGGAGAAGAGAATATTCATCTTACGCAAGACGCTGCCCTTTTGGTGGCCAAGCTGGCTGACGGCAGTATGCGGGATGCTCTATCCCTGTTGGATCTGGTGATTGCCCAGGGTGGCGAAATCACCAAGGAAGTGGTTTTTCAGCGCATCGGTCTGGTGGGGCGGGACCATCTGTTTGCCTTGGCGGAAGCCGTTGCCTCCGGTGACGGGGGAGAGGTGCTGAAGGTTGCCCAAAGTCTTTGGGAGCGTTCGGTGGATTACCTGCGGCTCTGCGAGCAGCTGATTGGCTTTTACAGAGATGTCATGGTGGCAGGAGCCGTAGAAGAACCGGGGGAGCTTATTTCCTGCCTGCCCGATGAGCTGGAACGTTTTCGCTCTCTGGCCCGTCAGATGGGGATGGAAGGCATTATGGGCTGTCTGGCGGCACTGCAGGATACCTTGGCTCGAATGGGCCGGGGAGCTCAGCGCCGTACCGAGTTGGAAGCCACCCTGGTGAGGATGGCCGATCCCCGGTTGCGGACTGGAACCCATGGGCTGTTGGCCCGCATTGAAAAGCTGGAACGTCAGGTGGGGGCAAATCAACCTTCCCAAACAGCAACGCCGGTTATTCCTGCCGAGCTTTTGCAACGACTGAATGCTCTGGAACAGCGTTTGGCCCAACCGTTCTCTGCGGCGCAAATAGATTCCGGTGTCAAGAAGGAGCAGTCAGCTCCAAAGGATCCCCCGCCGGAAAAAATCGAAAAAATCCCCACCGAGCCCTTTGCGGAGTGGTCCAAGGTGCTGGATATTTTACAGCAAAAAAATCGAGCTCTGTTTGGAACGCTGGTGGATTCCAGCGCCTATGTGGGAGGGGATTTGCTGCTGGTGGATGCTGGCGTAGACAGTATGTTTGCCAAGATGATGCGGGGCAACAGCTACGCCAAAGAAAGTCTGCGGGCAGCAGTGGAGCAGGTAACGGGGAAAAAATACCGTTTGGGGCCTTATAACCCTGAGCGTTACGAGGTCAAACCAAAAATACCCGACAAGCTGGATGAGCTGCTTAAAAAAGCAAGTGAACTGGGCGTAGATGTCCAGGTGAAGGAATAAACAGGAGGATACACCATGAGAGCAAGATTACCCAAAGGATACGGCGGCGGCCCTCAGGATATGAATGCCATGATCCGTCAGGCCCAGAAGATGCAGGAGAAAATGACTCAGAAGCAGGAAGAGCTGGCCCAGCGTGAATATACAGCCTCGTCCGGCGGCGGTGTGGTTTCGGTCACCGTCAAGGGAGGCAAGGAGCTGACAAGTGTTGTCATTCAGCCGGAGGCAGTGGATCCCGATGATGTGGAAATGCTGCAGGATCTCATTCTCGCTGCAGTCAACGAGGCGCTGCGCACTGCCGACGAAACAGCTGCGAGAGAGATGGAGCAAATTACCGGAGGCCTGAATCTGCCCGGTATGTAAGGAAAGAGGGGATGGGCAGTTTTCCGGTTGGAGCCGGAACCCGAAATTAAGCAAAACGGCGGATGCTTTTTTACCGTTTTGTATTGGCAAATGGAGCGATATTCTATGAGTAAAATAAGCGCCCTTCCGCTGGTTAAGCTTATCGAGCAATTTGAGCGGCTTCCGGGAATTGGCAGAAAGAGCGCCCAGCGATTGGCGTTTCATATTCTGGACCTGCCCAAGGAGCGGGCAAAGGAATTTGCCGACGCTATTCTGGAGGCTCACGAAAAAATCAAAAAGTGCGTTCGCTGCCAGAACCTAACCGAGGAGGAGCTTTGTCCGATCTGCAGCCAACCGGGCCGGGACGAAACCGTCATCTGTGTGGTGGAAGATCCGCGGGATATTCTTGCTTTTGAAAGAACCAGAGAATACAATGGTCTGTACCATGTGCTCCACGGACTGATCTCCCCCATGGATGGCATCGGTCCCGATCAGCTTACGGTAAAGGAACTGATGGCGCGCCTTGGAAGCGACAATAAGGTGGAAGAAATCATCATGGCCACCAATCCCACGGTAGAAGGGGAGGCCACCGCCACCTACCTGGCCCGTCTGCTCAAGCCCATGGGACTGCGGGTTACCCGTCTTGCCTACGGAATTCCCGTAGGGGGAAATCTGGAATATGCCGACGAGGTAACCCTTTATCGCGCTTTGGAGGGCCGCAGGGAAATCTGACCTTTTTGCCTTTTGGCACAAACCGATAAAATTTGTTCATATTTCTATGGTAAGATAATTGTTGGTTCCATTTTGAATGTAGTATAGCCCAAGGAAGGTGACAGGCTTGGACGATAAACGATTTAAGACCATTACCAAAAATAAAAAAGCCTATCACGATTACTTTGTAGAAGAAAGCTACGAGGCTGGCATTCAACTGGTGGGCACCGAGGTAAAAAGTCTGCGGCAGGGAAGTGTCAATCTAAAGGATAGCTGGTGCGATATCAAAGACGGCGAAATTTTCATCAAGCAGATGCATATCAGCCCCTATGAAAAGGGCAATATCTTTAATAAGGATCCCATGCGACCCCGCAAGCTGCTGATGCACCGCCGGGAAATCAACCGCCTGGCAGGATTGGTTGCTCAAAAAGGTCTGACTCTGATTCCTCTTTCCCTTTATTTTAAAGGCAGCCGAGTCAAAGCGCAGATTGGCCTTTGTCGAGGGAAAAAGCTTTACGACAAGCGGGATGACGCTGCTAAAAAAGCAGCCCAACGGGATATTGACCGAGCCATGAAGGATCGAGGAAGAGACTAAGATGGTCCTGTAGCTGCACCATATCCCTTCGGGGATATAAATGATTGCTTATAGGGGGGCGTAAAGGTTTCGACGGGGATTTTGCAGTGTGGTAAGCGAGCCGAGACGCACGATCTCGTTAAAATGTGCAACCTAAAGATAAACGCTGAAGATAATAACTTCGCATTTGCTGCTTAATTAAGCAGCCGTCCGAACCAGAGGGACCGCGATCTGGCAAGGGCGTCATATGAGCGGTGAACGTCCCGTGTGGAGTGCTACGGCCCACGGGATGTATATGGGCTACCAAGTCGGCTAGCCTGCCTGTCGGCGGGTCGGCAAGGGAATGTAAAGGATAGGCTACGCTCGTAGAAAGCTACATGAATGAATTTTCGGACAGGGGTTCGATTCCCCTCGCCTCCACCAATAAACCTGCATAAACCTTATGTTTATGCGGGTTTTATTTTTGAAAAACATATTAGCAAACACACTTTTGCGTTGTATAATGTGTGTATAAATACATATAATCATTACTCCCGCAGAATTTTATCCATAGATTTTCCCTTTGCCAGTTCATCAACCAGTTTATCAAGCCACCGGATTTTCTGCATGAGTGGGTCCTTGATTTCCTCGACCCGATGACCACAAATCACACCTGTAATTTTTACTGCGTTGGGATTCATCTGCGGTGCTTCCCGAAAGAAGGTTTCGTAATCAACATTTTTCGTAATCTGTGTTTGCAAACTCTGCTCGTCATATCCGGTAAGCCAACAAATCACAGCATCAACCTCGGACTTGGTTCGCCCCTTGCGCTCCGCTTTTTGGACAAGCAGCGGATAGATTTTTGAAAACGCCATTTTGAACACACGCTCATTTGTCATACAATATCGCCCCGTTCCTTCCTGTTCTAACCTTCTACTGCAAGATAATGGGTTGTACCTATTTGAAATATTCCATGTTGCATTGTGCCCTTAACACTTCCAATTAATTTTTGCGGGGTTGGGTTCCTTATCAACTGCTACATTGCGCAATGCATCAAGCATGTTCTCGCACTCTTTGGCGGCAAATTTCTCTAATAGCTCCCAAGCTGCCTTTGGTCCGAGGGTATCATAAGCTACAGCTAACGCCCCATAAAAAGCAAGTCCCATACAATGCCTTGCCGAGTGAATGATGGAGGCACACTGGCCAATTGTTCTTGCAGCAGCTTGCGCAGCGGGGATGGAATCTGACTCACGGGCCGCCGCATGACATTCGAGGATTATTGTTTTCGCTTGGGGTAGTTTGATTTCACCTTTTAACCACTCTCTGGCTGCGTTTATGGCCCTTTGCGGGCGAGAATCATCCGGATAATGCTTGCTCCAAATCGGCAAAATAACCCGCTCGCAATAGTCAACTGCCCAGTTTGTAAGCGTCGCCTTACTCTGCGTTTCAATTAGTGTTTTCAGGGACTGAATATACGGTGCGTTCCAGTCATTTAGCATCTTTCGTGTTTTTGGCATTTTTCACTCCTCCGTACGCCTTTTTCCATACACGGAAGCACTCTTTAAGCTGTTTTAAGATTATAGACTAATTTGTGTCATAAAATCAAGGAGATGAGTAATAGATTCGACCTTAGCAAGATGAAAAAGTACTCTCTGGGTGGAACCAGAGAGTACTTTTTGTGGGGGGGTTCGTTCGCCCTTGCTAGATAAAATTAATATTTGCTCTCATTTGAGCAAGTCGGCAAGGGGCCAATGGCAAAAGCAGAGCTGCTGGGCTCCAAATCGATGTGTTTGGAATCAAGGATATCATCCGATTCTCTAAGTTGAAATGCTCCAATCAGGGCTTGCAGAAGATCCGCTTGACCCGATAGCTCTTCACTGGTTGCAGCGCTTTCCTCAGCAGTAGCGGCATTGGTCTGAACAACGGATGAAATCTGTTCGATACCTTGATTAATCTGAATAGCTGCATTGGCCTGTTCTTGGGAAGCTTGCGAAATTTTATGAATTAACACAACAGCATCTTTTGTTGCACTGGCGCTCTTATCCAGAGAAGTTGCTGTCTTGCTTGTCATTTCTGAACCATTTTCAACTGCACGAATGGTTTCTTCAATTAAAAGTGTTGTATTTTTAGCTGCTTCGGCAGATTTGCCAGCTAGATTTCGAACTTCGTCAGCCACAACGGCAAAGCCTTTGCCTGCCGAACCTGCACGGGCTGCTTCCACAGCAGCATTTAATGCAAGAATATTGGTTTGGAATGCAATATCGTCAATAATCTTGATAATCTTAGATATTTCGGCTGACTTCTTGCTAATTTCTTCCATTGCTTTATTCATTTCCTGCATTTGGTCATTGCTGGCAAGCAATTCACTTTGTGCATAGTTGGCCATGTTGTGCGCCGATTTTGCGTTTTCTGCATTTTCTCTTATTTGTTCGGTAATCTCAGCAATGGATGCGGATAATTCTTCAATTGAGCTAGCCTGCTGGGTTGCCCCTTGTGAAAGTGCTTGAGCCCCATTTGCCACTTGGTCGGCACCAAGGTCAACCTGTTGAGCCGATTGACGAATTTGCATCAATGTAGTATTTACATTGGTTAGCAAATCCTGCATATGCTTTTTTAGTTTTTCAAACTGACCGACATAGTCTCTGTGCAGCTCAACCTGCAGATTTCCCTTGGATATCTCCTGTAAAGCATCTGCAATTTCGTCGATATAACCTTGATAATTTACCAATCTTTCGATTGTTAGGTTAAAGGCTTTGGCAAGACGCCCCACCTCATCTTTTGATCGAACCGAAAGTTCTACATCAAAATTTCCATCTGCAATTTGCTGTGCAGCCTTTGTGATTCTTTGAATGGGCTTGGTAATTCCATTGCTGAGAAAAAGTGTAATCACAAACGCGAGAGAAAGCAAAACTATAGAAAATACGACAACAGACCTGATGGTCAAGGCAACCCCTTCATCCAAAATACTGTTTACCGATTCAATGGGAACTCCCACAAAGTAAATGCCGATTATTTGGTTATTATTATCATATAAGGGTGCATATCCTGTCATGTACTGAGATCCAAGGATATCCGCTTCACCAAAAAATAGATTCCCTTGGGAAACTTCCCGATAGGCTTGTCCGTTTTTATCAAGCTCGGTACCAATCGCCCTTTCACCCATATCATTCATTACGGTCGTTAAGATTCGAATGAACTGATCGCCTTCTTTGGCAAATACGGTTGCAACAACATCCATATCCTTCGAAAACTTATCTATGTACTCGAATCTTCCTTCTATGGGCTGTTTGTTTTTATCAATCAGTTTGCCGTTTGCATCTAAGGAAAGAGAACCAAACTGTTCGTCCAGATAAGTTTTGAGCATATTATTGCTGCTGGTCAATCTTTCCTCAACCAAAGCTGTAATAATGTTATCGGTGACAACAAGACTTTGCGATACTACAATGCTTACCGATATTAACACCACTGTGGTGATGAGAGTTAATATCATTAGAATTAGTTTTCCTTTTAGCGTTTTCATCTTGCTCCCCCTTGATGTTTGGTAATCAATTTTATCGATATAAGATGGGCCTTGTTGCAACACCTCCGAATTGCTTCCGACTCTTTTGTCAACGCCGACTTGATTTGACCCAAAAACGCCGGGGAGAAATGACCCAAAACGCCGATTTCTCTACCGCCGATCAGCCTACCGCCGGGATGTCCGCCGGTGGTGTCAGCATGACGCCGGATTTTCTGCGATCTTTGAGCCTGTAGGTATCGCCCCGGATGTTCATCACATGGGCGTGATGCAGCAATCTATCGAGCATGGCGGTGGCAATAACGCTGTCGCTCATAAGCTCGCCCCAGTCTCTGAAATACTTGTTGCTGGTCAGAATAATGCTCCCGTGCTCATATCTCTCGCACACGAGTCTGAAGAGCAGCTGCGCCTCTGTGCGGTCAAGCTGTAGGTAGCCGACCTCGTCAATGATGAGGATATCGGGTCTGAGATACACCCGCCAACGGCGTTCCAGACGGTTCTGCTCCTGCGCCTTTTTCAGGTCTGCGATCAGCTGCGAAAGATTGGTGTAGTAGACGGCCAGGCCGGACTTCAGAGCTTGCATGGCAAGGCCCACAGCCAAATGCGTTTTCCCGACACCGGGCGGCCCCAGCAAGATCACATTCTCAGCTCTGGCGGCAAAGGCCAGCGTCGCCAGCTCGTCAATCTGCCGTTTGTCGATGCTGGGCTGAAAGTCGAAGTCAAACTCGCCAAGTGTCTTTCTATGCGGGAGCCGGGAAAGCTTGATCCGCATCTCCTCACCTCTACGCTTACGCTCCGTATCCTCCAAAGTGAGAAGCTCCAGGAGAAAGGCCAGATAGGTGTTCTCCGCTTTCAAGGAGCGCTCCAGCTGCGCATCCAGAAGCCCGGCCGCCGTTTTGAGGCCCATATTCTCCAGTAAATCTCTGGCATGCTCTAATTCAACCATTGGACGCCACCTGGAACAGCCGGTCATATTCACCCAAATCCCGAGCCTCGACCTGTGGTGGATGCTGCTTGGCGAAGCTGTTCGGCAGTGGTATTCCACCCTTTTCGCTGAGACCGGCGTATTGTCCGGTGAGCCATACAATTTTACCGCCGGAGTATTTGGCCTCATGCCTTGCTATGAGTGTGTTGTCCAGGTGAATCTCGACATACCCGGCGCACAGCCGAACCTGAACCTGCCTGCCGCTATACTGCCAGGGCACACCATAGTGTATGCCATCAAAGCTCACTAAGCCGTCTCGGGTCACGCTTCTGGTCTCCCAGCGGTACTTGTCCATGACCTCCTGTGGCGGGAGTGAAAGCAGCCCTTCTTTTGAAAGCTCTATAGCCGGAATTCTTCCGGTCGTTCCATGAACCTTCCCGTCATGCTTACGGCACCACTGCAGCGCCTGACGGTTCAGGTCGTTTAAGTCCTCGAATCTGCGTCCGGGCAGGAAGTTGTCCTTTACATAGCCAACGAGCCGTTCCACCTTGCCCTTCGTCTGCGGGCGGCGGGGAGCGCATACCTTTGGTATGAAGCCCATATCCACGGAGAAATCCTCGAACGCCGTGTTCCAGATGGGCTTGCCGCCATCTCTGCCGATAATCACTGTCTTCATGTTATCCGTCAGCACCTTTTCTGGCACGCCGCCGAAGTATGCAAAGGCGTTTACCATGCAGCGCTCAAGGCTGGAGAGGTCACAGCGGCTTGTGAATTCTATGTATTTGGCTCGGGAATGCCCCAGCACCATCACAAATACCGGAACCTTGTGCACTGTGCCGCCGGTGTCCGTGTAGTGGCAGATGCCCCAATCCATCTGCGCCTGCTTCCCGGGAGCTGTTTCATACCGCCGCACGGCCGGCAGCTTCTTTGGCGGACGAAACGGATGCACATAATCCTTGAGGATGCTGATGCCACCGTCATATCCGGCCTCACGCAGCCGATCGAGCAGTACCACGCAGTTGTAGATCCCATCGGCCATCAGCTCATGCAGCAGCGGCTTGTACGCATCCAGCTTCGATGGACGGTCAATTTTCTCCGGCGGTGAAACACCGGGCTGCATGTATTTTCGGGCTGTGTTTTTAGAGATGCCCAATTCTTTGCCGATGGCGTATGCACTCTTACCCGCCCCAGCCGACTCTTTTATCTTCATAATTATCCCACTCCTTAGCATATCGGGCACCTCCAAGACGCTTTGTCTTGAGGGTAACCTCTCTATTCTCGTGGGTCAATTCTCGTCGGCGATTTAAGGTCATTTTACTCCGGCGGTGACAATTTCCACGACGCTCTGTTCCGCTGATCTGCATTTTCCCATACAAAAAGACCAATCTCTTGAGCTCTTGAGATTGGTCTTTTTGCTTGGGAAGGCACAGTTTATAACGCCTTCAAGTATATATCCGCAGGGTTTTCCATAAGTGAAATCAACCTGTGCTGGAGTGGTGAAATCTGTTTTCCCATTGATTCAAGCAGTTGCTTCTGAGAAGCTCTTGTATGTTCCACCATGTAATCGGCAGCGCTTTGTACCTTTCGATGCGCAATCAAGTCTACGATTTTTCGATGTTCCTTGAGGATGCGATCGTTGGAATTGGGTACTTGGTAGTAAATTCTCCGATACCGCTCACACTGCTCCCACACAATGTCAAACAGCTTCAGAAGCACATCGTTTTCTGAAAGCTGCACGATGAAGCGGTGGAAGTTTCGATTTTGTTCCAGAATTGTAGATGTGGAAGTCCCCCCCACATCCTGCTGGTAGTTTAACATGTTGTAGAGCTTGTCAATTGCGGAATCCGGCGCTGAGGCTGTCGTAATCATAACTGCCATAGACTCCATTTGCGCGCGAACATCAAATAACTGGTTTAGGGATGCATCGCTTAACGGGGACACCATAACACCACGATGAGGTGTTTTGACCACAAGGCCCTCGGAGGCCAGACGATCCAAACCGCTACGGATTGGCATACGGCTGAGATTCAGCTTGCGGGCGGCTTCGTCCTGGTCTATCTTTTCGCCTGGGACCAGAAAGCCCGATAGAATCCAGTCTTTTAGCGACTCATAAGCGAATTGTGCGGCGGAGGGCTTTGATTCAGTCATAACAATCCCTGCTTTACAAGAAAATATGATTTATATAGCGCTTCTACTTGGACAGCATTGTGTTGTAGCTGTATTTTGCATCAACATCCATATTGCTCATGCCGGAGCGAAGATCGGCGCACATAGCTTCTTCTTTCAGATATAGTTCTTCCGCTTTTTTTAGGATATTGTCTAAATGCTCTCTCGGAATAAACGCAACACCGCTTCGGTCGGCAATCACAACATCACCCGGATTAACCTGCACATTGCCAAATTGAACCGTAATGTTGGTTGCATCCTCAACTGCGCGCCCTCGAGCGCTCTGTACAACAGGCCCCCGAGAATAAACAGAAAAGCCCAAATCCACGTAGTCATCAATATCGCGGCAAAAACCGTCGATAATAACGCCAGATACGCCTTTCATTTTTGCGCCAGTTGCTAAAACGCCACCCCAGCAGGAGATATCTTTTCTTCCGGCGTTGTCAACAACAATTACGTCCCCTTCTTCGGCTACAGAGATAGCCTGCTGACCCAAATGGAATTTTGGGGGTGTCGTGCCTGCGGCAATAAGTCGAACTGTAACTGCAGATCCGAACACTTTCTGGCATCCTTCCCATGTGGGAAGGATGCCATGTACTGCACCCTTTAAGTTATAGAAATCCAGAGCATCGGACACATTAGTGCTTGATATTTTGGAAAGAAGTTGTTTTTGCTCACTCGTCATCATTTAAGCAGCTCCTTTTGTTGTAGTTTAAAGATACCTGTCAACTGTAGAATACTATATGGAAGTGAATTCGTCAATACATTTGATCAAATTTCCACAGCTGACATTTGTTTCAACTATAAAGCGATGGCTAGCACTACGTTTTAAGTTAATGTAAAACGCGGCAATATACCATTGTAATATATATATTTTCATGTAATTAATAATATAATTTGACATTTTTTATAATTTCATTAAAGGTGATCAGGATTTGCTTTTATTGATTGTCCATGTGATAACACAGCTATTATAATAAATTTGATCAATAACTATCAATTTCCGCATTTTTATTGTAAGAAATGTTGTGTATCAATTATCTGGTTTGCGTAATTACACAAAAAACATATATGATTATTGACATTTTAAAGTAAATATGTCATACTGATGATAATGTTTTGATCAAACATAGCCTTTAGAAGTTAAATCGTATGAAAAATGGAGGGGAAAGACTTATGGATTTTTCCGGTAAAAAAATGTTGGTTGTTTCTGCGCATCCCGGTGACCTACTTTGGCGCTGCTCCGGCGCAATCGCCAAACATGTTTCGATGGGTGGTACTGCCGACGTTGTAATTATTACTTATGGTACTGGCGGCGAAGCGAACGAGGTGATGAAGCAACCTGGCATGACCGTGGAGCAATGCAAAGCGGAGCGGAAACGAGACACCGAAAAAGCCGCGGAAATCCTGGGCGTTCGCAGCATCGAATTTTTTGATTGCGAGGACTATCCGTTTGAGGCAACACGCGAACAGCATAGGAGACTTGCAAAAAAAATCAGGCAAATAGAGCCCGACCTGATTTTAACGCACCACGAATACGATTACTGCAATCCGGATCATGGTTCCATCCTCAAATATGTCATCACGTCGTGCGAAATCGCGGGCGGCTTCGGCATCGAAATCGAGGGCACCAAACCCGGCGCTGGCGGTCGCACACCAATCTTCTGTTTTGAGCCGCACGCCTCTGAGATCAACGGATTCCAGCCAAATCTCTTTGTTGACATTAGCGATGTGATCGAGACAAAAAAGGCAGCGATGGCCTGCTTTGAAGGTAAAAAGGCTCTGGCGGAAAGATATATACAGCGTGCGTTGGTTCGGGCCGATAATGCGCGAAGCTTTGGGCGTTCCCAATGCAAGTACGCTGAAGCTTATCAGGCGGTATATCCCATTGCCGTTAATGGTTATTTTGTATATTAATATGAGAACATTTATTTGTTGACTGGGCCCAGAAGAAATGTACAGTTTAAACAGAAAAGGAGAAGCGATTATGAAAGGAGAAGCGATTATGCAACGTAAATCTGCCTGTTTCGCATTGTCTTTGTTCCTAGTGTTGACACTGATTCTGTCCGGATGCGGCCAAAGCAATTTGCCGGCCGCTGATGGCGCTTCGGATAGCAATGTTGCCGGCAGCAGCACGTCGGGCTCCAGTGCATCCGCAGATAATGTGGCGGGTACTGACAAGACTACCGCCAATATTGCAGTCAACAGAAATATTACATCTTTGGACGGATCCGGCGGAGGGTTCACTTCCACTACAGCGTCTCAGCATATCTTTGACGGTCTGGTACGCATTAATAAAGATATGGAACCGGAACCGTCCCTGGCAACAGAATGGGAAAAGGTTGATGACCTGACTTGGCGATTCAAGCTTCGCGAAGGCGTTGCATTCCACGATGGCTCACCTTTTAACGCAGATGCTGTTGCGTTTTCCATTAAACATTATACAGATGTAATTCAATACAAATACGCTGCACAGTGGGGCTTGGCGTGGCCGCCTACTTGTGAGATTGTAGATGAATATACTGTGTTGATCAAAACACAAAGCCCACAGCCCGCAGTTCCCCGACTGGTGAGTCGATTGCCAATGTTGCCGGTCGATTATTCTGGAGCAACAATGGAAGACTTTTTCTCGGCCCCGATTGGTACTGGTGCGTACAAGTTTGTGAAATGGGATCCGGGCATTGTGCTGGAACTAACGGCTAACGAAGATTATTGGCGTTGCACTCCAGCTATTAAAACGGTGAACTACTACACGGTTACCGATGATAATGCCGTTTGGCCGGTTTAAAGTCTGGTGAATATGACATTGTTTATGCAGTGCCGTATGATCAAATTGAGGCAATTAACGCAACCGATGGCTTGCGCGTTATGAACGAGCCCACAATCGGCTATGACGCCATCCAATTTAATTTCAACATCAGGGCGGTTCGCCTGTGGGCGATCTGAAAATCCGTCAGGCCATGCTGTATGCGATTGATCATGCTGGAATTTGCGACACTATTATGAGCGGGATACCAACAGCCGGCCGATGGTCCCGCACCACTCAGTGTTTTTGGCGCTTATGATGGCGGCGGCTTCCCTGCGCGTGATCTTGACAAAGCAAAGCAGCTGATGGATGAAGCTGGATATACTGGCCAAGAGATAAAATTCGTGTTCCATTCCGGTGAATTTACTTCTGACCTGGAAGTTAGCGAGCTGGTGCTCGCACAGTTGCAGGAGGCTGGCTTCAACGTGGTATTCTCACAGGTAGAAAGCGGTGCATGGACAGACATAAAGCCGACTGACCAGTGGGATATCACAAACAATTCGGTTCCGGGTTCCTTCAGCGGCGAAGCACAATACCATTATAACCAGATGAAGAATTTGACCGGTCTTCATCTGGAAGAATTTGAATCCATTATGAACGCAGCGGATGCGGATACCCAACAAAGCTCCGAGGATCGCGCCGCGGACATTTCCCGAGCAATGAAGATTCTCTGGGATTATGTGCCTTATGCATTTGGTACTGTGCCCACATCGTCTATCGGCATGGTCGACAGCTTTACCGGCTATGAGTATATTCCCTTGAACTGGCTTATGCTGGCCGAAGCGAGCTTTGGCGGTTGATCATGTGAGGTTCCGCAGGAAAGGAATTGCAATAACATGAAAAATATGTTAATAACCCGCTTGCTACGGGATTACTTACCGTCTTTCTCGCGACGCTTTTGGTATTCGTTCTGCTTCGTGTTATTCCTGGTGACGCCGCAAGTATGTTAGCAGGTCCAGAGGCATCCCAGGAAGAAATTGAAGCGCTTCGCGTTGCGTGGGGGCTGGACAGCCGCTAATGACACAATTCTTTGTATATTTGAAGAAGCTAATTACGGGCGACGCGGGAATGTCCTACGCTTACCGTACGGGTACACTATTGTTAACTCCAGCCTCCGTTTGGTTCTGGCCCGCATTCCCAACACCCTGATTTTGGCGTTGACCGCATTGATCATTACCGTTCTTGGGTCGGTTCCGATCGGTGTGTACACAGCCAAAAAACCAGGCGGGTTGTTGGACAACATCGTCAGTTCGACGGGGTTTATCCTGAAAGCATTACCCCTTTTCTTCGTTGGAATTATGCTAATGCTGTTCTTCGGACTAAAGCTTAAATGGCTGCCGACCGGAGGTACCGGATCCTTTCTGCACCTGCTTCTGCCTGCGATTACACTGTCATCCCATGAGGTTGTGACATTGACTCGCTTGACGCGAACCGAGGTGGGGCGTGTTTTGCGCAGCGACCACATTCGCACCGCAAAAGCGAAGGGCTTATCCAGCAATATGGTGCTATACAAGCATGCACTTCGGAATGTGTCAATCCCGCTTGTAACTAACATTGGATTGCGGCTGGGAAAACTGATCAACGGCGCAGTCGTGGTCGAGACATTGTTTCGTTGGCCCGGTATCGGTTCTCTGCTCATAACCTCCTTAAATGCCCGCGATTATCCAGTAATACAGGTGCTTATCCCTTACGCCGCCTTTGTGTTCGTCGTGGTCAATTTGCTTGTTGATTTGCTGTATGGCGTTTTGGATCCGCGTGTAACGCATAAGTAAATTGAATCTGTGAAGGCATGGGAGGTAATGGTTTTGAAGAAGATAGTAAAAGCATGGTTCATGCGGAGAGGATCCGTCAGGACAACAATCGGTGCGGCTATTATTCTGTTTGTGGTTGCTGTCATCTTGTTATCTCTGGTTTGGACGCCTTGTGATCCGGAACTGACGGATTTGTCACTTCGCCTTTCTCCGCCAGTTCCAGGACACCCCTTCGGCTGTGACCAGTTAGGACGCGATGTTTTGAGCCGCACGATGGTTGGCGGGCAGGTATCGTTGCTCATTGCAAGTCTGGCAGTGGTAGGGACCGCGGTTCTTGGAACGGTTCTCGGGGTGTTAGGTGGGTTCTTTGGCGGAAAAATCGACAACGTTGTTGGCGTGTTCGCGGAACTTAAGCAGGCGTTGCCTACATTTTTATTGTGCATCCTTTTCTTGGCTGTTTCGGTTCAAGCATTTGGTCCATGGTGATTATTTTAGCCATATCGGACTGGGTTTCCATCTACCGCACCGTGCGCGGCAGCACACTTGTCGAACGGGAAAAGGACTACATTTTAGCAGGCAGAACCCTAGGCGCGAAAAACAAACGACTGTGTTTAACCACATTGTGCCAAATGTGCTTCCTTCTGTAATTGTTCTTGCTACACTGCTGATCGGAACGGCAATTCTGCAAGAGTCCAGCCTCAGTTACCTGGGTGTTGGTGTAGCGCGCCCATACCCTTCTTGGGGGCGCATGATCAGCGATGGGCAGGCTTATATTGACAGTGCGTGGTGGGTATCTTGCATTCCCACTTTTGCAGTAGCAATTACGGTCATTGGCATTAATGTGCTTGGCGACGGCATTCGTCAGTTAATGAAGATGGAGTAAGATACATCCAAGTAATTAGAGAGGAAGTAACGAATGAGAAATCCGATCATTGACAGAAAAGGCGCGCTAAAGCCGCAAGGGGAACAGTGCTTTGTCAACTACATGTATGTAGACGCGGGCATGGTGTCATGGACCATGGACGGAAAAAAAGCCCCCCAATGGGGCGAGCCAACTGGGCAGGTAACAGGAAACCCCACCGGTGCGTTCGGTATCCGCTTGGAGGCGCAGAAGGCGCAGCTGATCGGTCGGTGTTCAAACTCGACCGCCCGTGGGAAGCAAACTATAATATGTATTTTACAGCGGCAATTTACGAGGATGGTCTGTATCGCGCCTGGTACTCCTGCATTCCTCCCGATCACATGCAGCAGGAAGATGTGCGTTATAAGATGGCTTCGGGACAGGTGCTCTGTGTGGCGGAATCCAAGGACGGTGTGAACTGGGAAAAACCAAACCTGGGATTGCAAGCCTATTATGGCAGGAAACCAATATCTGTTTTGGTCGGGACTTGAGTCCTTACGGTTTCCAGAGCGGCAGTCTGTTTATTGATCCGAATGGCAAGCCCGAAGAAAAGTATAAGATGATTTATGTGGGACTGATGCCTGTTGAGGATATGGATGCGGCGAAGAAAAAATATACCGAGATGTTCGGCGACGCCTTGGATCCCAAGGGATTCACTGTGCTGAATGACAAACCATACGTCAAGGGGCTGTATGGCGCGGTATCGCCTGACGGCATCCATTGGAAGTGTATTGAGGAGCCATTGATGGTGCAGCCCAGCGACACGTTGAATACCTGCGTGTGGGATGCGGAGCGCCAGGCATACATCGCCTACATCGTTTGCGCCATGGCGATCGCCGTGTTGTTGGCCGCATGGAAAGCAAAGATTTCTTCTGCTGGAAGCAGGCCCCGGAGATCGTGTTGAAAGCGCCGTTGGATTGGTCGCCTTGTGACGATATCTACACCAACAATCGCATGAATTACCCTGGCAGCAATGTCAAGCTCATGTTCCCCAATGTCTATCATCGCTTTACGGACAGCCGGAACGTTTACCTGGCATCGAGTCTGGATGATATGATTTGGGAGTTTGTGCCGGGCGGCCCGGTGTGGAAGCCGATGGGTGCGGAGACTGGTGCGTTGGTGATTTGAATCCGGGCTTGGGCCTGTTGCCGCTGGCTGACAACAAGCTTGCCATGCCAATGCTGGGATACGCGCGGCCACACAAATACTGCCGCGGCGGCGAGCAAAAACTGGGGCAGCCCGGTTTCGCGGTATGGACAAAGGGACGACTGGCGGCGCTTGTTGCCGATGAGAGAGGCGGCTTCCAGACGCCCAAGATCAAGTTTGAAGGCAAGCAGATTGTACTGAATGTGCAAACCACCCCCTCCGGCTGTGTGCGGATGGAGCTGCGCAACGAAAAGGGTGAAGCCATTGAAGGCTACCGCTTTGCCGATTGCGACGCAATAGTAGGTGACCACATCGGCCATACGGTCAGTTGGCGCGGAAACACGGATCTCAGTGTATTGAGTGGCCAGGACATCATCATGGCGTTCGAGATGCATTCCGCGAAGCTGTTCTCATTCGAGTTTATTCAATAATTTGGAGGTATGAAATGATGCTGAAATTTGTGGATCATATCGATATGCTGGTAACGGATCTGGAGGCTCAAATTACATTTTTTGAAAAGCTCGGTTTCATCATCAAGCGCCGCCTGCCCGACCACGGAAATGCTGTGGAGATGCAGTTGCCGGCGAGGATCAAGTTGTATTCGAGATGCGCGCATGTGGTGACAAGGAACCTGGTATCCGCCACATTGCATTCCGGGTAGAGAATGAAAACACAGTGAGCGAAT
>JBMNHF010000019.1:0-67893 GCA_050950205.1 Oscillospiraceae bacterium
TCTTTTGAAAGCTCTATAGCCGGAATTCTTCCGGTCGTTCCATGAACCTTCCCGTCATGCTTACGGCACCACTGCAGCGCCTGACGGTTCAGGTCGTTTAAGTCCTCGAATCTGCGTCCGGGCAGGAAGTTGTCCTTTACATAGCCAACGAGCCGTTCCACCTTGCCCTTCGTCTGCGGGCGGCGGGGAGCGCATACCTTTGGTATGAAGCCCATATCCACGGAGAAATCCTCGAACGCCGTGTTCCAGATGGGCTTGCCGCCATCTCTGCCGATAATCACTGTCTTCATGTTATCCGTCAGCACCTTTTCTGGCACGCCGCCGAAGTATGCAAAGGCGTTTACCATGCAGCGCTCAAGGCTGGAGAGGTCACAGCGGCTTGTGAATTCTATGTATTTGGCTCGGGAATGCCCCAGCACCATCACAAATACCGGAACCTTGTGCACTGTGCCGCCGGTGTCCGTGTAGTGGCAGATGCCCCAATCCATCTGCGCCTGCTTCCCGGGAGCTGTTTCATACCGCCGCACGGCCGGCAGCTTCTTTGGCGGACGAAACGGATGCACATAATCCTTGAGGATGCTGATGCCACCGTCATATCCGACCTCACGCAGCCGATCGAGCAGTACCACGCAGTTGTAGATCCCATCGGCCATCAGCTCATGCAGCAGCGGCTTGTACGCATCCAGCTTCGATGGACGGTCAATTTTGCTCCGGCGGTGAAACACCAGGCTGCATATATTTTCGGGCCGTATTTTTAGAGATACCCATTTCCTTGCCGATGGCGTACGCACTCTTACCCGCACCAGCCAACTCTTTTATCTTCATAATTGTCCCACTCCTTAGCATTTCGGGCACCTCCAAGACGCTTTGTCTTGAGGGTAACCTCTCTATTCTCGAGGGTCAATTCCCGTCGGCGATTTAAGGTCATTTTACTCCGGCGGTGACAATACATCGTGAATGAAGAAGGTGCATTATTATTTTAAAATTAGCTCAGCTTCGATATTATTGTGCAGTATATGAGTGTCTGAGCATGACGAGAGCTGCGAAAAAGCTGTTTGTATCGCAGCCTGCAGTTACCCTGTCCATCCGAGAATTAGAGAATGAATTGGGGGTCAAGCTATTCCTAAGACAAGGTAACCGCATTTTGCCTACCAAGGAAAGCCATATTTTTTATAAAATGGCGGTGGAGTTGCTACGTCATGCAGAAACCGTTGCAGTACAAATGCGGGGTATCGGCAGTCAGAGGCAAGAGATACGGGTGGCTATTCCCTATGTAACAAGTGTGTATCTTAATTCCGGAGATGATTCGCTTTGAAAAAGCCTTTCAAAAAAAATATCCTTTTATCCATCTCAGCTTCATCGAGGATTCCCATAAAAACCTGCTTAATCTTTTGATGGCGGAGGAAACAGATCTTATCGTTTCCGCCAGCGGCTATTACAATGTGGACACATTAGAGGGGCAGGAGCTTTGCCAGAACGTTGTTTATTTCTGCGTAAACGAAAAGCACCCTTCTGGCGGCACAGGATTTAATTACTCCTTCTATGATCGCAGATTTACCTCTTGCCACCTGCTATCAGGAAGATGCGCTTTCCTCCCAGTTGATTCTGAAATGGTTCGCACAGGAAGGCCATATTCCCAATAATAAGTATTATTTTACTCAGACGGGGACACTGGTACAAATGCTATTTAAAAACGAGGCGGCCGCGCTGTTACGGCCAGAGATGTTTGCCCTACCCGAGTGTGTGCGGTGTATTCCTCTGAAAAATCCTATCCGGATTTCCCTGTCGATTTATTGGAGCAAGCAGGGAGAAATGAATAGTGCTACCTTGTCTTTGTTGGAGGAACTCCGGGAATTCCATTTCTCCAAGTGGGAAGAGTAATGCTAGTCTGCAGGGTTCATACTAGAGTCTGTTTCTAAAAGCATAAAGCATCGGATTATGCAAGAAGTATACGGATGCAAGCCAAATGAACGAAAGCCAGGAAACGGTCGGCACGTTTGTCATAGCGCGTAGCGACACGGCGAAATTCCTTGAGCTTCAGGAAGAATGTCTCCACCAAATGCCGCTCCTTATAGAGACACCAATCTATGAACCAGAGGTCGGATGCATTGCTCCTGGGGGGAATACAGAAATCAGCGTCACAATCGGCAATATGGTAGTGTCAAGTTTTATGCGCAAATTAGGAGGTAGTGTCAAGTTTTATGCGCAAATTAGGAAACAACCATTTGGCGAATAGCAGATTAGCCGGCGATAGATTCATCTGAAACACCGTATTGCAGGTGCTTCATGTTCATGTATTTCTTGTTGCCCCACTGAGTACCGGCCACATGGCGCAGCCTAGCACAAACCAGCATCAAGGCAGAATTGCCGTCAGGAAAAGCGCCAACTACCCGAGTGCGCCTGCGGATTTCCCGGTTCAGGCGCTCAATGGCGTTATTCGTGCGGATTCGTGTCCAGTGTTCAAAAGGGAAATGAGTGTAGGTTAGGGTCTCTTCGATGCCGTTTTCCACCTTTTTAGCGGCTTCGGGCAGCTTCATTTCCCGGAGAGATTGAACAACAGCTTTTGCCTTTTCTCTGGAGGCTTCTTTGCTCTCCTGGGCGTGTATGGCCTTGAGCATTTTGGCGACAATCTTGGATTTGGAGCGGGGAACGACCGAAAAGACATTGCGGTAGAAATGAACAACACAACGCTGGTATTTGGCGTCAGGAAACACCTCATACACAGCCTCCAGCATCCCAAGGCTTTTGTCGCCAACGATGAGTTTGACACCATCCAGTCCACGGCTTTTCAGCCACTGGAAGAAGCTGATCCAACTAGCCTTATCCTCCTTCATTCCTTCGGCAGCACCAATTACCTCCCGGTAACCATCCTCATTCACTGCGATGGCCACCAGAATCGCGACGTTCTCATACTCTCCGCCCCAATTGCGCTTCAGATAGATGCCGTCCACATAAACATAGGGGTACTTCCCGCCCTGCAAGGGGCGGTTACGCCAATCCTCAATATGGACATATGCCTTCTTGTTCAGTTCGCTGATAGTGCTGGGAGATACCTTGCTGCCCCACAGTGCCTCGGTGATATCCTCCACACGGCGTACCGACACGCCGGCTAGATACATCTCAATCAATGCCTCCTCCACTGAGCTTTCCCGGCGACGGTAACGCTCTATGATTGCAGTTTCAAAGGGAACCCCTTTTAGTCGGGGCATCTTTAAGGTGACATCTCCTGATGTGGTGGTCAGATTACGGTTGTAATGGCCGGAACGGTAGCCTTGGCGAGCCTCGGTGCGTTCATACTTCGCTGCCTGAGTTAGAGCTTCCGCTTCCTTTTCCAGCAAGTCGTTGAGTGTTTCCTCCACACTGCCTCGAACCAGTTCTTTTAACTCGCTCTTGATGATTTCCTCATTTAGTTGTACAATTTTCTTGGACATGGGTGCAGCCTTCCTTTCGGTGAATTTGGTTGTGGCAACTTTATTCTACCAAAAGGCTGAATCCCTGTCCTTTTTTTATTTGCGCAACTTATTGTACCTTATCGGCAATATACTCAAGCAGTTCCCCGCTTGCCATAGGCTTTATCCGCTATTACCGTCATCCCGGAACGCAACTTGGCCGCTTCCAGCATTTCTTGAGCGGCTTTTACGTCATGCACGTTTCCGGCTGACAGTTGGACATGGATGGGGTTTCCAAGAGCGTCCACAACAGCATGAATCTTGGTGCTTCTGCCACCGCGGCTCACCCCGACACACTGATTTTCCTGTTTCTTTTGGTCTTCCGTTATAGTTTCAGAGAGCCCCCTCTCTCGGCACCCGCGCTCGCCTTGTGTGCCTTTATATATGTGCTGTCCATGCTGATGTTCTCCAAATCGGCATCCTCCCCTAAATCATGGAAGATTTGCTCGATCAGTCCATTGCTCTGCCATTCCGCAAACCGCTTGTATACCGTTTGCCATGGCCCATACCGCTCCGGCAGATCCCGCCATGCCACTCCGCTTCTCGCGATCCAGAAGATGAGCAGATCTCGCGGTTCTTTGAACCTGTTGACAAAAGCAAGGAAATGACACTCCCTATGGCATAATAAACATATGGAGTGTGATAACGATGATGGGAAGAAGGCATGGCCAGTTAAGCATAGCGATCATCGATCTGGAGGGCATGATACCTTGTGACCATCTGCTCAGGAAGATCCAGGAAGCGATTGATTTTTCGTTTATCTATGAGTTGGCAAAACCCTATTACTCGTACAAAGGAAGACCATCCATAAACCCTGGTTGCATGATAAAAATGCTGCTGGTGGGATATCTATATGGCATTTGGTCAGAGCGAAAGCCTGAAGAAGAGATAACACGCAATATAGCATATCGATAGTTTTGCGGATTTGATAGTATCGATCGTATACCGGACCATTCACTGCCTGGCCAGAATAGACGCAGACGATTTGTTGATAATGGATTATTGTGCGAGATATTCAATACAATCATTAGTAGATGCATAGAAAACGGGCTGGTTACACAGCGTTCTGGAACAGTATCCTCTCAACGATAACTATGGCGTGCAGTGAATGCGGCTGGCGCTTGCACAGCGGGGGGATATCCGTAAGGAACAGGCGGCTTCAGCGGGTGATGAAGGAAAACGATTGGCTTCACGAGCGCAAACGGCGTCCCAAAGGGCTGACAAAGGCATCTGACGAAGCGATGTTGGCGGAGGATCTGATCCGGCAGGATTTCAAAACGGACAGGCCGGTCCAAAAACTGTTGACCGATATTACCCAAGTTCAGTGCGCAGATGGGAAGCTCTACATCTCCCCGATCCTGGACTGCTTCAACGGCGAAAATTCTGGCGCTGTGTATGGAGGATACTATGAAAAAGGAATAGTGTATCGATACCGTTAGGGCGGCCAGCCGCTATGAGCTACGGGGCGCTATCCTGCACAGTGACTGGGGAAGCCAGTATACCAGCGCCGTATTACGTAAGATTTTGGAAAAGTACGGGATAAAACGCCAGGAGGTGAAAGCGCTGGTTTTCCGCTATGTATTCGCCTATTACAACCGCTTACAGGTGTACACGGCCAGCCGCCTGCGCTTCGCCTTGAAGTGGAGCATAAACGCGCTGCATGATCTGTTCGGTTTATATTTTTGGGTGTTTTCTCACTGCACTTTTCTTGACGGGTCCAGCTTCCATGCTGTTCAGAGCCCCAATAACGATATATTTATTTAATGGAAGGAGTAGGTATGATTAAAAATAAGTATTTTACATTGATAACACCGTAAAGGTGTGTTCGTCAAGTAAAAATGTTAGCAAAAGGTCCCCAAAAAGGTTAGCACCTTGGAGCACCTAATTTGTTGTTCGTGTATGTAGCATCGAGGCCTTTTTCGGGGCCAAACAGGGTGAGACCCAACGCTCACATTTTGGAGACCCACGGGGCCAAACAGGTCGGGGTCCAATGCTCACTTTTTGGAGCGCTTTTTCAGTGGGTACGCTGGCGTTGCATGGACTGGGTCAGTCGGTAGCTCTCGCCGGAGAAGATTACAATGTGGGAATGGTGGATCAGCCGGTCAACCAGCGCTGCCGTCAGGCGGTTGTCGCCAAAGACAGTGTTCCACTGCGAGAACTCCAGATTGGATGTAATAATGAGGCTCTTTCGCTCGTAGCAGTCGGAGATTACCTGAAACAGTAGCTCGGCGGCATCCTTGTGCAGCGGCACGAAACCAATTTCGTCAATCACAATGAGCTCCACTTTTTTCAGTGTGCTGAGATAGTTGTTCAGCGTACCTTTGTTGTTTTTCTCCAGCAGGATATTGGCAAGGGACGCCGCCGTATAAAAGCGGACACGCCGCCCTTCCTGGCAAGCTTTCAAGGCAATGGCTGTGGCAAGATGTGTTTTGCCGGTACCAACAGTGCCCATAAAAATGAGATTCTCCTTGGGCGTAAGAAATTGCAGTTCCTCCATGTACTCGGCAGTCAAGCCGCTGGGCAGCTCAATGGCGGGAGTCCACACAAAGTCATCCAGCGTTTTCAGAACACGGAAACCGGCGGTTTTCACCATGCGGTTAATCCTGTTGGCTTCACGCTCTTTCAGCTCCAGCTTCAGCAGGTCGGTCACATATTGCTCTGTACTTTCAAACTGGACGGAGCGCCATTCCTTGGCCATGCCGCCCAACTTCACCTGTCGCATCATCAGCTCAATTTCCTCAGACATTCGCGCCACCTCCCGTCAGGCCGTCATAGGCGGAAAGGTTGGGATTGTAGTTTAGCACCGGAGAACCGGGCAGCTTCAGCGGATCAGGTCGGTATTCCTTCTTTGCAATCATGTAATAGCACTGCCGGAGGCTGTCCGCATCCGTGCGGCCATTCTCGCCGGCGAGCTCCAGTGCATCGGCGCACAGGGCGGCATTGCCGTCAGATACAATTTCGCTGAGTAGCTGAAGCGCATTTTTGCGCTCTCTGCCGCTGGTCTGTTCCAAAAATGTCTGCCACTGCTGCGGCATCTGGTGGAAGAAGCGGGTGTGTTCAATTGCACCAGGCTTTTTGCAGAGCACGGACACATACTGCGTCCAGTCGTAGACCTCATCATTGGTTTTGTAGCTCCTGCGATAGTGCCCAACCGGGTGGTGGTCATGAAAAAACTCCACATGGTCATAGAAAATCTTGGCCTGCACCGTTTCGCCGGACAGCATGGGAGAAAGGCCGTATTTGTTGGTTTCAATGGTCACGAAGCCGCTTTTGTTCACCGTCAGTGCTGCATAGCGGAACACCGAGAATGGATACTCCGGCAGGCACAGAAGGCTGGCTTTGTCCTCTTCCCAAAGCTCCGCAATCAGCAGTTTCTTCTTGTAATGAGGCCGCTGGGCATCCTTCTCGCACCATTCCCACAGGGACTCATTGAAGCCGTCAAAGGAAACAATAGTCGGAACCGGCACAAAGGCATTTCTGCGGCTGTAACCCACCTTGTTTTCCACGTTGCCTTTTTCGTTGCCGGATGCTGGATTGCAGAATTCTGCGCGGAAACGGTAATGCATCATGAAGCGGGTAAAGCCGTCTGTGAGAATTCGGTCTGTACCCTTGAGTACCTGCACAACGGCGGTGGACATATTGTCAAAGCGCAGCACCGGCGGAACGCCGCCAATATGCTCAAAGATACGTTTCATACCGGTAAGCAGGCATTCCTGGTTCTGAGAGGGGAAAGTTTGGGTGTACCCTTTGTTGGAATTCGGGAAGGAAATGGTTAGTGCATAGCCGTCCTGCTCCTGCCCTGCACCATCGTAGTAGAGATGCTTTCCGAAATCTACTTGCCCACTGCCCAGCGTATGCTCCAGAGGCAAATAACCACTGTTCTTGGAATTCATCACAAACCGCTTTTTGCGGACGTACTTTTTTACGCTGGAATAGCTGCCGCCGAAACCGTGCTCATCCCGCAAACGGCAGAAAATCCTCCAAACGGTGTGCCTCTGCTTGCGCGGGATCTTACGGTCGGCTTCCAGCCATTCATCAATTACGGGAATGAAATCTCCCAACACCGGATAGCTCGTTGGCTCGGTATCCGGCAGATTGTCCTCGCTCCAGTCGAGCTGGTAGGCGTACTTTTGGACGGTCTTGAAGCTGTGACCTGTTTGACGGGAAATTTCTCGCAAACTCAGGTCTTCATTTTCGTACAGATCCTTGATATTATTTACTTGAGCCATTCTTAACACCTTTCTGCTACCTCCTTAGTCTCTTGACAATTCTAAGGGTAGCTGTTATTTCAGGTGCTGACAATGGCTCACTTTTTATGCCATTTGGGGTGCTAACTTTTTCGAGACCTTTTGCGATACTTTCATTTTACCGAAAACACACCGTAAAGGATAATATAAATGCAATTGGTGTAATTCTAGGTTAGCGACAAATCTATTTAAGGAGGGAAAAGTTTGAAACAAACATTAGATCAAAAGGGTACAACAAATAAACCGCCTTAGGAGGTGAAAGGGAAACAGAAATGGTGAAGGTTACAGATGTTCTGTGACTTATATGAAATCGGGCTCACGCACTGTGCGCGCCACCTACCTCCGCATGTTTTGTAGTGTACCTACCCCTCTTGCGCCCATCATATCACAAAATATTGTACAAACTCTGCGTTATTTATCATTGGTGTCAGAAAGGAAGGATCATATGAAAAAAATATTATCACTCATCTTGACACTGTCTTTGGTCTTTGTAAGTTTTGCTTGTGCTGCTCCGCAGGAGGCTGCTCCTGCCAGTTCCGCGCCGTCATCGGCTCCAGCAGAGCAATCGACATCCGCACAGCCTTCAGACTCTGCTGGCGAAGCGGAGACGTCTTCCGGCGATACCTACCGGGTAGGTGTATTACTACCGCTGACAGGAAGAATGGCTTCCGGCGGGCAAGAAGCCATGAGAGGGCTGGAAATGGCGCTGGACATGGTGAATGAAAATGGCGGCATACAGGGAAAACCGTTAGAACTGATTTTCTGCGATGCCAATGATGCGGACAGTGGTATTGCGGAAGCAACGCGCTTGATCGAGGTGGAGAAGGTTAAGGTGATTACGGGTACTTATATGACAGAGGTATCCTTTTCCGCTTCTACCATCGCGGAACAGAACAAGACGGTGTTTTTTGAAATGGCTTGCCCCTCTGATGGATTGTGCAGCCGAGGATATAAGTATTACTTCCGCATGAACCCTACCGCCTCGGATGAGGGACGCTTCGCGGCCCAATTCGCGGTGGAAAACGCAGAAAAGATGGGAACTACCAAGGATGCGGTGCGCGTTGCCATCGTAGGTGAAGACTCCACCTATGGCTCCACCATTGCCGCAGGTGCTGTGGCCCAGCTTGAGGAATATGGGATTACGCCAGTTCTGCGCGAAGAGTATTCCACGGATGTAACGGACTTGTCCAGCCTCATTATGAAACTCATAGATGCTAAGCCGGATGTGGTGATTTCCTGCTCGCTGCTCGCCGATGCTTCCCTTTTCTACCGTCAGGCATATGAACTGGGCCTGGAGGTGAAGGCGTTTGTTGGAAACGGCGCCGGGTTTGGCAGCGCTACCTTCCTCGAGCAGTTTGGAGAAGTAGCGAATTATCTCTTTGCTACAAACTATACCATCGAGACCAGCCCCGCCGAGACGGCGCCCGGTTTGGCCGATTTTTATAAGGAATATCGTGCGCGCTATAATCAGGAGCCCGTCAACAGCGTTTTGGTGCCTCAGGTGGGCCAGGGGCTGTTAATTCTCCAGGAAATTCTTAATAGCGCTGAGGACGTGAACGATGCTACGTCCATCGCTGATGCCTTCCGTGCCATTGACATTCCCTCGGGCACCATGATCAACGGCTGGGGTGCTAAGTTCGCGGGCCTTGATTCCGAAACTCCCGGGCAAAATTTGGCCGTAGGTAACGTGATAATGGCTCAATGGCAAGACAACGTACTGTACCAGGTATGGCCCTACGCTTCGGAGGGTACTGAAATAGTGCTGCCGGCACCCATGTACGGCGCGCAGCAATAATCCTTGTATGAAGTGCCCGGGCAATGTCACCTGTATATTGCCCGGGCACAGTAGAGAGCTAAAAGGAGGGGTACGACTCTATGACTGGAGTGCTTATTGTACAACTTATACTTAACGGCATCATGAAGGGAGGGCTCTATGGTATATTGGCTATCGGCCTGACGATCATTTATGGCGTGGCGCGCATTCTGAATTTTGCTCACGGCGAATTTGTTATGGTGGCAATGTATGCGGGCTTCTTTTCTTGGCTGTTGCTAGGGGTGCACCCTTATCTGTCCATGTTCTATGTTATACCCTTGTTTTTTTTGATCGGGCTGCTGTTGTACAAAGCTATGTTTCGCCGTCTTGTGAATCAGGGAACCACCTCTCAGATTTTTTCCACGGTGGGCCTGTCCATGGTAGTTCAAAATCTGTGTTTGCTTTTGTTCAAATCCGATCCGAGATACGTTTCGGTCAGCAAGTTTAATAAAATCTTTGAAATTCCTCTTGGAGATGCTTCTATCCGGTTAAGTCTGGTGGATCTGCTTGGTTTTGGAATAGCGGTTGCTCTGATGCTGGCACTGTTTCTGTTCTTGCAATATACATTTAAGGGAAAGTGTATGCGTGCGGTGATAGACCAGCGGCGTGGAGCGGTTTTATGTGGCCTCAATGTGGACGGCATGTATAAGCTGGCCATTGCGCTAGGGCTTGCGTGCGTTGGTGCGGCCGGGGTGGCGCTGTGCACAACCTACAGTACCATACCAACTGTAGGAGATACATGGAAGTCTATTGCATTTATCGCCGTTATCCTGGGAGGATATGATAGTCTGCCCGGAGCAGTTCTTGCTGCCATCCTTATCGGACTGATGGAGTCCTTTGTAGGATACTTTATATCGGTGCAGCTCAAAGAAGTGGCGTATTATACTCTGTTCCTTGTAGTATTGGTATTTCGACCCAGCGGCCTGTTTGGTCGTAAGAGCGTTCGCGTAGGGAGGTAGAGAAAAAATGATGATGAAAAAGAAGTACCTCGCCACAGCAACGGGCATACTCATCCTTCTCCTACTCCCGATGGCATTGCAAACCAACGCCTATGTACTGCATATTCTGTTTTTGATATCCATCAAGGGATACTTCTCCATCTGTTGGAACATCATGTCTGGCTATTCCGGGCAAATGTCCTTAGGCCACGGAACTTTCCTGGGGTTGGGCGCGTATTTTTCCACACTGCTGTGTATGCGTAGCGGAGTTAACCCATGGATTGCCATGCTCCTGTCCGCTTTAGCGGTATGCCTGATAAGTCTGATCCTTGGCATAGCCTTATTCCGGTTGCGGGAAGCCTTCTTCGCTCTGGCCACCATGGCCCTAGTAAGCATAGCGAAGCAGCTCATGATTTACTTCAAGGACTTTTCCAACGGTACCCAAGGGTTGAGCCTGCCAATTAGCAACGAGGGGATACAGTATATCTACTTTACAAATAAGATGGGGTATGTTTACATCGGCCTCGTCATGCTTGTGATGGTACTTGCGGTTTCCGCATGGATACAGCGAAATAAACTTGGTTTATACTTGTTTTCGCTTCGGGATGATCACGATGCGGCAGCTAGCCTGGGTATCAATACGATGAATACTAAGCTGTTGGCTATGGTAATCAGTGCCTTTATGATTTCCATGGGCGGTTCGCTGTATGCCCATTATACTTTGTATATCGATCCCAAAATCATCTTTGATCCGCAGCTGAGCATGGATATGACCGTCATGGCTATGTTGGGCGGAATTGGAACCTTGTACGGTCCGTTGCTGGGGGCTGTATTGCTGGTTCCCTTGGATACGTTGCTGCGTGCACTCGTGGGCGGCGGTTCCTGGGCTGGTGCTGATCTGATTGTTTACGGCGTGGTGCTGATCACTATCATTCGTTTCTGCCCTCAGGGACTGTTGCCGTTGTTCCAGAGCATGTTAGCGAAAAGAAGGAGCAAACGCAGTTCTGCTACGAGCAATGAGGAAAAACACTCTCAAACCAGCTGGGCAAAAGAAGAAATGGCTATGCACGATGTGATCTGCGTAAAGGAATTGGGTTATACAGGTCCAATTTTGAAAGTTGAGAATCTGTGTGTGTTTTTCGGTGGCTTAAAAGCAGTCAACAACGTGAACTTTGAGGTGAAGCAGAGAGAAATTTTCGGTATCATCGGGCCGAACGGTGCGGGAAAAACCACGATTTTCAACGCGGTGACGGGATTCTTTAAGCCTACCAGTGGGAACGTTCATTTTATGGGCAAGCAACTCAAAGAGGGGATACGTCCCAACGAACTTGCGCATCTGGGCTTGACTCGCACATTCCAGTCGGTAAAGCCATTTTACAAGATGACACTACGCCAAAGCGTGATGGCAGGTGCTCTAATTCACGACAAGGATACCCGCAAAGCATCGAAGCGTGCGGACAGTATTTTAAGCATGCTGGGGTTACAATACCGGGCGGACCAGCCGCCTACAGGCCTGACAATTGCGGAGCAGAAGCGCCTGGATATGGCGCGCGCGTTGGCCATTAACCCCCGGTTGCTCATGTTGGATGAACCGATGGCAGGATTGACCGACAATGAGGTCAACGACATGATGGTGATTATTCGAAGGCTCCGCGACCATGGAATTACGATAGTGGTCATCGAGCATGTAATGCATGCGGTGATGAATCTTTGCGAGCGGGTGATCGTGCTAGATCACGGCGAAATCATCGATGATGGTGCGCCTGCGGATGTGGTCAAAAACCCTCACGTGATTGAGGTGTATTTGGGGGAGAAGATCGATGGCTGATATAGTATTGGAGGTCAAAAACCTGAGCGTGAAATACGGGCCGCTCACTGTTGTACGCGATGTTAGCTTTTCAGTGGCTCAGGGCGAAATTCTTGCGATTGTCGGAGCCAACGGGGCGGGGAAGAGTTCCATCATCAATGCCATCTGCGGTATTACGCCCCAAAGCACCGGTTCAATACAATTCTTCGGCAAGCCAATTGAAAACGAGAAGGCTGATTGCCGCGTTGCTCAGGGGCTAGTGCAGGTACCGGAAGGGCGGCTGCTCTTTAACAACCTTACCGTGTTGGAAAACCTTCAAGTAGGCGCCTGCCTGCCGGAAGCCCGGGCGAAGATGCAGGAAACGCTCGAATATGTATACACCCTGTTCCCACGCCTGGCAGAGCGCAAAAAGCAGTTTGCGGGAACCCTTTCGGGAGGGGAGCAGCAGATGGTGGCCATCGGGCGGGCGCTCATGAGTAAGCCAAAGTTGCTGATTCTGGACGAACCTTCTTGGGGACTTTCCCCTCTGTTGGTAAAGGACGTGTTCAACGCAGTGCATAAGATAAACTGCGAAGGGGTGACGGTAATACTGGTGGAACAGCATATCCAGCAGTGCCTGCGGGCCTCGAATCGCGCCATCATCATCGAAAATGGAAAGTTTTTTATGAGTGGGCCCAGCGAGAGCCTGCTCAACGATGATCATGTCAGAAGAGCGTATCTGGGACTGTAAGGGGACGTCCTATGGGATGAGCGGCAGCCTGCTTGCTATGGGATAAGCGACTTTGTTTGTTAATTTATACAGCGCAGAAAAACTCGAAACAGAATATTTGTGCAAAGGAGGATGTAGTAGTGGGAAAAGTATTAAAACGATGGGAAGTTTTGGAAAAGCTACATGCAACACTGGATAAGGATATGCCAGTCATTATTACCGGCGCCAGCTGTGGGCTTGTGGGAAAATGTGCTGAGAGATCGGATACAGATTTAATCCTTTACAGCACCATGGGTCGGAGTCGTTTCCAAGGGTTTCCTACTCGTATTATCGGGGATTTCAGCGGGAATATCAGCATGCAGATGCATCGGGATCTTTGGATGGTGGTGAAACACACGCCGCTCATCGCGGGACTGGATGCCAGCGACATCGAGTGCTTAGATTTGGATCGGCTTGTGGACAGGTTTGTGGATGCGGGGGTTTCAGGATTTTGCAATCTCCCCACGGTGCAGTTTTATGGCACAGAGTTCAGAACCCGGGCATCCGGTACCTATACTGCCTTTGAAAATGAACTGGCGCTGATTGAAAAGTGCCGCAAACGGGATCTTTTCGGAATAGGTTTTGTTTTCTTCCCCGAAGACGCATTGAAGATGATAGATGCAGGGGCGGATTGTATTATCGCCAATTGTGGCGCAACCGAGGGCGGTATGAGCGGCTATGGGCATATGGAATATGACGTTGCGGTTGAACGGATCGAAAAAATCGTGGAAGTGGTGAAAAAAGCCAACGCAGATGTGATCTGCATAGGGCACGGCGGCCCCTTCAATAGTCCGGAAAGCACCCGCATTCTTTACGATAGGACAGGGGTGGACGGATACTACGGCGGCTCAAGCATAGAGCGCATTCCTGTGGAAAATGCGGTGCGCGAAATCGTAGAGCAGTATAAGGCCCCGGTGCTTTCCGCGCTGCGTGGCGAAAAAATTGTCTGATAGAGAAAGGAGCGAAACAAGATGGGACGCACATTTACGCGGCAGGAACTTATAGAGCGATTTGAGAAGGTCATTGCTTCGGATCGCCCTCTGATCGGAACCGGTGCCAGCGCTGGCATTATCGGGAAAGCAGCGGAAGCGGGCGGTGTGGATTTTATAGTACTTTACAGCACCGGCCGCAGCAGATTGATGGGACAGCCCACTCGGCTGGTGGGGGAAGCCAACCGTCTTAGCTATGAGATGCATGAAGAACTCTATCAGGTAGTAGAGGATACTCCGCTTATTGTAGGGATCGACGCCAACGATCCGCTCAACTGGGATCACAAAAAGCTTCTAAAAAAGTTTGTGGACGCGGGTGTTTCCGGCATTATCCATAATCCGATGATTGGTATTTATGGAAAAGAATATGTGGATCTGCGCGGCAGCGTGGGCCATGGCTTTGAAAGGGAACTGGCTTTTACCCGTCTTGCACATGAAATGGGGATTTATACTATGTGCTATACCTGGACGATTGAGGAAACGGTGGAAATGGTGAAGGCCGGCACTGACATGATTATTGCCCATGTGGGCGGCACGGGAGGCGGCTTGGAGGGCATTCCCCACAAGCGGATGGAGGATTGCTGCAAGATTATAAACACACTTATCAAAGCGGCAAAGGATACCAACCCCGATACCGTGACGCTGGCCCACGGCGGCCCCTTCAAGGATCCGGAATCGGTCCTCGATATTTATCGGCATACGGATGCGGTAGGATATATTGGTGCCTCTAGCGTAGAGCGCATTCCCCTTGAAACTGCGGTGATGAATACAGTACGGGCTTTTAAGAATGTACCCCTCGGGAGGAAACGGGCATGAACCGTAAGCGCATTTTGGTACTAGGCACGCTGGACACTAAGGGAGAGGAGTTTGCCTTTCTCAAGGAAGAATTGCTTAGTCGGGGATGCGACCCCATTGTAATGGATCTGGGATTGTTGGGAAAACCCGCTTTTGAACCGGATATTACCTGCAGTGCAGTGTTGCAAAGGGCTGGGGCAACCCTTGAGGAATTTCAGGATGGGGCGTCCCGCGGTCGCGCTATCGATGCCATTATTCTTGGCGGAAAGCGAATGGTGCAAGAATTATACAGAGAAAAACGATTTGACGGTATTATTGCCATGGGCGGTGGATCCGGTACCACCATCGGAATGCAGATCATGCGGGAACTTCCTTTGGGCGTTCCCAAAGTACAGGTAACAACTTTGGCGGATCTGGCGAATTTTATCGGCGAATCGGATATCTGCGTGGTGCGGTCTATGGTGGATATGCTGGGCTTGAACAGCCTGACACGTCTAGTCATACAGGAGGCGGCCTCTGCCATAACGGGTCTGACCGAATACCGGGCTGACCAGAGTGTTCTGCGGCCCTGCGTTGCTATCACCTGCCTTGGAGTGACTACGCCGGGGGTGATGAAGCTGAGAGAACGGCTCATCAGGATGGGGAAAGAGGTAATTGTACTGCATTTTAGTACATCCATCGTAGACCAGCTGGTGGAAAGCGGTATGTTGGAGGCCATAGTGGACATGACTCCAAGCGAAATAACCCGCAGTATAATTTACCCCGATACCAAAGGAAATCCCAAGCGGCTTTTATCCGCACGGGAAGCGGGCATTCCCATTCTATTTGCGCCGGGAGCATTGGATATGCTTCTGTATCCCCATCCGATTTCGGATATACCGTCGCATCTGCGTGACCGACAGCATGTGGTGCATTCGCCAAATATGACTCTTTTGGCGACCACCAAAAAGGAAAGGGAGTTGTTGGCGGAATACCTGATCAGGCAACTCAATGCATCCAAAGGTCCGGCCGCAGTCCTTTTACCCATTGGAGGATTCTCTATGTGGGATGTGCCAGGGCGCGCTTTTCATGATGCGGAGGCAATTGCTGCATTCAGAACCGCAGTATATGCCACAGCTTCCTCGCAAATACGGGTTGTGGAAACACAGGCGAACATCAATGATGATGAATTTGCCGATCAGGCGGCAGAGCTTGTGCATTTCCTTTTAACAGAAAAATAAAGAAGGAGCGAAAAATATGGCACGCGTGAAAAACATTCTTATTACCGGTGGCAGCGGAAACATTGGCATGCGTTTGGTTAATCAACTCTTGGGAAAGGGATATATGCTGCGGGTTGCAGACGTAAAGCCCCCTGAGCAGAATCAAATAGATTTTGTTAGAGTGGATATCACAAACTGGGAAGATATGGACGAGGCAACCAGGGGAATAGATCTTGTTATTCATCTTGCGGCGATTCCCATTGAAAACGGGGCAATCAAGGGATATTTTCCGGGTGAACATGGAAGGGACCTTCAATACTATCGATGCGGCAGCCAAAAATGGGGTGAAATGCTTCCTGCTTGCAAGTAGCGTGGTTGTATACGCGCTGCTTAATCCAAGCCAGCCTTTTCAGCCAGCTTATTTCCCTGTGGATGAGCAAACGCCGCTTATCCCTGACCGAAATTACAGCGTTGGCAAGACTAATGCAGAAAACTATATGAAAGCGTACAGCCGCCTTTACGGCATGGACTGCATCGCACTGCGCTTGGCAACGGTAATGTCCGAAAGCAAGGGCAGCAAATGGGCCTGGGATGGGGTGATTGAGAATATTGATGATCCAGAATATAATTTTGGCGGCTTATCTATGCGTCAGTTCATGTGGCAGTATGTGCATGTGGAGGATGTGGCTCAAGCGTTTGTAAAAGCGGTAGAATATGCAGACGCCAACGAGAATATCGGGTTTGATGCCTTCAATATTGGCGCAGAGGACTGCTGCTCCAGCCTACCTACCATGGAGCTGATAGGACGCTACTTTCCCAATGTCCCCCTGCTTAAGGAACCGGGTCGATTTGCGAAAAATCCTTATGCCGCCCTGTATGGAATTGAGAAGGCGAAAAAAGTTCTTGGATATCAGCCTGCATACTCCTGGCGAAATATGTAATTAAGATAGTGGAATGTATAGGTTTGATAGATCATATGACAGAAATGCAGCAAAAGCAAATAATCTTTGTGAAAAGGTAAGCCATCTGGCGCGACATCATCGATTTACAGCCCTTGCGTTCTTGTGTTGTCTTTTGCAACTGGTAATCCTAATGAGTATAAAGTCTACATTGGCATTACTAGTAATAGAACTGGGCGGTTCTATGCTGCTTGCAGGAGTCCTCTCAACGATGATTTTGGTTAGCACAGTGGTAGCAAAGCCTTTTGCTGGTCTGATGCTCGATCAAAAAGGCGCACGGCCCATGATATTGCTTGTAGGGTTACTGACTATTATAGCTACTGTCGGGCATATGTTTTCCTTCTCTACATATAGTCTGTTATGGCTGTTTGGATGCGTTGTTCTTGTGGGTGTGGCGCATTCGGCTTTCTCGATAACGGAGCTTACGCTTTTCTTGCGTCAGTCTATGTCTGAAGCGCAAAACAAATATATGGTCAATCTGGTCGGCTTTAATACAGTTCTGGCAACAGCGATTGCGCCTACAGTTTCCCAGGGAATCATGAACCGGTTTGGCTTTCTTTCGCTATATTGTGTTTTGCTCATAGTAGGAATCCTGAGCATTCTTATATTCTACTTGATAGCGGGAAAGTTGCGTAATATGCATATGGAGCCCGCTGTGGCTGGGGCGCGGCAAAAGCGTGGCTGGATGCGGGCAGTTTTGGAGGTTTGCCGGGACAAAACCTTTGCGCTCCTCTTTCTTTCCTATATGACCTGGGGGGTAAGTAACGGGGCTATATTGTCCTTTTTAAACGCCTATGGCGTATCCATTGGAATAGATAGTTGTGCGCTTTTTTTTACAATATATTCTGGAGTAAACATCGCGCTTCGCTGGTTTGTCCCGGCCTGCATGGAAAGGGTGGGGAGCCGATACATTCTGCTCCTCTCCTATGTTTGCCTGTCGGTAGGTGCAATTCTCCTCTCGCGGATACAGACGCCGATGGATTTGATTTTGCCCGCTATATTAAGCGGCATTGGCACATCGTCTATTTATACACCCATCGTGGAACGGGCCATGGCCTGTATACCAGCTTCGGCTCGGATGTTTGGGACCAGTATTTTCTTGGTGAGCTTTGAAATCGGGCAAGGGATCGCTTCCCTTATCGTAGGAATCTGTTCGCTAGCGATTGGGTTCGCGGAAATTTTTTTTGTTATTGGCCTCGTGCAGGGAATTGGTATATTTACAATTTATTATGGAACAAAACAAAGGAGGTAACTGTATGAAGTACAAGCATCTGTTCCAACCCATTACCATTGGAGAAACGTATATTAAAAACCGTATTGCGCTGGCACCGATAAATAATTCGACGCAAATGGACAATGCGAAGGGTTCTGTTACAGAACAAATGTCTGATTATTTCGTGGAAATCGCAAAAGGAGGTACTGGGCTTATTGTAACAGGCGTATTCAAGTGCGAGAATACCATTGAGCGCTGTTATGATGAAAAGAACAAGATTTACACATGGTGCTTTTTTAACCGCCATTCACTAAGGGAAATGACCGAGATGGTTTCCCGCATTCATGCCTATGGAGCAAAGATTTTCATCCAGCTTTCCGCCGGTCCGGGGCGGGTTACCTCTCCCGCTGTAATTGATTCGGGGGTGGAACCGGTGTCTGCTTCACCCAATCTGTGCTTCTACCGGCCTAATGTTACTTGCCGGGAGCTGACCACCAAAGAAGTGGAGGGGATTGTGGCCGCCTTTGGGGAAGCAGCCCAGCTTGCAAAACAGATTGGCATTGATGGTATCGAAGTACACGGGCACGAGGGATATCTTATCGACCAGTTTACTACAAAGCTTTGGAACCGGCGTACGGATAAATACGGTGGTGATCTGCGGGGCAGATGCACATTCCCTATTGAAATTCTCCATGCCATCAAGAATGCTGCCGGAAAGAATTTTACCGTTACATACCGAACTGGCGTCAAGCATTTTATCGCTGCGCCCTTTACCTGTGCGTTGCGTATGGACGAAAACGAAATGGGGCGTGAGCCGGATGAGACGGTCGAAATGTGCAAAATTCTTGAAGAGGCCGGTTATGACGGTTTCTCCTTAGACGCGGGTTGTTACGAAGGAGATGCCTGGTCCCATCCTCCTTATTATCAGGAACATGGATGCGCCATCGATCTGACTGCCATTGTAAAGCGGGAGCTGAAGGTACCTGTCATGAGTGCTGGACGTATGGGAATACCCGAGTTGGCGGAAAATTCTATTGCACAGGGGAAGACCGATATGATCGCCATCGGTCGCGACTTGATGGCAGATCCCTACTGGCCGGCAAAAGTTTTGGCGGATCAAGAGGAGGAAATCCGACCCTGTCTGGGCTGTCATGATGGATGCATGGTGCGCTCGTTTAACGGCATGCGCCTATGCTGTTCGGTCAATCCTTCCTGCTCCAAAGAGGGGATTAGCAAGATCATTCCGGTACAGGAGAAGAAAAAGATCATGGTAGTAGGCGGTGGCATAGCCGGCATGGAATTTGCGCGAATTGCTACGTTACGAGGGCATGAGGTAACGCTGTATGAAAAAACGGATCAGCTTGCAGGGCATCTCAACGAAGCATGTGTACCGGATTTTAAAGACGATATTAAACGGCTCATTCGCTGGTATAAACGGCAAATGGAGAATACGAAGGTGAATATTCGGTACAATACTGTTGTAAACGAAGAGAGAATTGAAAAGGAGAATCCGGATATTTTGATCATCGCTACGGGCTCTACCTATCGCCTGCCCGATGTGCCGGGGTTGGATAATGGCATTGCGGTTACATGTTGTGAGCTTTTGCGCGGAGAGAAAGAAGCGGGTAGCAGAGTAGTGGTTATCGGCGGCGGATTAGAAGGTTCCGAAACCGCGCTCTGGCTGGCGAAACAGGGGGTACAGGTTACCATTGTAGAAATGCAGGAGGAAATCGTAGGCCGCACCCTATGTGGAGCCAATGCGACTATGCTGCATGGTCAGTTGAAGGAATACGGCGTGAAAATAATGACCAGTACCAAGCTGAGCGGCATTACCGAAAAAGGTGTTGTTCTTGTAAATGAAAATCGAGATATTGTAGAGATTTCCTGTGATACGGTAGCCATGGCCACCGGTGTTGTTGGAAACAACCAGTTGTACGAGGCGTTTGTTAGCAAAAGGCCAGCCGTTTACAATATCGGCGACTGTAAAAAGCCGAGAAAAATACATGATGCTATTTTTGAAGGATGGTATCTTGGCATGAACCTTTGATCCCTTGTAAATCCTTTTTCCTTGTTATGCCATATACTATCAGCTCAGACGGACGGCATACGAAAAATTATGGGAGGTATATTTTGTGTTTCGCCATGTTTATCTCTACAAATTAAAACCGGACGTGGATCCAGTGCAGGTAAAGCAAAAGCTGATGACACTTTGTGCTCTGCCATCGGTTTACCACATGGAGGTGGGGCTTGATTTTAAGCATGCGCAGAACTCTTATGATTTAATCGAGGATTGTTTCTTTAAAACACAAGAGGATTTTCTCGAATTTGAAAAGGATGCATATCATGAAACTATCCGTCAGTATATGGCAGGTGTCCAGCAAGCAGGCGTAAAAATCGATTACGAAACGGAAGCGGATTTCCTGAAGGGGCAAGATTATCTTGCAGAACCACGACTTGTGAAACGGGGGTGCGGATAAGCATGGCATAGCCATCGTCCCGCTTCACCATCTACGCAAGTGAAGGACCGAAGATCCCTTTGTAAGCGTAACCCCAGCCAGCGGCTTGAGTAATCTGCAGAGATGAGCGAGAATATCTGTGTAACTCCCCGAGACTCCCGGTGAGTCTCGGGGAGTTTATGCCATCAAGGGGAAACCTGACGGAAAGGAAGCAGCAAATGCAGCAGGAAATGACGATCCAGAGCATGGGGAAACAGCAGCGGCTGGAGGACTGGGGCCGCCGGGTAGCGGCGTGCCGGCAAAGCGGGATGACGGTGACAGGCTGGTGTAAAGAAAACGGGGTGTCAACAAAGACATACTACACATGGCAAAAAAAAGTCTTTGCGGCGCTGGTGGAGCGGGAAAAGCTACAGCTTCGTGAAGCGCAGGACTCTGCAGGACCGGTCTGCTTTGCCGAGCTTCCTGCGCCGCAAGCTACGGCATATACAGAGCCGCCGAGGCTGGCTGCAAGCATCCGGATGGGCAGTACATCCATAGACCTCTACGCAGGAGCGGATCCGGAAATTGTACGGATGCTGTCCCGGGTACTGCGGTCATGCTGAGGGATTTTACGGGAGCGGAAAAGGTGTATCTCGCCTGCGGGTATACGGATCTCAGGAAAGGGATCGACGGGCTGGCGATGCTGGTGCGGGAGCAGTTTGAACTGGATCCCTTCGGCAGCGCGCTGTTTCTGTTCTGCGGGCGGCGGAAGGACCGGATCAAAGGATTGTACTGGGAAGGGGATGGGTTCATCCTGGTATACAAGCGGCTGGAGGAAGGGGTATACCAGTGGCCGCGGAGCAAGGAAGAGGTGCTTTGCCTGAGCAGGCAGCAGTACCGCTGGCTCATGGAAGGGCTGAGCGTGGAGCAGCCGAAAGCGCACCGGGAGGTGGTGGGGTTAAGCCTGCGGTAAAAGCGGGAAAACGCCCGGAATTACTGCACTTTTCGGCATTTTCATGGTATAATCTTAATATGGAAAAGGCAAAGAAACAGGCTGTAAAAACGGGCGAAACCGTCACCATATCCCGGGAAGAATATGAGGCGTTTCAGGTGCAGGCGCGGCGGATATCCGAGCTGGAAAAGCAGGTAGACCGGCTTCATGGAGGCAATCCGGCTTTCACAGAGCAAGCGCTTCGGCCCGTCCTCGGAGAAACGGCAGCTGAACGAGGAAGAGCTGTGCGAACAGCTGGGTTTTGTGTTCAACGAAGCGGAAGCATACCAGCCGAAGGAAGCAACGAAGCGGGAAACCCAGGTTGCCGGATATACCCGTACCAGGCGGGGCGGCAGCGTGGAGGAGATACTGCCGGAGAATGTACCGGTGGACATTGTGGAACACCACATTCCAGAGGAAGAGCGGAGCTGTCCGGACTGCGGGAGCCGGATGGAGGAAATCGGGAAGGAAGTGCGGCGACGGCTGGTGATCATTCCGGCCCAGGTGCGGGTTCGGGAGGATTGGTATTACACCTACGCCTGCAAGCGGTGTACGGAAGAGGGCGTCGAAACGCCGGTCGTCAAAGCGGAGAAGGAAAAGCCGGTGATCCCCGGGAGCTATGCAACGGCGGAGGCGATTGCGCACATCGCGGTGCAGAAATTTGTAATGGGGTCGCCGCTGTACCGGCAGGAAAAGGAATGGAACCGCCAGGGCATCATGTTATCCCGGCAGACCATGTCGAACTGGATACTGTATACGGTGGAGGACTGGCTGAAGCCGATATACGAGGCGCTGCGCCGGGAGCTGGTGAAACGGCAGGTGCTGCACGCGGACGAGACCACATTGCAGGTGCTGCGGGAGCCGGGGAAAGCGGCCCAGAGCAAGAGTTATATGTGGCTGTACCGGACGGGTGGGGATACAAGCCGCCCAATCGTATTGTATGAATACCAGCCGGACAGGAGGGCGGAGCATCCAAAGGAATTCCTCAAAGGGTTTTCAGGATATCTGCATACGGACGGATACGCGGGCTACCATGGGCTGGGAAAGGAAGTCAAGGTGGTGGGCTGCTGGGCCCATGCCCGGCGGAAATTTGACGAGGCGATCCAATGTCTGCCGAAAGATAAGCAGGATACGGCGGCAGCCAATGTTGGGCTGCAATATTGCAATGCGCTGTTTTCGCTGGAGAAAGGGTTTGCCGAACTCAGCGCGGAAGAACGGTATGCCCAACGGCAGAAGAAAGCGAAGCCGGTTGTGGAAGCGTTGTACGCCTGGTGCGGTGGCATGAATCCGCCGCCGAAATCGGGGCTTGGGAAGGCGCTGCACTACATCCGGGAACAGAGGCCGTACCTCGAGCGGTATCTGGAGGATGGGCGGCTGGAGATCAGCAACAATCGTGCGGAGCGGAGCATTAAGCCCTTTGTAATCGACCGGAAGAACTTTCTGTTTGCCAACACGCCCCACGGCGCCCAGGGCAGCGCGATCATATTCAGCTTGATTGAGACGGCAAAGGAGAATGGGCTGGATCCATACCGGTATCTGGTGCATGTATTGACACAGGCGCCGGAGCTGTTTGAGAGGGAAACCGATTGGGCGCAAAGGCTGCTGCCGGAGAATGCGCCGGAAAGCTGCCGGGTTTAGGAGAGAAAAACATAATTCAGCTACAAAGATGGACTTGCAGATGCAGGTCCATCTTTGTTTTTCGACATATATTTTGGAACCGGAACTGTAGCGCCTATCTTACCGGAAAGGTAGTGTCAAGTTTTATGCGCAAATTAGGAAACAACCATTTGGCGAATAGCAGATTAGCCGGCGATAGATTCATCTGAAACACCGTATTGCAGGTGCTTCATGTTCATGTATTTCTTGTTGCCCCACTGAGTACCGGCCACATGGCGCAGCCTAGCACAAACCAACATTAAGGCAGAATTGCCGTCAGGAAAAGCGCCAACTACCCGAGTGCGCCTGCGGATTTCCCGGTTCAGGCGCTCAATGGCGTTATTCGTGCGGATTCGTGTCCAGTGTTCAAAAGGGAAATGAGTGTAGGTTAGGGTCTCTTCGATGCCGTTTTCCACCTTTTTAGCGGCTTCGGGCAGCTTCATTTCCCGGAGAGATTGAACAACAGCTTTTGCCTTTTCTCTGGAGGCTTCTTTGCTCTCCTGGGCGTGTATGGCCTTGAGCATTTTGGCGACAATCTTGGATTTGGAGCGGGGAACGACCGAAAAGACATTGCGGTAGAAATGAACAACACAACGCTGGTATTTGGCGTCAGGAAACACCTCATACACAGCCTCCAGCATCCCAAGGCTTTTGTCGCCAACGATGAGTTTGACACCATCCAGTCCACGGCTTTTCAGCCACTGGAAGAAGCTGATCCAACTGGCCTTATCCTCCTTCATTCCTTCGGCAGCACCAATTATCTCCCGGTAACCATCCTCATTCACTGCGATGGCCACCAGAATCGCGACGTTCTCATACTCTCCGCCCCAATTGCGCTTCAGATAGATGCCGTCCACATAAACATAGGGGTACTTCCCGCCCTGCAAGGGGCGGTTACGCCAATCCTCAATATGGACATATGCCTTCTTGTTCAGTTCGCTGATAGTGCTGGGAGATACCTTGCTGCCCCACAGTGCCTCGGTGATATCCTCCACACGGCGTACCGACACGCCGGCTAGATACATCTCAATCAATGCCTCCTCCACTGAGCTTTCCCGGCGACGGTAACGCTCTATGATTGCAGTTTCAAAGGGAACCCCTTTTAGTCGGGGCATCTTTAAGGTGACATCTCCTGATGTGGTGGTCAGATTACGGTTGTAATGGCCGGAACGGTAGCCTTGGCGAGCCTCGGTGCGTTCATACTTCGCTGCCTGAGTTAGAGCTTCCGCTTCCTTTTCCAGCAAGTCGTTGAGTGTTTCCTCCACACTGCCTCGAACCAGTTCTTTTAACTCGCTCTTGATGATTTCCTCATTTAGTTGTACAATTTTCTTGGACATGGGTGCAGCCTTCCTTTCGGTGAATTTGGTTGTGGCAACTTTATTCTACCAAAAGGCTGAATCCCTGTCCTTTTTTTATTTGCGCAACTTATTGTACCTTATCTATTTTTTTTGAACATAAAATCTGTATTGGACAGAAAAAAACGAAGAGCCTTACGCTCTCCGTTTTTTTGTTTGTAAGTAATTTATGGCAGCTTGTGCCAGCTGAGCAGGCGCTGCAAAAAATCCTTGAACCCTCTCCGCCGATTTTTGGGAGGGGAAGGGTGGGAGCGCCTGGGTCGGCTGTCTTTGCCTTTGGATGGCTGCACCTCTTTTGTGGTTCTTTGCTTTTTTTTGTGGGGAACCGGGCAAGGCTCTTCACCTTCCCATGTGTAGAGGAGGGGCTGTGCCAAATCCGCGGAATCATCAAGAGGGTCGGATTCCGCCTCCTGATGATGGGGACAAAGATCAGTCGGCGGCGCTGCGAAAAAAGCTGATGTCGGCCAGTTCGGAATCCTCGTCCTCATCCTCGTGATCTCTTACCAGAGTGAGGTTCATGGGGCGGTAAAAGTCCCGAATGTTTTGCTCGCTTTGGACGATGGTGTCCCCAATGGCGGAAAACTTCTCCTGGATGGAGAGGACAGCCTCTTCGATCTTTTCTTCAATGGCTTCCATCTCTTCCCGGAATTTGGTAAACTGCTCAAACACTGTGGTGAGGGATTTGGATGCTTCTTCCATGATGCCCTGAGCCTGAAGATTGGCATCCTCCAGAATCTGCTCGGCCTCCAGCTTGGTTTTAACCACCAAGTCCCCCAGATAGATGGAGGCTTTCTCCACTTCGTTGCGGCCTGCCTCTAATTCGGCATTCTTTTCTTCCAGCCGGGCATTCAGCTCGCTAAACCGGGTAATCTCCGCATCTTTTTCGGCTATGATAATTTTTTGCCGGTCAATTTCCGCGTTGAGAGAGTCCAGCATCTCGTTCATTTCGCTGCGCTTGCTTCTCTCTTCGGAAAGTTCCTCCTCCAGCTCGGTGCGCACTTTTTCCGCTGCCGAGAGCTTCTGCTCCAGGCTGCGGATGCTTTCCGAAAGCCGCTCACGGGCTGCACTGACCTCTTCAAACTGGGCGGTCAGTCTCTCCTGAGCAGCTTTGGCGTTGTTGTTGAGCTCATAGATGTAGTTGAGAACAGATTGCCGCTCGAAGCCCCCAAACAGGGATGTTTTGAAAATTGGTTGATTCTCCACGTAAGCTAACCCCTTCCAATCGGTATGGTACCGCCATTTCATCCATGGGGTACGACACAATATGCCTATGTATTATTAGTGCTTCTTCCGCGTCAAAATACTGCGTTGTCTTTTGCAATCTGTGTTGGTGGGCAGAAACCTCGTCTGCGAATCTTACGATTTTCGTTTGCTTTTGCTGCGCAGGGCTTGGCGGGTCTGCCTCACCTCGTTTAAGGAGTTGGTGATGGCTTCTTCGGTCACCCGCAAAATATCGTCGGAAAAAGCTTGGGCAGCCTGACGAATTTCGCGGGACTGCATCTGGGTTTGAGCCAGAATCTCGCTGGCCTTGCTTTGGGAGATCTTAATAATTTCTTCCTGTGCGATTAAGGCTTTTGCCCGCTCCTCCGCCTTGCGGATGATGGATTCCGCTTCCCGGTGGGCAGCCTCCAGAATCTCGCTTCGGTCGTTGACAATGGCTTTGGCCTGTTTGATCTCGTTGGGCAGATTGATGCGAATATCATCAATAAAATCCCGCACCTTTTCGGCGTCTACCACGCAGCGCCCCCCCGAAAGAGGCAAGCTCCAGGATTTATCCAACAGCTCGTCCAACAAATCCAGAACCTCTTCGATATTCATCTGGGTGTAACCTCCCCCTGTGTTTTCTCCTCATTTTTCTGGCGGTACAACCTTTGCCGGATGTCGTTGAGCACCTCGGGAGGGACAAAATCCGAAATATCCCCTCCAAAGGAGGCCACCTGCTTGACCAGACTGGAGTTGAGATACATATTTTCCGCCTTGGTGGTCAAAAAAATGGTATCCGCCTCGGGCACCAGACGCTTGTTGGTCAGGGCCATCTGGAATTCGTATTCAAAGTCGGACATGGCCCGCAGCCCCTTGATGATGGCGACAGCCCCTTTTTTTCTCACATAGTCGGCCAGCAGGCCTTCGTAGGTGTCTGCCGTGACATTGGGCAGATGAGCGGTTGCCTTGCGAATCATCTCGGCCCGCTCCTCCGGAGAAAAAGACGGCTTTTTATTAGCATTGATGGCCACCAGCGCAATGACATTGTCAAACAGGCGGCTGGCTCTGGTAATGATGTCCAGATGTCCTTTGGTGATGGGGTCAAAACTGCCGGGGCAGATTACGGTTGCCATAAACGAACCTCCAGATTTAATCCAAAATTCAGGGATGTAGCTGTGGGGCCTTCCGTGTGGCCTGCCAAAAAGGAACCTCATTCATCCCGCCAAAGTCTTAATGATAGAATCCCATCATCAAAGCTACTGTTTCAAGGCGCAGATAGGAACCGTTTTTTAAGCGCGCTCCCATGGGGCAATCAGCAATACAAGCATTGGGGCAGATGCAGCTTGTTACCCAATGCTCGGCTTTTCGATAGATTCCCGGACCCTGTATTGCACCAACTTGGTTTTGCCGTAGCGGTACTTTTTTTTGAGTATTAAGCTGCCTGCCGTTTCGGGCAGAGGGGTATCCCGGTCTGTCTCGCACAAAACCACGCCGGACTGGCTTATGTGATCCGATAAGGCGGCAAGAGCTGCGGGCATCAGCCCCTCGGCGTAGGGAGGATCCAAAAAAGCAATGTCAAAAGGCTCCCCCCGATATTCCCGCAAAAAGACTAAGGCATCTCCCGCCATTACTTTGGCATGGGCGGTCAGATTGCAGCTACGCAGATTTTCCCGCACCGCAGCCAGGCTGTTCTTGGCATTGTCCACAAACACACAGCTTCGCGCGCCGCGGGAAAGAGCCTCAATTCCCATCTGTCCGGAACCGGCAAAAAGGTCCAAAACCCGTGCCCCTTCCACTTCAAACTGAACGATGGAAAAGACCGCTTCCTTCACCATATCGGAGGTGGGGCGCACCGCTGTTCCGGCGGGAGTTTGCAGCTTGCGTCCCCGAGCTGTTCCGGTAATTACTCTCATAGTTTCATTCCTCTCTCCCTTACTGTTTGGGAGTATCTATTATTATGCGCAAATCCGGACAGGTTGTCAAGGAAAACGAAAAAGGAAATGCGGTGCATTTCCAAAAGCACCGCACCATTATGATATGTTATTTTGAAGGGATTATCAGCCGTTTGGCCCTGTCCACCTGCGAAAAACACAGCCGCATTACCGGGGAAGGTCGATAAACTCAAATTCATCAGGTCGGGCTTTGACACCGCCCCGCTCCGGCGGAATAACCGGGTCATCGGCAGGCAGCTGGTGAAGAGCAGCAACCCCTTTGGAATGTTCCTCCAGCATGGCGTTTTCCGCTCCCTGGAGCTTCATTTCCATCCACCGCTCCTTGGAGATCAGCACCTGCCGGGGCTTGCTGCCCTCAAAGGGCCCTACGATTCCCCTTTGCTCCAGTTGGTCGATGATGCGAGCCGCCCGGGCATACCCCAGCTTGAGGCGGCGCTGCAGAGCCGAGGTAGAGGCCTGTCCCATCTCCACCACGCACTCGATGGCTTGGGGCAGCATTTCGTCCTCGGCGTCATCCAGATCATCGGCGGCCTGTCTGCCTTTGCCCTTGGCCACCACCGCCAGCCGCTCAATATCCTGAGCGATGGCATCGTCGTAGCTGGCGCAGGCGCTTTCCTTGATAAAGGAGACCACGCTTTCCACTTCGTTTTCGGTGACAAAGCAGCCCTGAACCCGCAGAGGCTTGGAAATTCCCACCGGGTAGAAGAGCATGTCGCCGCGGCCCAGCAGCTTTTCGGCACCGCCCATATCCAGAATGGTGCGGCTGTCCACCTGGGAGGACACCGCAAAGGCAATCCGGCTGGGGATGTTGGCCTTAATCACGCCGGTGATGACATCCACCGACGGCCGCTGGGTGGCAATGACCAGATGCATTCCGGCGGCCCGGGCCATCTGAGCCAGCCGGCAGATGGAGTCCTCCACCTCGTTGGGTGCGGCCATCATCAGGTCGGCCAGCTCGTCGATGATGATGACGATTTTGGGCATGGGCTCCAAATCATCCTGGTTTTTGGCCAGACGGTTGTATCCTGCCAGATCCTTTACCCCGTTGGCGGCAAAAGTTTTGTAGCGATTCATCATTTCGCCCACCGCCCAGTTAAGAGCTCCCGCTGCCTTTTTGGGGTCGGTGACCACCGGAACCAGCAGGTGGGGAATGCCGTTGTAAACTCCCAGCTCCACCACCTTGGGGTCCACCATCAGCAGCTTGACCTCCTCGGGGGAGTACTTGTACAGCAGACTCATGATGATGGAGTTGATGCAGACCGACTTGCCGGAGCCGGTGGAGCCTGCAATGAGAACGTGGGGCATCTTGCCGATATCGGCAAGGGTAATGCTTCCGGCAATATCCCGGCCCAGGCAGACGGTGAGCACGCCTTGGCTGGACTGGAATTCCTGGGATTCAATAATCTCCCGGATGGTGACCACGCTGATGTTTTTGTTGGGAACCTCGATGCCCACCGCCGCCTTGTTGGGGATGGGGGCCTCGATGCGAATTCCTGCCGAAGCAAGGTTGAGGGCAATGTCGTCGGCAAGGCCGGTGATTTTGCTGATCTTCACTCCGGCGGAGGGCTGCAGCTCATACCGGGTGACGGCAGGCCCCCGGCAGATGTCGGTGATGCGGGTTTGCACCCCAAAGCTTTTGAGGGTATCCACCAGAGTTTGGGCATTGTGTTTGAGCTCCTCGCTGACATCCATTCCGCTGGAACCCCGTCCCATTTTCAGCAGGCGGATGGGAGGAAAAACATATTGAGGAGGAGGCGGTGGCGCGGGGGGCGTTGCCGTTGGGTAGAGAGGTTGGTCGGCAGTGGGCGGCGAAGCCTGCGGTTCTACCACATCGTAAAGGGGCTGGGTAATCGGGTCGGGAGCGGTTTCCCAAGCAGGGGCTTCCTCCGGGGAAGAGCCAATAAACCGGTCCACAATTTCGGCAATATCCCCGTCCTGCTCCGCCTGTAAAATATCCTGTTCCAGAGGGTGAGCGAGGGTGTCGGCCTCGCCCTGCATCTCTTCCTGAACGCCCCGCAGCTCTTGGGCGGAAATCACCTCCACCGGACTGTCGGGGCCACCGCTCGCCAGATGCATCAGCCGATGTTTGCTGGCCTGAGCGTCGGCAGTAAAGGCCTCAAGATTCGCATCCGTTTCCGGTTCCACAAAAGTGTCCTCGCTGATATCCACATCAAAGGCAAACCGCCCCGATGCAGCCGGCTCCGGCTGGGAAGGGGCCGGTGCCTTTTTGGCCCGCTTGGGCTTTTCGGCGGTGGAGGCCTGCCGCTCCTGCCGTCCCAACATCTGCTGGGTGTAGGTGGCCTCCAGCCCCTCCACCGGCTTTTTGGCGGCACGAATCAGCCCAATGAGGGTGGAACCGGTAATCAGCATCACAAAGACAAAAATCAGCAGTGAAATGATGATGGAAGCCCCGGTTTTTTCAAACAGGGCCAATAGCGGCCAGGCAATGAGAGCGCCCATCAGGCCGCCCCCCTTGGGTGTGGCTCCCTGCTGATACAGGAAAATGATATTCTCTACAAAATTTTCCTGACGGGGAAGCCCCGGGCCAAAAATCTGAAAGGCCCCGGACAAAATGACGATGAGGGTAATCACCTGCCAGAGCTTGGCCTGAATGGAGGACAAAGGCTTGTCCATAGCGGCCACCAAGGCGATGTAAATCAGCAATGGGGCGAGAAAATAGGCGCTCAGCCCCAACATGCCGAACAGAAATTGGTGAAGTATCTTCCAGAGCTTGTCCCCTTCCACAAAGGTTAAAGCTCCCAACAAAATACCCAGAGCAAACAACACCACCGCCCACATCTGTTTGCGGGCAAGGGTGGTGGCTTTGGTCTCCCGGGAGGGGGAGCGTTTGGTGCCTTTGCTTTTTCCTTTGGTACTGGCTGCCATAGTGGATACTACCTCTTTACTTTATGATGTCCTGAATAAGGCTCGGCAACGAAAACTACACCGGTTTGCAGTGTCTGCCGGGCCAAAGTTGCAACCTTTTGGCTCCCATCCAAACAAGGGGGGAGGCGGCTGATTTATTCTGGCATCGCCGGGTTTTGCCATAGCATCTTTTGGTTATGTAGCTTGATGGGTCAGGTGCCCATAATGATCTTTTGCAGCATCTGTCCTGTCACATTTTCGAACACTGCCACGGCGATGACCACAATTCCCAGAATCAAAGTATACCATGCAAACCATACAAACCGGTCGGAGACCACCAGCCAACGAACCAAGCGAATGGCCAGAACTCCAAAAATCAGAGAGCAGAGCACACCCGCCAAAAGAGCGGGAATGGGGATGCTCATCCCTTCCTTGGCGATTTTGCCCACCTCCAACAGGTTAGCTCCCAGCACGGCGGGGATTCCCAAAATGAAGGAGAAGGCAACGGCGTATTTTCGCTCCAGCCCGGCCAAAAGCCCCACCGCAATGGTGGAGCCGGAGCGGGAAACCCCCGGCAAAGGAGCGATGGCCTGGGTGACGCCGATGGCAAGGGCATCCCGGTACTGCATGGTTGCAGCGGTTTTTCTGCCCTTGACGCATTTATCCGAGAGAAACAGAAGAGCGCTGGTGATGAGAAAGCAAATTCCCTCCGCCAGAATGCTCTGGTCGGTGGCCAGTGCCTCAAACCAGTCTTTAAAGAGTACGGTAATCAGCAGGGGCAGACAGGCCACAAACAAAAGGAAGATCATGCGGCGCTTGCCGGACACTCTTTGAAAGGTAAACTTTCCGGTCAAAAGATCCCCCAGCATGGCAAAAAATTCTCTGATTAAATCCCAGATGGTGCCCCAAAAAGCCAGCAGTACCGCCAACAGCGTACCCAGATGCAGCATGACGGTGAAGAGAACCCCTTGCTCTCCCCCCTGCCCGGTAAAGTACTGAATCAGGGAAAGATGCCCCGAGCTGGACACCGGAAGAAATTCCGTCAGTCCCTGTACAATTCCCTGAAGGATTGCGTTGCCGATGCTCATAATAAACCTCCGGTGTTGGGTAATTTTTCAGCAGGTCATATTAATCAGGTAACATACAATCAAACCGCAGAAAAATTCCACCGTAAACACCGGAGGTTATGTATCCCCGAAAAAAGCTCCGGGGTCTGCGGAAGATTTTTAACCATTGGATTGGCTTCCCCCGGGGGGAAAGATGCTGCCCGGGGTATATTCGGTTTTTAGATACATAGCCGGATCGGTGGAGATGAGGCGGTTTGCCACAAAACCTTTGGGGGTATGGTACCCTTCCAGATATCCGCCCTGAATTTCCATCACCGTTGCGGCAGGCTGTTCCGGTTGCTCCATCAAAAAGGCATAGGGCATCACAGAATGGATGATCATTTCCTCACCGCCCTTCCGGATGGGCAGGAGCATCCTTCGATTCCATTGTAGGGAAGTTTGGAATGGGGGGATGGAGATTTTTGTCGTCGGCGTTGGAGGAATTCCCGTCAGAGTAGGTGGCTTCGCTCTGGGTGATCCAAGAGGTGTTGCCGGAAGCCTCTGCCGAAACTGCCGGGGCGGTCTTGCGGGGACGTCCCCGGGGGCGCTTTTCCCCCTCTATCTGTGCTATGGCACGGGGACTTGCCACCACAGGCTGTTTTTTGCTCCGGCCCGGCTGTTTGTTTTGGGCCTTGGGTTGCTTTGCCTTGGAACTGGTGTTTTGTTTTTGAGACTGCTGCTCCTGCTCGATGAGACCGTAAAGACATTCCACCGCATCGGAAAGGCCGCCCAGATGGTCAATCAGGCCGCATTTTACCGCCTCTTGTCCATCCAAAACGGTGCCTACATCCATGACCAGCTCCCCGGTCTGCATCATCAGCTTGCGAAACGTATCGTTGGAAATGTTGGAATTGTCCACCACAAAACGGACAATTCGCTCCTGCATTTTATCAAAATAAGAAAGAGTTTGGGGAACGCCCAGCACCAGACCGTTCATCCGCACCGGATGGATGGTCATGGTAGCGGAAGGAGCAATAAAGCTGACCTTGGCACTCACCGCCAAGGGCACTCCAATGGAATGGCCTCCCCCCAATACCAGAGAGACGGTGGGCTTTCGCATCCCCGAAATGAGTTCGGCAATGGCAAGGCCCGCCTCCACATCGCCCCCCACTGTGTTGAGGACAATGAGCAGGCCCTCAATTTCGGGGTTTTCTTGAATGGCCACCAGCAAGGGAATGACATGCTCGTACTTGGTGGTTTTATTTTGAGGGGGCAGAATATAATGCCCCTCCACCTGTCCTACAATGGTGAGGCAGTGAATGGTATGTCTTCCTTTGGTGGTGGTAATTCCACCGGTTTGGATGATCTGCTGGGTTTGTTCCTGCTGGGTGCTGACCATTTCCTCCTCACCCTCGGCGGAATCTTCCGAGGCCATGGTAGCGGCCCTTCGTTTGCGCTGCTGTTCACTCATACCCAAGCTCCTTTCACGTCAGGAATTTCCAGTATGTAGTGTTGGCAGGCGAACCTTTCAATATACGCAGCAACAAATACTCATGTCATAAAGTATAGCACAGTTTTTTCCTTTTGGAAAGAAAAAAGAACAACTGAGCGAATGCAATCCCCGGCGGTTTCTCCCCTGTTTTATTGGGCGGGGGCCCCTTTTTCCCGTTCTCCTCTAAGCTCCTGAGAGGGTTTGGGATAGACAAAAACCAGCCTCCCTTAAGGATGCCGGTTTTATACGTCAAACTCTTTTTAAATGCAGCTTTTATATTTGCGGAAGAAGTTTGTAATGTCAAAAGTAGATTGGGGGGGATAGTTCAGCTTGGCGAAAAAAGCCCTATGTGCACTGCGGAAAGGTTCGGGCAGGTGACCCTTGGTAATGCCGTGCTCGGCGGCATAGTTGAGGCCCGCCCGCAGAACGGCATCAAAAAGATAGGGGTCCTCCTCCACACTTTCGTAGTAGACCACATTAACCTGGTCGCTTTCTACTTCAAACAGCCCGGCAGCCAAAGTTTCGCCCCGGTCGATGGCCAGATAAAGATAATAGGAGGGGCCGTGTAGCTTGCCGCATTTCTTGCAGTAAAGGGCCAGCAGCTTGTCGTCCAGATTGGGAATAATCTCCAGCATAACTTTTTCCCTTGGGAGCTGCCGTCAAAGCAAGCAGCCCAGCAGGTGGGATGTTCAGCTCCTTTCAGCGTCCATTGTGTAAACATTCCGTTGCGTCCTGTGCCCACTTAGCATGCTCCCGCTGCTACTTTTCCTGCCGGTTTTCGCCTTTGGATAAAGCACCACGCAGTGCGGCAAGCTCGGCAGGGGTGAGTTCCCGGTATTGTCCGGGGGGGAGCATGCCCAGTTTGATCGGCCCAATGGCGGTGCGGCGCAACCGGGCCACTTCCAGCCCTACCGCCTCACACATCCGGCGCACCTGGCGGTTGCGCCCTTCAAAGATGGTGAGCTGAAGCACCGTGCGCCCCGGCTCACTGCTGAGCACATGGACTTTGGCGGGCAGGGTGGGACGTCCATCCAGAGGCACCCCCGTCGAAAGATTGATCACCTGCTCCTCGGTGATCAGGGAGCGGACGGTGACCCGATAGGTTTTGCCCAGATGGCTGCGGGGATGCATAATGCGGTTGGCCAAATTGCCATCGTTGGTGAGAAGCAGCAGCCCTTCGCTCTGCATGTCCAGCCGGCCCACCGGGTAAACCCGATGGGGATATTTTTCCAAAAGGTCCATAACGCTTTTGCGGCCTTTTTCATCGCTGGTGGTGGTCACCACTCCCCGGGGCTTGTGAAGCATGAGGGTAACGGTTTTTCGATTGCGGTCAAATTCCAGACGCTGTCCGTCCAGGGCAATGACATCCCGGCGGGGGTCTACCGTTTGACCGATTTGACAGGGCCGTCCATTGACGGTCACCCGTCCCTGGGCCACCGCCTCTTCAGCCTTTCGGCGGGACAGAATACCCTGCTCGGACAACACTTTTTGGATACGGGCGGGTGAGTTTGCCATAGTATATACATCCTTTGTTTGGATTTTCCGATATTAGATTATGTGAAAAGGATGGATCCATTCAGCGGCTCAAGATATTCTACCCTTTGCCGATTGGTGCTCATTGGTCAAAGGAAGGGATAAGGCGCTTCCACCAGCTGGTTTTTTCCTCATAAGGGTGGAGCAGAGCCACGTCCCGGTCGGCGGTAAGGGTAAAGGTGGTGACCAGCTCTTCCTCCAGATAAACCCGGGCCTCTCCCAAAAAGTCCCCCTTGCGGACGGGAGCGTAAAGAAAAGGAGGAACCACTACATCATAGCGGAGCTTGGCACCCTTTACCGGCAGGGGGATACAGACTTCCTCCAGCACTTGGGGCTCCACCCGGGGAAAGATGCCGCCGGTTACCGCCACCTGAACCCGGGGAAGCTGCTGGGCTAAGTCCACCAGCTCCAGGCTGGGAAAGAAGGCGTCAAAGAGGTTGCGATGAACGGTCCAGTCGTTGGGGCAGTTGAGGGTGACGCAAATCAGCTCCACACCGTCCCGCTGGGCAGCGGAAACCAGACAGCGCCCCGCCTTTTTGGTAAAGCCGGTTTTGACGCCGTAGGCCCCCTCGTAGTAGTTGAGCAGCTTGTTGTGGTTGGTCAGCCAGCGGTCTGCAGGGGGATTGCCAAATTTGGTTCGCATGCGGTACTGGGAGCAGATGCTGGAAAAATCTTCGATTTCCAGCGCATGCCGGGCCAGCAGGGCCATATCGTAGGCGGTGGAGTAGTGATGCTCTCCATCCAAACCGGAAGGAGTCTCAAAGGAGGTATTGTGCATCCCCAGCTCCTTGGCTTTTTGATTCATCATCTCCACAAAGGCAGGAATGGAGCCGGCAATGCGCACAGCGGCGGCGTTGGCCGCATCGTTCCCCGAATGAAGGAGCATGCCCACGGCAAGAGCCCGCAGAGAAACCAGGTCCCCCTCCCGCAGCCCCATGGAGGAGCCCTCCACCCGAATGGCGTTGCTGTCCACCTCAAAAATCTCGTCCAGGTTTGGCTGCTCCAGAGTGATGAGAGTGGTCATGATTTTGGTGGTGCTGGCAATGGGAAGCTTCTCCTGCTCATTTTGAGCAAACAACACCCTTCCTGTCCGGGCCTCCATCACCAGGGCAGCCTTAGCCCCCACCTCCATCCCCGAAACATCGGGAACGGTTCGAACCACTGCCTGTTCTGGTGCTGCCGCAACAGGCAAAGTCAGCAGGCAGAGAAGGGTCAACAGACAGAATAGTTGTTTCTTCATGGTTCCACACCCCTTTATCCAATCATATGAAAGGCGTGGAATAATTAGACATTGGGATAGGCCTACTCCGACGGTGCCTCGGTGCCCTCTTTTTCCTGTTTTTTGTCTTTTTTAAGCATGCCCAAAACTTTGTCGACCAGTCCCGGAACGGCGTTGACAATGCGATCCCCGGTATTTTCCGCCGTTTGAAGCTGCAACAGCTCCACCCCGTTTTTGGAGATGACCAAAAAGGCCAACGGCTGAATGGTGACACCGCCTCCGGTGGCTCCCCCAAAGAGCTCGGTGGTTTTGGCAGGCAGATCGCTGCCTCCCGAAGCATAGCCGAAGCTCACCTTGGAGATGGGAAGAATCACCACACCGTCGGCAGCGGTGATGGGGTCGCCAATGATGGTGTTGACATCCACCAACGAGCGCAGGGAGTTGAGAGCAGAAGTTGTAAATTCACCGATGGGATGCTGCTGATTCATAGGAACCACCTTTACTGACAGATTTTTTACTATTCTTAGATGCTTTTCCCAACAGGGCAAGTAGGATTTCTCCCCCCGTTAAAAAGGCAAACAAAGGGCGAAAGCGAATGCGAAAGGAAACATCATATACGCTGGTTTCTCGGGTAAAATCGGGGGAAAGGGTAAGCCTGTGCTTTTTAAGGACAAAGATGCTGTCCACCAGCTCCAGCAGAGTGTGGAGAAATAGGGCAAATTTGGCATAGGCAAGGGCGGTTTGATGGGCGTCTTCCCGGGAGATGGTGATATGCCCCCGCAGCTTGTAGAAAATAATGTGGCGGCGCATTCGGCCAAGAGCCTTGCTGGAACTGCCAATCAGATGCCGAATCTCTTCCAGCCGTTGGGAGAGGCTCTTTTTTTTCTTGGGCTTCCCTTCCGGCTGGGCTGCCTCCTCCTTTTTGGGGGCCTTGTCCCGTTTTTTCTTGGAAGCTGCCTTTTTTTTGGAGGGATAGAGGCGAAAACGCAGAAAAAGGTAGTGAAGGCTGACCTGTGCCTGACCCTGTCGGTAAGAAATGTGCAGGCGTATGCTGGACAGCAGGAGCAAAAGCAACAGCAAAAGAATTCCGCCAAAAATGGCCAACCCTTTCACAATGCACCTCCTATGCTGCTAGGGTATGCCTGCTCCCCCTTACAGGGATGGATCAGGCGGAAAATGCCGGATGATCTGATAATCTTGGACTTTGTAGATAAATAATAATGGAAAACGTCAGGAAAGCTCAAAGAAATCCATCTGGCCCTCCAGTTGTTCTGGCTCCTCTTTTGGTTCCTCCGGTTCTTCGGGGAGGATGGGAAGCTGCTCCAAACTGTTCAGTCCAAAGCTGCGCAAAAAAACGGAGGTGGTGCGGTAGGATATGGGTTTGCCGGGAATATTCAGTCTTCCTGCTTCTTCAATCAGGCCTTTTTCCACCAAAGACCGGATGATGGAGGAGCAGTCCACCCCCCGCACCTGCTCCACAAAGGAGCGGGTGACCGGCTGGTTGTAGGCAATGGTGGCAAGCACCTCCAAAGCCGCTTGGGAAAGAGGAGTGGTGCGGCGCAGCTCCAACACACTGCGAATCACATCGGCATATTCCGGCAAGGTACACATCTGCACCGCATTGTCCAGCATCACCAGGTCAAAGGGGCTTTGCTGACTTAAATAACGTTCCCGGATCCGGTTGATGCAGTGGCGGATGACCGGTTCCTCCACTTCCAAAGCTTGGGCAATGCGGGAAAGCTCGATGGCCTCTCCCGCCGCAAAAACAATCGCCTCAATTTGGCGTTCACAACGATTCCAGTTCAAAACAGACGCTCTCCTGTCAAAAAGTGTAGTGGGTGCTGCGGCGCCTAAAGCGTCTTTCACCGTGGGTGTTCCCAAAGAAAAGTTGGGGTTATTCTTCCTGCTTTTGGCTGGTGGAGGTCAGCTCCACCTGGTCACGGTGCAGGGTCACCTTGCCGGATTTGATCAGCTCCAGCAGGGCCAAAAAGGTGGCAATGACGCCACTGCGGTCTGTGTTCATGCGATAAAGCCTGTCCACCCGCACTCTGCCATCCACCCGAAGGGCACGCAAAACCGTAAAGATTTTGGTGGTTACCGAAACGATGGGGCGGTTGACCAGTGGCTCAAACACCTCCTGAGAAGGCGGCAGACGCCTTGCCCCCCTTCCCATGGCATCGGCAAGGGCAGAAAGCAAAAGACTTGCCGGATGGGTTAGGGTGTAGGTGGGGTCAAATGAGATGGGGGCAGGTTCCCGCACAAAAAGGTCCTGACCGATATACAAAGAGCCAAGTGTTTTGGCTGCCTGTTTGCAGATGGAATATTCCACCAGCTGCCCGGTGAGATCTTGGCGAAGCTTTTCGTGCTCCTCCTCGTGGCGGGGCAGCAGAGAAACGGTTTTGATGTAAACCAACCGGCTGGCCATCTCCAAAAACTCGCTGGAAACCTCCAGATTTTGGTTTTTCCAAGAGTTGATGGTGTCCATATACTGTTCCAGTAGAGAGGAAATGTCGATATCCAAAATATTCAACTTGTGCTTTGAAATCAGGTGGAGAATCAAATCCAGCGGGGCCTGGTATTCCGCTACGGTAAAGCTGAGTGTTTCCATGGTCATCTCCCGGCAAACAGGATATCAATGGGGCGGGTGACAACATCCAACAGAACGAGAAGCTGGCCTCTCAAAAAAGAAAGGGGGGTACTGAGAACCCCGGTCCACAACAGGACAAACAAAGCAATCACAATCATTCTATCGTAACGGGCCATCCGGTAATAGATGCGGTCGGGCAGAATGGCTCCCAGCAACTTCGAGCCATCCAAGGGGGGAATGGGCAGCAAATTAAACACTGCCAGCCCCAAATTGACGATGATGATAATCTCCAAAATGGAAAGGAAAATGGCTACCGTTCGAATATTTGACAGGCCGGTGTAAAAAAACATCTTAAACACTGCCAGCAAAAGGATGGACATCAGAATATTGGAAAGGGGTCCGGCTGCAGCCGTCAAAGCCATATCCCGCTTGGGGTGCCGAAAACGGCGGGCATCCACCGGCACCGGCTTGGCATAGCCAAAACCCACAAAAATCAGCAGAAGGCTTCCCCACAAATCCAGGTGGCGTATGGGGTTCAGAGTCAGGCGCCCCTGCCTGCGGGCGGTGTCGTCCCCCAATTTGTCCGCAACATAAGCATGGGCAAATTCATGGACCGGCAAACAAGCGCACAGCACCAAAGCTCTGACCAACCATTCAAAAAGGGTCTGGCGACCCTGGGGCGTCATGGTCATGGCGCACCCCCTTTGGTGAATTTTTCTATTCTTATATTATAACAGAGAGATGTCAAATTACAAGCAGCAGGAAGCCGCGCCAATGGGAAAAGGAAAAGCCTTTCCACAACCTTTTTATTAAAGAATCTTCGTGCTATCCGGTACCGCCGCCTCATAAGTATGGAATAAGGATTGACTGTGGAGGAGGGATCCCTATGATTATCCATGTGGTGGAGCCGGGGGACAGCATCTATTCCATTGCGCAGCAGTACGGGGTAAGTGCGGAAAGACTGCTGACCGACAACGGGCTGGGGCGCTTTCAAAGTCTGGTGGTGGGGCAGACAGTGGTGGTGCTGTTTCCCGCCGAGGTTCACACGGTAACTGCGGGGGATACTCTCACGCAAATTGCCGCCGATTACGGGGTCAGTGTCAACACGTTGCTGCAAAACAACCCCATCCTCACCGCAAATTGGTTTCTTTACGAAGGGCAGACCATTGTGATTCGCTTTGACGACCAAAAGCAGGGCTTTATTGCCACCAACGGTTACGTCTATCCCTTTGTCAACCGGTGGGTGCTGCGCAGGCAACTTCCCTACCTGACCTATTTGAGTATTTTTACCTATGGATTTACCCCCGAAGGGGAGCTGGTGGTGCCCGACGACGATGAGGAGCTTATTGCCATTGCTTTGGAGTATGATACGGCACCTCTTATGGTGTTTGCCGCCATGTCGCGGGAGGGGACCTTTTCCAGCGAACTTGCCGCCCAGCTGTTCAACGATCTGGAGCTGCAGCAAAAGGTGTTGGACGCTTTGTCTAGTACCATTGTGGAAAAGGGATACTATGGCATCGATGTGGACTTTGAATTTGTAGGGGGAGAGAACAGCGCGGCCTTTGTGGAATTTGTGCAGCGCCTGCACCAGCGCATGGTCGCTCTTGGCAAGGTAGTATTTGTCACCCTGGCGCCCAAGATCAGCAGCGACCAGCCGGGGACCCTGTATGAGGGCCACGATTACGGCGGGCTGGGAGCCGCCTCCGACCGGGCGCTTTTGATGACCTACGAGTGGGGGTATACTTTTGGTCCGCCTATGGCGGTGGCCCCCATCAACAACGTCCGCCAGGTGGTGGAGTATGCAGCCACCCAAATTCCCATTCAAAAGCTGCTGCTGGGGATGCCCAATTACGGTTACGATTGGCCGCTGCCTTTTGTGCAGGGAGAGACCATGGCCCGCACCATTGGAAATGTTGAGGCGGTGGAGATTGCCCGGCGCAACAGAGTGCCCATTCAATACGACGAAGTAGCTCAGGCACCCTTTTTCCGGTACTTTTTCCCTCCCGATGGCCGGGAACATGAGGTTTGGTTTGAAGATGCCCGCAGCGTTCAGGCCAAGGCTCGTCTGGTCAACGAATATGGCCTGTATGGAATGGGCATCTGGCAGCTGATGCGCTATTTCCCCCAGATGTGGCTGGTCATCAACAGTATGTACCATATCATTAAACTGTTGTAATCACCAAATTAAGTCCCCAGCCATCCATTGGGCAACGGTTGCAGTTTTCATTTTTACCCGCTACCTGCTGTGGTTTTTCATACGGTGCAGTTCCCCTGCAACAATTGTGCCCCCTGATGATTTTTCTGTATCAGGGGGCTTTTTGGTGTCTTATATTAGGATTGTTGCATGCAATCTGCCAAAATCTTGACGGCGGAACTGGTGCCCAGCCGGGTGCATCCTTCCCGCAGGTAGGCTTCCATATCCTCCCGCGTGCGAATGCCACCGGAAGCCTTCATCTGCACTCCGGGGCCAATGTGCTCCCGAAACAGACGGATATCCTCCAAGCTGGCTCCGCCGGTTCCAAAGCCGGTGGAGGTTTTGATAAAATCCGCCCCCGCCTCGGTGACGCAGCGGCAAAGGGCAATCTTTTCCTCCCGGGTGAGGTAGCAGGTTTCCACAATCACCTTGAGGATGTGGTGGCCAACGGCCTCTTTCACCGCTGCAATCTCCCGGGTAACGGCGGTAAAATCCCCGTTTTTGACATCGGTGAGGTTGATTACCATATCCACCTCAAAAGCCCCCTGCGCCACGGCGGTTTTGGCCCCCTCCACCTTGGCTGGGGTGGAATCATATCCCAAGGGGAAGCCGATGACGGTGCAGATGACCGGCTTTTCTCCCGGCAGGCAGGCAATGGGCTCCACATAGCAGGGAGGCACGCAAACGGTAGCGGTTTGATACACCATTGCCTCAATGCACAGGCTTTGTATTTCCGGCCAAGTGGCAGTGGGGCGAAGGAGTGTGTGATCCACATGTCTTAAGATATCGCAGGCATTCATCGGTGTTTTTCCTTTCTGCCAGAATAGTTTTTAAAAAAATCCATCACCGCAAAGCACCACCCCTTTATGGTTTGGACTCTCCCTTCTCTGCCGTGGGGAAGGGCTGAGGGGCTGAGTGTTTGCCGGAAGGTTCCTCCCATTGCCCTAACAGAGAGCACATCCAGCGGTGTACATCCATGCCGTAGGCCTGCCGGAGGTGTTGGGCGGTCAGCACCTGCTCTACGGTGCCGGCCGCCACCTTCCTGCCCTTTTCCATCAAAAGGGCGTGGGTGCCGTAGGCTCCGGCCAGACTAAGGTCGTGCACCACCGACAGCACCCCTCGGCCGGGTTGGCGCACCCATCTTCCGATCAGTTCAAACACCTGCTTTTGGTAGGGAAGGTCCAGGTGGTTGGTGGGTTCGTCCAGAATCAGCAGGCGGGGGTCCTGTGCCAGTACCTGAGCTAAAAAGGTCCGCTGCAGCTCCCCTCCCGACAGTGTTGTCACCTTCTGTCTTCGAAGATCTTCCAAGCCGGTAAGGCTTAAGGCTTCCGCCACCTTTTTCTCGTCCTCTTTCCCCCCGGTCATCAATCCTTCTCCATAGGCATAGCGGCCCAGGCGGACAATCTCCTCCACGGTGAAGCCGTATCCCACGTGGTGGCTTTGCATCAACACCCCAAGGCTTTTGGCTATCTCCCGGGGTTTGAACGCAGCAAGATCCCGGCCTTGGAAGGATATTTTGCCGGTATAGTGGATGCTTTGGGAAATGGCTCCCACCAAGGTGCTTTTTCCGGCGCCGTTGGGCCCCACCACCATCAGCCAGCTTCCTTCTTCCAGGGCAAAGCTCAGCTTATCCACAATGGTGAGAGGGCCGTAGCGGACCGTGAGCTGTTCCACCTGCAGCATCATCCCCCCGCCTTTCTGCTGGAGTAAAAGATATAGACAAACATCACCGAGCCCACCATGGAGGTCACCACCCCAATGGGCAGCTCCAGCGGAGAGAGGAGCACCCGACTGATGAGGTCTGCCAGCATTAAAAATCCCGCTCCCAGAAACAAAGTGGCAGGCAACAGCTTTTTGTGGTTGGGGCCTGTGAGGATGCGGGTGATGTGGGGAATCACCAGCCCCACAAAAGCAATGGTGCCCCCAATGGAAACACAGACACCGATGAGGACTGAAACCACAATTAAAACCCTTAGCTTAACCTTGCGGACATCCACGCCGATATGGCGGGCGTTTTCTTCCCCCACCGCAAAGGCGTTGAGCTCCCGGGCGTGGAGCAGCAAAATGCCGCCGCATACTGCCAGGGCCAAACAAAGGGTCAACCCTCCCCGGTAGGTGCTCCCTGCCAGAGAACCCATGGTCCAAAAGGTAATGGCCTGGAGCTTTTCTCCTGCAAAGGCAATCAGCAGGTTAATGAGGCTGCTGCAAAACATGGAAAAAATCACCCCCACCAAAATGATGGTGTTGGTGGAAAGGGAGTAGTCCAGCCGGTAGGAAAGGGAAAGAATCAGCAGCAGGGAGAAAAACGAAAACAAAATGGCAAAGAGCATGGTTCCCCCGCCCGGCAGGCCGGGAATTTGAATTCCCAAGGTGATGGCCAGCACCGCCCCCAAAGACGCCCCCGAAGAAACCCCCAGAGTGGCTCCATCGGCCAAGGGATTGCGCAAAAGCCCCTGCATCGCCGCCCCACACAGAGAAAGAGAAGCCCCCACCAAGGCGGTGGACATCACCCGGGGCAGGCGGACTTGGAGGATGATGGCATCAAACAGCTCTCCGGCGGAATGCCCGGTGAGGATGCGCAGGGTTTCTCTCAGCGGAACCGAGACACTTCCGGCGCAAATGCAAAGAAAAAATATCGCCATCACCACAACGCCCAGTAGCAGGTATTGACCGATTCCAAAGCCCTCGGCTTGTCGTTTCGTTTGCTGCTTTGCCATGCTTCTACATCCTTGCAAAGAATATTTCTCCGGAACTTGCTTGCTGTTCAAGTTCCATAGAACCCCTGCATAAGCGATTGAATAAAATAATCATACCATATTTTGAAGAGTCAAAGCAATGTCCATACAAAGAAGATCCGCCCCCAAGTCATAAAAGAATCCTCGGGGGCGGACAGTGTTGCTAACCTGTTTAAACTTGCGGCGGGGATAAGAAATCGGCTCTATAGCATCCCCCACGCCTTGGTCAAGCTCCAACCAGCTGCATTCCTCTGGCCAGAGCCTTTTGATTGAGTTCCACAAAGGCGGGCTTTACATTCTCGGCAATGATCCGGTTCCAGTCAATGTCGGTCAGGCCCATCTTGGCTACCGTGGCTCCCAGCAGCAGAATGTTGAGCACCTTGGGATTTCCCAGCTTGACCGCTTCGCCAAAGGCATCCATGGTTACGGTTTGGGCACGGGCTTTCAGCTCCTCCACAATGCCGTGGGGATAAGGGGTGACGCCACTGACCACCGGCATGGGGCTGATGGCGTAATCGTTGACCACCACCTTGCCGTCGGGGCGCAGATACTCCAGCCAGCGCAGGGCCTCCATCTTTTCAAAGGCTACCAGAATATCGGCGCCGCCCTTTTCAATGACGGGAGACTGCACCTGCCGGCCATACCGCACCTGGGAGGAAACCGAGCCTCCCCGCTGGGACATGCCGTGAATCTCGCTCATTTTAACGTCGTAGCCAGCTTCCATCAACCCGATGGTCAGCAGTTTGCTGGCCAGAATGGTGCCTTGGCCTCCGACGCCCACCAAAAGAATGCTCTTTGTCATATCCCTGCTTCCTCCTTTTTGGGGGCTTTGCCAATGGCCTGTTTGGGGCAGATTTGGGCGCAAACGCTGCAGCCCACACATTGAGGGGCATCAATGCTGGATTTCTTGTTCTCCTTCATGGAAATGGCGGGGCATCCGCTGCGAATGCAGGCCTTGCAGCCAATGCAAAGGTCCTCGTTGACCAGATACTTGGTGGTAAAGGGGTTGCCCCAGGCAGAGCGCTCCGCCGTATCCATCTTTTTAAGGACGCAGGGCCACTTGGTGATGATGACCGAAGCTTCCTCCAGGGCAAGGGCGTCATCCAGAGCTTTGCGCACGGCTTTGAGGTCGTTGGGGTTGACCTCCATCACATGCTTTGCGCCCAGCGCCTTGACAATGGTGGCGATATCCATTTCCGGGGCGGGCTTGCCGCTGGCCTGCTTTCCGGAGCCGGGGTTTTCCTGATGCCCCGTCATGCCGGTAATGCGGTTGTCCAAAATGACACAGATGGTTTTGCTGTTGTTGTACAGCACCTCGATGAGCGAATTGATGCCGGTGTGGAAGAAGGTGGAGTCCCCCATCACACCTACCACCCGCTTATTCTGCCCGGAAAGGTCAAAGGCCTTTTGCATGCCGTGGCCTACACTAAAGGCGCCCCCCATGCAGATAGCGGTGTCCATGGCGTTGTAGGGCGGGGCAAAGCCCAGAGTGTAGCATCCAATATCGCCGGACACCACCACGTTTTTCTTTTTGCCCAACTCATAGAAAAATCCCCGGTGGGGGCAGCCGGCGCACAGGGTGGGAGGGCGGGCCACAATTTTGTCCCTGCTGTACTCCATCACCGGCAGCTCTCCCTGGCCCAGTGCATGGCGCAGGACATCGGGGGTCAGCTCGCCAAAGGCGGGGAATATCTCCTTACCCTTGCAGGCAATCCCCATGGATTTGACCCAGTGTTCCAGATAGGGGTCATTTTCTTCCAACACATAGATAATGTCCACCTTCTGGGCAAACTGTTTGAGCAGGTTGTCGGGCAGAGGGTTGGTAAATCCCAGTTTTAAGTAGGTGGCCCTGTCTCCAAACACTTCCCGGGCGTAGTGGTAGCAGATTCCCGAGGTGACCACACCGATGTTTCCGCCCTCTACTATGTAGTTAAAGGAACAGGTTTCGGAATACGCCTTAAGGGCCTGCATCCGCTTCGCCAGCTGGACGCGAAGCGCCCGGGCATTGGCGGGAACGGTGACATGTTTTTGGGCATTCTTCTGATAGGCAATGGGCTGAAATTCTTCCCGCTCACTGCACGTTACAATGCTCTTGGAGTGGCAAACCCGGGTGGTGGTGCGCAGCAGAACAGGAACGCCAAATTGCTCACTGATCTCATAGGCAGCTTTGGTCATATCCCTACACTCCTGGCTGTTGGAGGGTTCCAGCAGCGCCCATTTGGCAGAGGAGGCGTAGTTGCGGTTATCCTGCTCGTTCTGGGAGGAGTGCATCCCCGGCTCGTCCGCACTCACCAGCACCAAGCCGCCTCCCACGCCGGTATAGCCAAAGGTAAAGAGAGGGTCGGCAGCCACGTTCACCCCCACATGCTTCATAGAGGCAAGGGAGCGCACCCCGGCGATGGAGGCGCCAATGGCAGCTTCCAGGGCCACCTTTTCGTTGGGAGCCCACTCTGCCTGAATTTCCGGGTAGTTTACAATATTCTCTAGAATCTCTGTGCTGGGGGTACCGGGATAGGCGGAGGCAAATGTGACCCCTGCTTCCCAGGCACCTCTGGCAATTGCCTCGTTGCCTGTCATCAATTGCTTCATAGCGTGCCTCTTTTCCCCGCGGATGCTTTTGCACCCCGACTTCTCCTCCGCGGTGGAGTAGCCGGTATTCTGATCGGCGTAACGCCTGGCTTAACTGCGCTGTTCTAAAATGGCATCGCGCAGGATTTAGCATGTAAATATTCTTTTAAGTATAGTGCTTTTTCTGAAACATTTCAAGACAAGGCGGGATTCTCCAATCATTCCCGCAGTCATTTTCCGCTCCATTGCCGCTTGGGGCTCCCGATCATGAGGGTCATGGCCCCAATACGCCGGGTCCCAATATGCCGGGTATGAATAAGGAATATTTTCCAAAAGGAGCGAAGGTTTGGAGAATCCTCTTAGAATGCCGGTTGCCCTGCCTTTTGCCCTGCCCGCAACACCTCTTTCCGATGTAAAAACAAGTATAAATTATTCTTATCATGTGCTATAATTGTGGGAAATAAATCAGCAGGATGCCCGTCCAAGGGGCCACAGCGAAAGGAGAAAAGCTGTCGTGGTGGAGGAATTTTTGAATTACAACGAACCCATCGAAATCGCAGAGGGAGTTTTTTGGGTGGGTTTTGCCGATACATTTGCGGGGCTGCACTGCAACCCCTATTTGATTGTGGACAAGCAGGAGGCGGTTTTGCTGGACAGCGGAAGCCGCAACGATTTTAGCACCGTTATGTTAAAAACCATGCGGGCCGGAGTGGCTCCCAATCAGATTTGCCGGCTGATCTACCATCATTACGATCCCGACCTGTGCGCCAACATCCCCCATATGGAGGCGCTGATTCACAGCAAGGATCTAAAAATCATCTCCCATTACGAAAACAACCTCTTTATCAACTACTATTCCTCCGCCTCCCCCAAGGAGTGCATCGAAGATCTGGGGTTTGAATTTCGGTTTTCCAGTGGCAGGCGCCTTGTCTTTATCCGCACCCCTTACGCCCATGCTCCCGGCAGCTTTATGACCTACGATACCAAGACAAAAATTTTGTTTAGCAGCGATATTTTTGGAGGCTATGATACCCACTGGAGCCTGTATACCCAGATTGGGGAGCGGTGCAGGGACTGTGTGGTGGACCAGTCTTGTGCCGACTGCCAAAGATACTGTCAAATTCGGGGTATGTTGACATTCCACCGGCGCAGCATGACCTCTGCCAAGGCACTGAACTATGCTCTGGACCGAATTGAAGAGCTGGATGTTTCCCTAATAGCCCCCCAGCACGGCAGTATCCTTCACACCCCCATTGCTCGGGAAATTGCCATAGAACAGCTCCGGGCTTTGGATCGTGTTGGCATCGACTACTATCTGAAGGAGGCGGGCACCAATGCAGATAAACCCGTGGGAAGCGGAGCAGATATTGGCAGTTGCCGGTTCCTCCCAGCAGTCCAAAACGGTGCTGGACTATTTTGCGGATCAGGTGGACTATCAAATTCAGACCCAGTTGGTTTCGGAGCTGATGGCCCGCTATGTGGAAGTTTCCCGGCAACTGGAGGTAAGAAACCGCCAGCTGGAGCAAAGCGATGCCAACCGTCGGGAGGCACAGATCATCGCCGCGTTGGGCAACTGGCAGATGAACCTTGCTACCAACCGGCTCTGGTGGTCGGACACCATGAAGGAACTGCTGGATTTGCCGGATTCGGAAGATGCTGAAATAGAGCGATTTTTGGAGATCGTCCACCCGGAGGATCTCCCCTTGATTCAAACCGTACTGGAAGAGCTCTACCGCGGCGCAGAGCCTCCGCCTTGTCAGCTGCGGCTGGTGATGAAGGACGGGCAAATCAAATGGGTGCATATCCGCTGCGTGGTACACCGGGAATCGGAAGAAACCCAGTGGGTACACGGCACCATTCAGGATATTACCGCCGCAAAACTAATTGAGGAACAGCTTAAAAAATACAACGACCATCTGGAAGAACTGGTGGAGGAAAAGGTCAAAGTGATCTCTGCCACCCAGCTCTCCACCATTTATGCTTTGGTTAAGCTGGCGGAATCCAGAGATGACGATACCGGAGACCATATCGGAAGAACGGCGGCTTATTGCAAATTGCTGGCGGAAAAACTGCTGGAAAGAGGAGAATATCCCCATGTGGTAAACGCCGAATTTGTAGAGACCGTCACCAAGGCCAGCCCTCTGCACGATATCGGAAAGGTGGGCATTCCCGACGCCATCCTCCTCAAGCCCGGCAAACTGACTCCCGAAGAATTTGAGATCATGAAAACCCATGTGATCATTGGCCACAAAACCTTGGCCAGTGTGCTGGAGCAATGCACCCTCAACGCTTTTATTCAGACCGGAATGGACATCACCCTCTGCCACCATGAAAAGTGGGACGGCAGCGGTTATCCCAGCGGGCTGAAGGGGGAAGAAATCCCCCTTTCTGCCCGGATTATGGCGCTGGCAGATGTATATGACGCTCTGCGCTCCAAACGGGTGTACAAGGAAGGATTTTCTCACGAAAAGAGTGTGGAGATCATCCGCCAGGATTCCGGCAAGCATTTTGATCCCCTTTTGGTGGAGCTGTTTTTACAGCATCACCGGGAATTTTGCCGCATCTTTGAGCAGGATATCCAGTTGATTGACGCCTAAACGGGATTGCCCTCCTTGCTTTTGAGGCAGAGGTTCCAGCTTCCCTTTATTCTAAATATTTCCAACGGGTTCTTTGAAAATTTTTTAATGATTTCTCTTGTATTCCTCCCTATATCATGCTAAAATAAGACAATTTGTGTGCATGTATTTGGAGGAGGAGATTGTATGACAAAAAGAAAAATTGTACAAGTTGAAGAACGCCTTCCTTTCCTGAAGATGTTGCCCCTAAGCATCCAGCATGTCTTTGCAATGTTTGGGGCATCGGTACTGGTTCCTTTGATTTTTGGCATTGACACCGGTGTAGTTTTGTTTATGAACGGTGTGGGAACTCTTCTTTTTATTTGGATTACCAAAGGCAGAGCTCCCGCTTATCTGGGTTCCAGTTTTGCTTTTATCGCCCCCGTCAGCACTGTAATGGCTGTAAGCGGTGTGGAAAACGCTCAGGGGGGAGTAGTGTTTGTTGGCATCATCGGTATGATTGTTGCTTTTGTCATTTATAAGTTCGGCACCGACTGGATTGATATTCTTCTTCCTCCCGCCGCGATGGGACCTATTGTTGCTTTGATAGGTTTCGAGTTGGCGGGAGTTTCTGTGGGTGGGGGGGCCATCGGCGCCACCTTGAACGGCGAGGGCGCCACCACCGGCAGCATTGTGGTGTTTGCCGTTACATTGCTGGTAGCGGTATTGGGCTCTGTTCTGTTCCGCGGATTTTTGGGAGTCATTCCCCTGTTGGTGGCCCTTGCCTGCGGCTATGTCACCGCCATCTGCTTTAACATGGTGGACTTTACCCCCATTCTGAACACGAAGTTGTTTACCATCCCCCACTTTACCATGGCAAAATTTGATGTGCCCTCCATGCTGACCATCGCCCCCGTTGCTCTGGTGCTGGCAGCCGAACACATTGGCCACCAGATTGTCACCGGTGAGATTATTGGCCGAGATCTGCTCAAGGATCCCGGACTGCACCGCTCTTACTTTGCGGACAACTTTTCCACCGCTATTTCCGGCTTGTTTGGCGCCGTGGGAACCACCACTTATGGGGAAAACATTGGCGTGATGGCAATCACCGGTGTTTACAGCGTACAGGTAATTGGAGGAGCCGCCTGCATCTCCATTTTGATGGCCTTTGTCGGCCCTCTTTCCGCACTGATTTCCACCATCCCCGGCGACGTCATCGGCGGCATCACCTTTTTGCTCTACGGTATGATCGGCACCTCCGGTCTGCGCATTCTGGTGGACCGCAAGGTGGATTACGGCAAATCCCGCAATCTGGTGATGACCTCTGTGGTGTTTGTGGCAGGGCTTTCCGGCCTGACCATCAACATTGGACAGGTAGCCATTTCCGGTATGGCACTGAGCGCCATCGCAGGTCTTCTCTTCGGCCTTGTCTTCTATGTGTTTGACAAGTTGGGTGTCAACACCAACTGATTGGAAACAAAACGGGGCGTCCTTCCCCTCCCGCCCTACTGGCGGGAGGGGTTTTTGTTACACCCCTATGCAATTTCTTTCATTCCTTCCTTCATTCTTTCCCCCCTCCTCTTGAAAAAAAGAAGCAAACGCAGTATAATATGCAAATACAGCGTTGGAGTTGTGGGAAATGACGATGTCATTGAACAGCTCCTTTTTTTTACAAAGAGGGTAAATTGCTGTTTTAAGGCAAATCAGATTTGCCTGATTCCTTGGCAGGAGGGCAGGTTTTGAATAATTTGTTAGAAGTACGTGACCTATATGTTGACTTTGTAAATGGCCAGGGCCCGGTGAACGTGATTTCCAATCTTTCGTTCCGGGTAGCCCGAGGCGAGGTTTTAGGAATTGTAGGTGAATCTGGCAGCGGAAAAAGCGTCACCTCTTTGGCGGTGATGGGACTTCTGCCCCAGGCTGCGCAGGTGCGGGGAAGCATTTTGTTTGACGAAAAAGATTTGCTGACCCTGACCGAGCAGGAAATGCAGCAGGTGCGGGGCAACCGCATCGCCATGATTTTTCAGGAGCCCATGACCTCCCTCAACCCCATCCACACCTGCGGGCGGCAGATTATGGAGTCCATTTTGCTGCACAGCAACCTTTCCAAAAAGGAGGCGGAGGCAAAAGCGCTGCAGCTGCTGGAACTTTGCGGCATACCCGATGCCCCCCAGCGACTGCGGGAATATCCCCACCAGCTTTCGGGAGGAATGCGGCAGCGAGTGATGATTGCCATTGCCCTGGCCTGCGACCCGGATTTGCTGATTGCCGACGAACCCACCACCGCACTGGATGTCACCATTCAGGCACAGATCCTCAAGCTCCTCAAGGATATTCGGAAGCAGCGGGATATGGGCATCATTATGATTACCCACGATCTGGGCATTGTCTCCGATTTCTGCGACCGGGTGGCTGTCATGTACTGCGGAGAGATGGTGGAAACCTCCTCGGTGCAGCAGTTGTTCCGGGAACCTCTCCACCCTTACACCGCGGGACTCATCAACGCCCTGCCCCGGCTGACCGGGGGCAACCAGCGGCTGGAAGCCATAGAGGGCATGGTGCCGGACGCCGGCCAAATGCCAAAGGGCTGCCGCTTTCATCCCCGGTGCAAACACACCATGGCCCGTTGCCGGCAGGAGCATCCCAATTTGAAAGAGATGCCGGATGGCCGGTGGGTTCGGTGCTTTTTGTTTGAATAAAGGAGTGAGAGGTAACACAGCATGAGCAATGAGGTTCTGCTGCAGGCACAGGATGTCAAGCAGTATTTTACAGTAAAAAAAGAAAGGGGCCAAAAAGCCACTTTGTATGCCGTGGACGGCGTTACCCTCTCCATCTATAAAGGGGAAACCTTTGGATTGGTGGGAGAGTCGGGGTGTGGAAAATCCACCCTGGGCAAAACTTTTTTGCGGCTCTACCCCCTGACCGGCGGCAAAATTATCTTCGACGGCAAGGATATTTCCCGTCTGCGGGGCAAGGAGCTGAAGGAGTTTCGGTGCAAATCTCAGATGATCTTTCAGGACCCTTCCTCCTGCCTCAATCCCCGGCGCAAAATAGCGGAGATTCTTTCCGAGCCCTTTGTCATTCACGGGCTTTATGCAGGGGAAGAGCGTCGCCGCAGAATTTTGGAATTGTGTGACATGGTGGGCCTTTCCAGCGCCTATCTGGAGCGCTACCCCCATGAGATGTCGGGTGGGCAAAAGCAGCGGGTGGGCATTGCACGGGCCCTTGCCCTCAATCCCCAACTGATCATCTGCGACGAGCCGGTTTCGGCTCTGGACGTTTCCATCCAGGCCCAGGTGATTAACCTACTGGAGGATTTGCAAAAACAGTTAAACCTAACATATCTGTTTATCTCGCACAATCTCAGTGTGGTCAAGCACTGCTGCCAGCGCATCGGCGTCATGTATCTGGGAAAAATTGTGGAGCTGGCTTCGGCAGAGCTCCTGTATCAGAATGCCATGCATCCCTACACCCAGGCGCTGATTTCCGCCATTCCCATCATCGATGATGGCAGCGGCCAGCCGGTTCCCGAGCAGATTGTTTTGTCGGGCGATCTGCCCAGCCCCACCTCTCCCCCTGTGGGCTGTGCTTTTCACACCCGCTGCCCCCACGCCATGGAGCGCTGCCGCAAAGAGCGGCCTTCCATGCAAGAGGTGGAGCCCGGCCATTATGTTTCCTGTTTTCTCTATGAACCCCATCCATAAAAGAGCATATTCTTTTATTATATTAGGAGGTAAACTATGAAGAAGATACTAGCGATTCTTTTAACATGCAGTCTTTTGGTATCGCTGTTTGCCGGTTGCGCCAGCGGAAGCAGCGGACGGGTTTCTACCCCTCAGGGCGGTGACAGCTCCGGCTCCGGCGCGGAAGCCGCCCAACCCAAAACCGTAGTCATCGGAGCTCAGTCCGACCTGATTACGCTGGATCCCGGCAATATGTACGAGCCTTACGCCAACATGATTTCCTACGCGGCCTACGACATGCTGTACCGGGTGGAAACGGGCACCATGGGCACTCCCGTTCCTTCGGTGGCCACCGACGTGGAAATTGACGACACCCATACCGTATACACCTTCCCCCTGCGGGACGATGTGGTATTTGCCAGCGGCAACAAGCTCACCGCCAAGGATGTGGTTTGGAGCATCAACCGGGTGATGAACATGAAGGATAGCAACGCCTACTCCAACGTCAAGATTGTGGAGAAGGTGGAAGCTCCCGACGATTACACCGTAGTCATTACCCTGACCGAACCCGACGCCTCCTTCCTGGTGAAGCTGACCTCCAACGCCTACTGCATTCTGGACAGTGAACTGGTCAAGCAGCATGGCGGCTCCGACACCGGGGGCGACACCGCCAAGGCCTGGCTGGATACCACCTCCGCCGGCTCGGGACCCTACATCATCAAGAGCTGGACTCCCAAGGAGCAGTTGGTTCTGGAGAAGAACCCCAACTACTGGGGCGAAGCAAAAAATATTGACACCATCATCCTCAAAGAGATGCCCAGCGTAGATGCTCAGATCACCGCCCTGCAAAACGGCGAAATTGACATTGCTCTTGGGCTGAACACCGAAACCGCCAAACAGCTGGAGGGTAAGGAAGGTATCACCATTTCCAACGGCGCCACTGCCCTCATCACCTTCCTGGTGATGAACCGGGATGCTTCCCTCTCCCCCGAAATTGCCAACCCCAAGGTGCAGGAAGCGGTTCGCTACGCTCTGGATTATCCCGGCTACCTGGCTCTGGGCGGCGAGGGTTGCACCATTCCCTTCAACTTTGTGCAGATGGGCTTTTCCGGCGCTCTGACCAGAGATGAAAACTTCCGGGATCTGGAAAAAGCCAAGGCTCTGATGGCGGAAGCCGGCTATCCCGATGGCTTTGACATCACCCTGACCTGTGCCAACAACAACTCCGAGGGTCTGGAGTGGACCACCATTGCCCAGAAGGTCAAGCAGGACCTTGCCGAAATCGGCATCAACGTCAACATCGAAACCCTGGAGGCCACTTTGGTGTACGAAAAGATGCGGGAAGCTTCCATGCCCTTCTACGTCATGTTCTGGTCTCCCGACTACTACGACATCAACAATCAGTTTGCCTTCCTGCCGGGTACCGGCGAGCATGGTACCGCCTACGGCAACCGCACCAAGTGGGAGCTGACAGCGGAAAATCAGGCTCTGTGGGATCTGGCCAACAAGATTCAGGTGGAAACCGACCCCGCCCAGCGGGCTGCTTATGCCGAGGAGCTGCAGCAGCTGTTTGACCAGGATAACCCCTTTGCCTTCCTGCTGCAGCACCCCAAGACCTTTGCCTATCGTTCCGACCGTCTGGACAACGTCACCTACAACGACCTGTGCAAAATCCAACTCTGTGACCTGGTAGCCAAATAAACGGCTCCTTCTTTCGGATAGAACCGATGGGAACTTGTTTTGGATGCCGTGCCGGATCCTGCTTTTGCAGGCTCTCCGGCATGGCATCAGGGTTTGTTGAGGCAAATACTGCGACGGCGTTTAGGGAATGAAGCAACCCCTTTGACTCAAAGAATCTAGATGATTTTGTTCGCGCCATCTCAATAAACCTGCATTGCTGAAAAGAAAGGAGTGCCTTTTTGGTCCGGTATCTAATCAGACGTCTGCTCTTGATGGTGGTTTTGCTGCTGGGAGTGTCGGTCATGGTCTTTTTGATCTCCCACATGGTGCCCAGCAACCCGGTTGCTGCAAACCTCAGCCAGACCGCCTTGAATGACCCGGAAATCGTCGCCGCCTACGAAGCCAAATGGGGGCTGGACAAGCCCTTGCACGAGCAGTACATCGTCTATATGTCCAATCTGTTGCGCGGCGATTTCGGCACTTCCATCCGGACGGGAAGACCGGTGCTACAGGATCTGAAGCAGTACTTCCCCGCCACCGTTGAGCTTTCCATCTTTGCCATGATCATTGCCATTGTGCTGGGGGTGGGCTTTGGAGTGCTTTCCGCCATCTTTCAAAACAAGCCGGCGGATCAGATTCTGCGGGCCATTTCGGTCAGCGGTGTTTCCCTGCCCAGCTTTTGGTTTGCCCTGCTGGTGATGTCGGTGTTTTGCGGCAAGCTTCAGTGGTTTCCCAGCGGGGGAAGAATCAATCCCCGCATCTTCAACCCCACCGGCGGCACCGGCTTGTATGTGCTGGACGCCATCTCCTGGGGTGACTGGGAAATGCTGGTGGATGCCCTTTCCCACCTTGTCCTTCCCGCCATTGTGCTGGGCTTTTTCACCATGGGCCTCATTACCCGCCAAACCCGCTCCAACCTTCTGGAGGCCATGTCCATGGACTACATCCGCACCGCCCGCTCCAAGGGCATGAAGGAGCGCAGGGTGGTGATCGGCCATGCTCTCAACAACGCGTTGATTCCGGTGATCACCGTCAGCGGCATGGGCTTTTGCAACCTGCTGGGCGGTATGGTGTTTGTGGAAAAAATCTTTTCCTGGCCGGGCATCGGGCAATACGCCTATCTTTCCGCCACTACCTTGGATTTTCCCGCCATCTGCGGTGTTTCCCTGCTGATTGCAGTCACCTATGTGGTGGTCAATCTGCTCATTGACATTCTTTACGGTGTGATCGACCCCAGAATTCGGTATCAGTAGAAGGAGGCAAAGCATGAACACAGTAAAGCAACTGTTAAAACATAAAAACTTTATGTTCAAGCTGGGCCTTGCCATCTGCATCGGCTGGATTTTGATTGCCATTTTGGCTCCGCTGCTGGTACCCTATCACCCCATCACCCATCAGAATATGGCCGGGCGCTTTCAGCCCCCCAGCGCCCAGCACTGGTTTGGAACCGACAGCCTTGGCCGGGATGTGTTTAGCCGGGTGCTGTACGGCAGCCGTATTTCCATCACCGCCGGGGTGGTTACCGTCCTAATCTCCTTTTTGGTGGGCATTTTGTTTGGAGGAATTTCCGGCTATGTGGGTGGCGTGGTGGACGATGTGATGATGCGCTTTAGCGAAATGGTGCAGTCCTTCCCGCCCCTGATTCTCGCCATGGTGATTGCGGCGGCTTTGGGGCCCAACATCAGCAACTCCATCCTGGCCATGGCCATCATCTGGTGGCCCAACTACGCCCGGCTTACCCGGAGCATTGTGATTTCCGTCAAGGAAAACGACTACGTCACCGCCAGCCGCATTTTGGGAGCATCCCACCTGCGGATTTTGTATCGGGAGATTCTGCCCAACAGCGTAGGGCCCATGGCTGTTATGGCCACGCTGGATTTGGGAAACGCTATTTTGATGTTTTCGGGCCTTTCCTTTTTGGGGCTGGGGGTACAGCCTCCCATGGCAGAGTGGGGCGCTATGGTCAGCGACGGCGTTCTCACCTTTAACTACTGGTGGATTTCCACCTTTCCGGGGCTTGCGATTTTCAGTGTCGCCATCGGCGCCAACTTTATTGGTGACGGCCTGCGGGATTATCTGGACCCCAGAATGCGCAAACGGACCTAATGGGGCAGGAGGAATGAATTATGGAAAAAGTTGTGTTGGAACAAGTGCCGGTAACCGGGCTGCCCCTGTATGAAATGCAGCAGCTGTTCCACCTTGCCGGACAGTACAGCGACATTCGCATCAGTTACATCACCCTGCTGCCGGGCAAACGGGTGCCCGAAAGCGGCACCGGTGCCCATGAACAGGACGAGTACTCCTTCTTTCTCGAAGGGGAAGTATATACCGAAAGCGGAGACTTTAAGGGAACCTGCCGTCAAGGAGAGGCTACCCTTATCCCCCGCGGGGAGCAACACTGGTGTGAAAACCGCACCGACAAACCCTGCCGGCTGGTTTGTGTTCTGGCAAAGTAACAGGTTCCCAACAAGGAGATAAGCGTTTATGAAGGAGCAGCGGCTGCAGCGAGTGATCGAATACATGGAACAGGCAGACTTGGAGCAGATTGTCATCTCCTCCCCTGCCTCGGTCTATTACCTCACCGGCTATTGGGTAGAACCCCATGAGCGGATGCTGGCCCTGTATCTGGACCGGTGGGGCAAAGTCATTCTGTTTGCTAACTCCATCTTTGGGCTGAACGATACGCCGGAAATTCCGCTGGTCTGCCACGGAGATTCGGAGCATCCCGTTGCCGATCTTGCAAAAGTGGTAAGGCCGGGCCAGTTGGGGATTGATAAATTTTGGTACAGTAAATTTCTCATTGGACTGATGGAGCTGCGCCGGGATATGGTACCCGTTGTGGGCTCCCATCCGGTGGATTTGGCCCGCCAGCAAAAGGACAGCACAGAGCAGGAAAAGCTGCGGGCAAACTCCTTGATCAACGACAAGGTCATGGCCTCGGCGATCGCCCTGCTTCGAGAGGGCGTCACCGAAAACGAGCTGGCCTCTGCCGTCAATAAATTGTTCCTGCAACACGGTGCCGACGGCGAGGGCCCCCAGCTGGTCTGCTTTGGAGCCGGCGGCGCTGACCCTCATCACAGCCCCGACGGCACCGCCCTAAGGCCGGGGGACAGCGTCACCATCGACATCTTCACCCCCATTGGGCGGTACTGGTGTGATATGACCCGCACCGTGTTTTACAAAACCGTTTCGGAAAAGCAGCGGCAGGTCTACCAGCTGGTCAAGCTGGCCAGCGAGGCGGCCATTTCCAAAATAAAGCCGGGGGTTTTGCTTTCCGACTTGGACAAAGCCGCCAGAGACATTATTACAGAGGGCGGCTACGGCCCCTACTTTACCCATCGGCTGGGGCACGGCATCGGCTTGGACTGCCACGAACCCCCCGATGTCAGCGGCACCTCCCACGTTGTGGCGAAGCCGGGAATGGTATTTTCGGTGGAGCCGGGCATCTACTTGCCGGGGGAATTCGGGGTTCGCATTGAGGATTTGGTGCTGGTCACCGAAGATGGCTGCCAGGTGCTCAACCACTACCCCAAAGAGCTGCAGGTCATAGACTAAAACAATCACAGGAGACTGCCAAAAAGTGCAGCCTCCTGTTGTTGTTTGGGCAAATGCAAGTTCTGCCGGCTGCGTTTTTCGTTGTGGAAAGAAGGTTATTGCTCCACTTTTCATGGACAAGCACACTGCAGCGGACAGAAGGTTTCAAGCTGGTCTTTTCTCCAGCTAAGGACTTCTGAATGACGAGATTTGGGATGGCAAAAAAGAAAGATTTATGCTATGATGTTGTAAAATCTCCCAGAAAGGTGTGTTTGGGATGCAAGCTTTGTTGAATCTTCACCCAGTACTGCTGGCCGGCCTGGCCGGGCTGTTTACCTGGGGAATGACCGCAGCCGGCTCATCGCTGGTGTTTTTCTTCAAATCTTTGGACAAGCGGGTCACCAACCTGATGCTTGGTTTTGCCGCCGGTGTAATGATTGCTGCCAGCTTTTGGTCTTTGCTGGCCCCCGCCATTGAGCTTTCGGAGCATATGGGGTTTTTCTCCTTTTTTCCCGCTTTGGTGGGCTTTTTGTGCGGCGGACTCTTTTTGTGGGGGCTGGATAAGGTGATTCCCCACCTGCACTTGGGTTTCCCTGACGAAAAATCGGAAGGCGGTGCTTCTGCCTCTCACACCCGCACTTTTTTGTTGATGCTGGCCATTACCCTACACAACATTCCCGAAGGGTTGGCGGTGGGGGTGGCCTTTGGTGCCGTAGGCGGAGACAAGACCCTGCTTTTGTCTGCCATGGTGCTGGCTTTGGGCATCGGTATTCAAAACTTTCCCGAAGGTGCGGCGGTTTCCATTCCCATGCGGGGGATGGGAACTTCCCGGGCTAAGAGCTTTTATTACGGACAGCTTTCCGCCGTGGTAGAGCCGGTTGCGGCCATTGTGGGTGCCTGGCTGGTCACCTTCATCACTCCGGTACTCCCCTATGCTCTGTCCTTTGCCGCAGGCGCCATGATTTTTGTGGTGGTGGAGGAGTTGATTCCCGAGTCTCAGGTGGGGGATGGTTCCGACCTTTCGGCACTGGGTACCATGGCGGGCTTTGCGGTGATGATGGTGCTGGATGTGGCGCTTGGTTGAGCCGTTTTGCCAGTTTGGTATCCCCTTAGTAATCTGATAGCAACCTTAAGCAGAAAGCTCCCACTGCAGTGCAACAGCTGCAGCGGGAGCTTTTTTGGGCTGAAACCCTCTGGGAAAAAGAGGCAAAAGTAAATCATTGCAAGCTGGCTGCCGGCGCTTAGGGGAAACTTCCTAAGTGTTTGACCAGCCTTACACCTTGCGGATAAAGGCAGTGCGGCAGCGGCTGCAGGTCACCTCAATTTTCCCCTTGCCTTTGGGCACGCGAAGATGCTGGCCGCAAGAAGGACATTTGAGATAGCGATACACCTTCCAGTCCCGAAAGCGGTTGCGCAACATCCTGCCCCTGGCTTTTCCCTTGTGGACCCAGGAAAGCATCCACTGATTCTCGCGGCTGCGGGCCGGGTAATTGCGGGAAAACATCCGCCAAAAGGCAAAGACCATGCCAACATAATAAAGCAGCATCAGCAATGGCAGACGCACAAGCTGAGCCAACACAGAGCAGAGCAGCGATAAAGCCAGCAGCACAACGGTGAGCTGATCGACACCATACCGCCCCTGAAACACTTTATATAGCGCTGCCCTCACTCTCTGCCTCCATATTTGCCAGCGCATGGGCAAGCCCCCTCTATGATTCTTTTGTATGTTTTGGGAAGGACAAGAGCATGGCAAGAGCACCTTGTCTAAGAGCTTGTGTCGGAAGTAGAGTGCTGTTTTTCGTGCAGAATTTCTCGCAGTTGCTGGCAAAGAGAAGAAAGCAGCTTTCCGTTGCTGGGAGGCCTTTTATGGTCGTCAAATCCCAGATGCAGTTGCAGCGTTTTTCCATCCCCTTTGGACCATGCGTAGCGAATGGCATCCCGGATGTTCTTTTCCACGTTCATGGGTGTGGTAGATTGGGTTTTTGCGACGTGTGGATATACTTTTTTGGTGAGAGCCTTATGGGAATTCTCCTCCCGAAAGAGCATCTGTACGCATTCCACAATGCAATCATAGCCACGGTGCTTGGGAGAAAAGCCGCAATCCCGCAACAGGCGCACCAGCTCGGGATATAAATTTTCCTCCCGTTCCAGATTGCGGTAAAGGGAGTGCAGGTTAAGCATGCAGTCTGCAATGTTCATTTCGCTCATGCTCTTGTCAAAAACGTACATGGCCCCCTTGCGCAGAAAGAGTTGCTCCCAGCTGGAAGTGCGCTGTCCCATGCAGATAAAAATAGCCGGGCGGCGAGGAAGATGCAACTGCGAAAGATAGTCCAACAACCAGGCTGCCCGATCGCCGAGACCCACCTCCATCAGCAAAATGTCCGGTTGCACCGCAAGCAGCTTGTTAAACACTTCATGGGGATTAAAAAAGGAGTGTTTTGCATAGATGTTTTCTTGGCGCAACGCCCTATCGTAATACCTAAACGATTCTTGATTGTCTGTAATAATCAAAGCTGTCAACGCAAAAATCCTCCTGATTACAACCGCCAAATTTGGCGAAAATCAGATCGAATCCTATACTTTCCACTGATGTCATATGCTTTGGCAGAGGCATTTTACGTCTTTTCCTCTGCCATGGGAATGCTGTGTCCTGGGTTTTTCGCTGCTTGGTGCTCTTTGGTTCATAGCACCATCTCAAGGGCCAGAGTGCTGCGCGGCGCATAACTTAGCAAAAGTCCCCTGTTCGAGAGAACAGGGGACTTATTAAACACACAACCTTGCTTACTTCATCATGCTGGCAACTTCATCGGCAAAGTTGTCTTCTCTCTTTTCCAGCCCCTCGCCCTTTTCAAAGCGGGCAAAGCGGACAATTTTAATGCTGCCACCCAGAGCCTTTGCGGTGGCTTCGGTGTACTGGCCAACGCTCTGGTCCCCGTCCTTGACAAAAGGCTGATCCACAAGGCAGACTTCCTTGTAGAATTTGTTAATCCGGCCTGCCACCATCTTTTCGGCGATGTTCTGGGGCTTGCCCTCATTCATGGCCTGTGCGGTGAGAATTTCCTTCTCCTTGTTGAGCACCTCGGCGGGAACGTCTTCCTTGCTGACATACTGGGGGCCAACGGCCGCAATCTGCATGGCAATGTCCTTGCCATAAGCCTCGAACTCGGCCTTGTCTCCCAGATCGGTGTCAAACTGCACCAATACGCCAATGCGTCCACCACCGTGAACGTAGCTGGTGCAAACGCCCTCGTACCGCTCAAACCGGCGGACTTTCAGGTTTTCGCCAATGACCAGAATCTTATCCTGCAAAGCAGCCTGCACCGTTTGGTCCGAACCAGCCAGCTTGCAGTTCAGCAGAGCGTCCAGGTCGGCAGGATTTTCTGCAATCACCGTATCGGCCACTGCTTTGACAAAGTTCATAAACTCTTCGTTTTTTGCAACAAAGTCGGTCTCGGAGTTTACCTCCACCACCGCACCTACATTGCCTGTTACGGTGGAGTAAACTACACCCTCGGCAGCGATGCGGCCGGCTTTTTTAGCGGCAGCGGCAAGTCCTTTTTCCCGCAGCAGCTCAATAGCCTTTTCCATATCTCCGCCTGCTTCGGTCAGGGCCTTTTTGCAGTCCATCATTCCAACGCCGGTTTTCTCCCGCAGGCTTTGAACATCCTTAGCGGTAAATGCCATTGATATGCACTCTCCTTATTTCAGTAGTCGTATGCAGCTTCTTAATACTGCCGGGCAGCCTCGGCCTCTTCCTCGGCCATATCGGCATCCTCCTGCTCGGATGCAGCGGCAGCGTCCCGGCCCTGCTGTCCCTCGATGAGAGCGTTGGCCATAATCTGGCTGATCAGCTTGACAGCGCGGATAGCGTCGTCGTTGCCGGGGATGATATAATCAATTTCGTCGGGATCGCAGTTGGTATCTACAATGGCCACAACAGGAATATCCAGCTTTTTGGCTTCGGCCACAGCAATTCTTTCTTTGCGGGGATCGATCACAAAGAGAGCGCCGGGCAACTTTTCCATTGTTTTGATGCCGCCCAAAAATTTCTCAAGCTTTTCAATTTCCAATGTCAGCTTGGCAACTTCCTTTTTGGTCAGCTTGTCAAAGGTGCCGTCTTCTTCCATGGCACGCAGTCTGGCAAGGCGCTCGATCCGAGTGCGAATGGTGTTAAAGTTTGTGAGCATGCCGCCCAGCCAACGGGCGTTGACATAGTGGGCGCCTGCACGGGTAGCCTCTTCGCGGATGGATTCGGCAGCCTGCTTTTTGGTGCCGACAAACAGAATGGTTTCGCCCTGCTCGGCAAGACTTCTGACAAACAGGTAGGCTTCCTCCAGCTTCTTTACCGTCTTTTGCAGGTCGATGATGTAGATGCCGTTGCGTTCGGTAAAGATGTAGGGTGCCATTTTGGGGTTCCAGCGCCGGGTTTGGTGTCCGAAATGAACGCCCGCCTCCAGAAGCTGCTTCATGGATACAATGCTCATGTTTTGTTTCCTCCTTTTGGTTGTTCCGCCGCCATCCCGATCAGGCTTCCGCCCCGCCGGAACAATTCCGGCCACCGCGCGGGCACCTCGTTATGGCGTGTGGATTCATGAATGCCGAATAAGTGTACCACAAATTCTTGTCAGATGCAACTGTTTATGCTATTTTTATCAGCTTTCCGGCCTTTTATCCCCATCTTAAGCCCGGCAAATGGGAGCATGGAAGAGAAAGGCCTGCCGTTTGCCGGGCTTCTTGGATTGAAACTGGACTTTAACGCCGATTCCTCGCACTTTTTCCCCGGTGCTTTGGTTATTTGGTGGAACTCGGGACAGGAATATGGTAAACTATGGATGTACAAGCTATGGAGGAGGTGCCAATATGTCCATCACCGCAGGTTTTTTGGTTCCCCATCCGCCTTTGATTGTTCCTCAGGTGGGACAGGGCCGGGAAAAAGAGATTTCCGCTACCATCCGCAGCTACCGCGGTGTGGCCCGGCAGATTGGAGCGCTCTCCCCCCAAACCATCATCCTTTTCACCCCCCATTCCACCGTCTATTCCGACTACATCCACATCTCTCCGGGAAAGGGCGCTGTGGGCAGTCTGGCCCAGTTTGGCGACCCTTCGCCCATCAAAGTTCGCTATGATGAGGCTTTGGTGCGCCGAGTGGAGCAGCTCTGCGCAAATGAGCGGCTGCCAGCGGGAACCCTGGGAGAGCGGGAGCCGCAGTTGGATCATGGAACTTTGGTTCCCCTGCATTTTATTCGGGAATACGCCAAAGACTTTTCTTTGGTGCGGGTATCGTCCTCCGGGCTTTCCCGGGAGGAGCATTATCGCTTTGGCATGCTTTTGGCCCAGGCAGTGGAGGAGTTGGGGCGCAGCGCTGTGGTCATTGCCAGCGGCGACCTTTCCCACAAGCTGACCGAGGATGGCCCTTACGGTTTTGCCCCCGAGGGTCCCGCTTTGGACAAGGCGTTGACCACCCTTTTGGATCGCGGGGAGTTTGAGGCTTTGTTTGAACTGGATGAAAGCCTTTGTGAGCGGGGTGCAGAATGCGGCCTGCGTCCTCTTTTGATGCTGGCCGGCGCTCTGGACAAACGCCAGATCCATTCCAAGCTTCTCTCCTACGAGGGGCCTTTTGGAGTAGGTTATGGGGTGGCGGCTTTTGCGGTGGGAGGCCAAGACCCCAGCCGCAACTTTTTCAGCCGCAGGCGGGAAAAAATCGCTCTGGAAATGGAGCGGATTCGCGCTGGGGAAGATCCTTACGTCAGGCTGGCCCGCCAGACTCTGGAAGAGTTTGTGGTTCACGGAAAGCTGCCGCCTTTGCCGGAGAATTTGCCCGATGAGATGCGAAACAGCCGGGCGGGAGTTTTTGTCTCCCTCAAAAAAGGGGGGCAGCTGCGAGGCTGCATTGGCACCACCGGCCCCACGCAACCCAACCTCGCCGAGGAAATTCGCCACAACGCTATTTCCGCAGGCACGCGGGATCCCCGGTTTTCCCCGGTGGAGCCTTGGGAACTGGAGGATTTGGTGTACAGTGTGGATGTGCTGGCCCGCCCCGAACCCGCCGACGAGAGCATGCTGGATCCCCTTCGCTACGGCGTCATTGTGGAAAGGGGAAGCAAGCGGGGGCTGCTTCTTCCCAATTTGGATGGGGTGGACACGGTGGAGGAGCAGATTGCCATTGCCCGCCACAAGGCCGGAATTTCCGGCGGCAAGCCGGTGAATCTGTTCCGCTTTGAGGTCACCCGCCATACCTGAGCTGGGATGTCAACTTAAAATAAATTATATCCAATCTTGTGAAAGCCAAACCCGACTGTATGGAAAGGAAGGTACCCCTATGAATGCCGATTATAAATTTGCAAGGCAGATGGCCATCATCTCCCTGACCTTTGCGGCTGTGATGACTTTGGGCGGGCTTGCCATCAGCTTGTTGCTGGAGCAGAAAAGTCAGTGATTGCCGCCCGTTTTCAGGTGGGAGAGCAGGAGAAGGTTCGGTGTCTGCTCTGCCCCCACCGCTGTCTGCTGGCAGATGGCGCTCTGGGGCGCTGTCTGGCCCGGCGCAACCGCAAAGGAACGCTGATAGCCGAAAGCTATGGCCAGCTTACCTCTCTGGCTTTGGATCCCATCGAGAAAAAGCCGCTCTACCACTTTCATCCGGGCAGCTCCATTCTTTCGGCGGGCAGCTATGGGTGCAACCTTTCCTGCGCCTTCTGCCAGAACTATGCCATCTCCCGACAGAAAATTGCCAGCCGCTTTGTTCCTCCCCAGGAGCTGGCAGCGATGAGCCGGGAAGCGGGGAAAGAAAACATCGGGGTGGCCTTTACCTATAACGAGCCTCTGATTGCCCCCGAATATCTGCTGGACTGCGCCGATTTGCTGCACAGGCAGCACCAGAAGGTGGTGTTGGTGACCAACGGCTTTCTCAACCCTGCTCCTCTGGAGGAGGTGCTCCCGGCGGTGGATGCTCTCAACATCGATCTCAAATGTTTTTCCCAAGCGGGCTACCGCAAGCTGGGCGGGGAGCTGGAAATGGTGCAAAACACCATTCGCCGCAGTGTAGAAGCTGGACGCCATGTGGAGGTGACCTGCCTTATTGTTCCCGGGCTGAGCGATAATCCCGAGGAGATGGAACAAATGGCGGCATGGCTTGCCGGTGTCAGCCCTTCCCTCCCCTTTCACGTCAGCCGGTTTTTCCCCCGCTATCAGATGTTAGATGCTCTGCCCACTCCGGTAGAAACGGTTTATGCTCTAGCTGATGTGGCGAGAGCTTACCTGCGCCATGTTTATACCGGGAACTGTTAGGCAGGTAGCCTTTTCTTTTTTAGCACAGGCCATAGGACTTTGGTCAAAATCACTATTGACAGTGGCAAAACAACGTGTTATCATTGCTAGCAAGTAAAGGCTGTGACGGAGAGAAAGACATACAAAGGTGCGGCACCGGCAAAGAATAGCCGGGTCAGAGAGTTCGCGGTTGGTGCAAGCGAACGCCGGTATGTATGTGTAAATACACTCCTGAGCTCGTCGATTGAAGATCGTAGTAGGTCGATGCGTTTGCCCACGTTACAGGGCTTGGGTTGTCGGACCCGAAACGAGGGGCGGCTGTTTTTGGCCGCAAGCAGGGTGGTACCGCGGAAGCATAGTCTTTCGTCCCTGGGCATGGTGAATGCCCGGCGGAACGAAAGGCTTTTTTGTTTTGTCAGAGCATACCAGGCCGAAATCTTCCGACGCACTATATAACATGGAGGAGATCATTATGGCCAACGTAAAATTCTTCAGCGGAAATTCCCTGCCTTTGGAAATGCACAAAACCCGAATGGTGCAAAAGCTGACCCTGCTGCCGGTGGAGCAGCGCAAAGAAGCAATGTTGGAGGCAGGCTGCAACACTTTTTTGCTGCAGAACCGGGATGTTTTTCTGGATATGCTCACCGACTCCGGCACCAACGCCATGAGCGACAAGCAGATGGCTGCCATGATGCTGGCCGACGATTCCTATGCCGGCAGTGAAACCTTTACCCGGTTGCAGGAAGCCTGCACTCATATGTTTGGCACCAAATTTTTGCTGCCCACCCACCAGGGAAGGGCCTGCGAGAACATTCTGGCGGAGACCTATGTCACCGAGGGCAGCGTGGTGCCCATGAACTTCCATTTTACCACCACCAAGGCCCATATCACCCGGATGGGGGGCATCGTAGAGGAAATCCTCATTGACGAGGGGCTCAACATCAACTCCACCCATCCCTTTAAGGGGAATATGGACATGGCCAAGCTGGAGGAGCTGGTCGCCCGGGTAGGGGCAGAAAATATTCCCTTTGTGCGGATTGAAGCCGGCACCAACCTCATTGGCGGTCAGCCTGTCTCCCTGCAGAACTTCCGGGAAGTTTCCGCCTTCTGCCGCAACAAGGGCATCCGCTTTGTCATCGACGCTTCCCTGCTCTGCGACAACCTCTACTTCATCAAAACCCGGGAAGAGGGCTGCAAAGATATGGCCCTTGAGGAAATTACCCGGGAGCTGGGGGCGTTGGCAGATATCATCTACTTTTCGGCCCGCAAGCTGGGCTGCGCCAGAGGCGGTGCCATCGTCACCAACAACCGCACCATCTTTGAAGAAATGCGGGAGTTTGTCCCCCTGTTCGAGGGCTTTCTCACCTATGGCGGCATGAGTGTGCGGGAAATGGAGATCATGGCAGTGGGTCTGTACGAATCTTTGGATATGGATTTTGTCATGCAGGCACCCCTGTTTATCCAAGCCTTCTCCGACGAGCTGCAGGCTAAAGGAGTTCCGGTCGTGAACCCTGCTGGCGGACTGGGATGCCATATCGATGCCTCCGCCTTCCTGCCTCATCTGGACCAGACCCAATACATCGCCGGTGCTCTGGCCGCCGCAGTCTTTGTGGCTTCCGGTGTGCGTGGAATGGAGCGGGGTACCATGAGCGAGCAGCGGGAGCCCGACGGCACCGAGCGCTTTGCCGAAATGGAGCTGTTGCGTCTGGCATTGCCCAAGCGGGTCTTTTCCCTTTCCCAGATTAAGTACGCCGCCGACCGTCTGGCATGGCTCTTTGAAAACCGTTCCCTCGTCGGCGGGCTGCGGTATGTGGAAGAACCCAAGATCATGCGGTTCTTCTTCGGGCGGCTGGAGCCGGTGGGCGATTGGATGGATAAGCTGACGGCTGCCTTCCGCCGGGATTTTGGCGACAGCCTGTAAATTCCAACCAGAGCACAGCACCCCTAATTCTTCCCGGCAAGCACCAACCCCTTTGCAAAGAAATCGAGTATACTAAATCTGCCTTGGACGGGAATAGCGCTTCCAGCTCCCCGCCCAAGGCAGCAAAAACAATCCATCGACACCCTGCGGGGGAGAGGACCAGCCTCTCCCCCGTTTTTTGCATACAAAAACAGACCGCACTCAAAAGGAGCACCGCCTGTTTGCCAGTGAATTAATGAATTGTCTTTTCGCATTCCGAACATACAAATCCGTTTGCCACCTTGCGAAGGTTTTCGGACTCCTTCCAGCACAGAGAGCACCGGGGAAACGCCTGCCGTATGGTGATAGACTTATTGGCCAGATCCCCCACCAGGATCTCCAGCCGGGTTCCCGGTTCCCACCCAAGAACCTCCCGCATATTGCCAGGGATTACAATGCGCCCCACATCATCCAGTGGCCGGATTTGCGTGTTTGGGTTGCTCATTTTTTTCTCCGCCTTTCTTTATGATTTCATCGGTATGCCTACCTGTTTTAAAGACTTTACGATAACTTGCAAACTGCGTGGTTTGCCCGTTAGAGTTTTTGTGTTATCCCCATGGAGGCGGTGTCCGTTTAAGACTGAAAAAGTGAATCCGAACCATGCTGCTATTTCCCATTCCCACAAAGTACCGGCAACTGAATTGGAGCCAGACGCTCCTTGGAGCATCCCTTCCAGCTGATCAAAAGCTGTAAAAAAGAAAACGCGCGTAAGGATGCATCCCCTACACGCGCCTGAAATGTCGATGGGTCCCGCTTGCAAGAAAAAAACAAATCGGCTATAATGTTTCTTGCCGCGTGGAAGTGCAAGGGTGCTAGCTGTTAACCATTGTCCACCTTTGTCCGTTACCGGTGTGGGCAGCACCAGTAACGGCCATGCGGCTTTCTTTACAGAAAGCCTTTAAGCAAGAATACCATAATATGTAAAAACTGTCAATAACTTCCTTTTTTTATTTTTATTTGACAAAAAATATGTTAACCTTTGTTTTTTGGAAAGGATACGGATACCATATAGTCAAAGCCAATCAAGAGAGATCTTGCTTACCAGAGGTTATTATTATAAAAGGGTGGTTTTGTTTTTAGGGTTTTTTTCACCGTTTTGAAAATACAACTTCAAGCGGTTGACAAAAGCGCAAATATCTCATATAATATCAGAGTCGGCACCATAGCCAAGGGGTAAGGCAGAGGTCTGCAAAACCTTTATCCCCAGTTCGAATCTGGGTGGTGCCTCCA
>JBMNHF010000020.1:0-228235 GCA_050950205.1 Oscillospiraceae bacterium
TGAAAAAATATGTCCGTAAAAAGCGGTTTGTTATGAACTCCAAGAGCAGCGGTTATCTTCCGCTGGCGCATGCTCTGGGCAGTGGGCAGGTGGACTTCGGTGAGCATATTTACTATGACGGTGCCGGGCAGCAACAGAACGGCTATGCGCTGACGATTTCCTTCCCCAATTCCAACAAAGGCTACACGCAGACATATCCCTCGCAAAACCAGGAGTGCTTGCTGGAAGGGATGAAACGTGTCTTTGAGCACATTGGCGGGGTTCCGCCCCGGCTGCGCTTTGATAATATGTCCACCGCCGTTGTTCAGGTGCTTAAGGGCACCGAGCGAGTTCTTACGGATGGTTTCATTCGATTTATGCTACATTACCGTTTTCAGGCGGAGTTTTGCAATCCTGCTTCCGGCAATGAAAAAGGAAATGTGGAGAACAAGGTGGGCTACAGTCGCAGAAATGCCTTTGTCCCGGTTCCGACCATTACATCCTTTGACGCATTCAATGAATCCCTGTGGGAATGGTGTGAAAAGGATGCCCAGCGTCCCCACTACAAGAAAAAGGAACTAATCCAGGAGCTTTGGAAAGACGACGAGGCGAACCTGCTGCGGCTGCCAGAGTATCCATTCTCAGTATTCCGCTATGCTTCGCTGACAGTGAACAAAAGCGGATTTGTAACGATTGAAACCAACAAATATGGCCTTTCTCCCGCGCTTTCCGGTGAAACGGTGCAGGCCAAGATTTTCTTTGACCATGTGGAGTTTTTTCATGACCACCGCCCGGTTGGACACTACCCCAGGAGCTACAAAACCAACGATGAGGTTTTTGACTGGACGCAATATGTGTCTACGCTCTGTAAAAAGCCGGGAGCGACCCTGCATACTCGTTTCTTCCACCAGATGCCACAGCGGTGGCAGACTTTTTTGGAACAGATCAGCGGCAGAGAGCGTAAGAATGCGCTACAGCTACTCAGTGAAATTGTTTCTGACGGCAATGTCGCTCTGTGCAACGATGCATTGGAGCTTGCCGAGGAGAACGGCCGCACAGATGCGGACAGCGTCCGGCAGTGCTACTACATGATTGCAAAGAAGGAATACCGGCCTGATCCGCTCAAGCTGCCCAGTTCACCGGCGCTGCATTACAATCCCAATCTGTCCGCCTATGACGGCCTGATGGGAGGTGATGTGAGTGTCTGAAGAGCTTGAACAGATGATGCGACAGGTGAAGCTGGGGCGGCATGGCCAAAGAATGGCGCTCTGTCCAATTTGAAAACACAGAACAATATGTGACCGATCTGCTGAAGCTGGAGCTCCGTGAGCGAGAGGTCAACCGCATTAACCGCATGGTGAAAACCGCCGGCTTCCGTGTGTTAAAAACACTGGATGATTTCGTGTGGAATTCAGCCATCCAGCTTCCCAGCGGCATGAGTGCAGGGTACATGGAGGAGTTGGGGTTCCTTCCGCCCAAAGAAAATCTCATTTTCATGGGCACCGTTGGCACCGGCAAAACGCATCTTGCCACGGCCATTGCCTTGAAAGCCTGCCAGGAAGGGCGGCGTGTCCGGTTTTACACGGCGGCATCTCTTGCAAACATCCTTTTGGAGAAGAACAACAAGGGCACACTGAACAATTATCTCAGCACTCTGAAAAAAGTGGAACTCATTGTGATTGACGAGATTGGCTTCGTGCCGCTGCACAAGGATGCCGCTGAGCTGCTGTTTCAAGTGATCTCTGACTGCTACGAGCAGAGGAGCCTCATTATTACGTCCAATTTAGAGTTCTCGCAGTGGAACACCGTCTTTGGCGACAATCGCCTAACCGCAGCCTTGGTTGACCGGCTGATCCACCATTCTCATATTGTGATCTTTTCCGGCGAGAGCTACCGGCTTACCCAATCCATGCAGCGCCAACGTGCTCGCTGAAAAGCGCTCCAAATAATGAGCATTAGACCCCAACCTGTTTGGCCCCGTGGGTCTCCAAAAAGTGAGCGCTGGGCCCCGACCTGTTCGGCCCCCAAAAGTGCAGATACGGGTCCCCGATGCCGCACGCACGAACAACAAATTAGGTGCTCCAAGGTGCTAACCTTTTTGGGGACCTTTTGCTAACATTTTTACTTGACGAACACATAGTATTAAAGTCAGCTGTAAACAAGGCAAATGAGGATAAGGGTTCCTTTTGTTTATGCGTCGTGTTTGCTTTCCAATGCGTTTTTTAGGTAGACAAGGGATGCGGCAACACTTTCGTCAAGGGCTGCTTTGTCTTGGGGATCCACCATATCTCTCCAAATCTTAATGCTGTGGCCAACCTCTCCCCCCTGTAAAACAAAGGGTTCCATTACGACATCACCATCATAGCCGATTTCTTTCAGGGCTAATCCAATCTCTTGCCAGTTGATGCGCCCTCCATTGTGTGGCGGACGGCGGTTTGCTTCGCCAACATGCAGATGCCCCAACCGGTTCCCGGCCAAACGGATCGCTGCAGGAATGGAATCCTCCTCAATGTTCATGTGGAAGGTATCCAGCATGACAGATACATTTTCCCGGTTTACCTCATTTACATAAGCCATTGCTTCCTCGCAAGTGTTTAACAAATACCCCTCAAAACGATTTAACACTTCCATACCAAGGCTGATCTGATAAGAAGCTGCCATATCTGCCAACACTTTCATATTTGCAATGCTATTTTTTAATTCGGATTTCTTATCGAAGGGTTTGGCATAATCAACCGGCCAGTATCCATACAGGCCACCTCCCAGCTTGCGGATCCCCGCCAGCTGCATTTTCCGAAACATATCCTCGTAAAACGCCATGGTGTTGCAGATGATCTGAGGATCATCGGATGCGATATTGTGGGCAATATCTGGCCCGTACCCTGCTGTGATGGTGATTTGCTGTTTTTCCGATTCTTCTCTCAGCCCATCAAAGAATGCATCCGGCTTCTTATAAAATCCGCCAGCTGGAATTTCGAGAAGATCAAACCCAAGCTTTTTTGCTTTTTTCAGGTAGAATAGAACATCGCATTCCCATTGGAGTTCCCAATAGGGGGCGTAAATGCCATATTTCATTACAAATCTCCTCTCGAATTGCCGGGATAGCCCCTTTTGCAGGGCAATAAAGTGGGAAGAAAGGGTGCTCACATTTGTGTGCACCCTTTTGAAGTATTAGGATAACATCTGGCTGAACTCAATCTTTTCTCCATTTGGACCAACGATTGTAAAAAACTTTACCCCGTGCTCCCAAAAAGGCAAAAACTGAATGGCATTATCTAAAACCTTCCAGCCCTGTGCTTTGGCAAGTTCAAAGGTTTTTTCAATATCTTTGACACCAAGGGCCAAATGCTCCACAGCACCGGGAATTCCCGCTGTTTTTTTCTGCTCGTACATTTCAATGACCAAGCCTTTTTGCTGCATAAACACCACCCTGCTTCCCTGGTTGAGGGTAGAAAAGGCTTCTTCAAACCCCAAATTGCGATAGAACTCCAAGGTTTGCTCCATGTCCTGTACAGGCAGTCCCACATGCTGCAATCCGGTGATATACTTTTTTAGCTGCACACAGCTTTCTCCTTTTTAATAAACTCTCACTTCAAAAATACGTGCTTCATCGCAGCCATGGGTCGCTTTGACGGTAATTTGCACCTCATCGCACTCAATGCCGTCAAAGTCCAGTATGTTCAGACGTTGTCCGTTGTTGTCAATTTCCCTTTGGGCAACCACAGCGCCGTCCAGCAAAAGCTGTACGCAGTATGTCTTTACCAGCTCATGAGGCAGACCTTTTACCTGTCTTTCCCGCACATTTCGAATCATAGAAGGCTGAATTTCGTGGCTTAGATCGGTGTCGAAGGTCAGCCGCACCTGATTTACAGTACTGGCCCTGTTGCAGCTTCAAAGTCAGTGTTTGAGGCGTTGTCAATGAGCTCGAAATCCAGCAGTTGGTGTCATCGTCCACCGAGCGGGAAATGCCGTTGATGACGTTTTGGGCTTTTCCGTTCTCTGTTTCGCTGCTGGCGCTGATAGTTGCCGCGCGCGCAAGGTCCTTTTCATCCTCATTGGCAAAGCCCGGGATAAAGCAATCGTTTTTCAACAGCATTTGTTGCAGTTCGTGGATATGCTCTTTGCCCACCGCTCTGGGGGAGCAATGGTGCTTGAGGGCAAGTGCCGCCGCAGTACCCACCGCCTGCCCTCCCACTGCGCAGGTGCCCATTACACGAGTGGAGGAAAACGCCATTTTGGTGGCGCTTATGTTTCTACCCGCCATCATAAGATTGCTGACGTTTCTGCTGTAATAGCAGCGATAGGGAATGCTGTAGCAGCCCTCAAAATTATAAATCCGAGAGCCAACGCTCTTCAGATCCCGAATGCCACCCGGGACATGGACATCCATAGGCCAACCGCCGTACGCTACCGCATCCTCAAAGATGCGGTTGGCGCGGACATCGTTTTCATTCAGGAGGTAATCCCCCTCCAAGCGGCGGCTTTCCCGGTATCCGGGTACCATGCCAACCCATTCAAGGTCGTAGTTATCTACGCCGTGGTCTCCCTGATTCTTCAAATGATCCCATACGCCGTAAACACATTTTAGCAGGTCGTCGCGAATTTCCTCGCTCTGCCCGATAATGTCGTCATAGTCGCCGCCAAGTTCAATCCACCAATACCCGGCGTCCCACATTGGAAAACTCCGGTAGCTGGTTTTTACCCTCTTCGGGAGTTACGATGCCTCCGCCGTCTGCCTGCGCTCCGATTTCATTCAAATGGGGGCGCAGCTTTAAATCCTCTTCGGTATAAGTATTGGCCCAAACCGGTTTTTCGAATTTTACAGGCTCGCCCCGGTCGGTTGCCAAGAACATGATGGTGTTGCCCATCATATCCTGATTGGCTTCTTTCGGCGCTGTGGGCTCATTAAATTCCGAACTGGCCTCGCTGCCGGTGCGGAACGCTGCCCCTGCCGCTACTCCCAGCGTACCATGACCCGTTGCGTCTACAAAAATTGTGCCGTATATGGTAAATTCGGTTTCTGTGGTGTTTTGGTGCCCGATAACGGCACGAATTTCCCCGTTTTCCAGAATCACATCGTGCACATGGGTGTTCAGGTACGCGGTGATATTTTCTTCCATGTAGATTTTTTCCCACAGAATCATATCGAAAATTGGAAATGCAGCATAGGGATTCCGGCGTTTGTTCTCGAGCAAGATTTCTTCCAGTATGCCGGTTTCCCGCAGGTTGGCCTTGGAAGAGTGGCAATTTGCCCCTACAATATGCATACGCGTTTCGGAGCTTCCCGTTCCGCCGAATACTGAGCGGTTTTGCAGGATAGCTACCTGCACACCCTCTCTGGCTGCCGCAATGGCGGCACACACCCCGGACAGACCGCCGCCTACCACAACAAGGTCATACGAAGCTGTTTGTTCCCTGATAGACATAATATTTTTTCCTTCCTGCGCACCATTTTGGTCAGCGCTTTAATCATGCACCTTAATCAGCACTTTCATGGTTTGCTCCCGGTTTGCTTCGATATACTCGTACGCTGCCAAATAATCCTTAAAGGCAAAGTGCTTGCTCATCAACGGTTTTAGCTGGATTTTTCCTTCGCTCATCAAACGCAGCGCATCCAGATAATCCTCATGGCGATACATGAAAGATGTATTTAAGTGCAACTCGGAATCATTTAATTTTGCAAGGTCGATGTGTGCCTGCCCGGCAAATACAGCCACAAGAATAATGCTTCCACCTTTGCGACTGTTTTGAATGGCCTGATCCATGGTGATGTCGTTGCCCGGCGCAGTCAAAAATGACATCTGCTTTGTCCAGGCCAAAACAGCCCATGATCGCCTTGCCAAAATCAACGGTTTTGGTGTTGAATGTGTAGTCTACCCCCACCTGCTTTGCCAGCTGCAACCGATAATCTGAAACATCCGTTGCCATGACCTGGGCAGCGCCCAACGCTTTGCAGGCCTGTGCAACCAGAATGCCAATGGGGCCGCACCCCAACACGCAGACCTTTGCGCCCTCGATGTTGGGATAGCGTTTGGCAGCGTGTACAGCAACCGCCAACGGCTCAATCATAGCGCCCTCATCAAAGGACATATTCTCCGGCAGAAGATCAATTTTGGAAGCATCTACCGCAAAATATTCGCTGGCTGTTCCCGTTGTCTGAAAGCCCATCAACCTTTAGCTCGTCGCATATGTGGTAGTTTCCATGGGTGCAGGGATGGCATTTGCCACAGAATACTTGTGGCTCAATGGTAACCTTTTGGCCCGGTTCAAGCCCCTTTACGTCAGCCCCTACCTTTACAATTTCACCCGAGACCTCATGTCCCTGAGTGACCGGGTATTTGGTATAGGGATGTTCGCCGTGGAAAACATGAATATCCGACCCGCAGATTCCAATGCGCATGATCTTAACCAAAACCTGATGGCTGTCTATCTCCGGTACTGCTACCTCGTGGAATTCGATGACGCCCGGCGCTGTCATTACCTGCTGAAGCATAGCTCTACCCCCCTAAATTACATTTGTAGAAAGTGGATGGTCTCTTTTTTTCATCATGCCGACTGATGTTTTGACTAATAGATTCGCACCTCATAAATGCGGGCATCCGGGCAGCCATTGGTGCTGTGCACCGTAACCCGCACGGCATCGGCCACCACTGGGTTTTCTAAATCAATCACATTCAAGCGCTGGTGGTTTGCGCTTACGCTGTGGGCAGCAATGACTTGACCGGCGCTGAGCAGTTCGACGGTGTAATCTTTTACCAGTGTTTTGGCAACACCCTTTGGCTGTTTTTCGATAAATGCTTTGGACACGGTAATGCAGCGCTCCTCACTCAAATCAGGATCAAAAGTCAATCGGATTTGAGAAACACTTGCCTGCTCTGCCAGAGTGAGGGTGAGCTGCTCGCCGTTGGGGCCTATGCCATCAGAGCACCATAAGTTGCTGTTCTCCCCTTCCCGGCGGGTGACGCCGGAAATGACATTTTTGGCTTCGTATCCTTCTTGCTCGGAAGTTGCAAAGATGACAGCGGTTCTGGCCTTGTCCTGCCGGATCCTCATTTTTGCAGCCGATTAAATACAAGTCATTCTTTAGCAGCTCCTGCTGCAGCTGTTTTATGTGCTGCTTTCCGTACTCCTCTGGAGTTAAGCCGCACAGAGCAGCGTTTGCCGCCGCAATTCCAACAGCTTCTCCCCCAATGGCACAAGTTCCCCATCACCCGGGTAGAGCCCATCGCCAGCTTGGAAGCCGAGATGTTTCGCCCAGCCATCATAAGGTTCGAGATTGTCTTGGAGCAATAGCAACCATATGGAATGGAGTAAAGCCCCTTAAAGGAACGCACCTTGGAGGGGATCTGTCCCTTAGCCCAAAATCCGCCTGCAATATGCTCATCCATGGGCCATCCGCCCATAGGCCACAGCGTCGTCAAAAACGCGGTTGGCCAAAATATCATTTGCCGTCAGAACAGCATGTCCCATCAGGCGACGGCTTTCTCTCATGGCTCCCAATTGCCAACCCATATTAACTCGTAATTCTCAGCTCCGTGATCACCGCCGTTTTTAATGTGATCCATACGCCATATACTGTGCGATAAAAGCTCGTAGCGAATATCCTCCGATTGTTTGATAATATCGTCCCAATCGCCGCCAAGGCTCAATCCACCAATAACCGGATTTTACGTCATACTTCTCCACCAGTTCGTCGGAGTAATGCTCGTAATCTTCATCCGGCTTCAACACAACAACATCGTCTGCGGTGTGATACACCACAATGTCGCCGTGATAGCGGTATGCAAAGTCTTCCTCGGTAAAGGTGTGCGCCCAGTCCGGCTTTACAAATTTAACCGGATGCCCAACGTCTTCGGCCACAAAATAGATGGTATTGCCCATCGTTTCCCCATCGGCCACTTCCGGCGCATCTTTTTCGTTGTATTCAGGCAGCCTTCCCGGCCAATCTTGTACTCTGCACCGGCATAGTAGCCCAGCGTGCCGTTGCCGGTAGCATCTACAAAAACATTTGCCTCCAGCTCAAAGGTAGTCTCGGTTGTCATTTGATAGCAGGAAACATTTTGGATCTGCTTTCCGTCAGATTTCACTTCGTTCATGGTGGTATTCATGTATAGGTCAAGGTTTTTGCATTTTTAGCCGCAGACCAGAGCACCCCATCCCAAATGGAGTAGTTGTAGCTGTCGTTGAGGTATTTATTTTCCAGCTGCAGCTCCATGAGAATGCCGGTTTCCGCTGCATCCTTTTTGCCCCAGTGGCAGGAGGCCCCCGAAATATGCATCCTCATTTCCGAGCTGGCGTTTCCGGCCAAACACGCTTCGGTCATGACCAAGGCGGTTTTTGCTCCCTGACGGGCTGAGGCCATAGCCGCACACAGGCCGCTCATGCCGCCTCCGACCACCACTACATCATATTTGAGATTAACCCGATCTCTTTCGGTGCAGCTTGGCACTTCATGAATATAGTTCTTCATTGCTTGCTCCTTCTATCATTTCTGTTTTATGGCGACACTAACCCTTTACAGCGCCTGCCGTAAAGACCACTGACCAACTGCCTGCCCAAGAAGGTGAATACGACCAAAATGGGTATAATTGCAACGGTTGCTGCAGCGCACAGCGGCCCCCATTCCTGCCCAAAGAACCCTATGTAATCGTAGATTGCCATTTGAATATTCTTCAGCTGCACGCCGTTTACCATGACGGAAGTTGTAATGTACTCGTTCCCAAGAGCCAATGAAAATAAACAGGCTTGCCGCCGCCAAATTCGGCTTAATAATTGGGTGGATCAGGCGGGTGATGATATAGAATTGGCTACAACCGTCAATCATAGCTGCTTCTTCAATTTCATAAGGCATGTTGCGAATGCCGAAATCAGCATCCAAATACACAGCGGCAGTTATAAGCCGTATAGATCAGCGGCATGGTATACCAGTGATTGGCCAGCCCCTGCTTCATCATCAGCAGATAGTTGGGAATCAACAATACCGAACTGCCGGTAGACAGCGGAATGCCCACACCACAATGTAGAACCAGAATTTTTTAAGAAAAAGCGGCGTCGGGAAAAGCCATATGCTGCAAGATAGCCAAATAGCAACCCAAGTACAATTGCTGCAAGTGTATACAGCGCACTGTTCAAAACGCTTTGGAAATAGCCGGCGGATAAGAATGCGCTGATAATTGGCCCAAGTAACATTAAACCCAATTACCTTTGGAGGATAAGAGGCAATTTCGTTGGCGTTTTTTGAGCGAAGTAACAAAACACCAGTAGATGGGGGTGATGGTAATAAAAGCCATAAATATTAAACCAGGCCGTTTACAAGGCTGTTGATGAACCTTTTCATGGTTTTGCTGTTCATCCCTCAACCTCCTTAAATTCGATAATCACTGACTTTGATGTAAAGTACAATAATCAGCGAAGTAATAATCATAATTAAAATAGAAAGAGCTGCGGAGGTTCCAAACTGGTAAAACCGGAAACCCAAATTATACTGGAACAATGTAATCACATTTGTGGCATCGTTTGGTCCGCCACTGGTCAACACCTTTGGCACCGTATTGTTGGTAAAGTTACTGACTGTCAGCACAATGGTAGAAAGCAAAACCGAGGTTTTGATTAAGGGCAGCTTGATTTTCAACAGCAGTTGAAGTGGATTTGCACCATCCACCTTAGCCGCCTCAATTAAAGAGTGGTCTAGTCCTTTTAGCCCAGCCAAAATCATAATCATTGCATAGCCGACCAACCGCCATACAAGCACGAAGATGAGTGCAATAATGGCCGAGGTTTTGTTTTGGACTACATAGATTGGATCCATGCCAAGGCCTCGCAAAATCATATTGAACAGTCCCAAATCGCCGTTGAACAGCCACCGCCAAAGCAGTGCAGCTACCATCATAGAAATAACCCAGGGTATCAGGCCAAACATTTCGATCAAATAAGCGAAAAAACCCTTTTTGCGGTCAATCCACAAGGCCAGTATCAACCCAATCAACACCGACAGCGCAGTAGATATGATGGTGATTCCGAAGGTAAATCCAAAGGATCTGATGACACGGCTGTTGGTAAGCAAGGATCTGAAATTTTGTAAACCGACAAAGTCACCCTTTACCAAATAGTCCAAATGATACAGACTGCAATACAGTGTGTAGATGAGCGGTATAACGAGAAACAGCAGCAGAATTATCATACCCGGAGCAATATAGAAGATAGAATAATTCCTTTTCTTACCTGCAGTCTTCTTCACAACAACACCTCTCCGTTTTCTATTGTCTGTGAATACGATAAATCTTGTTGGGGCATGAAAGGGGCAATAAAAGAAGCAAAAACTGATGATTTCCAACCTGCTAACCTACTGAAAAAAGGACGGGACCCGTCCCTTACGGCCAGGGCCCACCCAATTTTCAGTAAGTTAAAAAGGTTAATGATTTCTTGGTTGATTGCCGATGGATACGCGATTAGCGGTTGTTGTTGGAGTTGAAAATATCCTCTGCAGCTTTCAGGGCATCCATGGGATCTGCGCCATTGCCCAGTACGTTTTGGATCGGATAGTTCAGATCCAGTTTCCAACCAACATAAGGTTCTGTGTTGGAGGGCAGCCAACCTTCGCCAAAGGCCTCGAGCATAGCTTCCATGTATTTGTTTTCGTCGGTAATTTCCAGGTTTGCAACGGTGGACTTTCTGCAGGGGGCCTGGCCTCCCAGCTCAATCCATTTTTTATCGGATTCGGGGGAGTACATTTTTTCCAGGAACTTACCGGCTTCTTCCTTATGGGCCGAACCAGACCATACGCCTACAAACCAGCCGTCAATGATGGTGCCGCCAGGCAGAGGAGTAAATTGAATGGTGCTGCCATCAAAGGATGCGTTGTCGCGCAGATTGGCAAGACGAACCGCACTGGCAATGGACATGGCATACTTGCCCGCCGCAAATTCGGTGTAAATGTCTTCGATGGTTGTGTTGATGCTTTCGGCCGGGGTTACGCCGTCATCGATGCACTTTTTGGTCCAGTTAATGGCAGTAACACCTGCATCATTGGCCCAATTTGCCCTGCCGTCCGGATGGAACAGGTCGCCGTTCTCCTGAAGCAGCCAGTTCACAATGGCCTGTGCGTCGTTGGATTCGGTGGAGAAAGACATGCCCAATCCGTAGCGCTTGATACCGGACGCATCCTGTCCTGTCAAAGCAACGGCGTGATTATAAAGCTCATCAAAAGAAGTGGGAATTCCAAGGCCTGCTTCTTTCAGCAAGTCTTCGCGGTAAAACAAACCGGTGCAGTTTTTGTTCAGGGTCAGGGTATAGTGCTTTCCGTCACGCTCGCCAAACCGGAAGAAGGCGTCGTCCACATCGTCGATTTCTTCCTCGGTCCAATCTCCCATAAAGAGATTTTCCAGCGGCTCCAGTGCGCCGGCATCCAGAACGCCATACAGCTCGTCACGGGCACACCACATCACGTCAGGTGCCATATTGGTGGCTGCGGCAGCCATGAACTTTGCTGTCATGGTAGACCAGTCCTGAGGCTCAACCACCACTTTAACGCCGGGGTTCTCAGCTTCGAATTCGTCAATCATCATCTTCAGGGCAACAGAGCGGCCATTCTCTGTGTTGGTGGGGTCAAGGAACGTCCACATCCTGATGGTGACATCACCTTTGGACTCCGCCGGTGCTGCACTACCGGAGGCCGCGCTGGGTGCAGGCGCTGCACTGCCGGGCGCAGATTGGGCTGTATTGCCGCCGCAGCCAGTCATTGCAACAACAAAGCATAAAGTCAACAATAGTGCAATTACTTTTTTTCTCATTTTTTCTCCTCCAATTTCCCTATTCTATATTAATGGAACAATTCCATTGATATGCTGGTGGTTTGTCTTTGCACTTCTGATACTCCGAACCTGATTTGCAGCCCATCTGTCTTTTTGTTCCAGAAAAGAGCAGATCATTTCCATATTTGCCATAGCCGGAATGGCCCCTTTTTTCAGAACAGCCAAGGCGCCCGCTGCATTGGCGAAGCGGATGATCGCCTCCAGCTCGTTTCGCGGCATTTGCTTTAAATCCGCCAGGCTTTTTTTGCGAATCTGGTAATGAATAGCGCCCAGAAATGCATCCCCTGCGCCGTTGGTATCCACTGCACAAACTTCAAAGGCCGGAACTTTTCCAAACTCATTGCCCCGCCGATAATAAGCTCCTTCCGACCCACAGGATACACACACGAAGGTAATCCCATAATCCGCCAGTTTTCGGCTGCCCTCATCAAAATCATCGGTGCCCGTCAACAGCTTCATCTCATCATCCGAAACTTTTAGAATATCCGCATATGGCATAAGATCCAACATCGCCTTGATGGCCACCTCTTCCGATTCCCACAGCGGAGCGCGGTAATTGGGGTCGTAGCTGATGATACATCCTGCTTCCTTTGCGGTTCGCAGAGCTTCGTAAGTGGCGCTTCTGGAGGGTTCCGATGTGGTGGAAAGGGATCCAAAATGAAAAATGTGGCTGTTTCGAATTAAATCTGCGGCAACCTCCTCTTTTCGAAGCAGAATGTCTGCGCCGGGATTGCGGTAAAAACAAAACGAACGCTCTCCCTTGCTGTCCAGTTGAACAAACGCCAATGTTGTATGCACGTCCTTTGATATGACAAGTCCTTGGGTGTTGATATCGTTATTTGCCATCATCCGGCGCAAATCGTCGCCAAACACATCTGCGCCTACTTTGCCGATAAAAGCTGTTTTGCCTCCCAGCAGTGCATTTTGGGCCAATACGTTAAGCGGCGCTCCACCCGGATTTTGTGCAAAAATCGGAATTCCGTCACAGTCGCCGCATGGTGTAAAGTCAATTAGAATTTCGCCCAGTGCCGTTACATCCAGCATCCATCTTGCCACCTTATCCTTTTTATTCGTGCGGGTGAACCATTACCTTAATCGAGTCGCTACCCATCTGTTTGTGAATAGCCTCGTCCAATTGCTCCAGTCCAAAGGTATGTGTAATCAGCTTTTTAATCTCAAGTTTTTCGCTGTTAATCAGGTTTACCGCACGTTGGTGAGTGTCGGGATTAATCCTCGACCCGATGATCTTCAGCTCTTTACGAAACACTTCAAAAAGAGGCAAAACCATGGTTGCATCCACAGATGGAACGCTGAACAACACAACGGTTGCGCTAAAACCAGCAACCTGCAACGCCTGTTCTACAGCAATTGGTTTGCCTACGCACTCGATTACGACATCCGCATCCTGCCTGCCGGTGTATTCCATCATTTTTTCCGGAATGCTCTCTTGCATTGGGTCGATGGTATAATCTGCACCCACCGACATACCAATCTGCCTGCGCAGGGGAATTGGTTCACTTAAAATGACAGTCGATGCACCGGAAAGCTTTGCCAACTGAACCATCAACAGTCCGATTGTGCCACCTCCGATGACCACCACAGTCTGCCCGGCGCGAATTTCTGCCTGATCGATTCCGTGGATGGCACAGGCCAACGGTTCGGCCATTGCGGCAACGTCAAAATCTATTTCGTTCTTTACCCAAAAGCACTGGGCTTCCGGTACCACTGCGTACTTTGCAAACCCGCCATTGGCATTGACCCCCAGCGCAAACAAATTTTCACAGCTTTGTTTTTTGCCCATGCGGCAGGGGCGGCAAAGGCCGCAATAGCGGTTTGGATCCAAGGCTACGTGATCGCCTACCTGCAAGGTTGTCACCAGATTGCCCGTTTTCTCCACAATGCCAGAAAACTCATGCCCCAATACAACAGGCGGCACTACGTCTGCCGAGCCTTTTTCGCCGTGGTAAATATGTATGTCCGTACCACAGATCCCACACGCCATGTTTTTTACCAGAACATCATGCTCACCCAGCTTGGGCATGGTCATCTCTCTTAGTTCAAACTTAGGTTGCAGTTGCGATCCTCTAAAAAACGAGCCTTTCATCGGGTGTCTCCTCCTCGTTTGGAAGAGCAACTTCCAAAAATTGAAACGTTTACTTTTTTGCCTCACCTGAAGTCTATCACATTCAATTTTTGCAGTCAACCGTCAACAATCCAAATAATTTTTCCCCTTTTATATGAATGAGTCACAAGTAACAGTTAACTTATTTTAATTTTGTTAACTTTCCAGAGTTCTTGACAAAATACTACACAGCGCATAAAATGAATTTATATAAGCTCGGAGGTTAACAATGATTAACAAACCAAACATCCGCGATGTAGCCAACCATTCGGGGGTTTCGATTGCTACGGTTTCCCACGTAATCAATAAAACACGCAATGTTTCTCCCGCTACCCGAAAAAAGGTGGAAGAAAGCATTAAAGCCCTTGGCTATATCCCAAATTCTATGGCCAGGGGCTTTAAAACCGGCTCCCGAAAAATCATCGGATGTATTATTCCGGACATTTCCAACTATTTTTGGGCGGTGATTATTGAACGGATCGAGGATTTTCTCTCTTCCTGCGGCTATCGCCTCATTATCATCAACACCAAAGAGACGGCAGAAAAAGAGTTGGACGGCATAAAGGTGCTTTCTGCCGGCATGGTGGATGGGCTGATCATTGGCAGCACTTTGGAGGATGCCCAGCAAATCTATGGGATTCTTCCCCAAGGGTTCCCCATCGTTTTTATTGACAGAACCCCCAAAAACTGTGTGCATGACAATGTGACGATTTCCAATTACGTATCCATTTACAATGCCGTTGCTGCTTTAATCCAGCGCAAGCATGAAAAAATCGGTTATATCACCGGATTAACACGCCTTTCCACCACACAGGAACGCCTGGCTGCTTACAACGACGCCATGACGGACCACGGCCTTACGGTAGAGGAATCTTTTATTCAGTCCGGCGACTCTATGTATACCAGCGCTCTTCTTCCTTTCACCCGCTTGCTGCAACAGGGCTGCAGTGCGGTTGTTGTATCCAACAACGTCATGGCATCCGATGTAATGAGCTATCTTTTCCGGGAACGGAACAACTTTTCCGCCAAAATCGATGTGATTGGCTATCAAGAGGGAGTGCGCGATGTCTGCCTCACTCAGCCTGTAGGGCTCATCAGCCAGCCATCCGAGCAGATGGGGCTGTGGGCAGCGCAGCAGATTCTGACGCGCATCAACTACCCCGAATCCTCCATTCAAAACTTTATTTTAAGCAGCACTCTCACACTGTTTGAAGGCGATTCCGCCATTTAATTGCCCAGTTGCAGATAGGGGTGTTGAGCCTTGATCTTCGGTAGGCTTATGGACAGATAAAGAGCGAAGTAGCTGGACTGGAACCCGCAGCTTCGCTCTTTTAAAATAATCCCCTTGATTGGGGGCTGATTGAAAAAAGTGCTACCTACTTAATTTTTATCTCCCCGCTTATGCTTTTTAAAATAATAACTTAGTCCAACGATACAGGCAACCAAACCCAACAACGCAGGTTTTAGAATGGACATACCTGCTTCACCGCTAAATACAATGCTCCAAACAAATTTTAGAACAGCTGCCCCGATGATAACACCTAAAAGCCATTTCCAGTTTCTTTTCCACGCTGCTATCAAAAGGATACAGAAAAACAAGGGCACTGCTAAACTTATGATTATTTTTGGGGTGGTCCATGCACCTTTCAGGTAATCCATTTCAAAAGCTAAAAATGCTAAAACTTGAGGACTGCTTGTAGCCGGAGCTGGAAACCAGAACATACTGGTAAATAAAGCAAATATGGAAGCAAATATGCCGGAAAAGCTTTTTTGAAAAGCAAACACCACCATCGGTATGATAAATAAGGGTCTAATATACCAGCTTAAGATATTATGATGTCTTTCAAACGCCCAGTGAAAAAACAGATCATTGGTGAGAAATAATGCAATAAATATGATAGTTGCCGCGGCAAATAGAATTCCCAACACAAAATCCATCTTCTTGTTCACGGTAAGCCTCCGTTAATTTTAATCCGCATAATGATTTGCGCCTTTTATTTAACCTAAGGTCCATATAGTCTTGAACTTATTATACAGGACCATGCGGCCTCTTTGTCAAATAAAGACCTCTGCCATAAAAAATGCGATGAAACGGTGCACAGAATGTCGGATGGATAAGGGCATCCTTTGATAATATGGATGAGGAAAGGAGGTTGTTTGATGGATTCGCTCAGTAAGATGAATCAAGCACTGGAATACGTGGAAGAGCACCTAACAAAGGATATTGATTACCGCAAGATAGCAAACATTGCATGTTGTTCGGAGTATCATTTTAAAAGGATGTTTTCGTTTTTATCGGGAATTGGTTTGTCCGAATACATCCGGAGAAGAAGGCTGACACTGGCTGCTCTTGATTTGAAGGATACCAATTTGAGAGTCATTGATGTTGCTGTCAAATACGGTTATGATTCCGCTGATTCCTTCTCCCGTGCTTTTCAGTCCATCCATGGTATTCTCCCCTCGGAAGCAAGGAATGAGAATATCCAACTCAAAGCGTACCCTCGAATGACCTTTCAATTATCCATCAAAGGAGGATGCGAAATGAATTACCGCATTGTGGAGAAAGAGCCTTTTAAGCTGGTGGGATTTAAGAAGAGGGTTCCCATTGTTTTTGAAGGGGTGAACCCAGAGATTGCAAAAATGACTGAACTTTTAACCCCTGAGGTGATTAAACAATTAAAAGCACTTTCCAATGTAGAGCCCACAGGGATGATCAGTGCATCTACAAACTTCTCGGAAGGAAGAATGGAAGAAAAGGGTGAGCTGGATCATTACATCGGGGTAGCAACTACGAGGGATGACACTGCAGAATTTGATGTGTTAGAAGTAGAGGCCCACACCTGGGCAGTTTTTGAATCCATTGGGCCATTCCCCGAAACTCTTCAAAATGTGTGGGGCAGAATCTACTCCGAGTGGTTTCCATCTTCAGGATATGAGGCAGTGGAAGGCCCCGAAATTTTGTGGAACGAAAGCCCGGACACCAGCAACCCAAAATACCGAAGCGAAATCTGGATTCCGGTAAAGAAAAAAGCCGATTCTTTTGCATAGTGTAAGATTGAGGGCGCTCTTTGATAGAGCGCCCTTTCCCTTGGCATCTGTATGAAGGGTTCTGTCATCGTGCCGCCTGTTTTTAATGGAAAGTAGATTGGCAATTGGCTAGAAAAAACGACACCGATATATTTGTTCCTTTAGCAGGATGCTCGGCATCATTCTCCCAAAGAAAACAAATCCTGCCCGTTCGAACGGGCAGGATTTGTTTTTGGCGGGTGCTTTTTGGGCATCCCACAGAATGTTCGCATGTTTGCCATTGGCGTAAATATCGAATATGCCGTTGGTTCTTCCTATGCAGGAGACGGTGTTTATTTTGATAGCGGTACCTAGCTGACAGAGGCGTAATAGTCCCCGCCCTCTGTAGCCTCAAGGATGAGCTTCGCTCCATCTACACTGACGTCCGAAAAGTCAACGCCCATAAAGGTTAGCTGATTTTCGCTGCCGTCCTGCACTAAAATGTCCCAAACCAGGGTATCTTCGGTAAAAGCAAGCTCTCCAAGCACCGTTTCGCCATCCTTGATCACCTCAGTGATCAGGTTTTCTCCCCAATCGTCACTGTTGGAAGGCGAAAGGGCAAGCACATAAATATCAGCCCCTGTCAGATTAAAAATCTCTACAGGAACAACGACAGCCTCTGCCCCTAAATTTGCCCCGGCCGCTTCGATTTCATCCAGGGCAGCATTCGCTTGGGCGATGAATGTGCGGGTTACCTCAATGGCTACCTTAAGGCCGCCCATCACTTCCGGGGTGAGGGATTCGGGATTGGCAAAGAGCTCATCAGCCGCTATAATTTCGTCCGCTAGCTCATTCATGTTTTGGACAAGTTCTTCATCCCGCAGGGCCTCGGGAATGGCATTTACCTTATCCGCAATGACGTCAAACTCTTCTGCCATGGCCATAAATTCCTGGGCAAGGGCCTGTTGCTCGGCAGTAAATTCCACTCCTGAGGCTTGTGCAGGCGCGGGCGAAGATGCTGCGGGGGTCTCGCCGCAAGCTGCAAGGCTTAGCGTTAGAACAAGTGCTGTCATAAGTACCAGTATTTTTTTCATTCTCATTCCTCCGTGGCTGTTGGGTGGTAAATAGCAAACATTGCTCCACTTAATGTATCAAATATCATCTTTCAAAATTGTGCGCTGCATGAAACATGTCTTTTTCTGCACGAATCATAATTTTCCCAAACCGCAGGCAAGTCGGCCGTTTTTCTTGCCATTAAAAACAGGCGCCGTTTCTAGAAACGGCGCCTGTTTACCTCTCTCTTGATATGCTGCGTAGCTTTTTTAGGGAGATGAATAGCCATAACGACTTTTATAAGCTGTGTTTGGTGTCCAGGGCTTGTTGGCTGCAGTTAAATCAGCCGGGTAAACACGACGTTATCCACCTCAATAAACCCTTGTACGCTGTCGGTTTTGGAGAACAGGATGCGGGCCTTGGCGGTACCTGCCGGTGCCGGCTCGGTAATTCCCACATAGGGTACCCACTCTAGGAAGCTGGTGAAAGGGTTGGGTTGATCCCGGGTGGCTATGAGGGACAGCCCCAAACCAATCTCCCGGTCGTCTCTATCCAGCCATATCACCTTCATAATCATGGAGCCAAAGGTAGCCGCTTCCGAAGTAGCGCGGAACCCCAACCCCGTGCTAAAGAGGAAGCAACGCCCCTCCGCATGGCGCAGCTCCACATCCTGCCATAACGCGCCCCCAATCTCTCCCAGACCGGCATCGGCACGGCCCTCGTAAACATCATTGCGCTCCACCAAGGTGACCAAACTCTGGCCCCAATTGTTCAAGCCGTCTTCAAAGCTGGGGTTGGCGACTAAGTTGCCGCACCGCACCGGAGCAAAGATAATCTGATCCAGCCGCACAAATAGGTCGGAAGTGGGTACGGTGGCGGTGAAGATGAGTCTGGCGGTGGCGGTGCCGGGTACGGTAGGATAGGTGATGTTGAGATAGCTCAGGTAATTTCCTTGATTGTTCAGAGTCTCATTGGGAATAGACAGGTTGAGTCCGGAACCAATCACATTGCCGCTGGAATCCACCCATTCTACCCGCACATCCAGTGCAACCGCTCCCACGCCCTGTGCAGCAAAGCTGAGCAAAAACGGAGTTCTGGGCGGCAGTTGGCAGATGTTGATATTCTGGGTGAGCGTTCCGTTGAAATGGGTTTGAACATGCCCGGCCCCTTCCAGCGATTCTTTATAGGAGGAAAGGAAGGCGGTATCGCCACCCGGAACGGCCGTCCATCCCAGCAGGTTGGCTTCAAAGCCTCCGTTGGTAATCAGGTCCCGGTATGCCATTGGGGCCAAAACCACCCCATCGATAAAGATAAAATCACCGTTGATTTCGGATAAGCCCTGTCCTTTGCTAAATAGAATTCTGGCACGGGATGCATTTTCCGGCGGGCGATCGGTCTGGGCAAAAAAGGTGATGCGGGCGATATTGTTGATCCGATCTCCGGGTATGAACATCCTCAGCCCGGGGCCGATGGCGTTGTTATCGTCATCCAGCCATGTCACTTCAGCAATCAGAGCACCGGCACTTACGGTTACGGAGTCGGGGGGCAAACTGGAAACGGCGTTAAAACTAAATAGCATGGGAGCTTTGCAAGCTCCCCTAAGGGACAATTCTTGTGCTAAGGACGCAACCCCCGGGCCAAGCCTTGCCTGGATGGCGCCTTCGTACACGTTGGTATTGGTAAAAGTACCGTTGGTCACCTGCCAATAGGAAAATTGGTTTTCAAAACTGGGATCTTGCACCAGGTTTCCACAACGGATGCATTTTCCCTTCTTCTTATCAAAATCGTGGTCGGGGGGACAGCCGGGTTCGCATGGTATTTCTTCGTAGTAATCCTGGTACGGTTCGTAGAAATTATTATATAGCGACATATGGTTTATCTCCTTATGATCATATTGGTGAATGCGATGAAAAACACATTCTTCTGTACATAATATGCAAATCACGGATACAGTGGAACAAACCCGGGCAACGCTCCGGGTTTATTCGTGGTTGCAAAATCATCGAGTTCCAGAATTCCGGTGGAAAAACCACTCATCGGTTACCAAAAACGCAAAACACCAATTACAATCAGAGCAAACCGTAAGAGCATAGACAATCCAAGGTGAGAAGGAGCAATGGCTGCTATAAACAGAGCTGGAAAAGGAAAACTAATTTGAATGTTATAGCCTAAAAATTCACCACTGGCGGGGCTATTTTTTAACAGCAAGAAATTGCATTTTATAGCAAGAGATGACAAAACATGATATGATTATGGAATGATATTCAGGAGTAAAAATCAGCGCTACCGTAAAGAAACGGTTGGGATAGAACAATGTTGGGATCAAGTTAGGGAGGCATCCTAAGTGCGAAAGCTTACAAGGTTTTTAAAAGGTTATATCAAAGAGAGTATTATTGGGCCGCTCTTTAAATTGCTGGAGGCTTGCTTTGAGTTAATTGTTCCGCTGGTAATGGCCAACATTATTGATATAGGGATTAAAAATAACGATACATCCTATATTTTTAAGATGGGCGGCATTATGGTTCTGCTGGGCGTTTTGGGTCTTGCGTGTTCGCTGACGGCTCAATACTTTGCCGCCAAAGCGGCTTTGGGGTTTGGCACCGCTCTTCGCAACGAGATGTTTGCCCATATCAACAGCCTCTCCTTTTCTGAAATTGATAAAATCGGCACCTCCTCCCTGATTACCAGAATTACCAGCGACATCAATCAGGCCCAGGCAGGTGTCAACTTAGTGCTCCGGCTGTTTTTGCGCTCCCCTTTTATTGTGGCGGGGGCAATCGTTATGGCCTTTTTGATTCATGTAAGGCTGACCCTCATCTTTTTGGTGGTGGCACTTTTTATCTCGCTGGTGATCTATTTCATTATGACAAAGTCCATCCCCCAGTATAAAAATGCGCAACACAAGCTGGATCGGGTGTCTCTCATTGCCAGAGAAAATCTCACCGGCGCCAGGGTGATTCGCGCTTTTTCCAGACAGAAGGATGAAATGGCGCGGTTTGAGCAAACCACCCAGGATCTTATGAAAACCCAGCTTTTGGTGGGAAAAATTTCGGCTTTGTTAAACCCTGCCACCTATGCCATTTTAAATGCGGGAATGATTGCAGTCATATGGTTTGGAGGCATTACCGTCTATCACGGCACCATCACCCAGGGCGAAGTAATTGCGCTGATCAACTACATGTCTCAGATTCTTTTGGCGCTGCTGGCACTGGCCAATTTAATCATTGCCTTCACCAGGGCCTCGGCTTCGGCCATCCGTATTAACGAGGTCTTTGCCATTACATCCACCTTGGCCGAAAGCCCCTCCCCTTCCCTTTTGGAACAAAAGGAAGCCAGCGCCCCTGCAGTGGAATTTCGCAATGTTTCCTTTTCCTATCACACGTCGGAAGAACAGGTGCTTTCCCACCTTTCCTTTGTGGTGAAAAAGGGGGAAACCATCGGCATCATCGGAGGGACCGGTGCCGGAAAGTCCACGTTGGTCAACCTCATTCCCCGTTTTTACGATGTCACCGATGGCGAAATTCTCATCGATGGAAGAAATGTAAAAGATTATTCCTTCTCTGCGCTGCGAAGGAAAATTGCAGTGGTGCCCCAGAAGGCGGTTCTGTTTAAAGGCACCATCCGGGACAATATGAGATGGGGCAAAAAAGATGCCACCGATGAAGAAATTTACAAAGCACTGGAAATTGCCCAGGCCAGGGAGTTTGTAGATGCTAAATCCGATGGTCTGGATGCGGAGATTCTACAAGGTGGAAAGAACCTGTCGGGAGGCCAAAAACAAAGGCTTACCATTGCAAGAGCCATTGTGGCCCAGCCTCAAATACTCATTTTGGATGACAGTGCTTCTGCCCTTGACTTTGCAACCGACGCCAAGCTCCGAAAAGCCATTGCCACCCAGACAAAAGACATCACTGTTTTTATTGTTTCGCAGCGGGCATCCGCCATCAAAAACGCCGACAACATCATCGTTCTGGATGATGGGCAAATGGTTGGGATGGGCAAACACGATGAATTGCTGGAATCTTGTGAAGTTTATAAGAACATTTGCTTGTCCCAGCTTTCGGCAGATGAGGTGAAGAGAAAATGAAACAGAATAACGCTCAGGTACTAAAGCGCATCTTAGGTTTGATAAAGCCCTATATGCACTACCTGATTTTAGCTCTTATTTTGGCTCTGGTCAGTGTTTCCTCCACCCTTTATGCCCCAGTATTAATCGGTGAGGGAGTCGATCTCATCGTCTCTAGGGGCAACGTCAACTTTCCGGGGATTGTTGGCATTCTGGTGCGGTTCGGTGTTATCATTGCCATTACATCGGTTTCCCAATGGCTGATGGGGTTCTGCACCAACCAAATCACCTACCGTGCGGTCAGAGATCTGCGCACCATGGCATTTCAGCGCTTGTCCATTGTGCCCCTTAAGTACATCGATTCCAATTCCCACGGCGATCTGTTAAGCCGGGTGATCACCGATGTGGAGCAAATTTCCGACGGCTTGCTGATGGGCTTTACACAGCTTTTTACCGGTGTTGTCACCATTGTGGGCACCATTGGGTTTATGCTGTCCATCGATTTTAAAATTACAGTGATTGTGGTGCTGATTACACCTCTTTCTCTGTTTGTGGCCAGCTATATTGCCAAGCACACCTACGATATGTTCAAGTTGCAGTCGGAGACAAGAGGGCAGCTGACTTCTTTGGTGGAAGAAATGATCAGCAACCAAAAGGTGGTAAAGGCCTTTGGCTATGAACAGGAAGCTCAGGCGCAATTTGAAGAGATCAATGCCCGCCTGCAAAAGTACGGGCTAAGAGCCACCTTTTTTTCCTCCATTACCAATCCGGCGACGCGCTTTGTCAACGGAATTGTGTATACCGCCGTTGGAATTACCGGGGCTTTGTCTGCGGTAAGAGGCAGCATTTCCATTGGACAGCTTTCCGCTTTTTTAAGCTATGCCAACCAGTATACCAAGCCTTTTAACGAAATATCCGGTGTGGTGGCAGAGCTTCAGAGCGCATTTGCATCGGCAAAAAGAGTCTTTGATATCATTGATGAAAAGCCGCAAACTCCAGACCTGCCCCATGCCGTTGCATTAACCGAGGTGGATGGCAGCGTTTCTTTGAAGGATGTGGCGTTCTCCTACCGCCCTGATGTGAGGTTGATCGAGAATCTGAATTTATCCGTAAAGCCGGGACAACGAGTCGCCATTGTGGGGCCAACTGGCAGCGGAAAAACAACCATTATCAATCTGCTCATGCGATTTTATGATGTGGATGCCGGCGAAATTGTGGTCAGTGGCCACCCCATCAAAGAGGTGAAGCGGGATAGCCTGCGCTCCATGTACGGGATGGTTCTGCAGGAAACATGGCTGAAAACCGGAACCATTGCAGAAAATATCGCATACGGTAAGCCAAATGCAACCAAGGAAGAGATTGTCCAAGCTGCCAAGGCAGCCCATGCCCACAGCTTTATCAAACGACTTCCCCAAGGCTATGAAACTCATGTGTCCGAAGAGGGAGAGAATATTTCGCAGGGAGAAAAGCAGCTCCTTTCTATCGCAAGGGTGATGCTGATTATGCCTCCCATGCTGATTCTGGATGAAGCCACCTCCTCCATTGACACCATAACGGAGATCAGCATCCAAAAAGCTTTTGCTAAAATGATGGAGGGCCGCACCAGTTTTATTGTTGCTCACCGACTTTCCACCATCAAAGAAGCCGACTGCATTTTGGTGATGAACCAAGGCCGCATCATAGAGCAGGGAACCCATGAAGAGTTGCTGCAAAAAAACGGATTTTATGCCAACTTGTATAACAGTCAGTTTGCAATATAGGGCGGTTAAAATCTCTATGAATCCATTTTTAGTAACATTTACTGAAGGGTTGACTCCTTGGTGTAATTGCTATAAAATACTAATGATTTAACTGCCAATCTTCGACAAGCGGCTCGAAAGTGGAAGGAGGCAGTATTTGAGGAGGAAAAGAATGCAATGAACAGTTCCGAACAGAAAGGACAGCCTAGAGATCAGTTTAAATCTAGGCTGGGATTCATCATGGCAGCTGCAGGTTCTGCTGTGGGATTAGGTAGCATTTGGAGATTCCCATACGTAGTCGGTGAAAACGGTGGCGGCGCTTACATGATTATTTATCTCATTGCGCTGGTCATCATTGGGTTACCGGTTATGATTGCGGAGTTTGTCATAGGAAGAAACAGCGGCAAAAACGCTGTGGATGCGTACGCCCACTATTCAAAAAAATATAAGATTGTGGGCATTTTTTCCATGCTTACCCCTTCCGTTATTTTGTCTTTTTATTGTGTTGTGGGCGGCTGGACCATTATGTATTTGTACCTGACCATTACCGGCAAGCTTTCCGGATTGACACCAGAAGGCTATGCCCAAATGTTTACGGCAGCTTCTGGGGATATGCTTTTGTCGGGTGTGTTTTTCTTACTCTTTGGCGTGTTGACCATTCTGGTGGTCTGCAAGGGAATATCACAGGGTATTGAAAAGGTCTGCTCGGTATTGATGCCGGCGCTTTTCGTGATCATGGTAATCCTTGCCGTGATTGGTTCTCTCCAACCCGGTGGTTGGGAAGGGGTAAAGTGGTATCTCACCCCCGACTTTTCAAAGGTAAACGGCGGCACCGTCGTAAATGCCGTGGGACAAGTATTCTTTACCATGAGCCTTGGTATGGGAATTATGGTCACCTATGCCAGCTACCTGAAAAAAGACGAGGATATGCCTAAAGCCGCTACCGTCACCATTATTTTTGATACATTAGTGTCCATCTTGGCTGGCTTTGCCATCTTCCCGGCAGTATTTGCTTTTGGCTTGGCTCCTTCCTCTGGTCCCGGACTTGTGTTCATCACCCTGCCAAACGTGTTTGCACAACTTCCTTTTGGTAAGGTAGTTGCAGTTGGCTTCTATTTGCTGCTGCTATTTGCGGCTCTGCCTTCTGCTATTAGTCTGTTGGAAGTGCCGGTTTCTTACGCCATTGAAAAGTACAATGTCAGCAGGGTCAAGGCTGCCATTGGAATTGGAGTCTTGATTATGGTGGTTGGGATTCCCACCCTCATGAGCTTTGGCCCTTGGAGCGAAGTCAAGGTATTTGGCTTTAACTTCTTTGATTTGTATGACTACACCACTTCGAATATTGCGTTGCCTCTCATCGGCTTGGCTGGCTCTTTGATTCTTGGCTTTACTTGGAGCAAAAAGGTTGTATTGGATGAAGTAACCAACAACGGTCAGATTAAATTTGGCTTGAAAGATATTTGGTATTATTCCGTAAAATATCTCAGTCCCATCCTGCTGGTCATCGTTTTCCTCGCGTCTATTGGAGTCATCTAATCTGGTTTTTTAAAATATCCCTGGTGCTACTGCCAGGGATATTTTCATTTTTGATGAAGGTTCCAAAGAATGGGGGCCACCCCCTTTCGATGCCATGGAAAATGAATGTGCCACCATTCGCTTTTTTTCCGCAGGGTTTTGGCTTTTTCGCTAGGTTGACTTTCAATAATTGGTAAAATATAATGAATATATATCACATGGTAGGATGTCCATGCTAATTTTGTTGACATGGAACAAAAACCTAAGTCTGAGAAGGTGATTTTACCAAGAAAAGGTAAGAAAGAAGGTTAGCAGTTGAAGTAATAAGGGGGAGCCATTATGACAATGTTCAGCAAAGCACCGAAGAAACAAGGCCAACCCAAAACAGATGGGGCAGATAGTCCAAAAACAAAGCATTATTTTGTTCTGATCGGTATTCTGACATTGATCATTTTACTGCTGAGTGGCCTTTATCTGCATTTTATCTGGAAGCAATATGTAGAAGTTGCCTCCAACGAAGTGGTGAATCTGGCACAATCGCTGGAAAGTCTCTTCCACCCCGAACATATTGCTGCATTGTCAGGAAGTATCGATGATCTTGATAAACCTGAATACATTATGGCGAAAAACAGTTTAATCCGGCTTGTTCAAGCCAATAACTCAATTCGCTTTGCATATTTTTTAGTTGAGCGGGACGGCCAACTGGTTTTTTTATTTGACTCGGATCCACACGATTCGCCCGACCATGTGCTACCCGGGCAAATCTATGAAGAAGCGGATGACACGTTCTACCAGCCCTTCCGAACGGGTCAGACGGTGTTGACCAAACAGGTCACCGACCGTTGGGGGACTTGGGTCAGTGCGCTTGTGCCGGTGAAAAACCCCGCAGACGGCAGTGTCCTTTGTGTGTTCGGGATCGACATTCCCGCATCGGATTGGCTGGCTGGCCCCTACAGTCAGATCATTTTGGATGTCAGTATTGTTATCTGCGTTCTGATCCTTTGCTTTGCATTTATTCACATTCGGATCCAAAACTCCATTTTAAAAAGACTGAACAAACGCATTTCTTATAACGAGACCCTGTACCGCAGCATATTTTCCCAAGCGCCAATTGGGATTGCAATTGTAAACGATATGCACTTTGTGCCACGGTCAGAATACGGGTACGAAAGCATCAATCCCATGTTTGAAAAATTTCTTGGACGTACCAGCAGTGAATTAGAGTGTATCACATGGCCCGAAATCACCCACCCCGATGACCTGCAAGCCGATCTGGAATTGGCGGAGCAGTTGAAAAACGGCGAAATTTCCAGCTATTCCATGGAAAAACGTTATCTAAGGCCGGATGGATCCAGTGTGTGGACCAATATTAAGGTAACTCCCCTCTCCGGTCTGCCAAATGGCAATCAAAATCTTAATCTCTGTTTGCTTGAGGATATATCCGCCCGAAAGAAAACCGCCGAGGCACTGGTTGAAAGCGAGCGCAGCAAATCGGTGTTGATTTCCCATCTGCCTGGACTGGCTTACCGATGCAAAAATGATGATGCATGGACCATGCAATTTGTTTCTGCCGGCTGTTTCGATTTGACTGGCTATCCGCCCGAAAGCCTTTTGTATAATCGGGATCGCTCCTTTGAAAGCATCATTGCGCCCGAGTATCACTTATTTTTGCGGAATAAATGGAAGGAGGTTCTTGCCAAACGCTCCCCTTTCCGGGCGGAATACGAGATTATTACGGCAAACAATGAGAAAAAATGGGTTCTGGAACTGGGACAGGGGATATTCAACGACCTGGGCGAGGTGGAAGCCTTGGAAGGAATCATCCTCGATATTTCCGATCGCAAAAAAATAGAAAATGACTTAAGATACATCAACGAACACGATAGCCTGACGGGGCTGTATAATGGACACTTTTTAGAAAATCTTCTGAACAAGGACGCCCAAAACCCTGTAACAAGCAAGCGGGCTCTTATCAATGTCAACTTGAGTACCGTTCAAACGCTGACCAAAACCTATGGCTTTCACTACACACAGAAGCTGATAAAAAATGCAGCCGATGTGCTAAAACAATTCTGCTCCGATGAGTGCATGTTGTTTTACACCTACTGGGATCGCTTTGTCTATTACCGAAAATCCTATGACGACAAAAAACAATTGCTGGAATTCTGCGCCAAACTTTCCCGCGCATTGGAATCGTTGCTGCAGACGGAGCGAATCGGCGGCGGGATTGGAATTCTTGAAATCTGGGACAATGAAGACCAGGATGCAGACCAGCTGCTGAAAAAGCTGCTCATTGCTTCGGAAAAATCCATCCAAAAATCCGATGCCAGTTTTGTCCCCTGTTTTTATGATAGGGATATTGAGCTGCAAATTGTGCGGGAGGATGAGATTAAGCGAGAGCTTGCCCTTATTGTTGACGATGTCCGGGATGGCGGTCTCTTCCTGCAATATCAGCCCATTCTGGATCTCAGGTCCAATCAAATCTATGGTTTTGAGGCCTTGTCCCGCTTACAGAGCCATACGTTGGGTTTTGTTCCTCCTTTGGAGTTTATCCCTCTGGCAGAAGAAACAAAGCTCATCATTCCCATTGGCCAGAAAATCATCCGGCAGGCATTGCAATTTCTCCATCAATTAAAACAGTTAGGTTATCCCACTATATCCATCAGCATTAATGTCTCCGCCATTCAGCTGCTGCGAAGTGATTTTGCAGAAAAGCTGTTTGCTATGGTTGAGCAAATGCAGGTAAGCCCAAAGAATATCATCCTTGAGCTCACAGAGTCAGTCTTTGCCGATAACTATAAAGAAGTAAACCGAACCATCATTCAGCTAAGGGACGCCGGGATACGGGTTGCCATCGACGACTTTGGCACGGGCTACTCTTCCCTTGCCCGGGAACAAGAGCTGTATGTAGATTTTTTGAAAATTGATAAGTACTTTATCGATAAGCTGATGCACACCCACCCGGAAAAGGTCATCACCAGCGATATTATTTCTATGGCCCATCGAATGGGTCATCGTGTTATCGCCGAGGGTGTAGAAGATCAAAAACAGCTGCATTACCTGAAAAAGTGGGGTTGTGATAAAGTACAAGGCTACTTGATCGACAAACCCCTGAAGGAGGAAGCGGCCATTCAGTTGCTTTCCCGGTACGAGAATACCCTTGAGGTTTTAAATTAACAAGAAAAACAGCAGGCACCTTACCCTAGGCTCTTTTACAACAGGAGAAATGGATTTCTTTCAGCTCATGTAAGCTAGAATCTTTACAGCAAATTTATATGGATTTCAGTAGAATATATAATGTATTACGCTGGAGGAATCAGAGCGATGGAAAATCGGGCATTTACTGTTACATCTGCCAAAAACAAGCTCATTACCATGAATGTCATTCCCGGGCATTTCACAAACAGCACTTCTCACCTCACCCATTATCTGGACATGAGCCGGCTCAAATTCAATGCCCTCATTGCACGGGATATTGCTCGAGAAATGGCCGTTCCATACCTTTCCAATCATTTGGTGGAAACCATCGTCTGTATGGAGGAGATGGATGTCATCGGGGCTTATTTGGCGGAAGAGCTGATCGAAAACGGCATGATCATCAACAGTGAGCGGGACATTCATGTGTTGACACCCAGAATCAATGTCAACGGGCAGCTGATTTTTCAGCAAAGCACCGAACGGTTTATCCACAATAAGCACGTTATCCTTCTGGTGGCATCGGCCGCCAGCGGAAAGACGATTGATCGAACGCTTGACTGCTTAAAATACTACAATGGCGAATTGGTGGGAATCTCGGCGATTTTTACCGCTGCCCCAAAGGTATCGGGACACAAAATCCACGCCCTGTTTAACAGTCAAGATATATATGGCTACAAGGTGTACCGGCCTTCCCAGTGTGTGATGTGTCAGAAAGGGCAAAAGCTGGAAGCCATGATCGGCTATGATGGATACACCCGATTTTAAGTTGTGAAAGGGATTCCCACTTCTCGCTGCGAAAAGCAAGGGAAACGACACTTCCAATCCAAATGGAAGAGCGCTGTGTTCCTTGGGTTGGTTTGGCACTGCAACGGGAGAAAGACGTTGAAGAATAAAAAGTTTGGCGCTCGTCCACCTAATAAAAAGCAAATATTATTCCACAGCTTAGCTACTGTTGCTATTCTACTGGCTGCTTCGCTTTTATGCGAGCTGCTGTGCCGCTTAGAGTTTGGCGAGCAAAACATCAATATTGTCGTGGTGTTGGCGGTGTTTATGGTTGCCGCTATCACTGACGGCTATCTTTATGGGCTCTTTGCTGCTCTGTCCGGTGTGTTTATTTATGATTTTTTGGTAACCACTCCCCGTTTTGGATTCAGCTTTACCAAGGGCTTTCCGGTCACTCTGGCCATTATGCTCCTGGTCACTCTGACCACCAGCACCATCACTGCCCGCATGAAAAAACAGACAAAGCGTGCCCGCTACCAAGAGCAACGGGCAGAAATGCTTTACGATATTAACCGCAAGTTGCTGTCCTGCCGGGACGAAGCTTCCATTGCCCGGTATGTCATGGAGTATTTGAAAGACGGTTTGCGCCGTTCCATCGCCCTGTATACCTCTCTGGACGATGCGGAGCACCCCAGCTGCTACTTTCGCCAAGCTGAAGGAGATATCACCTCTGATTATTTTATTTCCGAGGCTGGATGGAACGCCGCCACCTTGGCCGCCCGACAAAAGAAGCCCCAAGCCGATGCGGTTGCCTGTTATGTTCCCATTATCGCACAGGAAACCGTGTATGGAGTATTGGGTATTTCCTGTCTTTTTGGCACCATTTCATCCTCCAATCAGGCCTTTTTAACTTTAATGGTGGAGCAAGCCGCCCTGGCTCTTCGTGTTCATTCTCTGGCGGTACACAAGCAGCAGGCTGTCATCATGGCAGAGACCGAAAAAGCCCGCAACAGCTTTTTGCGGGGAATTTCCCACGATCTGCGCACTCCCCTTACCAGCATTATCGGAGCCAGTGCAACTTTTTTAGAAAATTGGGAGGAATTGCCCGTCTCCACCCAAATCCATCTGGTGGAGGGCATTCACTCCGATTCCCAATGGCTGCTGAATATGGTAGAAAATGTTCTCTCCGTCACAAAAATTCATAAAAACATGGCCATTCAAAAAGTCGAAGAGGTGGCGGAAGAGGTGGTGGGCGATGCTGTAGCCCGATTTCGCAGGCGCTATCCCAAAGTTCAGATTACCATCCTTGCACCCGATGATGTGTTGCTGGTTCCCATGGATGCTCTGCTGATCACCCAGGTGCTCAACAATCTTTTGGAAAACGCCTATCGCCATGGAGGAGGTACCCACACTCAAATTAAGGTGGAGATGTTGGCCAAGGATGGCATGGCTCAGTTTTCGGTCACCGACAACGGGCCGGGTATTGCCGCCAGTCAACTGGCCCATCTGTTTGAAATCCAGCCTGCACCTTCTCAGCGGGGGGAAGACTCTTCCCGGGGGTTGGGAATTGGTTTGTCCCTGTGCAAAGCCATCGTAGAAGCCCACGGTGGTTGGATTAAAGCGTATAATCTGCCAAAGAGTGGCGCCTGCTTCCTCTTTGGTCTGCCGTTGGCAACAGCAAAGGAGGAAGTGGATGGAGAATAAAGCGGTTATCTTGGTGGTGGAGGATGAAATGGTCATCAGCGATATTCTGATGGCTAAGCTCAAAACCATGGGGTATCGCCCCATCCCGGCTTACAGCGGCAAGGAAGCTACTTCTTTAGCCGCCTCCCACTGCCCCGATTTAGTGCTGCTGGATCTGGGTCTGCCCGACATCGATGGGATGGAGGTGCTGGCCGATATTCGCCAATGGAGTGCTGTCCCCATTGTTGTTCTGTCCGCTCGGCAGCGGGATGAAGATATTGTTCAGGCTTTGGATAATGGAGCCGACGATTACATCACCAAGCCTTTTAACAACTCCATTTTAATGGCCAGAATCCGCAATGCTCTGCGCAAGCTTCCCGCATGGAAAGCCGATCAGGTGCAGATGCGCCAGTCCTTTTTGCAAGGCAGTCTGATCATCGATTATGACAAGCGCCTTGTCACAGTAGAGGGACAGGAGGTGCATTTGACTCCCGCAGAATACAAAATGCTGACTTTTTTGGCCCGCAACGCCGGCAAGGTGGTGACCTACTCGGCAATTTGCAAGGAATTGTGGGGGCCTTATGTAGGGGACAAGCGCACTTTGAGAGTGAATATGGCAAATCTGCGGCGTAAAATTGAAAGCAATTCGGCCGACCCCCAGTTTATTCTGACAGAGATCGGTGTGGGGTATCGAATGATCGACAGTGACGAGCCGGAAAAACCATAGAAAGTCTCCCATTTCATGAAGCTGTAAAGAATGAAACCAAGATTCTCTTGGTCCAATTCTTTGCAGCTTTTTAATATGTTTTGTGAGATAATTATTATTAGAAAACTACTAAATTCTACCGTTTGTGACAGAAAAATTGTTGTACCCGGGACTTGGCAGGTGCATATCCTGTCCTTGGGTACATTGTTTTGATAAGGGCTATTGTACCCGAGCGGGTAGATCAGCATGAAATATACTCTGTAAACCGGAAAGAAGGAGGCGGATCAAAACAGTTTTATTCCGATGAGTAAAAGCGATTAGTTTTTTAATGATTGGAAGGGGTAATCAATTGTGGGCTTAAATGCTTTTCTGTTATTGTCCGCGGTCATTGCGGTATTAGCTTTTGTCTGTGCAGGCTGGCTGTACGGCTGGGTCAAAAGACAACCGTCTCAGAATCTGCGAATTCAGGAAGTGAGCGGGTACATTCGCCGTGGTGCCGCCGCATTTTTGAATAAGGAATACCGTGTTCTTGCCAAGTTTGCAGGAGTTGTAGCCGTTCTCATTCTGTTGTTTCTACCCTCCCCTATCTGGAAAGGTTCCTTTCTCCCCAACCTGATGATGGCGATTTCCTACATAGCCGGAACTGCCTTTTCGGCACTGGCTGGAAAGATTGGCATTGAGGTGGCAACCATTGCCAACGGCAGAACGGCAGAGGCCGCCCAAAAAGGAATCCGGCAGTCTTTCTTGGCTGGTTTTCGGGGTGGTGCTGTCATGGGAATGGCCGTGGTGGGCTCCTCCCTGCTGGGTGTGGTTTTGATCTTTTGGATTACCGGGGACACCTCCTCCCTGCTGGGATTCTCCTTTGGAGCATCCAGTTTGGCACTGTTTGCCAAAGCAGGAGGCGGTATCTTTACCAAAACAGCTGACATTGCGGCGGACCTCACCGGCAAGGTAGAGCTGGGTATTCCGGAGGACGATCCCCGCAACCCGGCTGTCATTGCTGACAACGTGGGAGATAATGTGGGCGACGTAGCGGGAATGGGCGCCGACCTGTTCGACTCTAACGTTGCCAGTATGGCTGCCGCTCTTGTTATGGCCTCTGCCATCGACAAGGCTGTGGGCGGTATTACCAATACGGCTATGGTGTTCTGCTATGCCGCCATCGGCCTGCTGGCCTCTATCATCGGAGTTGCCACAGCCCGCATGGGAAAAAACGACAATCCCACCTTTGCCTTAAACTCCAGCACCTATGTTACCACCGGCATCTATGCTGTGCTGACAGCACTGGCAACGGTTGTGTTTGATTTTGAATGGCGCATCTGGGGCGCTTCCGCTGTGGGTCTGTTTGTGGGAGTGATCATCGGAATTGCCACCGACTACTTTACCGACGACCGCAAACTTCCGGTGCGAAAAACCGCTCAGGCCAGCGAAAAGGGCCCGGCTCTTACCATTCTTTCCGGCGTTGCCTATGGTTTTCTGTCGGTGTTACCCGCCCTGGTGGGAATCGGCCTCTCGGCGCTGGTCAGCTATAAGCTCTGCGATCCCTTGGGGGACGGCTACGCCATGTATGGCATTTCTATGGCTGCGGTGGGAATGCTATCCATTGTAGGCATGATTATCTCTAACGATGCTTACGGCCCCATTGTGGACAACGCCCGCGGTCTGGCCGAAATGGGCGAGCTGGGGGACGAAGTACTGGAAATTACCGATACGCTGGACTCTGCAGGCAATACGGTAAAAGCCATTACCAAGGGCTTTGCCGTCGGTGCAGCCGGGCTGACGGTCATTGCCCTGCTTGGTGCCTTCATCAGCGAAGTGAACGAAGCGGCTATTGCGCTTAATTTGGTGGAAGCCGGGCAAAAGTACCTGAATGGCTTTGACCTGATTAATCCCACCGTGTTCTTTGGTATGCTGGTTGGTGCAGCCATTCCCGCCGTGTTCAGCGCCATGCTGATTTTGGGAGTAGATCGCAACACCCAGCGTATGGTGGAAGAAATTCACCGGCAGTTTGACACCATCCCCGGACTGCGGGAAGGCAAAAAAGGCGTGGTGCCCGAGTACGAAAAGTGCATCGAAATCGCCACCATAGGTTCCATTCAGGAACTGATTCCCGCCGGTCTGACCAGCATTATTGCCACCATCCTGGTAGGCTTTATCGGCGGAGTGACCGCCATTGGAGGCTTTTTGGCCGGCAATATTGTTTCTGGGCTTTTGCTTGCTCTGTTTATGTCCAATGCAGGCGGGCTTTGGGATAACAGCAAAAAATATGTCGAGGCTGGCAACAATGGTGGAAAAGGAAGCGATGCCCACAAAGCTGCTGTCATTGGCGATACCGTGGGAGATCCCTTTAAGGATACCGCCGGTCCCTCCATCAACACGCAGATCACTGTGGTATCTTTGGTTGCCTCTTTGATGTCCTCTCTGTTCCTGATGTTCTCTTTGATTCGCTAAAGTATCTGATAAAAAAACGCCAATGATCGATAGCACCTTGTTGGGAAAACAGTTGCTTCTCCACTGTTTTATTCTCAAGCAGGCGCCGATCAATGGCGTTTTATATTATTTCTATACGGTTCGCATTATATTTGTAAATATTACCAAGCAATTATTTCATAAAAATTCGTTACTATATAAACATGAGTGAATTTGGCTTGGAAAAAGAAAAATGTTGGACTCCCAGAGGTGTCCCCTAGCAACGTGTGGGCAAAACTTAAGCCGGGGATATCATATCAGATTGCCTTAGGACGGGAAGGCAACCCCGGCAACCAATGGAATACGGTGTCAAACCACCAAAGAAAAGGAATATTAGGGAAGGACATGGGATGATTAGTTTTTTGGATTTTGTCACACAGGTAATGCAGAATCCCGCATTGCTGGTCACGGTTCTTTTGACATTGGCGGTGATTCTTGTCAACGGTTGGACCGATGCGCCCAACGCCATCGCCACAGCCATTTCCACCCGTGCCATCGCCCCCAAAACAGCAATTCTTGTGGCATCGGTTTTTAACTTTTTAGGGATTCTGGTGATGACCACCATCAATAAAAAGGTGGCGGAAACCATTTACAAAATGGTGGATTTTGGGGATAACTCTCATGAGGCTTTGGTGGCGCTGTGCGCTGCCATGATTGCCATTGTGCTGTGGGCGGTAGCCGCTTGGGTTTTTGGAATTCCCACCAGCGAAAGCCATGCTTTGATAGCCGGACTAACGGGAGCCGCAATCTCCATTCACAATAGCCTGGAGGGGGTAAACGGCGCTGAGTGGATGAAGGTGCTGTACGGGCTGATGCTTTCCACCTTTTTGGGCTTTGCCATGGGCTATATCTTTGTCAAGTTCTTAGAGTTGCTGTTTCGCAATGTGGATCGGCGCAAAACCACCGGTTTCTTTCGAAAGGCCCAGGTAACCGGAGCAGCCGCCATGGCATTTATGCATGGCGCTCAGGACGGCCAAAAATTCATGGGTGTGTTCTTATTGGGTATGGCTCTTAGCAGGGGACAAGCTAATGTCACAACCTTTGAAATTCCCTTTTGGCTGATTCTGCTATGTTCTATCGTGATGGGGTTGGGCACCTCGGTGGGGGGGTACCGCATCATCAAGGCTGTGGGGATGGATATGGTCAAGTTGGAAACCTATCAAGGCTTTGCAGCGGATATAGCCGGGGCCGGCTGCCTGCTGATTTCCTCCCTGACCGGCGTACCGGTTTCTACCACTCACACCAAAACCACCGCCATTATGGGGGTGGGGGCTGCGCGGCGGCTGCGCAGTGTCAACTGGAGCGTGGTGGGCGAAATGCTGCTCACCTGGGTGCTCACCTTCCCCGGCTGTGGACTAATCGGATTTATCATGGCCAAGCTGTTTTTGGCCTTTCTATAAAGTAGGAGGATAAACAATGGCGAAGAAAAATCCATATTTTAACGACTTTATCACGATGGTGAGCTACTCCTGCCAGGCAGCGGAATATTTACAGCAAGCCCTCAGGCAATTTAAACCCGAATTGCTGGCCCAACAGAGAAAAGACATGCACGAAATTGAACACGCCGAGGATAAACTAAAGCATCAGATGCTCAAGCGGCTGGTGAAAGAATTTGTAACCCCCATCGACCGGGAGGACATCATTCAGCTGGCCAATGAGCTGGACAACGTAACCGATAAAATTGAAGATATTCTCATTCGCATGTATATGTACAACATCAAGGAAGTTCACCCGGCGGCCATCGAGTTTTCCGATGTCATCGCAGACTGCTGCAAAGCCTTGCAACACGCCATCAAGGAATTTCCCAACTTCCAAAAGTCCACGGTGCTTCATCAGGCCATTGTGGACGTAAACAATATGGAGGAAAAGGGAGATGCGATTTATATTGACGCGGTGCGCTCTTTGTATGAGCAGGGAAACGACCCTGTCAAAATCCTGGTCTGGAGCGAACTCTTTGACAAGTTTGAAGATTGCTGCGATACCTGTGAGCATGTGGCGGATCTGATGGAAATGATTGCAATGAAAAATTCATAAAGAAAGACAGCAGACACCTTTTGTGCCTGCTGTCTTTTTGTTTTGCCTGCAGCTATGCTGTTTGCCAGAAGTTACTCCTGAATTCCCGGTATCTTGGGCAGCTTGGAAAAACCTTTTTCCAAGTCGGCATCGGTGGGGATATAGTCGGTCATATCTCCGCTGTTGTACTTGATATAGGCCGTCATGTCAAAGTAACCGGTGCCGGTCAGGCCAAAGAGAATGGTTTTTGCTTCCCCGGTTTCTTTGCAGCGCAGCGCCTCATCAATGGCCACTTTAATGGCGTGGGCCGACTCGGGGGCCGGCAGAATCCCCTCCGACTTAATAAACACTTTTGCGGCGTCAAACACTTTGGTCTGTTCCACCCCTCTGGCCTCATCCAAAAAGCCGTCGTGGTAAAGCTTGGAGATGATGGGGCTCATGCCGTGATAACGCAGTCCGCCGGCGTGGTTGGGGGAAGGAATAAAGTGAGAGCCCAGAGTGTACATCCGCATTAAGGGGGTGATGCAGCCGGTATCTCCGAAATCGTAGGCATATTTCCCCCGGGACAGAGAGGGGCAGCTCATGGGCTCCACAGCGATGAAATAAGGGGAAGCCTTACCCAGCAGCTTATCCCGCATAAAGGGAGCAATCAATCCGCCCAGGTTGGAGCCGCCTCCTGCACATCCGATGATAAGGTCGGGATATTCGCCGTATTTTTCCAGAGCAGCTTTGGCCTCCAATCCGATGATGCTCTGATGCATCACCACATGATCCAGCACACTGCCCAACACATACCGATAACCTTCTGTGCTGGCGGCCACTTCGACTGCCTCCGAAATGGCGCAGCCCAGCGAGCCGGTGGTGCCGGGGTTTTCCTCCAAAATCTTGCGACCCACTTCAGTGGTCTGGGAGGGAGAGGAAATGACGTTGGCTCCAAAGGTTTCCATAATAGCCTTGCGGTGCGGTTTTTGCTCGGCGGATACTTTGACCATATACACCTGCAGGGGAATGTCAAAATAACCCGCCGCCATGGACAAAGCAGTGCCCCACTGGCCTGCCCCCGTTTCGGTGGTAAGGCCCTTTAGTCCCTGTTTTTTGGCATAGTAGGCTTGGGGTGCCGCCGAGTTGAGCTTGTGGGAACCGGAGGTGTTGGAGCCTTCGTACTTATAGTAGATTTTTGCCGGCGTGCCCAAAGCCTTTTCCAGGCAATAAGCCCGAACCACAGGGGAAGGCCGGTACATCTTGTAGAAATTTACAATCTCTTCGGGGATATCGATAAAGGGAGTGGTGAAATCCATTTCCTGAGCGGCGCACTCGTCGCAAAAAATCGGCCGCAAGTCCTCATAGGTGATGGGTTTGCCGGTGGCAGGATTGAGCATGGGATCGGGCTTTTCTTTCATATCGGCCCGCAGGTTATACCACTGGCGGGGCATCTCGTTTTCAGTCAGATAAATTTTGTACGGAACTTCTTTGTTTGTCATTGCGTATTACCCCTTTCTCATTTGTGGTTGGGGGCCGGACAACAACAAAAAACCCTTGCCCCCGGTTCAGGGACAAGAGTTACTACTCCTGCGGTACCACCCTAATTGGCGATGTCGCCCACTTTGCGCGTGCACTGTCATGCACTCTCAACTGATAACGGGCAGAGTCCCCGTCGGAAGCTACTCAGTTGCTTGAACCTTTCGCCCCGCCCTCATGGGTCCATTCGGCATCCGCTTCCATACCACGGTTCCACCATCACGCGGCTCTCTGCAATTTCGGCAAGATGCTTACTTACTCCCAATCAACGGTTTGCTTGTTGTTACTGGCTAGGATATCACAAGGATGCTTGAACTGTCAAGAGCAATTTTTTCTTCCGCCTTGGTTTTTGTGAAAATTTGTCAGCCAAAGGGGCGGAATCCTCCGCCCCCTTCGGCATATATGACAATTAAATAAGGTAAATTCGGGTTTGGAGCGCAGCTTTCAAGTAATACAACCTGACAGCTTGGTATGTAACTTAACCGGTCAACAACGCCGTAAAAGTCTGGGGCCCGGCAATGCCATCGGGGGTGAGGTAATGATCCCTTTGGAAAAACCGCAGAGCAGCAGCCGTGCGGGGACCAAATACGCCATCCACCTCTCCGGGGTCATAACCGTTAAGGATCAGCAGTACCTGCAGCAGGGCCACCAATCCCCCCTTGCTCCCCAGGCGAAAAGGGCGAATGGCATTGAGCGTGCGGGGGCCCAAAATGCCGTCCACCGGAATTTGAGCGTCGTAAGCGCCGTTAAGCTCGATTTGCAGGGCAATGACAGCCGCTTTTTTGGTGGCATCGTCAAAGCGTCCGGTGGGTCGCAACCCAAAGCCGTAGCGCTGCTCCAAAAGTTCCTGCATATCGTAAATTTCGTTTTCCACCACCGGCGCACCAGAAGGCAAAGGCTGAGAAGGAGTGCGGTAGCTGAGACCAAAATACGCCAAAATACCCCGGGCAATGGCTTGAGCATATTCTTCCAGCTTTTCATCAAACAGTCGGTTGTCTTCTTCGTTGTTGATAAAGCCCATTTCCAGCAGCATGGCAGGCATGGTGGTGCGGCGCAGCACGGCATAATTCCCCCGGGAGACTCCGATCATGCGCTGTACCCCCACCTCGTCCAGCTCGGCAAGAACCAGTTGAGCTGCTCGGCCCGAGGTTTCTAAGGGGGCGGTAAGATAGATAAAGTTTTCCACTCCCTTGGTCCCTTCCGTCTGTTCCGGAAAGGAGTTCCGGTGCAGTGAAATAAACAGGTCGGCATCGGCTTCATTGGCCATGCGGGCTCTCTCATTGAGAGGAACGAAGACATCGGTACTGCGGGTCATCAGCACCTCGACCCCTTGGGCACGAAGGGCCCTTTCCACCGCCAAGGCCAGACGCAGGTTGTCGTCTTTTTCCAGGCGTCCCTCAAACTGGGCGCCGTTGTCCCATCCGCCATGACCGGCGTCTACCGCTATCAGCAAATTAGCTGGAGATTCCATGCAGGCATCACGTTCCCTTCGGATTGTTGTAGTGCCGAAAAACTTTGACAACGTTGGGCAAATAAGATATACTACTAAATAAAGCAAAACAACCTTAAAAGCCAATTTTTCGGCTAATACAGTATAGATAATCTCACAAAAAATGTGAGTCAATTTCCAACCGAGCTGCAATCCCGCCTGTCCGTTTACCGGAAGCGTGCAGGCGGTTGGTTTTTACGTTGTGAGAGCTTGTGAAAGGTGGCAAAGAGGATGAAAAAAATTCGCATTGCTTGCCGAGAAAGTGTTTTGGCGGTAGCGCAGGCTCATATGGTGGTGCAGGCGATTCGAGATTACGATCCTCTTATAATACCGGAGCTGGTTATTTGCAAAACCCCCGCCGACAAACTCTCCCATCTTCCCAGGTTGCCTGCCAGCCTGGAAAAAGCTCATCTGCCGGTGTTGGAGGAACAGCTGCGCACCAAGCAGGCAGATCTTGTGGTACACAATTTACAGGACCTGCCCTTTGAAGAAAATCCCGATTACCCTCTGGTGGCGGTGGGCAGGCGCATGGAACCCGGCTACGCCCTTGTCGTCTCCTCCAAACGCAACAAGCCGGACCATACCAGACCTATCGGCATTTCCAGCAAGAGACATAAAATTCAGCTGGCTAAGCTTTATCCCGGTTGGGAATCCTCCATTGTCAACGGGGATTTGACCGCATGCCTTTCGGTTTTGGAGTCGGGAGTTTACGGGGGACTGATTTTACCCGCCGCCTCCTTAACCGTTACCCATCACCAGGAGCAAATTTTTCAGATACTCCCTCTGCACCAAATGACCCCGGCCTGCTGCCAGGGCATCATCGCCGTGCAGGGCAGGGCGGGAGAATTGGTCAACTACCTGGCGGGCTTTCACAATGTGGATGCCTGGGACATGGCTTTGGCGGAACGAGCCTTTGGCAAAGCCATAGGAGGAGATGGAGCAGACTCCCCTATGGCCGCTGTTGCCGCCATCAAAGATGATAGTCTCACCATTCAAGGTTTGCTGATTGACCGCAAAGGAACAGTGTGGGAGGGAATCTTATCCGGCAGGCGGGAGGACGCCGTTCAAATCGGAGCTGCCCTTGCCACCCGCCTTAAGCTGAACGCCGCGGGGCCGCAGCCTGCCAAGGAATACAACGATTAATCATTGGGGGTGCAGCATGAATCTTTCGCAAGCATTAAACAGCATCAAACCTCCCTGCCAAAAATCCATGGAAGAAACTCACCGCCAGTTGGATCGTATCCTCAAGCCATTGGATAGCTTAGGACAGCTGGAAAGCCATCTGATCAAAATATCCGGCATGACCGGCAGTTCCTACTTTGATTTTTCCAAAAAGGCTGTGGTGGTGTTTTGTGCCGACAACGGCGTGGTGGAACAGGGTATTTCCCAGACGGGGAAAGAGGTAACGGCACTGGTAGCCAAAAACCTTACCCTTGGACAAGCCTGTGTCTGCCATATGGCCCGGGTGGCGGGAGCCGATGTAATTCCTGTGGATATCGGCATTGACAGCGACCAAAACATCCCCGGTGTGCTAAACCGAAGAATTGCCAAAGGTACCAAGGATTTTACCAGGCAACCCGCTATGACTCGGCAGGAGGCTACTGCTGCTTTGGAAGCGGGCATCGAACTTGCTGTAGAGTTGAAGGAAAAAGGCTATCGTCTGCTGGCTACGGGGGAGATGGGCATCGGCAACACCACCACCTCCTCGGCGCTGGCTGCGGTGCTGCTGGGGCTTCCGATCCGGCAGGTAACGGGACGGGGGGCAGGACTTTCCGATGAGGGACTTGCCCGCAAAATGAAGGTGATTGAGCAGGGGATTGCCCTGCACTCTCCCGATCCGGAAGATCCTTTGGGGCTTTTGTCCGCTTTGGGGGGATTTGACATTGCGGGAATGGCGGGGCTGTGTATCGGCTGTGCCGTCATTGGCCTTCCGGTGGTGCTGGATGGCCTCATTTCCTGTGTTTCCGCTCTGCTGGCGGTAAAGCTCAACCCGCTAATCCGCCACTACCTTCTTCCCTCTCACCTTTCCGCCGAGCCTGCCGGGGCAATGCTGTTGGAGCGGCTGGAGCTTCGGCCTCTCCTTTCCGCTGGCATGAAGGTGGGAGAGGGCACCGGCGCGGTGGCCACCTTTCCCCTTTACGATATGATTTGCTCCATCTACTGCAACATGCCAAGATTTGACGATACCACCATCACCCCTTATCAGCGGTATCCAGCACTTGCTGAGCACTGAACTATATTTTTCGGGAGGTGTAAAGCCGTGCTGGCATTGCTGTACGGCGGTTCCGCTTGCGGCAAAAGCGCTATGGCAGAAGATATTTGCACCGGTTTGGGAGGCAAAACTCTCTACGTAGCCACCATGCGCCCTTGGGGCAATGATGCTCAGGAGCGAATTGCCCGTCATCGCGCTCTGCGGGCGGACAAGGGTTTTGATACGTTGGAGCATTACCAAGCATTGCAAAATCTGCATCTGTCCAAACAGTACGATACGCTGCTGCTGGAATGTGTGGGCAACCTAGTGGCCAACACCCTCTTTGAAGACCAAAAACCACCTCATCAGGTGGTGGACGAGGTGCTGAAGGGAACCGTTTTTTTGCTGGAGCGGGTTCCCCATCTGGTTTTTGTCACCAACGACATCTTTTCCGATGGCGTTGTCTATCCCAAAGAAACAAGCCTTTACCAAAGCTGCATTGGCCAAATCAACCAGGAGCTGTCACAACTGGCTGACGTGGTGATGGAAGTGGTTTGCGGCCTTGCCATCTACCACAAGGGGGGAGGGGTTTTGCCGTGATGAAAAGCCTCTGGGACGGCTTTTGCTCCGCCTTTTCCATGTACAGCATTCTTCCGGTTCCCCCTGCCCGGTGGCATAGAGACAGCATGCGGTATGCTTTGTGCTTTCTTCCTCTTGTAGGGGTGGCGGTGATGCTGCCTGCCTTGCTGTGGCAATCCCTTTCCTTTGGCCGAGGGATCTCCCCCGGGCTGTTTGCCGCCGTGGCAACCTTGCTGCCCCTAATCATCAGCGGCGGCATTCACATGGACGGCTTTTTGGATACTGTAGATGCTCTTTCCAGCCACGCTCCTCCGGAAAAAAAGCTGGAAATTATGTCCGACCCCCATATGGGAGCCTTTGGCGTGATAGGCTGTGGGTTTTACCTTTTGCTCAGCTTTGGTTTATGGTGTCAGGTGTACGCCACTCCACGCCTGATGCTCTTTCCCGTTGTGGGGTATGTGCTCTCCCGCTCTCTCAGCGGCTGGGGGGTAGCCCATTTTCCCTGCGCCAAAACATCGGGATTGGTTTATTTTTTTTCGGGGGGAGCTTCCCGCTTGGGAGTTACTCTTTGCTGCGGAGGAGGAGTGGCGCTCTCTCTGGGCTTTCTCCTTTGGCTGGAGCCTTTTTGGGGCGCTGTCAACGCAGTCCTTTGCCTTGTGTATGCCGTTGCCCACAAAAGAATGCTGCTGCGGGAATTTGGCGGCAACACCGGAGACCTTTCGGGATTTCTTTCCCAAACCATTGAGCTGCTGACCCTGTTGGTGGCGGCAATTGGAGGAATTGTATCATGAAGATGCTGGTGGTTGGCGGAGCGGCACAAGGCAAGCTGGAATATGTAAAGCATCGGTATGCTCCCCAGCACATGGTGGACGGCGGTCTCTGCCCCTTGGAGGACGCCTTTTCGGGAGATGCTCTCAACCATTTTCATCTGCTGGTTCGCCGCCTGATGGAAGAAAACCTGGACCCTGTCGACTTTGTGGAGCGTGCTCTGGTGCCTTTGGAAAACTGGATCATCCTCTGCGACGAGGTGGGCGGCGGCGTTGTGCCCATCGATGCTTTTGAGCGACAATGGCGGGAGCAGGTGGGGCGGATTTGCTGTATTCTGGCCCAACAAGCCGATCAGGTGGAGCGGCTTTGCTGCGGAATTGCCCAGCGTCTGAAATAAAACCGTTTAAGGAGAGCTTGTCGTTGCATCTACCGTCCAATCCGGTTCGCACCATTGCCCTCATTCGCCACGGCAAAACCGCTGAAAATCTTAAAGGTGCCTATGTGGGGCGGTTAAACCCTCCCCTCTGCCCTCAGGGAAGGGCAGAGCTTGCCCGCCGGCGGTTTTCTTGCCCTCAGGTGGTGATTTCCAGTCCCATGCTGCGCTGCTTGGAGACTGCGGCCCTTCTCTATCCTCAAGCCAAGCCCCTCATCCTTCCCGATCTGCAGGAGCGGGACTTTGGCCAGTTGGAGGGATTGACCCATGGGGAAATCATTCAAATCCCAGGTTTTGAAAACTGGGGGATGGATGCCTCCCTCATGCCCTTTCCCAGCGGGGAGGAAGAAGATGCTTTTCGTAAGCGGTGTACCCAAGGCTTTTCCCAGGTGCTGGACCTGCTGGAGCAAAATCAGGCGGAGTCCGGCGCTGTCATTACCCACGGGGGAGTGATCATGTCCATTTTGACCCACCTGTTCCCCCACTCCTCCTTTTATGACTGGCAGGCAGACTGCGGCGGTGGATGGCTGCTGACACAGCGGGGTAGCTTCTTTGAGGCGCAGCCTCTGCCTCTGGAAGGAGGGTGGTCTCCATGACCCAATTTCTTCTTTGGGACGGGGGCATTCTGCTTCTGGGCTTTGTGCTGGATTGGATTTTGGGGGATCCTCCTTGGCTGTACCATCCGGTGCGGGCCATGGGAGCCCTGATTCAAAGGCTGGAAAGTCCATTGCGCAAAGCCCATCCCGATACCCCTGCCGGTCGCCGCCGTGCCGGTGGACAAATGGTCGTTCTGGCCATTGCAATCACCCTTTTTGCCTATTGGATGATTGTGCTTCTCGCATCTCTTTTGGGGCCTGCGGTTGCCTTTTTGGTTCGGGGCTTTCTGTCCTATCAACTCCTTGCCACGCGGGATCTTTACAATCACAGTATTCGGATTCTGCGGCGGCTTCGAGCCGGAGACTTGCCGGGAAGCCGTCAGGCCCTTTCCCGCATTGTAGGCCGGGATACTCAAAATCTGGATGAGGCAGGCATTGTGCGAGCCACGGTGGAGTCGGTGTCGGAAAACACCGCCGACGGAGTGGTGGCACCTCTGTTTTATCTGGCATTGGGGGGGCCCCTTCTCGGCGCTGTCTACAAAATGATCAATACCATGGATTCCATGGTGGGGTACCAAAACAACCGCTATCAGGATTTTGGCCGATATGCCGCAAAATTGGACGATGTGGCCAACTGGATTCCTGCCCGGCTATCCGCCTGTACCATGATGGTAGCCGCCGCTCTTTGCAAGCGGGATGTGCGGGAGGCCTTTCGCATCTGGAAGCGGGACCGCACCGCCCATGCCAGTCCCAACAGTGCTCAAACCGAGGCTGTCTGCGCCGGAGCACTGGGCATCCAATTAGGGGGATCCAACCTTTACGGCGGTGAGGTAGTGAGCAAACCCACCATTGGAGACGATACCCGTCCTCCCAACATTCGGGACATTGAAGCTGCCAATTCTTTGATGCTCTGCTCTTCCTTCCTTGCCTTTTTGTTTTGCCTTCTGCTGCGGATGGCAGTGGTTCTGATGTTTGCAGCCTAACAGAATTTCCCTTGTCAACGGCTCATGCAGGTGACAAGTTGGGATAGCCATAAGGAGCCTTTTATGCACCCTCACAAGGAGATTGTTCACGGCGGAGATGTGCTTTCCGCCATGGAAAAAACCGGCCGCTCTTCCCTGCTGGATTTTTCGGCCAATGTAAACCCTTTGGGCCTGCCGGAATCGGTGCGCCATGCCGTGATACAGGGACTGGAGCAGAGCACCTCCTACCCCGACCCTCTCTGCCGGAGTCTGCGCTGTGCCCTCTCCCAATACGAGGGGGTGCCTCATCCGTACATTCTCTGCGCCGGCGGCGCCAATGACCTGATCTTCCGCCTGGCCTATGCCCTGCGGCCAAAACTGGCTCTGCTTCTGGCCCCTACCTTTGCAGAGTATGAGCTGGCTCTCACCCAGGCAAACTGTCGCTGCATCCATCATATGCTAAGGGAAGAGGATGCCTTTCTCCCCCGTCCCTCTTTGGTGCAGGAGGCCGAAAACTGCGATTTGGTACTGCTCTGCAACCCCAACAACCCTACCGGTGCTCTCATCGACCCCGCCCTTATGGAGCAGGTATTGGACACCTGCATCCGCACCGGGGCTGTTTTGGCTGTGGATGAGTGCTTTTTGGATTTTCTCCCCAACGAGGAGGAGCACACCCTGAAGAAAAAGCTGGAGCATTATAACAAGCTGATTATTTTGCGGGCCTTCACCAAAATTTTTGCCATACCTGGTCTGCGGCTGGGCTACGCCCTCTCCTCCGGTACCGAGCTGCTGCGCAAAATGGATCAGGCTGGCCCTTCTTGGAATGTCAGCGTTCCCGCTCAACTAGCCGGAGTTGCGGCAATAAAAGAAACCGCTTATCTTCAAAAAACACGCTGCCTCATTGCTACCGAAAGAGCGTGGCTGCAGGAGGCTCTTTCTGCTTTGGGGTTAAAGGTTTATCCGGGAGCGGCCAACTATCTCTTCCTGCGTTGTCAGGACAGAAGCTTGTCGGAAAAGCTGATGGAACAGGGCGTTTTGATTCGTGACTGTTCCAACTACCGAGGGCTGGAGCCTGGATATTTCCGGGTTGCAGTTCGCAATCGAATGGAAAATACCGCCCTTGTCAGGGCGATGAAGGAGTGCCTGTAGATGAAGAGCATAATGATTTTGCTGGATGGAATTCAGGATCAGGCTTATCCCGAGCTGGGGGGAAACACTCCTCTTCAGGTTGGTGGAAAAGAGGCCTTTGCCCAATTTGAAAGGGAAAGTGCCACGGCTCACCTGATCACCTCCGTGCCGGGTCGGGAGACGGATACGCTGATCTGCACCCTCATCCTGTTGGGTGTAAAGGAGGCAGAGCTTCCCACCGGACGCTCCAGCCTGGAGGCTTTGGCGGAACACTTTCCCTTTGAACAAGAGGATTTGATTTTGCGGTGCAGCTTTGTCAAGGTGGATGAGGAAAACCGCATTGTGGACCCCTGCTGCACCCCTCCGGAAGAAATCGCACAGGACCTGATGAAGGAAGTGATGTCCAGGCATCAGGCTTCCCTTAAGCGGATTGGCGGCTACAAATGCCTGCAGTGTATGCCAGGTGGCAGGCAGTGGTTGCAGGGGCTTAGGGCTCATCCCGCCCATGACTGCACCGGCTGGCGGATTCAAGATGCCGTTCCCTCCGGCAACCAGTTGGCAGAGCAGATGGCAGCCACCACCCTTACCCTGTTGGAACAATACCGGCCCTATACCATTCTCAACTGGGCTCCTTCCGCCTATGAGGAGCTGCCGTCCTTTCCGCAGCTTTGGGGGATGACGGGGGGAATGGTGACCAAAACCCTGGTGCTGGAGGGAATCGCCCGGGCCATGGGCATGGATTGTCCTGTGGTGGAGGGTGCTACCGGGGACACCGATACCAATCTTGCGGCAAAAGCTGATGCCACCTTAGAGCTCCTTAAAGAAAAGGACTTTGTGCTGCTTCACATCGGCGGTGCCGACGAGGCCACCCACCGGCAAAATCCGGTGGAAAAGGCAGAGTTTATTGAGCGGATGGATGGGGAGCTTCTCCTTCCCATTCTGGAAGGTTGTCCCAACGGCACCCGCATCATGCTCACCAGCGATCACTGGGCATTGTGCAGCACATCCGGCCACACCGACGATCCCGTTCACGCCTTTCTGTGGGAAAAGGGCGCCAACCACCAAGGAGATTTTGGCACCCTTCCGGGGAATGAGGCGATAAAGCTTCTCTGCAGCGACAGGTGGTAAAATCCTCTATCTTTCCATAGGAAAAAGGAGCCTTTAAAAAGGAAGGCTCCTTTTATTCTGCCGAAATCTTGCGGATGGTTTCCAATGTCTCCTTAATGGTGTGGATGGGATTTCCCTTTTTGGGAATTTTGACAGCCAAGTAGGGCTTGGCTCCTGCGTTGACCATCACCCGCCCTCGCATGGCGGCAGCCACTCCGGCGGCCTGCTTCATGTTCAGTTCCTGAGGGTAGAGAAGAATGCGATCCTCCCGCTGGCTGATTTCTTTAAAACCCAGCAGAGAGGCGGTATTGCGAACCAGAGCAACTTCCACCAGGCCTGCCACCGCGTCGGGGGGATCGCCAAAGCGATCGATCAGCTCGTCGTTGAGGTCCAATACATCTTCCGGGGTTTGCACCGCTGAGATTTTTTTATAGATGTCGATGCGCTGGCTGAGATTTTCGATATAGCTTTCGGGGATGTGGGCGTCGATTTGCAGGTCGATCATGCACTCCACAGGGGGCCGAACTTCCTGATTTCCCGTTTCCTCGCTTACCGCCTCGCTGAGCAGCTTGAGGTACAGGTCATAGCCCACCGCCTCCATATGCCCGTGCTGCTGGGCTCCCAAAAAGTTGCCGGCTCCCCGAATTTCCAAATCCCGCATGGCAATGCGGAATCCGGAGCCAAAGGTGGTAAACTCCCGAATGGCGGACAGGCGCTTGGTGGCAATGTCGGTGAGGGATTTTCCCCGCCGGAAGGTGAGGTAGGCGTAAGCCCGGCGGCTGGAGCGCCCCACCCGACCCCGAAGCTGATAAAGCTGGGAAAGCCCCATATGGTCGGCGTCCTCGATGATAAGGGTGTTGCAGTTGGGAACATCTACCCCTGTTTCGATGATGGTGGTGCAGACCAAAATATCAATTTCCTGCTCTACCAGCTTGCGCCAAATGTCCGAAAGCCGCTCCTCCCCCATTCTGCCGTGGGCGGTTCTAATTCTGGCTTCCGGGAGCATTTCCTGAAGCTGTGCCGCCCGGGAGTCGATGGAATCAATCCGGTTGTGGAGGTAAAATACCTGCCCGCCCCGGCGCAGTTCTTTCTGAATGGCGTTGAGAATCACCCCTTCGTCGTGTTCCAGCACATAGGTCTGAACCGGAACCCGATCCTGAGGAGCCTCCTCGATGATGCTCATGTCGCGAATACCGCTCATAGCCATATTGAGGGTGCGGGGAATGGGAGTTGCCGAAAGGGTGAGGACGTCTACACTGCCCCGCATTTCCTTAAACTTTTCTTTGTGGGCCACTCCAAAGCGCTGCTCCTCGTCGATGATGCAAAGGCCTAAATCTTTAAACGCTACATCCTTTTGCACCAGACGGTGGGTGCCAATGACAATATCCACCTGTCCTTGCTTAAGGCGTTTGAGGATGTCGGCCTGCTCTTTGGGGGTTTTAAATCGGGAAAGCAGCTCCACCGTAACGGGAAACCCCTCCAGCCGCTGAAGGAAAGTCTGGTAGTGTTGCCAGGCCAAAATGGTGGTGGGAACCAATACCGCGCACTGCTTTCCGTCCAGCACGCACTTGAAAATGGCCCGCAAAGCTACCTCGGTTTTTCCAAAGCCCACATCTCCGCAGAGCAGCCGGTCCATGGGAGCGGGTGACTGCATATCCCGCTTGATTTCTTCAATGCAGCGCAGCTGGTCTTCGGTTTCTTCAAAGGGGAAGCGGGCCTCAAAATCCCGCTGAAGATCATCATCCTCCGAAAAGGCAAAACCGGGGGTATTCATCCGTTTGGCGTAAAGGGCAATCAGCTCCTTGGCCATATCCTTGACGGCAGATTTCACCCGGGAGCGCACCTTTTGCCACTCCGCCGAGTTAAGCTTGTTCAGGCGCACCTTGGTGTTTTCGCTTCCGCCGATGTACTTGCTGACCAAATCCAGCTGGGTGACGGGAACAAAGAGCATATCGGTGCCGGAATAGCGTATTTTCAGGTAGTCCTTGACCACCCCGTGGATATTGCGCTTGACAATGCCTTCAAAGACGCCGATGCCGTGGCTGGAGTGAACCACATAATCCCCCACCGTCAAATCGGAGAGGACCTTGATCTTTTTGCCTTCTTTGCTTCGGCGAACCTTTCTTTGCTTGGGGGCCGCCATCTTGGAATGGGTGAGAATCACCAGGTTCAAATCGGGGTACTCCATCCCGGCGGAAAGGGTACCCTCCAGCAAAAAGACGCGTCCGGGCACCGGCCTTGCCAAATCCTCCACCACCGTGGCGGGAATACCGTCCCTTTGCAGGTCGGCGCAAAGAGCCGCACAGGCCCTGGACTGCCCTGCAAAAACCACCACACAGCAGCCCCGCTCCAGATAGCCATCGATGTCCTCTTTGAGGAAGCGATACTCGCCGCTCCAGACCGAAAGCTGTACCGGGTTCGCGGAAATCGTCTCCCGCAGGGTCACCTCGTTCAGAGAGCGGGTAAAAGTGTCCAGCAAGATGGAGCACTGCTCCTCCACCTGCCGGATGATGTCGTTAAAGTCGATGGAAAATACATCACAGCCCCGAAATAAAATGCCCTCCTCCAACAGGTCGGTCAAATCCTGCTGGTGCTGATAGGAGGCATTCTTCAGGTTTTCCTTAATGCTGACCGGCTCGCAGAGAAAGAGCATCCGGTCGCTGGTGTAGTCAAAAATGGTGGCAGGGCTCTCGTAGAGAAGGGGCAGATATTTGTCGGCAGAGGGCAGGGAGCCCATATCTTCCAAATGGGCAATGTCCTTGTCAATCTGCTCTTTGGCTAAAGCCCCGTATTTTCCCCGCAGGTTTTTTTTTCGCTCCTCCAGCATGGCCACAAAAGCTTGGGGATCCCCAATCAGAGCCTCCCGGGCGGGGGTAATTTCCGCCTGATCCACCGTTGTGGTTCGCCGCTGGGTAGCGGGATCAAACAATGCAATGGTGTCGATTTCGTCTCCCCAAAACTCCACCCGGTAGGGAGCAGAAGCCTGAGGGGGGTAAAAATCCAGCAATCCTCCCCTAACGGAAAACTGAGCGACACCCTCCACCTGGTCGGAGCGGACATAGCCTGCCGCCACCAGAAGGCTTACCAGTTCCTCCACTTCCTGCTCCATCCCCGGTGTCAAAATCCGGGTGCGCTGGCGAAATACCTGGGGAGGGAGAGTGTACTGCACCGCCCCCTCCACCGGGGAGATGACGACTGGCAGATTATCTTGTATCAGTCGCCCCAAAACGCCCAGTCGGGTGTGTTCGTATTCGTGGGAAGCCCCTTCCACAGGGCGAAAGGTAAGCTCTCGGGCCGGCAGCACAAGGGCTGCCTCTTCGCCAAAGAGGGTGTTGAGATCCTCGCAGAGCTTGGATGCCATGGCCTCGTTGGGTACAAGAATATGAGCCGTGCGGCCGGTAGCCCTGCACAGCGAGTAGATATAATGGGCCTTGTGAATGGCTCCCAGCCCCGTTACCAATACCGGAGTAAAATGGGATTTGACGCAACCCAGCAGCTTTGCATAACCGGGAGAGCGCTCCAAAAGCTTGGAAAATTGCTTCATAGAAACTCCTGTTCCAACCATCGGCAATGCTGCGCCGAATCCTTGCAATGGGTTTGTATGACACTATAGTCGCCCAAAGGGCAGCGACTAGTAAATCATCGACAATTCAACAAAAGAGCACCATCGGTTACATGCCGGTGGTGCCGTGGGGGATTCAAGGAAGAAGCTGCTACGCTTCCTCTTGGTCATTTTGGATGAGGATGTAGCGCTTGCCAATGTCGGTGTACAGCTTGAGCACCAGACGTTGTACCGCCACAACACTTAAGATGGCAGCCACCAAAATAGCCAACATCCGACCAAGCACCTTCAAAGCAATCAACACCTCTCTCTGCATGATAAAAGACGGCAAAAACAGCACAAACCAAGAAGAATTGCACTTTATCAGCCAGATAACCACTCGAGGGGAATCCACAAGCTTCTATTCTGTTGTTGCAAACGTCTTCCTTATATTATAGCACAGTTTTCCTTAATAGGATACCACCAGAAACTGTTCCATACTCTTGCGATCAAAAGGATCGCCTAAAAAATCCGCGGGAAAGGCGCTGCCTTGATGGGCCATTTCCGGTCCCGGACAAAGCTTGAAAAAGTTGCCCCACATCTTCGCTCCTGCTTTTAGCGGTACTTCTCCCCACTGTTCCAGCCAGCGTTTGGGCAAGGTGGCAAGTCCCCCCCAGTACACCCCCTGCAGATCCTCCCCACTGTGAGGATGAAGGCGAAAGTTCTGCGGCGGCTCAATGGGCTGAAATACACCCTGCTTATAAAGAGAGAAGGTGCATATTTCCTCCGGCTCCATGGTAACAGCAAGGGCAGTGTGGGGCTGCTCCTCCCAAAGGTACAGCAGCGCCATCAACTGGCTGCTGGGAGGGGGAGACAGCTCAAAGGCCCACATCCGCAACAGCAGAGCGTCTTCGTTCCAGCAAAGATTGCACTGGGCGTAGGGTTTATAGTCCCGCTTTTCCAAAGGGTAGTGGGCGGTCAGGGCCACCGGCGCGCTGTCCAGCTCTGCGGCACTGTTCACCCGGAACATCTTAAAGGGCATTTTGTTCCTCCTGCAGCTAAGATAATTTCAATTGTTACATCCCAAAAATTTGAATATACTGTTTAAGAAGGCGCCCCTGCCCGATTTTATTGGGGCAGAGGAGCAGAAAATTACGATACCTACAGCACCACCGCTCCGTAGCCTTGGGCAAGCAGCTCCAAGCTTTCGCGGCTCACTCCACTCTCTCCATGGATGGACGCCCGCCCGCTGTAATACAGCAGGGCAATTTCCAAAGCCTCCTCATTGTCCGCTTTAAGGCAGACGGCGGTATGAGCCAAATGAATGTTCTGTCCCAGATTGTAGGCATCCTGAACATTTTGCAGATGAAAGAGCAGCAAATCCGGGTTTGCCTCTTCGGCATTGAGGATGTGGGTGGAAATTTCTGCGGAGCAGTCGATGGGCGGGGAATGAACCGCCCCTTCCTCAATATAGTATACATCTCCCTCGTCCGCCAACAGCACAGCAGGATCCTCGCTGGGCTTGGGAGGCGGGAAGGAGAGATAGTCAAAATCGTCCAGCAAAATCCGCAGCGCCCGCATGTGATCGGGGGTCGCCCCTCGGCCGCCGCCTAATATCCGAGCTCCGGCGGCCAGTAGCTCCCAACAGGAGCAGCTCACCTCTTCCGGGGCAATCCCCTCCAAACCCGGTCTTGCGATGAGAGGAACCTTGGCGTAGGGCGCTAAACGGCGCAAGGGCTCCAACAGGGCGTGGGGCCCGTCATCGCACTGAAGCCCAAAGGCGGAAATCCCCAACTCCTGCAGGCAGATAAGAGCCGCCAAAGGATCACAGCTCATGGAGGTCATGCCGGAATCATGGATGGTAAGGGTGACCAGAATGGGCAACCGGGACTGTCTGGCGCCCAAAACGGCGGCTCTGGCCTCGCAGAGGGATTCCATTCCTTGAATAAGAATGAGTCCCACCCCGGCATCCCGCAAAATCAGGGCCTGCTCGGCGTAGGTGTCGATTAAATCGGTATAGGGCAAAGGCCCAAAAGGTTCGGGAGGATGTCCCGCAGGGGCAAGACCGCCGGCCACCGTCACCTGAGGAGCTGCCGTTGCGGTGAGCTCGGCAAGGCGGGTGTTAAGCCGGTAGGCCTCTGCCCCCATCTCGTAATCGGAAAGGGAAAGCACATTGGCGCCAAAGGTCATGGCAGGCAGAACATCTGCCCCGGCATCCCGGAAAGCAGACAGTACGTTGAGAAGCAATCCGGGGTTTTGCAACAGCCATTCCTCCGGGCAGACATCAGGCCCGGGACCGAATACGCTCAGCGCTCCGGATATATCTCCCTCCAACAGTATCGGACTTTCCAAATCCAACATGAAACTCCTCCTGTCGCCTAGAGCTGTTCCAAACAAACAGAAACACTTGAGCGGTTCCACCACTTCCCTATCCCAGGTTTGGACAGAAAATTGTTTGGAATGGCCAATGGTGTTTACATGCTTTCGGGGGCGTGAATGCCCAATAGTCTGAGGGTGTTTGCCAAAGCGGTTCGCACACAGAGACAGAGACAAATTCTTGCCTGCATCAGAGGCTCATCCTCGGGGATGTGAACCCGGCAGGCACTGTAAAATTTGTGGAAGAGGTTGGCAAGGTCGGTGACATAGTGGGTCAGAGCGCTGGGATCGTACCGCTCGGTCACCGAAACAATCTCGCCGGGAAGCTGTGCCAGCCGCCGGATGAGAGCAATCTCCTCGGGGGTGGAAAGGCGCAGCAGTTCTTCCTCCTCCACCTTGCGAACGGCAATGCCGCTCTCTGCCAGCTTGCGGAGAATGCTGCAAATTCTGGCGTGGGCGTACTGAACATAGTACACCGGGTTCTGACTGCTCTGCTCCACCGCCAAATCCAGATCAAAATCCATGGAGGAGCCGGGAGACTGCATATTGAAGAAGAAGCGGGCGGCGTCCACCTCTACATCGTCCAAAAGATCCCGCAGGGTAACCGAGCGGCCGCTGCGCTTGCTCATCCGATAGGGCTCTCCATCCTTCATCAGCCGAACCAGCTGCATCAGCACGATATCCAGCTTGTCGCCGGAAAGGCCCACCGCATCCATGGCTCCCTTGAGGCGGGCTACATGGCCGTGATGGTCGGCACCCCACACATCGATGACGGTATCAAAGCCCCGCAGGGCAAATTTGTCGTAATGATAGGCAATATCGGCGGCAAAGTAGGTGGCGTTGCCGTTGCCCCGAATCAGCACCTCGTCCTTTTCCGCCCCAAATTCCGAGGCCCGGTACCACAGAGCCCCTTCTTTTTCGTAGGTGAGCCCTTTTTGGGTAAGGATTCCCACCACCTTGTCCACCAAGCCTCTCTCGTACAGAGAGGACTCGTGGAACCAGTTGTCGTAGGTAATGCGGTAGTGGGCCAGATCGTCCTTCATGGCCTGAATGTTTTTGGGCAGGGCGTAGTCCACCAGGGCTTGCTTTCGCTCTTCCTCCGAGGTGGAAAGGTATTGGTCCCCATGGATGGCGGCAAACTCCTTAACCCGGTCCTTGATATCCTCTCCCTGGTAGCAGTCCTCGGGGAGGGGGTGAGCTTCCTCCCCCTCAAAATGCTGCAGATAGCGAACATTGAGGGAAAGGGCAAACTTTTCGATCTGGTTTCCCGCATCGTTAATATAGAATTCCCGGGCCACATCGTAGCCGGCGGCATCCAGCGCGGCGGCCAAAGCGTCGCCGATGGCGCCCCCTCTTGCATTGCCCATGTGCATGGGGCCGGTGGGGTTGGCAGAAACAAACTCCACCATCACCTTTTTGCCCTTTCCTGCGTTGGTGCGGCCAAAGGCTTCTCCCAAGGTTTCGATGGACTCCAGCACGGCGGCAAACCACTGGGGCTTGAGGAAGAAATTGAGAAAACCAGGGCCCGCGCTTTCCGCCCGGGCAAACCAGGTACCGGCAAAATCCAGATGATTTAAAACAGCGGCAGCTATTTTTGGTGGAGCGCAGCGAAACGCCCGGGCTCCCGCCATGGCAATGTTGGAGGCAAAGTCTCCATGAGAAGTGTCGGCAGGAATTTCCACTGCAAAAGCCGGAAGCTCTGCCCGGGGCAGTTCCTCGGACGCCATGGCAGCTTCCAGAGCGGCAAGAATCATCTCCCGCACCTGAGCTGCGGCATCCCGAACCAGATTGTTTGACGTCATGTGTGTATTCTCTCCTCTGCTTGATGCAAGTTAAAAAACAGGCGGAAAGCTTAAATTAGCTTTCGCGAATGTTAATATACATTTCATTTTCGCTGGAATACATGGAATTGATGTCCAGAGAATATTTAATTTCCAGCTCCCCTCCGTCATCGGTGAGGCTGGACTTGATGCGGCTGCCCAAAATCCCCACCATCATGTCGCCATAACCTACATTGTAGTAACACTGATGGCGAACTCCCCGCTGGACAATCAGCTGGGAGTTTGCCGTTCCGGAGCGCTCCAGAGTTACCATGTCCTCTTTGTCCACCTTCAGGGTGGTGCGGGAGCCTTCGAACCCGGTGGCCTCACTCTCTTCGTAGCTGATGTAATAGCAGCCGTTTTTTTTATAGTACTGACCGGTGGTAAACAGCTCGATGACATCCTGGTCCCCTTGGCTGTTGTAAACCCCCTTGATACTGATAAGCACATCCTTTTTCATATCCATTATCCCCTTGCGCTACAAAGCACCTATCTATCGTTCTTTTTTGCCCTACAACTTTGCCGGACTGGACAAGTTGAGCGGCAAAAATTGTGTTGTAACAGCGTTTTGGTTATTATACCACGAACAAGGGGCCCAAGGGAAGCCTTGGGCCAATTATTCACGGTTTCTTTGGTTTTTAGGGATGATCTCATCCAGCTATGTAATACCGTGGGCAAACGTTCTAAACCGTACGGCCGCAGCGAGCCATGGCAGCATTCACTTCTTGGCGCACCCGCTGCTGAATCTTCTTGTTAAAAGGCACATACCGGCCGTTGTCGTATTCGCAGAGGAAAATCCCCTGATACCCGGAAGAAACGATTATATCAAAGGCTTCTGCCAGCGGAACCTCTCCCCAGAAGGGGGGCAGGTGCAGATCCCCCTGACCCCATGCAATGCGCAGAGTGGGAGGGGTGTGTTTGTAGACAAAAAAATCCTTGAGCCGCATGGGCTCAAACCGCCCCACATTGTCGTTGACATGAAGATGCCCTAAGTAGGGAGCGCACTCCCTCACCCCGGTGATAAAATCTCCGCCAAAATACCGGGTGGAAAGATAGAGGTGACCCAGATCCAGATTCATCCGATAATGGGGATGCCCCACCGCCTTGACGGTGGCCAGAGCATACTCGTACCGCTCCACTTCAATGTTTTCCAGGCAGAGAACCACCCCCCGCCGCTGGGCGTGACAGGCAGCCATCTGCTGACTTTCCAGAAAAAGCGCCTCCTCCTCTTCCCGGGGGGAGCGCTCCTCGTAATGAATGGTAAGGGTTCTCATCCCCAATTCGGCACAAATGTCGATGGAGGAGGTGAGAATTTCAAGCTGCCGTTCCCGATTTTCCCGGGTGCGAAAATTGAGGTCATACATCATATGTCCCGTATAGACCAGAGGGAAGCGGGAAAATTGCTCCTTAAAATAAGCAAGGTAATCGGGCTGTATCTTGCCCCCTACAATGAGGGGAAAGGTGCCGAGATTAAGCTCCAGTGCATCAAAACCATCCCCCGCAACCGTTTGCAGCACCTGAGGCAACTGTTCTGCCTTTGCCGCCGCAGGAAAATTCATACCGATGAGAGCACCCATGTTTGTCATCTCCGTAAACGTTTGTGTCGAACACCCTCTATTATACGGGATAAGGTCCGCCATTGTCAATTCAAAATCCATCGAAACAGTGTTGATTTCACTGAGCAATCAGTTTATAATGACAGGTGAGAAGGGGGGATAAATATGGGCTGTTTTTACGCATTAAATGCAGGAAAAGCGGATTGTCTGGTACTGCAACTGACGGTGGACGGACAAACCAAAACCATAGTAGTGGATGGAGGCAGCAAGAAAGATCCCCGCAGGCCCCTTCTTCTTTTTTTAAAAGAGCTGGGAGCACCGCACATTGATTTGATGATTCTCACCCATATTCATCAGGATCACCTTGGTTATTTGCAGGAAGCATCGGAAACGTTTTCGGTTAAGGAGGCCGTGCTGCCCTACCCGCCGATTCCCCTGCCGCCAGATCAGTTGGAAGCCTTGTATAGCAAAAAACAGGCCGCCAATATGAGAGCCTACAACGCCTTCTATCGCAGCCTGGAGGGGCGTTGCCGGCTGCATACCGTTTACCCCTTCACCGGGCCGGGGCGCTATGTGTATGGGGATTATACCCTAACCTGCCTATATCCCGATCCGGGAGCCATTTCACCGGTTTGGAGCGCTTACCAAAGCATACTGACCACTCCCACCCAAAATGCCCAGCCCATTGCCGATCAGTCGCGGGAGTGGATCAATGCAGACAGCTCCATTTGGGTGCTGGAAAAAGAAAGGCAGGCCCTTTTGCTTCTTTGCGGCGACAGCCTGGATGATAACGTAGCCAATAGCTGCCTCCAACACGAAGTGACAGAGGTGGGAATCATCAAGCTCTCCCACCACGGACGCAACGATAAGGGAAAGGTTTACTTCCGGCCGGAAACCATCCAAGCTCTCAACCCCCACACCGTTGTGATATCGGCGGACGAAACCGTAACCGCTCGTTACCGCAGCGTCTTTGACACCATTGCACCCAAGGCAAAGCTGCTGATTACCTGTGAGGCAGAGCAGTATCACCGGCTGACAGTGTGATTTCATTCCAATAACAAAAAACCATAGACAGAGTGGGATCCCCCTGCTCTATCTATGGTTTCTTTTTTGGGCTAAGGCTTTGACAAGCTCTTTTGAATCCAATCCGCCGTTTGGCGAATTCCCTGAGCAAAGGAAACCTCCGGCCGAAAGCCTGTATCCTGTAAGGTCTGGCGGCAATCAAACACCGAGAGGGGCAGCCCTTCCCCGGTAAAAGGAAGGGCACCAAATTCCAGATTCCCTTCGGGTGCCACCACATCCCGCATTTCCATCAAAAACTCCCGCAGAGGCCTTGGAGAAGAGCTGCCGATGAGGTATTCGCAAAAGGGTTTTCCTCGCTCTCCAATCAGGCGCAGGGCTCTTGCCACATCGGTGATGTATACAAAGTCGTAGTACTGGGTGGCCTTCGTAAAGCGCAACGGCTTGCCCTGGAGCATATTTCGAATGCTTTGATTGACCAGCCGGGCAGAACGTTCCCCCACACCGTAAGCGTTGGTGATGATGGGCCACAAAAGCTCGATACCCCTGTGCCCTGCCACGGCGCTGCACATACAGTGGGCGGTGAGCTTGGCGCTTCCGTACAGGTAAGAGCGAGGGAGGGGGTTCCCCTGGGCCTCCAAGGTAACGAGCACTTCCTTTTCGCAGATGCTGCCGGCACAAATCATTCTGCGGCATCCTAAATTGGCTGCCACCTCGACGCAATCAACGGCCCACTGGATGTTTTGCAGCTGCAGCGGGAGATTGGAGCGCTCCCCCTCCGAAATACCCTCCCAGGCAAGGTGAAAAAACAAGTGGATATTCTGGTTGGGGATTAATGTTTCCAAGTTCGCAATATGGGAAAGATCGCAGGAAACCGCCACAACATCCTCTCGATGGCTCCATGGATTGGAACCGGCGCCCCGCAAAACCGCAAAAACACGGTAGTTGTGTTGAAGCAGCTCCTCCACCAGGGCTCGCCCAATAAATCCCCCTGCCCCCGTCACAATTGCTTGTTTCATCGATTTCCCCTTTCCATCCCGCTACTTCTTATCTGTCTGAGGAGAAAGCCTCCTGCACCTTTTGGGACATATACTTTCGTTGCTGCTCCGAGAGTCCGGGGTAGACGCCAATCCAGAAGGTATTGTTTAGAATATCATCGGTGTTTTGCAGCTCTCCCACCACCCGGTACCCTCGTTTTTCCCTTCGCAGGGTGTCAAAGCAGGGGTGCCGGATGAGGTTTCCCGCAAAGAGCATCCTTGTTTGAATCCCCGCCTGCTCCAAAAAGGCAACCACTTGATCCCGCTTGCCCTCCTCCTTACAGGTGATGGGAAAGCCAAACCAACTGGGTTTTGCTTCGGGGTAGGATTGGGGCAGGACGATTTGATCCGAAAGATGAGCTAGACCCTCATAAAGATAGCGGAAGTTTTGATTTCGCTTTTCAATAAAGGAAGGGAGCTTATGGAGCTGCGCGCAACCAATGGCAGCCTGCAGGTCGGTGGCCTTCAGGTTGTATCCAAAGTGGGAGTAGACATACTTGTGATCGTACCCCAAGGGGAGCTCTCCGTATTGGCGGTCAAACCGATGCCCACAGAGATTATCCTGACCGGAGGGGCAAACGCAGTCCCTTCCCCAGTCTCGCAGGGAGCGAATGATTTTGTGGAGCAGTGGGCTGTTGGTGTAAACCGCCCCACCCTCCCCCGTAGTCATGTGGTGGGGGGGATAAAAGCTGGAGGTTCCGATGTCTCCCACGGTGCCGGTGTATTGTTCTTTCCCCTGAATCAAAAATTTGGCCCCCAGAGCATCGCAGTTGTCCTCCACCAGCCAAAGGTTGTGATCTTTGCAAAACCTGGCCACCTGGTCCAGCGCAAAGGGATTCCCCAGGGTATGGGCCAACATCACCGCTTTTGTTTTATGGGATAAAGCCTTCTGCATTTGCTCAACGTCCACATTGTAATGAGGAAGGGTTACATCCACAAAGACAGGAACCGCCCCGTACTGAATGATGGGCGCTACAGTGGTGGGAAAGCCACAGGCCACCGTAATCACTTCATCCCCCCGGGCAATGGCCCTTTCCCCCAAAAGAGGAGAGGTCAGGGCCATAAAGGCCAACAGGTTGGCCGAGGACCCGGAATTGACAAAGGAGCAGTACTTCACCCCCAGAAAGTCGGCCAGCTTTGCTTCCAAATCGTCGGTGTAGCGTCCGGCGGTCAGCCAAAATTCCAAGGCGCTGTCCACCAGTTGCACCATTTCCGCCTCATCGTAGACACGCCCGGCGTAGGGAATTCTCCCCTGCTCGGGAAGCTTTTCTTTTTGGCTGTGATATTGAATGGCATACTTTTTTACAGCGTCCAGAATCTCCTGCCTTGCCTGCTGCTGGCTTTTGGTGTTTGCACTCATCCGGTTTCCCCTCCACTTGCTAAATATTCTCGAATCTGCCTGGCGGTACAATGGACAACATCCCCACCCTTTGCAAAAACCTTGGCCCACTCCACCGTTTTTTCCACCGCCTGCTGGATGTTCCAGCGAGGTTTCCAGTTCAGCATGCTTTGCAGCTTGGAGCAGTCCAGCTTTAGAAAGTTTGCTTCCCGGAGAGCTGAATCCTGTGTGGTCTGCCAGCTCATCCCCTCCCCCCAGTGTTTGCAAAAGAGGCTTGCCAGCTCTGCCGTGGTCACACAGTCCTCTTCCGCCGGCCCCACATTGTACTGGCCCGCTAGGTCGTGGTTGTAATACTGCTTTTGGGCGATTTCCAAATAGGCAAAGAGAGGTTCCAACACATGCTGGTAGGGCCTGACCGAGTGGGGTTGGCGCAGCAAAACAGGCTCCCCATTCATGGCGGCCCGTATGCAGTCGGGGACGATGCGGTCTTGGGAAAAATCTCCCCCTCCAATGACATTGCCGGCCCGCACCGTCGACAGGGCAATGGGCCGCTCTTGGAAAAAGGAGGCGCTGTATCCGCCGGTGACCAGCTCGGAGCAGGACTTGCTGTTGGAGTATGGGTCGGAGCCGTTGAGGCGGTCGGTTTCCCGGTATCCCCACACCCACTCTTTATTTTCATACACCTTGTCGGTGGTAACATTGACCAGAGACTGAACACAACTGCTCTGCCGCACACACTCCAACAGGTGTACGGTGCCCATAACGTTGATCTCATAGGTGTAAACAGGCTGTTGATAGCCCTTTCGCACCAAAGGCTGGGCCGCCATGTGAAAGACAATCTCCGGCTGTGCCGAATTAAAAACAGCCTTAAGATGGGGATAATCCCGAATATCCCCGACCACCGAGGTGATTTTTGGGTCCAGAGCAAGGAGGGAGTAGAGATTGGGAGAGGTTGGAGGCTGTAGGGCATACCCGGTGACCTTGGCGCCCAAATCACTGAGAATTTGGCAAAGCCAGGAGCCTTTAAACCCCGTATGCCCCGTTACCAGGACCTTTTTGTTTTGGTAAAAGGAAAAGTCCGTCATGTGGGATCCCACACTTTCCAGGGAGGATTTTCTCCCTCCCAAAGCTCCTCCAGGTGAATTTTATCCCGCATGGTGTCCATACACTGCCAGAATCCATGGTGGAGGAAAGCTTTGAGGTTCCCCTCCTGCGCCAGTTTTTCCAAAGGCTCCCGCTCCAAAATGGTGTGGTCCCCGTCCAGATAATCAAAAACTTGGGGCTCCAGCACCATAAAACCGCCGTTGACCCAACCGCCGTCTTCCTGCCTCTTTTCGGAAAATTTCCGAATTTGCTGCTGGGAATCGATATCCAGCACGCCAAACCGGCTGCCCGGCTGAATGGCCGTCAGGGTGGCCACCTTGCCGTGATCCCGGTGGAAAGCGACCAACTCCTTGAGGTTTACGTCGCTGACTCCGTCCCCATAGGTGAGCAGAAAGGGCTCATCGCCCACATATTGCTGGATTCGCTTGACCCGGCCGCCCGTCATGGTGTGTAGTCCGGTGTCCACCACCGTCACCCTCCAAGGCTCCGCCACGTTTTTCAGGACAGTCATGCGGTTTTCGTCGGTAAAATCAAAGGTAACATCGGAGCGGTGAAGGTAATAATCAAAAAAATACTGCTTGATAATATGAGCCTTGTATCCGGCGCAGATGATAAAGTCGTTGTATCCGTAATGGGAGTACAACTTCATAATATGCCACAAAATGGGCTGCCCCCCAATTTCGATCATGGGCTTGGGCCTAAGATGAGATTCCTCCGAAATCCGGGTTCCAAATCCCCCGGCTAATATTACGGTTTTCATGGGTATTCTCCTTTTTGGTAAAGGGGTCACCGACGCAGCAAAGTCCATGTTCCTGCCCGGGATATGGTTGAGGCACTCACTGAAAAATCAAAGGAGGGGATATCCTCCGGAAGAAGAACGGCCAGAGTTCCTCCCTCCTCCAGCCGGGAATAGAGTTGAGCTATCATCATCTTGAATTGATCCCGCTCCATCGTGCACCGGTCCACCAGAATATACTGAAACTTAACCGGAGAAAATGCCGTTGCAAACTGGGCCCAGTCGGTGATAAAGGCGGTATGGTCGGAAAGCTGTTCCAAATCCGGCAGGTGCTGCTGTTGGTGGGTGGCGTTGTATACGGTCACCTGAAGGTTGTGGGCCTTTTCCTTGAGCAGCTCCTTTACTTTGAGAGGGTTGCTACCCATGCCGCAGTTGATGCCCAAGATATTCACCGGTGTGGTTTCTTTTAAGGGCAACGCCTCCATCAAAACCGGGTCAAAGCAAAACCCGCTCCCCCAAGGGTCGATTTCAAAGGCGTTGAAAAAGGCAAGCCGTCCCTCGGCGTGGAGCTTTCGGTTCACATCTTCCTGAACGGTAACACTGCCAAAGTGGAAGACATAAGAATCCTTGGCCAAAATATTCTTTTGACCGCCCCGTCGCACCAGCATGGACAACAAATCATCGGAAAATGCCAAAAACCTCTGGGCAAAGAAGGGATAGCGATAGCCGGCAAAGGCATAAAAGTATTCGGCGTCACTGCGTGTTAACAGCATGGGCGTCACCAGCCGAGGCCGCTCTTCCCACCGGAAGGGGTCAGTGCTGATTGTTTTGCTGAGCAAAGGCAATCATCTCACTTCGGTTGCGGTACCTTGCCGGAATATGCTGATAGCAGGAGACATTGGGACAGGTTGGAACCACGCAGCCGATTTTTGGGTTGGACTTTATACAGGCCAGCATGTTGGAAACAGCGCCGGGGGTGATGAGAATATCGTTGGAAATAAAGAGGATGTACTCCCCCTCCACCACCCGGCCCACCACCGAAAAGCTCTTGGTGTTGTGGGCAATGTCAATCTGCTTGGTGGGGTTTAGGGATTCAAAATATTCTTTGGTGCCGTCCACCGACCCGTTGTTGACCAAAATCAGCTCATGGCTGACATCATGAGGAAAGTACTGCTGAATGTGCTGGATGCATTTTTTGGTGTATTCCAGCTTGTTGTAAGCCACCACAATGACCGAAACCTCGTAGCGGTAGGAGCCCTTTTCTTTTGCTTTCTCATGGGCAAGTGGGCACAGCTCCCGCATCTGCCCTTGGTAATAGGCCTGCATTTTTTCCCGGGAAGGATAACACGTTCCCCAAAAAAGCAAGTCCACATACAGCTCTTCGATCAGGGGAAGCAGTTCGTATTGGATTTTATCCGGCAAGCGGGGAGAGTTATCTTTCTTGAGCTGCTGGAGATTCTCCAGCGATGCGAATACATTTTGGCAGATGAGATGTGCCATCAGCGCCGGTTCTTCTGCGGCAAAGCCTTGCAGAATCGGCTGCATATCCGCCAGCATCCCCTTCATGGCCGCTACCAGCTCATCCCACTGCTGACCGGAAGTGACCTGGTCCTGTGAAAGCTCTTTGGCTTTTTGACGGAGCATCTGAATTTGTTCCAACCTTTCCAGAGCTGCCTTTTCATCTTTTAGCATACAATCCTCCTACCACAGCGTTGCATTCTTTTAGATAAAATGAAAACGCCCATCCCGCTACACCTGAAAGTTGCTTGGCTGCTGAAACTTTGCCAAAGCAGCTTCGATAATTTGCAGGTTGTTTTGAAGCCGCGGGTCACTTGGAGTCATTTCCAGGGCGGCTTTGGCATGCTGCCGGGCTTTTTCGTACAGATTCATGCGGTAGGCGGCAATGGCGCACAGGTCATTGGGGGTATGGTCCCAAGCATGCCCCATGTTGACAAAGGTTTTGGAGCGTTCTTTAATCTTCAACGCCTCTTCCCCCAGATAAAAGCACAGGGACCAGTCCTGCTGCTCATAGCACATGGTTGCAAACTCGACATAGGGCTCCCGCATGTGAGGGGCTTCTGCAATGGCTCGGTAATACCATTGATAAGCTTCCGCCCTCTGCCCCAGTTGCTTGTAGGATTTGGCAATCCAGCGCATGGCGGCGCACCGCTCCTCATTCCAATTGGCGGTGGGCAGATTGAGGTATTTTTTTAAGGTATCGATGCATTTTTGCCACTGACTTTTATACATGTACTCCCGGCCAAGGTAATAGTGCATTCGGTCATCCTGGGGGGCTTCTTCTACCGCAAGCTCCAACAGGGGCAGATAAGACCCACGAGATTTGGTGGGATCGGGGTAGTGGTTGAGCACCATGCCTTCGATGAAGACGGGCTCCAAAGGCAGTTTTCCTTCATAGGCCAAAAACTCGTGCACCGGACATTTCCAGCGAAAGCCCTGCCGCTGGTGTACTTTGAAATAGTAGAACTGAACATCCGGGCTTCCATCGGGCTTTAAGCTCCAGTTGTAGATATACCGCCCCGTTTTGGCAATGGGTCCCCTGTGCCTTGGCTTGTGGTTTTTCCAGGCACGTTCCAACTTGTTGCGCCAACCGGGTTCAAACCGCTCGTCAAGATCGGTGCAGACACAGATGTCCACATCCTGGGGAACGTGATCCAGGGAAATATTTCGGGCCACATCAAAGCGCCAGGGCTTGATTTCCTCCACATAAACCACCGCCCCCCGCTCCCGAAGTTTTTCCACCGTATCGTCTGTGGAGCCGGTGTCGGTGACCACAATGAGGTCGGCTTCCTCCATGGAGTCCATCCACTGATCCACAAACTTGGCCTCGTTTTTGCAAATTGCGTAAACGCAAACCTTTAATCTTCTCATACCGTAACCTCCTGTTCCACCTGCTCATCCAATTTTGCCTGAATGATCTTGAGGTTGGACTGCAGCAGCCCGCTGGTGGGATTGAGGGCACAGGCCTGGAGCGCGTAATCCTTGGACTTTTTATACAGCCCCAGCCAGTAGGCCGCAATGGAACCGTATAGATACAAAGCCTCCCCCCAGCTTTCGGGCTGCACCAGATAGCTTCCGCTCTTTTGGGTGATGCTCAGCCCCTTTTCCACCATGGTATAAACCAAGTTCCAGTCTTTTTGGCGATAACCGAATTTTGCTAAATTCAAATAGGGTTCCCGTACGGTGGGACACTCTGCCAAAGCGCGAAACAGCCAGGATTTTGCTTCCTGCTTGTTACCCAGTGCCTCGTAGCATTGGGCAATAAACCCCATGGAGGCGCTGCGCTCCTCTTGCCAGGTAGCCGACGGCAAGGCAAGATGCTGTTTTAGGGTATGGATTGCCTTGTCGTACAGTTGGTGGTAGACGTACTCTCTCCCCAGCCAGAACATGGCCCGATCATTTTGGGGATTTTCCTTTACCGACAGTTCCAGCAGGGGCAGATACTGCCCTCGGGACTTGGACGGGTCGGGGTAGTGGTTGAGCACCATCCCCGGTACCCATACCGTTTTATCCTCATCGGGGCCGCTGTACTCCAACACCTCGTGAACGGGATGCACCCAGCGAAAATGATGCCGGCGATGGATCTTCTCCATGGGATATTGCTTGTTTGGCCTGCCGTCGGGGTGGTAGCTCCAGGTAAACAGGTATCGAGCCCTTGTATACTCCGGGGACCATGCCTCCTCCAGCTTCTTTCGCCATCCCGGCTCAAAAACTTCGTCCAAATCGTTGGAAACACAGATGTCCACATCCTCTGGAATATGGTCCATGGCAATGTTCCGGGCCACATCAAAGCGCCAGGGCGAGATTCGCTCCTGGTAAACAATCGCTCCCCGCTTACGCAGCTTTTCCACGGTGCCGTCGGTGGAACCTGTATCGGTTACCACCACCAAATCCGCTTCCGATACGGCATCCATCCACCGATCTACAAACTTTTCTTCATTTTTGCAGATGGCATACACGCAAATTTTATAGCGGTTCAAAATGAAGCACAGCTCCCTTCCAAGATGTATTTTCTGAAACCTTTTGAGGATCTGCACCGGAGTAAACACTGCCAAAACCCACTGCAAAGCATACTCCCCGGCCTGAAAAGCATAAAATTGCACCAAACCTGGGACAATCAGCTTTTAGAATCCGCCGAAAGGTGCCGTTAGCAGTATATGTCTACCTCAACCACTCTGTGTTAGCAAACTTTTTGGGGAAAACCGGCGGCCGCCGCAGGATTTTCTCCTGCGGCGGCCGCTATTTCGTGATATTTATTGTTTTTTATGCCAGCAAAGATTTACTCCCTATGCCACTTTACACCTTGGGGAGTATCCTCCAAGCGAATTCCCCGGGCTGCCAGCTGATCCCGAATTTCGTCGGCTCGGGCAAAGTTTTTGGCTTTGCGGGCCTGTTGGCGCTCCTCAATCAGCGCTTCGATGTCGGCATCCAAAGACTGGGGAGCCTTGCGGTTATACAAAATTCCCAGCACCGAGCAAATTTCATCAAACAGGGCAATGGCTGCCTGTACCGTGCCCAAGGAGCGAGGAGTGGAAAAATAGGTGTTGCAGTCCCGAACCAAATCAAAGAGTGCAGCTAAGCCGTCCGCCGTATTGAGGTCGTCGTCCATGGCGGTGACAAACTGGCCTCTGCGCTGCTCCAGCAAATCATAAAATTCCTGCTCGCTGCCATCCTTTTCCCCGTGATTCTTCATTGCAAAATCTAAATTTTCGCGGCAGCTGTAAAGCCGGTCCAGAGCGGACTTGCACTGCTCCAGTATCTCAAAGCTGTAGTTAATGGGGCTGCGGTAGTGGGCCTGCAGGTACAGGAACTTGATGGGCTCGTAGCCAAACTTTTCCGCCACATCCCGAATAGTAAAGAAGTTGCCCGCCGATTTGGACATCTTCTTGTTGTCTACATTGATATAGCCGTTGTGAAGCCAATACCGCACATAGTGTTCTCCGGTGCAGCATTCGCTTTGGGCGATTTCGTTTTCGTGATGGGGGAAAATAAGGTCTTGTCCCCCGCAGTGAATATCGATGGAGTTGCCCAGATGCTTGCGAACCATGGCCGAGCACTCAATATGCCAGCCGGGTCTTCCCTTGCCCCAGGGAGAATCCCAGAAGGGCTCTCCCGGTTTGGCGGCCTTCCATAGGGCAAAGTCCAGAGCGTCCTCCTTCTGTTCGGCCACATCGATGCGGGCCCCGGCCTCCAGCTCCTCCAAAGGCTGGTGGCTTAGTTTGCCGTATTCCTCAAACTTCCGGGAGCGGAAGTAGACGTTTCCCTCCACCTCATAGGCGTAACCCTTTTCCTCCAGCTCCTTTACCAGCGCAATGATTTCCGGCATGGTCTGGGTGGCTTTGGGATGGATGGTAGCCTCCCGCACCCCCAAACCCTTTGCATCAATTTTGTATTCCTCGATATAGCGATTGGCAATTTCCTCAGGGGAGGTTCCTTCCTCATTGGCCTTCTTGATGATTTTATCATCCACATCGGTGAAGTTCTGCACAAAGGTGACCAGATAGCCCTTGTACTCCAGATAGCGGCGCAGCACATCAAAAACGCAGATGGGGCGGCCGTTTCCGATGTGAATGTAGTTGTAGACAGTGGGGCCACAGGCATAAATTTTAACCCGCCCCTCCTCCAGAGGCACGAAGGTTTCTTTTTGACGAGTCAGGGTATTATACAGCTTCATGGTTGTTCTCCTCTTTTCCTTTTCCGTCCGGTTTTATGATTCCCTCTTCGATTTGATCCATTCGTTCCCGCAGGCGGCGCAGCTCCACCTGCAGCTTGCACAGTTCCTGGGCAACGGGGTCGGGAATGTGGACATGATCCAGCTGCTGGTTTACCTTTTTCCCCTTGACCCGCACCACACGGGCAGGCACACCCACGGCGGTGGCACCCTCCGGCAGGGGCTGAAGCACCACGGCATTGGATGCAATTTTGGCACCGTCCCCTATCTTAAAAGGCCCCAGTATCTTGGCGCCGCTGCCCACCAATACGTTTTTCCCCAAAGTGGGGTGGCGCTTGCCGGTATCCTTTCCGGTGCCGCCCAAGGTCACCCCCTGGTAAAGGGTGCAGCCGTCCCCCACTTCGGCGGTTTCCCCAATCACCACCCCCGAACCGTGGTCGATGAGAATCCCCCGGCCGATTTTTGCCCCCGGATGGATTTCGATTCCGGTTAAAAAGCGGGAAAACTGACTGATTACCCGGGCGGGAAAGGGCAGACCCTTTTTGTAAAGCCAATGGGCAGGGCGATGAAGTATCAGAGCATGAAGCCCCGGATAGAGCAGCAGCACCTCCAAAGCACTTCTGGCTGCCGGGTCCCGTTCCCGAATGGCTTGAATATCCGCTCGAATTCCCTTGAACACAAAAATCACTCCCACTGTAAGTTGTGCGCGGGAGTCATAAAAAATACCCCCGCAGTGCCTGTGACAGCACAACAGAGGCGGATTTTTCCGCGGTTCCACTCTGATTTATATCTTGACAGTCCTGTAACGGGGACCAAACGGGCGCTGTTAACGCCTGCTCCTGGGGCGCACTTCCCTGCTTTCCTTTTCCTTATGCCGCTTTCAGCCGGTGACGGCAATCTCTGTTGTGGAATCGGAAGGGTGCAGGTACTCTTCCCCGATCATCGCAGATAGCAGATTTAGCAGATAACAGATTTTATTTTACAGTATATGCCCGGCCAGTGCAAGATGCCCCAGCCTTTTTTATCCAATAATTTTCCTTTTCAGGCTATGCGTCGGCAAAAAGGGAACGATTCTTTACAGTGTAGTTGATGCCGGAAGCCACCGTAAGCGCCACCACAAGCCCGGTAAAAAACTGGTAGATGTTCCACAGAATCGGGGCAGCGGCCCAGCCTTCCAGCCCCAGCCAGAGAAGGCCCAGACAAATCCAGATCATCTGACTGATGGTTTTGAGCTTTCCCATTTTGTCGGCGGCGATCACACTGCCCTTTCCCGCTGCCACCAGGCGAATGGAGGTGACCAAAAACTCCCGGGATAAAATGAGAATCACCACCACGGCATGGACAATGCCCGCCGGAATAAAACAGATCATGGCGGACATCACCAAGAGCTTGTCCGCCAAAGGGTCCATCAGCACCCCAAAGTCGGTGACAAGCCCCCTTTTACGGGCAATCATGCCGTCTGCCATATCGGTGAGGGAAGCCAGCCCAAAAACCAGAAGCGCCCACAGATAGTGATGGGGCATCTGGATAAAAATGCAGAGAAGGAACAAGGGGATCATAACAATCCGCAGCATAGTGAGCTTGTTGGGCAGGTTCAAGGCCGTGGCCTCCTTACGGTTGAAATGGATGGAACATTGGCATGGGAAAGATCAGTAAAGCCGATCAATGTATTTTTGCATAAACTGGGGGTTTTTATCCTGAGTGTAGGGGTTGCGAATGGCGTCCAGCCGATCCAAATCCAAGCTGATGCAGGCGATATCCGGTTGATGGCGGCCCAAGGTTTTGGCAATCACTCCATTTTTGTGGCGAAGCAGTTCATTGGGGGCAAAGATGCGCCCTCCCCCTTCCAGGGTAAAGCCCAAGCCTGTCTCCCCCACCAAGCTGCTCTGCACCGCGTAAATCCGGTTTTCCTGAGCCCGCATATTAGGCCCCAAGGAGGAGTCGACCGGCGTGTATTCATCCAAAAAAGCGTTGGGACAAAGAATCATTTTGGCGCCCAATCGACTTGCAATGCGGGCGCATTCAAAATGATAGGCATCGGAGCCGATGAGAATGCTGACAGGGCCCATAGGGGTTTCAAACAGCTTGACTTCCGTTTCCGGAGGGATTTGCAGCTCCTGCTCCAAGGGGCTTTCGGCAATTTTACCCTGATAGCCCACCAGCTCCCCTTCCTCATTCAACAAAAAGGCCCTGTGGCATAGCTCGTTTTCTTCAAAGTAGAGGGTGGAGCCGGTCATAATATACACGCTGTGGCGGGCCGCCAACACAGACATGGTGTAAAAGTAGGCGTCAAAGGTTGCATCGGACAGATAGGAAAGGACTTCGTTGAGCCCATGGGGATCCACAGGGCACTCTGGATTTCCGGTGGGGATCAGGCGATGCCGGTGAGCCTGAAAATGAGGGGCAAAGCTCATGGGGAGTAACCCCGCAAAAGCCGGAAGGCAGATGAGCTGGGCTCTGCGGTTGACTGCATCGGCAATATAGAGGTTCATATCCACCACATATTCCGCCAGAGAACCGTAGGGTTTGGCCTGCATCTGAAGGGCTGCCACCGTCACCGATTGGGAGCTGCATACCGCAAGATTATCAGAGGGGAAAATTTCCAGACGGTCAACGATTTTTTCCACTTCTCGCCGGTTGATCTTACTGCCCATGGACGAAAAGCCATTCAAGTGGGCGGCCTCCTTCCTTGCGCTGTCATTCCATTCTTAGTATACCGTCCCATTTCCCCCGATGCAAGTCCCCGGTTGAAAAACAGCCACTGTTAGGGTATACTAAATGGTACATAATTTTTTTCGGGGGGGATTTTAATTGGACAAACATCTGTGCGCAATCAAGCAAAAACACATTAACCTCACCCTGGATGCCCTGCGGAAGAACCGCTTTGAGGCCGAATACATCGAAACGCCGGAGCAGCTTCTTCAGCGTTTGGATGAGCTGATGCCCACAGGCTGCTCCTGCTCGGTAGGCGGCTCTGTCACCTTACAGGAGGCCGGTGTGCTGGATTATCTGAAAAGCGGACGCTTTACCTATTATGACCGCTATGACCCTGCCGTGGAGCCGGAGGATGTCTATCATCAGGCCATGAGCTGCGACTTTTACTTTACCAGTTCCAATGCCATCACCCAAGAGGGGGAGCTGTACAATATTGACGGTCACGGCAACCGGCTGGCTGCCCTAATATGGGGGCCCAAAAAGGTAATCATCATTGCCGGCTATAACAAAATTGTCACCGATCGACACGCCGCGGTGGACAGAATGAAGATGATCGCTGCTCCTGCCAATGCCCTGCGGCTGAGCAAAAAAACGCCCTGCGTTGCCACAGGTTACTGCCACGACTGCTCCTCCGATGACCGCATCTGCTCTCAGGAGCTGTTTACCGGTTGGCAGAGGCATCCCGGCAGAATTCACGTCATTATTTTAGGTGGGGAGTATGGATATTGATGGCCGAATTTGATGTTCGCCGCCAAGTCATAGAGCTGGAAGGCTCCTTTAATGTACGGGATTTGGGAGGCTATCCCACCCGCAATGGCAGCCTGATTCAACCCCGCCGTTTTTTGCGGGCCGGTTCCCTTCACAGTCTAAGCCAAACCGGCCGACAGACTCTATTGGATTTGGGGGTGCGCTGCATCATCGACCTGCGCTCTCAATTGGAGCGCAAACAAAAGCCCGACCCGGTGGAAGGCGACCCGGAGTTCTTCTACCATCACGTGCCCATGCTGGACTACATCAACTCCACGGTGGTGGCTGGGGAAATGAACTTCCCCGATTCCATGGAGGAGATGTACTTTGGGCTTCTGGACCATGCGGGCCACAGCTTTGCCAAGGTGTTTGAGCTGTTTGCCCATCCCGACTGCCATGGGTTTTTGTTCCACTGCACCGCAGGCAAGGACCGCACCGGCATGGTGGCCATGCTCCTGCTGGCTCTGGCCGGTGTGGAGGATGACCTGATTGTGGCCGATTACAGCATCAGCCAACATCTGGTGCCTCCCACCCCCGGCAAGCGGCCCCATTATGTTCCCGCCTATGCCCTGACCTCTCCGCCCGAAGCCATGCGGGCAACCTTGGGGCATCTGAACAGCCGCTATGGCGGTGCGCAGCGGTATCTTTCCCAAATTGGGGTAACGCCCCAGCAAAAAGAAGCCGTACTGGCCAAACTGCTGGAGGAATAGCTTCATTCAATCAATGATGTGAAGGAAACAAGACTATGATATTGTCCGGACCCGAAATTATCCGGCAGGTCGAGGAGGGGCGGATTTCCATCACCCCCTTTGACCAAAAGCTGGTAGGCCCCAACAGCTGCAACCTGCGGCTTCACAACGAGCTGCTGGTGTATACCGACCCGGTGTTGGATATGAAAAAGCCCCTCCAAACCCGGCGGATCACCATTCCTCCCGAGGGATTGGTGCTGGAACCGGGGGTGCTTTATTTGGGGCGCACCTATGAACACACCGCCACCAATCACTTTGTCCCCATGCTGGAAGGCCGCTCCTCCATTGGGCGGCTGGGGCTTTTTATTCATGTGACGGCAGGCTTTGGAGACATTGGCTTTTCCGGCTACTGGACATTGGAAATCCACTGTGTTCATCCGGTTCGCATCTACCCTATGGTGGAAATTTGTCAGATTTACTACCACAAAATAGAAGGGGAGCGCCGGCTCTACAACAGCGCAAAATACCAAAACAACCAGGATATCCAGCCCAGCCTGATTCACCGGGATTTTTTATCCCACCAGGAGTAGACACAACAAAAGGGAGAGAAACTTTTGAGTTTCTCTCCCTTTTTGTAGTCATCAATCATGGTTACCCTTCCAACGTCACCCGATGGAACACCTTTTTGCCTTTGCGCAGGATAATTCCATCCGCCAGCGCACTTTGGGAGATTGACAGGCCAATGTCGGTGACGGGGGCGTATTCTCCGGTTCCGGCGTCCAGACTAATCCCTTTTTGCTGGATGAGCCGCCGCGCCTCCGCCTTGGAGGGACAGAGCTTGGTCCGGATCAAAAGGTCCAAAATGTTGATGGCGTCACCGGTCAAGTCGGCTGCTGTCAACACAGAGGAGGGCATATTTTCTGCATCGCCACCGGCAAAGAGATTTTTTGCGGTTTTAAGAGCTTCGTCGGCATCTTCTTTGGAGTGGACATCCTTGGTCAGCTCCCAAGCCAAAATTTCCTTGGCCTTGTTGAGCTGGCTGCCCTCCCACTTTTCCATCTCCTCAATTTCTTCGATGGGGACAAAGGTGAGCATTTTCAGGCAGTTGATGACGTCGGCATCGTCCACATTGCGCCAATACTGGAAGAACTCGTAGGGAGTGGTTTTGTTGCGGTCCAGCCAGACAGCTCCCTTGGCGGTTTTGCCCATTTTGTTACCGTCCTTGTTGGCAAGCAGGGTAAAGGTCATGCCGTAAACATCCTTTTGCTCCACCCGGCGCACCAGGTCCACACCCTGAATGATGTTGGACCACTGGTCGTTGCCTCCAAACTGCATCTCGCAGTTGTAGCGGCGATACAGCTCCAAAAAGTCGTAGCTCTGCATGATCATGTAGTTAAACTCGATAAAGGAGAGCCCTCTTTCCCACCGGGATTTAAAGCAGTCGTAGCTGAGCATCTTGTTCACCGAAAAGTGAACGCCCACATCCCGCAGCAGCTCGATGTAGTTGAGATTCATCAGCCAGTCCCCATTGCGGGCCACAATGGCCTTTTCGGGGCTAATGTCCACAATGCGGCCCATCTGCTCCAAAAAACGGTCGGCGTTGTAGTTGATTTCCTCCACGCTGAGCATCTGACGCATATCGGTGCGCCCGCTGGGATCCCCCACCATGGTGGTGCCGGTGCCCAGCAGCAAAATTGGCATATGCCCCGCCTGCTGCATTCGCTTGATGATGGTCAGCTGCAAAAAATGCCCCACGTGCAGGGAATCGGCGGTGGCGTCAAACCCGATGTAAAACACCAGGCCTCCCTCGTTCATTCTCTTTTCGATTTCCTGCGGATGGGTCATCTGAGCAATCAAGCCTCTGCGCCGCAGCTCCTCAAACAGCGTCATGTTTCTTCTCCTTCCCCGTTATACGTCTTCCATACTCTTAGTATTGGCAACCGTCAAGCACAAAAAACCCCTCTGCCGGAATCCTTCCAACAGAGGGCGACAAAACCATCGCGGTACCACCTCTATTTACCGTGACGTCCCCGTACACGGCCTTACCGGATGACATGCACCCCGCACTGTAACGGGTGCCCCGTCTTCCCTTCCTGCATGAATTTCCATGAGGTTAGGCAGCAGCTCCGGAGATGTATTCCCTTTGTATCCGTCTGCCTTTTTACACCCACCAAAGGGCTCTCTGTAAAACGGTGTTACAAAGCTACTTCTTCTCCATCAACGCCCATTTGGAAAATATTATAGCGCAATGGCCAACTATTTGTCAAGTTTTTGTCCAGTAGGATAGCAGGATTTGTAAAAAAACTGTAAACCCCCACTACTCTACTTGACATTCCCCAAGCGGAGGGATAAACTTAAAATATTAGCACTCTGTATTTGCGAGTGCCAAGTATGAACACAACGGGAAACGGAGCGATGAATGGTGGCTAAAAAAGCCTTTAAAGCCGAATCCAAGCGGCTTTTGGACTTGATGATCAACTCGATCTACACCCATAAGGAGATCTTTTTGCGGGAGATTCTCTCCAACGCCAGCGACGCGGTGGACAAGCTCTGCTACAAATCTCTCACCGATGAAAAGGTGGGGATGAGCCGGGATGACTTTTATATTTTAATTGAGCGGGATGAAAAAAACCGCATTCTCACCGTCTCGGACAATGGAATCGGCATGACCCGGGAGGAGCTGGAAAAGAATCTGGGCACCATTGCAAAAAGCGGTTCCCTGGACTTTAAGCAAACCTTACAGCAGTCGGATCTTCCCCAAGGGGACGAAGCTGCGCCCATCGACATCATCGGCCAGTTTGGGGTGGGCTTTTACTCCGCCTTTATGGTCAGCAGCAAAGTCACCGTCATCAGCCGGGCTTGGGGAGAAGAACAGGCCTGGAAGTGGGAATCCTCCGGCGCCGACGGCTACACCATCACAGAGGCCCAGCGGGATACGGTGGGCACCGACGTGATCATGGAGATCAAAGCCGACACCGAAGAAGAGGATTACAGCCGTTTTCTGCGGGAGTACACCTTGGCAGGGCTGGTGAAAAAATATTCCGACTACATCCGCTACCCCATCCGGATGGAGCGGGAAAAACACCGCCCCGTGGAAGGAACCGGAACGGAGGACACGCCCCCCGAAACCGAAACCTATTACGAGCTGGAAACCCTCAACAGCATGGTTCCGGTGTGGCAGCGCAACAAAAACGAGGTGACCCAGGAAGATTACAACGCCTTTTACAAGGATAAATTCTTTGATTTTATCGACCCCATCCGGGCCATCCACGTGGATGCCGAAGGAACGGTGAGCTATAAGGCTCTGCTGTTTATTCCCGCCAAAGCCAGCTACGATTACTACACCAAGGACTACAAGCGGGGCCTTCAGCTCTATTCCAGCGGCGTTTTGATTATGGACAAGTGCGAGGAGCTGATCCCCGAGCATTTCCGGTTTGTGCGGGGTGTGGTGGATTCCCCCGATCTTTCCCTCAACATCTCCCGGGAGATGCTGCAGCACAGCCGTCAGTTAAAAATCATTGCCAACAACATTGAGAAGAAAATCCGCAACGAACTGCTCAAACTACAAAAAGACGATCGGGAAAAATACGAGGAATTTTTCGCCCAGTTTGGACTGCAGCTCAAGTACGGCGTATTGCAGGACTTTGGGCGGGAGAAGGACTCTCTCAAGGATTTGCTCCTCTTTGTCTCCTCCAACGGGGATAAGCCCACCACCCTGGCCGAGTACCGCGCCAGAATGAAGGAGGACCAAAAGGACATCTACTACGCCACCGGCGAGACAGCCGCTCTCATTCAGGCCCTGCCTCAGGCAGAGCGAATTCGGGAAAAAGGCTATGAAATTCTCTACTTCACCCATGAGGTGGACGAGTTTGTGGCCCAGACACTCATGACCTACGACGAAAAGCCCTTTAAGTCCGTCAACCGGGATGAGCTGGATTTGGACACCGAGGAAGAAAAGGAAAAGCTGAAAAAACAGGAAGAGGAACTGGGCGATCTGCTTACCTTTGTCAAAGATGCGGTAGGAAGCGGCGTCAAGGAGGTCAAACTCTCCCGCAAGCTGCGCAGTCAGCCGGCCTGTCTCACAGCGGGGGGCGCTCTCTCCTTTGAAATGGAGAAGTACCTCAATGCCGTTCAGCCGGAATCCCATGCCAAGGCAGAGCGGATTTTGGAGCTGAACGCCGACCACCCTGTTGTCGCCAAAATGAAGGAGCTGCAAACCAGCGACCCGGAAATGGCCAAGCGGTATGCGTCCATTCTCTACCATCAAGCAGAACTGATGGCAGGACTGACGGTAGAAAATCCCGCCGCCTACTCGGAACTTATTTTCTCTCTGATGCAATAATCAGTTGATCCACGCAAAACAGAACCGCCGGAACCATATGGTTCCGGCGGTTTTCTGCTCGGCATAGCCACTGTATCAGGTTTAAGCTACCGCGCCTTGGTGCGGATTTCCTCCAGAGCGGATGCCAAAAATTCCTCTACCGTCACCGCTCCCTTGTCCCCATCCTTGCGGGAGCGAACCGCTACCTGTCCGTTTTCCATCTCTCGGTCGCCGATCACCAGCATATAGTTGATTTTCTGCACCTGAGCCTCCCGGATTTTATAGCCCATCTTCTCGTTGCGGTCGTCCAGCTTAACCCGCATACCAGCCTGAGTCAGTTGCTCCACCACCTGTTTGGCATAGTCCAGATGGGCGTCGCCAATGGGAATCACCGCCACCTGCACCGGGTTGAGCCACAGGGGGAAAGCACCGGCAAAATGCTCAATGAGAATGCCGATAAACCGCTCGATGCTGCCAAAGGCCACCCGATGAATCATGATGGGGCGATGCTTCTGGTTGTCGGCGCCGGTGTATTCCAGCTGGAACCGCTCCGGCATCTGGAAGTCCAGCTGAATGGTTCCGCACTGCCAGGTCCGGCCGATGCAGTCCTCCAGATGGAAGTCCAGCTTGGGGCCGTAGAATGCGCCATCACCCTCGTTGATGACAAAGTCTTTTCCCAGCTCGGTGATGGCTTCCCGCAGCGCATTGGTGGCAACTTCCCAGTCCTCTTCGGCGCCCATGTGGTCCTCCGGCATGGTGGAAAGCTCGATGTGGTAGGTAAATCCAAAGGTGGTGTACACCTCGTCGATGAGGCTGACCACGTTTTTAATTTCGTCTTTAATCTGATCCTTGGTCATAAAAATGTGGGCATCGTCCTGATTAAAGCAGCGCACCCGCATTAGACCATGAAGGGCACCCGACATTTCGTGGCGGTGCACCAGACCGATTTCCGCCATGCGCAGGGGCAGATCCTTGTAGGAATGGAGTTTTTGCTTGTACACCAACATGCCGCCGGGGCAGTTCATGGGCTTGATGGCAAAATCCTGCTCGTCGATAACGGTGGTGTACATATTGTCCTTGTAGTGATACCAGTGTCCGCTGGTCTCCCACAAATGGCGGCTGAGCATAATGGGGGTGGAAACTTCCACGTAGTTCCAGCGGTTGTGAACCTCCCGCCAGTACTCCATCAGCAGGTTTTTCAGCACCATGCCCTTAGGCAACCAGAAGGGGAACCCAGGTCCTTCCTCCAGCATGGCAAACAGCTCCAGCTCCTTGCCCAGCTTGCGGTGATCCCGGCGCTTGGCCTCCTCAATCCGCTCCAGATGCTCCTGCAACTGGGCTGCTTTGGGGAAGGCGGTGCCGTAAATGCGGCTTAAGGTCTGATTGTTCTGATCCCCTCGCCAGTAGGCGGCGTTGGTGGCGGTGAGCTTGAAGGCCTTTACCTTTCCCGTATCGGTGAGGTGAGGTCCGGCGCAGACATCGGTAAACTCTCCCTGCCGATAGAAGGAGATTTCCTCTCCGGCGGCAGCATGCTCTTTGATCAGCTCCTGCTTGTAAGGTTCATCCTTTACCAGCTCCAAAGCCTCGTCCACCGGCAGGGTAAACCGCTCGACGGGCAAAGCCTCCTTGACAATCTTCTTCATTTCCTCTTCGATCTTTTCCAGATCTTCGGGAGCAAAGGCAGGCTTGCGGTCAAAGTCGTAGTAGAAGCCCCCGTCGATGGCGGGGCCAATGGCCAGTTTGGCCTCGGGGTACAGGCGCTTGACAGCCTGGGCCATGACGTGGGTAGCGGTGTGCCAGAAGGCTTTTTTTCCCGCTTCCTCTTCAAAGGAGCAGAGGATCAATTCGCAGTCCTTTTCCAGGGGATAGCGCAAATCCACTATTTCCCCATCCACCATGCCGCAGGTCACCTGCTTGTAAAAGCCACCTCCCAGCGATTTGGCTACCTCCAGCACCGTTGTGCCTGCCTCAAACTCCTTGACCACTCCGCCTTTCAGAGTAATGTTTAGCATATTCATCTTCTCCGTTTCCTGTAAATGCGGGCATCCACCCGTTAAAAATAGTATTGTTTTTGAAATTGGTTATCATAACAAAAAAGCCCCGTCCCAATTGGGACGAAGCCATGCTCCGCGGTTCCACCCAAGTTGCGCAAGGGTTTGCCTGCGCCACTTCTGTTCCCTTAACGCGGGAGTACGGGATGCTTATGCCCAGATGGCTTCACATCCGCTCGGAGGCGGTGTCAAAAAGGCTCTTTGCGGGGCGCTTGCAGCCGGTGGCGCACCCTCTCTGCAGCAAAGGACATTGCCCTTTTGCTTCCTCGTCATCGCATTGGTATCTATATCGGTTTTATGCTATCACTATTTTGATTCCTTGTCAAGCATGGTCGGCCCATGTAGAAAAGATTGCAGATTATCTTTCAAAAAGCCTATCAAAAGGGTCTTTTATCTTGACATTATTACCAAATAAGGCTAAAATAATTAGGAATACGTAGTAGTGGTTTAGTAGGCGCAAATGCGCTTCAATCAATACTGGTACTTTGAAAATTTAATAGTAAAGGAGGTTCAACCAATTTATGCCGAAAGAGACAGTTTTTACCCTGGTGGCCAGCATAGTCACATTTTTAATTGGAGCTGTTATCGCCTTTTTTGTAGGCGTTCAGTATAGAAAGCGGGTTGCAGAGGCCGAGCTTGGAAACGCAGAAGACGAAGCCAAGCGCATTGTAAGCGAAGCGATCAAAAATGCTGAAAGCAAAAAGAAGGAAGCTCTGGTAGAAGCCAAGGACGAAATCCACAGGATGCGCACCGAAGCGGAGCGGGAAATTAAAGAGCGTCGCAGCGAAATTACCCGACTGGAACGGCGTACCCAACAAAAGGAAGAATCTTTGGAAAAACGCGCCGACAAGCTGGAAAAGAAGGAAGAGGAGCTGCAGCTTAAGCTGCAAAATGCCGAAAAAACCTTGCAAGAAGCAGAAATGGTGAAGCACCATCAATTTGAGATGCTGGAAAAGATTTCTGGATTTTCCACCGAACAAGCCAAGGAATACCTTCTTGCCAACCTGGATGATGAACTGACCCGCGAAAAGGCCCTGCGGATTGCTGCCACCGAGCAGAGAATCAAGGAAGAGGCCGAAGAAAAAGCCCGCAACATCGTTTCGCAAGCCATTCAGCGCATTGCATCCGATCATGTGGCCGAAGTCACCGTCTCTGTGGTGCCTCTGCCCAACGACGAGATGAAGGGACGCATTATCGGACGGGAAGGACGCAACATTCGCACGTTGGAAACTCTTACCGGCGTTGATCTGATCATCGACGACACTCCCGAGGCCATCACCCTTTCCAGCCACGATCCCGTCAAACGGGAAATCGCCCGCATTGCTTTGGAAAAGCTGATTCAGGACGGCCGCATCCACCCCTCCCGCATTGAGGAAATGGTGGAAAAAGCCGGACGGGAAGTGGAATCCAAGATCAAGCAGGACGGAGAGCGCGCCTCCATGGAGACAGGGGTTCACGGCATGCATCCCGAGCTGGTCCGCCTTTTGGGCCGGATGCGCTACCGCACCAGCTACGGTCAGAATGTGCTGGAGCACTCCATCGAAGTGGCCAACCTAGCCGGTGTCATGGCCGCCGAAATCGGCGCCAATGTTGCTTTGGCCAAACGCGCCGGTCTTCTCCACGATATTGGAAAGGCACTCACCCACAAGATCGAAGGGTCTCATGTGCAAATCGGTGTAGATGTGGCCCGCAAGTACAAGGAAAACCCCGAAGTGATTCACGCCATTGAGGCACATCACGGGGATGTGGAACCCAGCACCACCATTGCCTGTTTGGTACAGGCCGCCGATGCCATCTCTGCCGCAAGGCCGGGAGCCCGACGGGAAAACATCGAAAACTATATCAAACGGCTGGAAAAGCTGGAGGAAATCACCAACTCCTTTAACGGAGTGGAAAAATCCTTTGCCATTCAGGCCGGCCGCGAGATTCGGGTGCTGCTGCGCCCCGATATCATCAGCGACGATCAACTCACCATTACCGCTCGGGAAATCTGTAAGAAGATTGAGGAAGAACTGGATTACCCAGGGCAAATTAAAGTGCACTGTATCCGGGAAAACCGAGCCATCGAATACGCAAAATAGCATACAATCCCCCGATTTACCGTCGGGGGATTTTTGTTGCAGCCGGCCATTTCTCATATAGTATCAAAATGGGGTAAAAAGAACCGGAGAGGAAACGTCCTCTCCGGTTCTTTGTTCTCTTGGAATGCTAGAAAGGCTTGGACCAAAGGCCCAGGGCAGGGTTGCTGATATAGAAAATTTCCTCCCCATCGGGCAGGGTGTTGTAGCCGTCCTTAAGTTGGGTGGGATCGTAGCGCTTGATGGCTTGGTCGTAGGGCATATACCGGAAGGCAACCCCTTCCACCTCTTCCTGAGTCAGGTGGGCGGTGGCGTAGGTGATGGAAAAGCGCCCGTCGGAGGAGCCGTGAATCAGGTGGGCCGCCACGCTCTGGTTGGTTTGCAGATCCTGCTCCTTGCCAAACAGCTCAATGACGTTTTCCCGCCCCACATAACCGTATTTGCGGATGAGGCGGTCGTTTTCGGCGTCCTCTCCGAATTTGCGCACGCCGGGAGCCAGAATAATCAGCTCGCCGTCCTGGGCCATGGCCATCCGAGTGCGGTAGATGGCCTTGTTCCCCAACCAGGTGCTCTTAAATTCGGTGGGATCCAGATAAACCACGCATTTTTGGAAGGGTTTATCCACAAAGATGAGGTTTTTCTCCTTGGCCAGAGCGCAGGCTTCCTCATAGGGTTTGCGGGTGGTTCCGGCAAAGAGGCCGTGAATCTGCACACCCTCGGGGGTGTTGGTGGTGACGGTGAGGATATACACCAAAGGCAGCTTGGAGAGGAAATGCTCCTGAGCGTAGTCAAACACCTTGCGGACAGGGGTGTCGATTCGGCCCATCATCCGCTCCATACCGTACATGGCTCCCAGCATATGGCTCTGGTTGATGATGCTGTTGCCCCCTACCCCTACCAGGATGTTCTTGGAGTAGTTGGCCATTCCCACCACCTCGTGGGGGACGACCTGCCCCAACGAGAAGATGGCCTTGTACTCGGGTTTGAGAAGTTCCCGGTTGACCTGAATGGTAATGTCCTCGTCCATCAGGCCTTCGGATACCTCTTTGACAAAAGAGGCAGGGACTTCTCCGATTTTTTCCACAGCGTTTTTCCAGTCGTGAATCAGGTAGGCATCATCGGGGATGCTATCGCCAAAGAAGGCCAGCCTTTCCTCTTTGCTCATGGGATCATGGGTGCCCAATGCAGGCATCACCTTGACCTGAGCGGAAGGTGTGCGCTCCCCAATCAGGGCGTACAGCTCCCGGGCCAAAATGTTGGCGCCGGAATGAAGCCGTGTCATATCGGGGGGGAGCAGCAGGGTGTCCCCTCCCTCGCCGCAGGCATCCAGAACCTGAGAAAGGAACCCGCGAATCTCGCTGGCTTCCAGACCTTTATCCTGTGGTGCCAATAGTTTTAGTTCAAAAGCTTTCATGCAGTTTTCTCCTTATCCATCCTGTCTCATGGATTCATTATCAATCGCGATCTTATAAAAATACCGGGAAATAGAGGGACTGCTTCCCAGCATTTTGGCCGGGAAGCAGCATTGTTCTCATGCAAGCGCTTTCCCAAAGCTAGTGGAACCCGGGGAAAAAGCGCTGTCCGTTGGCTATTATACCGTGTAGGTGGAGGCAGAAGTGGTGCCGCCTTTTCCGGTCCAGTTGACATGGAAGAACTGACCCCGGGGATGACCCAGCTTCTCAAAGGTGTGGGCACCAAAGTAGTCCCGCTGTGCCTGGAGCAGGTTGGCGGGCAGACGATCGGTAAAGTAGCCGTCAAAGTAAGCCAGAGCAGAGCTCATGGCAGGAACTGCCACAGCACTGGAAACACCCAGAGCAACAATGCGGCGCCAAGACTCCTGACCCTTATCCAAAGCTTCCTTAAAGTAGGGAGCCAGCATCAGGTTGGGCAGATTGGGATCCGCCTCAAAGCTCTTTTTGATCTCGTTGAGGAATGCGCTGCGGATGATGCAGCCACCACGCCAAATCATGGCGATACCGCCCATATCCAGATCCCAGCCATAGGTTTCGGCAGCGGCAGCCATCAGGGAGTAACCCTGAGCATAGCTGACCACCTTGGAGCAGAACAGAGCCTCTTCCAAATCCTTCAGAACGGCCTCGCGGTCGATCTTCACATCCAGCTTTTTCTTCTGAAGCTGTTTGGCAGCAGCCACCCGCTGTTCCTTCAGGGCGCTCAGGCAACGGCTGAACACGGCTTCGCTGATCAGGGTCAGGGCAATGCCCTCATCCAGTGCAGACTGGCTGGTCCATTTTCCGGTGCCCTTTTGGCCGGCGGTGTCCAAAATCTCATCCACGACGTAGTTGCCGTTTTCATCCTTGTAGCCCATGATGTCCCGGGTGATCTCGATGAGGTAGCTGTCCAAACGACCTTCGTTCCACTCGGCAAAGGTCTTGTGGATTTCCTCGTTGGTCATACCCAGAACGTCCTTCATCACAGCGTAGGCTTCGCAGATGAGCTGCATGTCGCCGTACTCGATGCCGTTGTGAACCATCTTGACAAAGTGGCCGGCGCCGTCCTTGCCAATCCAGATGCAGCAGGGGGACTGATCCTCGCCTGCTTTGGCAGAGATGGCAGTGAAGATGTCCTTCACATGAGGCCAAGCGGCTTCGGAACCGCCGGGCATGATGGCAGGGCCATTGAGAGCGCCTTCTTCACCGCCGGAAACACCGGTGCCGATGAACAGAAGACCCTTGCTCTCCACATAGTTGGCGCGGCGAATGGTATCGGGGTAGTGGGAGTTTCCGCCGTCGATGATGATGTCGCCCTCTTCCAGGTGAGGAATCAGCTGCTCGATGGTGGCGTCCACCGGCTTGCCGGCCTTGACCATAATCATAATCCGGCGGGGCTTTTTCAGAGAGCTTACAAACTCCTCTACACTAAGCGCACCGATGATGTTCTTGCCCTTAGCGCGTCCTTCCACAAATTTAGTCACCTTTTCGGTGGTGCGGTTATAGACAGCAACGGTAAAGCCCTTGCTCTCCATATTCATAACCAGGTTTTCACCCATAACTGCCAGGCCAACCAGGCCGATATCAGCTTTGCTCATATCACTGTATCCTCCTATTATTTGTTGCTTTTGCCATGTATCAGGAACTGACTCGTTGTCGATTGATGAAGATACGCAGATGCGGCACAGTGCAGCTGGTTTTAACTGCACCTGTTTCGCAGTTTGGCTTTCCTTGCCTGACTAACAGGCAAGGAAAGCCTTGTTGAGCCTTTTCCAAACAAAAATTACCGCTGTACCCGGGCGTTGCCCTTGTAGATATCCCAAACCTGAGCCTCGTCGGCAGGCTGGGCATGGTCGGTGAGCATGGTGGTGGCCAGAGCACCGGTAGCCCAGGCAAACTGCAGCCATTTCTCCGGCTCCCACTCCTTGAGGATTCCATAAAGGAGGCCGCCAACAAAGCCGTCGCCGCCGCCGATCCGGTCCAAAATGGGAATCTCGCGAGGCTCTACCACATGCCAGTTGTCCCCTTCCAGCATGATGGCGCCCCACAGATGCTCGTTGGCAGACATAACCTCGCGCAGGGTGTTGGCAAACACCTTGGCGTTGGGATACTGCTCCTTCACCCGCTGGATCATGCCCTTAAAGCCGTCAATCTTGGAGAGCAGATCCTTGCCGCCGGCCTCGGGACCCTGAATGCGCAGGCAAAGCTGGAAGTCCTCTTCGTTGCCCTCCAAAATGTCGGCAAGAGAGGCAATCTCGCTAAAGCTGCGGTGCAGCTCCTCTTCCCTGCCCTTCCAGAAGGTGGCGCGGTGGTTGAGGTCGAAACTGATGAGGGTACCATACTTTTTGGCTGCCCTGGCAAGCTCCAGGCAGAACTGGGTGGTCTCGGGAGAAAGGGCGGCAATCAGACCGCTCATATGGAGAACCTGAACTCCTTCCTCGCCAAAGATGCGATCCAGATCAAAATCCTTGGCATTGAGGGTGCGGCCCACTTCGCCGGCCCGATCGTTCCAAACTCTGGGGCCCCGCATACCAAAGCCGCTGTCGGCAATGTTGAACTGGTGACGGTATCCCCAAGGACCGCCCTGATCTACCTCGGGGCCTTCAATGTCCATTCCACGGGAGCGGAGATCCTGCTTGATAAACGCTGCCATGGGGCTGCCCTTCACAAAAGTGGTGAGCACTTTGACGGGAAGTCCCAGATAGGAGGAAATGCTGGCTACATTGGCCTCGGCACTGGTAGCCTGCAGCAAGAACTGGTTGGAAGCAGCTACCGGTTGGCGGGTATGAGGAGTGATACGAAGACCCATACTGGCTGGAACGACGAGAGCGTACTTGGCATCCTTGCGAAGCTTCATTGTGTATACCCCCTGTTAATAATGTTCTGTTATAAACGTCTGGTTATACTCCGGAGTAGGCAGAAAATCCACCGTCTACGGGAATAACTACGCCGGTGATAAAGCCGGACATGTTCTCATCCAGCAAGAAGAGCATGGTGCCCAGCAACTCTTCGGCAACACCAAAGCGACCCATGGGAGTGTTGCGCAAAATCTTCTCGGAGCGGGCGGTGTAGCTTCCGTCCTCGTTGGTGAGAAGGGCCCGGTTTTGGTCGGTGAGGAAAAATCCGGGAGCAATGGCATTGACACGGATGTTGGTTTTGGAAAAGTGAACAGCCAGCCACTGAGTAAAGTTGGAGATGGCTGCCTTTGCCGCCGAGTAGGCGGGAATTTTGGTGAGAGGGGTAAAGGCGTTCATGGAGCTGATGTTGAGAATCGAACCGCCCTTTTCGATCAGGTCCCGGCTAAACTCTTGGGTGGGAAGCAGAGTTCCCATAAAGTTGAGGTCGAATACAAAGCGGATGCTGTCGGCATCCAGGTTGTAAAAGCTCTTAAAGCCTTCCTTGTCCAGATCGCTGGGAGAGAAAAACTCCGAGTCGGTGGTGCCTTTGGGATGGTTGCCACCGGCTCCGTTGATGAGGATATCGATGGGGCCAAAGGCTTCCTTCACCTTCTGGTGTGCCTGACGGACGCTCTCGGCCTCCAACACATTGCATTTCACACCAATGGCCTGTCCACCGGCAGCCGTAATTTCGTCTGCCACCTTTTGAGCTGCCTGCTCGTTGAGGTCCAGCACCGCTACCTTAACGCCATATTCACCCAGGGCCTTGGCCATGCTGCCGCACAAAATGCCGCCGCCACCGGTAATGACTGCTACCTTACCGTCCAGATTCTTCTCCAAAGATATAATCATGCGTTTCACTCCTTTGTTTTTATGGTTTGCCTTTTATACTGATGATGTAAGCTCTTACAATTTTACATTTTACATGGAAACCGATCAAATGTCAATTAGAGGAATCGCCATAAATGGGCTGGAGATTTCTCTGGAAATACAGTTGAAAAATACAATTGGGGCATATATAATGTAAGAGCTTACACCTCTCTCCCTGATTTAGGCTTTCTGGCCTTCTGTTTTGGGGTGGTTGTTTTACTTGCTCAAGTGTGTTAATATCTGCTGGAACGACGGGATGATTCATCGGTGCCTGCCCACTGTAGCCACGGCCTTTTGGGGAAGGTTTGGGGCGGCGGGCTAAGAGCATTCTGCTAAGGGGGTATCATGTTAGCAAATGCCATCGGTTCACCATTCATCCCAAAAGGGGGATTTTTTTGAATATCTATGATATTGCAAAGCTGGCAGGTGTTAGTATTGCCACCGTCTCCCGGGTTATTAACGGTAAGGAAAATGTCTCCGAAAAAACCCGTCAGAAAGTGGAGCGCATCATTGCGGAAATGGGGTATACCCCCAATGTCTTTGCCAGAGGCTTGGGGCTTGGCTCCATCCAAATGGTGGGGGTGCTGTGCTCCACCGTCAGCGATTTGTTTTACGCCCGGGCGGTAGCCACCATCGAAAGTGAGCTGCGCACCTTGGGTTATGATGTGATTCTCTGCTGCACCGGCAACGATGTGGCAGAAAAGAGTCGGTATATGCAGTTGCTGCTTTCCAAGCGGGTGGATGCCATGATTCTGGTGGGTTCCATCTTTCAGGAGCGCACCAGCAACGAACATATCGCCCAGGCCGCCACACAGGTTCCGGTCATTTTGGTCAACGGCTCCTTGGATATTCCCAATACCTACTGTGTCTTCTGCGACGAAGAGGGGGCGGTTTACCATTTGGTGCGGGCTTTGGCAGCCGAAAACCGCCGGGACATTCTCTATATCGAAAACACCGAAAACTATGCCAGTCTCTCCAAATGGAGAGGCTTTACCCGAGGTTGCGCCGATTGCAACATCTCCCACTCCCCTGCCCTGACTCTGCAGGTGCCCAAAGACGGTGACGCAGTAAAGGAGAGGGTGATCAGCCTCATCGACTCCGGCGTGACCTTTAACGCCGTGGTGGCCAGCGAGGATCTGCTGGCTCTGGGCGCCCTGAAAGCCTTAAAGGCCCGGAAGCTGCGGGTACCGGAGGATGTGGCAGTGGTGGGATTTAACGACTCCATCCTCTGCAAGTGTTCTTCTCCCGAGCTTTCCAGTATCGACAACAAGGTGGACGATATGTGTCGGCGGGCGGTGGCCATTCTGCTGGAGCTGATTCGTGGCCGCAACCCTCCCACCCGCACCGTCCTCACCCCAGAATTTAAGCGCCGTGACAGCTTTTAATTGCCTTTACTGTTTGCAAAAAGCCTGACTCTATTCCGATTGGCCCGCTATATTCGGTGGGTCAACGGTGTATGAGGAGGAAAACATCAGCATAGGTGAAAAAAATCAAACAAAAAGGGATCGGCTATATAGCCGGTCTCTTTTTATGATCGGGTTTATTCAACGTCGGTGTAAACGATGGGTTTAATGAGATCGGGAGCCTTTTTGTCCATCAGGTCAAAGGCGTCTTCGATTTTATCAAAGCCGTGGAACTTGTGGGAAATGATCTTGGTGGTATCCACACGGCCATGGCGAATGACTTCCAGCAGCTTTTGAATTCTCAGAGCACCGCCGGGGCAGAAGCCTCCGCGAATATCCTTGTTGGCCATTCCCAGTCCCCAAGACAAGGCGGGCATGGACAAAGTGTGGGAAATATCGAAGTAGTTGATGTTGGAGATAACACCCATTGCCTTGGTCATATCCACTGCCTGGCGGAAGGTTTCGCCGTCTCCCCCGGCAATGATGACCTGGTCAGCGCCGCCACCGGTCAGATCCAAGACCTGCTCCACAATGTCGCCTTCTTTGTAGCTGATGATATCGGTAGCGCCATATTCCCGGGCAATTTTGACACAGTTGGGGCGGGTTCCAACGCCGATAATTCGTCCGGCACCCCGCAATTGGGCTCCTGCCACAGCCATCAAGCCTACCGGCCCGATGCCAATGACCACAACGGTGTCGCCGTATCCAATGTTTGCCAGCTCCACGCCGTGGAATCCGGTAGACATCATGTCCACCGTCATCAGAGCCGCTTCGGGAGACACGTCATCGGGCAGATGCACCAGGTTGGAGTCTGCCTGGTTTACATGGAAATACTCTGCAAACACACCATCTTTCTGAGCCAGGAACTTAAAGCTTCCCATCATTCCATGGTCGTGAGCGGTGGATTTGCCGGACTGAACTCCCATCGAAAGCCAGTCGGGGGTGACACAGGGAACGACGACACGGTCGCCGGGGGCAAATTTGGTAACCAGTTCGCCTACCTCCACCACAACGCCCACTGCTTCGTGTCCCAGAATGACGTTTTGTCTGGGGCCGGAACCGCCGTGAGACATATGGGTGTCGGAGCTACAGGGTGCAACAACGGTGGGACGAATGATGGCATCCAAGGGGCCTGCCACAGGGCGGGGTTTTTCCATCCAGCCCGGCTTGTCCACATCCAGCATACCATAGCCGCGCATCATAACAGTTTTGTTGGAATTTGTTTGCGTACTCATTAGGCTGTACCTCCAAAATAATTTGCGTGTGTTTGTAGTTGGCAAAATGACTAAAAAGATTTCGCTGTGAAGAATATTTTTCCTATATTGTCAATTTCTTGACAATCTATCCTATTTCTTTACAGCTGGGTATTCCTTTTTGCATTTATATAATACTATATTAGTGTATAATTTGTAAAATACATAAATACTAATATATTATAGTCTTTAACTATAGTTTGTGGTATAATATCCTTAATACAGCTGAAAGACCATGGTTTTTCGGCTAGGCAAAGCAGATGATGGTATATTTTTTCTCACAACTCACAACATAGATTAGGCAGTGATGGTATGACATTAAATCAGTTGCGATATTTTGTAGAGGTTTGCAAGCAGGGCAGCATTACCAAAGCGGCCCAGGTTTTGCATGTCACCCAGCCCTCCATCTCCAATTCCATTCGGGAGCTGGAGCAGGAACTGGGAGTAAATTTATTCCACCGAATCAAGATGCGCCTTTCTCCCACGCAAGAAGGTTATTACTTTTTTCAGGGGTTATCCCGGGTTTTGTACCGGCTGGATATGCTGGTAAGCGATATGCAGGATATGGGCAAAAAAAACAATATGATTCGCATTGGTGTTCCCCCTATGATTGGCACCTTTCTGTTCCCTGATATTTTTGATTTGTTTCACAAAGAATATCCTGATGTTTTACTGGAAATGGTGGAGTACGGTTCCCTGAAAATCCAAGAAATGGTGCTGAGCGAAGAGCTGGACGTTGCGCTGGCTGTCTCCGACGAAAAGGAAACACGGCTCAACAACATACCGCTGATGCGCACCTCCCTGCTGTATTGTGTGGACAAAGAACATCCCATGGCCGGGGCAAAAAGCATTGCGCTGGAAGATTTGGATGATGCTCCCGTGATTTTGATGCAGCAGGGTTCCTTTCAGACCGAGCTGTTGCGGCAGCGTTTTTTCAGCTTAAACATTCACCCAAAAATTATCATGTACTCCAACCAGCTCTACACCATCAAACACATGCTGGCCCGCAGTCAAGCCGGCGCCTTTATGTTTGAACATGTCCTTAAAATGAACCCCGATCTGGTGGGAATTCCCTTAAAAAGCCCGGTGGATCTGGATATCTCTCTGATCTGGAAGAAGGATCGCCATCTTTACAGTTATACCAGTCAGTTAATTCAAATGGTAAAAAAGCACTTTCAGATCAAGGAGAGTTCCTGATACCATGCCCACGGGCACATCAGCCCTCCAAGTATTTCCCGCATGGACAGAGCAAACATGCAAATATATAAATTGAAAATATATGGAGAAGGGGGACGGAACCTATGGACGAATTGCAATACACTTTGCAGGAAATTTTGATCGAATTGAGGGAAATCAACGGTCATTTAAAGTTTTTACTCTATGGATGATATCTATAGTAAACTCAGCAAAGCAGTGGAGGAAATCAGTAGCATACAAGGTTCCACCGGCTACAACTTAACCGATGTTTATAAAACCTTAAGCAATATAGAAGACCATACACATTCAGCATAGATCTCAACACGTCCAATCTTTAAAGTTTATAGCGGCCTATATTGTGCTTATAAAATTAAAACAGCATCTCGAATCTTACCGAAATACATATCTACCTATCCAAAAATAAGACCAGCCGCTTCAAGTACTGGCCCTTGATTGCGGCTGGTCACTTTTTTTGGGGTATCCGCTTCAAATCTCGTCAAACCTGATAGTCCTCGTAAAAAATCATATCGTCTTCTTTGCCTCCTGGCGGGATGATGGGAAAAACCCGCTGCCCGGAAGGGATGACGCAGTCGACCACGCAGGGGCCCTCGCAGGCCAGAGCCTGCTGCAGCACCGGGCGAATATCGCTGCTTTTTTGGATGCGAAGACCGGTGGCCCCAAAGGCTTCGGCCAATTTGCAAAAATCCGTCTTGCGGTTGATTTCGGTGTAGGAATAGCGCCCCTGATAAAACAGCTTCTGCCACTGATGTACCATACCCAGCACCCCATTGTTCATCACAATCACCACCACCGGCAACCGATGGGTTACCGCAACCGCCAGCTCCGCCAGATTCATGTGGAAGCTGCCGTCTCCGGTAAAGAGGATCACCGGGCGCCCCGGATTGCCGACACAGGCTCCATTGGCGGCTCCCATGCCGTAACCCATGGTTCCTAGCCCACAGGAACTGAGAAAGCTCCGGGGCTTTGCAAAGGCGTAGTACTGCGCCACCAGCATCTGATGTTGTCCCACATCGGTGACCACAATCGCCTCCGGCCCCGCTAGCGCGCGCAGAAGGGTGATCACCTCCCGGGGATTGAGCTCCTCCCCTTCACTTTTGAAAACAGGTAAGGCGTTGAGGGCCTTGTGGCGAAGCAGGGAGTGGATCCAGTCCCCGTGTTGCAGGGAAGGCAACCGCTCTTCCAACGCGGAAAGGATTTCCCCCACATCCCCCACCACAGAAAAATCTGCCCTTACATTTTTACCAATTTCCTGAGGACTGATGTCCAAGTGGACAATGGTGGCATTTTTGGCAAACTGCTTTCGGTTTCCCGCCACCCGGTCGGAAAATCTTGCCCCCACCGCCAACAACAAATCGCATTGGGTGACGGCGATGTTGGCGGTGGCGGTGCCATGCATTCCCACCATTCCCAAATTCAGCTCGGAACCCACCGGTATGCTGGTCAATCCCATCATGCTCATGCAGACGGGAATTTGCAGCTTTTGGGCAAAGCTCTGCAGCCTTGGGGCATGGTCAGAAAAGGTGACACCGCCGCCGCAGTAAAGCAAGGGGCGCTTGCTTTGGGAAATGAGGCGAGCCACCTGCTCAAGGGCTTCTTCTTCCGGCTTGGCGTTGGGCAGCGCTACCGCCGGGCCGGCGGGGATATACGGCACCTTTTGGGCGGTGACGTCCTTGGGAAAGTCAATGAGCACCGGCCCTTTTCGCCCCGAACAGGCAACCTGAAAGGCCTGCCGCACCGTATCTGCAATTTGGGAGGCATCGGTGATGAAAAAGTTCTGCTTCACCACCGGCTTTGTGATGGAGATGATATCCACCTCCTGAAAGCTGTCCCGGCCGATGAGATCTTGCGCTACGTTGCCGGTAAGGGCAACCAAAGGCACCGAATCGTGGTAGGCGGTGGCAATGCCGGTGACCAGGTTGGTGGCTCCCGGCCCGGAAGTGGCCAGCACAACGCCGGTTTTTCCGGTGGAGCGGGCATAGCCATCGGCAGCGTGAGCGGCTCCCTGCTCGTGGGAGGCTAAAATATGTCGGATTTTATTTTGCTTTTCGTAAAGAGCGTCGTAGATGTTCAGCACCGCGCCGCCGGGATACCCGAACACCACCTCCACCCCCTGCTCCATCAGGGATTCCACGAGGATTTGCGCTCCTGTATATTCCATGGTAAACTCCTTTCCGGCCTGCCACAAAAGCCAACAGGCCTGATCGCACTCTTGTTGGCAAACTAGGATTCTACTTTCACTTGGTAGCCGTGTTCCTCCAACCGACGGACCAGCTCTTGCCCGTGCTGGCGGCCCCCCACTTCACACACCACATGAAGAATGGCGTCTCCCAGCGGGAGGTCGACACTCAACCGGTCGTGTTGCACCATAATAATGTTGGCACCGCACTGGGCCACAATGTTGGAAAAGGTGTTGAGGCTTCCGGGAACATCCCGCATGATGGTGCGGAATTTAATCTGCCTGCCTCTGGTGATCAGTCCCTTTTCCACAATGCGGTGGATAAAGCCCACATCGATGTTTCCGCCGGAAAGGACACAGACCGCCCGCTTGCCCGAAAGGTCCACCACCCGGCCGATGGCAGCGGCAAGAGCAGCGGCACCAGCCGGCTCCACCACCATTTTGTCCCGTTCCAGAAGCATCAAAATGGTGGAGGCAATTTCGTCGTCGGTCACCGTTACCATATCGTCCACATACTCCCAAATCAGGGAGGAGGTGAGCACTCCCGGCTTTTTTACCGCAATGCCGTCGGCAATGGTGGCCAACGTATCGCAGCTGACGTCCTGTCTGGTATAGAAGCTGCGCACCATGGCATCGGCCCCGGCAGCCTGCACTCCAATGACCCGCACCCGGGGATTGATTTGCTTGATACAGGTAGCCATGCCCGCCAGCAGCCCGCCTCCCCCTGCCGGAACCAGAACAGCATCCACCGTGGGCAGGGCTCGAAGGATTTCCAGAGAGATGGTGCCCTGCCCCGCAATGATGTCGGCATCATCAAAGGGATGGATGAACAGAGCCCCCGTCTCCTCCTGAATTTTTGTGGCGTGGGCATAGGCTTCGTCGTAGCAGTCGCCGTACAGCACCACCTTGGCGCCGTATCCTTCGGTGGCGGACACCTTGGCAATGGGGGTGGTACGAGGCATGACAATGGTGGCCTGCGCTCCCATGGCCCGGGCAGCATAAGCCACCCCTTGAGCGTGATTTCCAGCGCTGGAGGCGATGAGCATGGGGAGCTTTTCTTGCTCCTGAGCCAGAGCTGCAATTTTGTTGTAGGCTCCTCGCACCTTAAAGGAGCCGGTTTTTTGCAGGTTTTCACACTTTAAAAATAGTTCCGCTCCCGACAGCTCCGAGAAAGTGCGGGAAGTGGTGACTGGCGTTTCGTGAATAACGTTATGAAGACGAGACGCCGCCAGTTCAATATCCTTCAGTTGCATGGAAACTCACTCTCTTTCCAGGGCTTTTGGGCGATAAGTCCGCTTGCTTGCGGAACCATCCGGCGCAAACCCTATAATATCCACAAAATATCAACAAAGCGCCCTTTTGCCAGCACACAGAGCACAGGCAAAGGGCGCTTGGTTTTCGAAGTTTGCGACTCAAGTTACAGCCGCACCCGGAAAATCCCGCGTCTTTTGCCTTTTGCAAATAATCATGATGGCAGCACAAATAAACCGAATCATCTTTATTATGATCTCGGCTGCCAGATTATTCTGGTTGCCCCATGCAAATGTCATATCCGCGTTCCTTTTCCAGCGTAGTTTTTAGCAGTATACCGAAATACTCCTGCGGTGTCAAGAACTTCCTTGCTATTGGGGTACTTTCAAAACCGCACCCTGACTGGCGGAGCTCACCAAAGCGGCATAGCGATTGAGCCAACTGCTGGTGATGGGAGGGGGCGTTGGCTGGAAGCCTTCCCTGCGGCTGGCCAGCTCCTCATCGGAAAGCCGGGCGTTCAGCTTGCCGGCGGGGATATCGATTTGGATGATATCGCCATCCCGCAGCAGCCCAATTTCGCCACCGGCAGCCGCTTCGGGGCAGACATGGCCGATGGAGGCTCCCCGGGAAGCGCCCGAAAACCGCCCGTCGGTGATGAGGGCCACTTCTTTGTCCAGTTGCATCCCGGCAAGGGCAGAGGTTGGGTTGAGCATCTCCCGCATGCCGGGGCCGCCCTTGGGGCCTTCGTAGCGGATAACCACCACGTCGCCGGGGCGAATTTCCCCTGCGTAGATGGCAGAAATGGCAGCTTCCTCCCCGTCAAACACCCGGGCAGGGCCCTCGTGCCGCAGCATTTTCTCGTCCACAGCAGAGCGCTTGACCACACAGCCTTCTTTGGCGATGTTGCCCCACAAAACGGCAATGCCCCCCGTTTGGCTGTAGGGGTTGGAGATGGGACGAATCACCTGAGGATCCCGGTTTTGCACGCCCTTTAGATTTTCTGCCACTGTTTTTCCGGTGACGGTCATCAGGCTGGTGTCTAATAGTCCCTCTTTCATAAGCTCCGCCATGACGGCGGGGACTCCTCCGGCGCTGTCCAAATCCTCAATGTGGTGCTCCTGTCCGGCGGGAGCCAGATGGCAGAGATTGGGGGTGCGGGCGCTTACTTGGTTGATGATCTCCAAGCTCATGGGTACGCCCGCCTCGTTGGCGATGGCCAGCAGGTGCAGGACGCTGTTGGTGCTGCAGCCCAAAGCCATATCCACCGCCAAAGCGTTGGCAAAAGCCTTGGGGGTGAGGATATCCCGGGGGCGGATGTTGTTCTTGACCAGCTCCATAATCTGCATTCCCGCCCGCTTGGCCAGATGGGTGCGCCGGGAATAAACCGCCGGGATGGTGCCGTTTCCCGGCAGGGCCATGCCGATGGCTTCGGACAGGCAGTTCATGCTGTTGGCGGTGTACATGCCCGCACAGGAGCCGCAACCGGGGCAGCATTCTTCCTCATACTGGGCCAGTTCTGTTTCGTCGATGATGCCCGCCTTATAGCTGCCCACCGCCTCAAACATCTGGGAAAGGCTGATTTCTTGCCGGTTGTGGCGCCCCGCCAACATGGGGCCGCCGCTGATCACAATGGCGGGGATGTTCACCCGGGCAGCCGCCATAATCATGCCGGGGACGATTTTATCGCAGTTGGGGACCAGTACCAGGCCGTCCAGACAGTGGGAGATGGCAAGGGTTTCCACGCTGTCGCAAATCAGCTCCCGGGAGGGCAGCGAGTACTTCATTCCGGTATGGCCCATGGCGATGCCGTCGCAGACACCGATGGCGGGCATCATCACCGGGGTTCCCCCTGCCATGCGCACGCCGGCTTTGGCAGCCTCGGCGATTTTATCCAAGTGGATATGCCCGGGAATGATTTCGCTGTGAGCGCTGATAACACCGATCAAGGGGCGGTTTAATTCCTCTGGGGTCAGGCCGCAGGCGTAAAGGAGGCTGCGGTTGGGGGCCCGCTCCACTCCCTTGGTGACGGTATGGCTGGAATAATTCATTTTCTTCACTCCTTCCGAGTCTGGTAAGATGCGGCCGAGCGCTGCTCTGCAAACTGTTTGGCGGTTCGGGGACTGCGCCCGCCCCGTTCCAGAGCAAAGGCCTCGGCTGCGTGGGCAACGGACTGGTCAAAAAGAAAGCCCATCTGCTGGCAATACTTTTGGACGATAGAAAGATACAGCTCTTTATCGGGGCGCAAAAAGGTGACGGTCAGTCCAAAGCGCTCGCTGAGCGAACCGATTTCCTCCAAGGTATCCCGCAGGTGAATCTCTCCCCCTTGGCGGTCGGCAAAGTTCTCCCGCACCAGATGCCTGCGGTTGCTGGTAGCGTAGATGGCCATGTTGGAAGCCCGGGCACAGACGCTGCCCTCCAAAATCGCCTTGAGGGCTGAAAACTGCTGGTTGTCGGCGGAAAAGGAAAGGTCGTCAATAAAGAAGATGAATTTTAAGGGATTGTCGCTGAGCCGCTCCACCAGAGAGGAGATATGCTCCAGTTGGTCCTTTCGCAGCTCAATCAGCCGCAGCCCTCTGGGATGCAGTTCGTTGACAATGGCCTTGACACAGGTGGATTTTCCCGTCCCGCTATCCCCGTACAGGAGCACGTTGGAGCAGGGGCGTCCCTCCAAAAGTGCTAAGGTATTGGCGGTCACCGCCTCCCGCTCCCTTTCGTAACCCACCAGCTGGGCAAAGTCCACCGGGTCGGGGCGGAGCACCGGCTGCAGCTCCTCACCCTTGAGCAAAAACATATGGGAATCGGCAAAGATGCCGTACCCCCTTTGCCGGATGTGATTCATCTGCCGGCGGTAGCCCGCTGCAAAGTCTATCTCCTGTGTCTCCCAGCCCGCTACCGGAAAATCAGCCCCGGCGGGCATCAAGTCCCCAGGGGAAAGTAAGCCCAGCAGCTGCAGGGACGCAAGCTCCGCCTCCAGCGCCTGTTGCAGCGCAGGGGAAATTTCCTTCCCCGCCGCCAGGCGCCGGACATACTCGTTGTCATCCCGCAGCATACGGGAATAAAGGTACTGGGTCCAGTTGCCGCCGGCTTCCAAAACCAGTCCGGCAAACTGGGCATAAAGCTTCATCTGCCGGGGAGGAGAAGTTTCTGCGCTGTCCAAAAGCTGTTCCAGCGCCGACAAGACAGGATCCCTTCGCAGCCTACGGAACACCGAGAGCGCTGCCAGCCGCAGATGAATGGATTCCAGATGTTGCAATGTACTTCCTCCTGCAGAAGCCGGTTATTTCTTCAGCCAGCTCATCATTTTGCGGAGCTTCTCGCCCACCTTTTCCACCGGATGGGCAGCTTCCATCCGCCGCATGGCCAGGAAGTTTGCTTTGCCGGCGGCCCGGTTTTCCACGTTCCAGTTGCGGGCAAAGGTACCGTCCTGAATTTCCCGCAGAACCTTTTTCATCTCCTTGCGGGTTTCCTCGGTGATGATGCGCCTGCCAGTCATGTAATCGCCGTACTCCGCGGTGTTGCTGATGGAATAGCGCATCATGGCAAAACCGCCGCTGTTGATGAGGTCCACAATCAGCTTCATCTCATGCACACACTCAAAGTAGGCCATTTCGGGGGAGTAGCCGGCCTCCACCAGAGTATCAAACCCCGCCTTCATCAGCTCGGTCACGCCGCCGCAGAGCACCGCCTGCTCGCCAAAGAGGTCGGTTTCGGTTTCCTCTTGAAAGGTGGTTTCGATGATGCCGGCACGCCCTGCTCCAATGCCGCAGGCATAGGCCAAAGCATAGTCCCGGGCACGGCCGGAAGCATCCTGATGAATGGCAATGAGGGAGGGAACTCCCTTGCCCTCCTGATACTGGCTGCGCACCGTGTGACCGGGGCCTTTGGGAGCAATCATAATGACGTCCACATTGGAGGGGGGAATAATTTGATTGAAGTGGATGTTGTAGCCGTGGGCAAAGGCCAGAATATTGCCTTCCTTTAGGTTGGGCAGAATGCTCTCTTCATAAATCTGGGGCTGCAGCTCATCGGGAGTGAGAATCATGATGATGTCGGCTTCTTTGGCGGCGGCAGCGGTTTCCATCACCTCAAAGCCGTCCTGCCGGGCGATGGCGCAGCGGGGGGAATCCTGCCGCAGGCCGATGATCACCCGAACACCGCTGTCCTTGAGGTTTTGGGCATGGGCATGGCCCTGGCTGCCGTAACCGATGACCGCCACCGTTTTTCCTTTCAGCAGACCAAGGTTGCAGTCCTTGTCATAATACATCTGAATCATATTTCTTCTTCCTTTCCCAATCAATCTTAATGTGTTAGTCGCAGATGGCACCTGCTGCGCCTTTTTCCATGGCAACGGTTCCGGTGCGGGCCAGTTCCACAATGCCGTAGGGTTCCACCATATCCAAAAGCTGCCGCACCCGCTCGGGGCGGTCGGTGATTTCGATGGTGAGGGTGGTGGGGGTCAGATCCACAATTTTGGCCTTCATAATGGTACAGATGTCGGTGATTTGTCCACGGGCTGTGGGGGAAGCTTTCACCTTAACCAGAGCCAGTTCCCGGCGGGTGGCGTGCTCCGGGTCTAGCCGGCGCACCTTGATGACGTCGATGAGCTTGTTCAGCTGCTTTTCCACCTGCTCGATCACCCGCTCATCCCCTTGGGTGACAATGGTCATCCGGGAGACGGTGGGGTCCTCGGTTTCCCCTACTGCCAGACTTTCGATGTTGTAGCCTCGGCGGGCAAAAAGTCCTGCGGTGCGGGAAAGGACTCCGGATCTGTTTTCCACCAGTACCGACAGAATATACTTCACATCGTCTCCTCCTCCGGGTTGATGGCGCATTCCAGCAGCCAGCTTTCGGGGCTTGCCAGCATGCGATCCACGGCCTGTTCTGCCTGCTGGAGATCAGCGGCCAAGGCGTATTCCATACCGTAAGCTTCGGCAATTTTACCAAAATCGGGGCTGCCCGAAAGATCCACCGCCATCTGCCTGCCCTCGTATTGGGAGCGCTGGATGCTGCACACCATGCCCAGCAAACCGTTACTCATAATGATGATTTTAACGGGAATGTTGTGCTGACGCATGGTGGCCAGTTCGTTCATGGACATCTGGAAAGAGCCGTCCCCGCACACCGCGACCACGCAGCGATGGGGGTCTGCCGCCTTGGCGCCCATGGCCGCCGGAATGCTGTAGCCCATGGTTCCCATTCCTCCCGTGGTGAGAAAACGGCCGTCGGCACAAAAGTTTTTGGCTGACCAAATCTGATTCTGACCCACGTCGGCCACATAGACCGAGTTCTTGGGTAGTTTGGAGCACACCATGCGCACCAATTCGTCGGGGCTGATATAACCGGGTTTGGGCTGCTTGCTGGCGTTTTTAGCCTGCTCCTCTTTCCGGATGCTGTCCAGCTCTGCCAGCCAGTCAGCCCAGTCCCCCTTGGTGGCCTGCTGCCCCAAATGATTCAGAACATCGGCGGCGTCCCCCACCAGGGGAATGGTGGTGCCCATGTTTTTTCCAATTTCAGCGGCGTCAATGTCAATATGCACTACGGTTGCTTCCAGAGAATCGGGGCTGGTAATGGCCCGATCCCCTACCCGGGCGCCGATCAGCATTAAAAAGTCGCTGCGGGCAACGGCTGTGTTTCCTGTTGTGGTGCCGGTCATGCCCAGCATACCATAATGAAAGGGATGATTGGCAGGCATGGCACCCACACCCATCAGGGTGGAAACCACGGGGATCTCCAGCTTTTCGGCAAAGGAGCGAACCGCCTGCTCCGCCCGGGAGAGGAAGATCCCGCCCCCCACACAGATTAGAGGACGCTTTGCCTCCTTGATGGCTTGAGCCACCTTGCGGATCTGCAGGGGATGGCCGGAGTGAGGTGGCTTGTAGCCCCGAATGGATACGCTTTGCGGGTAGGAAAATTCCATGCTCTGCCGCTGGACATCTACCGGAACGTCGATCAGCACGGGGCCCTTCCGCCCGGTGGAGGCAATGTAAAAGGCTTCCTTAAAGACGCGGGGCAGCTCTGCCGCCGACTTTACCAGGTAGCAGTGTTTGGTAAAGGGCTCCACCGCTCCGGTGGTGTCCACCTCCTGAAACACGTCCCGCCCCAGCTGGTTCAAAGCCACCTGCCCGGTGATGGCAACCAAGGGGATGCTGTCGCTGTAGGCGGTGGCAATGGCGGTAAACAGGTTGGTAGCTCCCGGCCCGGAGGTGGCGACACAGACTCCCGGTCTTCCCGAAATGCGGGCATAACCGCTGGCAGCATGGCCTGCTCCCTGCTCACTGCGGGTGAGAATATGGCGGATGGAAGAATGGTAGAGACTGTCATAAAACGGTGCGATGGCGGCGCCGGGATACCCAAAGATCACCGAGACACCTTCCTGCTCCAGACAGCGCACCATAGCTTGTGCGCCTGTTATCATATGGTTTGCACCTCATTTCTTTTGGGGGCTTGTATGTCAATTCCAGCTTGAAGATTTCTGCTGCTGCACTCAGTTTGCATGGAGATTTGCATGGAGAGCAGATAGAATATAATTTGTCATGGCTTTGGTGCCCACCACAGGCTGGTGGGTGGGTGCCAAATCTGCTGTGCGAATCCCTGCTTCCAGCACTTGGTTTACCGCTTTTTCTATGGCGGCAGCCGCCTCGGGCTGACCGAGGGAGTAGCGGAGCATCATGGCCACCGAAAGAATGGTGGCAATGGGGTTGGCCATATCTTTTCCGGCAAGATCGGGGGCAGAGCCGTGAATGGGCTCAAAGAGTCCCAAAGAGCCTTCCCCCAAAGAAGCGGAGGGCAGCATCCCAATGGAGCCTGTAATCTGGGAGGCTTCGTCGGAGAGAATATCCCCAAACAGGTTGGAGGTGACAATGGTGTCAAACTGGCGGGGATCCCGCACCAGCTGCATGGCGGCGTTGTCCACATACATATGAGTAAGCTCAACATCGGGATACTTTGCCGAGAGTTCCACAGCGGTTTGCCTCCACAGACGGGAGCTTTCCAACACGTTGGCTTTATCCACCGAGCAAAGACGGCCCTTGCGTTTTTGGGCAATCTCAAAGGCCACCCGGAGAATCCGGCGGATTTCCTCCACCGAGTAGCTTTCGGTATCAAAAGCACGAACTGTGCCGTCCTTTTCTTCCCGTCCCCGCTCTCCAAAATAGATGCCTCCGGTCAGCTCCCGCACCACCATCAGATCCAGCCCCTCTCCCAGAATTTCATCCTTCAACGGAGAGGCGGAGCGCAGCGCCGGGTAGACCACTGCCGGGCGAAGGTTGGCAAAAAGCTGCAAGGTTCCCCGGATGCGCAAAAGGCCCTTTTCCGGCCGCACATCGCCGGGCAGTTGATCCCACTTGGGGCCACCCACCGCCCCCAACAAAACGGCAGCGGAACTTTTGCAGATGCCAATGGTCTCCTCCGGCAGAGGATCGCCGGTCTGGTCGATGGCAGCACCGCCGATGAGAGCGGGAATGGGGCGAACAGCAAAACCGAACCCTTTAGCGGTTTCTTTTAGCACCTCCACCGCCGCCTGGGTGATTTCGGGGCCGATGCCATCCCCCGCCAGCACCGCAATGTCATAGGTCATGGCTGGCCCCCCTCTCCTTTGGCTTTGGTGTAGTTGACCAGCCCCCCGGCGGAGATGATCTCCTGCATAAAGGGCGGAAAGGGTGCAGCTGTATAGGTTCCGCCCCGGGTGAGGTTGCAAATGGTGCCGGTGTCCAAATCCACCTCGATTTGGTCCCCCCTTTGGGCATCCTCAGCGGCTTCGGGACATTCCAGCACCGGCAAGCCAATGTTGATGGCGTTGCGGAAAAAGATGCGGGCAAAGTTTTTGGCAATGACACAGCGAATGCCCGATGCCTTGATGGCAATGGGAGCATGCTCCCGGCTGGAACCGCAGCCAAAATTGAGGCCTCCCACCATAATATCCCCCGGCCGGACCCGTTTAACAAAGTCCTTGTCAATATCCTCCATACAGTGGGCGGCAAGATTGGCAGGGTCGGGATTGTTTAGGGTGCGGGCGGGAATGATGACGTCGGTGTCGATGTGGTTGCCATATTTATGGACAAAACCCTTGCACTTCATGGGCTATTCCTCCTCTCTGGGATTTCCCGTTCAAAAGATGGGTGAACCGTCCCCCATCTGTGGGAAAACCGATACTCACTTTATGGGTGAAACAGAAGTTATAGGGACCGAGGCCCGGTGATGTAGCCGGTCACCGCCGAAGCAGCGGCCACCGCGGGAGAGGCCAGATACACTTCGCTTTCCACATGGCCCATGCGGCCTACAAAGTTGCGGTTGGTGGTGGAAACGCACCGCTCTCCCGCAGCCAAAATCCCCATATGTCCCCCCAGACAGGGTCCACAGGTGGGGGTGGAAACCGCCGCTCCCGCATCGATAAAGATATCCATCAGCCCTTCCTCCACACACTGCTTCCAGACTGCCTGGGTGGCGGGGATGATGATGCACCGCACATATTCCGAAACGGTGCGGCCCTTTAGAATTTCGGCAGCGGCTCGCATATCGCTGATTCTTCCGTTGGTGCAGGAACCGATGACCACCTGATCAATGGCGATGTGGGCTTCTTCCGCTTCCTGAATGGTTTTGGCGTTTTCCGGCAGATGGGGAAAGGCCACCGTCAGGGGTACCTCCTCTAACTGGAGGACAATTTCCCGGGTGTAATGGGCATCCGGGTCGGCGGTGTAGGAAACGCCGGGTGAACCGCCGTGGGCGGCAAGGTACTCCAAGGTCAAGCTGTCCACCGGAAAGATGCCGTTTTTGGCCCCGGCCTCAATGGCCATGTTGGCAATGGTAAAGCGGTCGTCCATGGAAAGGGAGCTGATATCCCCTGTAAACTCCAAGGACTGGTACCTGGCACCGTCCACCCCCAACATGCCGATGAGGTGGAGGATGACGTCTTTGCCCGACACATAGGGCTGCAGCTTTCCCCGAAGGGTAATTTTAATGGCCTCGGGGACTTTGAACCAAGCCGTTCCAGTGGCCATCCCCGCCGCCATATCGGTGGAGCCAACCCCTGTGGCAAAGGCTCCCAGGGCACCGTGGGTGCAGGTGTGGCTGTCAGCGCCGATCACCACATCCCCCGGTTTGATGAGACCCTTTTCGGGGAGCAGGGCGTGTTCAATTCCCACTTTACCCACCTCAAAATAGTGGACCTTCATTTTGCGGGCAAAGTCCCGGGTCTTTTTTGCCAGCTGGGCGGCGGCAATATCCTTGTTGGGGGTAAAGTGGTCGGGCACAAGGGCTACCTTTGCGGGGTCAAACACCCGGTCTGCCCCCATTTTATAAAATTCATCAATGGCAACCGGGCCGGTGATGTCATTTCCAAATACCAGATCCAGCTTGCACTGGATCAGCTGGCCCGATGTTACTTGAGGCAGGCCGGTTTTGGCCGCCAGAATTTTTTGGGTCATGGTCATTGCCATAGTGCTGCCTCCTTACGATTTGAAAGGTAGAGATGGGTTCTGCTGTCCCTCATCCCCGAACCCGCTCTTTCTGGGCAAGGGCTCGGTTGATGGCGTTGACATAGGCAAGGACGGAAGCTTCGATAATATCGGTGGAAAGGCCCCGTCCGGTGAAGGTGGCTCCCTCCCGGGCGACACGGACAATCACTTCGCCCAGGGCGTCTACCCCTTCGGTGACCGCCTTGATATCGTAAGCCGACAGGTGCCATTCCCCTCCCACAATCTGGGCGGCGGCATTGTAGGCCGCATCGATGGGGCCGTCGCCGGTAGCGGCCTGGGTAAATTCCTGGTCGTCGTGAATCAGCGTCACACTTGCCACGGCCTGCATCTTGTTCCCGCTTTGAATCTGGAAGGTTTCCAAGCGGTAGAACTGGGGAACCTCTGCCACCTTTTGGCTGATCAGCACCTCCAAATCCTCGTCGGTGATGGTTTTTTTCCGATCAGCCAGGATCTTAAAACGGGCAAAGGCATCGTCAATTTCTTCTTTGGACAGGGAGTAGCCCATGGCACTGAGCTTGTCGCTAAAGGCGTGACGCCCCGAGAGTTTGCCCAGTACCAAAGTGCTGTCGGTCTTGCCCACCGATTGGGGGGTCATAATCTCGTAGGTCATGGGGTTGGCCAGAACTCCGTGCTGGTGGATGCCCGATTCGTGGGCAAAGGCGTTGGCTCCCACAATGGCCTTATTGATGGCCACCGAGACACCGGTAAATTTGGATACCCGCTGACTGGTGCGGTAAATTTTGGTGGTGTTGATGCCGTGCTCTATGCCGTAAAGGCTGGAGCGAACAGTCAGAGCCATGATCACTTCTTCCATGGAGCAGTTGCCCGCCCGCTCGCCCAAGCCGTTGATGGTGGTTTCGATCTGTCGGGCCCCGTTTTCGATGGCGGAAAGGGTGTTGGCAACGGCCATTCCCAAATCGTTGTGGCAGTGGACGCTGACCACAGCCTTGGAGATGTTGGGTACGTTTTCGAAAATGTTTTTGATCAGCCTGCCAAATTCGGGCGGGGTAGCGTACCCCACCGTATCGGGTATGTTGACGGTGGTGGCTCCTGCCTCGATTACCGCCTCCAGCACCTGATAGAGGAACTCGGGCCGGGAACGACTGGCATCCTCGCAGGAAAACTCCACATTGTTGCAGAAGCTTTTGGCCAGCTTTACCCCTTCTACTGCCCGGCGCAACACCTCTTCCGGCTCCATGCGCAGCTTGTATTTCATGTGAATGTCACTGGTGGCCAAAAACACGTGAAGCCGAGGATCTTTGCTGTACTTGACGGCGTCCCAACCTTTTTGAATATCGTCGGGAACACAGCGGCACAGAGCGGCAACCGAGCAGCCCACATTCTGGGAAACCGCCCGCACTGCTTCAAAATCTCCAGGGGAGGCGGCTGGAAAACCGGCTTCGATCACATCCACGCCAAGGGATTCCAGATGGCGGGCAATTTCCAGCTTTTCGGAAAGGTTTAGGTTGACGCCGGGGGTCTGCTCGCCATCCCGCAGAGTGGTATCAAAAATCAAAATTCGGTTGTTCTGTGTCATCATAATTCCTCCTAATTCTGTTCCACACGAGTCGCATAGGAGCAGGTGGCCATAAAACAAAAACCTTCGTCCTGAAAAATCAGGACGAAGGCTAACGCTTCGCGGTACCACCTGAATTCGCGTATCCAAATACGCGCGCTCACAACAATACGAGAGAACCAAAAGGATTCTCTGATATCGTGTCCCTTGTAACGGTGGGCCTCCGGCATGACATAATAACAAAGAAAAACTCTTTGCGTTCCGCCTGCTGCTCCGGGACGAGTTCCCTGCACTGCCTTCCTGAGTCGTCTCAGCCCCCGACCCTCTCTGTATTTCCAGCAAATGCGGTAATAGTTCCCTTCTACGCAATTATGTGTGTTAAATTGTATGTCACAATATCACAGATTATTTGAATTGTCAAGGGTTGGTTCCATCTTTTTTGGAAAGAAAAAGATCTTCTTCCCCATTGAAAATGTGAGAAACACCTCTCTTTTCAACAAAAAAAGGGGTGTTTCTCTGTCATTCTCTACAAATTCTATCTCATACTAAATAGATGGGATAAGCACCCTTGCCAAAAATGCAAGGAAAGTTTAGCTTTATCGCTTTTGCCTTGCAAAGTCGCCTATTTTTTTATCCATATTAGAGATATGTTTGGTGAGCCAATCAATCACCATTTGGTTGGCATTGATGATGACGGCAATATTCCCGCCGGATTCTTGATAGCGACTGCGCAGCTTGGCCAGCTCTGCAACAAAGGCGGCATGGGCCTTTCTTTGCTGCTCATATTCAGGATAGCGAATGCTGAGCATGTACCTTTCTTCGTCGGCAAAGTGCTTTTTGGTGTAGCTATCCAAAAAGTCCAGCAGCTCTCCCACATATTCCTTGGCCTGATTGTTTTTTCCCGCCTCAAACAGTTTTTCTGCCTTTTCAAACCAGGTTTTGTGCTGTTCATCAATGAGTTCCACACCAACAGACAGTGACGGCATCCAGGGCATAGCTACTCCTCCTTTTATGGTAAATCGACCGATTCTCCTTGTAGTTTACAGGATAATCCCAAGTTATGCAAGCTATTTCCTTCCATAATCTTGTAATATTACCAAAAAAGTAAAAGTCGCATTGTGCGCTGTGTTATGCTCCTTCTTCCGACAATGCCCCTTTTTTCAGCATCATTTTGGCGCATTTGTAAACATCGCCGCAGCCCAAGGTGAGCACAAGGTCTCCTGCCTCGGCGTTGGCCATCACATAGTCGGCAATTTCCTCAAAGGTCTCGAACCACACCGAACCGGGAATCTTTTCGGCCAAATCCCGGGTGTAAATATTCCAGGTATTGTGCTCTCTGCCCCCCATAATTTCGCTCATTACCACCCGCTCGGGGATTTGAAGAGCCTGTGCAAAATCCTCCAGCAGCAGCTTGGTGCGAGAATAGGTAAAGGGCTGAAACACTGCCCAAACCCTATTATAGCCCATCTGAGAGGCTACGTTGAGGGTGGCGGTCAGCTCGGCGGGATGATGGGCGTAATCGTCGGCAATGGTAATTCCCCGCACCTTGCCTAAAATTTCAAAGCGGCGGCCCGCCCCTCCAAAGTCGGGGATGGTCCGGGCCAGCTGCTCAGGTGTAGCACCCACCCCAAGGGCGGAAGCACAGGCGGCAAGGGCATTGAGCAGATTATGCCTTCCCGGTACCGACAGCTGAATTTCGGTTAAGGTTTTCCCTTTGTAAACCAAATCGAATCGTGTGTGGGTTGGGTCCAGCACTCGGATGTTTTTGGCAGTATAATCGTTGTTTTCTCCAAAGCCAAAGGTGATTAGCTCTTTGTCCTTCAATCCCTCTACTGCCTTGCAGGTGTTGAGATCGTCCCCGTTGTAGATCACCGTGCGGGATGCAAGGTCTGCAAACCGGTGAAAGGACTGGATTACATTTTCCAGGGTGCCGAAATAGTCCAGGTGGTCGGCATCCACATTGAGGATAACGGCAATATCCGGGGACAGATGCAAAAAGGTGTCCACAAACTCGCAGGCCTCTACCGCCATAATCTCACTGTTTCCCGCCCGACCGCTGCCGTGAATGAGAGGGAGCTTTCCCCCAATCACCACGGTGGGATCCAGCCCGGATCCTACCAAAATCTGTGTGAGCAAAGCAGTGACCGTGGTTTTACCGTGGGTGCCCGCCACACAGATGCAGCTGTTGTATTGCTGGGTCAACCAGCCCAGCACAACCGAGCGCTCAAAAACGGGAATCCCCTGTTCTTTTGCGGCTACCAGCTCCGGATTATCCTTCATGATGGCGGCCGAATAGATTACCAGGTCGGCTCCTTCCACCTGATGGGCTCTGTGTCCCAGAAAGACGGTCACTCCCATCTCCCGCTCGGTGTCGATGGTGTCTCCCGGGTTGTTGTCCGACCCCTGAAGCTGGTGCCCCATGCCGTGCAGAATCTGCACCAAGGGAAACATCCCGGAACCTCCGATTCCGATGAGGTGGATTCTTCGCTTTTGCGAAAGCAGTTTGCCAAGCTCTGTCATGCCAATAGCTCCTTTACCGTCCCTGATTGCCGTTTAGACTCACCGTTATCATTATACATTGGTGACCGGGGAAATAATCACATTTTATGGAAAAAATTGTACTTTGGCGCATACACTGTAACATATCTGTATAAAAGCGCACCGGAGGACAACAATATTACTGCAAAAGTTCGAACCGCGTAAAAAATATTTAGCGGCTCGTTGTATATTTTTGGCTTGTTCCCAAAAAGCAATCCTCGAAAGACCCCTATGCATCGGCGTCTCAGCCCTGCCAACCGGCTGGGAGGCCAAAGGCATTATAACCCATGTCAATCACGGGAGGTTTCTTCTTTGAACATCACGGATATTCGGATAAGACGGACTTATCAGGATGCGCGACTCAAGGCACTAGTTTCTGTTACCATCGACCACGATCTCGCCGTTCATGACATCAAAGTAATCGAAGGGCCGGAGCGATTGTTTGTCGCCATGCCCAGCCGCAAAGACGACAACGGAGTGTTTCGGGATATTGCTCATCCCATTACCCCGGAGGCCAGGGCCAGCCTGGAAAGCGCTATTTTGTCTGCCTATCACGAATATCTGCAGCGAATGCAGGCAGAGGCTCAGGAGGCGCAGTCCCAATCCGGGCCAGAGGACGTGGAGTGAACCGGTATCTATCGAGAAAACCAAGCTGTAACTGCTTTACAGCTTGGTTTTATGTTGCGTCAGCTTACTTTTACAGCGATACATATTCCGTCTGCTGATGAAGGCGACTGCATAAATTGTAAAACTCCCGGTAACAGCGGTTGCCCTCCTCCATCCGCTCGGGGCTATTTTCCTCACCACACAGGCGGGCATAAATTCTGCCGATTTCGTCGTCCACACAGGTTTCCGAGCGCTCGCAGAGTATGTAGAGGGAATAGGCCGCCATATCCCGCACATGGTCTGCCAAAATAGGAGTTTCCTGTTCCAGATCGGCGTAAAAGACATTGAGGGCAGTTTGAGCCAGAATGGAGTTGGGGGAAAGGTCGGCAATCACCCGGTTGATGACATAGGAATACAGCACCGCCTTGTGGTGCTCCCGCACAGCCAGCTCTCCCTGAAAGGCCGGATCGTTGAGGCTCTCGGCCACCCGTTCCCGCAGCGCCAAGGCAAACTGACGCCCCAAGCTTCGGGCTTTTTCTACGTTTCCGGAGCTTTTTTGTTCCAGGTAGACCTTGGCCTCCGCCTCTCCCCCATCGGAAGGCGCAGGCTTAAAGCTATCCCCGGCAATCTTCATATCTTCGTCCCCCGCCATCGCAAAAAGGCCGGGCAAAGCATTGTTTTTTGCTGCCAGGAGCGTCATTCCCACCAAACATAAAAGACCCAGCTCAAACATCTTCCGTTTTCTCCCCTTTTTCCAACACCTCGCTCAAGGCTCTGGAAAGCTGATCCGGACAGGAAGTGGGCTTGTTTTCGCAGCGAATTCCTTGTAGCAGCTGCCGAACCTCCTGAGCTTTGCGTCCCCTGACCAACGCTCGCAATCCCTGAGCGTTACCATGGCACCCGTTGGTAAATATGACATCGCGGATGATTCCATCCTCTATATCCAAAAATATTTCTCGGGAACAGGTGCCTATGGTCCGATAAGTATAGGTCATTTAAGCCGTTGCACTCCAATAACTATATTTTTACTTCTATATTATAGCATGCCCCAAGTCTGTCAGTAAAGGGATATTCCCTTAATATTTGATTTGTTTCCGATAAAATACAAAGCATTCCTAACAGGGGACCGTCTGTATCCTCTATACTCTATATCTATGCAGGGACAAACCTTTTATGTCTTTTCCACCAAGTTTTATGCTGAATTTTGCATAAAAAGCAACTTCTGCTCCGCCAATTCCACACTGCCAAATATGGTTCTGACACAACAAAGCCCCCTACTGGGCGGGGGCTTTGTGCAAACAGGTGTTATAGGTACAAAAGGGAATTTAGTGTTTCCAGGTTGAGGTTTCCATCGGCATAGAGGCCATGCTCCAACTGATATTCGTAGATGGCCTGAGCGGTGGCATCGTCGTAGTATCCGGAGGGAGCCTGACGGTAAAACCCTTTGTAAAACAGCCGAACTTGAAGCAGATAGGTGATATTCCCCTTGGTTCTTCCCTTGACATAGTTGATGCTTTTCAGGTGCTGACCGGCAATGTCGGTAAGGGTGGGGTAAATATCATAATTCTTTCCGAACTGACGGTTCACTTCGGTTTGCAGACCAATATCAATGGCTGCATTCATGTGATCCATGTTGAGGGTGTCTAAATTAAGGCCTACATTATAGCGTTGGTTGAGGGTATGCTTAATCGAACGGGAAATTGCGGCGTCTACCGTTACCCTTTTGCCTTGGCTAACGGCCCAATCATCGTAAGCCACATTTAAATCCACCCGCCCGCTAATACCGGGAACGCTGCCGTAGGAAGTGTACTGCCAAATGGCTTGTCCCAAAGCAGGTTCTTCCTTGTAGTTGGCCACCCAAAGCTTGTAGTCCCCCAGAGCATTGATGTCCAGGCGCTCCCGGAAGAAGTTGGAATAACTGTAAAACATCACATCGTAGCCAGCCGCTCGAACCTCTTCCATAAACAGCTTGCTCAAGCGGGTCAGCTCAGCGCGGGAAAGGCCTCGGTGAGCCTCCACGTCCAAGGCGACGGGGTATGTAATATAAACTTGGCGCAGCTGAGAAATAAACAGTTCTGCTTCCGCCATCATAGAATGGTAATCGGTAAATTTGGCGTAGTGATATGCCCCCACCAAAAGTCCTTCGCTGTAGGCCCCCAGGGCGTTATGGACAAAGGTTTCGTCGATTTGATTGCCAAAAGAGGCTCTGGCCATAACGAATTTCACATCACTGTTGGCAACCTTGGCCCAGTTGATGTTGCCCTGATATTTGGAAACGTCAATTCCTGCAATGCCACCCACCGCTGCCGCAGCATCCAATGTCTTGATGGTGACAGCCCCGTGGGCTTGCATGGGCGCCATCAGGGTAAAACCCAGCAGCAAAAACGTTGTCAGAACAAAAGCAAGTACCTTTTTATGTATCAATCCAGTGCTCATTTACGACCTCCCAAACCAAATATTATCAGTATTCGACCAATTTTTCAGCCATATTATACCATCAGTATAGCAAACCCACCTGGCAGAAGCAAGCCAATTTCAAAGGAATAAACTTCCACAATTAATGTGCCTGAAAATCATAGATTTCTTCCCTCTTGGCGGAATTTGTCCTATTTGTTCGAATATCATTCAATCCACGTTCATAATTTCTACATAAAATGTAAAAGAAGGAACTACTTGGACAGGAGTGCCGTTTATGAATCGTTATGACTGTATCATCGTTGGAAGCGGGCCTGCCGGCCTGGAGGCGGCGGTCAACCTATCCATTCGGGGCAAGAGCTTTTTGCTGTTTGGAAACGACAACCTGAGCATCAAGCTGGAAACCGCCCCCCGCATTGACAACTACCTGGGCCTGCCCGGTATTTCGGGACGGGAACTGCAGCGGCGGTACCGGGAACATCTGGCAAGTATGAACATCCAACTGCAAACCGAACAGGTCAACCTGGTTTACCCCATGGGGGACTACTTTTCGGTAGCCACCAACAAAGATACTTACCAAGCATCTACCGTTATTCTTGCAACGGGCACGTCTCCTGTCAAGTTGCTGCCGGGAGAGGAGCGGCTGCTGGGCAGAGGGGTTGGCTATTGCGCCACCTGCGACGCTCCCCTCTACCGGGGCAAAACAGTGGCGGTGGTAGGCTGGAGTGATGAGGCGGTGCTGGAAGCCAACTTTGTGGCAGAGCTGGCCAAAACAGTGTACTATCTGCCGGTGCGAAAATACTCTCAAACCTTGCGGGAGAACATCCACCTCTTAACCAGCCCCCCCGTAGAAATTCTGGGGGAACATCAGGTGGAAGCCTTAAAAACCAAAACCGAAACCATTGCCGTAGACGGCGTTTTTCTGCTGCGGGATAGCATTGCGCCTTCCTCTTTGGTGCCGGGAATTCAGGTGGAAAACGGGTTTATCTCGGTGGATTCCGATATGCAAACCAACCTGCCGGGCTGCTTTGCCGCCGGAGACTGCACCGGAAAGCCTCATCAGCTGATGCGGGCAGCGGGACAGGGGCAGACAGCCGCTCTTTCGGTCACCACCTATCTGGACCGAAAGGCGGCGCAGTCATAGCCGGAATTTGAAATCCCAGTCCTTCCTTGCAAACGGGAAAAAATCTGGGTATACTATGGACATCCCCTTTCTCAAAAGGCGGTACCCCAAAGTTTAGGGAGGACTTGTAATCATGCTGGAACTTAGTCGTGATTCTTTTCAAATCTTGATCGAAGGAGAAACCCCTGCGCTGGTGGATTTTTGGGCCCCCTGGTGCATGCCTTGCCGGGTATTCGCCCCCGTGCTGGAAGATTTGTCCGACGAGCTGGATGGCAAAGTGGAATTTGCCAAGGTCAATATCGACGATCATCCCGATCTTGCCACCCAGTACGGTATTTCCAGTATCCCCACCATCATTCTCTTCCACAAGGGAAAACCAGTCACCCAGATGGTTGGCGTGCAGTCCAGAGATAAGGTGCTGGGTACCATTACGGCCCATATTTAACCCGTGGATACAGCAAAACAGATAAAAATACAACGAGGGAGCAGGGCGACAGTCCCCTCCCTCCTTTTTTGCCGTGGTACACGCAGTAAAATCTCACCTTTTCTCCACTATAACAGTAGGATACCTTAAGATACCGGAACGGAGCCTCTATGATCATCTCGTTTGAAAATGTTGAAAAAAGCTATGGGGCCTCCCCGGTTTTGCGGGGAGTAAGCGCCCGCATTGAAGACACCGACCGAATTGGCCTCATCGGCCGCAACGGCGCGGGAAAAACCACGTTACTCAACATCCTGTACGGGGATTTGGAGCCGGATGGCGGAACCATTTCCCGGGCGGATAAAACCTTTGGCTTTTTGCGCCAGAACAGCGGTCTTTCCTCCGGCAACACCATTTGGGAGGAGATGCGCTCGGTTTTTGCTCCTCTGCTGGAAGCGGAACAGCAGCTGCGCTCTCTGGAACAGCGGATTGCCCAAACGCCGGTGGAAGATCCCTCCTATCAGGAGCTGGCCGCCCGCTATGCCCATCTGCAGGGATTTTTTGAACAGCGGGATGGCTACCTCATCGATGTGAAAATTCGCACCATTCTTTCGGGAATGGGCTTTGCCGACACCGACCCCCAAACTCCGGTGGAGGTGCTTTCCGGCGGAGAAAAAACCCGCCTTGCCATCTGCAAGCTGCTGTTGGAGCAGCCGGATCTTCTTATTTTGGACGAGCCCACCAACCACCTTGATTTTAACACCCTAAACTGGCTGGAGGACTATCTTCTCAGCTACAAGGGAGCCTTGCTGGTGGTTTCTCACGACCGATATTTCCTGGATAAAATTTGCAACTGCATCTGGGAGGTGGAATGCCACCAGCTCATCACCTATCCCGGCAACTACAGCCGATATGTGGTTCTGAAAGAAGAGCGGGTGGAGCGCCAGCAAAAAGAGTGGGAAATCCAGCAGCGGCAGATTGAGGAAATGGAAGATTTCATCGCCCGAAACATTGTGCGGGCCTCCACCACCGCCCGGGCTCAGTCCCGCCGCAAAGCTTTGGAAAAGATGGAGCTGGTGGAGCGACCCCGTCCCCCTGCCCGCCCCCCCAAACTGCGGTTTACCTATGGCCGGGAACCGGTCAAGGACGTGCTTTTGGTGGAAAACTTAAGCCTGGTGGTGGGCGAGGGAATGGAGCAGCGCACCCTGTGCTCCCATGTGGACTTGCAGGTGACCCGGGGAGAAAAGATTGCCCTAGTGGGAGCCAACGGCATTGGAAAAACCACCTTTTTATCGGCTTTGGTGGGACTGACCACTCCCCAGTCGGGAAAGATTGAGTGGGGAGTCAACACCGAGGTGAGCTACTTTGAACAGGAAGAGTTCGGCCTTCGCTCCACCAAAACCGCTTTGGACGAGCTGTGGGATCGGTTTCCCCAAAAGACGGAGCGAGAGCTGCGCACCCTGCTGGGGAACATGGGCCTGACGGGAGATGATGTTTATAAAAAGGTGGGTGAGCTTTCCGGCGGAGAGCGAGCCAAGCTCAAATTTGCCATTCTGGCCCTGCGCTGCGGCAATGTGCTGGTGATGGACGAGCCCACCAACCATCTGGATTTAGCCTCCAAAGAGGCTTTGGACAAGGCCCTGCAGGAATACACCGGCACCCTGCTGGTGGTTTCCCACGACCGATATCTGCTCAATAAATTCCCCGACAAAATCGCCGAGATGCACACCGACGGCATCCGGCTTTACAAAGGCAATTACGATCGCTATCTGGCCAGCAAAAACAACCAACCCCCCGCCCCCAAACAACAGCAGCCGGAAAAACCGGCCAAGACATCCTCCTACCGGGGGAAAAAGCAGCGAAGCGAGGAGGCGGCCCGCCGGCGGGAGATTGCTCTTCTGGAGCAGGAAATTGAACAGCTGGAAGAGGAAATTGCCCGGCTGGAGGGGGAAATTGCAAGTCCCGAGGTGGCGGCGGATTACCTGTTGTTGCAGCAAACCTGCGACGTTTTGGAAGAAAAACAAAAAGCTTACGACGATGCACTTTCCCGCTGGTCCCTTCTTTTGGAGGAAAGCTAACCATATTTTCCCGGACTGAACCGGAATCATCGCAGAGATGAGGAGACTCTATGAAATTTGAACGCAACGACAAATACACCACCATTGCTATCTACGCCCTACTGGTGATTATCTGCAGCATTGTCTTTCACGAGGGTTTTAAAAACCTAGGGATGGTAAGCGGGTTTGTAGGCCGGGTGGCAGGCTATTTGCAGCCCATCACCAACGGCATTGTATTTGCCTTTCTTCTCAACCCTCTGCTGCGCTTTCTGGAAGAGCGTCTGCTGTCCCGCTTTGCCCTCAAGCCCCTTTCCCGCCGGGTAGCGGGGCTGATTCTCACCTATCTGCTGGCCTTTACCTTTGTAGGTCTCTTTTCCTCTTTGGTGGCACCGCAGATTTTTTCCAGCATCCAAAGCATCCTCAACAACCTGCAGATCTACTTTAAAGCTCTGGAAAAATGGTACCTCAACATCACCAGCTTTATCGGGAGCTTCGGTGAGAGTACCGAATTCGAACGGTTGCTCATTGGTTTGCTTTCTCAGCTGTTGGATTCCCTGCGGAATCTGGCAGCAGGAGCCAGCGACTACTTTTACACCCTGCTGCCGGGAGTGCTCAGCGCCACCCAGCGCGTCACCACCTCCATCGTCAACCTGTTTTTGGGGGTTATTGTCTCCATCTACCTGCTAATGGACCGGGAAAAGCTCTTTGCCCAGCTGAAAAAGATTCTGCGGGCCTTTACCTCCGACAGATCCTATCGCCTCATCACCGATATTGCCCTGGACGCCAACCGCATCCTCAGTGGTTTTGTGCTGGGCAAGGTGATCGACTCTTTGATTATTGGGGTGCTCTGCTTTATCGGTATGAGTATTCTACGGCTTCCCTTTGCGGTGCTCATCAGCTTTATTGTGGGGATAACCAATGTGATTCCCTACTTTGGGCCCTTTCTGGGAGCCATTCCCGGTGCCCTTATCATAGCCGTGATCAGTCCTATCCAAGCGGTGTGGTTTCTGCTCTTTATTCTGGTGCTCCAGCAGTTTGACGGCAATATTCTGGGGCCAAAGATTCTGGGAGACAGCATCGGCCTTTCGCCTTTGTGGATTATCCTGTCCATCATGCTGTTCAGCGGCCTGCTGGGTGTGGTGGGAATGTTTATTGGTGTGCCCCTTTTTGCCATCATCTACTCTCTGGTCAAGCGGTTTGTCACCTTTTTGCTGGAACGCAAGGGGGAGTCCCCCAACACTTGGGACTATGCGTCCCCTAAAAACCCCCGCATTAAATAGGGCTTGCTTTGCTCCCAAAAGTATGTGATTGATTCATAAGAAAGGCGATGTATTGCTTGGATATCTTTTTGTTTAGCATCAACGCCACCCTTCCGGTGGTGTTGTGTATGGCCGTTGGCATACTGCTGCGCTGGAGAAAAACCGTGGACCAACCCACCAGCAAGCAACTTTCTGCTCTGTGCTTTAAGCTGTTTCTTCCGGTTCTTACCTTTAACAACATACGAGCCATCGATTTTCGCTCCGAGTTTTCGCCCCGCTTGCTTACATACGCTTTTCTTGGTGTTATAGCAACCTTTTCGGCACTGCTGATTGTTTTTTCTTTCCTGTTAAAAGATAAAGAATGGTTGGCTGCCTGTGTTCATGTGGGCTTTCGCTCCAACTATATCATGCTGGGTATCCCCCTGGCTCAGAATATGTTTGGGCAAGAAGGCGTGCAGATTGCCTCCATGCTCATCCCAATGGCCACCATTCCCTTTAATTTTCTGACACTGTTTCTCTTCAGTCTGGCAGACACCGAAAACAACACCTCTGTGAGAGCACTGCTAAAGAGCACCGTCTCCAAGGTGGTGCAAAATCCCCTGATTACCGCCATCTTTCTTGGTATCCTGGCTTCTCTCAGTGGCTTCTCCTTCCCTGCTTTTCTGGAAGCCACCCTGCGGAATATAGGCGGCGTTGCTTCCACTCTCTGCTTGATTGCGCTGGGTACCCAAATCACGTTGGAGCGAAAGCAGATGGAGGATATCCGAAAGGTGGCCGTCATGTGTTTGACCCGCCTTGTTTTTGTACCCGCCGTTATGATTCCCATTTTTGTGGCTTTGGGCTTTCGGGGGGCAGAGCTGGGAGCTTTGTTTGTTCTCTTTGCTTCTCCCTGCGCCAATTCCTGCGGTATCATGGCCCAGCAATACAACATAAAACCCCTGTTTACCGCTCAAGTGGTGGGCGCTACCACCCTGTTTAGCGGCTTGACTACTTTTATCGGCATCTTTCTGCTAAAAGCTCTGGGTCTTTTTTAGTGGAATATGCTTCAGCTCCCCAATGGTTTCGCCACGGGGAGCTTTTTTGGCAAATACTCCTATGGTAGAGAAAACTTTACCTTTTTCGTCTTATACCATAAAGAAGCCTGAAATAGGGACGAAAAACAATTAGAGGCTTATTGTTACATCACAGAATGGAAAGGAGAGATGTTTATGTTCACACCAGTTGGCATTCATCGATACAGTGATTCCTCTGCGGGTTACGATGCCAAGGCCAAAGCAACCCAACCTGCAGAACAGCAACAGCCATCCCCTGTTTCCAAAACCGACACCTTTGTCAAATCGCCTCAGTATAAGCCGAATCTGGATAAGGTCAACGCCATGAAGGCCGACCTTGCCAACAACGTGTCGGCCTTTCGGATGATGGTGCAGGGGTTGTTCCAAAAGCAGGGCACCTTGGCAGAACATTCGATAAACACGCTGTTGGAAATTGATGAGGCCACCCAGGCTCAGGCGCAGCAGGCCGTTTCGGAAGACGGAGAATGGGGCGTGGAGCAAACCGCCCTGCGCATTGTGGAATTTGCTAAGGCAATTTCGGGGGGAGACCCTTCCAAAATCGAAGCCCTGCGAGAAGCTGTCAAGGAAGGCTTTGCTGCAGCCGAAAAAGTTTGGGGCGATACCCTGCCGGAAATCTGCTATCAAACTCTTAACCGAGTGATGGAGGAGTTTGACCAATGGGCGGCGGAAGAAACGGAGAAAGCTTAAGGCATACGACAGGTTATATGTTATGTAAGGTATGGATTCCCCGGAATTTTCACATAAAACATGGTTGTTTTATCAATTCGCTCCACCATTCGTTTTGTTTTTTGGCCCTTATATGATATAATTGAAGGGAGTAATATTCTTTCAGATTCGATGGAACGTATGGGGGGAAAGCCGTTTTGATTAACTTAAATTCTCTGTTGAAGATGACAGGGGTTAAAAAATATTCGCAGGGTGCAGTGATTGCCCGAGAAGGAGACAGCAGTACCACCGAACTGTATATTCTCCTCCACGGCAACGCAGGCGTTTATAAAAACTATAAAATGCCGGGAGAGGTTTTGTTGGGCACGCTGACAGCAGGAGACTTCTTTGGCGAAATGACCCTGTTTACGGGAAAAACCCGGGCAGAAACGGTGGTGGCTCTCACCGACCTGATCGCCATCGGCATCAACCGCCAAAACATAGGGGAGCTGTTTAGCAACCAGCCGGAGCTTACCTTTGCTCTGATCGAAAAAATCTGCAAGCGGCTGGATGCTTTGTCTCAGGAGCATCAAAACCTTTTGCTGGAAACCGGCAGACTTTCTCAGGAAGCGGCTTCCAGTGCTGCCAGCAGTCTCTTCCCCAAGGAGCATGGCTCCTACACCCTTTCTCTCAATCATCAATCCGACTGTTTGTACCTGGATACCATCACCTGTCCACTGTGTGACAACTCCTTTAAACAGCTCAGCGTTATTTCCACCAAGCTGCGCCGGGAATCCACCGACCCGGACCTGCGGGTTCGCTATAAGGATATTGAACCGCTTCACTACGAGATTGTCACTTGCCCCTCCTGCCTGTTTTCCGCCCAAGGTGACAGCTTTTCCACCGTTTCCAAGGGGCTGTGGTCATCGGTGTTTCAGGCGGTCTCTCCATATAGCAGGGAGAAGTTTAAGCTGAAAACGGGGGACCAGAGGGATTCCTTTACCGTCTTTGCCGGATACTATCTGGCTTTGATTTGTGCTCCCCACTGCTTTGACGAGCACCAGGTAATAACCGGAAGCCTTTGGCAAAAGCTAAGTCGCATCTACCATGATTGCGGTGACGAAACCATGGTGCGCTACGCGGTGCAGCAGGCTCTAAAGGAATTTACCTATGCCTATGAGCACTACACCTTCAACGACCGCAAGGACGAGCAAATCTGCTTTATCATTGGAGACCTGCATCAAAAGCTGGGGGATTTGGATCAGGCCCGCAACTTCTTCTTCCAGGTTAAATCCAATCGCGCCGGAACTCCCCTGATGCGCCGCCAGGCCGATATCCGCTTGGAAGAAATTCGGGAGATGCGGCAACAGCTCCAAACCCAAGAATAGCAATAGCTTTCACCATGCTTATAAAATCCAACAGCGCAAACCGCCTTTGCAACAAGGGCAGTTTGCGCTGTTTTTGCACCTATCAAACAAAAATCAGGTTGCCGGTTGACAAACCAGATAGCGGGAAGTAATGCAACCATCGGCAATGGTAAATTCCACCGCCTGATGGGGCAACAGTCCATCGGTGTAGGGCGGCACATCGGGGCAATCGGAAAAGAACAGTTTTGCGCCCTTGTTATGCATCATTTGCAAAATCTCGGGGTGAGCGCTGCCAAAGCGGCGGTCACTGGATGCACAAGAGACCACATGGGTGGGGCGAATGCGGACAAACAGAGCCGGACTGATGCCGTCCAACTGGCTGTGATGCCCCACTTTGAAGATGTGAGCCCCAATGTCTTCTTCTATGCCTGCGTACCCATCCCGATTGGTGTCCCCCGGCAAAAGAATCCGAACCCCTTCATATTCCAGCAGAAGCACCAAGCTATAATTGTTCATGGCACTATCCAGCACAGCAAGAGCAGAGCGACGGGCTTCCTCCTCTGTGGCATGGCAGACAGCCAGAAACAGTTTCTCCAACTGGTCCACCTGCATCCGGGAGGGTGCCAGCACCCGCAGTGTCAGGTTTTGACACGGTGAATATACCTGCTCGGAAGCAAAGAGGAAGGAGATTTTGCTTCCTTGCGCCTCCAGGCAGCTGCACAAGCTGCGGTAATCGTTGATGGCGCTAATCTGCTTTTTCAGGGAGGTAGTGGATGCCAGGGATGGAGAAAGATGGGGAACTTGTTTCCAAAACTCTGTGGGCAGGTTCTTCCAAAACTGTCGGACCGGAATTTGCTGGGCAACGGGAAGCAACCCGCAAAGATGATCCTCGTGAATATGAGAGCTGACCATCCAATCAATATGGTCAATGCCCCGTTCCTTTAAAAAACGTGCGGTGGGTGTGCGGCCGGTGTTGTTATGAGCGTATTCGGCAGCCTCTGCGCTGCCGCCATCGATGAGCATGGTAAAGGTTTGGCCGGGGGATGCCGCATCAAAGCATTCCACCAGGATGGCCTCCCCGTAGCCCACATTAATAAATGTTAACTTCATCATATCGTTACTGTATTGCCTTTTTGATGTAAAAGCTGGAGAGTATCAACACCAGCACTGTCATGACAATCGCACCGGCACTGCCAAATCCAAACTTAAGGTTTTTAATTCCGTAATTATATAAGAACTGAGTGATGGTGGCGGTGGAGTTGGCAGGTCCGCCTCCGGTCAGAATATTGACTTTTTCAAATAGACGGAAGGTGTCGATGATGCGCAGAAGGGTGCACAGTGCCAGACTGTTTTTAATGTTGGGCAATGTGACATACCAAAACCGCTGAAATACATTGGCTCCGTCTATGGATGCCGCTTCGTACTGGTCGGCAGAAACCGTCTGCAGCGACGCATACAGCAGCAAAAACACAAAGGGCACATTTTGCCAAACGTCGATGATCAAAATGGTGTTAAAGGCCGTTTTAATTTCATGGAACCAGTTGTATACCGGAAGTCCCAGTGCGGTGAGCACCTGAGTGGCGATGCCGTAGTTGGGCGAAAGCATCATACGGAAGCTGAGAGCCACCGTAACGGCAGGAAGAAGATAGGGCAACAACAACAGGGTGCGCATTAATTTTTGGCCACGTTTGAGGCTGTTGATAAATACTGCCAGCAATAGACCGAACACCATTTCCAGTATTACGGCCAAGGTGGTAAATTTAACGGTATTAAAAATGGCTTGACGGAAGTACCCGTTTTTAAACAGGGTGATGTAGTTGCCAAAGCCGATAAAAGACGCGCTCTGCTTTAAGTAATTGTAGTCGGTAAAGCTGTAAAGGAAGGTGAAGATAAGGGGGTATAACGTCATCACAGTGAGCACAATCAGGGTGGGCGAAAGCATTACATAGGGAAACGCCCGGTCTCCCAACGGTCCTGCGGATAATTTGTAAGGCTTATTGGACATGATGAGCCTCCCTGTTCGGTGATTTTTTACCGCCATGGGCCTTCCCTGCAGGCGGGGGGTCTTGCCCGCAGGGAAGGTGTGGGCGGTGCAAGGTTCCTTGACGGCGAACAGGCGCAGCATCAAGAATCTTTGCAAATTTTTAAGGTTATGCCATCAGCATTTCTAGCTGGGCTTGTGCGTCAGCAAGACCTGCGTCTACCGTCTTGACGCCGTTGACAATGTTGTCCATCTCAGCGCCGAGGATGTTGGTGAACTCGGTCCACTCCTCGATGACAGGGCGGTATACGCCGTTTTCCAGAGCATCGCAGACCGTTTGCAGATGAGGCATCTTGGCCAAAACGTCGGGATTCTGCAGGCAGGAGTAGCGGCAAGGAACACCACCGTTTTCGATGGAGGCAAGCTGCACTTCGGGGGACATGATGTACTCAAGCAGTTTCATAGCCATCTCTTTGTTCTGGCTGTTCTGAGTAATACCAATGCACCAGATGCCGTACTCGGAGGTAGCGTATTTCTCGCCGCCCTTTTTGGCAGAGGGAGGAATCATGATGTAGCTGGCAGCGGTATCGTCGCCGGGCACGTACCAGCCGGGCCAACCCACGCCCATGGTGGCTGCGCCGCTGTCCAGAGCTGCTACCACGTCGTCCTTGGACTGAGCTTCACCGGTGGCGATCAGTTCCAGATAGAAATTCATAGCTTCCTTAAATTCCGGAGTGTTGACGGTGGGGTTGTTGTCCTTGTCTACAACCCAACCATTGAAAGCAAGGAGGAGAGGCAAGAAGTCGGATACAAAGTTGTCGGGAGAGTCGCCCCGCAGCAGGAAGCCCTTTTTGCCTTGGGCAGCTGCATTTTTACAGGCTGTCATAATCTCTTCCCAAGAATCCACGGCGTTGATATCCACACCGGCATTTTTGACGTTTTCTTTATTGTAAAGCATAATGGTAACATTTCCGAAATAGGGGGCCAGATAAATCTGTCCGTCCACCTCGCAGATCGCGGTGGTGTTGGGGATGATATCATCGTCAAAGCTGTAGCCCAGCTCGGAAAGGTTGGTCAGTACGTTGTGAGCGGTAAACTCTGCCATCCAGGAGCCGTCTACCATGCACAGGTCATAAGCTCCTTTGGCGTTGAGAGCGTCCAGGGCGATTTTGTTGTGCAGATCGTCAAAGGCAAGATCCAGCACTTCGCACTTTACGTTATTGGCAGCCTCGAATTCAGGCAGCGCAGCTTTGATAACATCTGCATAGGAGCCGCCGCGCAGGATCAGGGTCAGGGTTTGAGGCCCGGAAGACTGTTCGGGAGCTGCAGAACTTTCGGGGGAGGAGGCCGCCGGAGCTGGAGTTCCGCCGGAACTGCTCTGGGGGGCACTGGATGGCGCTTGGGAACCACATGCGGTCAGCGTAGCAATCATTGCCAATGCAAGGATCATCGCAAGAAACTTTTTCATGTTGTTGGTATCCTCCTTTAATTTTGGTGTTGTTTATTGTTATTCTTTCACAGCGCCGCTTGACAAACCACTGATCAAGTAGTTCTGCGCAAAGATAACAAACAAGGTAATGGGGATCACCGACACAACGCCTCCTGCAGCCACAAGGCCAAAGTTGGTCAGGTTATCCTCGGTGTTTAGAACCGCCAAGGTCAGAGGGACAGTGTAATTGACTGGGGACTGCACAAAAATAACGCTGTAGGTGTATTCGTTCCAAGCGTACATAAAGGAGAGCATGGCAATGGCTGCAATCCCGGGAGCCACCAAAGGCAGAACAATGCGTCCAAACTGCTGCCATTCGGTAGCGCCGTCTATTTTAGCGCTCTCCTCCACTTCTACGGGAAGATCCTGGAAAAAGCTGATCATAAACCAGATGATAAGAGGGACATTAATCAGCACGCAGGCAAAGATAACAGGCGCTTTGCTGTTGAGAACACCCAGTTTGGAAAACATGATGTACAAAGGAATGGTGAAGGCAACGGGGGGCAGCACACGCACCAGAAGCACCCAATAGGTGGTGGGCTTTTTGATCCTAAGGCGAAACCGGCTGCGGGCGATGATGTAGGCAGCGCACAGGCCGATGGCAAGGGAAAGGACCAGAGAGATTGACGCGGTTTGCAGGCTGTTGAGGACAGCGCTGCTAAATCCCCTTTGGGCAAAAAGCTGATAAAAATGCTCCAGAGTCAGGGTGCTGGGGATGACGGAAATTCGTCCCTTTAGCTCTTCGGTGGGGCGAATGGCCATGGCAACCAGCCAGTAGATGGGAAACAGGGCAATAAAGAGCAGCAGCAGACTGACCAAACCTTTGATCAGCGTATGTAAAGGCTTTTTCACAAGCGTTCCTCCTTCGTGGTATTCGGGGCGGGCAACGGTTCCGTTAGCTGGAGCCGCGTATATTCAGCCAAGGTTGCAGTACGGTTACCTGCTCTGCAATTTCCTCGCCCCGCAAAAGTGCCTGCAGTTTTTCCACGCAGATCTGCCCCATACGCATTCGATCAATATGTACCGAGGTCAGCTCTGGTTCGGTGGTGCGGCAGCTGGAAGAGTCGTCGTAACCTACGATTGCAACATCCCGGGGGATGCGCAGCCCCAGACGCAGGGCCGCCTTGATGGCGCCGATGGCAATCACGTCGTTTGCACCGAAGATAGCGGTGGGGGGATCTTTCTGGCGCAACAATTCCGTTGCTATTTCCACAGCACTGTCGATGTCGGGGTCGGACATACGGATGTAGCGGGAATCCACCTTAAGCCCATGCTCCTTCATGGCATCCAAAAAAGCACTGTACCGCTCGCTGCAAATATAGGGAGAAAAGCGGCCGGCAATCATGGAGATTTTCTGATGTCCCCTTTCCACCAGGTGCTGAACCACCTGTCTGGTACCGTCCCGCTCGTCGGACAGCACATAGGGCAGGTTCATCCCGGCGATGCGGTTGTTCACCATCACCACGTGGATATTTCGGTTTTGAAAGTCTAGTACCCGTTCCGGCTGGGCGTTGCCCCCCAAAATGACTCCTTCGATCTGCTTGCGCTTGGCGCTGTTGGTAGCCGCAATCCAATCTTCCTCTGTGGAGATGAGCAGCTGGTAGTCGTAGGCATTGCTTTCCTTCATAATGCCTTCGCAGATTCCGGCATAGAACTCATCCAAAATGGAGGAGTGTGCCTTACAGATAAGAAAGGCAATTTTGTCGGTACGCTGCAGCGCCATGGCTCGAGCAATGGCATTTGGGGAATAGTTTAACACCCTGGCAGCTTCCAGCACCTTTTCTCGCGTATCCTTTTTGACCCGGTCGGGATCAAAAAAGGTGCGGGAAACGGTAGCGGTAGAAACTCCCGAAAGTTTGGACACATCCCGTATGGTTGGATTCATAAGTACCTTTTACCCCTTTGTTTATGTAACCGTTAACATATCATTTTAAATAATATTTTTCAGATCGTCTAAAAGCTTTATATCACATATCCATATAACTGTCAACTATTATAATTTTATTTCGATTTTTTTCTACATAACTAACAATATTAATGGAAATTCTTTTAGCAATCCACCGGTGAAAAATGTAACTGTTTACATTTTAAAGACAAATGATAAAATAAAATATCTGTTTAAAAAAGAAACAATGAAGATTTTTTTAGAATTTTATGATAAAATTAAAGGACATATCATGTTATGGTTTCGTTATATTTCAATTTACTCAGATTTGACTGAGTTTTACGATCGCAGGAAAAAACGGAGGATGGCTTAAGAGTATGAAATTGCATCTTTTACTGGAAAAACTAGTACATATAGCACAAAAACCCAAAACCGATTTTGCTCAAAGCATCCGCATGACTCCCAGTGGACTGAGCAAAATTTTAACAGGCAAGCGTCTTCCCACCACCCGGGAACGAAAGGTTTTTACCAAGCTGGCTGCAGAGTATTTTGCCGAATCCATTTATGCTCCCAACTGCCATTTAAAGTTTAAGGATCTGTACCCGGTTATTTACGACTTTCAATCCAAAAGGGAGCTGCTGGCGTTTTTAACCTACGGCATTGAGTACGCCATGGATAAAAACTTTGCCCAAGAAAGCAGTGTTAATTTTGACTATTCGGAACGCGGCTTTTATTTTTTAGGTTACAAGCCGGTTATTAATTGGCTGTGTGTGATTTTGTCGGAATATCTCACCTGTCATCCCAGCGATGAACCGTTGGAGCTGTACAGCACCCTGCCCCTGCTGGGCTCGGGATATAACAGCATTTTAAAGCGAATTTGTCATTGCCAACCCAAAGCTGTTAAAGGGCATTACCTTCCACCATATCATCAACGAATCCCGCCTAGAGGAATACGATATGAAGAGCGCGGAGGGAGTGTTTTCGCTCCTTGTCAAAGCCAACGAATACTGCAACCTGAATTTATGGAGTACTTCCAATGGTGTTACACAGCACTTTTTGCTGCTCAAAGGACATGCTTTACTGCTTTTAAACAGTTTGGATGAAACTCCGCTTTTGATTCCCATCTTCCACAAAAGCTATTTGATCTTGTTCCACAACTCCCTTTTGAAGGAAGGGGCAAAAAAGATCAGCTTTGGCACCGGACGAGGCCATTGCCTATTTGAAGGAAAACCCCCACCAAGCTGCGCAGCTGGCGGAACAAGCAGAATGCAGCTATAGTTTTTTACCTATGGGGTATCTGATGCAAAAAGGCGAATTAGAGCGTATCTACTCCGATCACCCCCCTCCTGGATATCGTACAGAATATGCATCATGCCATTCTTTCGGGTAGGATGTACTTTTCGGTGGCTTCGGTGGAGCGATTTGTATCCTTTGGGAAGCTGGTGATCCCCCTGCTGGGAACGGTGTGTATCCCCCCCGAGGAGCGAAGGGCTTATCTAAAGCGATTTAACCACTTCCTCAAAGAGGATCAATGGCATAAAGTAACACTCATCAACGGTGAGCTTGGGGATTTTGTTGTAGTTTTTACCCAGGATACAGCCATCCTCTACTCCAACAACGGCACCGAAGAAAAGTTCCATGTTTTCCGTCAGCCCCCCATTTATCAGCTGTTAAAAAAAGTGCTTCTTGCCGAAACCAACGTGGTTTTTGAGCTGTCCCCCGATTTGTGGAAGGCTTATCAGGAGGATTTGCTCAACAACCATTCCTATTGAGATGACCCTGGTTACAAACAAAACACCTCCTGATGCCATCAGGAGGTGTTTTGTTCTGCCTGTATTCAAAAAGATTGTGGTTTTTTAAGGCTTTTGTTTGTTGATTCGGCTTTCCAGAAACTGGCAAAGCCTTTCCCCAGTTCCTTTGGAAAGCCGGCTGACCTGCACAATATAGACTTGTTGATCGGCAAAGAAAAGCAGATAACCCCGAAAGGATAAAATTTTTCGGATGGATTGGTAGGAAATTGTGCTGGTGTCCACGGCGTTTGTTACTGTAAACTCTTGGTCAAAAAATTGGTAGTGGTATACCACAGACCGGTCTGCTTTTTGGTCTTTCATCAACATTTTTGTGGCAAAAGATTCTAGAAAGATGGAAAAAAAGAAAAGCACACTGCCCAAAAGCAGTAACAAACTGCTGCCAAGGGAAAGGGTATTGTTCAAAAACAGCAAGGCAGAGCCGCTAAACAGCATTAGAATGCTGAGGCTGATCAACAAAATGCGGGGCATTGGCCGCACCTTGCGTATCATGACATAAGTCAAAGCCCGGTAGGCAGTTTCATCATAGGTGGTGTAGCTCTCAAAGTAGCAGGTCATATCCTCATCTCCTCTTGTGCAGCGGCTTCATTGATTAAAAACTGCATTCTCCAGATGGTTTCTTCGGCCGTTCGCTTTCCTCTCACCGCATCTCCGATCAGTTTTCCCATTTCAATTTCAATGTTCTGCTGATTGATGCCCTGTTCCCATTGGAATAACACGTTTTTTCGTCCTCCTATGGCAATGTTCTCCTGCAGTTTGCTCAGCCAAGGATAGTATTCTAAAATACGGCGTTGTTGGTAGGGCTGCAGACAGGGAGAAATTCCCCCCATCATCATCAGCTCTGATGCAATCTTCTCGCTGACAGCCCACCGAATAAACTGATAAGCCTGTTCCGATTGCTGTGAAAAGCGGCTGATGCCCAAGGCACCTCCGCCCAGCAGGGGTTTTTTTCCGGGAATGGTGGAATAGCCAACCATGCCGGCAATGTGGGAATCCTGTGCCTGAACCACCCGGGCAGCGTGGTTCAAAAACAGTATAGCCGCAGAAATCTGACCGTCGACAAAGTTGTCCACAACTTCTCCCCAACTGCGCACCACTTCCGGACTGGCATACTGGGTCAAATCCAAATAGCTTTGCAGCGCATCGATGGCCGCCTTTCCGGCAAACTGCAGGCGCCCTTTCTCGTTGTAGGCAGCGGGAACCGCCGACAGCAGCCGGGGCAGAAATTCGCTGGCGGTGGAAGACGGGTTGCCCAAAGCAATGCTGGAGCCGTAGGGAGTGGGAGAGTTGGGATTGTATTGCTTGGTAAAAAAGCGGCACAAAAAGTCGTATTCCTCATAGGTGCTTGGAATGAGGAGGGGCTTTCCGGTCTGCTCCAAAAAGGCGCGTTTGATGCCGACATCCTCGTACAAATCCCGCCGATAGAACATCATCTGCACGCTGATGTCAAAGGGGACGGAATAGATGGTGCCGTCTGCCATGGCGTAGTGTTTCTGAAGTCCGGGAATCAATGTGGAAAATAAAGATTCCTCCACCATTGGGTCAATATCGGTTAAGGGAAGAAACAATCTGGGTGCCCAGTATGGCAGGGAAGAAACATCCATGCGGATCACATCCCATGAATTCTTGCCATGGTGCTGAATTTGCTGGGCAATTTCAGATTGATGGTAGGTTTCGATGGAAACTTCGATCCCCGTCATTTTGGTAAACATGGGGGAAAGGCACCGCAATGCCTCCGCCGAAGGAGAGCGAAGGGATACCACCCGAAGGCTTTTGCGAAGGAGCGGTACAGCGTAAATGGGGCCTCCCCGCAGAGAAGATACGGGAAGAACCTTAGAGGTGAGCTTTTGTTTGCCACAAAGATGGCTGTGAAGCATCCGGACCGCCTCCGCTCCCATACTGCGGAAATTAAGGGGAATGCAGTAATGACGGCGGCACTGCTGCGTCCGCTGGGAGGAAAGGGTCACAAATTGAGGCTGCCGGCCCCGCATCAGCAAGGCAGAGGCATTGCTGAGCGATTCCGCCAACTGCTCGTTGGAGGTGACGATCATGCGATAATTTTTTCCCTGCAAAAAGGGCAGATAAAACGTATTGGAAAGCTCGCCGTGGAGATTTTCCAAAAAGTTGCTGTCGGTATAGTGTTCTTCCATGCTGTTGCGGAACCAGGCCTCGCAGGAAAACTGGGTGTTTTCGGTGGCAATCAGCAGATCATCGCATTTTTTTCGACTCAAAAAGGAGATTACCTGGTCTGCGGCCTGTTTCATATCAAAGCTCAAGGCAGCAAAGGAGCCATTGGAGGGCAAACGCTCCAAAAACAACACGGGAATCTCACTTTGGGTGGCAATGCTGTAATAGGAAAGGGTGTCGCTGCAGCAGGAAACCGCCAGAATGCCGCAGGCCCGGGCAGCCACTGCGCTGGCAACCGCCTCTTTTTCCGAAAAAGGAACATTGTCGGTCAAATACAATCGGGGGGAATATCCCTTTTGCTCCGCCACACTGTGAATTCCGGCATACAGGTCGGCATACCGGGACGCTGCAATGTCGGGAAGAATGACTGCAATGGTGTTGCTTTTTCCTTTTCGCAACAGGCGGGCGCTTTCGTCAATTTTATAGCCCATTGCCTTGGCGGTCTCCTCTACCAGACGGATTTTTTCATAGCTGACTCCGCCCTTTTTGTTCAGAACGTTGGAAACCGTTGCGTAGGAGACTCCCGCCGCCTTTGCAATATCCTTCATTGTTGCCATTTACACTCAGCCTCTTCTTCAAACAGATAATACCGAATCAATATCAGTATTTAGGAATAGCATATCATATTTGTTTCAAACCCTCAATCAATAATTTATACAAATTTAAACGTATTAATAAATTAGTGACAATTTTGTAATAAATGTTGACACGTTTAAAAAAAGAGATATAATTGAGTTAGCGAAAATAAAATGCGATCCATTTGCCTTCGAACATTCTAAATGGATCTGGCAACCTTCTGCCGCACAGCACAATCAGAGGCTACATAAAACAGTTGTGGGTAGAAAAACTAAACATTCATGATCTGATCGAAATATCTCCGCATTGGATGATTGGCAATGGCAACATCCGCAAAAAAGCGGCCTGTATCACAGGATGGGGAAAAAGGTATACAATTGAGAAAGATGGTGGTAGCAATGGGTCGGCTGGGAAAGCTGATCGGATTAAAATTTCGGGAGGACGGGTCTGCTTGCCCTTATCCGGGAAATACGGTCATTACAGATTTGGTTAGCGGAAATCCTGCATTTTGTGTCATGCTGCACATGCGTTCCAAGCTGATTGCATTGGGATTATCAGAGTGGTATATAGTACTTCCGGAGGACAGTTATCACATGACAGTCATCCGGGGGGTAAACGATAAAGTCCGGGAAGAGGCCTTTTGGCCCAAGTCTCTCCCCTTGGATGCCCCCATGAAGGAAGTGGACGAATACATCGCCCGGTGTGTCAGCGATGTTCCCCCCCTAGATACGATGGAGATGCGTTTTAGTCATCTTCAGATAAACGAAGAAGATGTTCGTGTGATTTTAAAGCCTGGTAACCTCGAGCAGGAGCAGCTGTTAAGGCAGTATCGGGACAAGGTGGCAGACCGCATTGGCCTGCGCTTACCGGGGCATGAACAGTATGGATTTCACATCACATTGGCCTATACCCGCGTGGTTCCCGAGGGCAGGGAACAAGAACAGGTAGAGCAGTACCGGCAGGAAATGGACGAGTTTTTAAAGCAGCAACCTCCTTTTGTCTTGCCTGCCCCCTACATGGCATACTATAATGACATGTTGCATTTTTCCGATATACCGTTACCACGAACAGAATCTGACAGGAAGTGATTTTTATGGGAGAGAAAATTTTCAATGGTTTTCTATTTCTTCTGAGCATCGCATACCTTACGGTGGCTCAGGGCCTGGCCTTTGGCAGTTTTCAGGCACCAAAAGCGGGATTTATGCCCCAGCTGGTGGGATGGTTGGCTGTCATTGTGTCCGGGTATCTGTTTTTGCAGGCATTGCGGGGAAAGGGAGACGCCAAAAACGTCAAACTGGACCTGGACTGGAAGCGCCTGTTTTTGTTGGTTGGAGTGATGGTTCTCTACGTTCTCATGATTAAATCGGTGGGATATTTGCTATGCTCCATATTGGCTTTGTTCGCTACCTTTAAAATTGCGAAGGTCAAGGGATGGGTTGTCCCGGGAGTTATATCCGTAGTGGCATCTGGAGCGTTTTATTTTATCTTCAGAGTACTTCTGTCGATATCGCTTCCTGTTGGTATTTTGGGATGAGGAGGTAAAAAATGGGAACTCTTTCATTGTTGCTCCAAGGAATGGCAGCCTGTTTTAGTCTCACCAATATCATCGCTGTTATTGTAGGAGTATTGGTAGGAACACTGACCGGTATTCTTCCGGGCATTGGTGTAACAGGCGCCATGGCTCTGTTGCTCCCCATCAGCTATGGTATGGATGCCACACCCGCTCTTATCATGTTTGCGGGCATTTACTACGGCGCCATGTATGGCGGTTCTACCACCTCCATTCTGGTCAATCTGCCGGGAGAGGCCGCTTCGGTCATCACCTGTTTGGATGGCAACCAGATGGCCAAAAAAGGGCGGGCAGGAGCGGCTCTGTCTATTTCCGCCATCGGCTCCTTTATCGCCGGCACCATAGGCCTTGTGGGGCTGACCTTGTTTGCACCCTTGCTGTCCCGCTGGGCGTTGAAGTTTGGCCCTCCGGAATACTTTGCCATTGCCATGTTGGGCGTTGTGGTGCTGACCAACCTTACCGGTAAAAATGCTATCAAATCCCTGCTGATGGTGCTGGTGGGACTGATGCTTAGTACCGTTGGTGCCGACCCGGTTACCGGCATCACCCGTTATACCTTCAGGGTATCCAGCCTGCTGAGAGGATTTGAATTCGGCGTGGTAGCCATGGCCGTGTTTGGTATCAACGAGCTGTTTGCCACTTTGGTGGAACCCCAGGAGGAAATTCAAATCGGGAAAATCAGCTTCCGGGAGCTGTACCCCAGCCGAGAGGAAATGCGGCGTTCGGTGGGTCCCATTCTTCGCGGAACGGTAATCGGCTTTCTCATTGGACTGATGCCGGGACCGGCAGGCACCCTTTCCAGCTTTGGAAGCTATTCGCTGGAAAAGAAGCTTTCCAAGCACCCCGAAGAGTTTGGACACGGTGCCATTGAGGGGGTTGCCGGTCCGGAAAGTGCCAACAATGCCGCCAGCAGCGCAGCCATGATTCCCCTGCTCTCGTTGGGACTCCCCTTTGCTCCGCCTGCAGCACTTTTGTTGACAGGGTTTATTGTACACGGAATCACCCCTGGTCCTTCCCTGATTACCGCACATCCCGATGTGTTCTGGGGACTGGTGGCCAGCATGTATATCGGAAACGTATTTTTGCTGATCATCAACCTTCCCATGGTAGGAATTTTTGCCTCGATGCTGAAAACTCCGGCAAACATTCTGATGCCCATTGTGATGATCATCACCTTTACCGGTGCCTTGGCCACCAACAACAGCGTGTTTGACTTGGGTCTTCTGGTTATTTTGGGTATTTTTGCTTACTTTGGCAGCAAATTTGGCTACAGCATGGCCCCCCTTGCTGTTGGAATCGTATTGGGTTCCACCATTGAAAAGGGACTGATGCAGGGGCTGGTGATGTGCCACGGCAGCTTTTTGGAAATGCTCCAGCGGCCCTTGTCTGGAACCATTCTGACCCTTGCCATGATTATGGTGCTCCTTTCTGCTCTCAAACCGGTTCGCCGTGTTCTGAAAAGCAGTAAAGAAGAATAGATGCAAGACAACAAAGTACGGAAAGAAAGAGGAGAAAAAAATGAGTCAAGTAAAACGAATTTTATCCGTTCTTCTAGTCGCAACAATGGTGTTTGCCTTGGCGGCTTGCAACAGCAGCAACAGCGCAGGCGGTGGCAAACAGGAAACCTTCCCGAATAAAGACATTACCTTTTTGGTGCCCTACAGTGCAGGCGGCAGCTCCGACCAAATGGCCCGCGTTATCAGCAACTACTCCCAAAAGTATCTGGGAGTCAACATGGTAATTGAAAATGTTCCTGGCGGCGGCGGCAACATTGGACTGAACGAGCTGGCCTCCAAAAACGCCGATGGCTATTATGTGGGCAGCGCCAATACCAGCGCAAACCTTCAGCCTCTTTACGGCCAGACCGAGTATGACTACCTCGAAATCTTTGAGCCCATTGCTCTTTGCGTCAGCATTCCCATTGCTGTTACCGTTCCTGCTGATTCCCCCTTCCAAACCATTGAAGAGCTCATCGATTTTGCCAAGGAAAACCCTGGCAAACTCCAGTATGGTCATGCCGGCGTTGGCTCCATAACCCATGTAACCGCCGAGCTCTTCGCCATGGAAGCTGGCATTGAAATGACCCAGGTTCCCTTTGGCAGTGGCGCAGACGCACTGACCGCCCTGCTGGGCAGCCAGATCGACATCGATGTGGCCTCCTTGTCGGAAGTGTTGTCTCACCACCATGAGGGCACTGCCCGCATCCTGGCCCTGTGCACCGATACCACGGTAGAGGGACTGGATGTCCCCACCTTGATCAGCAAGGGATACAACGTGGACATGAAGGTCACCCAGGGCATCTGGACTTTGAAGGATGTTGATCCCGAGGTCTTAAAGGTACTGGACGAAAAGTTTGGTGAAATCATTCAGGACGAAGACTTCCAGAAGGAACTGGTAAGCTTCGGCATGGATGTTGACTATTTGAATGCCGCCGATTTCTCCGCATTCCTGAAGGAGCAGCGCGCCGTATTTGAAAGAGTCGTAACCGAGTCCGGTATCCTGGAAATGGTTAAGAGCCAGCAAAAATAAGCTCCTCCCTTGCTCGTGTCATAATAACGCTTTAAATCAAAACCGAGTTGCCTTTGCGGCAACTCGGTTTTTTGCAGGGCAAAGCAGTTTCGACATTGCCAACTCCCCGATGTTTGTACTGTATAAGTAAAATGGAAGATAAAGCATAGTCAATTCTTATGTAAATGATAGCGGATAACAATTTTATTTATGTCAGAAATGATAATATAATGAGATTAGAGAAAACCATAGGCACTAACCGATATTGGAAGCTGCAGAATAGCCGCAAAAGCCATGCTTTTGAGCTTGCCGGGCAAGCGATTGCCATTAGGACAAAGCTATTCTGCACCGACGCTTATGCAGCACCAACACCTTCCTTTTAGCTGTTATGCAATAAAGGAATTGCTGCTTACATCAACAAGAAAGGGGATAACCATGAAAGCCATTGTAAGAAAACATCCCGTAGAAGGAAATATCACCGTCCCCAGTTCCAAAAGCCATACCATACGGGCACTGATCATTGCCACCTTGGCGGGAGGACGATCGGTGATCTCCAATCCGCTGCTCAGCGAGGACTGCAAAGCAGCTATGCGGATTGCACAGCAATTTGGCTCTACTGTAACAGTGCAAGAAGGAAAATGGATTGTAGATGGGCCAAAGGACGGACTGCGTGTGCCGGATGATGTGGTGAATGTGGACAACTCCGGAACCACCCTTTACTTTATGACCTCCATTGCGGCCTTGCTGCCGGAATGGACGGTGTTTACAGGGGACGCATCCATCCGCAAGCGCGCCGTTACCCCTCTGCTCAACGTTTTAAAGCAGTTGGGCGCAGAAGCGGAAACAACCCGAAAAGACTGCGACGCTGCACCTTTCTTTATCCGCGGCCCCATCAAGGGCGGCACGGTAGAGGTTCCGTGCACAACCTCTCAATACATCTCTTCTCTGATGATTGCAGCCCCCATCTGCCAGGGAACTATGCGGATCACAACCCAAAAGCCTACGGAAACCCCCTACCTGGATATGACCATCAAATGGCTGCGGGAAGCGGGAATCACCGTCAACTACGACGAAGCGGGACACAAGTGGTTTGAGATTGCGGGGGGACAGCGCTATCTTCCCTTTGAGAAGGTCATACCTAGCGACTGGTCCAGTGTGGCCTTTCCCACCGTGGCGGGGTTGGTGCCGGGCAGCGAACTGGTGATCAACAACATGGATTTTCAGGATACACAGGGGGACGCAGCCGTCATCGACCATCTGATCAGAATGGGAGCCGATATCACCAAGGACAGCGTAAAGGGCAGCCTGATTATGCGGGGCGGAAACAAGCTGCGTGGCATCACCATCGATATGCTCAACACCCCGGATGCCCTGCCTATTCTCTCGGTGGTAGGAGCGCTGGCAGAAGGAACAACGGTGCTCGATAATGTAGCGGGGGCAAGACTAAAGGAGACCGATCGCGTCCAGGCCATGACGGAATCCCTAAAGAAAATGGGAGTGGACATCGAAGCAACAGAAAACACCATCACCATCCATGGCGGAAAGCCGCTGCAGGGGTGCGAACTGGAAAGCTACCAGGATCATCGGATTGCCATGGCATTGACAGTAGCCGGACTGTATGCGGAAGGAACCACCACCATCCGGGATGCAGAGTGCGCCAGTGTCACCTTCCCCGACTTTTATGAGAAGCTCAACAACATCGGTGCCGGCATCGTCTTGGAAGACTAGCCACCTTTCAAAGACCTCAAGGCTCCCGGTAGACGAAGCCTTAAGAATCTTTTCAGAGCCAGAGAGCCAGTGGGATCACAAGGGATACGGCTTATTTCCTATCCGTAAAATGTATATAGGCCGATTCCCAGTGGAGGTACAGGTCAAGGCTAGGGGAAAACAGAAGCCTAAAAGCCACTCTCCGCTTTTGTTTCTTCCAAAACTCTCATTTCGCAGGATGTGAAAAACAGCCGGCGTTTCCAACGGGAAATGCTGGCTGTTGGTAAAATGCCGCTGGAATGCTATCCCACTTAGGGCCAAATATAGAATGCTGCCATCAGCCTTGTGCTTGCTTTGGAGGGAGTGCTCGGGGCAGCGCTTGTTCGGATGCGCCTGAGTTGTGATCGGTTCTGTTCTTTGGTGCCGGCACAGAATTTGGGGGCACCGGCATCGCTCCTTATGGAGATGCCATTGTGATCACCAAGGGACCCATTTTCAACAAGAAGATAGGAGTGTTGTCCGTGACACGTTATGTAAAGGAGCAGGAACGCAGTCTGCCGGTTAAAAAAAGCTGTGATGTGCTGATTGCAGGCGGAGGAGTTGCCGGCATATCGGCAGCCATTGCCGCCGCCCGTTGTGGCGCAAAGGTGGTGCTGCTGGAGCGCCAATATCTGCTGGGGGGACTGGCCACCCTTGGAAACATCACGATCTACATGCCTATGGATGATGGTAAGGGGCATCAGGCGCAGTTTGGTATTGTGGAAGAGCTGTTCCGACTTTCCATCAAACATGGCGCGGAAACCACCTACCCCTCCATCTGGCTGGAGGATGCACCTCTGGAAGCCCGCAGCAAAACCCGCATGTCGGCTCAGTTCAATCCCCACTTCTTCGCTTTGGAAGCGGAAAAGCTGCTGACCGAGCTGGGAGTGACGATTTTGTATGGTGCTTTGGCCTGTGGTGTCACCATGGAGGGCAATCGCATCCAAACCGTCATCGTCGAAACCATATCCGGGCGCAGTGCCATTGCTGCCAAAGCAGTGATCGACAGCACGGGAGATTCCCATATCTGTCAATATGCCGGGGCCAAAACAGCCGAGTTCTCGCGGGGAAGCGGGTTGGCCAGTTGGTACTATTACTTCTCCAATCAACAGGTTCGTTTGCGGATGTACGGTATGCCCGAGGTCACCATCAGCGATGAAGAGCAAGCCACCTTGGCCAGTGCAGGAAACGAAAAAGTGGAGATTCCCGGCAAGCGGTACAATCCGCTGGATGAAGATCAGCTCAGCGAAATGCTGATTTTATCCCATCAGAGCATGCTGGGCGATATTCTTCAGCGCCGCAAGGAGGATCCCCAATTGGTGCCGGTCACCATGTCCACCATTCCGCTGCTGCGAATGACCCGCAGGCTGGAGGGGGCATTGGTGATGGACGATCTCGAGTACACCTATATGGAGGACAGCATCGGCACCATCAGCGACTGGCGGCGGCGAGGTTACGTTTACGAGCTCCCCTTCCGCTGTCTATACGGCGGGGAAGTGCCCAATCTTTTAGTGGCCGGGCGCAACATATCGGTGACCGAATCCATGTGGGACATCACACGGGTGATTCCCCCATGCGTCGTCACCGGCCAGGCGGCCGGGGTGGCTGCGTCCCTCACCAGCGATTTCCCCTCCCTTGACGTTGGCAAGCTGCAGCAAAAGCTCGCAGAGCAGGGGGTACGTCTTCACTGCGACGATATTCTGCCTTAAGTGCCTTTGATTGGCGGGGCAAGGCTTTTTCCATATTCGGCACCGCCAACTCAAACAGACTTTTATCAGCCAAAAACCACCCATGACGGGTGGTTTTTAAATTTAAAACGATAAGATAAGGCAGTGGAAACAACAGCAAAGAGAAGCTCTCAGGCCACCTTAACGGCGGCTAGGGGCTTTTATTTTATAATGGATAGGTGTGGAGAAGTGTGTATAGCGTATTGCAACATAGAAAAACCGCCTAGTTTTGCGATAACTAAGCGGTTTTTTTCTTGGCAGGGGTAGAAGGATTCGAACCCTCGGCACACGGTTTTGGAGACCGTTGCTCTACCAACTGAGCTATACCCCTATGTGGCAAGTCCGTTTTATAGTATAGCTTTTCCAGTAGGAATTGTCAAGGGTTTTTCCAACTTCCCGCGAAAAAAGACGCCTGCGGTATGAGGCGTCTTTTTATCTTTGCATCCAAGTTAGCCGGCCATTTCGTCCCGGGCTTTTTGTTCCTCAATTGCTTGCTGAACAATCATATCCTTAACCTTCATCAGGCGGGTGGTGTTACCCCGGTCGTTTTCTTCCAGCTTCATGCGGATGTACCGAATCGTTTCCTGCAGATCGGGAATTCGGACATACTCCAAGGCGTTTACGGTGCGCCGGGTCTTTTCAATTTCCTCCGCCAACAGCTGAGCACTCTTTTCCATCTGCGCCAGCTTGAGCATATAGGGCAACACATCGGCCAGAGCGGCCACCGAGCTGTCCAGCTCGCCGGAAGTGGAGACAAATCCGTAGGAGTAGTTATCCCCTTCCCCGCCGGAGGTTTCGAAGGTAAACACCGGCACAATGACGCTCATCAGGTTTTGGGAACCAACCTCCAGCTCCACCCTCTGCTTGGGCATCATCAGAGCTTCATCCAGGGCAGCGGGACTCATGACGGCACCGGCAATGACAAAGCCTTCGTACACTCCCATAATCTTCTCTTCCACGGTTTTGCGCAGCTCCTGATTTTCCCGCACCAAGGCTAGGAATTTCTTCATCAGGTCGTCCCGCTTGTCCTTGAGGAGCTTGTGCCCCTTTTGGGAGGTTCGCAGCTTCTTTTTTAGGTTGGCCAGTTCCATCCGAGTGGGGTTGACGCGTATCAGGGCCATATCAGTCCCCCCTTACTGCGCCTGCTTGGGCAGATATTTCTCGATGAATTCGGGCCGAATTCGCTTGAGTTCGGTGGTGGGCAGGATGGACAGCAGCTCCCAGCCAATGGAAAGCGTCTCCTCGATGGAGCGATCGATATCGTACCCCTGAGAGACATAGTGCTTTTCAAACTCATCGGCGAATTTGGCGTAGAGGAGATCCAGTTCAGACAGAGCAGCCTCGCCCAGAATGGTCATCAGCTCCTTGGCTTCCTTACCTTGGGCATAGGCGGCAAAGAGCTGGTTCATGGTTCCTGCGTGGTCCGCCCGGGTTTTGCCTTCCCCGATCCCCTTGTCCTTCAGACGGGACAGGGAGGGTAGTACGTCGATGGGAGGCATGACATCCTTGCGGTACAGCTCCCGGGACAGGATAATCTGCCCTTCGGTGATGTAACCGGTCAGGTCGGGGATGGGATGAGTTTTGTCATCCTCCGGCATGGTGAGGATGGGAATCATGGTAATGGAGCCTTGGGAATCCTTCCGCCGGCCGGCCCGCTCGTATATGGTGGCAAGGTCGGTATACAGGTATCCGGGATAGCCACGGCGGCCAGGCACTTCCTTGCGGGCGGAGGAAACCTCCCGCAGGGCCTCGGCGTAGTTGGTGATGTCGGTCAGAATCACCAGTACGTGCATATCCTTTTCAAAGGCCAGATATTCGGCGGCGGTCAGCGCCATACGAGGGGTGGAGATACGCTCGATGGCCGGGTCGTTGGCCAAGTTGATGAACAGCACGGTGCGGTCCAAAGCTCCGGTCACCCGGAAGTCTTCAATGAAGAAGTCGGCTTCCTCGAAGGTGATGCCGATGGCGGCAAACACCACGGCGAACTTGCTGTCGGTACCCAGCACCTTGGCCTGACGGGCAATCTGAGCCGCCAACTTGGCATGGGGAAGCCCCGAACCGGAGAAGATGGGCAGCTTCTGACCCCGAACCAGAGTGTTCAGGCCATCGATGGCGGAGATGCCGGTTTGGATGAATTCGGAAGGGTAGTCCCGGGCAGCGGGGTTCATGGGCAGACCGTTGATGTCCATCCGCTTGTCGGGAATGATGTTGGGGCCACCGTCGATGGGGGTACCCATACCGGAAAAGATCCGGCCCAGCATATCCTCGGAGACCGGCATATCCTGGCTTTTTCCCAAAAAGCGGACCTTAGAATGCTCCAGGTTGATGCCGGTGCTGCTTTCAAACAGCTGAACCAGCACATTGCTGCCGTTAACTTCCAAAACCTTGCAGCGGCGAACGCTGCCATCGGGCAGCTCGATTTCTCCCAGTTCGTTGTAGGCTACCCCTTCCACACCCTGGACCAGCATCAGAGGGCCGGCCACTTCCTGGATGGTTCTGTATTCCTTAATCATTGTCGGCGCCCTCCTTTGTCAGCAGAGAGGAAAGCTCCGCTTCCAATTCCTGCTTGGTATTCCTAATATACTCCAGAGCTTCTTCCTCTGGGACGAACTTGGCTCTGGCAATCTTCTCTCTCACCTTCATGGCAAAGATGTCCCCCACGTCGGCTCCCGCTTTCAGAGCTTCGTGGGAGCGGCGGGAAAAGGTGATGACCAGATCCAGCATGGCCACCTGCTTGGCCAGAGAGGTGTAGGTGTCTACCTCGTCAAAGCCGTTCTGCTGCAGGTAGTCCTCCCGGATGACACGGGCCGCTTCCAGCTTGAGGCGGTCGGTGGCAGAAAGGGAGTCGTAACCCACCAGCTGCACAATTTCCTGCAGCTCTGCCTCTTCCTGAAGAATAGACATGGTTTCGGTGTGAAGAGCGCCCCAGCCTTCCATTACACTGTTGTTCATGAACTCTTTGATCTGATCGAGGTAGAGGGAGTAGGAGTTGAGCCAGTCGATGGCGGGGAAATGGCGGCGGTAAGCCAACGAGCTGCTCAGCTCCCAGTACACCTTGACGATGCGCAGGGTGGACTGTACCACCGGGTCAGACATATCGCCGCCGGCGGGAGAAACCGCGCCGATGGCGGAGATGGAACCTTCCCGATCCTCATCAGGGCTGCACAGAGTCTTAACCTTACCAGCCCGCTCGTAGAACTGGGCCAGACGACTGGTCAAATAGGCAGGATAGCCTTCTTCGCCGGGCATCTCTTCCAGACGGCCGGACATTTCCCGTAGAGCCTCGGCCCAACGGCTGGTGGAGTCGGCCATAATGGCCACGTTGTAGCCCATATCCCGGAAGTACTCGGCAATGGTGATGCCGGTGTAGATACAGGCTTCCCGGGCGGCTACCGGCATGTCGGAGGTGTTGGCAATCAGCACTGTCCGCTCCATGATGGACTTGCCGGATTTGGGGTCCTTCAGCTCGGGGAATTCCATCAAAACGTCGGTCATTTCGTTGCCCCGCTCACCGCAGCCGATGTACACCACGATGTCCACATCGGCCCACTTGGCCAGCTGGTGCTGTACCACCGTTTTCCCCGAACCAAAGGGGCCGGGAACGGCGGCGGTACCTCCCCGGGAGATGGGGAACAGGGTGTCGATGACACGCTGACCCGTCACCATAGGGGTGTTGGGAGGCAGTTTGCTCTTATAGGGGCGCTGTCTGCGCACAGGCCAGCGCTGCAGCATTTGAACGGTAACTTCGGAACCATCCGCCTTTTTGACGGTGGCGATAGGTTCTACAATGGAGAACTGCCCCTGTTCGATCTTCACCAGTTCCCCTTCCACCCCTACGGGGCAGAGAATGCGGTGGGTGATGATGGAAGTTTCCTGCACGGTGCCCAGCACATCGCCGGGGAACACTTTGTCTCCCACCTTTGCCACCGGAACAAACTCCCATTTTTTATGGTGGTCCAGAGAGGTAACTTCAATGCCCCTGGTAATGGAGCTTCCCACCATCTGACGAATCACTTCCAAAGGGCGCTGGATGCCGTCAAAAATCATGGTGAGGATACCGGGGGCCAGCTCCACCGAAAGCGGAGCGCCGGTGGATACCACCTGAGCCCCGGGCCGCAGACCGGAGGTCTCTTCGTATACCTGTATGGAGGCACGATCGCCTCGCATCTCGATAATCTCGCCAATCAGCTTATGTTCGCCAACATGGACCATGTCGAACATGTTAGCATCCCGCATACCCTTGGCCACAACCAGCGGACCCGCTATTTTGACAATTGTGCCGATACTCGCCAATCCTTTCACCTGCTTTCTAATGATTGAGTATATCCGCACCCACGGCCCGCTCCACGCTTTTGCGCAGGTTCTGCATACCAATGCCGAGGGTTCCATCCCGCCCGGGGATGGGAATAATCGCGGGAATCCGCGTATCCTTGTATTTGTCCAGTAGTCCGGGAGCCTTTGCCAGAGCTTGCTCGGTGAGGAATACCACTCCGTACTCCTCCTTTACCAGCCGCTCCACCGTGGAAAATATTTCGGCGGACTCCTCCACCTCTATCACTTCAAAGCCCACGGCGCGAAAGCCCATGACGCTTGCCTTTTCGCCGACTACGGCTATTTTGCTACGCATAGGTTTCACGCAACCTTTCTTTAATCAATTCCGGGGCCACCCCCGCCAAACGGGAGGCCATTACAATGCGCACCGCCTTGATTTCCGCTTCCTTGGCGGTGGCGTACACAATCAGCAGCTCCACCCCAAAGGGGACCAACCGGACACTGTCCAGCACAGCGGTGATGCAATCGTCGCAAAGCCGCTCAAATTGGGTCAGCCCCTTGCCGCTGCGCAGAGCATCGAAAGCCGGTTCCAGGGTGGGACCGTAATCGCTGCCTTCCATCAGGGCAAGGATGCTGTCCATCCCTTTGGCAAAGGCATCGGCCAAATCGCTGACATCCAGATTGCCGCCGGGAGCCAGCACCCGCTTTACAAAGTCCAGATCTTTGTCGATCCGCTTCATCCGCACCAGGCTGCGCAGGTTTGCAATATCGATTTTGGCCTTGACCAGCTTGTGGAGAAAGGGGATCTTGTATTCCATTGCTTTTTGCAGCATGGCGGCCAGCATGGCCCGGTCCACAATGACATCCACCCACTGAGGATCCCCTGTGCGGGCCAGAGCATCGGTGGCCTCCGCCACCGATTCCGCCAGAAGACCGGGAGTCTGCTGGTATTTTTGCAACCTGAGTTCCTCTTGCAGTACCGCCACCGGAACACTGCCCATCTCTACCAGCTCAACCTGCTCCTTGTCCATGGCTTGCGCCTTGATTAGAATTTTCAGGTTGAGGGCATCGTACTCGTAGCGCAGCAAGTCCAGAAAATCGTGCTCCTCGGAAAGGCTCTTTAGAAAATCATAGGTTTCGGTAAGGTTCTCACTCAAGGCCTGTTCGTAGTGTTCTATGGGAACCCCTACTCCAATGCCGGCGTCGTTTGCGATTTTCCAGGCTTCGTCCAAGGTTTGGGCCTCAATCATCTGAACCAGCTGCCGCTGGGTCAGAAGCTTGCGCTCCAATGACTTGATTCGGGAACTTGCGTGGAGGAAATCGGTATCCTTAAACTTGATCAACCTTTCACCCCCACTCTACGAAAACAAAATCGCGGAGGTTTCCCCCTCCAGATTTTCCCGCACGCCGGCAATCAGCACCTCAAACGTACAGTTAAATTCAATATTCCCTTGCTTGAGGATAAAGCCGCCTGCAAAGTCGCCGGTCTGCTCGGACAGGGTGGCGGTGAGAGCACGGGTTCGGGCACCACTGAGCAGCTTTTTCACCTGCTCCAAAAAATCACCGGAAAAGGTTTCTCTGAGCTGCTGTTTTTTAAAGATGGCATTGACGGTATCCACCACAAGAGGGCCCACCTCTTTGCGGTCGGCTGCGTTGAAAATATACTCGGCATCGGCGGTTTGATACTGAACGGCACTTTTGACCATCAGCAAAACCCGCTCCTGAACCGACATATTGCAGAGCATCTCCAGTGCTTTGTCAAAAGCCTGGGCCACACACTCTTGCCGGGTGGAAAGAAGCATTTTGCGCCGATCCACCTCCGCCTGGCTGACAGCCCGGTCGGCAATAAACGCCGCCTTGACCTTGGCCTCGGCTAAGGTGTTGTCGTATGCTTGATCGGCTCTGGCTTGGTGATCGGCAAGAATCGCCTTGGCCTCTGCTTTGGCAGCGGCAATCTGCTCATCGGCCCAAGCCCGGGCTTCTGCCTGAATTTTATCGGTTATGGCGATGACAGCGTTTTTTTCACTCACTCTCTCTCACATCCCAACTTACATCACTATGCCGAGAACCATCAGCAGAGACGCCAGGAAGGCAAAAATCGCATAGGTTTCCACCATGGCGGCGTACAGCATACCCTTAGAGGTGTGGTCGGGACGTTTGGCAATGATATTCATGCCGGCAGCGCAAACTCTACCCTGAGCAATTCCCGATACCAAACCCACCAAAGCAACGGGCAGACAGGCGGCAAAAATTTGCAGGCCCATTTCCAACGTAATTTCAATCATGGTGCCACCGGGCATCATGCCGGTGAAGAACAAAATCAAAAAGCCGATGAGGAAGCCGTAAATTCCCTGGGTACCGGGCAACAGAGTCAAGATCAGGGTGCTTCCGAACTTATCGGGGTCCTCTACCACCACACCGGTTGCAGCTTCGCCGGCAATTCCCACACCTTTGGCAGAGCCAAAGCCAGCAAGGATAACCGCTAATGCGGCTCCCAGAGCAGCGTAAACCGGGCCGGACATACCAAACAGGGTATCTACCATTGCTTTTGTATCCATTGTTGTCTTCCTCCTTATTTTGTAACCGTTATATACTTGGTATCTGCTGCAAGGGGTGTATAGAGCTTTCCGCCGGTTTCGTAAAACTTGCCAAAAAACTCCACGTAGTGTAGCCTTGCAGCGTGAACATAGGATCCAAGGGTGTTGATGCCCAAGTTGAGAACCGATCCTATGGTAAAGATGATAAGGAAAAACAAAAAGCCAAAGATGCCGCCTCCCAGCAGGGTTCCGATGATATTGAATACCTGGGCAATGACACCGGTGGCAAGGCCCAATGCCAGAATACGAGAGTAGCTGAGAACATCCGAAAGGTAGCCGGAAATATCGTAAAGCCCCCCGATTCCTTTAAGGATTCGCACCACAGGGTTTTTGCTTTCCCGATCTTTGGTCCAAACCAGCACCACAGCGCATACAATTGACATCCACTTTCCAATGGTTGTCAGGGGTTCTCCCAGGAATGTTCCTCCCAGCAAAAGCAAAAGGCCCACAATAAACAAAAACCAGAAGCCCACTTCAAACAGAGCATCCCAGGGCTGTCCTGACTTGATCAGCATATAGGCCTTAATACCCATACCCAAAAACAGATGCAGCAGCCCCAGTACCAGGCAAAGAGCCATAATCAAAATGGCTTGCCCGATGGGATCCAGTATGGGGGTGATGTTGATGCGGTGGCCAAAGAACACATCGGAAACCACAGGGATGGTGTCCCCAAAAAAGCTGCCGAACACAATTCCCCAGATGACGGAGGAAAGGCCGCCCATGGTAATGACCTGGGCAATCCCCTTCATGCCGGCCTTTTTGATCAGCCACAGGCCACCCAAAAAGAGAATCAAGCCGAATCCTGCATCTCCCAACATCATGCCAAAGATGATGAAGTAGGTGACAGCCACAAAGTTGTTGGGATCAAATCCCCAGTAAGAAGGGGGCGAAAACATATTGGTAACTGCTTCGTAAGGGGTGACCAACTTGGAGTTCTGAAGCAGGATGGGGGGCTGGTCTCCCTCTTCCTGTACCGGTTGTTCCAGCTCGTAGTAGCATTGGTACCGCTCCAGCACTTCCAGAGCCTGGTCCCGCGCACTGGCTGGCACCCAACCGGTAAAGCAAAAGGCCTTTTGGGTGCTGCGCAGCACATGACCTGCTTTTTCCCGCTGGAGCTTGACGGTTAGGGCGTCGTAGCTGTATTGCAGGGGGAAGACGTCCTCTGCCACTTCCCGCAAGCGGGTCTCGCAGTTTGCAATGGCCTGATCTGCTTTGGCAATGCTGCATTCCAGAGCCGAGATATTTTCCCGGGCGGTACCTGTTATTCCGCCAAAGGACATACGGGAGGCCCCCAACCCTTTGAGAATTTCCCATAAGGGCTCCTTGTCTTGGTTGTGACAGATGGCCAGCAGATATTGCTGCTCCCTGTCCTGAGAAACCACCTTGAGGACACAGGCCGGAGCCTGCTCCTGCTGAAGCTCCTCCAACTGGGTCAGGTCGGTCTTGGCGGGAAGCAGGTAGTACTCAATGGACACCGAGCGGGTTCCCTCCAGCTCCAAGGGCAGATCGTTTTCCACCCAAGGCTGCAGAGAGGCGCAGGTAAAGACATCTTTGCTTCTGGCAGCCCGCAATTGAGAGATTTGGGACAAAATCCCTTCAATAGTGCTGCAAATTTCCTCCCCACGGGTCAGCATGGGCTCGTCCTCCAGCTGATCAAAGAGCACCGTGGGTTTGGGAGCAAACAGGCTTCGCTTTCTGGCATAGGGGGATATGGCCGAAAGTGCTGCGGCATACCGGGACGCTGTCTGCTCCAAAGCATAAACGTCCATCCGGCCGGCCTCGGTGAGAGCTGCAATTTCTTCATAGCCCTCCATGGCCTCCAAAGGACGCATCTGGATACACTGGGCACGCTGCAAACCGCTGAGAATCGCCTCTTTATCCTCCAACAGAGCAACGGCGGACAGCTTCTCCATCTTGACAATCATACGCTGTCCACAATCCTTTCCACAATGACCTTGGCCGCTTGGCTGATTTTGGCGTTAGCAGAAGTCTTCAGCTCTTGGCAAAGCTGCTCACTCTCCTTTCGGGAGTGTTCCAGCTGCTCCTTAGCCTGGGCCTGTGCTTTTTCCAAAATAGCAGCCGACTCCTCCATAGCCATTTGATTTTTTTCATCCAGGAGGCGCCGGCCACTGACAAAAGCTTCTTCTTTTATCTGGGCCGCCGCACGCCGGGCCTGCTTTTTGATTTCTTCCGCATTGTCTTCTGCTTCTTTAATTTTGTTAATAACTTCGACCATCTTCCTCCTCCTTATGCAAAATTAGCGCTTGTTTACATTTTAACAGAGTAATAAAACAAACACAATATGCAATTTGCATATCGTGTTGCTTTAATTTAAACCGGTTCCCGTTACTCTGTTGTTTTTTGGCTCTCTTCATCGCTGTTAAGGCCATCATTAGGCCAATTTTGAGCAGCTTCCGGCTGAGAAAGCTCTTGTTCTGATGGCAGATGAGCCTCCTCTTTCTCATAACCCGGCACCTTCAGCTCCGGCACAACCACTTCAGATAACGGCTTGGGTTTTTCATCCGATTCCATCAGGGCCTTAAACTGGGCGCTGTCCAGTTTTTCCTGCTCCAGCAGCTTCTGAGCTACCAGATGAAGCTTTTCCATATGCTCGGTGAGAATATCGGTGCATTTTTGGTATGCCTCATCAATAACGCGGCGAATTTCTGCATCAATTTCCGCTTGGATGGCATCGGAAACATGGCTGCCGCTAGTGTAATCCCGGCCCAAGAAGACCTGATTGGGATCCTGAGAGTAGACCACCGGGCCTAACTTATCGGAAAATCCGTAGCGGGTAATCATGGATCGGGCAATTTTGGTGGCCTGCTGCAAATCGTTGGAAGCTCCGGTGGAGATGTCCTCCAGCACCAACTGCTCGGCCACCCGTCCGCCCAAGCTCACCACAATGTCTTCAAACATGCGGGTTTTGGTCACATACATGTGGTCCTTGGTGGGCTGAGGCATGGTAAAGCCGCCTGCAGGGCCGCGGGGCACAATGGTCACCTGATGCACCGGGTCCTGAGTGGGGCAGTAGTAGAAGCACAGAGCGTGCCCCGCCTCATGGTAAGCCGTGAGTTTGCGGTCCTCGGCGGTGACCACCTTGCTCTTCTTTTCGGGGCCCATGGCCACCTTGATGTTGGCCTCTTCGATCTCCCTCATGGTGATGGCCTTTAGGCCCTTTCGAGCAGCCAGCAGAGCTGCCTCGTTCATGAGGTTTTCCAGATCGGCACCGGTCCAGCCGGGAGTGGTGCCTGCAATGGTCTTGAGGTTGACGTCGGGGGCGATGGGTTTGTTTTTGGAATGAACCTTGAGAATTTCCTCCCGCCCTTTGATGTCGGGGTAGCCGACGGTGATCTGCCGGTCAAAGCGACCGGGACGCATCAGGGCCGGGTCGAGAATATCCCGGCGGTTGGTGGCAGCCATTACAATGACGCCGGAATTGGCGGAAAAGCCGTCCATCTCCACCAAAAGCTGGTTAAGGGTTTGTTCCCGCTCGTCGTGACCGCCGCCCAGACCTGCGCCTCTCTGACGGCCCACCGCATCAATTTCGTCGATAAAAACCACGCTGGGAGCGTTCTTTTTTGCCTGTTCAAACAGATCCCGGACACGGCTTGCGCCGACACCAACAAACATTTCCACAAAATCGGAACCGGAAATGGAGAAAAACTGCACTTGGGCCTCTCCCGCTACTGCGCGGGCCAGCAGGGTTTTACCGGTACCGGGAGGCCCCATCAAAATGACACCCTTGGGAATCCGAGCTCCTAAGGCGTTAAATTTGGCAGGGTTTTTAAGGAAGTCGACGATTTCGATGAGCTCTTCCTTTTCCTCGTCGGCTCCCGCCACATCGGCAAAGGTAACCCGCCTGCCGTCCTGTGCCGAGCGGGCCTTGGCCTTGCCAAAGCCGGCCACATTGCCTCCGCCCCGGGACTGACGCATCATCAGGACCCAGAAAACCACCATCAGCCCAACCAGAAGCAGGGTGGGCAACAAAGTGACCCACCAGGGCATTTCCTGAGCAGGCTTATAGGTACCTTGAATGATGTTGTCGGGATGCTCCAGATTGTATTCATCAATGTAGGCCCGAGTGTCGTTCCAGAACATGGTGACACTGGGTACTTTATAAAGAATGGGAAGATTTTCGGGTTTCTCCCCGTCCAGCTTGGTTATTTCCAAATCTCCCGTTCCCATATCCAGGGTGAATTCCCGCACCCGGTTTTGTTGGAAGTAGGAGACAATTTCGGTATAGCTTGTGGATGGTGCATTGGTATCGAAATTGAACATGGTCATTGCAAACAGCATAAGGGCCAAGAGTACGGCAAGATAAATGCCCAAACCCCTGTTACGCTTTGGTGGCAATCGCTTCACTCCCTTTGTGGGGATGAAAACGCCGCGATTTAAACTGCGCGGGATTTTCCCCTCTCATTTATTCAAAATGGTGCTTCCATTTACTCGCTTGATTAAGCCTTTGAAATCAGGCATCCTGCCAGGCGGAAGGATCGAGAATTCCCACATAGGGCAGATTGCGGTATTCTTCATCGTAATCCAGCCCGTACCCCACCACAAACTCGTCGGGAATGACAAAGCCGCAGTAGTCGGGAACAATATCCACCTGCCGGCGATCTGGCTTGTCCAACAGGGTGATAAGCCGCATGCTGTTGGGGTTGCGGCTTCCTAAAACCTCCCGCAGGTAGCTCAAGGTCATGCCGCTGTCCAAAATATCCTCCACAATGAGTAGATCGTACCCTTCAATGGGGTGATCCAGATCCTTGAGTATTTTAACCACACCGCTGGTTTTTACACCGCTGCCATAACTGGAAACGGACATAAAGTCAATTCGCAGCGGAATATCGATATTTCTCATCAAATCAGCCATAAAAACCACCGAGCCTTTTAACACACTGACCATCAGCAGTTTTTTGTCCTTGTAATCCTCGCTGATCTGTTTGCCCAGCTGGGCCACTTTTTGTTGGAGCGTTTCTTCATCAATCAAAACTTTTGCGATTTTCCCGCTCATGGGGTCCCTCCGTTACTTCTATCATCAAAATTCTTTTGGTTGTATCGCGAACAGCTGCGCTTTCGTCGGGTCCTAAACCCTCCACCCAGAGAACTTTGCCCCCGCATTCCAACACCACCCGTCTAAGCCGTTCGGGGGCAGGCACTCTCTTTTCCTGAAACAGATTTTTTAAGGTTTTGGAACATCCTCGTCCCGGCAATCGCAGTCGGTCGGATGGCAAGCGCTGCCGTAAGGTGGTGATTTTACCTATTCTATCATAATCAAGACAATAGGTTAAGGCTTTTTTATGAATATTTCGGTTTTTTATGAAATCTTCCTTATATTTAACCCAAAAACGAACCTCTTTCCCATCATAAAGCCTGATGGCAGGACCTTGCTTTACCTGATCGGTAAAAATCTCCACCGAAAAGAAGGGCTGAGGAAGGAGCACCTGTTCCAGCCAAAACGCCTTTTCCTGGCAGCGGAACCTTACCTTGGCGGAAAGTTGCCATGCTCCTGCTCCCACTTCAATGATGCGGGACAGGTTCTGGATGGTGCGGCTGTCCGCCTCCACCCCCTCCTGCCGGAGGAGCAGAGCCAACACCCGCCCCTTGATGGCCGCAGGTAGCTGCAAAAATTCTTTTCGGTCCAACGCCTTTTCCGGCTTTGTAAGATTTATCAGGGCTTTTTGAGCCTGTTGGTCCAGATAATCCGCATCCTCCCGCAGGATGTCGCACATCCGGATCAACCCTTGCGCCAATCGGGGGTTTTCCTGCTCCAGCAGCGGCATAATGTACCTGCGAATCCGGTTGCGGGTGTGTTCGTCGCTGCAGTTGGTGGAATCGGTGACAAAGGAGAGGTTGTGCTCTGCACAGTAGGCTTCAATTTCCCTGCGGGTGCAGGCAATGAGAGGGCGGATGTACCTGCCCCGCACCGGCGCAATTCCCGTAAGACCACGCAACGCCGTGCCCCGCACCAAATTGAGGAGCACCGTCTCTGCGTTATCGCTACAGGTGTGGGCCGTCGCCACCTTTGCCTGCTGCGCCCCACCCTCCCGCTCAAAGAATGCATAGCGGCAGTTGCGGGCGGCAACCTCGATGCTTTCTCCGGTTTGTGCCGCTCTGGCAGCCACATGGGCGGACTCCACCGTCAGGGGGATATCCCAATCCTGGCAGAGCTTGCGGACAAAGGCTTCGTCAGCGTCGCTTTCCGCCCCCCGCAGGTTGTGGTTGAGGTGCAGAGCCTTTACCGTCAGGTTCCACTCCTCTCGCAGCTCCCGCAAAAAGTGGAGCAGGGCCACAGAATCCGCCCCGCCGGATACGGCGACAAGCAGAACTGCTCCCTGCGCAAACATCTGATGCTGTTGTATGGTGTTCAGCGCTTTAGTCCTCATCGCGGTACATCTCCAGCCCGGAGAACTTGGTGTGCTCTCCATCCCAGCCCAGTTTGACGGTTCCCGTTTCCCCGTGGCGGTTTTTGGCTACGATACATTCGGCAATGTTTTGTTCTGTGCTGTCCCGGTTGTAGTAGGCTTCCCGGTACAGAAAGAGCACCAGGTCGGCGTCCTGTTCGATGGAGCCGGATTCCCGCAGGTCGGAGAGCATGGGCCGGTGGTCGGCGCGGGATTCTGTCTGACGGGAAAGCTGAGACAACACAATCACCGGTATATTCAGTTCCTTGGCCATTACCTTGAGAGAGCGGGTAATCTCGCTGACCACCTGTACGCGGTTTTCGCCCCGTCCTCCTCCGCTCATCAGCTGGAGGTAGTCGATGATGACAAGACCCAAATCTTTGACCCGGCGCAGCCGAGCCTTCATTTCGTGCACGGTGATGGAGGCGGTATCGTCCACCAGAATAGGAGCTTTGGCCAGCTCCTTGGAGGAAACGGCCAGACGCACCCACTCTTCGGGAGAAAGCTCTCCCGTTCGCATTCTGGTTCCCTGCACCAGAGCATCGCTGGAAAGAATTCGCTCCACCAGCTGCTCCCGGCTCATTTCCAATGAGAAGAGAGCCACGGTTTTTTTCGCCTTTGTGGCCACATTGGTGGCGATGTTGAGAGCAAAGGAGGTTTTTCCCATGGCAGGGCGGGCGGCCAGCAAAATCAGGTCCGACTTGTTCAGCCCGGTGATCATGCGGTCCAGCATCCCAAATCCGGTGGGAATGCCCAGATACTGCTCCCGATCCTCCCCCGAAAGCTTCTGAAGCCGATCGTAGATGTCCAGCAGAATATCCCCGATGGGGAGAAGCTTGGAGGAATGGCGGTCGGAGCGGATATCAAAAATCCGCTGTTCTGCGCTGTCCAGGATGGTTTGGGCGCTTTCTCCGGAATCCCGGGAGTTTTCGATGATTTCGTGAGCGGTGGCAATCAGCGAGCGCAGGTAGCTTTTTTCCCGCACAATACTGGCGTAAGCTTCCACATTGCGGGTGGAGGGGACAATCTCCACCAGTTGGCTGAGGTAAACTTTGGCATCCGCCTCGGTGGGAAAGATATTTTCCCGGCACACCTGCTCCAAAACCGTGACAAAATCCACCGGTTGCGCAGTGGTGAAGAGCTGCAGCATAATCTCGAAGATTTTTTGATGCTCTTCCCGATAAAAGTTGGAGGGCCGCAGATTGTCCAGCACCACGCTCAGGCAGGAAGCATCCACCAGAACGGCTCCCAGCACGCTCTGTTCCGCTTCTAAGCTATATGGCAAAGCCTGATCCAACAGGCCGGTTGGATGATCGGTAAACTGCTGTGACACGGTTTATGCTCCCGATTTCTTCAATTTATTCTCCCACTTTGATGTTGATTTGGGCGGTAATTCCCGAATAGAGCTTGATTTCGGCCGTGTAATCCCCGTGGGCCTTGATCTCACTCTTCATGGAAATTTTGCGGCGGTCCACGTCAATATCAAAGTGCTTTTTGATTTCGGTGGAAATTTCCTTGGAGGTGATGGAGCCAAACAGCTTGCCACTCTCCCCCGCTTTGGCGGAAATGTTCAGGGTTTTGCCGTTGAGCTTGTCGGCAATCTCCTGCGCAGCGGCCTGCTCTGTCTCTTTTTTATGGGCCTTGCTGGCCTGCTGGGCTTTGTATTCCGCCAGCGCCTGAGGGGTAGCCTGAATGGCCAGGCCCCGCTTGAGCAAATAGTTGCGGGCATATCCGTCGGATACGTTGACCAGCTCACCTTTTTTTCCGCTACCCGGAACGTCTTCTTTTAAAATTACCTGCATGGAATCTCTTCCTTTCGTATCATGATATACTGTCTTTTGGGCCACTTCCCAAGGGGGGATTTCCCCTTATCGCAAGCCATGGGCGCTAGCTCACCGGCTTGCGGATTTCGGCATAATATTCGTCGATGGCCTCCATTACCTTGCGGCGAACCGTTTCCACATCGGTGTTGGCAAACTGCGCTGCCGCCATGGTCTGGTGGCCGCCCCCCCCCAGCTTTTCCATAATCAGCTGCACGTTAATGGCCCCCAAGGACCGGGCCGACACATTGACCTCTTCCCCATAGAGGAAAATCACAAAGGAGGCATCCATATTGGCGATGGTGGTCAATTCATCTGCCGCCTGCGCAGCCACTACTTTAATGTCGTCAAAAATCTCATCGGAAACGGCAATGGCACAGCGCTGATAAATTTGGGCAGTGGCGATAAAGGAAGCCTTTTGCTGATAGGCCTCCATGGAGGAAGCAAACATTTTGCGCACCTCCACTGTATCGGCTCCCATCCGGCGCAGCCAAGCGGCAGCCTCAAAGGTTCTCACCCCGGTGCGCAACACAAAGTTTTTGGTGTCCAGCATGATGCCGGACATCAAAGCCTCCGCCTCCACCCGGCTGAGAGTGGGACGGCTGGGGAAGTACTGTAGCAGCTCCGCCACCATTTCGGAGGTGGAGGACGCATAGGGCTCGTGAAAAAAGATGACGGCGTTGTCAATATGCCCCACCAGCTTGCGGTGATGGTCGATGACCACCACGTTTTTCGCCGCCCGGTAGATGGCCTCTGACTCCACCACGTGGGGCACATGGGTGTCGAGAATAATGACCACTGTCTTGGGGTTTACCAGTTCCAGAGCAGCCTCGGGAGGCATAAAGTCATCTTCGCTGTATCCTCCCTGCAAGAGCTTTTCCAGCAGAGGTTTTACCAGATTTTTTTGTTTGTCAATGGCAATGTGCACCGGCTTGTTCATGCTGCGCACAGCCTTAAACATGCCAATGGCCGCACCCATGCAGTCCAGATCGGAAAAGCGATGCCCCATTAAGATGACGTTGGAGGCGCCTTCGATCAGCTCTGAGAGGGCGTTGGCGATGATGCGGGTTTTGACCTTGGTCCGCTTTTCAATGGCCTTGGACATGCCTCCGTAAAATTCATAACCATTGGCGGTTTTGACCGCCGCCTGATCCCCACCCCGGCCCAGACACATATCCAGAGCCTGTCGGGCGCTTTGTTCGGCTTCGTACAGGCTGTCCGCTTCCCCGGCCACACCGATGGAAAGGGTGGCCGACATCCGGTCCCCTGCCGAAAGGTTTCGAACCTTATCCAAAAGCTCAAATTTTCCGGCCAGCATGTTGCGCACGCCCCGGGTTTGGATGATGGCAATAAAGCGATCCTTGGCTATTTTGGTGACAAAGCCGTGGTGTTCCACAATATATTGCTCCATGGCCTGCTCAATTTCGCTCATGAGCTGGGCCCGCTCGCTATCCTTGTAGTCTTGAATCAGCTCGTCGTAGTTGTCCACCATCAACAAAGCCACACTGGGCTTGCTTTCGTGGTACTCGTTGGCATAGTACTTCAGGTTGGTGTCGTCGATGAGATAGATCACCGAGGCAAGGCCTTCTTTGGTTTCCACCGTAGCCACAAAGGCGGTGTAGGCCCGATTGCCGTAGGTGACATGGTATCCCTCCGGAGGAGAAGAGCCGGTAAAATCAATCCCCGGCAGCAAATCACCAATATCTTCCCCCAGCATTTCCCGCCCGTCAAAGACCCGTTGGGCACACAGCTGGTTATACCATATAATGTCCCGGCCTCCCAGCACCGTGATCACCGGCGTGGGAAGCTCGGTAAAGGCGCCTTTCATGGCATACCGAATACTGTCTCCTACCTCTTCCAGCAAGTCCTTCATCCGCCGATTTAAAGCATGGAGCATAATCAGCACCACGATGAATACCACAATCACCATGGAGGAGTAGATGAGAAACAGCCTGCGGTCATAAAAAAAGGTGATGCCTGCCAATGTGGCAGAAAGCAGCATCAACGCCGCAACAATGGGGGTAAAGAGTTTGAGTCGGTTCTGCATATTCGGCTCCTATCTGAACTCGTCTGAACTCGAAGTCTAAGGGATGATTGTCCTTGGGGGACGAGCCTTGTTTATGATACCGGTACGGTTACGATAAAAATCATATCACTTGACCGCAAGGTTTACAAGGGCAAGGCTCTTACGATGGATAAAAAAGTGCAGTGGTGGCCATGATAAGGCCCTTTTGTGGCCAGGTCGGCGTGGCAGCCCCCATGATTGGCCGGCACCGAGCTTTTGCTGCGCTACCGCGGCAGGTGTTGCGTTCTACTTTTTGGTTATTATACCAAGAATCTTACTATAGTACAAGGACAAAGGCGAAAAGTCCATGGTCTTGCGGAAGGCTTAAGGCACCGCTGATGGTTTGCCAATCGCCATTTTGGGAAGGGACTGCAAGGGTTTTTGTCGGTCCGTTTCCTTAGAAAGAAAAGTGGTTCCGGAAGCCAAGCCCGGAACCGCTTTTAAATTAATCGTAAATTTCCTGAATGACCGGCAAAATCATGGGACTGCGCTTGGTGACCTGCCAGAAGTAATCGGAAAGATCATCCCGCACTCTCTGCTTCAGGGTACCCCACTCCCGGGTATTGTTGCTGATGCAGTTCTGGATGGAATCTTTGGCAATGGTTTCGGCCCTGCCTATCATATCCTCCGACTCCCGGACATAGACAAATCCGCGGGATACAATATCGGGGCCGGCCAAAATCTTGCCGGAGCGGCCGTCTACCGTGGTGACCACCACAATCAGTCCGTCCTCCGCCAGATGCTTGCGATCCCGCAGCACCACGCTTCCCACATCGCCTACCCCCAGGCCGTCCACCAGCACCTTTCCGGAGGGCACGGTATCCACAATCCCAATGCTGTCCGCTGTGATTTCGATCACCTTTCCCAAATCCCCAATGAGGACACATTTCGGGTCCAGTCCCATGGAAACCGCGGTTTCGGCATGTTTTTTCAGATGCTTGTACTCTCCGTGCATGGGCAAAAAGAACTTGGGCCGGGTCAGGGCAAGCATCATCTTTTGCTCGTCCTGACAGGCATGGCCGGAGACGTGGATATCAAACATCTTCTCATAAACCACCTGAGCTCCCAGCTTGAGCAGCTCGTTGATCACTCGGGTGACCAGCTTTTCGTTGCCGGGAATGGGGGTGGCGGAAATGATGATGCAATCCTGTTCTCCCACCGAGACCTTTCGGTGATCTCCCATGGCCATTCGGGACAGGGCGCTCATGGGCTCTCCCTGACTGCCGGTGGTGATAATCACCATCTGCTCGGGAGGATACTTGTTGGCAGCGTTAATGTCCACCAAAATCCCCGAGGGAATATCCAGGTAGCCGATTTCCAGCGCCTTGTTGATGACGTTTTCCATGCTGCGACCCTGTACCGCCACCTTGCGCTTGTACCGGACAGCGGCGTCCAAAATCTGCTGCACCCGGTGGACGTTGGAGGAGAAGGTGGCTACAATAATCCGTTTGTCCATGGCGGATGCAAAGAGCTTGTCAAAGCTGAACCCTACCGTTCGCTCGCTTTGGGCAAAACCGGGGCGCTCCGAGTTGGTGGAGTCAGACAACAGAGCCAAAACGCCTTTGCTGCCCAGCTCTCCAAAACGGGCAAGGTCGATAATCTCCCCTTTAATGGGGGTAAAGTCCACCTTAAAGTCTCCGGTGTGGAGAATCACTCCCGCAGGGGTGTGAAAGGCCAGAGCACAGGCATCGGGAATGGAGTGGTTGACATTGATAAACTCAACGCTGTTCCAGCCCATCCGCACCGTATCGCCCGCTTTTACCACATTGAGCTGGACTTTTCCCAGCAGATTGTGCTCCTTGAGCTTTCCTTCGATGAGGGCGATGGTCAGCTTGGTGGCATAGATGGGGAATTTCACCTGCTTGAGGAGGTAGGGCAGACTGCCGATGTGATCCTCATGTCCATGGGTGATAAAGATTCCCTTGATTTTGTCCTTTTGTTCCAGCACGTAGGTGAAGTCGGGAATGACTAGGTCAACACCGGGCATGCTCTCGTCGGGAAAGGTAATTCCGCAGTCAACGATAAAGCTTTCCCCCGCCGATTCGATGACGGTGATGTTCTTTCCTACTTCTCCCAATCCCCCCAAGGGGATAATCCGCACACTGGGGCCCCTGTCCTTCTCCGCCTTGCGGCTCTTGGACTTAGGTGCCGCTTCCACCGCTGCATTGGCTTTCTTTTTTGCCGCACTTCTGCTGGTAGTCTTTTTGGCAGATGCTTGTGACTTTGCCGCAGTCTGAGCGCTTTCCTTCTTTTGAGCTGCCGACTGCTGGCTGCGTGTCTGCTTTTTGGCCTGCTCCGGCTGGTTTTGTTCCGTCTCCGGTGGAGCAGATTGGGTTTGGGCGTTTTTTCTGGGTCTCCCCCGCTTTTTGGGAGTCGCCTCGGCCTTGGAATCTGCTTGATTTTTTTGCTGCGCAGGCTGAGCCTTTGCCTTTTTGGCCGCCCCTTCCCCACTGGTTGCAGACCGGGATTTGCCTTGACGTCCTGTCTCCTTGGAGGACTCCGGCTGCTTCTTATCGTTTTGATTTGGCACGTATATAACCTCGTTTCCGGATGCTTCCCGCACCCTAAAATTCATCAAATCACCTCACCGCCTGCATGGCCGAATGCACTTCGAACCCAGGCGGCGGGCACCATCAGGGAGCCGAATCAGCGCCCGGAAAAGCAGCTTTTATCAGCTGCAAGATTCCTAACCTCCTGATTCGAACAAACCCTATGTATGGGACGGCCGCACCTGCCTGCCGCCCCTCAAACAAGAAAACAACGCCCAACGCCTAAAAGTGCAGATGGCGCGAGCCTTTTCTCGCAATCATGCAATTGTAATCCGTACATGCCCCAGCGCGCAAAGCCGCAAGTACTTTGCCGGCAGGCTTCCCGGTTTTTTCCTCACACCGCCCAAAGAAAAACAGGCCGCCTGCCCTACGCCTATGGCATCGTATCCGCAACTGATAGGAAGAAATCCCTATCATTACAGCTGCATTATTATACTAATTGTATATCACGCGGTATTTTTTGTCAAGGTAGTCCTAAGGGCGCAAAGGATTCTCCCCGTTTGTCTCCTCTTGCTGCATGGCGCGGCGAAGCAACTGCTCCATGCTGTCGCAAAGCTCCTGTGCGGTCTCGCTGCTGGCCGCCTCTGCCAGAATTCGCACGCCATCTCCCCGTTTGAGGGGCTTGAGGAGTACCACGCCTCGCTGATCCTCCACCAGCACACCCTCGGCTATCGTTCCGGACGGATGGCGGCTCACCTTGCGCAGCAATGCGGCGGAGCCTCCCGGTTGAGTTTCCAGCGTGCGGATGGCCACATCAAAGCCCTTATACCGCTCCAGCAGCTTGGGTACCCCTCCCCAACGCTGGGCCATATGCAAAAACATAACGGCCTGCATCAAGGCATCCCGGTTCCAAAGCTGGGTTTTGGCCAGCTTGCGGGCCTCCTGATCGCTGTTGTCCGCCGGGGTATTGAAATAGCGCAACACCCTGCGTCCCATGCTCGCTGCCATGGTGTCAATGGTTCGGGGGGCATCGTAGGGCAGGGCCACATCCAGGCCCCGTTCCATTTCCCCTGCAGCGCAAATCGCCAATATGGTATGACTTCGCACCGTCCCCAAGGAGGGTTCAAATATGCGAAGTTTTTCCCCCTGTTCGGAGATCTCTATGGTCAAGTCCCCGTCTGCGCAGCCCAGCTTTTCCAGCGTATCCCGAAGCAGGGACGAAATCGCCACATTTTGGCTGCGAACCCTCCCCTCCAGTCCGGAAAGTCCGCCGGGAGCCAGTCGCATGAGCTGAGAGCGATAGAGGGCCCCCACCCCTGACATATCCACCCGATCCCCCATGCCGTCATAGGAGCAGCGGACAAACTCCCCCCGAGCCAGCATGCCCTCGATGTTGCGTTCTACCTGCCGGGTGGCGGGCAGGCCTTCGGAAAGCACTTCCAGAGAGGCTCGGCTGCCTCCCCGGATAAAGACACCCAGTTCCACAGCACAAAAATTCATGGAAAATTCAAACTGGGCGGCAAAGTTGGAGCCAAAATCCACCACATGCGCTCCGGTGGAGCGAATCCCCGCTGTCAGAGCATCCTTGAGCACTTCGGCGCTCCGGTGGGTGCCGGAGCCTACCGCAATGCGGGCTCCCGGATGAAGGCTGCCCACCGCTGCTCCCACCCGGGCGCAGAATTCAGGGGTAAGTTCCACCCCAATCTGCCCCGAGATGCCATCGTCGTCAAAGAAGAAGCGGCTGTCTCCCCCCACCTTGACATGGAGGGTGGCCCGGGAAAGGTCCGCCACCTTTTTGCCCGGCCAGATTTTGATGCCGGCAGCCACGGTGGGCCTGCTCCCCCACCACAGCCCCCGCCCCTACGGTGGAGCCTTCAAAAAGCATGGCCCCTGCCTTGACGGAAGCTCCGGAGCAAACAAGGCTTCCGGTGAGGGTGGCCCCCCGGGAGATGTGGGCGCCCTGCAGCACCACGCTGCCGGTAATGCGGGCTCCCCTTCCCACGGTACAGCCATCGTCCAGAACGCTTCCCTCTTCGATGAGAACATCGTCCTCCAACACCACGTTTTTTCCGAGGTAGACCGGTGGCCGAATTTTAACCCCCACCGTTCTGCCGGTGGGTTCCCCCATGGGGGGAAGGCTGCACTTTACTTTGCCGTACAGCATATCCCGCTGGCAGGAAATGTAGGTGTCCAGATCTCCAATATCGCACCAGTAGCCCTGTCCTTCCCAGCAGCGCAGGGTTTCTCCCCGGCTGAGAAGAAGGGGGAAGAGATCCCGGGCAAAGTCAAAGCTTTCTCCGGAGGGAATCAGCTTCAGGGCTCGCTGGGAAAGCATGTAGATGCCGGTGTTTGCAAGATCGCTCACCGCTTGGGAAAAGGCAGGTTTTTCGATAAACCCCGCCACCTTTCCCGTCTCATCTGCATCGATGAGTCCGTACTCCCGGGGATCCTCCACCTTCTTCCCCAAAATGGTAACCGCTGCTCCCCCCTTTTTATGGTAGGAAGCAAAGGCTGTCAAATCAAAGTCGCAGAGGGCGTCTCCGCTGATGATGAGGACGTTATCATCCTCTGGCCCGCAGGCGTTTTTCACTCCTCCCGCCGTTCCCAAGGGGGAGGTTTCCTCCACAAAATGCAGCTTGATGCCCTTGTACATTCCCTCGGGAAAATGCTCGATAATCTGGCCCGGCAGATACCGCAGGGTAAGGGCGGCTTCCTGGATGCCGTGAATGGCCAGCAAATCCAAAATGTACTCCAGTATGGGGCGTCCGCACAGGCGGGCCATGGGCTTGGGCATATCGCAAGTAAGGGGCCGCAGACGGCTTCCCTCCCCCCCTGCCATAATGACCGCTTTCATGACTTAACCTTCCCTTCCAGCAAAATCTATAGGAAGTATTGGCACAATGGCATCCCTTTAGTCAGAGGAACCCAACATCACCCCATCCCGGCACCCTATTTTTAAAGCGCTCCCCACCCTGCAGGAAAGATAAAGCCCTGTAGCGCAAAGGGCAGCATTCCGCCCTTCCAAAAGTATGTAGGATCCTACAAAAAAATTGAAAAATTCGTGGTATTTGTTGTTAAAATCACGAATATCTCATTCTTTTTTCCTCGAAAAAAATTGATTTTGAGCAGTAAAATCCACTTCGTAAAATTTGACAAATTTGCTGGCCCTGTCTATAATTGTTTTGCTTTGGTAAGTATGGCTTTGGCGCCGCCAAGCCATGCCAAAAGGAGAGTATTATGTCTAACAAAGGACGACGCGCTCTACGCGATGTGATTTCAGGCAGAGGACGCCTCGCAATTTGGGCTCTGCTCCTCGCAACTGCGCTGACGGTGGTAGGCGTTACGGTCTACCGGGGACGGCATAGCGATGCTTCCCCACCCAAGGCAATGACCCTGGAAGAAATGGAGCGCAGCGGTCAAATCGTTTTGGCCTATGACCACGACGAGGATGATTTGGGCACCATGTTGGACCTGCAGGCGGCACGGTACTTTACCGTCACCGTGGTAGCCGATGGTCAAGAGCATGAGGTACGGGTGACCCGTACCGATACCGTAGACGAAATTTTAAAGCGGGCCAAGGTGACCTTAGGCCCCGAGGACGACATGAGCCACTTCCCCGGCCGAACGGTAAACCCCGGGGAGCGAATTGTGGTGGAGCGTTGGACTCGGGACACCGTCACCGAGGAAAATGTAGTTCCCTTTGAAACGGTGGAGATTGCCTCATCTCTGCTGGCACCCGGTAAAAAGCGGGTGGTTTTGCAGGGAGCGGACGGTCTGGCGCTGCAAACCTATCAGCGGGTTCTGCGAGATGGGGTTGTGGTAGAAAAGACCTTGACGGAAGAAACGGTTTTGCAGCCTTCCGTTTCCCAGCGGGTTTTGGTGGGAACCGACTGTGCCCCCATTTCCCCTTACGATTTTGAATGGGAGCTGGATGAAAACGGTGTGCCGGTAGACTGCGAAGCGGTGCTGGAAAAGCAGCGGGCGGCAGGCTACAGTGCAAGACCGGGAGCGGGCACCGCCTGCGGCTACCTCAAGGCAGCGGTGGGTCATGTAGCGGTCAATCCCAATGTGATTCCCTACGGCAGCAAGCTGTATATCCGCAGCACCGATGGCAGGTTTGTTTACGGTTACGCCATTGCGGCGGACACCGGCACCGCCCTGATGCAGGGCATCGTGGATTTGGACCTGTTTTATCAGACTTATGCAGAAAGCTGTCTGAATGGTATCCGCCAGGTGGATGTCTATGTTCTGGAGTATCCGAAGAAGAAATAAGAAGTTTTTACAGTTATAAATTATGTACGCCAAAGCATAAAAGAGCGCAGAGTCTGCGCTCTTTTTTATATCTCTGTTTGGGGAAGAGCATCGGGTTTCCCGCTATTGTTCCCCCTCAAAAAAAGTGTTATAATGACTAAAACTCGGGTTTTGCGGCACAAATATCACAAAATCCTTCCCCCGCAAAAGCCTTTGGGTCAACGCTTGACCGCTTGTGCATGCAGGCCCCGATTAGGACGTAGGACATGATAAAGCTTATATTTGGAAAACCCACCCAAGGCGCCGCTGGACTGCTTTTTTTGCTGGGCTTTGCCTTTTGCCTTTTCTTTGGGCTGATACCACCGTTGATTTACGGCATTTGGAACAGCGGTGTGGCGGTATTGCTGCTGTCTGCACCGGTTTTTTGGTTTCTCCTTCGCATCTGGGAAGTCCTGTCCCCCTCCGTTCGGCGGGGAATTGCACTCCTTCTGTTGTCCGCACTGGTTGTTGGCGGCGCTCTTTCGATACCGATGGCCCGTCAGGCATGGTTTTCCCCTCCCCCGCCGGGAAAGAATCTGCCGGTGGTGGTGTTGGGGGGCGGTATTCGGGGAGATCGCCCCTCCCTGATGCTGGCCCGCAGACTTTGGTCCGCCGCCCTTTATTTAAAGGAAAACTCCGAGGCCATCTGCGTGGTCAGCGGCGGACAGGGTCCGGATGAGGATTACCCCGAGGCCCAGGTGATGGCCGCCTATCTGGAGGAGCTGGGAATTTCCCCTCACCGGATCTGGCAGGAGGCAGGTTCCTCCAACACCCGGGAAAACCTGAAGTTCTCCCAGAAGATGCTGAAGGAGAGGCTGCCCAACGCTCAGGAAATTGTCCTTGTCACCGATGGCTTTCATCAGCTGCGGGCAGCCTTTTACGCCGCTCATGTGGGGCTTAAGGCCTACTCCATCCCCTCCTCTACTCCTTGGGGACTGTTGCCCTCCTACTGGCTGCGGGAGTGGATGGCTCTATCGGCGGCCTGGGTTACGGTGAATCTGACAAAATGATTTAGAATATTAGAATAAGGAGAGCTCTATGAAGGGAAATACAAGCTCCGTCTTCACCCTTTTGGTGGACAATGAATTTGGCGTTCTCACCCGCATCACCGCTCTGATTCGCCGGGCAGGCTGGAACATTCGCTCTCTGGCGGTGGCCGAAACCAAAACGCCGGAAATCTCCCGGCTTACCATCTGTCTGGAATGCCGCCACAACACCTTGGAGCAGGTGCTGGACCGCCTCAAGCGGCTGGATTGTGTCCGGGAGATTCTCCCCTACTCCAAGGAAACTCAGGTTGCCCGGGAACTGGCTTTGCTGCACCTGTTGGTGGAGGATGAGGCCTCTTTGCAACAGGTCTGCCAGCAGATGAACGCCACCATCGTGGAGCGAAAGGATGGTCATGTTCTGCTTTCGGCCGTGTGTGAGGAAGGCTATTTGGATCAGATGCTGCCAACCCTGAGAGAGCAGGGGCTGTTGGATATTGCCCGCACCGGCGCCATTTCCCTGCGCCGCAACTTTGATGGCAAGGAGGATACCACTCAATGAAACAACCTGCCTGCGACGGGATCTATCGAATTTTAGTGATCAATCCCGGTTCCACCTCCACCAAGATTTCCGTCTATAAAAACGAGGAGGAATTGGTGGGAGAAAGCTATCGCCATACCCGCTCCGAACTGGACGCCGCTGGCAGCATCCTCAAACAGAAGGAGCTGCGGATGGGCTATGTCCTCGAGATGTTACAGAAACACAACATCCCCTTGAACAGTTTGGACGCTGTGGTGGGGCGGGGTGGTCTGGTCCAGCCTATCGACAGCGGAACCTACCTCATTAATAAGCGGATGCTGGACGATTTAATTCACTCTGCCGCCGAGTTCCACGCCTCCGCTCTGGGGGGGATCATCGCCCATGAAATTTCCGTTCAGGCGGGGATTCCCGGCTACGTGGTGGACCCCATTGTGGTGGATGAGATGGAGCAGGTGGCCAAGCTCACCGGTTTTCCCGGCATCGAGCGCCGCAGTGTCTTCCACGCTCTCAACCAAAAGGCGGTGGCAAGGCGCTGCGCCGCCGACATGGGCATGAAATACGAAGATGGCCGCTTTATTGTTGCCCATATGGGTGGCGGCATCACCGTAGGCGCCCACCGATACGGGCGGGTCATCGATGTCAACGACGGCATTGCAGGGGAAGGCCCCTTTACCCCCGAGCGGTGCGGTCAGGTGCCCGTCAACCAGATCATCTCCATGTGTTTTTCCGGCGCGTACACCGAGGATGAACTGCAAAAAATGACCCGGACGACGGGAGGCATGTATGCCTATTTGGGCACCAACGACCTGCAAAAATGCGAACGGCTGATTCGGGAAGGAGACGAATACGCCGCTTTGGTGCTGGAATCCATGGCGTATCAGGTTTCCAAGGAGATTGGGGCCATGTTTGCCGCCTTGGAGGGACGGGTAGACGCTATCATCCTTACCGGAGGCCTTGCCTACTCCACCCGGTTTACCGGAGTCATCAAACAGCGCACCGGCCTTATCGCCCCCGTCAAAATATACCCCGGAGAAGACGAAATGCTGGCCCTTACTCAGGGGGTTTTGCGGGTGCTGCGGGGCGAAGCACAAATTATGTCTTACTAAACAGCACAGCTCATGAAACAGTCAAAAAAAGCCACGCTCCCTTTTCGGGCGTGGCTTTTTCTATAAATAGCTTATGGCCGAGACTTTGTCACCACTTCAATTGGCTCATCGCACTCGCTGCAAGAATAGGGGCGGCGGATGGCATACAAAAGACGATCCAGCTTGATGGTTCGCTTGCAGTTGGGACACCGCAGCCTTTTTTGGGTCACCACAAGGTACCAAACCAGAACCGCTCCCGCCGGCACCAGAAGGATCCGGTGTCTAATCCCCAGCAGCAGCAAAACAGCAAAGACAATCATCAAAGCGGTAGCATACAGAATGTCCCTTTTTTGAATCTTCATGGGCATAACCTCCGCGGCGTAAATGGCATCCCACAGGGATCAGAGAGCGGTTTCGCCAACTAAATCATAGCCTTCCGCACCGGTAATCTTCACTTGGAAGAACTCTCCCGGCCGGGCATCCCCTGTAAAGTACACCCGGGTGTCGATATCCGGGGCATCTCCAGGACCGCGGCCCCACCAGCGCTGTTGCCCTTGGTCAAAGCCCTCGCAGAGTACCTCCAGCTGTCGGCCTGTCATTTCCAAGGCTAACTGGCACGCAATTTCCGCCTGCAGCCCCATCACAATTTCCGCTCGGCGAGCCTTTGCTTCCTCATCCATTTGATCCGGCAGATCAAAGGCGGGGGTGTCCTCCTCCCGGGAGTAGGCAAAGCAGCCCAGCCGCTCGAAGCGAATGTCCCGAATAAAGTTGCACAGGATTTCAAAATCTTCCTGCGTCTCCCCGGGAAAACCGGTGATAAAGGTGGTGCGCAGCACAATACCCGGCACCTTTTCCCGAATGCGGCTGCAAAGAGCCCGAAGGGACTTGTGGTCTCCCCTGCGGTGCATGGCCTTTAAAATCCTACCGGATGCGTGCTGAAGGGGCAGATCCATGTAGGGGACAATTTTGGGCTGGTCTCTCATCACATCCAACAGCTCGTCGGTAATGCGGTCGGGATAGCAGTAGAGCACCCGCACCCAATGAAGCCCTTCGATCTCGCAAAGAGCGGTGAGCAGTTGGGGCAGCATCAGCTTGCCATAAAGATCCTCTCCATAACGGGAGGTGTCCTGCGCTACCACGTTGAGCTCCCGCACTCCATCCGCCACCAGCTGGCGGGCTTCCTCCAAAATATTTTCCATGGGGCGGCTGCGAAAGCACCCCCGAATATCCGGAATGGCGCAGTAGCTGCATCGGTTGTCGCAGCCCTCGGCGATTTTTAGGTAGGCAAACCAAGGCTGGTTGGCAAGCACCCGCCCTCCTTCCAAAGAAAGGTCTTCCTTGTTTCCAAAGGCAGCGGTTGCCTTACCTTCCAACAAGCCTTTGACCGCCGCCACAATGTCGGCATTTTTTCCGATTCCCAGGGCAACGTCCACCTCGGGCAGTTCCCTTACAAACTCCTCCCGGTAGCGTTCCGGCATACAGCCGGTGACCACCAGCCCCTTGAGTTTGCCCTTGCCCTTTTGGGCTGCAAACTCAAAGATGGTGTCGATGCTTTCTTTTTTGGCATCTTCAATAAAGGCGCAGGTGTTGATGATGACCACATCGCAGTCTTCCGGGTTGCCGCTAAGGGCAAAGCCTGCCTGCCGGAGGGAAAACAGCAGCCGCTCCGCATCCACCTGATTTTTGCTGCACCCCAAAGATACCATTCCCACAGTGGGGGTATTATTCTTCGTCGTAATAATCCTCGTCCTCTCGCAAATTTCGGAGCACCGTGCGGATTACATCGTAAGGGTAACCCAGACGGGCCAGAGCGTTTTGTGTCCGGCGCAGCCCCTTTTCGTCCTGCAGACTGTTCCGGTATTTTTTTAATACCACCTTTGCCGCCGCGGCTTCCAAATCCTGAGGCTCTTCCTCCAGAACTTCCTCCGCCAGCTCCCGGTCGATGCCCTTGGCCATCAGTTCCCGCAAAATCCTATCCCGAGCCCGGCCCTTTCGGGCCAGCTCTCTGGCATAGCGGCAGGCAAAGTCTCGGTCGTCCAGATACCCCAGCTCCAGCATCCGGCTCACCGCTGCGGCAGCGGCCTGTTCTCCCCAGTTGGCAGAGAGCTTTCGGTAAAGCTCCTGGCAGGCGTGGGGCCGGATGGAGAGCAGCCGCAGCGCCTGATTCTTGGCAAAGAGCAGCTGGGAGCTATCCTGCAGCTGTGCCAGGCGACTTTCTTCCACCTCATCGCCGGGATGAAGCTGTGCCGCCACATCGGGATGAAGAGCGCAGACAAAGGAGCCATCCAGATGCAGGCCCACCCGACCTCGGCGCAGAGCGGTGAGGGCTGTTACCGTCACCGATTAATCCTCCACCTCAATGTCCAAATCCACCGGCTGTTTCGAGGGGCGCGCCGGCCCGTCCTCAACTATCTTTTGGGCCGCCTTGCTCAACTTTTTGCTGCCTTTGGGAGGATTGAGCAGCAGCTCCTTGTTCTCCATAATTTGTGCGGCAATCTGGTTGGCAAACTCCGGATTTTCCCGCAGGAAGGTTTTGGCGTTATCCCGCCCCTGCCAGCGGTGGTCGGCATCGTACTGGAACCACGCCCCGCTTTTTTTGATAATATCCAGCTGGGTGGCCATATCCAAAATCTCTCCCTCCCGGGAGATGCCCTGACCGTACATGATGTCGAAAAATGCCTCTTTGAAAGGCGGAGCCACCTTGTTTTTTACCACCTTGACCCGGGTGCGGTTTCCCACCACATCACTGCCGGATTTGAGCTGCTCGGAGCGGCGGATATCCAACCGAACCGAGGAGTAGAACTTGAGGGCTCGTCCTCCGGGGGTGGTTTCGGGGTTGCCGTACATCACTCCGATTTTTTCCCGTAGCTGGTTGATAAAAATAACCACGCAGTTGGATTTGGAAATGGCACCGGTAAGCTTGCGCAGGGCCTGGCTCATCAGCCGGGCCTGCAGGCCTACATGGGTATCTCCCATTTCCCCTTCAATTTCGGCCTTGGTGACCATGGCGGCCACCGAGTCTACCACCACTACATCCACAGCGCCGGAGCGCACCAAAGCCTCGCAGATTTCCAGAGCCTGCTCTCCCGTATCGGGTTGGGAGACCAGCAGCGTGTCGATATCTACTCCCAAGGCCTTGGCGTAAACGGGATCCAAAGCGTGTTCCACGTCGATAAAAACCGCCTCGCCCCCCATTTTCTGAGCTTCTGCCACAATATGAAGAGCCACCGTGGTTTTACCCGAACTTTCCGGCCCAAAGATTTCCACAATCCGTCCCCGAGGCACCCCGCCGATTCCCAGAGCCATATCCAAAGCAAGGGAACCGGTGGAAATCGCCTCCACATTCAGCACAGAATTTTGGCCCAGCTTCATCACTGCGCCCTTGCCGTAGGCCCGCTCGATATTGGCAATGGCTGTTTCCAGCGCCTTTTGCTTGTCCTGTTTATCTGCGGACTGTGCGTTTTTTTTCACCGCCATATTACCCGTTTCCTCCGTCCCTGATGTTGTAGAGTTTTTCTATCGCTTTTTTATTATATATGAAAATTCGTTCAAAGGCAATGAAGTCCAAAGGATCCAACTCAAAAATAAGGATCGATTTCGACCGGAACATGGCCTCTGCCCGCCCTTGCCATGCTGTCCATAACGGCCATGGCAAGCTTCCCCCCAAGATAGTCAGACAGGAAAGAGCCTCCCCACGGGAAGGCTCTTGGTTGAGTGTTGGCAATGGATGGGATCCCCTCAAACTTTTTAGGCTGCGGAGGTGGAGGCTCGCAACAAGGTTCCGCCGTCCTTGGGTTCCGGAAGCTGTTCTGTCTCTTTCTCCTCTTCCATGGGGGAATGGCGCTGCAGCTGTGCGGCCTGCCGGGCCCGCTCTTCCTCCCGCTCCTTTTTGAGCAGCTGGGCATAAGCTAAATCTTCCGCCAGTTTGGCGTCCAGCTCTTCCTTGTACTCCATTAAATCCCGCCCGGGATTGCCATAGGTCCCTTCCGGGAACAGCACCAGATGGTTGCCGTAAACGTCCTTACAGTACCACCCTCCCAGACTGGGAAACCACACCGTGCTCTTCTCGTCCACAAGCAGGTTGTTGAGAAGGGTGAGGGGAACCAAACGGGGCTCGGGCATATTGATAAAGATAAGATGTGGCCCCGAAAGCCGCAACCCCGCTGCGGTGGTGGAAGTAGGAGTGCTGTATACCAGACGGAAGTTATCCAGCATTTCCAGATTATCCGGCATGGTAATCTTTAGCAGCCGTTCAATGTAAGCCACCTTTTTGCCAAGGGGGGTGGTCACCGTGGTTCTTCCCATTTTTCGGGAAAGGCGGTGGGAAATTCCAAGGCCCGCCCGGTTGCAGGCAAAGGCATGGGCAAAGGTTTCGGCAAAGTCCTCGTCATACTGGGTGGCGGCATATTCGGTGATAAACACTTTTTTATCCACAGATTCGGGAGCAAAGAAGTTTCCTTCCATCAGTCCCAGCCAGCGCCGCTCCATAGAAATATACCCATACCGGTCGGTGAGCATAAAGTGAAAGGCGTGGCCAAATTCGTGGAGGATGGTAAGGGGGTTATCCCCTGTGGCCACCCCCTGTTCTTCCCAAAAGGGAATGTAGAGCCTAATCCGGGAGGTGTGGCGGTTAAAGCCCCCCACCTGCACCTCCGGCTGGGGTTTTTCACTGTAAGGCCCCCGCATATCGGCATAGACATATTCAAAGGTGAGCCTGCGCTTATTTAGCTCATAATAATAGGCGGAAACCTTGCGAACCAGACGGGGGGTGACGGTATCGAGCGCCTCGTCCAAGGTGCGCAGAGTTTCGGGGACAATGGTAGCCAACTGCCGGGAATTCTCTCCCGTCTCGGTGGGATAGAGAATGGTGATGCCGTACTTCTCCTCCAACGCTTCGGCCAGCTCTTCCACTTCCCGGTTATTTTGCTCCAGATCGCTGAGGGAATAGGTTTGGGAGGGTGCAGCCAGAGCAGGCACCGTCATGCCGCTCCACAGCAGCATCACGGCCAAGACCAGCGCCAAAACTTTTGTCAAGGTCTTCATCCAGCTTACCCCACACCGTTCATGAAAGAGGTTTTTATTCTTCCGGAACATATCTACTTTATTTAGTGTAGCTCGAAACCGATCCCAAAGTCAATATTAAATCACAACAAATCTCCTTACGTCTTGCATTTGCGGGATACCCATATTATACTAAAATTGTAGTGTGTAAAGGAGGCTTTAAAAATGAGGGTATTGTTTCTTTGCTATCCCGGCTGTTCCACCTGTGCCAAGGCCCAACGCTGGCTGGAGGAAAGGGGTATTGCCTATACGCAACGAAATATAAAAACTCATAATCCCACCGCCGCCGAGCTGGAGGAGTGGATTGCCAAAAGCGGGTTGGACAGCGCCCGGTTTTTCAATACCAGCGGAATGCGTTACCGAGAGCTTTCCCTCAAAGACAAGCTGCCCACCATGGATCTTGCGGAACGGATTGCGCTGCTGGCCACCGACGGAATGCTGGTAAAACGTCCCCTGTTGATTGGCGATTCCTTTGTTTTGGTGGGCTTTCAGCCTTCCCGATGGGAAGAGCAGCTGTCCCATAAGGGATAACGGTAAAACGTGGGTATTTAGCTACAGCTTCTAACGACCTGCTTACGGATGAGTTGGTGAAATGAAACAGGAAAACCTTAGCAAGGCACAACCGGCTTCTTGGATGAGGCCGGTTGTTGTTGTCAAAATGCTCTGCCGTTTTTTGCCGCTTTAAGGGAATAGAAGTTGCTCTTTTGGCGGACAATATCCATAAGGCATTTTTCTTGCCATGCAGGACAGACAGGCTCTAGCAGGGCTTTTTGAAAGGATGATACTTGAATGAACCAGATCTATCAAAATCTGCCTCCAAATATCAATCAATACACTCCCACTCCCGACTCTTCCGCCTTGGATATTGTGGGACTGGTGAAAAAATCGGGGAAAATCACAGGTTATCAGCTTTCCAACGGCATGAAGGTGACCAAAGCCCAAGGGGTAGAGCTGGCCAAGCAAAATAAAATTCGGGGAGTTGCTGTAGCGGTCAATCAAGGTACCGAGTACCTGCGGGCTCTGCCAGACCCCGTTCATGGCAACAATTTGAGCAACCTGCCCTCCATTTCCCAATAGTGCACCAAAGCTGAAAAAGCCGCCATATAGGCGGCTTTTGTGTGCTTCGCAATAAGCTTACGCTACGGGCTGGTAGCGGTCCACCAGTCCGGAACTGAGCAGTGTCTTTCCGTCTGCGGTCAAAAAGATTGCTTCGGTATCCTCCATGTTCTCCACCAGCTGCATGGCCTCTTCCGTCCCCAGCAAAAAGCACAGCGTACTCAAACCGTCGGCCCAAGTGGAGGAGGGGGAAAGAATGGAAACCGAAAGCAGGCCGGTTTGGGCAGGCATACCGTTGGTGGCGTCGAGGATGTGGTGGTAAATGACGCCGTCCTCCCCGGTGAAACTGCGCTCGTACAGCCCCGCGGAAACCAAAGAGAGATCGGAAATTTCCAAGCTTCCCACAATCTCCTGCCGGTTTCCAAAGGGTTTTTGCACCCCAATGACAAAGGGTTTGTTTCCCGGCTTATTTCCCACGGTAATCACATTGCCGCCCAAATTGACAATGGCACCCGGCACCTTTTGCTCCCGCAGGTGCCGAGCCATTTGATCGGCAATAAACCCTTTGGCGATACTTCCCAAATCCAGTTGGGCACCGTTTTTCAGCTCCACCATGTGGTTTTCCAGAAGCAGAACATTCTCCTGCCCCACCAGAGCCAGAGCCTGAGCAAGCTTCTTCTCATCCGGCACCTTCCCGGTTTCGCCCTTAAAGTCCCACAAATCCATGACAGGGGCAATGGTGATGTCGTAGCGTCCATGGGAAAGAGCCCCAATCTGCAGAGCGGTTTTTAACATATCATAAAGCTCCGGGGCGATTTCAACCGGCCCTTGCCCCCTGTTTAGCTGAGAAACCAGACTTTTGGGATTATGGCGGTCCAAGATATTGTCGTAATAACGGCAAAGCTCCATGGCACCATCCAGCACCGCCTCGTCCTTGCTACCGTAAAGGGTAACGGTGACAAAGGTATCCAACAAAAACTCGGTGCGGGTTGCCGTCTTTGTGGTTTGAGCGGTAGAGCAGGCGGTGAGCATCAGCAAACACAATCCAAATAGAGCGATGAATTTTCGCAGAAAGATACCTTCTTTCCCAACAGTCTTTTTGTTATTATGAAGCAAAAAAGAAAAAAAAACAAGGCGCACAATTTGAATTGAAAGAGTGTATCAACAGTGCTATAATAAAGATATCAAGATAAGGGGGTTTGCTTGTGCTGGCATTTGCCCACCACTCAGACGAAAACAACCATTATGTCGTTGTCAATGTTTACGAGGAACTGGTCAAGCAAAATGTTCTGACGATGGTTGAGTATATGAATATGTGCTCCTGCGAAAAATGCATTTCCGATGCATGCGCCTTGGTTCTCAATCAGCTTCCCCCTCTCTATGTCACCACCCGCAAGGGCGAACTGATTACCCAGGTCCACCAAACCACCCAGGATCAACACATTGATTTGACGGTCAAGGTGGTGCAGGCCCTGCAAATGGTTAAGGAGTCCCCTCGCCATTGATGAGGCCGGGATCAAACCGCTATGCATTGGTCTGGAATCTGTAGGCTCAGGACACAAACTCCGACGGTAGAGCTCCCCTTGGGAAGCTCTTTTCTTTTTCACGGCACAAAAGATAAAGTCGTGCAGACAGAAAGGGGATTGATATGGAGCGCTGGATGGTGGATCTTTGTCGGGCCATGCCAAAGGTGGAACTGCACCTGCACCTGGACGGAGCCCTGCGACCCAAAACAGCTCTGGATCTGGCCGCTGCCCGGCAGTGGCGGGGTTTTGAGGCTCCCCTATCCTACCGGCAGATGCACCGCAGACTGGTGGTTCCCCATGCACTTGCCTCTCAGGAGGAGCTGCTCTCCTATTTTGAAACACCGGGCCTGCTGTTAAATACCCGGGAAGCCCTTCGCCGAGTCACCCGGGAACTTGTCTGGGAAAAGGCGGCGGATCATGTTTGCTACTGCGAAATCCGCTGGGCTCCCCAGCTCCACACCGCAGAGAGCCTGTCCGTTCGCCAAGTGGTGGAAACCGTTTTGGAGGAAAGTGCAGCCGCTTCCCGAAAAACGGGGGTTGTGGTTCGACTGATTGCCGTGGGGATGCGCACCCATTCTTTAAAGCAAAACCTGCAGATGCTGGAGGAAATCGCCCCCTTTGCCGGGAAAGGTTTGGCAGCGGTGGATTTTGCCGGCCCGGAGGCAAAGGCTCCCGACGCATTGGAGCAGGAAGCCTTTTTTCTGCGGGCCCGGGAATTGGGCTTTGAAATCACCTTTCATTGCGGGGAGCTGCCCGGCAGCGCCCCCAGGCTGGCGGAGCAAATAATGCGCCTTGGCCCCAGGCGGGTGGCTCACGGTGCCGGGTCGGCTGAGGATCCCGCCCTTTGTGCCCTGTTGCGGGAGCGGGATGTCATGCTGGACCTCTGTCCCACCAGCAATCTGCAGGCGGGACTGTATCCCGATTACCAAAGCTACCCACTCCCCCAACTTATGGCAGCGGGGGTTCCGGTGAGCATCAGCACCGACGATCCGGTTCTCTCCGACCTTTCCCTCTCCGATGAATACCTTCATCTCCTAGGTGCCGGGCAGGTGGACCTTGCCACTTTGTGGCAGCTCAATTTGGATGCGCTGGTCCATGCCTTTTTGGAGGAAGCGGAAAAGGCTCGCCTTCTTGCCTGGATGAAGGATTGGGCCTCCAACGTCCCCGAGTTGAAGGAGTAGAAGCTGCTTTGTCCAACCGTTTCTTGCTGATAACCAACGCCCACCCTTGGTGAAAAGGTGGGCGTTGGTGTTTTTATTGATCTAACCTTATCTCTACACTACCTTGATGGCCCAAGCAGGGCAGGTGGAGGCGCAGTATCCGCAGAGAAGGCAGCGGCTGTCATTGCATACCGCCCGTCCCTCCTGCAGGGAAAGGGCCTTTTGGCCGCAGCGCTCCACACAGATGCCGCATCCCTCACACCAGTCATCGATGTGGAGATGGCGCACCTTGCGTTCCAATTCCCCCTTAGCTTGGGGAGAAAATTCCCCGGTTTGGTAGAATTCAAGATTGGCCTTAAGCTCCTCCACGCTTTGCATCCCCAGAGCCACGCTGTCCACCCAGGGCAGGGAAAAAGCGTACCGCAAACACTCCCCCGCCGACCGGAAGAGGTTGCCGCCTCCCAAAGGCTTCATGGAAAAAACCCCCATTCCCCGATGGTGGGCTTGGCGAACGGCCTGTTCCATTTGGGCGCGGGTGCCGTCCATAATCCCCAACCCCTCCCGATTGAGCAAAGGGTGGATGACATCCAGCTCCATTTGCAGAGCACCCTCCACAGCCGCGATTCGATGCATGGAGGCCCCCACCGCCCGGATAATCCCCCGCTGCTTTTGCTCCAGCAAATATTCCAGGGCTTCCCGGTGGCCTCGCAGGGTGTGGATACTCTCCTGTTCGTGGAGCATAAAAATATCCACCACATCCCGGTTTAGTTCCCGGCGGGCCTGCTCCAGAGCTTCTTCTGCCAACTGGCGGGTGTAGGCATAGGTTTTGGTGGAAATGACGATATCCTTTTGCCCGGTTATCTCCATGGCCCGGCGCAAATAGGGGTAGGTTTCGTATAGTTGGGCGGTATCGAAAAAATTGATGCCCCGCTCCACCGCCTCTGCCATCAAGGCGGCACCTTGCTCCAAAGGCAGGTTGGCCTGCAAAGGCCCTGCTGTCAGCGTGCCAAAGCAGATGCGACTCACCTTGATATTTGTCTTTCCCAACCTTCTGTATTCCATAAGCCACCTCACAACCGAAGCGCCGGATACCACTTCGGCATCCGGCGCAACATATTTGTGGAATCAGTTCTTATTCTCATGCAAATAGCTTTTGACCAGAGCGTGGAGCAACTCGTCCCGATCAATGCGGCGGATCAGACTGCGGGCATTGTTGTGGGTGGTAATATAGGTAGGATCCTCCGACAGAATGTACCCCACAATCTGGTTGATGGGGTTGTAGCCTTTTTCCCGCAGGGCATTATAGACCTGGGTGAGCAGTTCCTTCATCTGCCGCTCTTTATCCTCGTGGATGGAAAAACTGATGGTAGGTTCCTGTTGCATCCAATCACCCCCAAAAACTATTGGTAATTTATATCATACAATAGATCTTACCTCTTTGCAAGTCCTGTTGTTTGGTCTCTTTTTTCATTATAGTCCCGTTTGACAAAAACTATTCCGTTCCAAGGGTTGACATAAAAAGCAATGTGTGATATTATAAATAAGCTGTTTCGAGGGCATATCATATCGCGGGATGGAGCAGTTCGGTAGCTCGTCGGGCTCATAACCCGAAGGTCGGGGGTTCAAATCCCTCTCCCGCAACCAAGTACGCCAACGTTGATTAATGGTCAACGTTGGCGCTTTTCATTGCAAAAAAACAGTGGGAACAAAGCCCACTGTAAACCGATTATTTTGCGGTTGGATCCTGGAGTTGTGACGAAAGCTGTTGAAATTCCTGTTGGAGATTGGATGCATAAGCTCTCAGGTGCTGCTCATCCTGAAAGTCAATTCCGCATTGCAAAATATTTTCCTTCACATAGCCGGGCAGGGATTGAAACAGTTGGCAGTTTTGCAGGTCCAGCATAATATCACCTCAAAGATAGTGTTTCCTGCCCACCCATTTCTATGCGCGAAAATCAGCGGGCGAAAACTGGAACAATCTACGAAAATCGAATTTTTCCCATCACCGACTGAAAAATCGCCGCAATATCATCGCAAATGAGCAAATCGGCTTGTTGATCCACGGCCGAAGGATTTTTATTTATAAAAACCCGCTTTGTTCCGCGGAAAAATTGCAAAAGGCCTGCCGCGGGATAAACCATTAAAGAGGTTCCCCCCACAATCAAAGTATCCCCATGGGTTAACTCATAGATGGCTTGTTCCAGGGAATCTGTATTCAGGCTTTCTTCATATAAAACCACATCTGGCTTTACTCTGCCTTCGCATTTTGTGCAGCGGGGGATCTCTTTCGTCTCCAGGATATACGCAAGGGGATAGAAGCTGCCACACTCTTCGCAGTAGTTGCGATGAATGGAGCCGTGTAGTTCTATCACGTTTTTGCTGCCTGCCTGTTGATGCAGTCCATCTATGTTTTGCGTAATCACTGCGGACAGCTTTCCCATTTTCTCCAGCTGGGCAAGGGCAATGTGGCATGGGTTTGGCTTTGCCTGCGGATAAACCAGCTTTTCCCTGTAAAACTGAAAGAATTCCGCCGGGTACTTTTTGTAAAAGGTATGGGAGACCAATTCTTCCGGGGAGCAAGTCCGATTCAATGGTTGGTGGAAGATGCCATCAGCGCTTCTAAAATCCGGGATACCGGAAGCGGTGGACACCCCAGCGCCACCAAAAAACACAATGCGCTGACTTTCCATAATGATCTTTGCCAGCCGATCTGCGTACATCCTTCCTCACCTCTTTCACGATAATCCAATGCCTTGCAGATACAGTCAACCACGGGAAAAGAAGCAATCCGGTTATGCTCTGAATCCCCTTAAAATATCATACCGAATTTACTCCTTTTATTCAAATCGAAAAACCCACCAACCAAAAAGTTGATGGGTTTTTCCAATTATTTTTCTTCTGGCTGCAGATCCGCTCTGTGCTTTCCGGTGAGGGAAAACTCCACCCACTCGGCAATGTTGGTGGCGTGATCTCCAATGCGCTCAAAATATTTTGCAATCATCAAAAGGTCCAGAGCCTGCTCCCCGTACGCGGGATTTTTGGCAATCATAGCAATCAGCTCTCCCTTTACTTTATCAAAAAGAGCATCCACCACATCGTCGTGATCAATGGCGGCAGACGCTTGTTCCAGATCTCGGTTGACATAGGCGCTGATGCTTTCCATTACCATTTTAATGGTGTGCTGCGCCATTTCTTTGATGGAAAGGGCCGGTTCCACATGCTGCAGGTTTACATATTTGGTGATTTCCGCAATGTCCCGGGCCTGATCGCCAATGCGCTCCATATCTGTGATCATCTTCAGGGCGGAGGAAATCTGCCGCAGATCCCGGGCCACCGGCTGCTGGCGCAACAGCAGTTTGAGACAAAGCGCCTCGATTTTTCGCTCCCGGTTGTCGATCTCTTCGTCGGCCCGAACTGCTTCCTGGGCAAACCTTCCGTCTCCCTCAAAAAGTGCCTGTGCGGCATTTGCAATGGCGGTTTCGCACAGGGCTCCCATTTGGGTGAGTTCGGCTCCCAGTTCCTTTAACTGCTCATCAAAGCTTTTGCGCATCATCCAAACCTCCCTGTAATGTAATCCTCTGTCCGCGGGTCGGCGGGAACGGAAAAGAGGGTTTCGGTGTCGGTGTACTCCACAACCTCCCCCATTAAAAAGAAGGCGGTTTTGTCGGATATTCGCGCTGCCTGCTGCATATTGTGGGTAACCATCACGATGGTATACTCTTTTTTGAGCTCCGCCACCAAATCCTCAATTTTTAACGTGGAAATAGGATCCAAGGCACTGGTGGGCTCATCCATCAGCAGCACCTCCGGCCCTGCCGCCAAAGCACGGGCAATACAAAGCCTTTGCTGCTGTCCCCCCGAAAGGCCCAGAGCGCTTTTTTTCAGGCGATCCTTCACTTCATCCCACAAGGCGGCAGCCATCAGCGATTGCTCCACCAGCTCATCCAATTTAGCCCGACTTTTGATGCCGTGGGTGCGGGGTCCGTAGGCAATGTTGTCGTAGATACTCATGGGGAAGGGATTGGGCTTTTGAAACACCATGCCCACCCGCTTGCGCAGCAGGTTGACATCCATATTGCTGTAGATGTCCTCTCCATCCAGCAAAATCTGCCCTGTGATGCGGCAGCCCTCCACCAAATCGTTCATTCGGTTGATGCTTTTGAGGAGAGTGGATTTGCCACAGCCCGAAGGCCCAATAAACGCCACAATCTGTTTTTCCTCAATGGCTATGGAAATATCCTTAAGAGCGTGAAAATCCCCGTAATAAAGATTCAAATGATTGACTTTAATCTGCTCCATTATCCTCTACCTCCCCGGCTGATAACCTTTGCAATGAGCGAGGCAACCCCGTTGATCAGCACCACCAAAAGAATCAGCACCACGCCGGTGGCATACCCCTTATCCATGTGCAGGCCTTCGCTGTAAAGGGCATACATATGAACCGACAAGGTCCGCCCCGATGAGAAAACACCTTCGGGTATGGCGGCCACAGTGCCGGCGGTGTAAATCAGAGCCGCTGTCTCCCCTACAATCCGGCCGATGGCCAAAATCACCCCCGAGACAATGCCGGGCATGGCAGCCGGCACCACAATGCGAAAAACAGTCCGCAACTTGCCCGCTCCCAGACCAAAGCTGCCCTCCCGGTAGCTGTCCGGCACCGAGCGCAATGCCTCCTCTGTGGTGCGCATGATCAGAGGTAAAATCATAATCCCCAAGGTAAAGGCTCCCGCTATCAGGGAGTAACCCCATTTCAGGGTGGTGACGAAAAACAGCATCCCAAACAAACCGTAGACAATGGAGGGAATCCCCGAAAGAGTTTCGGCGGCTATCCCCACCACTTTGACCAGCTTGTTTCCCCGCTTGGCATACTCCACCAAGTAGACGGCAGAGAGAATTCCCACCGGAACCGCCAGTAGCAAGGAAAATAGCGTTATGGTCACCGTATTGACCAAAGCGGGAAAGAGGGAGACATTTTCGGATGTATAGGTGGGAGAAAACAAATCCCAAGAAAGGTGGGGCAGCCCCTTTAACAACATATAGCCTAATAAGCAGCAAAATATACCCAGGGTAATCATTCCAGCCATCCAAACCAGAATGCGCAGCAGGAGAGAGAAGCCGTAGCTTCCCCGAGATTTGCCTTTCATTCTCTTCGCCCCCTTTTCAGTAAGGAAAAGAGCAGGTTGGTCAGCAAAATAAAGACAAACAGCACCACTCCCGTGGCAATCAGCGCCTCTCGGTGAAGATCGGCCGCATAGCCCATCTCCAGCACAATGTTGGCGGTGAGGCTGCGTACCCCCCGCAAAAGGCCGGCGGGAAGTCTGGCCTGATTGCCTGCCACCATCACCACCGCCATGGTCTCCCCCACGGCTCGGCCAATCCCCAATACCACCGAGGATAAAATCCCCGATTTTGCGGCGGGCACCACAGCCCGGAACACGCTTTCCTCGTGGGTGGCCCCCATGGCAAGGCTTCCTTCGTAATAGGATTGGGGCACCGCTCGCAGGGAGGCCTCGCTCACCGAGATGATGGTGGGCAATATCATAATCCCCAGTAGCAAGGAGGCTGTAAGGATGCTGCTGCCGTTTCCGCCCAATAAATTGCGGGTGAGGGGAACCAGCACCATCAGGCCAAAAAAACCGTATACCACCGAGGGAATTCCCGCCAGCAAACTGACGGCGGGGCGTAAAATTCGGTAGAGCCGGTGGGGACAAAACCGGGCCATATAGATGGCGGTGAGCACCCCGATGGGAACCCCCACCACAATGGCCCCTGCCGTGACGTATAAACTGCCCAGAATCATGGGAAGAATCCCGAACATCTCACTGCTTGGGCGCCAGGTTGTCCCTGCAAAAAACCGAAAAGGCCCAATTTGAGCGATGGCGGGAACCCCGTTGATCAAAAGAAACAGACAGATCAGCAGTACCGCTATCACGCTCACGCAGGTGGAAAGCAATATAACCACGTACATAATTGCTTCTTTCTTTTTAGCCAAACTCTGTCCTCCTATGTGGCGGTATTCTTTCGTTGCCACCTTTTTTGATGATTGCTTTTTGGGATTTATTGTTGCTTTAGCTGACTCCAGAAAAGGATGTTGCCCCGAAACAGATCCGCTGCCTGTTGCGCGGTGAGCTGGGTGAGGGGATTGTCCTTGTGAACAATGACCGCAATGCCGTCCAGGGCAATTACGGTGGCTGTCAGCCCTCTCTGGATTTCGCTTTCCTTTAAGCTGCGGGAGGCCATGCCAATATCGCAGATGCCGGCGGCTACGGTGTTGATGCCGGTGGTGGAGTCACTCTGCTGAACCTCCAGTGCCGCCCCGGGATTGAGCTTCCGGTATGCCTCCGCCAGCTTTTCCATCACCGGAGTGACGGAGGAGGAGCCGGACACCACAATTCTGCCTTGCGGCTGAGGAGAAGCGGGCGAAAAGGCTTGTCCTTGCACAGCGGAGACATAGCCGTTTTCCTCCACCACTGTCTGCCCCTCGGCACTGAGAATAAAGCGGATAAAGTCCTGCGCCAATGGAGTGAGAGAGGCGCCGGTTACAATGTTAAAGGGCCGTGCCACAGGATAAGCTCCCTGTTTGACGCTCTCGATGGTGGGGGATACCCCGTCGATGGCAAGGGCCTTGACCGTTTCTGCCAGCGAACCCAGCGAAACATATCCCACTGCATTTTTATCCCCCGCTACCAAGGTGAGCATCACCGAAGTGCTGTTGGTAATCACCGCTTCCAGGGTGGTGCTGTCCACCTTCTGCCCGGTTTCGTCCAGGCCTTGAATATCCAGCAGTTCCACAAAGGCTCCCCGGGTTCCCGAGCCGTCCTCCCGGGAAATGACGTTGACCAAATCCCTTGGCTGCCTTGCGCATCCGCTCATTCCCCCAAGTAGCAGAGCCGCTGCGACCAAAAGCCATAACCCTCGTTTCATAAAACCTCCTTGATGTATGCTGATTTAATTTCTTTGAAAACCATCCCCGAAAATCTGATGCCCTTCGGTGACAATCAAAAAGGCGGTGGGGTCGATGTTGTTGATGATGCTGCGCAAAGCAGTGACCTGTCCCCGCTTGACAGCGCAGACAATCATCTTTTTGGGGCTTAGGGTATAGCCGCCCTGGGCCTCCAGATAGGTGACCCCCCGGCCCAACTGTTCCTGAAGCTCCTTGCCGATTTCGTAGTGGCGATCGGAAATAATATAGGTGAGGGTGGCAATGTCGAATCCATAGAGAATGGCATCCATCACCTTACCGCAAAGGGTAAGCCCGATGAGAGCGTAAACCACCAGAGAAAAATCCTGAAAGACAAGAGAGGAAAGGCAAACAATGGCCCCATCCACCACCATGACAATCTGCCCCATTTTCAGGTGGGGCCGTGCAACCTGAAGCAGCTTGCTGACAATATCGGTGCCGCCGGTGGTGGCTCCCATCCGCAGAATAAAACCCAATCCGGCACCAATCAGCACCCCGCCGCAGACCGCCGCCAAAAGGGGATCCTCCACCGGTGTAGGCATCCACGCAGTCAAATCGATTAAAATAGAAGATAAAAAGGTAGCAATTGCCGTGCTGATGATAAAACTGGCTCCCAGTCTTAAATAGGCCAAAATAATAAGAGGAACATTCATCAGAATGATGGCGATCCCCACCGGGAATCCGGTGAGATGGCCAATCACCATGGCCAGACCACTCACACCGCCCGGAGATATTTTAAAAGGATCTAAAAACAGGTTGTAGGCCAGAGCATACAGCAGACAGCCTATGGCAATCAGCCCAACCTGCCAAGCCTTTCTTTTGGTAACAATCATCTTTGACTCCTCTTTCCATAACATCCCAGATTAAGCCTACACTTCAATTTTCATCCTGTCAATATCTTGTCCCGTATTCCATTGGTCTTGCAACATGGGATGTTTACATTTTGCCTGTTGCAATAAAATTCTCCCACTTCATCCCCAATAAATAGTAATTTTTGTCTTGCTGGAACCTAACTTAAGGCCGGAGAAGATAGAGGAGCAGGAGCAGAGTTCTTGCCAACGCTCCCGGCAGAGCCAAGTCCTCGTCCAGTTTTGCCAAGAATCGTATGGGGTTGTGTTCCAAAAGCAGACCTGCGCCATAGGCTACCATGGCGGGGCTTTTCACTCCATTTTGGGTCAGGTGGCGGTTTAGGTACCGGCTTGCGGCATCCAGAGCAGCTTTGCGTCCTGTGGGGCCGTCAGGGGAGTCGTAGATTCCATGCAAAGTCAGCTCCATCAACTCCCTGCGCATGGGCAAAGGAAGGGAAAGCACCATGTCGCTTAACCTATGTACCAATTGACACAAATGGCTTTTTTCCCCGCTGGGATCCGGCAGCATCTCCCCTGCCTCATCTCTTTCAAACAGGAAATTGGAATGGGGGTACATGACATCCCCAAGGGTGGGATGTTCCAGGGCGGTGGGGTCAAACCGGGAGGCCACAATTTGAGCTTTTACCGGATGCTCCAGCAAGGAGGAGACCATATCATATTTGTTTTGGTAAAGCACCAAACGACCCTCCAGCTCCTTTATCGGCTTTTGATACCGCTTTAAAAATTCCTTGCAAAATCCGGGCGCATTAAAGGCAACTGCTTTTTGAATCCTTTGCCGCACCGAATCGGGAGCGGACATGGCTGCATAGGCAGCCAGATTCCCCCCCAGAGAGTGCCCGGTAACCCAAATTTCTCCAAGCTTATCGCCGTACTTTCTCCAGTAGCGATCTACCATTTTCTGTTGAGGAGTCTTGTCGCAGAGGATTAAGGAAAAATCGGTGAGGTAATCGTTTTTGAAGTTGGGATTTCCCAGCATTTCGCTGCCTCGGAAGGCCACCAGCCTTTCCCCTTGGGGAGAGAGAAAGGTGCAGCCGTAAAAGCCGGTCTGCTGGGGGGCATTGTCATCCAGCACGTCGACAATCTGCCAATCCAACAGTTCTTGGGGCGCCGACTCTAAAAATTCTTTCCACGATTCCAATTCCCTGGGAGTATGGCCAAAGCGTTTTTCCAGCAGCCGCTGCCCGGCTTGGGTATGAAGGTAAAATCCTATGGTTTCTCCCACCGTTGCGGTTTTTCCTTTCTGCGGTGGAAGGTTAAGGTACACAAGCTGCGAAAAAAAGTGTATGGTAGCGGTTGTCACAAAAATACCCCCTCCTTTTTGATCTATGTCAGCTTATGCCAAAATAGAAAAAAGGAGATGGCTTCTTTTCAAAAGAAAAAAGCCGCCCAAAGGCAGCTTTTTCTATGATATAAACCTTTACGGTCAAGAACTTAAATCTGCTTTTTGATGCGGGTAAGGGCCGCCTTTTCCAACCGGGAAACCTGAGCCTGTGAAATGCCCACCTCTTTGGCCACCTCCATCTGGGTTTTTCCCACAAAAAACCGCAGAGAAAGGATCTTTTTTTCCCGCTCTCCCAGATTTTCGATGGCTTCCTTAAGGGCGATTTCATCCAGCCAATCCTTATCGCTCTGCTTATCCCCCACTTGATCCATCACAAAGATAGTGTCGCCACCGTCGTTGTAAGCGGGCTCATAAAGAGAAATGGGTTCCACAATGGCCTCCAAAGCCATGACCACCTCTTCTTTTTTTAGCCCCATCTCTTTTGAGATTTCTTCCACCGTTGGCTCCCGGTCGCTTTGGGCTGTCAGCCATTCTTTGATCTGCATGGCCTTGTACGCCGTATCCCGCAAAGAGCGAGAGACTCGAATGGAGTTGTTATCCCGCAGATAACGTCGAATCTCGCCGATGATCATGGGTACGGCGTAAGTGGAAAACCGTACATTGAGGTTGGTATCGAAGTTGTCAATGGATTTGATCAGCCCTATGCATCCGACCTGAAACAGATCGTCCAGATTTTCTCCCCGATTGGTAAATTTCTGTACCACCGAAAGTACCAGCCTTAAGTTCCCGTTTACCAGCTGGTTTCGAGCTTCTTGGTCCCCTTGTTTTACTTTGTGGAGCAGCTCCAGTTTCTCACTTTCTTTGAGCACTTTGAGCTTGGACGTATTCACGCCGCATATCTCAACCTTGTTGATCATGCAAACTCCTCCCATTGACCAATCTATTCGATGAAAGTATTGGCCCGGAGGAATTGACTGATTCATACGAGGATCTGGGAATTTTTTACGGTGACTGCTTAAGGTGATTGCAAAAGGGTTTCCGGTTTAAAAAATTTTTTGATATACAAAGGCGAGAAATCCACAAAATGGATTCCTCGCCTGTTTTCTGGCAATGTTAGATTAAAATGGGAGTCGAGAGATTACAGTGCAAACAGACCAGAAGCCGATGCATCGTCCAGGAACAGATTCCAATTGGGATGGGTCTTGAGGATGGTGGCAGGAATCATGGGATCCACCTTAGAGGTCAGCGTGTTGCGCACCGCCTCGGCCTTGGCTGCATGAGGCACAGAGGATACGATATGCTCGCAGGCCAAAATCTGCTTCACGCACATGGTAATGGCCTGTTTGGGCACATCGTCCACGGTGGCAAACCAGCCTTCGCCCACCTGCTGCTGCTTGCAGCGCTCATCCAGATTCACCACCATGTAGGCGGCGTCGGTTTCAAAGTTGGCAGGAGGATCGTTAAAGGCAATGTGAGCATTTTCTCCAATGCCGATGACCCCAACATCCACAGGAGCACGGCGTAGCTCCTCGGTCAGAGCACGGATATTCTCCTCCACGTCTCCTTCTCCATCCACAAAATGGGCGGCTTTGAGGGAGACCTTGGAGACAAAGCGCTCCTTGAGGTACTTGCGGAAGCTGGCAATATGGCTTTCCGGCAGATCTACGTACTCGTCCAGATGGAACATCTCCACTTTATCCCAAGGCACATCCGATTGGATCAGAGCATCGATGGTCTCAAACTGAGAAGCACCGGTGGAGAGAATGATTCTGGCCGAGCCTTTTTTCTCAATGGCATTGCGCAAAAGCTCCGCAATTTTGTTGGCTGCGGCTTGTCCCAACTGCACAGGGGTAGGGGAAACAGAAATGTTAAAGTTCATAAAGGGCACACTCCTAATGAATTTTATTTCCCTTCACATAAACAGAGTGAACGGTAATCCTATCGTCAAACAGAACCAGGTCGGCATCCTTGCCGGCCTCCAAAGAGCCTTTGGTGTCGCCAACTCCAACCAGCTTGGCCGGAGTCAGGCTCATCATCCGAACGGCTTTCCATACCGGCAGGCCGGCTTCGTACACCATCACCCGCACCAATCGGTCGGTTGTGGCCACACTGCCGGCAAAGCAGCTGCGGTCGGGCATCAGCGCAATGCCGCCTTCCGAGATCACTTCCTGCCCGCCTTTGCGGGAACCAAGAATAGAAGGCCCGTCCGGCAAGCCTGCTGCCCGCATGCTGTCGGTGCAGAGGATAATCTTATCGTGATCCTTGCACTTCAGAATCAGCTTAAGCAAATCCGGGGGCAGATGCATGCCGTCTGCAATAATTTCAATATACATATCGTCTAGCAGGTACCCGCTTTCCACTGCGCCCAGCACCCGCACACCGTTCTTGCGGACAATGGTGGACATGGCGGAATAGAAGTGGGTCAACAGACGAACCCCATGCCGGAAAGCCACCTTCATCTCATCCAAAGTGGCGGAGGTATGGGCCGCCGAAACCAAAATGCCCCTTTCGGTCAGCCATTGGGCCATTTCCACAGCACCGGGCAGTTCGGGCGCGATCGACCAGCGCCTGATGGCACCGTCGGCGTATTCCACGATCTTTTGGTAGTGTTCGGACTTGGGCGAACTGATATATCGCGGGTCCTGCGCTCCTTTTTCCGCCGTGGAAAAATACGGGCCTTCCAGATGCAGTCCCAGCAGATGGGGCATATTGTCCGTTATCTTCTGAGCTTCTTTGAACACATCAATGACCCGAAACAGTTCCTCGTCGCTGCTGGTCAGAGTGGTGGGCAACAGGCTGGTGGCACCGTGGGACAGATGCATTCTGGCGGCACCGGTAATGTCTTCCAAGTCCCCGTCCATATAATCATATCCGCCGCCGCCGTGGCTGTGCAGATCCACAAACCCCGGAGAAAGATACTTCCCTTGGCAGTCAATGATCTCTCCCTTTGGGTTTTGGCCTTCCACCATGGCCCCTACTTCCCGGATCACACCGTTTTCCTCGGTTAAATAGCCGTGTCCAATCACTCCATCCGGCAATAGAACCCGAGCGTTTACAAAAGTTTTCATCAATCAACACCCCCTAGCGTTGGTATGGTTCACATTTTTATAAATCTTTGAAGCTCTAAGCTCCAAAGATGAAGACGGAAAAGAAGGGCAGCTTGCTGCTGCTTGCACTCCCTGCTAGATAAAGTCCTTAAAGAAATGCAGGTTGTTTTTCATAATCACACCGATGGGCACCGTCATTTTATCGCTTTCCGGTAAAATATTTTTGACCACATAGGAAAACAATACTTCAAAACCTAAACGTCCCTTGTCGTATGCGTTTTTATAGATCAGGGCCTGTAGGATACCCTGCTTTAAAAACTCAGCGTTCTGGGGGAAGAGATCGCTGCCCACCCCCCGCAGTTTGCCGGCCAGTCCGCAGTCAATCACCGCCTGGGCGAGGGGGATGGTGTCGCGGGCCGTCACCGAATAAAAAGCCACAATGTCGGGATGGGACTGCAACAAAGTCATCGACTCTTGGTAACACTTCTGGTAATTGCCATAGTTTTGCATAATAAGCGGTTGAAACTCGTTGGCCGACTCGTTTAGGTACTCCCTGAACCCTTCCAGATTGTGCATATGGGCCGCATGGGCTGTGCTGCCGCTTGCAATCAGAATTTTACCCGGCTTATGGGTGATGGCGGTTAAAATTTCGGCCCCCAGGCGCCCGGTCAGCCGGTCGTGGGGCGCAATGCAGCACAGGCGCCCGCTGTCCGGCAGGTCGCTGTCGATGAGTACCACCGGCACATTTTTGTAGGAAAATCGCTCCACAGACTGGCGAAGCTCCTCATCGTTCTGAAGGGGCATGGTCAAAATGCCATGATACTCAGTATTTCCGTTATGAAATAGCTTATCCAAAATGGCTATCTGCTGGTGTTTGTCCTCCTGAAAGGGAAAGGAGTCAATTTCCACATTCAGGCTGCTGGCCTCGGGGTAAAAGGTGTCAATGGCATCCCAAAAATACTTGTGATAAAATTGCCCGGCCCCTTCTTTTTGGGGCAATACGACAGCCAGCCGCTTGGTTTTGCGCTTTAGGGAGGAGGCAATGTAGTTGGTGGTATAGCCCAATGCCTGTGCACGGGCCAAAACAGCCTGCCGAAGCTCCTCACTGATGCCCTCCTTGCCGTGCAGGGCTCGGTGCACCGTGGTGCGCGAAACATTCAGATCTGCCGCTATTTCCTTGAGCGTTACCCGATGACTCCCCATAAGCCTGCTTCGTATCCCTTCTTTATCGTTTACGTAACCGATTCCGTAACCGTTATTTATAATGTACCACAGAAACTAAAAAGAATCAATGGTTAGATTCCTTAAAGAACTTCTTGCAAGAGATTTGTTTTTTATACGGTATGATTGGGGTAAGCACTTGCGTGCCGAAAGCTCTGCTGGGACTGCAAGGATCTTTTCCTGCAAGACAGAAAGGTTGCGGCATGCTGTCCTATGTATTAATATCCTTAGAGCGCCTTATCCTTCCCTTTGCCTGAAAGGAGATGGATGTGCTATACTGAATACACCAACAGGCAGCACTTGGTCAAGGCCTGCCAAAACTCTTCGCGATGGGAGACACAATTTATGGATCAAAACACCAAACGGTTCTTGGGAATTGCCTTTGTGTGGAGTTATATCTGCTTTGGAATTGTGATTGCCTCCCGGCAATCCTTTTTCGGGTTGAGCACCCCTATGTTTGCTTTGTATCTGCTGGGTTGCCTGGGTCCCTTGGCGGGAGCTGCCGGGGTGTATTGGTGGGACCGCAAATCTCTGGGAGGTTTTTGCGGTATGTGGCGGGATGCCATGGGCACAGAAAGCTTGCCCCGCACCCTTTGGAGTGTCCTTTTCTTCTTAGTGCTTCACTATGGATTGGCTGCCCTTTTGGGAGCGGTTAGCGCCATCGGGTCGGTCAAAAGCCTGTTGCGTTCCCTTCCCATCATGTTGGTGCTGTTTGGTACCGGTGAAATTGGGTGGCGGGGAATCGTCCAACCTGGTGTGGAAGCTGTGCGCGGCGGATTCTGGCGCTCCTCCATCATCACCGGCCTTTTTTGGGCGTTGTGGTTCCTTCCCATGCTGTTCATTCCGGGATTTGTTATCCGCAGCGATTTTTATCTTCAGTTTACCGCTTATCTGGTGGGAATCGGGCTACTGCTCACCACCCTTTATCAAAAAAATGGTCTGCTCAGCTGCATCCTGTTTACCACTTTGTTCTTTTCCCTCTCCGCTGTGGTGATTTTGCCCCAAAGCAATTATCTTCTTGCCGTTGTAGCGGTTGACCTTGTGGTTGCCACAGCCTACAACAGCAAGCTGTTCCAAGCCTAACATAGGAAAAACCACCTCCTGCAGTTTCTCTGCAACGGAGGTGGTTTTTTAACTTTTATACACAACAGATAATCAAAACAGCTATGGACAACGGCTATGCTGTCTTTCCACTTTTGTCTTTTTCCCGCTGGGCAAGGAGCTTGGTCGCCCACTCCCGCAGCTTGTATTTTTGGATTTTGCCACTGGCGGTCATAGGGAACTCATCCATAAACTCCACATAGCTGGGTACCTTGTGGCGGGCCATATTCTCCCGCACAAAATCCTTGATCTCCTCTGCGGTGCACTCGGTGACAAAATCCCGCAGCTTGACGCAGGCCATAATCTCCTCGCCGTAAATTTTGCTGGGTACCCCAATGACCTGAACGTCCTTTACCTTGGGGTGGCGATAGAGCAGCTCTTCAATTTCCTTGGGGTAGATGTTCTCGCCGCCCCGGATAATCATATCCTTAATACGGCCGGTGATGCGGTAGTTGCCGTTTTCATCCACCGTTGCCAAATCCCCGGTATGGAGCCAGCCGTCCTCATCAATGGCCTGACGGGTGGCTTCTTCCATCTTGTAGTAGCCCTTCATAATATTGTAGCCCCGGGCACAGAATTCACCTTGGCCCTCTCCCGGCCCAATTTCCTCTCCCGTTTCGGGGTTGATGATTTTGCACTCCACTCCCGGCAAAGCCCGGCCTACGGTGTTGACCTTGGTGTCAAAATCATCGTCGGCGGTGGTCTGGGTGCAGCCGGGAGAGGATTCGGTCTGCCCAAAGACAATGGTGATGTCCTTCATGCCCATCTTTTCGATGACCAGCTCCATGGCCTTGGCGGGACAAGGAGAACCAGCCATGATGCCGGTGCGCAGCTTGGGAAACTTGTATTTGGGGAATTCGGGATGCTCAAATACGGCGATAAACATGGTGGGCACCCCGTTGACAGCGGTACATTCTTCGTCCTGGCAAGCCTGCATCAGCTTGATGGGGTTGTAGTATTCCAAGGGCACCATGGAACTTGCATGGGTGACGCAGGCGGTGATGGACAGCACCAGGCCAAAACAGTGGAAGAAGGGAACGGGAATACACAGTTTATCTTCCTCGGTGAACTTCATCCGATCCCCGATGCACATGCCGTTGTTGATGATGTTGTAGTGGGTGAGCATCACTCCCTTGGGGAAGCCTGTGGTGCCGGAGGTGTACTGCATATTGATGATATCGTGATGATGCAGGCTGTCCCCCACCATCTTCAGCTGCTGGTCGGGAATCACCCGGCCCATCTCCTCCACCTGCTCCCAAGCAAACATTCCCTTGGGGGTTTTGCTCTCGCCGATATACACAATGGACTGGAGGTGGGGGAACTCGTTGTTGTGATAGGTTCCGGGATAGTATTGGCTCAGGTCGGGGAGCAGCTTGTAGATGGTTTCCACATAATCCACATCTTTAAAGCCTTGGGTCATCACCAGCACCTTGGTGTCGCTCTGTTTGAGCAGGTACTGAAGCTCAAATACCTTGTAGTTGGTGTTGACGGTAACCAGCACCGCTCCGATTTTTGCGGTGGCAAAGAAGGTGATAAGCCATTCGGGGACATTGGTGGCCCAGATGGCAACTTTGTCACCTTTTTTGACGCCCATCTTGATAAAGCCCTTGGCAACTTTGTCGCATTCCTCGTTAAATTCTTTCCAAGTGCGCTGATAGTCCCGGTCGATATACTTAATAGCCTGCCGATCGGGGAAACGGGCTGCAACATCATCCAGCAATTTTCCAAAAGTTATTTCCTTAAAGGGTTTTGTAATAGGTGTGGTAGTCATAGCGCTCCTCCTTGATACAAATATCTATTTGCATTTTAGGGGGAAGACAAAAACAGCTTTCGCCTTCCCAAAAGGAAGACGAAAGCTGCAAATACACTTCCGCGGTACCACTTCCATTGGCACGTTACCGTGCCCGCTCTGTCACGTCTTACGGCGAAAGCCATCTCAACGCGCTCCCCTTGTATCGGTGGGGAAATCCGTCCTCGCCTACTATGGTTCAGCTCGGCTGCTCAGGGGTGAGTTCTTCCGCCTCGAACCTGCCGCATCCCAGCAACCGCGGCTCTCTGGAAGGTTCTTGGACGGGGTACTATTCCCCATCAACGCATTGGCACTATTCTTATCTTACCGCTTATCTTAACATGGTAAATTTCGTTTGTCAACTATAAAAATCTTTGTTTAACCTTTTGATAAAATGTACACAAAGCTGGCCGAACCAGACAAGGTTTGTTCTGTGCGAATTTATGGAAGCATATCGCCGTAATCGGCCATTTCCTGTCCCACCAGCAGTTTGGAATCCAGAAGAAGCACAATCTTGTCCCCCAGTTTTCCGATTCCGTTAATATAGCTGGCATGTTTGGTTCCCATGGCGGGGCGGGGGGAAATATCCTCGGCGGGAATTTCCAAAACTTCCTTCACCGCATCCACAATAATGCCCACCTGACCTTGTTCGGTCTCCAGAATGATGATGCAGGTGCGCTCGTTATAGGTCTGTTCCGCCTTGCCGAACCTTAGATTGACGTCGATGATGGGAACCACCGTTCCCCGCATGTTGATCACGCCTTTGACATGGGCAGGCAGTTCGGGAACCGGCGTAATTTCCTGCATTTGAATGATGCCGTTGACATTGCGGATGGAAAGCCCAAATGTCTGGTTTTCTACCAAAAAGGTCAGGTACTTGTTGGCCATGTCGGCACCCACATCTTCTGTCTGCAGCAGGTGTTGGATACCGGAAAACTGGTTGCTCATAAATAGCCCTCCTTGATGTGTTTCTGTTTTAACGGCTTAACCCTTTGTTCCTAACATTACAGGGGCGGTTTGATGGATTGGGAAGCGGTGAGAACCGCCAAATACACATCCACCACCATTTGATACAGCTCGGGTGGTACCTCCTGCCCCAGCCTCAGCCCGGAAAGCAGGGTGGCGGCGGTGTCGTCGTGGTAAACGGATATGCCCGCCTCGTCGGCAATTTCTACAATCTTCTGTGCCACATAGCCGCTTCCGGCCGCCACCACCACCGGGGCAGCATTTTGGTCGGCGTTGTATTTCAGGGCAGCAACCTTCAGGCTGCGCAGGTTGCCCTGCTCTTTTTTGTTTTGCTCAGATCCTGACATCGATGCCCACCTTTCTGTCCAGAAGTTTGGGGAACACCTGGACAATACTGTGATGACTCACCAGCTCATCCACCTCAAACCCGGTGAGGGTATAGCCATGCACCAGCATCAAATCGGCCAGAGAGCGCTTGATGCGGCGCAAGGGCTCCACCAGCCCCTCGGAGCACCACATGGAAAACTCCACTCTGCGGCCACTTTCCAAAAACTGCATCTCCATAGAGCCAATGGATTCCGATTCCACCGAGAGGAAGATTTTTCTGGCACGCCCTTCCTCCCCGCCGCCTTTGGGGCGCTCGTTGCTGTCGGGGTCCACATACATTTCGGAGTAAACCCGGCCGTTGGGGGTGTCCATGGGAAGAATAAAGTGGAGCACATTCATCATGGAGCTTTGATTTTGCAACAGGGAGAGCAGCAGGCTTTCGGCCTGACGCAGAGCCGCCGGAGAGGCATCGGGGTTGTGCAGAGTTTGGGAAACCACGGTAGCCAGCTTGCCAAGCACCTGATTTTCGGCAAATTTTGCCCGGTTTGCATCCCGTACCAAAGACTCATGGAGGTTGGACTCAAAATGTTCTCCCACATTGGCCACCCGGGACAACGTATCGATCAGGCGGCTTACCCCCTCTTCCAGAGCTTGGGGGGTACCCTTGTCCACCCGAACAATGTTGTGAACCACCACCATCACCAGATCCCGGATGCCCTCGCTTTGGTGGTACTTGACCACCACCTCCCCCAACAGGGGAAGCAGGTTGTTTTTGAGCACCTTGGCCGCTTCGGCGGGTTCCACCCCCAGCCGGTTGTCAGAGTAGGCGGAAAGCCCCGGATCCCGGCGCAGCTGCTCCAATAAAGCCAGCTCCTCCTCGGTGAGAGGATTTCCCGTCACCGGGTGAAGATCTGGGGTTTCGGGATTGGGGAGCAGCAGATTGCCCTCTTTGTCCATGAAACCGGCATTGGCCAAGGCGTTTGCGGTGGGGCTGTGATCGGGCATCAGCATATCCGCCAATTGATCCAGGTATTCCCCAAATTGGGCCCTGTCCCCCGAAAACATATAGTCCAGCAGGTTTTCGCACTGATAGAGAATGGCTTTGACAGAGTAATCCAAATTGACGTTGTACTCAAACACCTTGAGAAGATGGACCACCGCATCCCGAACGGCGGGATTATCGGGAAACTTTCCCAAAATATCCCGCAGCACATCAAAGGCCTCTCCCCGAAAGAGGATGCCGGTTTGGGCCTGCTGCAGCAGCAATTCCAGCAGACGCTCGGGGGGAACAAACAAAGAGTTGAGCAGCTCCCGCATGGGGTCGGTGGCTACAATATCGGAGGTGGCAATGCCCATCTGAAGCATGGCCACCGTCTTTTGGATTTGTTGTATGACGTCGTTGGTGCCGCGCAGCAGCGGAACCACCGCAGTTCGGCCCAGAGTTTCCCGCAGAGCCTGGCCCCCCGCCTCCCTGTCCCGCACATCCCGATCCTGCTCGGGCTTATGAACCTTGCCCGGATGGTGCAGATGAAAGGCCTGCTCGGTAACAGGGCGACTGGAGCCCAGATTTTCCTTCGGAATCATTGGGCTGGTTATTTTTGTAATTTCCGCCATAGGCATCCTGCTCTTTCTCCCGGATGGCCACTGTGCCCAACCTTCAATTTGCTTGCAGCAAATTCCGGCTGTTCCCCGCACTATTGGTATGAGATCAAAAGGCCGTAGGGTACTGTATTCATATTACTCTACCGATGAACAAAAAGTCAACGCAGCAAACCACAGGTTTGTCGGATAGATTTTTGTCGAAAAAAATGATACACTATAAAAGTATCATCATATATATCGGCAGAAACTTTTACAATCTTTACGAAAGGGGGAGTGACATGGAAGAACTCTTTGGCAACTGGATACAGCCCGCCTGCCGCTACTGCGAAAACGCCTATCCCACCGAACAAGAAGAACTGCGTCTCTGCTCCAAAAAAGGAATCGTGAAGGAGGACTTTTCCTGCCGGGCCTTCCGATACGATCCCCTCATGCGCGTTCCTCACCGCCCTTTGGATCTGGTGCGGCTGGAAGCGGAAGATTTTTCCTTATAGACAACGTCCCGACAAAGCATCCGTTCTACATACCCTTTTAGAGACCTAGGAGAGTGAAGATGAAAGCAAGATACTCATGGATATCCTTACCCTGTCTGTTGCTGGCCGTCCTTCTGGCTGTGACAGCCTGTGCACCTCGCACCTTGCCGGCCTCCCAGCCGGAACCTCCCCTAGGGGAATCTCGCCCAGCTACCCCGGCGGATCACCAGTCTTCCCCATCTTCTTCCCTACAGGCGGAGGAGCAGTCGGTCTGGGAGGAGGAGATTACAGAGTTAAACTCCCAGACGGAAGAGTTGCCCTCCCAGACGGAAGAATTGCCGTCCGAGCCGGAAGAGTCGTCGTCTTTGATCGAGAAGGCAGAAAGATCTTTTTCCCTTGCTCCGCAGACTGTGGTTCCTCTGTCCATTCCATCGGGGGCTGTCACACCCCAATTTAATCTGACCATTCCCCAGACCCTTGCGGTCAACCGACCCGAAAAAGCGATCACCACCACCTTGTCTTCCTATTACATTATGGGAACCTCCAACCCCTCCCTTCCCCTCTACTTTGATGGACAGGAAGTGGCGCGGCAGGGAACCAAAGGAGTGTGGGGTGTCCATGTCCAGCTGGCGGTGGGGGAAAATCGCTTTACCGTCCGCCAGGGAGATCAAACCGTCACCGTTTCCATCACCCGCCAGGCGATTCCGGGCACACAGCCCATCCATGCGATTCTGCCCAATTCCATGTACCCTGCGGTGCAGGGCGGCGTCAAGGTGGGAGGAAAACTTCCGGTGGAGTGCGTGGCGCCCTCGGGGGCAACGGTAACCGCCACCTTTGGAGGGAAAACCGTTACCCTGCAACAGGTAGCCAATGCTGCTTCGGGAATTCCCGCCACCTTCCGGGGGGAACTCCCCGTTGGAACCGATTATCCTGCCGGAGTCACCACCAAGGTGGGCAAGGTAACCTATCATCTGACCTGGGGTGGAAAAACCACCAAATATCAGTCCCAGGGAGATGTGTTTGTGGCCGGCAAGGGAAGCTATATTGCCGTTCGGGTCACCGCCTATCTGGGCCTTGTTTACGACAATCCTAAGATGCCCGGCATCTTCCGGGAAAAGCTGAGAACGGGAGCCGCCGATTACGTTTACTCCGAGGACAATCAATATTATCGCCTCTACTCGGGAGGGTATATCCCCAAGAGCCTGTGCGAAATTATTGAAGGGGAAGTGCGAATCGGCAACAAAATCACTTCCGTTTCCACCTCCATCCACCCGGATGGAGAGAGCTATACCTTCCACGGCATTGCTCCCCCTGCCTACCGGGCAGGGCGGGCAGAGGGCAACAAGTTTGTCCTCACAGTATACAACACCAATGGCGTCCAGCCGGTGAACGTGTCCTCCTCCCGCCTCTTTTCGGGGGTGCAGGCCACCGCCAATCAGAACAGCAGTGTCACCTATGTGTTTGACCTCAAAGATGCCAGCCGTTACTGGGGCTATCTGGTTCAGTTTGACGGAAACGACTTGGTTTTGAGTTTTCAGTACAAGCCCACCCTTTCCTCCGGTTCCACTCCGCTAAAGGGAGTGAAAATTATGCTGGATCCCGGCCACGGAGGATACGATCCGGGCGCCTTGGGCTTTGCCGGCACCAAAGGACCAGACGAAAACACCCTGAATCTGGCCAACGCCTATGCCGTGCGGGACAAGCTGGTCACTTTGGGCGCAGAGGTTGCCTTTACCCGATCCCAGTTGGGCGAGTATCTCTCGCTGGACGATCGGCTGCAGGCCTTTGAAAAAAGCGGTGCTCATCTGTTTTTGTCCCTTCACCACAACTCTCTGCCCGAAAGCAGCGACGGCAACAAGGCCAACGGCACCGAAATTTATTACCACACCAACCATTCTGCCACAGCCGCTTCCCGATTGATCGAGGCCTATACCGCTCAGGTCAGCCGCAGCAACCGGGGCGCCAAAAACGGATATTTCAGGGTCACCCTATTGCCCCAGTCCCCTTCCATGCTGATTGAAATGGGCTTTATGTGCAACCCGGCAGAGTACGAAAATCTCACCAATCCGGCTGTCATCCAGCAGTCCGCCCAAGGAATTGTGGACGGTATTTTGGCAGCTTTGCGGTAATCTTACAGAAAACAGCCCGAAGTCTCGGTAAGACTTCGGGCTGTTTATTGCTAAAACTGTGGGGCAACCAATTAATACATGCCACCCATACCGCCGCCGGCAGGAGCGGGAGGAGTTTCCTCCTTGATGTCGGTGACGAGGGCTTCGGTGGTGAGAACCATAGCTGCCACAGAGGAAGCGTTCTGCAGAGCGGAACGGGTTACCTTGGCAGGGTCCACAATGCCCAGTTTGATCATGTCGCCATACTGCTCGGCGTAGGCGTCAAAGCCGTAGCCCACAGTCTTCTGGGAAAGAATCTTGTCCAGAATGACGGAGCCTTCCAGGCCGGCATTGGCAGCGATCTGACGCAGGGGCTCTTCCAGAGCGCGGCGAACGATATTGGCACCGGTCCGGATGTCTCCCTCGGCCTCTTCTACAACCTTTTCCACAGCGGGGATGGTGTCGATGAGAGCGGAGCCGCCGCCGGCCACAATTCCCTCTTCCACGGCTGCCTTGGTAGCGGAAAGAGCGTCCTCAATGCGCAGTTTCTTTTCCTTCATTTCCACTTCGGTGGCTGCGCCAACCTTGATGACAGCAACGCCGCCGCTCAGCTTGGCCAAACGCTCCTGCAATTTCTCCTTATCAAAGTCGGAGGTGGAAATTTCAATCTCACTGCGAATCTGCTTGATGCGGTCGGCAATGGCATCCTTGTTGCCGGCGCCGTCCACGATGATGGTGTTTTCCTTCTGCACCTTGACCACACGGGCACGGCCCAGGTCGTCCATGGTGGTTTCCTTCAGCTCAAGGCCCAGCTCCTCACTGATGACCTGACCGCCGGTGAGGATGGCGATATCCTTGAGCATTTCCTTGCGGCGATCGCCAAAGCCGGGAGCCTTGACGGCTACGCAGGTAAAGGTGCCCCGCAGACGGTTGACGATGAGGGTGGACAGGGCCTCGCCCTCCACGTCTTCGGCGATGATAACCAGCTTCTTGCCGCTCTGGACAATCTGCTCCAGCAGAGGCAGAATCTCCTGAACAGAAGAGATCTTCTTGTCGGTGATGAGGATGTAGGCATCGTCGATGACGGCTTCCATCTTCTCGGTGTCGGTAACCATGTAGGGAGTGATATAACCGCGGTCAAACTGCATACCTTCTACCACGTCGGTGTAGGTTTCGGCAGTTTTGCTTTCCTCAATGGTGATAACGCCATCGGCGGTTACCTTATCCATGGCCTCGGCAATCAGTTTGCCGATCACCTCGTCGCCGGAAGAAACGGTGGCCACCCGGGCAATGTCCTCGTTGCCGGAAACCTTCTTGGCGTTATTGCCAATGGCTTCAACCGCTGCATCCACGGCCAGCTGAATACCCTTTTTGATATCCAGAGGATTGGCGCCGGCGGCAACGTTCTTCATACCCTCGCGAATGAGAGCCTGAGCCAGCAGTATGGCGGTGGTGGTGCCGTCACCAGCGGCGTCGTTGGTCTTGACAGCAACTTCTTTCACCAGCTGAGCGCCCATGTTTTCAAAAGCTTCTTCCAGCTCGATTTCTTTGGCAATGGTAACGCCGTCGTTGGTAATAAGGGGAGAGCCGAACTTCTTGTCCAAAACCACATTGCGACCCTTAGGCCCCAGGGTAATTTTTACGGTATCGGCCAGCTTGTCGATACCCACCTGCAAGGTTTTTCTGGCATCTTCGCTGTAAGTGATTTGTTTAGCCATTTATACAACCTCCGTATCCTTAGTAAAGTTGAAAAGCAACGGGAAATTACTCTACAATGGCGAGAATATCGCCCTGGCGGACAATGGTGTACTCCTCGCCGTCCAGTTTGACCTCGGTGCCTGCATATTTGCTGATCAGAACCTTATCGCCTTTTTCCACGTACATCTCAACGTCCTTACCGTCTACGATGCCGCCCGGGCCAACCTCGATCACCTCGGCAATGGAGGGCTTTTCCTTGGCAGAACCTGCCAGAATAATGCCGCTCTTGGTGGTCTCTTCGGCTTCCATCATCTTGATGACGACTCTGTCGGCCAACGGTTTAATTGTCATTTCTGATTTCCTCCCTTAAAAATTAATGATAGGCTGCGAATGCAACCCTTTAGCAAAACGCCGCCCGGCTCGCTGGCACTCGCAGCCTTTGAGTGCCAAATACTATTTTATCCATTTTTAGAGAAAAATCAAGGGGGTATCCTCAAATTTTAATATCTTTATAGATTGTTCACAATTTATCCATGTTTCTTTGCAAACCCTTGAAAAATCGGATTTTTTAGGGCATAAAAATCCTATAAATTAAGGATTCAGCTCCATCCTATGTTGCCCAAAAGGAAGAGGGATGTGGAAAATTTGGTATAGGAAAATTTTGGAGTTTAGCTAAAGCAATACACAAAAAGGAACCATACTCTATCTCTGGCAGAGCATGGTTCCCTATAGAATCATGGCAGGGGGTATCCCAAAGACCATGAGGGCAGCGTCAATCTTTGCGCAGAGCCATTCCCAGCACCGTGATATCATCCTCATGGCCGTCGGTGCGGCGCATTTTAGCAGTAACCGCCAGTTTTTCGCAGAGCTGCTGCACATCATCGCCGGAAAGGGCGGACAGCTCCGACTTGATCCAGTCCATCCCGGTACTGGTCACTCCATCCGACACCATCACAACCACATCCCCCTGATGGAGGGTGACGCTGCTTGTTTCAAAACTGACCCCGTGGAGAATACCGGCAGGCAGAGAAGCCGTTTCCACATAGCCCACCTTTCCGGATTTGATGAGAAAGGTGGGGGCAGCGCCCGCCTTGTAAAATTGGCCCGTCCGGTAAAGAGATCAAGGGTGCAGACATCCACCGTAGCCAAGGATTCATCCCCCGATTTGACCAGCAGGGCGGAATTCACCAGCTTGAGAGCCGCCTCGTATCCCACCCCCACCGAGACAAGCCGCGCCAACAGACTGCAGGTCATGGTGGAATCCACCGCAGCGTTCCCTCCGCTGCCCATGCCATCGGAGAGAATAAAGTGGGCGCAACCTCCGCGGTTGGGGATAAATTCGTAAGCGTCGCCGCAAAGCCGGCTGCCGCTGTGGGACAGCTGATAGGCCCCGAATTCCACCGAGTAGGTAGCCTTTTCGCAAAAGGAAAAGGTGGTGAGCTTGTCCCTGGAAATCACCTCAGGGGGATCAAATTCCGCCTCCAGCAGCGCGCAGAGATCCAGAGTGGTTTGATTGCCCACGATGCGGGCTACCTGATAGCTGGGCACCGCCAGCACCACCCTCAGGCGCCCAAAGCGGTCTACAGTACAGCTCAGCCGTTGGGGGGTGATGTTTTGTCGGGTAAAGTAATCCCGCACCCGCTCACTTTTCTGAAAGTCGATGGGTGTGGCGGAGCAAAGCTCCTCTCCCAGCTCCTCCAGCAGCAAGGACATCCCCTCAAACTGGTCGCCCATCACTGCCCTGACTTTGGCCACCTTCCGCTGCACTCCGTCCCGAGCCAGAAAGGAGCCAAACTGCGTGTTCAGCTCCGCTGTCAGTGCATTAATCCGGCAGCAGTGCTGCTGAAAGTGGCGGGGCAGCTGTTCCTGGGAAATGGTTCCGTCGCGGCGCAGCAAGGCAACACACTCCCGAAAGGCCCCACTCACCACCGAATGGCGCAGTTGCCAGCAGTTGGTTTTCATTCCGCACTGGGAGCAAACCCGTTCTGCCACCCGATCGGCAATCAAGGCAGGGCCTGCTTCCTCCCGGGCACCCAGCTTTTCGCTGACCGCCCGGGTGGTGGAGCCGATTTCCCGCAAGGCGGTGGACACATCTCCCAACCGTTCGGACAAAGCGGCCGGGGCAAAGGTATCACAGTGGGCGGCTCCCCCCAGATCGTGAAGCCGCAGCTTGATGGCCACCCTTCCCGGAATGGCTACAAAGCAGAGGCTGGCCACAAACACTTCAAAAATAGCGGTGTTGATTTGCTGAAACTCCATGGTGAGCAGGGCGGTGGCGGTATTGATGACAATAAAGGCGGCAGCGGTGGCAATTCGCCCCACCTGTCCAAAAATGCCTGCCGCTAAACCGCCAAAGGCGTAGGCGGTGATGACATAGGAAAATGCTCCCCCTGCCAGCCCCACCGACATCCCCGCCGCCACCCCGCAGATGGCGCCTCCCGCTTCCCGGCCATACCGGGCGCAGAGCAGGATGCAGAGCACCGCTAAAATGCGCCCCACCGAAAGCCCATTCACCTGAATGGAGGTCAAACCGATGAGAAGCACACAGGCGGAGATGGCAACGCAGCTCACATCACTTCGGCCCGCTCCCGGAATCCCCATGGGAAACACTTCCAACGATCGGGCTAAGAAATAGGTGGTGCCGCACCCCAAAAACAATTCGGCAAAGGTGAGGATGGCGTCATACGGGGTTCTGCTCCCCAGCAAAAAAGAGGCAACGCCGCAAATGCCAAGGCAGACAAAGCAGGTGAGCACCGCTGCCGCCGATTTCCACTCATGTTTAAATCGGCCTTCAAACAGCCATTTGACGCAGATCACCAGAGTCAGCGCCAATATGTATTTAAAATTGGCCAGGGGATTTCCGGTGAGCAGGTATCCCAGAACTGCTCCGGCTGCCGCCCCCATGGCATCGGCGCCGCTCAGTGCGGAAGAAAGGGCCACCGCAAAGGGAGAAACCCCGCCAAACAAAAAACAGTTGGCCATGACAAATCCGGCAGCGGAAGCTCCCAGCATCCGAAACCATCGTTCATAGGTTTCGGCCAACTGCCGAACCCACCGGAGAATCGATACTTTTGCTACGTCTGTTCTGTGCTGCATTCCACTCACTCCAAGCCAAGATACATTTTAAAGCACCGGATGACTGAAAAAAGCTGGTATGAATACATCTTCTTTCATGATACTAGGGACGTTGCCTGGATTTTGTCGAAGCGTTGCGACTTTGGACACAGTGAGTCAAATCGGTAAAAAATTTCCTTTGATGTATAACTTAGGCAAAAACAGCTCAATATTATATTGTTAAGTTCAAGAACAAGGGGGAACTGTGTCCTTGAAGTATAAAAAGTTATTAGCGCTGTTGGTTCTGGTGGCTTTGCTAATCAGCTGCCAGCAAAAGGACGGTCTGGAACAGGAAGGGTCTTCATCCGCTGTGGAAGAACCGCCGGAAGAAAGCTATCCCATCACCTTACCCCCGTCCGAAAGCAGTATGTTGGAGGAGCCGGTGGAATCCTCTTCCATTGTGATACCGGAAAAACAGGAATCCAAAGAAGACCAAGCCCCCTCCCTGCAGCCTTCCAGTCAAGCGCCGAAGAATTCTAAGGAGCCCTCCCTTTCTCAAACTCCCCCGGCGTCGGTGGAGCAACCGGTCAATTCCCGTGCCAATTCGCCGGGCAATGGCACCCAGCCCTCCCCTCAACCGGAAAAATCAAATCCGGCAGACGGGACAACCAATGTGTCGGGAATTGATGCCCAGCTGTTTGAGTCGGAGCTGATTCGTCTGATTAACGCCGAGCGGGAGCAGCACGGCAGACGGGCGCTGGCTCTGGAGGACACCATGAGATGGGCAGCTCGCATTCGGGCGGCCGAAGTGCTGGACAATCTTTCCCACACACGTCCCGACGGAACCTCCTACTATACCGCCTTTGATGAGGTGGGGTTCCCCTATGCAGGCAAGTGGCACGGGGAAAACGTAAGCTATATGGAGTTTTCGGGGATGGCCTACGATACCGCCTCCGCTGCCCGCTATATGTTTGATGAGCTGCGCAGCAGTCCCGGGCATTACACCAATATGCTAAACGAAAACTTTGCCCAGATCGGTGTCGGAGTGGAAGTGGCAACCGACGGAAACCTGGTGCGAATCGGTTCTGCCCAAATGTTTGCAGGAATGTGACCCCAAAAACGCAATGCGTTTACAAGCTTTTACAAAGGGAAAAACCGGAGCACAAATGTGCTCCGGCTTTTTGTCCTCCCCTCCCATTTATGGGGAAATATAATTTTACACCGAAAAAAGTGCCAAGTTTATTGCCTCGGTGTAAGGGATGGTCTATAATGAAGAAAACTCTTAACAAGAGACGGGGCATGGTTTTGCAAGCAGCATGGAGGGAGAAGATAATATGAAGAAGTTTTTACAGGAGTTTAAAGTGTTTGCCCTTAAGGGAAATGTCATGAATTTGGCAGTAGGTGTCATCATCGGTGCGGCGTTTCAGGGGGTGGTCACCTCCCTCACCGACAATATCCTTTCCCCTTTGATCGGTTTGTTTACCCGCCAGAATTTTGATGACAAGGCCTTGGATTTTTTGGGGGTAACCCTGCGGTACGGAGCGTTTCTCACCTCGGTGATCAATTTTGTGATTATGGCTTTTGTGGTATTTTTGATGGTGCGGGCCATGAACCGCCTGATGCCGGACAAGAAACCTGCACCGGAAGCTCCCAAACCCAAATGCCCCTATTGCCTGACCGAAATCCAGACCGGGGCCACCCGTTGCCCCGCCTGCACCTCCCATCTGGAACAAGTCGTCCCATCTTAAACCGAAGATCAAACCACCTTGGTTGCAGGGAAAATCTGCAGCGCAAGGTGGTTTTTTTGCATACATTGTCGGGTTACCCTGATTTTGCTTTTTGCCCAACTCAAAATAAAAAGCCGGCAAAGCCGGCTTTTTATCATACTTGGGAGAATCTCTCCCCCATTCATTTTCTTAGAAGGCGATCTGCTTAAACAGGGCAATCAAACAGAGGATGATGGCCAGCGGCACATACACAAAGCGCCCCACGTTGTACCAGAAAGCGCCGCGGGGTTTCTGGGCGCCTTTGTTGACTTCGTCCAGCAAATCCTCTTTCTTCATCACCCAGAACCAGGAGATGGCGCCCAGGGTAGCGCCGATGGGAATGATGTAAATGGAGATGAGATCCATCCAGGGCCCCCAGCGGAAGATAGGCTCCATATGAAGGCCGATTCCCAGACAAATAACACATAAAATGAGGAGCATCACCTTGCGGTTAAGCTTTTTAGACTTGTACATCAAGGATTCGCCCACTGCCTCAAACATATTTTGCAGAGAGCTGACTCCCGCAAAGATCATGGCGGTATACAGAATGATGGCAAACAGGCGGCCCATGGGAATATCCTGCAGAATTTTGGGCAGGGTGACAAACAAAAGCCCGGGACCGGCATTGACATCTACGTTATAGGCAAAGCAGGCAGGGATGATTACCAACGCCGCCACCATTGCCGCAATGGTGTCAAAGATTGCGGTTCTTTGGGCAACGCCTACCACATCCTCGTTGTCGTCAAGGTAGGCACCATACACAATCATGCCGCTGCCGGTAACGGAAAGGGAAAAGAACGCCTGACCCATGGCCCAGACCCACACCATGGGATCCTTGAGCTTGGACCATTCGGGGGTAAACATGAACTTGTAGCCCTCTACAGAGCCGGGCAACATAGCCACTCGAATTGCCAGGATAATAAAAATCCCAAAGAATACCGGCATCATCACTTTATTGGATTTTTCGATGCTGTTTGCCCCCAGCAGCAGGGTCAGCAATGTGCCCACCACCACAATAATATGGTAGGGAATTACCGAGTAATTGGTCATGGCAAAGCTCTCAAACCACACTCCAGTATCCACCGTCATCAAAGAGCCGGTTAAGGAGTTGGCAAAGGCTTTCAACACATAGGCAATAATCACCGCATAGCCCAATGCAATACACATGGAACCTGCCAAAGGAAGCCAGCCTATGTATTTGCCAATTTTGCCCTTCCCTGTGGATTGCCAAGCCTTTTGGTAGGCTCCCACCGTTCCGGTTTTGGCTCTGCGGCCTACGGCATATTCCGCGGCCAACCCTACAAACCCAAATATGGCAATAAAAATAAGGTAAGCCACCAGAAAGGCTGCTCCCCCATATTGCCCTACCTTGTAGGGAAATCCCCATACGTTGGCCATGCCAACGGCCGATCCCACTGCCGCAACAACAAATCCCCATTTGGACGAAAACTGTGATGCTCTACTCGTTGCTGTTTCGGGCGAATGTTTCATACCCCTCTCCTCCATCAAACATCTCTGATAAGCCGCAAATAACCCAAAAACAAAGCATTGGGTGGTTGGATCAAGGCTTTTCCCTTCTGTCTATCCAACGATATTAACATTAACAGAATACCTGCTGAGTGTCAAGGCTTTAAACTGCTAAAACGCAACGCCATTGCGGGGTGACAGCCTCATTTTTGCCTGCAATTCTCCCCCTTACTTTTTACCTTTTTGAAAAGGTACACAAAACTTCCCGCCACTCTTTTATTCGAGCAGCGGGAAGTTGTAAAACGAAAACCGTTTTTAGAAATGGAGAGGTCGCTTCCTGTGCTTGTACCCTGCACCATGTAAAATCCCTTCTGCCAAGCAAACCAATTTATTGCGATGCGTCGGCAGGAGTTTGCGCCTCCTTCTTCTTCTGTTTTTTTGTGTAAATTTCGGCGGAGATCCAAACGATAACAGGGATGATAACCTGAAAGGGCAGAGAATAAAAGGGGTAGTACTCCAAAAAAGCAAACATTTCCATGGTGCTTTTATAGAGAAAGACGCAAAGAGCCAGGGCTAACATTCCCGCCGGCATTACAAAAGTTCGGGGGTGTGGCAACGCAAACAAATTGGCGATGCCCTTGCTGGCCGCCAGCAGGCATACCGTAATTTTAACAATGCCCGCATGAATAAAATTGGAGGAAATAGAACTTTCGATTCTGGCTAAAAAATCTCCGACTTCGATGGTTCTCACTCCGGTGTAGGAGGGATAGTAACTCTGATCCTTTAGCGCACTTCCCAGCAAAGGCAAGTTGCGGATAAAAACTGTAAGAAATATGGCTACCAGTATCCCCATGGAACAAAAGTATATCTTATGAACTTTTTGACAATCCTGTCGATACAAACAGTCGGCCGCACACAAAAAAATGATGCTTTCTGCAAAAGGAAAGGCAAAAATGCCAAAGGTGTCTTTTGCGATCTGGGAAGGCGATGCTTCAAACAGCGGCAGCAGGTTTTCCAAGTTTATTTGGTGCAACGAGGTGCAAAAGGTAAACAATATGACAAAAAGAACAAAGCAAAAGGCAAAAACCGACCATTTTCCAACAACCAGTATCCCACTGCGAGCAAGATAGACGGTAATCCAGAACATGAGGATCATAATCACAAGCTGCGGAGTTTCGGGCATGTCAAACACCTGAATAAAATCCGCAAAGTTGTGCAAAACCAGTGCCGCAAGGTGCACCGCATACCATACCAGCAATACAGTAAAGATTTTGCCCACAATCTTGCCCAATGTAATTTCCATTACTTGAAATAGATTCTTTTCCGGAAACAGCTTGATGATTCGTATGTGCATCAGCGCAATCGGCGTGACTAAAGCAGCCCCCAGCAGGATGGCAATCCACGCATCCTGGTAGACGTTGGAGCTGATGCCCATAATCACACTGCTGCCGAATCCGAACAGTACCATAGTGAAAAGGGCCTGGTGAAAAGTTACTTTTTCATTTGGCATGGTGTCCATCCTTTCAGAGCTATGGGCAACGGTTTTGATGTGGAAGCTTTATCCCTTGATTTTAAAAAGGGCATCCAAAACCTTGGTTATTCCACCAAAGAGTGATGGTATCGTGGTGAAAAAGCTATAGGTAATCAATCCACAAAAGCTAACCAACATCATGGTATAGTAAACAACCTTTTCCCGTTTGAGCTGCATTTGTTTCATCAGTGTCAAGGCGTCTACCAGCAGGGCCGATAAAAAGAATAGCACAACAACGGCGGTAAGCATGCCAATCCTCCCAGCTACTTGATGAATGCGGAATTGGAGATTTGCACCTTGGAAGAAACCTCGACCTCAACAGTAGGGTAAATATCTTCCCAATGGGGTTCCAATTGCTGCCATAGCTTCAGATCCTTCCGGTAGATCATTTCTCCAAAGCCAAAGACATCGGTGCGAAATTCATTCTGCAGTGTGGATACCACATCCCGAATGTTTGTCTCCAGCTTTTCCTCTGCAGCATGTTCCAATTTTCGGATCACTTCCTGATCCATCATGGACAGGCCGGCAAGATTTTCTGCAGCGGCCACACTGGTTTTGGTTTTGATGGTTACCTTTATCTTGTTATCTTGGTACGAAACAGACTTTTTGGTTTTGTTTTTTATAATTTCCAAAGTAATATCGTCGGTTTCCAAATCGGTTACCGAAAGAGTGAGAAGGCCCCCCACAATTTTATCTTCTACAAACAGAGCATATTTGGACTGATCCGGTGTTAAATAGCCAATTAATTTATCGCCTTTTAAAACGCCAATCCCGTTGAGCTCGGGAATTTCCTTGTTGACATTTTTTGTTTTGTGAAGCACCGGCAACATAACCGAATTTCGTTTTGTGTGGAGACTGCCGAATATCTGAAACATCTTCATATTGGTAGAGCTGGCGCTTATCTTATTATCTTCCCGGATGATGTCGTGAAGACTTGCAGACATAATTCCTTTGTTTTCTTCGGTTGTTTCCAGGATTTCTGCTGCGGTCTCCTCTTGGGAAAGAACGACATTGATTGTCTCTCTGCACTCGCCATCCCGCAAAAACCAATCCATAATGGGCTTGATTCCCATTTCCTGCACAATTTGGTGACTGATCACCAATACATTGGAGCTTCCAAAATACAGCCGATCGTCTTCTTTTCGTTTGGCATTTCTTGCTGCCTCGAACAGAGTTTTACCTTGAGACCGAATGATTCTGCCCCCAATGGTAGACTGTTTGTCGGCACCTGTCAGGTCGGCAACTTCATAGTCCACTAAAAACAGCTTGTTTTCCTTGTCGTAATCAACGGCAATGCCTACCACAATATTCAGTTGATCCAGGCCCTTGTAGCTCCAGCAGCCGCTCAAAACAAAGGCCATCACCAGGGACATCAAGCAAGCTAAAGTCCGCCTACCCATGGTTGTTTCCCTCCGTTTGGCGCACTTTGTTGCGGGACAGCCTATCCGGCCGCTCGATCATTTTGGGCCAAGGTGCCCGGAAGAATATATCTTTGTTGGCCTGGAATTTCAGGCTGCCCTTGAGGGAAACCTGTTCCACGCCAAAAGACGTCAGACTACAGATATGAACCAGCATCAGCCCAAGCCCAATGGAAAGGCCAAAAGATCCAAAGGCCGAGGCAAAAGCCAGCACAATAATGCGCCAAGCTGCAATGGGTGCATTGAGCTTGGGCACCAAAAGTCCGGTAATGCCTGTAGCTGCCACCATAATAATCATAGGGGCAGCCACCAGATTGGCTTCCACCGCCGCCTGACCAATGACCAGGGCGCCCACAATACTCAAAGCCTGACCGATGTTGGAGGGCATCCGAACTCCCGTTTCCCGCAACAGATCAAACACCAGTAACATCACCACGGCTTCTAGCGCTGCCGGAAGAGGCACGCTTTGCCGCTCCAGAGCAATTTTCATGAGCAGTTGCAAAGGCAGCATTTCCTGATGAAATGCCACCACAGCGATATAGAATCCCGGTACCGCCACCGTTAATAGAAAAGCGCTAATGCGCAGCATACGAGAAAAAGAGGCATAGTAAAAGTTATAGTAGTAATCCTCGTTGCTTTGGAAGTTTTCAATAAACAGATAGGGTATGGTGGTGGCCATAGGGGAACCATCTACTACCATGGCGATGCGTCCTTCCAGCAGTTTAGCCGCAACAACATCGGGCCGCTCGGTGTAGCCTGTTGTGCGAAAGGTGCTGAATGGATGATCCCGGATATTTTCTGCAATATAATTTTCTTCCAGCACACCGTCTATATCAATTTTATTGATGCGGCGATACAACTCGTTGAGAACTTCCTTGTTTACCACACTTTCGATATAACAAATGCACACCGAGGTTTGGGTGATTCTACCCAGGGTGAGCTTTTTTATTTTCAGCTCATGGGTGCGCAGCCGCCGCATAATTTGAGAAATATTCTGGGTTAAGGATTCCGTAAACCCCTCTCGCGGTCCTCCCAGCACCTTTTCGTTTTCCGGTTCGGTGATGGAGCGCAGCGCAAAATTTTTCGTGTTTAGAATTGCCGCCTGGGGACAACCATCCGCAAATAAAATGGTATCTCCATAGGTAACGTTCTCCACAATGCTTTTAAACTGATCGGTTACTTGGGATTCGCCCACCTGCACCACACTGGTAAGCAGGCAATCCACCAGGGAGCCTTTTCCGGCGGGGGTTAAAAGCATCAGGGGCTTGACAATATTGGTATTGATAATCTCGGAGCTGACCATCCCATCACAAAAAACAATGCCATACCGGGCAGGATGTTTTCCTTCGGTTTCTATGACTTTATAGCGTATCATATCCATATCGGCAAACAGCTTTTTGACCATGGCCATATTCTCATCCAGAGAAGGCTTTACCTTCTCCTCCTCCAAAGAGCCATTCAACTGCTCGACGCTTTGATCCAAATTCTGAATTTTGGGGTCTCGTTTCTTTTTCCAAAACTGTTTCATTGTATCCTCCCCCAAAGCAAATTGTAGTTTATAGTATGAATAACACAGCTGCCTTTTATGCAGAACAAGGGCAAGCCGGATGGGAGCTTGCCCTTGTAGGAAGCCTGTCAAAACACCATGAAAAAAAGCAGGTGACTTGCGTCATCTGCTTTTGGAATTTAAAAGTGTTTTTTTTGCAGGCAACCGGCGAATTTTCCGCCAGCACCCCTCTTGCAGGATACCTGCAATCATTTTAATCCTCATTGGGTGGAAGAATCCCTCCGCCCGATGGACGCCAAGCCCGGTGTGGCTGAAGTGTGCCGATGGAGTCCTATTTTAAGCCTTGGGATAAGCCCTGTTCCATCTGGTCCAGAAGCTTTTTTTGGTTGGGGAGCAGCATTCGGCGGGGAGTGGCCGCCAAATACTGTGTGCACAGGTCAGCCAATTCCTCTCTCTTCAGGTAAGGCAGCAGCGGAATCAAGTGGTACTCCGCAGCTAACAGATACCACTTTATATCCAAGGGCAGCTGGCGGGGATTCAACATCAGCACCACCTGCGCAGCCTCTTTGGCGTAGGAAAAGCATAAATCCGGAAGCTCTTTGATATAGGCAGCCAAGATCTTTTCCAGACCACTCACCGCCTCGGCCACCTGATCATAAAAGGCAAGGCCCCTGGCATCTGCCTGAGTAGGCTGGGAACCGGCCAGCCATCCCCGAAACACATCTCCAATACCCCGTTGCTTGGGTGTTGACTGGCTGTCGGCTCTATAGTTGTCGTAAACCGCCTTGAGTGTGTGAAAGGACTCGGACAACTGCTGCTGGGCTTGCGTGAAACGATCCGGATTCATTTTGCTACTCCTTTGCAGTAAAGATGAACCAATCTGGATTTGTATAAAAAAGCAGTATATGCGTTTGCACGCAATACCGCTTTGATTGGTTTACAGCTCTGCGTATTGACGAATTCGATCTATCTTTGGCTGGGACGGACTTCCCTCTTCAAATTCGGATTCTAAAAATACTTCGGCCAGTTTTTCCATAAGTTTAATTCCGGTGGTAAAAGCGCCAAAACAGGCAATATTGGCATCGTTGCTTTTTCGCGCCCGCTCGGCCGAGTACACGTCGCTTATCAAAGCCGCATAGGCTCCTTTTACTTTGTTGGCCGCCAAGGAAACGCCAATTCCCGTGCCGCAAATTAAAATGCCTCTGTCGTACTCACCTGCAACCACCGCCTTTGCTACCTCAAAGGCGACATTGGCGTAGATGACATCCTCGCTGCCGAAATCTTGAACATGATAGCCCTTTTTCCGCAGAAATTGAATGAGGGCCTCTTTTGCCTGAGCGGCATTTGGATCACAACCGATGGCTATGGTATGCAAACCAACTACCCCTTTCTTTTAATTTTAAGCCATAGCCTTTTGCATGCCGTTGGCCATGGCTTCCAAAATGATAAAGCAGGAGGTAGCACCTGCATCTAAAACTCCCCGGGAGCGTTCCCCTAATCTGGAAGACCGGCCGTATTTTGCCACCAAATCTTTGGTGCTGTCCTTTCCCTGGCGGGCTGCCTCAACCATGTCCTGCAACGCTGCGGGAAAGTCCTTTCCCTGGGCCTGTGCGGCCTTGAGAGCTTCCACAGCCGGGAATAGGGTATCCACCAAGGTTTTGTCTCCGGGACGGGCATCCACAATGCTGTACAGCCCCTCCAGCCCTGCCTCCATCATTGCAGTAAAGAGCGGAAGATCGATCTCCTCTGCTTCCTCTCCCCGGTCGGACATTTCCATAAACACCGTACCGTAAATCGGCCCCATGGATCCGCCAATTTTGTTGAGAAGAACCTGCCCCAACTCGAAGAGACCATCGGTAAACGTAGTGGAATTGTCTCCAAGCTGTTCTCCATAAATGGTGAACCCCTTGTTCATGTTCATTCCGTGATCCCCATCGCCAATGAGTCCGTCCACGTCTCCCAGGTACTGCTTGTTGTCCTGAATCGCCTTGACCATGTTCAGGAGAATGTCTCGTCCCTGCTCATTTTTTACCACAGCCATTGCCGTTCACCTACTCTCCTTGATTTTCCTCTCTGCCGGGCTTGGGTATTCTTGAAAATCCCAAGGGCAGCAAGGCTTTATGGCTGCTGAAATCCAACGGTATGTGCCTCCAGATCAATCAGTTCCTTCAGCTCCTCATCCACTTTCATAATGGTGAGAGTGGCCCCCATCATATCCAGTGAGGTAAAGTAATTCCCAACATAGGAGCGATATGTTTGGATCCCCTGAGCCTTCAACAGTTTATCAATTTCGTTGTAGAGCACATACAGCTCCATGACGGGAGTGGCACCCAGTCCGGAAACCAGCACCACAACCTCATCTCCCGCCTGGTAGGGATAATCCGGCACTACAATATCCACCATGCGCTGAGCCATTTGAGCGGCAGTTTCCAAAGGGCAAACCTCAATGCCCGGCTCCCCGTGATGGCCAATCCCCACCTCCATGGTACCCGGTTTGATTTCAAAATTGGGGTGCCCTACTGCCGGAAGAGTGCAAGGTGTCAGACCGATTCCCACACTGCGGGTGTTGTCGATGGCCTTTTGGGCCACAGCGATTACCTCATCCAGAGTTCCACCCAAAGCTGCTTTGGCGCCGCCGCATTTCCACATCAGCACTTCTCCGGCAACTCCCCGGCGTTTTTCCCGCTGGTCTTTGGGGGCAGAAGCCACATCATCGTTGGCAATGACCGTCTTGACTACCAGGCCCTCCCGTTTGGCCATTTTGCTGGCCATTTTGACATTCATGTTGTCACCGGAATAGTTTCCGTAGAGGCAGGCAATGCCGGCACCGCCATCGGCGGCGCGAAAAGCCTCCAGAAAAGCAAGAGCGGTAGGAGAGGTGCAAATTTCACCCACGGCAGCGGCATCGCACATGTTTTTCCCCACATATCCGACGAAAGCAGGCTTATGTCCCGATCCGCCCCCGGTTACCACGCCAACCTTTCCCGCCTTGGGAGCATCCACTGCGGCAATCACTCCTCTGGCATTTTCTTCGCTGGTGACCACTCGTTTGACGATGGATGAGTGACATTTGGCAAAGCCTTCTAACATTTCATCTACAATGTGATCGGGATTATTTAAAATACGTTGCATCTATGTATCCTCCACCCTGTGTTTACTGAATGGTATATCCGCCGTCCACAAGCAAATTGTGGCCTGTAATCATGCCTGCGCCCTTGCTGCACAAAAAGGCAATGCAAGCGGCTATCTCGTCCGGTTCCGCAAAACGCTCCGAGGGCATTTCTTTTTTAAAGGCATCGCCCACCGGTCCGTCCCAGGCTTTATGTCCCAGTTCGGTCAGCACTACGGTAGGAGAAACGCAGTTGACTCGAATGCCGTGCTTGCCCCATTCCTTTGCCATCACCTTGGTCATGGCAATAATGCCGCCCTTGCTGGCGCAATAAGCTACATGTTTGTCCAGCGCAATGACACCGGCCTGAGAGGCCATGTTGACAATGCTGCCGCCAATCTTGTTTTCGATCATATATTTGCCCACTGCCTGTGCCATAAAAAAGCTGGCGGAAAGGTTGATGTCGATGGTTCGGTTCCAGTCATCCTCCCCGATGTCCTCGGCCTTTTCCAGCGCTACAATGCCGGCGCTGTTTACCAGAATGTCTACCTGTCCAAACGCCTTGACGCCAGCTTCGATTACCTTGGCGGGATAGCTGCGATCGCAGACGTTGCCCACCACTCCCAAGCAGTTTTCTCCCAGTTCCCTTGCGATTTCCTCCACCTTGGGGTTGAGGTCCGCCAGTACAAGGTTGACGCCTTTTCCATGGAAGAACTGGGCTGTGGCATAGCCAATGCCCGCTGCACCGCCGGTAATGATAGCGGTTTTGCCTTCGAGAGCAAAATTCAGATCTACACTTTCATACTGGAGCATGGGTAAACCTCCTCCTTGCTGTTTGTGACACAAGGCGGACGGACTTTCATCCATCCGCCTTGCGCACCTTTATTCTTTTGGTTGCGGATGATTAGTACTTGTTTACATACTCCGCTGCATTCTCAGGGGTAATCATCTCAAAGGGAATCCAGGTGAACTTCTCCACCGGTTCGCCATTGACTGCTTTGACGGCTGCTTCGATCGCTCCCACCATCTGTCCCTCTGCGTTCTGGAAGTCACTGGCAATCATGCGGCCTTCTTGAATGGCTGCAACTGCGTCGGTAATGCCGTCGATTCCAATGCAGGGAATATCCAGCCCCGCATCTTCGATGGCTTGACGGGCACCCAGGGCCATTTCGTCGTTTTCGGCAATGACAGCGTGGATATCACTTCCAAAGCTGTTAATCCAAGTTTCCATCAAAGACATGGCCTCGGAGCGGGACCAGTTGGCGGTGTTGCGAGCCAGCTCCTTAATTTTGGGGTACTTGGCCAGGATGTTTTCAATGCCTTCGATGCGCTGAAGTTGGGCCGATTGACCCATGGGACCTTCGATGATGACGATGTTAAACTCGTCCTTGCCCAGGTAGTCAATCATATACTGCATGATATCCTCGCCGGCAGATACGTCCTGAGAGCCAACATAGGAAGTCAGCAGGTCGCTTTCCACCATGGTGTTCACGCCCACTACGGGAATTCCAGCCTGATGGGCAATTTCCACTCCGGCGGCGCAAGCCACGGCATCGTGGGGGTTGAGGATGATGGCATCGCAGCCATCGGCGATCATGGTCTCGATTTGAGAGAGTTGGGTGGCTGCATCGTAGTTACCGTCATAGGAAATCAGCTCGATGCCGTTTTCCTGACAGTACTTCTTCCCTGCGTTGTCCATGCGCATGGTAAACTCATTTTGCAGGCTGTAATAGGTTGCGCCAATTTTTATCTTTTTGGCTGGGGTTTCGGCGGCTGTGCCGGAGGCTGTCGAGGAAGCGTTGGACGGAGTTGCCTGCTGAGCAGGAGAAGAGCAAGCTGCAAAGGTGGCTGCAATCAGAAACAATGCGAGAAATAAGGCTAGCGTTTTCTTCAAGTGTTTCATTTTTATCCTCCTTGTGTGTTATGTCAATCGCTTTTGCGAGTGAGCATGAAATTAATCTTCTGCGTTTAAACCGTCCAGCATGACTGCTCCAATTACCACAAATCCCTTGATAATCATCTGATAATATGTATTAACCCCCAGCATATCCAAGCCGTTGGTCAGGCACTGTAGCAACAGAATACCAATGATGGTTCCCCACAATCTGCCCCGGCCACCCGCCAAGCTGGTGCCGCCGATAACCACCATGGCAATTGCGTTGGTTTCGTACCCGTCTCCGGTGGATGTTACCCCGGAAGTAACCCGTGCACTGGTGATGATTCCGGCCAAAGCAGCCAGCATGCTGGAGATGATGTAGACTGAGCAAATAATCCGTTTGGTATTGATGCCGGATACGTGAGCTGCATTGAGGTTGCCGCCTACTGCAAAAATGTAGCGTCCATACCGGGTTTTGTAAAGCAGGGTAAAGCAGATAACCAGAACCACCGCCATGATGGCAATGGGCGTGGGCAGCCAGCCTCCCAGGTTGCCGCCCCCTAAAAACTTAAATTCCGAACTCAGACTGGGGATGGGCTTTGCATCGGTTAGCAGAAAGGTAAGGCCTTTGGCAATGCTCATGGAGCCCAGTGTTCCCACAAAGGGAGGAACCCGAAAATAGGAAATGCAAACACCGTTAAAAGTGCCAATGATAAGGCCCATACCCATACCCACCAGCACGGCCACCATCCAGTGCTTCTGCATGCTGGTTTGGGCAAAATAGGCGGAATACATACCGGCACAGCCCATTACTGCGCCTACCGACAAATCAATTCCCCCGGTGAGCACCACAAAGGTCATGCCTACCGCTAACAATCCGTTGATGGAGGAGATGCGAAGGATATTGCGGATATTGGAGGGGCTTAAAAAGTTGGGCTTGAGGGTATACATCACGATAATCAGTACAACCAGCCCGATGAGGGAGCCAAAGGTAGAAATAAACTGCCTTTGGGACATGGTTCCCTTTTTTTTCTGCAAACCCAATTCCGGATAGCTCATGTTACATCACTCCTGTCATCTCTTTTCGCGTGCTGACCATATGCTTAAACTGCATCTGCACAATGGCTTCCTGCGAGAATTCACTGCGCTTTAATTCTCCACTGCACCTGTGGTTGCTTAGCACCAGAATTCGGTCGGACATTCCCATGGCCTCCGGCATTTCGGAAGAAACCATAATCACCGCATTGCCCTGCGCAGCGTAATCGCACATGATCTTATAAATTTCGGCCTTGGATCCCACATCGATGCCTCTGGTCGGCTCGTCAAAAATAATGATCTTTGGGTTGGTCATCATCCATTTGGCCAAAACAACCTTTTGCTGATTTCCACCAGAAAGAGATTTCACCGGCAGCAGGGTGCTGGTTGCTTTGATGTTGAGAGAAGAGACCTGTTGGGCTACCGCATCGCTTTCTGCTTTGCGCTGGAGCAAGCCGGATTTTGTAAATACCTTTAGGGAGGGAAGGGTGGTGTTGTGCCGTATGCTCATGGGTAACACCACCCCTTCTCCTTTTCTGTCTTCTGTGACATAGGCAATTCCATGGGCCATGGCATCCCTTGGGCTTTTAAAGGTGACTTCTTTTCCCTCCAGAAGGATTTTTCCTTTTTCCGGTTGGGTAATGCCAAACAGCGTATTCATCAGTTCGGTGCGACCCGATCCAATGAGCCCTACAAATCCCAGTATTTCGCCTCTATGTAAGGTAAAGCTGATATCCTCATACTGATTGGTACGGGTTAAATTTCTAACTTCCAAAATAGGTTCTCCAATGGGGACCTCTACCTTGGGGAACTGGGATTTCAGCTCTCGGCCCACCATGCTGCAAATCAATTGCTCCGTATCAATTTCGTTGGTTTTCCATGTACCTACGTTGCCTCCATCCCGCAGTACGGTAATCTCATCGGCGATCCGGAAAATTTCATCCATCTTGTGGGAGATGTAAATGATGCCGGTTCCCCGCGCCTTCATATCCGCAATCATGCGAAACAGGCTATCCACCTCCCGATCGGTGATGGAAGAGGTGGGTTCGTCCATGATGACAATGCGGGCATTTTGGGAAATCGCTTTGGCGATTTCTATCATTTGCTGCTCCGCCATTTGGAGGGTTTTCATTTTGGTTTTGGGGTTTATATCGATATTCAGGCTATCCAACAGCTCTCCCGTTTGCCGATACAGCTGTTTATAATCTACAAACCCCATTTTAACCGGTTCCCGACCCAGAAAAATATTCTCTGCCACCGTCAGCTCTGCCACCGGGGAAAGTTCCTGCTGAATCATTGCCACCCCCAGGGAGCGGGCATTGGATGGGGAGTGGATTTCTGCGGGTTTTCCCTCTATCTTAATCACGCCGGCGTCGAACTTATGAACCCCCGCTAGCGCCTTCATCAGAGTGGACTTTCCTGCCCCATTTTCACCCATTAGAGCATGCACGGTACCTGCCTTGAGCTGAAAGTTCACACCATGTAGCACTTCCACCCCGTAAAAGCTCTTGCGAATACCGCTCATCTCTACCAAATTCATGTTCTGCCCTCCTTGTCTGACCTTCCCCTACTGCGGGGTGATATAGTTTGTGAGCGACACCGCATATCCCGGATAATCCAGCAAGCGCTTGAGTTCTTCATCCAGATGGAATATGGTTAGCGTTGCCCCCATCATATCCAGTGAGGTGAAATAATTCCCCACAAGAGCCTTGTAGATATCCAGATGCATGCTCTGCAACACATCGCAGACACGGCTGTATAAAATATGTAGCTCGCTGAGCATGGTGTTTCCAAGTCCGGAAATAACAACCATTACCTGGTCTCCACTACCCAGTGACATATCCTTTAAAACCTCTGCAATCATAATGTCTGCTGTCTCGTTGGCGGTCTTTAGCTTGCAGGTATCCATGCTGGATTGCCCGTGATGGCCCACTCCTATTTCCATGGTACCCCGCTCAATGAGATAGTTGGGTCTGCCCACTTCGGGAATGATACAGCTGGCAAGGCCGATGCCGATGCTGCGCATGCGGGACAACGCCCGCACCGCCACAGTCTCCACCTGGTTGAGATCGTAACCCAATGCGGCGGCTGCGCCCCCGATTTTCCAAAGCAGGGTTTCCCCGGTGCTTCCCCGGCGGGTATCGGGATCGTCGGTTGCCACGTCGTCATTGGCAATCACCAGCCTCACTTCCACCCCTTCTGCCTTGGCGCGCTCGGCCGCCTTGCGGGCATTTACAACATCCCCGTAGAAATTTCCGAACAGGCAAACGACTCCTTTTCCGGCATCTGCCTCCATAAAGGCATGATAAAAGGATTCCTCCGATGGAGGAGTAAAAATATCGCCGATGGCTACGGCATCCAGCATATTTTTTCCAAGGTACCCCATAAAGGCGGGATCGTGGCCGGAGCCACCGCCGGTTACAATGCCAACCTTGCCGGATACCGGTGCGTGTTTGTATTTTAGGGTGCGGGAACACCGGGTATGTGCGACATGTTGGTGATAACACTTTACAAAACCAACGATGGCCTCATCTACCATATCTTCCGGCTGGTTGAACAGTTTTTGCATATCCACTCTACCGTTCAAGTTAATTCATCCTCGCTTTATTGGCCATCCAGGACCTTTTTGTAGTAATTTATGTACACACCAATCTCGCGTTCGCTGTACTTTTTGCTTTTTCGCCCCACCAATACAAAGGGTTTCATGTTCTTGTAGGTTTCGATCAGTTCCACTGTATCCAAAAACACAGTTCTCCCTTCTGCCACAGCACTGATGTGATTAAACAAGGCCCCTACATGGATTTCATGTTGGGTAATCAGATCATCCAGTTTGATTTCGGAGGTGCCCAGGATATCCAATCCGATTTCCGCCTCTTTTTCCTGAACAAGATCGGTCAGGGCAACATAAATTTTGATGAACGTCGTAATACGGATATCGTTGCTGCGGCTGTATTTTTGATTAAATCCTGCCGGATCCCAGCCGATTCGCTTGCTAATTTCCGTATTGCTAATTCCAAATTTACCCGCTGTTACGTTCAAATTGGCATAGATGCAATCAACCAGATAATCTTTAATAATCTTTTTTAATGCCAGCTCTTCAAATTCAGTCACTCAATCCCCCCTGCATAACATGCGGCGGTGGCATTGCAATACAGTGCTTCTTCCTTCTCTTCTTAATTGGCATACTACAAGCAGGTAACAACCAAAAGCAATTTAAATATAATGCACATATTTCTTAACTTCTATTGAGCAATTGTATCCCAATTTCACCAATTCGGGAATGAGCCTAAAGTGCACAATAGTAGCTTATATGCAATATTTTTAATAATAACTATAAAATAATGGTCACCTTGTACCCGCACGCCTCCTTTCTACATGCTGTGTTTCGCCCTGAAATTTGCATCATACCTATACCCTGAAAAGGCCTGTACCTTGCTCCGCCAAAGGCTTGTTCCTTTATTATATATTAAATTTGCTTGCCATTTTGCAGAAAAAAAGCCTGCTGTACAGCAGGCTTTAATCATCCATATGAAAGGTTCGCTCCAAACGATCTTCTGCGCGGTCCAGACGCTTTTCCAAAGCATCCAGCTTGCGTTCCAGAGCAATATATTCTTTCCAGGTTAAGGTACCGGACATAAAGTCCAATCCTATTTTGTCATCCAGTAAATCAATTTCATTATCTACCGTTTCGATTTCCTGGTGTAGGGCAAAAAACTGCCTGCGGATTTCTTCCCCGGTTCCGGTGGGTTGTATGGCTTCCACTCGTTTTACAATATCCTCTACTTTTTCCTGCAGGGAGTCCAGATCATAGGGTGTTGCTGCATCCAAAGCCGCTTCTGCAACATGGTCGGCATTTCCCGCTGCACTGGCATTTGTCGGAAATCCCACCGCACAAAGTGTGGCGCAGCAAACAACAAAGAAAAACTTTTTCAAAAAATCACCTCCATGCCTTAGTATCTTCCGCACGGATGGCACTATGAAAGGTAAAATATGAAAAAACAAACACCGCAGAAAAAAGAAAGCCAATTGCTTGCTTGCAATTGACTTCTTCCCCCGTTTTGGTGGACCCGAAGAGGATCGAACTCTCGACCTCCGCGTTGCGAACGCGGCGCTCTCCCATCTGAGCTACGAGCCCATATTTGTTTGCCTTGTCTGAATCATTTGTTATTATACCTTATCAAAATGCAGCTGTCAATATTGACAGCGCAAACCAAAAGACTCCAAAAAACAAGAAAATTCCCACGGGGAGCTTGTCCTAGAAAAGAAAGAGGAGATCCGGGATTTTGCAAAAAGTTCTGTCGAAAATACTTGATAAATAAAAAAAAAGCTGCAATAATAGATGAGGACATCACTTCAATTGCGAAAGGACGGTGAATGAAAATTGAGCGAAAACCCTGAAGGTAGTGATCGAAAACGCAGGGGAGAAATGCCGTTTTCGTCACCGGTGCTGCTCCCCTAAAAAAAGGGGGATTTTCAATTGGAAGAAGTGCGTATAGAAGAAATTACACTGCTCATTACGCAAATGCTCAGGGACAAGAACTTTAAGGGCCTTAAGGATGAACTGGCTGCCCTTTACCCCATGGATATTGCGGAGGTGTTCGACGATTTAGACCCGGAAGACTGCGTCATCCTCTTCAGGCTGTTGCAAAAGGATCAAGCTGCGGAGGTGTTTTCCTACCTAAGCCCTCAAAGGCAGAAAGATATTGTGGGGGCCATTCATGTCAGTCTGCTCAACTACATCTTTAACGAACTGTACTTTGACGATAAAATTGACTTCTTGGAGGACATGCCCGCCAACTTTGTCAAAAAGCTGATTGCCGCTGCTCCCGCCGAGGAGCGTGGACTGATCAATCAGTTCCTCAACTACCCCGATAATTCCGCCGGCTCCCTGATGACCATCGAATTTACCGATCTGAAGAAAAATATGACGGTAAAGGAGGCATTGGCTCGCATCAAGCGGACAGCAGTAGATAAGGAAACCATCTATACCTGCTACGTGCTGGACGATACCCGGCGGCTGGAAGGCATCGTCTCCCTGCGACGTCTGGTGCTTTCGGAAGAGGATCAAATTATTTCCGATATCATGACCAAAGACGTGGTGCTCTGCGGCACCAACGACGACCAGGAAGAGGTGGCCGACCTCTTTAAGAAATACGATTTAATGGCCATTCCGGTGGTGGACTCCGAACAGCGCCTGGTGGGTATCATCACCATCGACGATATTGTAGACGTCATCGAACAGGAAAACACCGAGGACTTCCTCAAGATGGCAGCCATGGCTCCCTCGGATGACGCCTATCTGAGCGCGGGAGTGTTTACTCTGGCAAAGCAGCGCATTCCCTGGCTGCTGATACTGATGATATCCGCCACCTTTACCGGAGCCATCATCGGCTATTACGAAAATCTTTTGTCATCGGTGGTGTTGCTCACCGCCTTTATTCCTATGCTGATGGATTCGGGGGGCAACTCCGGCAATCAGAGCTCCACGTTGATCATCCGCGGCATTGCATTGGGAGAAATTTCTCTGCGCGACTGGCCCAAGGTGCTGTGGAAGGAATTTCGGGTGAGTTTAATTGCAGGTTCGGTTCTGGCAGTGATTAACTTTCTGCGAATGGTGTTGTTCGGCAACGGGGATTTGATGATCAAGCTTACCGTTTGTGCCACGTTGTTTTTTGCAGTGGTCATTGCCAAGTTGATCGGCAGCCTTTTGCCCATTGCCGCCAAAACCCTCAAGCTGGATCCAGCCATTATGGCGGGGCCTTTTATCACCACTTTGGTGGATGCCATCGTGCTCTTTATCTATTTTGGCATTGCCCGTGTGCTGATTTTTTAAGCCTGCAAATGGGAAAAGCACGGTGCAGGCTCCTTTTGCAAGCCCTATGACACCGGAAAAATGGTCGGTGCTCCCAGCAACTGGATTGACCGATTGGTTTTAAAGCACCTATGAAACTTGCATGGAATTGCTACAATTTTTTCCGGTTTTTTGAAATTATATAGAATGTCCTACGGTTTGTTTGTCGAGGAGCAACCATTGCTTGACCTGTTTCCAGAATGGTGTTAAGATTGTTTTAAATGTGTCAATACATCTAGAAAGGAGTAGCACTGACTTATGATTTACTCCCATGAAGTCGAGCATATGTGCCCGGTAGCTAAGGGCGCATATCACGGCCCCGCCCCCATTCCTCAGGAAGGAAGATGGGTGCAGGTAAAAGAAAACAAGGACATTTCCGGCCTGACCCACGGTGTAGGTTGGTGTGCCCCCCAACAGGGAGCCTGCAAACTCACCCTCAATGTCAAAAACGGCATCATCGAGGAGGCTTTGGTGGAAACACTGGGCTGTTCCGGTATGACCCACTCTGCCGCCATGGCGTCGGAGATTCTGCCCGGAAAAACCCTGCTGGAAGCCCTTAACACCGACCTTGTTTGCGACGCCATCAACGTGGCCATGCGGGAACTGTTTTTGCAGATTGTATACGGCCGCACTCAGACCGCTTTTTCCGAGGACGGCCTGCCTATTGGAGCCGGTTTGGAAGATTTGGGCAAGGGTCTGCGCAGCCAGGTTGGCACCATGTTTGGCACCAAGGCCAAAGGTCCCCGCTACCTGGAAATGGCAGAGGGCTATGTCACCCGCATTGCCTTGGATCAAAACGATGAGATCATCGGTTATGAATTTGTCCATCTGGGCAAGGTGATGGCTGCTGTCAAAAAGGGCGTTGACGCCAACCAGGCCATTCAAGACGCTACCGGTACATATGGTCGTTTCGCCGATGGGGTCAAGTACATCGACCCCCGGGAAGAATAGGGAGGTGAGAGAATATGGCATTGTTTGAAAGCTACGAGCGCCGCATCAACAAGATCAACGGTGTGCTCCAGGAATACGGGATTGCCGACCTGCAGGAAGCGGAAAAGCTGTGTAAGGACAAGGGCTTTTCTCCCGCCAAAATCGTCAAGGACATTCAGCCCATCGCCTTTGAAAATGCTTGCTGGGCTTATGTTATGGGAGCTGCCATCGCTCTCAAAAAAGGCTGCAAAACCGCTGCCGAAGCTGCCGAGGCCATTGGAATCGGTCTGCAGGCCTTCTGCATCGAAGGCTCTGTGGCAGAGGATCGCAAGGTAGGATTGGGTCATGGCAATCTGGCTGCCATGCTGCTGCGGGATGAGACTCAGTGTTTTGCCTTTTTGGGCCGGGCACGAGAGCTTTGCCGCCGCCGAAGGTGCCATTGGCATTGTCCGCAACGCCAACAAGAGCCGCAAAAGTCCTCTGCGAGTGATCCTCAACGGTTTGGGCAAGGACGCTGCCCAGATCATCTCCCGGATCAACGGCTTTACTTATGTGGAAACCAAGTTTGACTACGCCACCGGCAAGGTAGAAGTGGTGAAGGAAACCGCTTATTCCGATGGCGAGCGGAAAAATGTCCGCTGCTACGGTGCTGATGATGTGCGGGAAGGCGTGGCCATCATGCATCTGGAAAACGTGGATGTCTCCATCACCGGAAACTCCACCAACCCCACCCGGTTCCAGCATCCTGTGGCCGGCACCTATAAAAAAGAATGCATCGAGCAGGGCAAACGGTACTTCTCCGTTGCTTCCGGCGGAGGCACCGGCCGCACGCTGCATCCCGACAACATGGCTGCAGGCCCCGCCAGCTACGGCATGACCGACACCATGGGCCGGATGCATTCCGACGCTCAATTTGCAGGCTCTTCCTCGGTGCCCGCCCACGTAGAAATGATGGGCTTCCTTGGGATGGGCAACAACCCCATGGTTGGCGCTACCGTTGCGGTAGCGGTGGCTGTGGAGCAATCCATGAAGGCATAACAACCCATCATATATTTCAAAAGCTCCGAAAGGCGTGTTCACCTAAGGGACTGTTAAAGGCTTAGGGGAACCCCTTTGAGCGGGATAAAAAAGACCACATAAGAGCGTATGCTCCTGTGTGGTCTTTTGGTATTCTGGGATTTCGCCTTGGGAGTTTATCGGAATTTCCTCTATCTGCTGTGCCGTAGCTTGTAACCAGTGTAGCACAAATAACGTGCTGCTGTTTAAACAAAGGTCAGCACGTTTGATGTGGGGTAATTGAACACACAACTGGTACAAGCTTCACTTATTCGTTGCCGCAGCTGCAAGTGTGATGTCCGTGATTGTGAGCAACCCACACCTCACCTCTTGGCACGCGGAAGAAACCAAGACGGTTTTCCTCCATCAAATCAATTGCATGCTGCGCAGTCAGTCCCGCACCATCATAGCGTGTAATTTGCGCCATCGCCAATTTTTCAAAGGCAAGCTTGTCGATGCTGCCGGAGATGAGGGCTTCGCAGTCCTTTTGAATGATTTTCTCCGTCATGGCCAAACCGGTGGAACGCGAGGATTCCGGGTTGAGGAATACCTCGCAAGAGCCGTCGTCTGTCTCATAAATCAGCAGGTAGCTCCCCGCTTCGAATTGATCCGGAATGATGCTGTTCATCCCATTTCCATCAGCAGCAATGGCTATTTTCATGATGCTCCTCCTTCTGTGGCAAACGAACGCTTTGTTTGATGCAACGGCACATACTCGTCACATGGCTCTATCTCAATTGCTATCTCCACTCCGGTCAACGGAAAGATTGGCGCCAGTGCCTTTCGCACCGCATCCTCTGTCAGGGCAGGCATGCCGGAAAAAGTAGCAAGATACAAAGATAATAAACCGTTTGTATAATGAACGGAAAAGTCCATCACCTGTGGAAACGCAAACAAAGCTTGATCCAGCGCAGGCATCCTCAGGGTGCCTTTGGGCAAAACCAGCCCGTCGTTCCAACGTCCGTGGACGTTGTCGAGGCGGCGCAGCGTACTTCCGCAGGGACAGGTGCCCGGCAGTATGCGGGAGTAATCGCCGGTGCGGTAACGGATGAGGGGCATACCCCCGCCGTGTCAGGGTTGTGATGACAATTTCTCCCCAGTGTCCGTCCGGCATGGGCTGTCCGGTGATGGGATCCACAATCTCGACCAGCAGGTCCGGTTCCCGGATGTGCTGGCCTGCATGGGCATCGCAGTCGATGGCGCAGCCATACCCAGTCTCTGTCATGCCAAAATGAAGGTAGACCTGCAGGCCGCGCTCTTTCAGCTCCCTTACCATGACAGGGGAGATGTTATCGGCCGACAACAACACACTTTGCAGGGAAGTCTTTGCATTGGTTATGGCCAGATACCGCGTAAGAGCCAGCACCTGTGCGGGCATGCCAACAATGGATGTGACGTTTTTATCCTGCAGCATGGCTTTGGTTTCCGCAAAAGAGGTTAGCGGCCCCCAAGGCACTGCATCCACGGGAATCCGTTTCAGCCCGCGGCAGATAAGGTCACCAACGCCGCTGGTCACCCGACAGGGCATCATAACCGCCATCACATCCCCCGGTTTCACCAAGGTGGGCAAACCCCGTGCAAAAAAATCAATGGTCAGCTCCAGATCTTGTGCCGTAAAGTATAACCGCTTAGGCCTGCCGGTGGTGCCGCTTGTCCATATGGTAACGATGCGCTGGATTTCCTGCGGGGGAACGCACAGCAATTGCTGTTCCTGCCGCACCATGGTCCCCATTTCCATCAGGGGCAACCTTCGGATGTCGGCAATATGCTCCGGCATTGTCCCTGGCAACCTCTCTCGGTAAAACAAACTGTTGCGGGCCAGGGTGAGGGTGTCCCGCAGCTTTTTCAGCTGCCATGCTTCGATGGGCAGGCCACCGGTTTTTTCCTGTGCCCATTGATGAAGGGGGGTCATCCTCATACCAGCTTCCCCCGATAGAGGGTATCCCCATCTACCCCCGGTGAGATTGTAGGCGCAAAAGGGAATGATCCGCCGGTCCGGGCTGACCACGTGGATATAGCACTGCCGCAGACGGTCCAGATCTAAATTCCACGCATCCTGGAATATCATGCCGGAAACAGGCAATGTGTATTGCCGTGTGCGCTCGAGAAAGTCGTCAAAGGATTGGGGCTCCCTCTCCCGCAGGGAGCTACAACAGCCGGAGGATGGCGCGGCACTCCAGTGTTGTGCCACATATTCCCGTGAGCGGGAGGCATTTCCGCAGCAACTTTCTTTCTGCCCACCAAGAGATTTTAACGAGCCATTGGGCTGTAACAGGTAGCTTGCGTGAAAGGAGCAGTAGGGATTTTCTGCGGAACCGGGGCTAAAATCCGCTGCTTTCATCTGGCCTGCTGTTTGCTCCTCGATTTTGCGCAACATATCAGGGATGGTCAGGCGTTGACCCGGCTGGCCGGGGTAACGCCCAAAATAGCTCATGGGCTGGAAGTGAATTCCCCGTACATCCGGCAGTCGCTGGACGGCAAAGTTCAGCAATGCGCCAATCTCGCTGTCGTTGATTCCGCAGGCGATGGTGGGCACCAGAACAACACCCAGACCGTTTTTTGCACACACGTCGATAACGGCCAGCTTTTGGCGCAGCAGAGCTTTGCCCCGCAGGGCTAAGTATGTACTGTCCTGCAAACCGTCGAACTGCAGGAATACACAGTCGAGCCCGGCCGCCTTGAGTGCTGCTGCATAATCAGGCTGGGTGGCCAGACGCAAGCCGTTGGTATTGAGCTGAAAAAAGGAGAATCCTTTCTCCTTACTGATGCGGATTAGATCGGGCAAATCGTCCCGCATGGTGGGCTCGCCCCCTGACAGCTGGATGTTAAACGGGCCTCCGCTGTCCATGAGCAGGTCATACCACTGGCTGATTTCTTCCACCGACGGATCCTCCGCCTGAGATTCCCCGGAGGAGGCAAAGCATACCGGGCAGCTCAAATTACAGCGCTGGGTCACCTCTAGCAGCACACAACAGGTGTTTTGTCGGTGCTCCGGGCAGATCCCGCAATCGTAGGGGCACCCCCGATCCTTCCGAGTATGGGTGCGTGCCAGATGCACCTTGGGATCGTTCCGGTTCCAACTGTCATAATCGGGGGGGGCCGTTCCAGATCAGTGTGCGAAAACTTCCGTGCTCCGGGCAGGTCTTCTCTAAAAAAACCCGGTCCCCTTCCCGTTTTTTTGATGCGGTAAGCCGTTTGAGACAAACGGGGCATACGCTTTGCGTCGTCATCTCATCCATCCTCCTGCCGGGCGATTTGTAAAAAGTAGCTGGGCCTTGGCGGCATTTTAAAGCCAATGCATCCGCAGAGGTGGTTTAAGCTGCCAGTTTCCCATAGCAGCTGGGCCGCAAAGCGCTGCAGGTCGCGGACACGGTCCTCAAAGTAGGTGGTGTAAAACCCGTTGGCCTCCAGCTGCGTTTTCCACCAAGCCTGGGATAACGGCCCGTCCACACCATCTCGGTCATAGACATCCGAGATCATCAAAAGTCCTTTTGGGCCTGTTACCCGTGCGCACTCCGCCAGAATTTCTCCGGTGGAAGCAACGGATAGGACACACTCCAGCAGAACGGCATCAAAGGTTTTGGAGGCAAAGGGGATGGCTGTGGCGTCCCCTTCGATGAAGGTCAAATGCGGATAGCGTTCCCCTTGCCTCTTTCAGCAGCGCAGCGGATTGGTCCACCCCAACAACTTCGAAGCCGGCATTGGCGACATACGCCGTTGCCCCTCCGCGCCCGCACCCCAAATCCAGAATGCGGGCTCCCCTGCGCAGCCCCGACCACTCCAGCAGGTGCTGGGTCAGCTCCAGCCCCCCGGGGCGCATAAGACCGGTGGAGGTCTTCCAGCGCTGGCTTTCATAAGGATTGGAAAACTTCGTCATCCGTTCCACTCCTTGGTTGTAACCTGCAAAAATGGCAAGCTTTTTAGGTATGTGCGAAACTGCTTTTCCACCCAATGCCTGTTGTCCAGAGTAAGTTCTACCACAGCATGCCGTTGCTTTGAAGGAACTTCTCCAACCTCTGGTGGACCATCAGACAAGATGGGTCCAGTTGTTGGCATCTCACCATCTCTTCCAGGTTTCTGCGGGATTTTAAGATGCCCACACAGGGCTTTTCTCCCTCCAGAATGCGCATCAGCCCCTTCATAAAATGGGGGGACAGAAGCTCCATTCCACCGATTTCATCCAATAGAATCAGACGGCAAGACGGAGAGAGGCTGTCCTGAAATACCTGATCAAGAATCTGCTCCAGTACCCCAACATCGTGATTGTTTTCCGAGAGGAATAGGCCATCAAGGCCAGGGTGGTACACAGCGTCCAAGTCATGGAAGGTTCCCGCCAAGGGCTTTGCACAGTACCCCACCAGCTCGTTGTTTTGATGCAGCCGCTGTACAGTGAACCCCGCTATCATAGAAGCGTATGGGTGCATAAGGCGCCGCAGGAGATGGGATTTTCCAACGCCGGGATCTCCCTGCAAAAAGAAGTGGATAGCGCAGCCCCCCTCAAAAAGCTTACCTGTACTGCTTCTGCCCTGGCTGTTAGTCGCGGAATAGCCCCGCCAACTGCTCATCCGTAAGGTCTGTGTGGTAAAACAATTTGTAGAAGGAGCGCACATCCTCTTCGAGCTGGTAGTCAAAGTAATCCGGGTACAGCTCCGCCGCCAGCCAGCGCATTCCAAGGATGCGGTTTGGCCCCGGAGGCCGATCGATCCAGCTAAAGGGCGCCTTGGGTACCCCAAATACTTTTTTGCTCTGCACTGCCTGAATGTGCGCATAGTCTGGGCTTTCTAAAATTGCTTGGGCGGCATGGTTTCCGGTCATATCCTGTTTGGGTTCTCCATTGACAATGATGACATCCGGGTTCCATGCCAATACCTGCTCCAGGGATACCTTGACCCGGCCGCCGCTCTCGCCTTCTATCGCCGCCACATTGACTGCCTTCACCATATCAATGACCTGAGCGCTGACCGAGCCGCGGGGTGCTGTCTCCAGGGAATCCACTCCGTTGCCGTAATAGACGGTGATCCGCTCTTCTGGAGGGATGTCCACCGCCTCAATGTCCGCAAAGGTCTGGTCGGTGTAGGTGGCCAGTTCCTCGGCGCGCTGGGCAATCCCCAACAGGTCACCCAAAAAGCGGTAAACGGATGCGCAATCCTCCAGCTTGTCGCTAATGATCACCACAGGGATGTTCAAGCTGTCCGAGAGCTTGTCGGCAGTGGCGATGACCCCTTTGCTGTCATTCCCCACCATGAGAGCGATCTGCGGCCCGGCAGCAATGACAGCTTCGTAATTGACGTTATCCTGCATCCCAAAGGCGGTCAGGGTTTGGTACTGGGGAAGGATGAACCGCTTTTCCAAATCATTGAGGGGGTAGGTCCAGCCCAGCAACCGATCCGGTTCTATGGTATACAGGTAAAACGGCAGCCTCCGAATTGCCCGCAAAAACTTTATCAATCTGGGTGGGCACCGTCATACTCCGGCCGACCATATCCGTAATTTCGCGAGACTTGGCAGGCTCCGCCGCCTTTGGGGACAGAGCACTTTGCCCGCCGCAACCCACCAAAAGACCAAACAATAGTACCGCAACCAATGACAATGCATACAAACGCTTATTCTTCATGCTTAGACTCCCCGTTATTTAATACTGTTGGCTGACCGGAAGGCAGAAGGTATGCCGCCTGCCTCCCCGGTCATCCACCGATACAACATCCATGGCAATACCGTAAACACCCTCCAGTGTTTCCCTTGTAATTGCTTCTTCGGGCGGGCCAAAGGCCGCAACCCGTCCCTCCTTCATCAGGAGCACCTTGTGGGCGACGGAAAAAGGGTGCTCCGGGCTGTGGGTAGAAAGGATAATACCATAGCCCTGTGAGGCCAGGTTCATCAATACATTGATAAGAAGCTGCTGGTTGGCGTAATCCAGACTAGCACCCGGCTCATCCATAATCAGCACTTTGGCGTCCTGGCAGACCGCCCGGGCAATCAGCACAAGTTGCCGCTGCCCCTCCGCTGAGAGCCGTGTATTTTTGATGGGCAAGATGGGAGATTTTCAGCTTTTCCAGCGCCGCAAACGCCGCCTGCCGATCCTTCTCCCCCGGGGTTTGAAAGGCCGTGGTATGGCCTCCTCGCCCCATCAGCACAATATCCAGCACGGTATAGGCAAAAATAGGTACATGCTGTTGTGGGATATACGCAATGAGTTTGGATAGCCTTCGGCGCTCCAGACCCATAATGGAGCTGCCATCCATCCGTATGTCTCCCCCTGTAGGCCTGAGAATTCCCAGCAGCAGCCGAAAGAAAGTGGTCTTTCCGCAACCGTTGGGCCCCAGTACGCTGAGAATCTCTCCCCGGTCAATGCTGCAGCAAATTCCCTTGCAGACATCCCCTTTGCCATAGCCTCCCCGCAGCTTGCAAACCTCCAGCAACACCCTTATCCCCCCTTTTTGCGCAGGATCAACCCCACAAAGAAGGGGGCGCCGATAAACGCCGTCACCACACCGATGGGAAGCTCCATGGTCAGCAAAGAGCGGGCAAGGTTGTCCATAAGCATCAGGTACAATCCTCCCATCAGGGTGCAGGCGGGCATCAGCCACTTATGGTCCGGGCCAAACAAAGCGCGGCAAAGATGGGGGATCATCAGGCCCACCCACCCGATCAGGCCGCCCAGGCAGACCGCCGAGGCGGATAACAGAGTAGAGGCGAAGATTAAAATCAACCGGTCACGGCGGATGGGAATCCCAATGCTGATCGCCTCTTCATCCTCAAGGGAGAGGAGATTTACCCGCCAGCGCATGGCAAATACAATGACAATTCCCACCGCCATGGGAACCGCACTGAGCGCAATCCCCTCCATTCTCACCTTGGTCAGGCTGCCCATCAGCCAAAAGGTAAGCTGCTGGAGCACGTCACCGGGGTCGGAGAGGTATTTAATCATGGTGACAACGGCATTGCAGAGAGCACTGATCATGCTGCCTGTCAGGACAAGAGTCAACACTTGATTGTGTTTGGAGCGGGTGCTGATGAAGTAGGATAAACTAACCGCAGCGATTCCTCCCAAAAACGCAAAAATCTGGGTATACCAATAGGGAAACCCGCCGAAGATGGCGATCGCTGCTCCCATTCCCGCACCGGAGGAAACACCAAGGATATCCGGGGAAACCAGGGGGTTGCGGAACATCCCCTGGTACACCGAGCCGGACACCGCCAAGGCTCCACCGATCATCAGGGCGGCCAGAATACGAGGCAGACGAATGCTCCAGAAGATGGTCATAGCCTGAGGCATAACCTCCACCTGAAAACCTACCCCTGCGAGAAATGCGTGCAACACCTGCCTGGCCGGCAAGGGGTAGTATCCAACCCAAAGAGAAGCGATGGCTCCCACAATGGTCAGCAGGAACAGGGCAGTGATTCGGACACCCTGTTTTTTTCGCAGGAGCATTTCTTCCTCCCGATAGCGGCATTGGATGCTCTGTTCTCTCAATGGAAGTGGGCTAACCCTCGGTTTGATCAGAGAATTCATGTCATCTCCTCTTGTTTTGACTGCCACGTTGCACAGGCAGAGTGTATACTGCACCGGAGTTGGTGCTCCTTGAGCAGCGCCAGATACTCCTCCGGCGTATCCACATCCGGCAAAATCGCCGGATCTTCAAACCGCTACATAGGATTGGCTGGATGGGTGCAACTCCAAAATCTCCCGCAGTCCCCCGGATACCTGCAGATCCAAAATCGTTGGAAACAGATCAGACCGGAGCAGGATGGGATGTCCCTTTTTTCCCTCACAGGTAGGAGTTACAACCATACCGTCCACAGCGATGAGGGCCCTTACGGTTTGTTCCGAAAACATGGGAATATCTACAGGGGTAAAGACCACCCGCTGACACCGTCCCGTCAGATACTTCAGGCCAATCCGGATGGAATCCAGCATTTGGGTATCCCGATACCGCTGGTTGTGGACAAATTCCACATTGCATTTCCGCAGATGTTGCCTTAGCTCTTCGGCCCGATGCCCGGTAACGACGACAATGGGGGAGCATCCTGCCCGCCGCAGAGTTTCAATTTGTCGCTGGATTATGCTTTGATCCCCCAACGGGAGCATGGGCTTGAAGGTTTTCATGCGGGAGGACATGCCGGCCGCTGTGATAAGAGCCGCCGTGCAGTTGCAGGTAGATGCTGTACCGGAAGGATTTGTCATGCCATTCTCCCCTGTAAGACTACTTTTGGCGGGTTTAATACCCATGCTCTTGCAAGACTTCGTTTACCATCTGCCAGGCTTCTGCAATCATGCCGGGACAAACTTCTTTTCGATTTTCATAATCACCATGTAACAACTCGATACAGTGAATGCTCTCCACGTCATCCCCGTAGGTGTTGTAAAAGCGTTCAAAAAACGCGGGAAACATGGTTGTAATACCCTGTTGTGGATCTGCTAAACTAAATGCGCAGGCGGCTCCGGTAACAATGCCGCAAGCATGCTGGATGCCCATACCGCCGGACAGTCCTTTCATGGCGCGCACAAGATGCTCATCCTCAATGCCAAGACGCTGCATGGTCATCATCATAATGGTCTGACTGCACGAATAACCCTTTGCCAACAGGTCTTCCGCTGTTTTCATCTGAATGCACCTCTATAGGATTGATATTCAGGTAAGCTCATTTTTCTTCCAACTGCATTTCCACTTCGGCCATTTTGCCGCGGGCCAGCTCTTCTGAAATATAAACCTGACCGCATTGCGGGCAACGGGGAACCTCGGCGTGAAAGTAAAGGCCCATATAGGTAAAGCTGGTCTTGGCGGGCTGCATGGTTTTATCGCATCGATAGCAGATGAATGCCCTGCTCATCACACATTCCCCTCTTCCTCAATTGCCATTCGATGGGAGTAGACATTCACCACATCATAGCTTTGGTCCTCTCTCGGGGCATACTCTACCCAAAAAGTAAGGTTGCCCTGTTTTTGATGACAAATAAAATGCCCGCTGGCTGGATCCATGACTTTGAAGCCGCTGGATTCCCCGTAATAGATGACCTGCTTGACGTTGTCACTGTGGATAAAGGCCCGGTTCATCTTGTCCAAAAGGTCTGGACAAATTACCAGCTGAATAGCTTGGTATGCTTCTTTGGGCTGCTGATATTCGATCCCCTGATACTCCTTTTGCAACTGGGCTTTTAAAGCGATGCGGTTGCAGCGACGCGCCCCCAGATCCGGCGGCCCTTGATGGTGTTTTATATTTGGGAACAGAAGTTCCAAAATGAAATGGGAAGCTTTGCCCTCCATGCCAAAGCTGTCCTGGCAATTGGTGCAGTAGGTAACATAGTCGTTTTCACCCAGTTGGACATTGTGGCGGCGGATTTCTTCGATCACAACCGGGTGGCGTGCGCCCGCCAAACCACCGTAGCCGCAGCAACGGGCATTTTTCCCGCTGGAAGGAAGCTCTGTAATGTCATAACCCATAGCCGTTACCAGCTGCCGAATATAGCCTTGATCCTCTGGATGATGTTTGCTGGTGCATGGGTCAAACACACTGACCCGTGCATTTTGTTTGGGACGGGGTTTTATCTTTGTTGCCAGAAGCTCCCAAAGAGACTTTGTGGTAATCTCGGGCAAACTTTCCCGAAAGCGCTCCCTGCAGCTTGCACAGGCCAGGATAAAAACCGGACGCCCATAGTGCTCCCATTTTTCCCGAATCCTGTGGGTGACACTGTGGTACAGCCCTTCATCCCCCGCCCAGTATCCGGGAGCACCGCAGCACTGGAGCAACAACCCCACCTGCTCCGGAAAATGTTGGGTCAGCCAGCGGTAGGACTGAAAAACATAATCCGAGTTGGACGCGCCCATCTGACAGCCCGGAAAATATAGGAACTGAGGTTGACTTACCGGTGCAAAATCAAGGGCTGCCACCGTATTGGAAAAATGCATGTCATCCATCCAGTATTGGTAGTGGGCTGTTGGAAGCTCCCCCGCCTTGTGCATCTGCCGCCGGCTTTGGATAAAGACCTGCCTAAAATCAATCTGCTCAGGGCATGCAGGTTGGCAGAGGCCGCATTGCGTACAGCCCATAATCTGTCCCAATGCTGTTTTGGATGTCATTTGTGTTTTGTTGATGGTATCGCTTACATTTAAAAGAGTCTTGGGCGGTGTTACCCCGTAGTGGCGCAGCATATCGCAAACCCTCAGACATCCGCTGCAGGTACACTGCATACAGCGTTGCGCCTCTTTTTTGGCGTCTTCCTCCCCATAGCCGGCAAGGGGAACCGCTACCGGAGGTCGAATTTCCGTTTGGCTGGCAGGAATACTGTATTGCGAGTGGTGCCGTTTCTCCGGGAAGGTAACCGTACCGGTTTTGAGAAAAGACTCCACTCCATAAGACATGGCGATTCCATGGGCAATGGCATCTGCAGGTAAACCCATTGCATTGCTGTCCGCAAAAATTATATGGCTGCCCGGATGGGTGGGCGGTGGCGATTCCATTGTGTATAAAACTGCATCAAAGGAAGCATGGTCTAGCTCCAGCCCATTGGCACCCATGAATATCTCAAGATTTTTTTGGCGCTTTATGCGGGCAATCTCGGCAGCTAATACATCCGCCGGAAGCAAAGCAGAAACTTCCGGGGCGAGAGAGTCACCTTGTGCAGTCAGTACAACCGAATAGCCGCGCCCTGCCAGCTTAGATGCGCAGGCCATGCCGCAAAGGTTGC
>JBMNHF010000021.1:0-88533 GCA_050950205.1 Oscillospiraceae bacterium
CTCCGGTGAGGAAGCAAGCCTGCGCTGCAAGATAGTCAGGGCGAAGCCAACTGTATTTTTGCGGTCATTGTTAAGCTGGTCGGCGCGGTTAAACTCTTCCTGCACATAGTCTGTCACGGCAGTATAAAGCTGCGCCTCTTTCGGAGAGAGGTCATAGTTTACCGTGTACGCCCTGCGTTCAGGGAAGAGCGGAGTACCGTCGAACTTAAGTAAATCCTCTTTTACAAGGCGACGCATCACGTCCGACACATCCACAGCCTGATTTCCACTCCGAGCGACGCTTCAAACCTGTCTTGGTCGATTAGAGACATGAAGAGTTGGAAGTCCTCCTCTTTGCCATTATGCGGCGTGGCGGTCAGAAGCAGAAAATGCCTCGTGATGGAGGATAGTAACCGCCCAAGTTGAAAGCGCTTTGTGTATTTGATTTCGCCGCCCCATACGGTTGCGGACATTTTGTGCGCCTCGTCGCAGACTATCAAGTCCCAGTCAGTGACACGTAGTTTCTCCTGTATATCTTCGTTGCGGGACAGCTTGTCCAAACGGACGATGCAAAGATTCGCTTCGAGAACACGTTTCCTGTAACCGCAGATTCGATTCGGTCGTTGGTGAGTATCTCGAACCGCAGGTTGAACTTCCGGTAGAGTTCGTCCTGCCACTGCTCCGCCAAGTTGCCTGGCGAAACTATCATACAGCGTTTTAGGTCGCCCCGGACAAGTAGTTCCTTGAGGAACAGCCCCGTCATAATGGTTTTACCAGCGCCGGGATCGTCTGCAAGAATATAACGGAGCGGCAACCTTGGGAGCATTTCCTGATAGACTGCCGAAATCTGGTGCGGTAGCGGTTCAATCGCCGAGGTATGCACGGCAAGGTATGGGTCAAATATATGGGCAAGATTAATACGATAAGCTTCCGAGACAAGTCTTAGAAGGTTGGCATCCGCATCAAAAGACCACAGCAAACTAACAGATTTGACATCGAGCCGTTCCTCATCTTCCCTGTATAAAAGTTGGCTGGCAAGCTGCCCTCGAGCGTCCTTGAAAGTTACTTCCAAGACAGCGCTTCCGTACCACTTGACCGCAACTACAGTCACCGGTACATCCCCAGCAATACCGACAATGTTTGCTCCTACGGTTATATCTTCAAGTCGAGCCATACCATCACCCTTCCATTTTCACTCAACAATTTTACGACATATGTATCCAGCACGACCTCCATAATGTCACCTATATCGCATTGTAGCGCTATACAGATTTTTCGTAGAATCTCCGTATTTACATTCTCATTTTTTCCGAGTTTTGTTACTGATGCAGAACTGATACCTGCCGCTTTCTGTAGGTCTTTTTTCTTCATATCTTTATCAATTAGAAGCTTCCATAGTTTTTTGTAACTAATGGACATTAACATCACTCCTACAAAAAAATAACATCTTATTACAATATACCATAAGATTTCGACAAAAAACAATGTTATTCTTTACAAACACATGATTTTTTGATATGAAATGTTAATTTAATGATAAGAAGCTAATAGAGAAATAATGTCAATGATGGTAGTTGTCAACAATTAATCACACCTTGACTTCCGCATATTCCCATAGTGTAATATAAGCACATATGCGTACATAAGAAAGCGTGGTTATTACATATGACAACGAGCGACAGGATTTGCACTTTTGGGGAATACATCAAAGCGCGCAGAGAGGCGCTCGGCAAGTCCATACGCGGTCTTGCCACAGAGCTGGAAATAACTCCGGCATATTTGAGCGACATCGAAAAGGGATACCGGTATGCTCCGGAGAAACATCTTGACAAAATAATAGTGGTGCTCAATATAACCGGAGAGGACATTAACCTCTTTTATGATTTGGCGGGACAAAACCGCAATAATAACTATCCAGACTTAGTTGATTACATAGGAAGCTCGGAAAAAGCCCGGAAGGCATTAAGAAAGGCGCGTGATATCGGAATTTCAGACTCTCAATGGCAGGAATTCATAGACAAGATCAGCAAATCACACAAAGGATAATGTCAACGATATTAAAATAAGTCTCAAAAGCCCATTGTAAAAGACGACTATCAACATTTTAGTTAATTTCATACCGCAAGATAGATATTATGCTATTCTTGCCGTTAATTGTCACTAATTGTCAACAAGCCTGCATACATGGGAACGTCCAGCGAGGAGGCGGTGTTATGGGCGAACTTCATTATCCGATAGCCATATCCTGCCCTTGGTGTAAAAAGGGCGAAACACTGCAGACAAGCCCGCTGACATCATTGTGTCGATAAGATGCCCAAAATGCATGAACTTCTATCTTATCGATTTCAGCAAACAACGGGCATTTAAGGCGGGAGCCAAACCCTACAGAGCCGTACATCGTAAAATAAAACAATAGGACAAGCATTACCGACCGAGTCAACTTGGAGCATATATCGCCTACGACAAGTTGAAGAGCAATGAATTATCGGTTATCAACGAAAATACAGGTTTCCTGCGTCTCACTGATTTCAATCTCGACGAAGCAATAGCTTCGGAGCTAGACTGTAAAGTGAGAAATTAACAATTTTGGTTGTTATGTGTATTTGATTATGATATTCTAATATGGTGCTTATTATTGGATATTCCTTTGTGTTATGCTTCTTTCAGGGCTCAAATGAGCATTAACGATGAAAGGTCACGAGCCTATGATGACCCCAATAATTATCATTTATTAGTAGAGTTTGTTAAACCGGTTAAGGAGGAAATTATGAAGTCTGTAATCTATAACAAGCTCGTACGCGATCGAATCCCCGAGATTATAAAGGCTAGCGGTAAGACATGTATATCGGAGAGTCTGTCCGATGAAGATTATTTGAAAATGCTGGGCGCTAAGCTCGACGAGGAATTAGCCGAATACCACAAGGAACAGAACATTGAGGAACTTGCTGATCTGCTGGAGGTCATTCGTGCATGCGCAGCAGCTCACGGGTATTCTGCAGAAGAACTGGAATGTGTACGCCGGAAGAAAGCCGAAGATCGCGGAGGGTTTAACAAAAGAATATTGCTAAAAGAAGTTAAAGAGCATTCTGATTATGCTTTCATTTATAAAATGAAGACTTACTTGGACAGCGTTGAAAAACGCTACATTCCGAATCAGTTAGGTGACGCTGTTGAGCAGCGAAAAAACGGCCGATCCTTTTCAGCTTCTGACCACATCAGAGCTCTGGTATATTCACAGCTCAGCGCAAGAACGGTTTGGAATCGGATTGAAGTCAACTTGCCGAAAATTGATTCGCTTTTTTCGGCTTCGATCCGTTCAAACTCGGGTCTTGTGATTGGGAGATACTGTATAAAGGGTTGCTGGATTTGAAATGCGGGAGTCAGTGCACGAAGCGGCAGATGCAGAATCTACATAAAAACATTAATGTTTTATTAACATTGAGCGAGAATATGGGAGCTTAGATAACTTTGTTTTATCTGATAAACCAGAGAAAATCGTAACCCTTTTATCAAGTAAGGGGAAATATAAGCTGCAATTTGTCGGGCCTGCATTGGCTTGGGAATACTTGAGAAATGTCGGAATTGATGGTGCCAAGCCCGATGTTCATGTATGCAGATTTTTATCAGCGAATAGAATGGGGCTTGCAACCGGAAACCCTGCAGAACCGGATGAAGCAATTCAAATAATTAGAGATATATCAAATAATACGGGCATGTCCATGGCAACGATAGATAATATCATTTGGAGCTACTGCGCTGATAAATACGGAGAGGTATGTACAGCGACTCCACATTGCAGCAGATGTGTAATAAAAGAATATTGCCATTTTCAGAATGAGGTGACCTCCGTGCCGACCTATCGAGCCGCCTCCGGCAGTGTTGCCGAAGATTTGTTTATTGAACTGTTTTCGGATACTTTTGGCGCGGAAAAAGCTGGGTATCTCTACTCGCAATACCCGTTTTACGATATATACCAGAACGGCCGCTTTGCAGACTTCGTTCTGGAGAATGGCGCGCGTCGTGTGGCCATCGAAATCGACGACGAGGCGTCCCACAATAAAAATGTCATCGCACAGAACAAGTTCTACGATCACTTGCTCAAGCAAAACAGCATGGTGCATCTTGGCTGGGATGTATATCGATTTGCCGTCCGCCAGATGCAGCTACAGCCGGATACCATCAAGGACGAACTGCGTGTTTTCCTCGGCACCTATCCTCAGTTCAAGGAGATCGAAGACTACCTCCCCGCCCAGCGGGCGAAGTCCGTAGACGCAGTCAACTTGGAGCTCAAGGAGCACCAGAAGGCCGCACTGAAAGCGCTGCGCGACATGCGCGCAAATAATGAAACCATTGGCCTCCTGTACCACGCCACCGGCACCGGTAAAACTGTGACGGCGGTGATGGATGCCAAGGCCTGTGGAGGTCGGACGCTTTTTCTTGCCCATACGCATGAGCTTGTGGAGCAGTCGGCGAAAACCTTTGAAAGTCTTTGGCCGGAAGCATCCGTCGGCCGCTATGTGGACTCCATCAAGGAGCCAGACGCCCATGTGGTATGTGGCAGCATCCAAAGCGTCGCGCTCAATCTGGACAAGTTCAAAGATAGCGATTTCTCTTATCTCATCATTGACGAGGCACACCACGCTTCCGCCGATACATATCAGAAGGTACTATCTTATTTCAGTCCGGGGTTTACGCTGGGGCTTACCGCTACGCCTGAACGCATGGATGACAACACTGTAATTCTCGATATTTTTAAGAAAACAGCTCACAAGTTGGACATCCAGACCGCCGTTGAAATCGGCGAGCTTGTTCCTGTGCGCTGCATTCGAATACATACAAATATTGATTTGACAAAAGTACGCTTTAATAGCGTTCGATATAATATCCGCGATCTGGAGAGCAAGATTTATGTGCCGGAGCGAAACAAGCTGATTGTGGACACATGGCTGCAATATGTTAAGTGCCGGAGCACCGTGGTGTTCTGTGCCAGCGTGAAGCATGCCGAGGAAATTGCCGCACTATTTACCGATGCGGGCGTTACCGCATGTTCTGTGTCCGGCGGCATGAAGGCTTCCGAGCGACGAGAGCATCTAACTAGATTCACTTCTGGTGAGATCAGCGTACTGTGCGCCTGTGACCTGCTCAACGAGGGATGGGACTGCCCACAGACTAAGGTATTGTTTATGGCAAGGCCTACCATGTCCAAGGTGCTTTATACCCAGCAGCTCGGTCGAGGTATGCGCTTAGCTGAAGGTAAGGACTGTCTGATGGTGTTTGACTTTGTGGACACCGCCAGTCAGTACAATATGCCCCAGTCCCTGCACCGACTGTTCCAACTCAAGGATTACCGTGCGGGCGGATTGGCTCTTGCGCCAAATGGACAACGAAAAGCTGAAGAGGACTTATATGCCAAGGGAGAAAAACCGGAAGCACTTATAGATTGGCCGGTGTATGCCACCGACTATGAGCTGGTGGATATCTTCAACTGGCAGGAAGAAGCTGCCGGAATGATTTCTCAGATGGAGTTTGTTCGCCGAGTGAACGTGCAAGCAGAGACCATCGAGAAGTACATTCGCGAGGGTAAGTTGATACCGGACCTTATCGTTCCCATGAGCGAACACCGGACATTCAAATACTTTAGGGAGGAAACACTGCTAAAGTACGCTGAACAATATAACTGGACACTGATTGATGATTCGAACCGCAAGGATATGTTTATGGAAATGATTCGGCAGATGGACATGAGTTATTCTTATAAGCCGGTACTAATCAAAGCTGTGCTGAAGTTTGCCGATGCTAAGGGGCGCGTGAAGCTTGAAGATGTCGTCGCTTATTTTCGCGGTTATTACGAAGACCGCCGTACAAAGGGTATACCGGTCGAAAAGAAAAATAGCATTTTTGCTAAAGGTGGTTATACAGATAAAGAAGCCGAGCGCAACATCCTTGCCAATCCCTTCAAACGTTTTGAAGACATGCAGATGATTCACCATACCAAAACACTGGGATTATCCAGGTTGATGAAGCCGTTTGGAAGCGTTTGAGCGATACAGAAAAGGCTGAGGTCGAGAAGATTTGTGAGGAAAAGTTGGAAGCATATTTCGAGCGGCTAGTGATATGCTCGTTGTAGCAATAATGGGAAGTTTGACAAATCGATAGTAATGTTGGCAGATCGAAGAAGTATTACCAAGCATTATTGGGAGGAGAATACCAATGCTTAAAGATATATCGTCAGTCAAATTACAGGGGGCAAATTTCTCATCCTTGACCACGCTACCGATCCTTGATTCTTCAGATAGAAAATATACTAAGGTCTCGCTCCTCTATGGCCGGAATGGGTCTGGGAAAAGTACAATTGCAAAGACTTTTCGAAAGATGAAAGGTGAAGCTATTTCGACAGTTAACACAACTGTTGCTCTGAATACAGAAAATCAACCAATCGCTTTATCAGAGGCAGAACGCGCCAGTATCTTTGTGTTTGACGAGGATTTCGTAACAGCCAACGTTCGCATTGAAGGGAGTGGCATTGGCTCCATTGTTATGCTTGGAGAGCAGGCAAATTTGACTGCGCAGATTGAACAGGCAGAGAGTGAATTAAACATAGCTGACGGCGTGGTAAAGGCGACAGGTGACACTTATAAAGAATACCAGACCAGTACAAATCCCAAGGCTCCTCAGTTTTATATTGACAAGATTCATGGGGTTCTTCAGTGTGACGATGGATGGGCGGGCAGAGATAGTAAAGCAAGAGACTTACGCCAGAATTCTCGTGTGAGTGATGATACTTACAAGAGGTTTATTGCACTAACCCCTGAAAAGTCCAGGGATGAACTAATTATTGCGTTCAATATCAAGATGAAGAATTGGAAGCTGTAAAGAATGGCACGACCACAATTCCTACAACCGTTCCTTCAGTTCCTGATGCTTATAAGCATTATTCGATTTCGATGGCCAATGAACTGATAAAAATGAAGATTGAAGAGCCAGAATTATCCGACCGTGAGAAATATCTATTCTCTCTGATAACAGCCGGAGAGACGATGAATTGCAGACACGCATAGAGCATCTCAACGATGAAAAAACCACATACTGTCCGTATTGCCTACAGGATTTAACGCAAAAGTACAAAAGCGATTTGGTAACGAGGATTAAAAAGGTACTGACTAATGAGGTGAAGGACCATCAGTCTAAATTGAAGGTGCTGAGGAATACTGCGCTGATACTGGAGATTTCGCCTTTTTCAACTTTGCCATCATATCAGAACTGTTCGGATTTGATGACAACAATTAACGATACCATCATCGCAAACAATGCCCTGCTTCAGAGAAAAACTGAAGACCCGTATTCACCGATAATTGATGAAGACCTCTCTGAAATTGCAGAGGCAATTAAGTCGCTGGGTGAAGAACTGAAGAATCTTGAAGAAGAAAGAAAAACTCATAATAGCAAAGCAGTAAAAACGCAACCCATTGTGGATGCGTTGGTGTCCATTAATGGTCAGATTGCTTATTATGATGTAATTAGTTTTTCTGAACAGCATGGTACGCAGGAAACCGAGATGACCACTGCTAAGAAAGCATATGATGACGCTGTTGTTAATAGAGATTCTAAGAAGAAAACTCTGGATGACCTAAACGGGCGTAGGAAACGTATCGATATAGCAATTGATATCATTAATAACGGACTGAAATACATCTTCTTTGCTGAAGGCAGACTTGCTATCGAACGCGATGGTGATTACTATAAGCTCCTGTCCAATGGGCAACCTGTGCTTCCAAAGAATGTATCTGTTGGTGAACGAAATATCATAGGACTCTGCTATTTTTTCACTAGTATAATGACCGGCAAGGAAAAAGATACTGCCTATAATGATGAGTATCTCATCATTATTGATGACCCCGTATCTAGTTATGATTTTGAAAATAAAGTCGGGATATTGTCCTTCCTGAAATACAAGCTCAGTCAATTCTTGGACGGAAACGCAAACAGTAGGACGGTTGTAATGACACATGATCTGCTGACACTATTTGATCTCGAAAAAATATGTCAGGAACTTTCTCAGGAATGGAAAAGGATATTCCCAAGTCAGGCGGCAAAATATCAACTCTGGGAATTGAAGAACTGTGCATTAAAACGACTTGAGTATAAGAAACGGCAGGAGTACACGGAACTTATCAGACTGATTTATGAGTATGGATGTGGCAATGCTGGTGAATATGATATTGTTATCGGTAATATTATGAGGCAGGCACTTGAAGCGTTTGCTACTTTTGAATATAAGAAAGGGATTGTAGAAGTTTCGACTGATGAGACGCTTCTGGCCGGAATGTGCAATGAACACAGATCATACTTCAAAAACCTGATGTACCGTATCGTCCTCAACAATGGTAGCCACAGAGAAGAACAGGCACTGAGCATGGAGATTGATTTCCTGTGTGTGATCTCTGAAGCAGAGAAAAGACGTACAGCAAAAGAGATAATTTGCTTTATCTACCTTTTGAATAAAGCGCATATGCTTGCGCATCTCGGTGATGTTAGCCGTACCGTAGACACATGGTGCGAGGAAATAAAGACCAGAGCGGCTGTGATATGATAGAATAGGAGATTTTTTCTTCTATAATTATAATTATTGGGCTGGTGATTATGGGGATCGAATGCTTCAAGAAAGAAAACATGTAAACGTTGCATTATTAGCAGGCTGTTTATTATCCAAATATGCTTCCAATTATGTTTAGAGAATTATCCGAGCAAAGGCACGCAAAAAAAAGCACCGAGAAGGAAGCCCTCGATTGCCTTTGGTTGGATAATTCCATAGCACGAAACCGCGGCCGGTTTCGCAGTGGTTATGGGGAAAGTATAATCTCTCTTGTATTATATCTGGCAAGCATGACTTCGACAAAAACCTTGCAAATCAAGGCTTTCAGCGCGTGTGAATGAGAGACAATTTACTTTTGAGTACAACAAATAAACCTCCACTGGTATAGTTCCAGCCGTTTTTCTTTAGAGGCAACGTGGTTTGTGTTGTAGTATAATTCTATCAAACTGATGAAACGGATGTCAATACCACCGCGTCAGCGGTTTAGTGCTATGTTTATAATTATGGTTAATTTGCGGTTAAGAAATAATTTTGGGGGATAAAGATGCAAAGGAATGTTAAGGTAATTGGCATGATTGTGCAACAGATCCAAAAAAGTTGGATTAGCAATGGGCGCATATAGAGATCATGGTGTTGTCTTACTTGAGACAAAATATGGGTCAGATGGGAATTCTATAGCTGAAATAATTAAGGATTGGATACAGGAAGATGATAAGGTTATTTTGGCGATTGATGCTCCGCTTGGCTGGCCAGAGGACTTAGGTAATTCTCTTTACCGCCATTCAGCGGGACAAGCATTATCAGTAGAAGCAAATCTGATGTTTCGACGTGAGACAGACCGATTTATTAAAGAAGCGTTGGAGAAACAGTCCCTTGACGTTGGGGCTGACCGTATTGCGAGAACCGCTTATGCTGCCTTAAAGATTATAGAAGAATTACAGAAAATCATAATATTAAAATAGAGATGGCATGGAATCCAGAAAAACTAAATCGAATTTCTGTCATTGAAGTTTATCCGGCAGCAACTTTGCAATGCTATATGATCCGAAGTATTGGATACAAAGCAAAAAAGAATAAAGTTGAAAGGGATGATATTTTAGATGGACTGAGAATGGTTATGGACATTCGGTGTGATTTACTATATATGCGACAAAGTGCAGATGTTTTAGATAGTGCAGTTTGTTTACTAGCTGCGAAAGATTTCTTGAATGGTGATGTTTATTTCCCTACGAATTTTGAAAAAGCGAAAAAGAAGGTTGGATTTGGGTAAAGAAGTATTCATCTCAGATGAACTTCTAGTTATGAATAGCGAATTGTCCGAGTAAAGGCACGCAAAAAAGCAGCCGAGAAGAGTACTCTTGACGGCCTTTGTTGGATACTTCCATAGCACGAAACCGCAGATGGAGTGGCACTGCCTATAGGGAAATTATAATTTCTCTTGCATTATTTCTGACAAGCTTGGTTTCGACAAAAGCCTTGCAAATCAAGGCCTTCATCGTATGTGAATGAGAGATATTTTACTTTTGGGTACAACAAATAAACCTCCACTGGTATAGTTCCAGCCGTTTTCTTTAGAGGCAACGTGGTTTATGTTGTAGTATAATTCTATCAACTGATGAAACGGCTGTCAATATCACCGCGTCAGCGGTTTAGTGCTATGTTTATGATGGATATGCGCTATCTTTTGTCCGGCAGAGTACAATCAAATTTTTGGGGGTTGAAAAATGACGTTCTCTCAAGTAATAAGCTTCTTTCAAAGCAAAGAAAACACTCCTTGTGATATTACAGAAAGGTTAATAGAAAATGGCTTTCATCAGCGCAAAGGAACAGGTTATTTATTAGATGTGAAATCGGACGATAAGCTTCCTAGCCAGTGGCAGCATCTGATGAATTACTGTCAGGGAAAAGACATAAATAAAGCATATCCTTATACACCATGCGGGGAACTGGTTTTTTGGATGGCAGAGGCTTCAAATGCGGTTGATCAGAAAGAGTTGGAGAAATTGGCAGATGAGATAATAGATAGTGGGGCAATAAATAATCGAAGGATATGGAATAAGAAAATTACGAATCTTTGTTGGCAAAATATAAAGAAAAAAATTGAAAATACGTAATAATATAGTTTCCATACATAGCAAAATCAATACATGAAAAAGGCATTTACAATAATTACTTAAGAGATATTGGATGGCGCAATATGAAAATGGATCTCAGAGTACCTTCAGCTACAGACAAACTGTTTATAGAATATGAGAAAGAGGTCAACAAGGCTCAGCACCCGATTATTAAATTATTGGCTAAGGGACATGACGAGGCGATTAAGAAAAGTATACAGTTTTTTAAAGTGTTTAATTGGAATGACCCACCATACAAAGTTTTTATAGAAGATCAGAGAAAATTTCTAGAAAGAAGAATTAGATTTGCTCAACCCTTCATGTTCAATATTGAAATGGATTTTCATTCGGCTTCGTAGTTTGTTTAATATATAACACAGAGAGGACTCGCCATGACCGGAAAAGAACGCTTGATAGAGCTGTTGAAGCTACTATATGCCGTAACCGACGAAGATCATCAGCTGTCAACGGCGGAGATCGTCACCCATTTTGCTGAACAGGGCGTACCTACTGACCGCAGCACGGTTAAAGCGGATATAGACGTTTTGAATAATTGCGGTATTGAGATTCTAGCTACCAAAGCAACGCAGATGCGGTATTACTTTTCCGACAGGCAGTTTGAGCTTGCGGAGTTGAAGCTTTTGGTGGATGCGGTAGAATCCTCGAAATTCATTACCGCCAAGAAAAGCGATATTCTCGTTAAAAAGCTCATGACCCTTGCTGGTGAGAACAGCGCAAAGGAATTGGAGCGCCATCTCTACACGGCGGGTCGGATAAAACCTGAAAATGAATCCATCTTCTACGCAGTAGACATCATACATAGGGCAATCAACAGCGGCAAGCAGATCGCGTTTGTCTACTATGAATACGCTACCGACAAGACACCTGTACCAAAGAACGACGGTGAGCAATATATCTTCTCCCCATATGCGATGCTGTATAACGAAGATAAATACTATGTCCTTGGATATTCAGAGCAACACGGTAAGATTGTCACCTTCCGTGTTGACCGTATGAAAGCTCCGGATATTTTGGATAAATGCATAATGCCTCGTCCGGATAACTTTGACCCTGTGGATTATACGGTCAACATCTTCAGTATGTATGATGGAGAGGCCTTCGATGTAACGCTATTATGCAGGAACGAGCTTATGAACTACGTGATCGACCGTTTCGGTGATGATGTTCGGACTGAGATTGTCGATGAAGAGCATTTCACGGCTACTGTGGAGTATCCGTCAGCCAGACCTTCTTTGCCTGGGTATTTCAATTTGCCGGAGGAATTCGGATAACTGGGCCGGCGGCAGTCAAAGAACAATTCCGGCAGATGCTTGAAAAAGCATAAATCTAAAAGTTTTCCGAGGTGTGGTTAAGTGACCACACCTCTTTTTTGTCTACTTGAATTATCGAAAAAACCAGTATACTATAAGCGTATCGGGAACATATGTTCTAGACAGGAGACAAATATGAGAAGTAAGAGCACGGAACTAATGTCACAAATCAGAGAGTTCATAGTGTCAACGCCGACTTGATTTGACCTAAAAACGCCGGGGAGAAATGACCCAAACGCCGATTTATCTACCGCCGGTCAGCCTACCGCCGGGATGTCCGCCGGTGGTGTCAGCATGACGCCGGATTTTCTGCGATCTTTGAGCCTGTAGGTATCGCCCCGGATGTTCATAACATGGGCGTGATGCAGCAATCTATCGAGCATGGCGGTGGCAATAACGCTGTCGCTCATAAGCTCGCCCCAGTCGCTGAAATACTTGTTGCTGGTCAGAATAATGCTCCCATGCTCATATCTCTCGCACACGAGCCTGAAGAGCAGCTGCGCCTCTGTGCGGTCAAGCTGCAGGTAGCCGACCTCGTCAATGATGAGGATATCCGGTCTGAGATACACCCGCCAGCGGCGTTCCAGACGGTTCTGCTCCTGTGCCTTTTTCAGGTCTGCAATCAGCTGCGAAAGATTGGTGTAGTAGACGGCCAGGCCGGACTTCAGAGCTTGCATGGCAAGGCCCACAGCCAAATGCGTCTTCCCGACACCGGGCGGTCCCAGCAAGATCACATTCTCCGCCCTGGCGGCAAATGCCAGCGTCGCCAGCTCGTCAATCTGCCGCTTGTCGATGCTGGGCTGAAAGTCGAAGTCAAACTCGCCAAGTGTCTTTCTATGAGGGAGCCGGGAAAGCTTGATCCGCATCTCCTCGCCTCTGCGCTTACGCTCCGTATCCTCCAAAGTGAGAAGCTCCAGGAGAAAGGCCAGATAGGTGTTCTCCGCTTTCAGGGAGCGCTCCAGCTGCGCATCCAGAAGCCCGGCCGCCGTTTTGAGGCCCATATTCTCCAGTAAATCTCTGGCATGCTCTAATTCAACCATTGGACGCCACCTGGAACAGCCGGTCATATTCACCTAAATCCCGAGCCTCGACCTGTGGCGGATGCTGCTTGGCGAAGCTGTTTGGCAGTGGTATTCCACCCTTTTCGCTGAGACCGGCGTATTGGCCGGTGAGCCATACAATTTTACCGCCGGAGTATTTGGCCTCATGCCTTGCTATGAGTGTGTTGTCCAGGTGAATCTCGACATACCCGGCGCACAGTCTCACCTGCACCTGCCTGCCGCTATACTGCCAGGGCACACCATAGCGGATGCCGTCAAAGCTCACAAAGCCGTCACGGGTCACGCTTCTGGTCTCCCAGCGGTACTTGTCCATGACCTCCTGTGGCGGGAGTGAAAGCAGCCCTTCTTTTGAAAGCTCTATAGCCGGAATTCTTCCGGTCGTTCCATGAACCTTCCCGTCATGCTTACGGCACCACTGCAGCGCCTGACGGTTCAGGTCGTTTAAGTCCTCGAATCTGCGTCCGGGCAGGAAGTTGTCCTTTCACATAGCCAACGAGCCGTTCCACCTTGCCCTTCGTCTGCGGGCGCCGGGGAGCGCACACCTTTGGTATGAAGCCCATATCCACGGAGAAATCCTCGAACGCCGTGTTCCAGATGGGCTTGCCGCCGTCCCTGCCGATGATTACAGTTTTCATGTTATCTGTCAGCACCTTTTCTGGCACGCCGCCGAAGTATGCAAAGGCGTTTACCATGCAGCGCTCAAGGCTGGCGAGGTCACAGCGGCTTGTGAACTCTATGTATTTGGCTCGGGAATGCCCCAGCACCATCACAAATACCGGAACCTTGTGCGCTGTGCCGCCGGTGTCCGTGTAGTGGCAGATGCCCCAATCCATCTGCGCCTGCTTCCCGGGCGCTGTTTCATACCGCCGCACGGCCGGCAGCTTCTTCGGCGGACGAAACGGATGCACATAATCCTTGAGGATGCTGATGCCACCGTCATATCCGGCCTCGCGCAGCCGATCGAGCAGTACCACGCAGTTGTAGATCCCATCGGCCATCAGCTCATGCAGCAGCGGCTTGTACGCATCCAGCTTCGATGGACGGTCAATTTTCCCCGGCGGCGAAACACCTGGCTGCATGTATTTTCGGGCCGTATTTTTAGAGATGCCCAATTCTTTGCCGATGGCGTACGCACTCTTACCTGCCCCAGCCGACTCTTTTATCTTCATAATTGTCCCACTCCTTAGCATTTCGGGCACCTCCAAGACGCTTTGTCTTGAGGGTAACCTCTCTATTCTCGTGGGTCAATTCCCGTCGGCGATTTAAGGTCATTTTACCCCGGCGGTGACAAAGATTATGGGTGACCACCACCAAGGAGCTTTTGTAGTCCCTAACCACGCCCATTAGTACCTCCATGACCTGCGCTTGGGTCGTAACGTCCAGGGCTGTTGTTGGCTCGTCGGCTATAATCAGTTTGGATGAGCAGGCCACCGGCAATGCAATCAAAACGCGCTGCCTCATTCCACCGCTCAACTCAAAGGGATAGCTTTTCATCCTAACCCTTGCATCTGGAATACCTACCGCCTCTAATGCGTTTACGGCAATTTCCACTGCTTCTTTTTTGGATACTTTTTTGTGAGTACGAATAATATTCACCATCTGATCTTCGATGGTAAAAACAGGGTTCAGGGATGACATAGGGTCCTGGAAGATCATGGCAATCTGAGAGCCCCGATAACTTCGCAATTCCTTCGAATTCTGCTTGAATTTCAGAAGATCAACACCCTCAAAGATGACTTCCCCACTGTGTATTCTACCGGGCGGCGTTTGAATCAGCTGGATAGTGGACATCTGAGTCACTGTTTTTCCACAGCCGCTTTCACCTACAACAGCTACAACTTCTTCATAGCCTACGTGATAGGAAACTCCGTTGACAGCGTGCAGTTCACCGTTTGGCATGTCAAAGGAAACCCGTAGATTTTTTACCTCCAGCAACTTTGCCTGGCGGTTTTCTAAATTCTTTCTCTCCATACTACAACTTCCCCCTTAGTCTCGGATCCAGCGAATCGCGCAGGGCATCTCCTATAATATTGAACGAGATAACCAGCAATGTGATGCAGATTCCCGGAGCAAAACAAAGCGTGGGAAGCCGGAATATGTAGGAATAACCATCTGCAACCATAGTTCCCCAAGAAGGACGTGGAGCCTGAATTCCTATTCCCAGAAAACTGAGTGTCGATTCCAGCATAATGGCCTTTCCCAGGTTCATAGCAAACATAACAATTGCATTGGGAAGGCTGTTCAATAACAAATGGCGAAAGATGATCTGGTAGGTTTTAACGTTTGCAAGGCGAAGGGCGGTGATATAGTCATTGGTTTTTAATTGAAGAACCACTCCGTACATCAGACGGATATAGCTCGGTATAAAACCAATTCCAATAGCGATAATAAGAGCTACCATGCCGTAACCAAGAAACAGTCCGACAATAATGGTGATCAACATGGCAGGCAAAGACATCTGAAAATCCACATACCGCATAATGATAACTTCAATTATGCTTCCCTGCTTATAGGCGGCAACAATGCCCAAGGCAATGCCAACTACGGCGGAAGCTAGATTAGCCAGTAAGCAAGCCACAAGAGATACCCGGGCGCCATATAAAAGCCTGGTCAATACATCCCGTCCCTGGGCATCGGTACCCAGCCAATGCCGGAGTGTTGGGCCTTGCAGTGATTCGCGTAAATTAATGGAATTGGGATCATACGCAGTGAGAACCGGTGCAAATGCTGCTCCAACTGCAAAAATAACAATCATTCCCACTGCAATTTTTACAATAATCCCACGGCTAAAAAAACGATGCGCAAACTGAGCAAAGGGGGAGTTGTTCTTTTTAACCTTACTGTTCACCATTGGTTAAGCCTCCTTTGCAGATAGCCGAATCCGTGGGTCGATCAAACCATATAAAATGTCCATTGCTAAATTGCACAGTACCACAACAATAGCAATAAATAAAACCAAAGCCTGTATGACTAAGTAATCGGTGTTGGATACAGAGGTCATAATCAGCCTGCCCATACCAGCAATAGAAAAACAAACTTCGATCAACATGGATCCACCTACTATGGTGGGGACCTGCATCCCAATTACTGTAATAACGGGGATCAGAGCATTGCGAAGCGCATATTTGTATTTAATCGACTGTTCGGATATTCCATAGGCTCTAGAAGTTCGGATATAGTCTTGCCCCATTACTTCCAGCATATTGGTGCGTACCTGCCGGGCAACTGTTGCCATTGGCTGCAGACCAATTAACATAATGGGCATAATGCCCGATTGAAGATACCCCACAAAATTCTCCGACGGGCTGACATATCCCACAGTAGGGAGCCAACCTAGCTTTGTGCCAAAAAGGTACATCATTAAAATGGCAAGCCAAAAGATTGGAACGCCGTTTGAACCCGCAATGTAAACTGTGAGAATTTGGTCGATCGCCGAACCACGGTGGATGGCACAAATGATTCCTAGCCCGCATCCAAAAATCATAGCAATCAAAAAGGCCGGCACAGATAGGCTCAGTGTTGTTGGAATACGAGCCTTAAAGATTTCCTGTATACTCCTGTTAAGCACCAAAGATCTGCCAAGGTCTCCTTTGAGCATATCAGAAAACCACAGATACAATTGGGTTAAAATTGGTTTGTCCAAGTTGAGTTCTTTTCGCGCCGCCTCCACTGCACTTTCGTCTGCATCGGAGCCAAGCATTCCCCTAACGGGATCTCCCGGCACCATTCGGATAATGCAAAACGCAAATACAGCAGCAAGTACAATTACGAGCAGAGAAATTAGAACTCTCCGCAGAATGTAACCTTTCAATGAATGCATAGCTCTGCTCCTTGTCAAGAGATTGCAGGGACAACCCATAACCAGAATGGGGTACAACCTAAGTTTTCTCAACACAACGCAGGTTTTGTTCCCGCCTTCCGGTTATCTTCCCGTTTGTAATGGCCGCCCCAACCCACAAATTAGGAAGGGGCGGCCGTACAGCAATACAACTTACTATCTCTTAATTAGTCGTTTACTGCTACCGCAGTGTAGTCCATGTAGTTACATGCGGTAACCATCCAACCCATGTCTACAATGCGATCGTTGCAGACTATCTGAACTGCACTAGTATGTCCAATGGTGTAGGCAATACAGTATGTGTCAAAAATCAGCTTGTTGGCTTCGTACCAATGTTTCATCATCTCACTGGTGCTTTGGGTGCCAAGAGCGGCCAGCAGGTGATCCGTCAATTCTTGCGGGTGAATCTTGGACCGATGCAACAGGCCAACGCCGCGACCATCCACGGAAGCAAAGTTGCTGAACGCCTGATTGATAATGTTGTTATCGAAGCTGTGGTTAGACAGAATCATGCCGTCTGGTATTTCGTACATAATGGTTCCAGACCACTCAGCGTTGTCTGCGTACTGGAGATCTAAATTGATACCGACATCGGCTAGGTAAGCCTGTAACGCTACCATATAATCGTTCAGATTCATCTCGTTTCCGGTATACAGAGTGGTAGAAAAGCCGTCTGCGTAACCAGCTTCGGCCAGAAGTTGCCGCGCTTTTTCAGGATCGTAGATATAGCTTTCTACATTATCTGCATAGAAGGGAGAATCTACTGTGGCATACTGTCCGCTGTAGGTATTGATTCCATAACCCAAGGTATCGCAGATAGTTTGGCTGTCGATAGCATAGCAAATAGCCTGGCGTACTCTGACATCGCTCATGGGGGATCCTTCTACAGCACTGGCAAATACAAGAAATTGTCCGGTTTGCCTGGCGGGATTGGCGTATTGAGCAAACCCTTGCGCACCCATATTGTGACGGAATGCAGCGGTTCCACCAAAGTAACCGTCAATCTCACCGGTTTTCAGCGCATTTTCCGCTACGGTCTGGTTGGGGATAACCTTAATTTCAACAGAGTCCAGATATATGGTGGCTTCCTTGTTCCAGTAATTGTCATTGCGAACAAGACGCTTGTATTCATCAGTTACCCATTCGTCCAGAACAAAGGGACCAGTTCCAACCGGATTCTCCATGCACCAGTCATATCCATTTTCATCAAACGCCTTCTTGGAATACATTAGTCCAGCTGTATCGGCCAAGCTATAGGGCATTTGAGTGGTCCATTCATTCAAGCGAATGGCTACAGTGTAATCATCAATCTTTTCAAAGACTTTCACTCGTGAGAAAAAGGTGGATGCACTTTGGGAATTTTCTAAAAAGTTTTCAAAGTTCCACAGAAGCACATCAGCATCTAAGTGGGAACCGTCAGAAAAATAAACATCCTTGCGTAGATGTACGGTATAAGTAAGGTTGTCGTAATCACTTTCCAACTTCTCCGCCAAATGTCCGTACACTTCTCCATCTGTGGTGATGCGGAACAGCGGCTCATAGATACCGGACCAGGAGAGCTTTTCGTATGGGCTACGTACCCGCCATGCGGCTACATTGGAGCAATCGGTGCTGGCAGCAATTACCATGGAGCCACCCACCTTGGCACTTCCGGGATCTGCGGCCGGTGCAGGTGCAGCACTGGATTCATTAGCGGTTGCGGATGATTGCTCGACTTTTGATGCCCCCGCCCCGGGAGATTGCGTGCTCTCAGGACTTCCACCACATCCAACAAACATGCTAGATAGAAGCAGCAGAGAGATGAAAAGCGCAGCAAGTCTTTTCCATGTAATTTGATTCATTGATAATAGCCTCCATTTTCTCCCCTTGTGATGTAAGGGGTAATCAATGTGTTTGTGATCGTGGCGCTACAAGCGATCTCGAATATCCACCTGTCGAAATTTATCTGTAGGATAGTTGCTTACCTTTTTCCCACCGATGGTGTATTCCTTTTCTCCCAAGGTAAACTCGTTCTCCAAAGCCAGATAATCCTGTGGAGCAAATAAACCAGAGGCGGAATCACTTTCGATTCCGGTAGCTTCGGCGTTGGAAAACGTGTAGACCACACTTTGATTTGCATAGTTTTCCAAACCGTGCTTAAGCATTCCTTCCATAGCTGCTTTTAAGGTAAAATGGGATGTGCAGAATACAAATCCCAGTTCGGTTAACTGCTCCATGGTGACGTCGGGATAATAGCGACCATCTTCTCCCTTATGAGCCCCAACATCGGCAAAGATCTTTGGTCCAGTTACTCGTTTAGCCATTTCCTTGGCCTGTTCCAAATTTCTGATTCGCACCATCATTGCCATCACATACTGTCCCTGTTGGTTGCCAAGTTCAATAGCCTGCTGCAGCCGTTCACAGCCTTCCTTCATCTGCTGAGGATCAGAAGGATCTGCATTGGAGCGAGCAATTAGCAAACAATTAGTGTCCTTTAGGGCATCTAGCGCTGCACGCACCTTGGCCATGTACTGGTCACGGGGCAAGATGGCAACTGCCTCTTCCTTGTTGGCGCAATCTTCCAATTGTATGGCAGCAGCACCTGCCGCCGCCATACGTCTAGCAGACCGGTAGACTGCCAAAGGCCCCCCAAAGCCATCGTCAATATCAGCAATTAGAGGGATGGAGGTGGTTTGAGAAACACGGCTGACCACCCATTCTAAATCGGTCAAGTTAGTAAAGCCATAGTCAATCACCCCGTTATGACTGATAGAGGTTTCTCCCCCACTGAGCAGCATAACCGGGAAATTGCACATCTCTACCGCACGGGCCGACGCACAGTCATATACACAAGGAACTAAAAAGCACCCCTGTGCTTCATCAATAATTTGCTTTAGCTTTCTTTTGCTTGCCATTGGAACACCCTTTCCCACTTGTTGTGCCGGCTGTAACACAGCTACTCACTAAAGCCCTCCAGACCTTCAATTGCGTAGGCACGTACAGGACAAGAGTCTAAGCCTTTAATTGGAAGCGGTGCAAAAGACATAAAAAACACGTCAGAATGAAGCTGATCCAAATTACAGAGAACCTCAAGAAAAGTAATGTCTACTTCCATTAGGATATCGTGAAAAGGCTTGACATCTTCTTCGGAGTTTTCAATGGAAACCCCGTCTCCAAACCCAACACACTTAACCTTTTTTGCCCGGAACCACTCCGCTGCTTCCTTGCAGATAAACAGCCGTTTGTCCTCGCTGGTGTTGGTTAGTTCTGTAAAAGGAGGAATGCGGTAAGGACTGTCAAGAATTACAATGTCTCCTTCTTTTACCTTGCTGCAAGCTTTATCCAGATCAGCCGGCATAATATGGCTGTTAGGCTCTAAAAAGTCAATGTTGACGTAGACAGCTCTCCCCAAAAAATTGCTCAGGGGTAGTTGTTGCACATCGCTCCATTCGTCGCAATGATGATACGGGCATTCCACATGTGTGCCTAAATGACTGGTAAGATCCATAATGGTATGGTAGTCGGGAATGGGTCCGCCGGTGTTAAAACGAAATAGGCTACAACGACGGGATTCCGTTTTTGGATCTAATTGCTTTGTAAGATCTATCAGTCGCAAATTTCCCAATTGATAAACGCTCATAACGCTCCTCCTTGCTACTGTGTGTGCTTGCCTTCCAGTGCATGAACAAGGTGACTGACACACTGGTGGGTAGGTACGGGAACACCCAGTTTCTGGGCTGCCCGAATGACCGAACCTGTGATAGAATCCACCTCTGTTTTTCGACCATCACGAATATCGGCATAGATGGAAGTCCAGCCTTCGCGGGCACCCTCCAAAAGATGTTGAACATCTTTTACCACGGCATCGGCAGAAAATTCCAGGCCCTTTGCCACTGCCACCGCAACCGCTTCCCGTATCAGGCGTTCTGCCAGCTCCCAGGCATATTTGTTATCTAAAATATAGCCGAGTTTTACCTGCAGTATCGCTGTGAGAACACTTGCAGATACATTTAAGAACATTTTCTCCCAAATTTTCATCTGAATATGATCGGAAACTGTAACATCCAGATTACATTGCTGAAAGCAGTCTGCAATTGTCACCAACGGCACTGTTTCCCCGGTTAGCAGACCAATGTATGTATGCCCGCCGCCCCCATGATGTACCTCTACAGAAGAGCCAACCGAACTGTTATGCTGCGTGGCCCCCAGTATAATTCTATTTTCAGGCGCAAATTTCAACAATACTTCTTCGTGGCCCGATCCGTTTTGCAAAGACATAATATAGGTGTGGTCACCAATAAGCGCTCTGTTAGCCTCTAGAGCGCTTTGAGAATACATCGACTTTACAAACACAATAATCAAATCAACTGGGTCTATGCCTTGGCTTGTGGTAGCTGCACCAGGGCGAAAGATATTGGAAGTGCCGTCTTTTTCCACAACTGTGATGCCTGAACGGTTGATCGACTCAACACGGGCAGGGTCGATGTCAATTAATACAACATCATTTTCCTTGGATAAATAGGCACCAAACAGCATTCCCATAGCGCCGGCACCCAATATTGCTATTCTCATTCTGATATCACTCCTAATACTTGCCTACACGAAGTATACAACATGCACTTCACAGTAGGCAATATCCTTTTTCACCAAGAATACAGGAATTAATTTGTATTTGTACATAATAACCATTATATACTTTATAATTTTGTGCATCTACACTTATAAAAAATGCGTATATTTATTTTATAACGAAAAACCAAGTTCCTTTTGTTACTATTTTTAATTTTATACTATAATTATTGCAGTTAATTAAAACTTGTTGTATACTTTAAGGGAGTAGAACTGCTTAGTAAGTAGAAAGCTGAGGTAAGACCATGTCAAGGAAAGACTTGAAGCATCAAGTATACACTACATTGCGGGAAAAAATAATTAACTGTGAATACCCACCAGGAAGCTTGTTGAACGAAGCGCAGCTTTCGATCGAATTAGGGGTAAGCCGTACCCCCATACGGGAAGCACTTAACCGTATTGAACACGAGGGATTTATTAAGATACTGCCCAAAAAGGGAATCCTTGTTACGGAAGTAAGCCTAAATGATGTATTGCATATTTTTGGAGCCCGTTTAGAAATTGAGCCTATCGCCCTTCGAATGGCAGGTCCTTACCTTGCTGAGGAAAAACTGTTGGAATTCAAATCAAAGTTTATGGGAGACGAATCGGATATCTCTACCGCCTTCCGTCTTGATACAGCAATGCACCTGTTTATTATTGACCATTGCGGGAATCGCTTTATCATTGACATGATGCATCGTTTATTTGACGAAAATACACGCGTCATTATCTCCAGCAGCCAAAATAAAGTAAAGATTCACGATGCGCGCCGAGAACATATTGAAATTCTTGATCTACTGCTGGAAAAAGACTACGAGAAAGCTCAACGGGCTATGCGATATCATGTAGAATGCTGCAAAAAAGCTGCTTTAGACTATTTTTATAATTTTCACACCTACCCTACTCCTGATGCAACCTATCAATCTCATTGGTGAGGTGTATATACTCCGATGTACAATAATAAGCCACCTGCTGATAATAAGCAGGTGGCTTATTATTATATGTGCCGATATGGTTTGTTGGGTTTTCCTGTGCAAGACGAAAGAACTTGGCGCAACACCTCATCAAGCCAGTGCAACTTGATATTGCCCCAGAAGCTTTTGTTCATCCAGCAGGTAGATGATATTGGAATTTCGTTTGCTGCGCATGGTACGAGTCAGCACTTCGCTTCGGATGCTGCCCAGAGCATCCAACGTATCGCCTTTTTCCAGATATTCTACCGAAATTACTTCGTCCACCATCAGGCCAACCGGATTTTCTTCCCCCACCATAATCACCATTTCCTTATAGGTGCTCTTAAAAATCTCTTTGGCTTCTTCCAGCAGACCCAATACAGTAGGCATGTATTTTTCTTTCAGCTCAAACATCACATTTGCCTGGCATGCCTCTTGGGCCTCTTGGGTGCTGTTCTCCTCTTTGCACTGGAGCACCCGAACCGCCGCCTGATGCAGGTTGTCGTGGGGATCGCGAATTTTAGCCAGGTGGAACATCACGCTGTTGTTGTTGATGTGAAAAGCATCATACCAGCGGCCAAAGGCACATTGATGGGGATCGGTGGTGAGTTTAAACTTCTCACCGGTTTCCACGCTGCGTTCCAGCTCCGTTACCCAATGAATGTGATCCGCTTTGCGCTGCTCGATCATCTCCACAAATTGCTGATATTCCTGCTCCAGAGTAGGAAGCCGGAAGATGGAGCGAAGATCCAGAATGGGAGCTGCTTTTTCCCGAAAAATGACAATCCCCATCATTTCCGGCGGCGAATTCGGCAACTTTTCACTGCCTTGATACTGCATGATGGAGGAAATGTGCTTGCTGTCGATGGCGTAGTAGTTGTCCTTCACCTTAAAGACCAGATGGGGCAGCTCTTCCGTCTCTACCAACTTGTCCTGATGCATCCATTCCATATATATTACCTCTAAAATGATGTAATCTTCCCTTTGCTAAACATACATTTTTATTATATCGACAAATTCGGTCAATGTCAATAAAAGGCAAGGGGCTGCTCTGGCGAGGAACTTCCACTACCGGTGCTCTTCCCTGCTTGGGATGTAAAACAACCCGCCGGATGATCCGACGGGTTGTCATGTTACTAAACAAGCTCAATAATGGCCATTTCCGCGGCGTCACCCCTGCGGGGACCGATGCGGATGATGCGGGTATACCCGCCGTTGCGCTCTTTGTATTTGGGAGCGATCTCATCGAAGAGCTTTTTCGCCACATCCTCCTTGGTCACAAAGGAGAGGACTTGGCGCTTGGAGTGGAGATCGTCGCGCTTTGCCACTGTTATCATCTTCTCGGTCATGGACCGCACTTCCTTGGCCCTGGTCACGGTGGTTTCGATCCTGCCCTTTTCCAGCAGGAAGGTCACCATAGCGCGCAGCATGGCCTTTCTATGGTCGCTGGGCCGGCCGAGCTTTCTGGAGCCTGGCATGAATTGTTCACTCCTTTATCTGTTGTTGCGCGGTTAGTCCTCGTCGGAGGCAAGGGTAAAGTTGAGCGAAGCCAACTTGGACACTACTTCCTCCAGAGATTTTTTGCCCAGATTTCGGACCTTCATCATTTCCTCGGGGGACTTGCTGATCAGATCCTGCACTGTGTTAATGCCCGCGCGCTTGAGGCAGTTGAATGCGCGAACAGATAAGTCAAGCTCCTCAATGGTCATCTCAAGAGCCTTCTCTTTGCCGGACTCCTCTTTCTGTTCCAAAATCTCGGTAGAGCTCATTTCGTCGGAAAGGTCGACAAAATGGTTGAGCTGTCGATTGAGGATCTTGGCAGCCAGGCTGACGGCTTCCTTCGCGGATATGGTTCCGTCGGTCCAGACTTCCAGCGTGAGCTTATCGTAGTCGGTTATCTGTTCCACGCGGGTGTTCTCTACCCAGTAATTCACCTTGAGCACCGGGGTATAGATACTGTCTACTGGAATGGTGCCAATGGGCGCCTTTTCCAGTTCAGTTTGCTTGTTGCGTTCCGCCGAGACATAACCCTGCCCCTTTTTGAGGGTAATTTCCATGGAGAGCTTGGCATCGGCTCCCAGCGTTGCGATGTGCATGGAAGGGTTGAGTATCTCAATGTCGGAATCCGCCTCAATGGAACCGGCTGTTACCTCGCACGGGCCCTCCGCCGCAATCCGCACCGTTTTGGGTTCATCGGTGTAGAGCTTGGCGGTCAACCCCTTGATGTTGAGAATGATCTCGGTAACATCTTCCTTAACACCGGGGATGGTGGAAAATTCGTGCTGTATTCCATCAATTTTTACGGAGATAACTGCCACGCCGGGAAGCGAGGAGAGCAAAACGCGACGGAGACTATTCCCCAATGTCGTACCAAATCCTCTATCTAAGGGCTCGCCAACAAAGCGGCCGTAGGTGCCGTCGGGTCTCAGCTCCGCAGTTTCGATTTTCGGTTCGATAATTTTAACCAAATAAAAACCCTCCTTGTACGGGCGCAAGTGAAAACACGCCCTGTGTTCGTTCCCATGCTGATTGAGGGGTTCTCCCCGCGGTCGAACCCCTTTGGGAATCGGCGCAGCTCAACATTATTTGCTGTAAAGCTCGACGATAAGGGTTTCGTTTACGGGAATGTCGATATCCTCGCGAACGGGAAGACGCTCAATTTTGCCTTCAAAAGCAGCGGTGCTGCCCGAAATCCAAGCCGGGAATGTATGGGGATTTTCGGCAAACCCCTTAAACAGCTCGGACTGGCGGCTCTTCTGCTTTACAGAAATCACATCTCCTGCCTTTACCCGGTAGGAGGGGATATCCACCCGACGACCGTTGACCAGAATATGGCCATGACTTACGATTTGCCGAGCCTGACGCCTTGTTTCGCCAAATCCCATCTGGAAAGCAACGTTGTCCAAACGACGCTCCAACAGGGAAAGCAGGTTTTCACCGGTCTGTCCCTGCATCCGCTCAGCCTGTTGGAAGGTAAGGCGGAACTGCTTTTCCAGCACGCCGTAAATGAACTTAGCCTTTTGCTTTTCTTTCAGCTGCAGGGCATATTCACTGGCCTTGGAGCGGCGGGCATTGCGCTTAGGATCTCTTATGGTTTCCTTGGCGTAACCCATCACGCCGGGAGAAATACCCAAATTCCTGCACTTTTTCAAAACAGGATCTCTGCTAACTGCCATACGGTTCTTTCACCTCCTGTTATACCCGCCGTCTCTTGGGAGGGCGGCATCCGTTGTGGGGGATGGGGGTTACGTCCTTGATCATGTTAACCTCAAGCCCCGCACCCTGAAGCGCACGAATTGCTGCCTCCCGACCGGAGCCGGGTCCCTTGACGTAAACCTCTACACTTTTCAGACCATGTTCCATAGCTGCTTTGGCAGCAGTTTCGGCAGCAGTCTGAGCGGCAAAGGGAGTGCTCTTGCGGCTGCCCCGAAAGCCAAGCCCACCGGCGCTGGCCCAGGAAAGGGCGTTGCCTTTTGTATCGGTAATGGTGACAATGGTATTGTTGAAGCTGGACTGGATATGGGCCGCACCACGTTCAATATTCTTCTTCTCGCGGCGACGGCGCACCGTCCTCTTAGGCGCTTTTGCCATTTCTAAGCTTTCCCTCCCCTGTTACTTTTTCTTGTTGGCGATGGTCTTTTTGGGTCCCTTACGAGTTCTGGCGTTGGTCTTGGAACGCTGACCCCGCACAGGAAGGCCCTTGCGGTGACGTACACCCCGATAGCTGCCGATTTCAATCAGCCGCTTGATGTTCAGCGCGACTTCGCGCCGCAGATCGCCTTCCACTCTGCAGTTTTCGTCGATATCGTTGCGGAGCTTGGCGATGTCGTCTTCGGTCAGATCTTTTACCCGGATGTCGGGGTTGACGCCGGTCCGGGCCAGAATCTGCTTGGCAGTTGTGTGGCCGATTCCATAGATATAGGTCAGGCCAACTTCTACCCGTTTCTGGTTAGGCAGGTCGACACCAGCGATACGAGCCATTCTTTACATACACCTCCAGATAATTACTGGTTGATTGGCAGCAGAACAAATTGTTTGCCGGCCGCCTGGTTCGAATTGTCATTAGCCTTGGCGCTGCTTATGCTTGGGGTTTTCGCAAATAACCATGATTCTTCCCTTGCGCTTGATGATTTTGCATTTTTCGCAAATCGGCTTAACGGAAGGCCTCACTTTCATTTGATTACCTCCATTTTTCTGGTTGTTGGTTCTTGGTGGCTGGCTATTGGTCTTAAGCCAACTACCAACTACCAGTTCCTTGGGAGTGCTTTGCCTGTTTTGGGTTCAAAACCTGCTGACACACTTCTATTGCTACTTGGAGCGCCAGGTGATGCGCCCCTTGGTCAGGTCGTAGGGGGAAATTTCCACCGTGACCTTATCGCCGGGTAGAATCCGGATAAAATTCATGCGCAGCTTGCCCGAGATGTGGGCAAGGATCTTATGTCCATTTTCCAGCTCCACCTGGAACTGCGCGTTGGGCAGCTTTTCAATCACTTTGCCTTCTACTTCAATAACATCTGCCTTAGACAAGCCTGTTTCCTCCCTCTGTTTCGGTTGTCGCCTTTATCTTTGCATTAAAAGGTGCCAGCGCCAACCGGAGCTTTTTGTTGGTATTAACCTGTGAAAGGTCTAGGATATGGTTGGTTTTTCTTAAGTGGATAGGGTTTTTCGCCTTAGGTGCTTCCAGCTTTCGGACTTTGCCGTCGGCAATCAGCACCCTGTCCCCTTGCCATTTTACCACTGCGTAAAATCTGCCCTTGTCGTGTCCTGCGGTACAAAAGACCACGCTTCCCAAAGAATACATTTCCCAACTCATGGCTTTGTGAGAATGACGGGGCCGTTTTCGGTAATGGCCACCGTGTGTTCAAAGTGGGCGGAAAGGCTTTTGTCCACCGTTTTGACGGTCCAACCGTCGGACAGAATTTTTACATCGTGGGTCCCTAGATTAATCATGGGTTCAATGGCAATGGTCATCCCCACTGCAAGCCTTGGTCCTTTTCCCGGAACGCCGTAATTGGGTACCTCGGGGGACTCGTGCATCTCTTTCCCCACGCCGTGGCCCACAAATTTGCGGACAATTCCATAACCGTAAGGCTGAATGCTGCGCTCAATGGCTGCGGAAACATCTCCCACTCGATTGCCACTGACAGCGGCTTCGATTCCTTTGTAAAGGCTTTCCCGGGTGGCATTCAGTAGCTTTTGTGCCTCGGGAGAAATCCTTCCGGCCGGAAAGGTGGCTGCGTTGTCGCCGTGGAAACCCTTGTACAGTGCCCCTACATCAATGGAGACGATATCGCCTTCCTCAATCACCTCATCCCCGGGAATTCCGTGGATGACGGTATCGTTGATGGAAATACAGGCACTGGCCGGGAATCCTCCATACCCTAAAAAAGAGGGAATTGCGTCTTGACTTAGAATGAAGTTGTGAATCTTTTGGTTGATCTGCCCCGTAGTGACTCCTGGGCGAACCATTTCGCCCCCCACCTGAAGAGCTTGGGCCGAAATGCGGCCGGCTATGCGCATCAGCGCCAACTCTGAACTATTTTTTAGCACAATCATTGCGCTCATGCCTCAATTACGGCCATCACCATTTTGGTGATTTGGTCTATTTCGCCGTCGCCTGCCACCACAGCCAGCTTTCCGGCAGCGTGGTAGTAATCCTTCAGTGACTCTATCTGCTGGTGATAAACCTTTAGCCGATTCCCAATCACCCGGGGGTCATCGTCCTCGCGGGCGGTCAGCTGGCCGCCGCACAGTTCGCAGTTGTCCCCCTTGGCGGAAGGCTTGTGGGTGATGTGATAACCATCACCGCACTTTCCGCACATTCTGCGGCCGCTCAGCCGCTCCAAAATGACGTCGTCGGGAACCTCGATATCGATCACCATGTCGATGATCACGCCTATGTGGTCCAAGGCCTGAGCCTGCGCAAGATTGCGGGGAAAACCGTCTAAGATGTAGCCATTGTTGCAGTCGGGCAGAGCAATTCTGTCCTGTAGCATTTGAATGACCAGTTCATCGGGTACCAGGTTTCCTTCTTCCACATACTTCTTGGCAACAAGGCCTGCCTCGGTGCCGCTTTTTATAGCATCACGGATGATGCTGCCGGTACTGATCGCCGGTACGGAAAGAACCTTGGAGATGCTTTCCGCCTGCGTACTTTTCCCGGCGCCAGGCGCTCCCAGGAAAATCAACTTCACGGTTGTCAACCTCCCTCTATTCAAGGAAGCCCTTGTAGTGGCGCATCATCATCTGGCTTTCCAGTGCGCGGACGGTGTCCAAAGCCACACCTACCAAGATAATGATGGAGGTTCCGCCCAGAGCAATGGGCAGTTTGGCAACCGCACCCAACAGGATGGGCAGAATAGCCACAAACGCAATAAACAAAGCGCCAATCAACGTAATTTTAGAGATGATCTTGGCAATAAAGTCGGCGGTGGGTTTGCCGGGCCGAATGCCGGGAATCGCGCCGTTGTTCTTGCGCAAATCGTTGGCCATCTGGATGGGATTGTACTGAATGGCAACATAGAAGTAGTTAAAGGCAATAATCAGAATCAGGTATAGAATGGCGTAGAAGGGATGTGTGTACTCGAACCACGACAACATTCTTGCGCCCCATCCACTGGTGATATTGCCAAAGGTCTTAATCATGCTGGGAATACTCAGCAGCGCACCGGCAAAGATGATGGGCATTACGCCGGACATGGTCACCTTAATGGGGATATAGCTGCTCTGGCCGCCATACATCTTCCGGCCCACCACCCGCTTGGAGTACTGAATGGGAATCCGACGCTCTGCGTTGGTCATCAGCACAATCAGGTAAATCAGGGCAAGGAAGAGAACAATAATGGCGGGTACCCAGACAAAGTACTGGTACTGTTGGGCATAGTAACCCGCTTTGAGCATTTCCCAAAGCATCAGAACGGCACGGGGGCCCCGGGAAACGATACCGGCAAACAGAATCATGGAAATGCCGTTGCCGATTCCCTTTTTGTCCACGCTTTCACCCAGCCAAACAATCAACATGGCTCCTGCCGTAAAGGACAGGATGATGACCAGGGAAGCCATGACACCGGAGGCTCCGGTGGTGTACTTGACTGCACCGTTGTTGCGGTGCATCAGGTAGTAGGCGGTAGACTGCAGCAAGGCAAGGCCCAGAGTGACATATCTGGAGATCTTGGCCAGCTTCTTCTGACCAGCCTCCCCCTCCTTTGCCATCTGCTCCAAAGCGGGAATGGCCACCTGCAACAGCTGCAGGATGATGGAGGCGGTGATATAGGGCGAAATGCTCATGGCGAACAAGGTAGCTTGGGAAAAAGCGCCGCCGGTGAAGATGTCGAAATATTCAAACAGTCCCGAACCGGTGACATTGATCAGATTCTCCGGAATCATAAAGGGCACCGGAATGGCAGCGCCAATGCGGAAAATAAAGATGATCAGCAGGGTGAAAAGAATCTTCTTGCGAAGCTCGTCAATCTTCCACGCATTGCGAATCGTCTCAAACACTTAAATCACCTCAGCCTTTCCGCCAGCCTGTTCGATTTTCTCCTTGGCCGACTGGGAAAAGGCATTGGCATTCACGGTCAGTTTCCGCTCAAGGTTGCCCTTGCCCAGAATTTTAACCCCGTCAAGGGTTTTTTTGAGCAGACCAATCTCTACAAGACTCTGAGCGTCTACAACAGCTCCGTCCTCAAAGCGGTTGAGGTCCGAAACGTTGAGAGTGGCATAGGACTTGGCGAAAATGTTGTTAAAGCCCCGTTTGGGAATCCGGCGCTGCAAAGGCATCTGGCCGCCCTCAAAACCGGGACGAACACCGCCGCCGCTTCTGGAGTTTTGACCTTTATGGCCTCTGCCGGCCGTCTTTCCGTTCCCCGAACCCGGCCCTCTTCCTTTGCGGAAGGCTTTCTGCACTGCGCCCGGAGCGGGAGATAGCTCATGCAATTTCATGTTGTTTGCACCTCCTTGCGTTATGCTTCGGTGACCTCGATCAGGTGGGATATTTTCGCAATTTTGCCCCGGGTACAGGGATTGTCGGGCTGAGTAACGGTCTGCCCAATCTTCTTCAGACCCAGAGATTTTACGGTGGCGATCTGGTCTTCCTTGCAGCCAATGGTGCTGCGCTTGAGTTTAATCTGTAAGCTCATGTCAGATACGCCTCCTAACCTAAGATTTCTTCTACGGTTTTGCCGCGGATGGCGGCAACCTCTGCAGGTCCCCGCAGGGCCTTCAGTCCTTCGATGGTTGCGGTTACCACGTTGATGGGGTTATTGGAACGCAGGCACTTGGTGCGGATATCGCCAATGCCGCAGGCCTCCATCACGGCACGGACAGGACCACCGGCAATCACACCGGTACCCTGAGGAGCGGGTTTCATCAAAACCCGAGCTGCGCCGTATGCTCCGATCATCTCGTGGGGAATGGTAGTGCCCCGCAGAGTAATTTTATGCAGGTTCTTCTTGGCATCCTCGATCCCCTTGCGGATGGCCTCGGGAACCTCGGAGGCCTTGCCCAGACCGTAACCTACTATGCCCGCTCCATCGCCTACCACAACCAGAGCTGCGAATTTAAAGATTCTTCCGCCCTTGACTGTCTTTGCTACGCGGTTGATGGACACGACACGCTCTTGCAAATCGAGCGTGGAAGCATCAATTCGAGCCAAAAAGCATTCCTCCTTCTTTTAGAATTTGAGGCCGCCCTCGCGGGCACCCTCGGCAAGCTCTTTCACGCGGCCATGGTAGATGTAGCCGCCACGGTCAAAGACCACGGACTCAATCCCCTTGGCCTTGGCCTTTTCGGCAATCATCAGGCCCACTTTTTTGGCGCCTTCTTTGTTGCCGCCGGCCATGTCAAAGCCCTTTTCCAAAGAGGAGGCCGCTGCCAGTGTCACGCCTTTGGTATCGTCAATCAGCTGTGCATAGATATGCTTGGCGCTGCGGAATACGTTCAGGCGAGGACGCTCGGCGGTTCCGCTGATTTTGTTGCGAAGCCTACCATGGCGCTTGAGCCTGGCTTTATTGGAATCATGCTGCTTTACCATTTGCGCTCACTCCTCCCTTATTTTTTACCTTTACCGGCTTTACCTTCCTTGCGGATAATGTGCTCGCCGGCGTATTTAATGCCCTTGCCCTTATAGGGTTCGGGGGGACGTTTGCTGCGTACTTCTGCTGCAAACTGGCCTACTTTTTGCTTGTCGGCACCCAGGATAACAATTTTGTTGGGAGAGGGAACCTCTACGGTAATGCCATCCCGCTCCGGCATGATGATCTGATGCGAAAAGCCCAGGTTCATCACCAAATCCTTACCCTGCTTGGCACAGCGGTAGCCGACGCCATTGACCTCCAGCTCCTTCTTGAAGCCTTCGGAAACTCCGGTGACCATGTTAGCCAACAGGCTTCTGGTCAGGCCGTGCAGGCTGCGATGCTCTTTCTCGTCGCTGGGACGGGTCACCACAAGCTCTTCTCCCTCCTGGGAGATGGCCATGTCCGGATGAAAACTGTCGCTCAGGGTACCTTTGGGTCCCTTAACGGTGACAGTATTGCCCTGAATCGTAACCTCTACACCCTTGGGCACGGGGATAGGCTTTTTGCCAATTCTGCTCATATTCCCGTCCCTCCCTTACCAGACATAGGCGAGCACTTCGCCGCCTACGTTCTCTTTGCGGGCGGCCTTATCGGTCATAACGCCCTTGGATGTGGAAAGAATTGCAATCCCCAAGCCTTTGAGCACCTTGGGGCAGTCCTCGCAGCTGGTGTAGATGCGCAGACCCGGCTTGGAAACCCGGCGCAGGCCGGTGATGACCTGAGTTTTGCCGGGACCGTATTTAAGTCCAATGCGAATGATACCCTGCTTGCCGTCCTGAATCACGTGAAAATTCTTGATATATCCCTCGTCCAACAAAATCTTGGCAATGGCCTTCTTCATGTTGGAGGCGGGGATATCAACCGTGTCATGCTTGGCCGCATTCGCGTTTCTGATACGAGTGAGCATGTCAGCGATAGAATCGGTGATATGCATGCCGTCAACCTCCTTTAGCTATTGCGGCCGGCTTACCAGCTGGCCTTTCTCACGCCGGGAATCTGGCCCTTGTAGGCAAGCTCCCTGAAACAGATCCGGCAAACGCCAAACTTCCGAAGGTAAGCGTGTGGCCGGCCACAGATCTTGCACCGGTTGTAGGCCCGGGTGGAAAACTTCGGAGTTCTGCGCTGTTTCACGATCATGGATGTTTTCGCCACTTCTAAGCCTCCTTACCTTGTAAACGGAGCGCCCATTAAAGTGAGCAACTCACGAGATTCTTCATCGGTTTTGGCGGTTGTTACAAAGCTAATGTCCATGCCCCGAACCTTGTCGATTTTATCGTAGTCGATTTCGGGGAAGATCAGCTGGTCTTTCAGGCCAAAGGAATAATTACCCCGACCATCGAAGCCGTTGGGGGAAATGCCGTGGAAGTCGCGAACGCGAGGCAGAGCAATGTAAAACAGCCGCTCTACAAACTCGTACATTCTGTCTCCCCGCAGGGTGACCTTGGCACCAATGGGCATGCCCTCACGCAGCTTAAAGTTGGCCACGCTCTTTTTGGCTTTGCAGACCACTGCCTTCTGGCCGGTGATCTTGGCAAGGTCGCTGAGAATGGCCTCCATTACTTTGGGGTTATCTCTGGCTTCACCACAACCAACGTTGACAACAATTTTTTCCAGCCGGGGGATCTGCATGACACTCTTATAGCCAAACTTCTTCATCAGAGCTGGTGCAATTTCGGTTTTGTACTGTTCCTTCAGTCTCATGTCTTAATCCTCCCTTCCTAGAACGCCTCGCCACAAGATTTGTTTTTGCACAGGCGAAGCTTTTGGCCGTCCTCCAAGATTTTGTGGCCGATGCGGGTGGGCTTGCCGCAGTTGGGGCAAACAAGCTGCACTTTGCTGGAGTACATGGCTCCTTCGGCCTTGATGATGCCGCCGGGCTGGCCCATTTTGCGGGGCTTTACATGTTTAGAAACCATGTTGCAGCCTTCCACAATGACCTTGCCTTCTTTGGCGCTAACCTGAAGAACTTTACCCTTTTTGCCCTTATCCTTACCGGACAGGATCACGACGGTGTCGCCGGTTTTAACATGAATTTTCTTGTGTTCCATTTACCAGGACACCTCCTTTACAGTACTTCGGGGGCAAGGCTTAATATCTTTGTATATTCCTTTTCGCGCAGTTCTCTGGCCACCGGCCCAAAAATACGCGTACCCCTGGGATTTTTATCGTCGCGGATGATGACGGCAGCGTTGTCGTCAAAGCGGATGTAGGTGCCATCGTCCCGGCGAAGCTCCTTGGCAGTGCGGACTATAACAGCCTTTACCACCTCGCCCTTTTTGACGTTGCCGCCAGGGCTGGCCTTTTTAACGGAGGCCACAACCACATCGCCAATGCCGGCGTACTTCTTTCTGGAACCGCCCAGCACCCGGATGCACATCAGCTCTTTGGCGCCGGTATTGTCAGCTACCTTTAGGTAGGTTTGCATCTGTATCACGGTGCGTTTTCTCCTTTCACCAATTTACCTGCGTGGAGCGGGCTTTTGCAAGCCGCTACACGACTACCCTTTACAGGGCGCTTAAATCAGCGTAGTATCGTTCCGCCTAGGCAAAGCTTACTTCGCTTTTTCCAGAATGGAGGCTACCCTCCAGTGCTTATCCTTGGAAAGGGGGCGGGTTTCCATAATTTCAACCGTATCGCCAATGCCGCACTCGTTTTTCTCGTCGTGGGCCTTAATGCGCACGGTACGCTTGATAATCTTCTTGTACAGGGGATGGCGGACGTTGTCGATGATGGCGACCACGACGGTTTTGTCCATCTTGTCGCTGACCACCTTGCCGACCCTGGATTTTCTCAGGTTCCGATCGCTCATTGCGTGCTCCTCCTTCCCTTACTTCTTGGTCACGCCAGCCTTGCGCTGATTCATAATCGTCTTTACCCTTGCAATATCCTTTTTGACATGGCTCAGGCGCATGGGGTTTTCCAGTTGGTTGATGGCGTGCTGGAAACGGAGGTTAAACAGCTCAGCTTTCAGATCCTTGAGCTTATCCTGCAATTCCAGATCGGAGAGTTCTCTGATTTCGGATGCTTTCATGCCTTAACCCTCCTTATTCTTTCTCTTTTGCCACAAACTTGCACTTAATCGGCAGCTTGTGCATGGCAAGGCGCATGGCTTCGCGGGCGAGCTCTTCATTCACACCGCCGATTTCGAACAGAATGCGGCCGGGCTTTACCACAGCCACCCAGTATTCGGGGCTGCCCTTACCGGATCCCATGCGGGTTTCTGCAGGTTTCTCGGTGATGGGCTTGTCGGGAAAAATCTTAATCCAAACCTGTCCGCCACGCTTAATGTGACGGGTCAGGGCAATACGGGCCGCCTCGATCTGGTTAGAGGTGATCCAGGCAGGCTCCATGGCCATCAAACCATAGTCGCCGTAGGTGACGGTATTGCCCCGCAGGGCCTTACCCTTCAGCCTTCCCCGCTGAACACGGCGATATTTTACTCTTTTTGGTAACAGCATTTACTGGGGCCTCCTTCCCTCTGCCCGGGGAGAGCGGTTATCGCTCCTGGGCGGACGGTTGTCGCTTCTGGGGGGTCTTGCATCCCGGCGATCCCGGTTGTCCCGACGAGGCTGACGGGGATTTCTGGGGCGCTCGCTGCGCACTTCGCCCAGCACCTCTCCCTCGTAAATCCAAACCTTAACGCCAATGCGGCCATAGGTGGTGGCAGCTTCGGCAAAGCCGTAGTCGATGTCGGCACGCAGAGTTTGCAGGGGAATGGTTCCCTCGTGGTAGTGCTCGGTGCGGGCAATTTCGGCGCCGCCCAGACGACCGCTGACCTGCACCTTGATGCCTCTTGCGCCAAAGCGCATGGCACGGCCAATGGCCTGCTTCATGGCCCGGCGGAAGGAAACCCGGTTTTCCAGCTGCTGGGCGATGTTTTCCGCCACCAGCTGAGCATTTTTGTCAATCTGTCTTACCTCAACCACATTGAGGTAAACAGCCAGCTTTTGTTCCCGGTTTTTGTTGATGATCTCCTCGCAGGCTTTGCGGGTTTTTTCGATTTCGACGCCGCCCTTGCCGATGACTACGCCAGGACGGGCACAGTGAATATGGATGCGCACACGGGCTGCGTCCCGCTCGATCTCGATGTTGGGAACACCGGCGTCATAAAACTTCTTTTTCAGAAACTTACGCAGCTGGTAGTCCTCGACCAGGGTGTCGCCGAAGACGTCATCGCGAGCAAACCAGCGGGAATCCCAGTTCTTGATGATACCCACACGAAGCCCGTGGGGATTTACCTTTTGGCCCATGGTTTAACCTCCTTCTAGACTTCTTCGCGCTCTTTGAGCACCATGGTCACATGGGACGTTCTCTTGAGAATGCGGAAAGCCCTGCCCTTGGAGACGGGGCGAATCCTTTTCAGGGTGGGGCCGGGGGTAACAAAGCATTCGGCCACATACAGAGCTTCGGGGTTCATGCCGTGATTGTTCTCGGCATTGGCCATCGCAGATTTGAGCAGCTTGAGCAGCTCATGACTGGCGGCCTTAGGGGTGTGCTTTAAAATCGCTTCTGCAAGATCAACCGGCTTGGAGCGGATCAGATCCAACACGATTTGCACCTTGCGGGGCGAAATGCGGGCGTATTTCAGATATGCCCTGGCTTCCATGTGTTTTCCTCCTTCCGGCCACTCTTATTTCGTTTTCTTGGAGCCTGCATGGCCCCTAAAGGTTCTGGTAGGGGCAAATTCCCCCAGCTTGTGACCGACCATGTCCTCTGTGACATAGACAGGTACGTGCTTGCGGCCGTCGTGGACGGCAAAGGTATGCCCGACAAAATCGGGGAATATGGTGGATGCGCGGCTCCAGGTTTTTAGAACCTTTTTCTCGTTCTTTGCATTCATCTCCTGAACGCGCTTGAGCAGCACAGGTTGTACAAAGGGTCCCTTCTTGACACTTCTGCCCATTACGTGTTTGCCTCCTTTCGGCCGTTATTTTACGCTGCGGCGCTTAACAATAAACTGGTCGTTGCGGTTGTGCTTCTTTCTGGTCTTGTAGCCCAGAGCAGGTTTGCCCCAAGGGGTAACAGGACCGGGACGACCAATGGGGCTTCTGCCCTCACCGCCGCCGTGGGGGTGGTCGACAGGGTTCATGGCGGAGCCACGAACGGTGGGACGAATACCCAGGTGACGGGAGCGGCCGGCTTTACCGATGGAGATGTTCTCGTGGTCGGTGTTGCCTACCTGGCCTACAGTGGCCATGCAGGTGGCCAGCACATTGCGCAGCTCGCCGGAAGGCAGACGAAGCAGAACATAGGCGCCTTCCTTTGCCATCAACTGAGCGGAGTTACCCGCCGAGCGAACCAGCTGGCCGCCCTTGCCGGGATGCAGCTCGATGTTGTGGATAACGGTACCTACCGGAATGTTCTCCAAAGGCAGGGCGTTTCCGGGCTTAATGTCAGCTTCGCGGCTGGAAATAACGGTGTCGCCGATCTGAAGTTCGTTGGGGTACAGGATGTAGCGTTTTTCCCCGTCCTCATATTCCAGCAGAGCAATAAAGGCGCTGCGGTTGGGGTCGTACTCGATGGTTTTCACCACAGCGGGAATGTCGAACTTGTTCCGCTTAAAGTCGATGATGCGGTACTTTCTGCGGTTGCCGCCGCCGCGGTGACGGACGGTAATGCGGCCGGTATTGTTGCGGCCGGCACTCTTTTTAAGAGGCGTCAGAAGGGACTTTTCGGGTTCCACTTTGGAAAGAATGGAAAAGTCCGTCACGGTCATCTGACGTCTGGCAGGCGTTGTAGGCCTGTAGCTTTTGATGGCCATTTAATTTCACTCCTCATTTTTCTTGCAGGGTTGAGCAACCCTATACATTGGCAGCTTGGTGCCATGGCGGATGATTGCGCCACGTGAGTTAGGAGAGTGGCTGCCCTTAGATCATGCTTTCGAAGAATTCGATGCCCTTGGAATCGGGGGTCAGGGTAACAATGGCCTTTTTCCACCTGGGAGTATAGCCCATATTCCGACCCATCCGCTTGAGCTGGCCGCGAACATTCATGGTGTTGACGCTCTTGACCTTGGTGCCGGCGAACAGTGCTTCTACCGCCTTGCCGATTTCGATCTTGTTGGCATCGGGAGCCACCTGAAAGGTATACTTGCGCTCGGCGATTCCGGCCATGCTGCGCTCGGTGATGACGGGGCGCAGGATAATATCCCTGGGATCCTTCATTATGCGTACACCTCCGTGAGCTTGTTGACGGCTTCCCGCGCGATGATAAACTTGTCGCAGCCGAGGATGTCGTAGACATTGAGGGTGTTGACCGCTGCGGTTTTGACGCCGGGGATGTTTCTGGCACTGCGCACTACCATCTGGTCGGCCTCGGGGGTAACAATCAGAGCTTTTTTATCTGCACCCAGGCTTTCCAGCATCTTCACCATGGTCTTGGTTTTAATCTCGTCCACGGAAATGTCGTCTACCACAATAAAGCTGCCTTCCAGAACCTTAGCCGAGAAAGCGCTCTTCATGGCAATGCGCCGCACCTTTTTGTTGAGGGTAAAGCGGTAGCTTCTGGGCTTGGGGCCAAGAGCCACTCCGCCGTGCCGCCACTGGGGCGAACGGGTAGAGCCCTGACGGGCATGGCCTGTTCCCTTCTGCCTCCACGGTTTGCGGCCGCCGCCGCGAACTTCCGCCCGAGTGAGGGTGGATTGTGTACCCTGGCGCTGGTTGGCGAGGTAGTTCACAACGGCTGCGTGCATAATGGCCTTGTTGGGCTGAATACCGAATACAGAATCGGCAAGCTCCATTTCGCCTACGCTGGCACCGGCCATATTGTAAACAGTTACTTTCGGCATTGTGTTTCCTCCTCCCTTACGCCTTCTTCACGCTGCTGGTAATAGCCACCAGGCCACCCTTGGGGCCGGGAATGGCGCCGCGCAGCGCGATCAGGTTGTTTTCTGCATCGATTTTGACCACGTCAAGATTCTGTATGGTCACTCGTTCGGCACCCATGTGTCCGGGCAGCTTCTTGCCCTTCATTACACGGCCGGGGGTGGCACTGGAGCCGAGAGAGCCGGGGTGACGATGAACGGGGCCGCCACCGTGGGAACGCTTTTGCATCTGGCCACCAAAGCGCTTGATGCTGCCGGCAAATCCCTTACCTTTGGAAGTGCCGCAAACGTCTACCACGTCGCCCACCTCAAAAATGTCGGGCTTGATGACGTCGCCTACATTGATGGAGGCACAGTCGTCCAATTTAAACTCCCGCAGGTGACGCTTCACCGGCAGGTCGTTTTTGGCAAAGTGGCCTTTTTGGGGCTTGTTTACGTTTTTGTCTGCGATGTCGCCATAACCGATCTGCACGGCTTCGTATCCGTCGTTTTCGATTGTCTTCTTCTGGACGACAACACAGGGGCCCGCTTGCACCACGGTGACAGGGATAACCTTGCCATTTTCGTCAAAAATCTGGGTCATGCCCACTTTGGTGCCGAGAATTGCTTTTTTCACAGGGTTTTCCTCCTTCAAAGGTTATTGGTTGACCGGCAGTTCCGGCCAACATGACCTTGCCGTGCGGTGGCTTAGAGTTTAATCTCTACTTCCACACCGGCAGGGAGCTCCAGGGTTTGCAGGGCCTCCACCGTCTTGCTGGAGGGGCGCAGAATATCGATGAGCCGCTTGTGGGTGCGCATCTCAAACTGCTCCCGGCTGTCCTTGTACTTGTGGACCGCCCGCAGGATGGTAACGATTTCCTTCTTGGTGGGCAGCGGAATGGGGCCGCTGACATCGGCGCCGGTCCGCTTTGCGGTTTCGACAATTTTTTGAGCAGATGCATCCACCAGCTGTGCGTCGTAACCTCTGAGCTTAATTCTGAGTTTCTCTTTGACTGCCACTTTCTTCGCCTCCTAGTTCATTCATTGGCGAGAGATTTTCTTACCGCACACGTTACCGGGTGTTTCATGCTTTGGCATGGAAAAATCCGGCTTCCCCAAAATGGTTTGTCCGGATCATCGCCGCCTTTTATCACTGAAACGCTCCCTGCGGCATCTAGGATACCGCCTTACACGTCCGGTCAGAAAAGTCGCCCGGTTTCAAATCGGACATACTCCACGGAAATTTAACCCGCAATCATGCGGCAACCTCCCGCTTCAACGCATATCTCGTGCAGTCACGCTAAGATATAATATCAAATATGCAAGCTCTTTGCAATACCTTTTTAAAATATTTTTTCTTTCTCCTTTAAAAAAATTCCCCTCCCCTGTAAAAATATACCACAGTACTTTGCCCAAGTGCACTGAAATGCTGCTTCTGTGGAAAAGAGGATGCCCGCTCCCCCTTAGGGGAGCGGGCCATGTTGGAGATCGACCCCTTCTTATATACCTTATTATATCATACCATTTATACCTTGACGAAGACAAAATCTTCCTGGTAGTCGCAGAGAAGAGCTTCTCCCGGCAATACATGGCCTTTGAGGATGGAATCGGCCAGCTTATCCTCGATTCTTTGCTGAACAGCCCGGCGCAGGGGTCTGGCTCCATAGAGGATGTCAAATCCCACCTCGGAAATTTTATCCACCGCCGAATCGCTAAACTCCAGCCGAATTCCCATATCCAACGCCTTGAGAGCCAGCTGCCGGAACATTTTTTGCGCAATCTGGCGAATCTCCTCCCGTCCCAGCTTGTCAAAGACGATGACTTCGTCCACCCGATTGAGAAATTCCGGCTTAAAGAGATGCTTGAGCTCCCCCATTACCTCTTTTTTCATCTCCTGAGCGTTTTGCGCTTCGGAAACCGCGCCGGAAAAGCCCATCTGCCGCTGTTCGGTGATGTGCCGGGCTCCAACGTTGGAGGTCATAATGATAACGGAGTTTTTAAAGCTGACGCTTCGTCCCTGGGAATCGGTGAGAATCCCGTCCTCCAGTATCTGAAGAAGGATGTTGAAGACATCGGGATGGGCCTTTTCAATCTCGTCGAACAGAACGACGCCATAGGGTCTGCGCCGCACCTTTTCGGTAAGTTGGCCTCCGTCGTCATAGCCCACATAACCGGGGGGAGAGCCGATCAGCTTGGCCACTGTGTGTTTTTCCATATATTCGCTCATATCCAGCCGGATCAGGGCATCTTTTTTGGAGAAGAGAGTCTCGGCCAAAGCAAGGCAAAGCTCGGTTTTGCCCACACCGGTAGGCCCCAGGAAGATAAAGGAGCCAATGGGGCGCTGAGGGTCTTTCAGCCCCACCTTGCTGCGGCGAATGGCTCCTGCTACGGCGGTTACCGCCCGATCCTGCCCCACAATCCGCTCCCGCAAACTCTCCTCCAGATTGATGAGCCGTTTGCTCTGCTCCTGGGTGAGGGCCGCCACCTCAATGCCGGTAATGTCGGAGATGAGCTGAGCAATGTCCTCCCGTCCCACCTTCTCCCGGGTACAGGTCTGTTGGGCGGTCCAGCCGCCTCGCAGCTCGGCAATCCGCCCTTTTAGCACCCGTTCCCGATCCCGGATATCGCTGGCCAGCTCAAAGTCCTGATTGTTGATGGCCTCCCGCTTTTCCTCCTTGTACTGCAGCAGGCGGCTTTCCAGCTCGCTCAGGTCCTGGGGTGCAGAAAAAGCCTGAAGCCTAACCCGGGCAGCAGCTTCGTCGATGAGGTCGATGGCCTTGTCGGGGAGGTAACGGTCGGGAATATACTTGGCGGACAGGGTGACAGCGGCAATGAGCGCATCGTCGGAGATGGCAAGGCGGTGGTGCTCCTCGTAGCGGCTGCGCAGTCCCCGCAGTATTTCAATGGCCTCGTCCTCGGTGGGTTCTTCCACCATCACACTCTGAAATCGTCGCTCCAGCGCGGCATCCTTTTCAATGTGCTTGCGGTATTCGCTGATGGTGGTTGCCCCAATAAGCTGTAGCTCTCCCCGAGCCAGCTGGGGCTTGAGGATGTTGGCGGCGTCGATGGCTCCTTCCGCCGCACCCGCCCCAATGATGGTGTGAAGCTCATCGATAAAGAGGATGATATCCCGGTTTTGAATCACTTCCTCCAAGGTGTTTTTGATGCGATCCTCAAAATCGCCTCGGTACTTGGCACCCGCCACCATGGAGGTGATGTCCAGGGTGACCAGCCGCTTGTCTCGCAGGGTTTCGGGCACTTCGCAGAGGACGATTTTTTGGGCCAGCCCCTCCACCACCGCCGTTTTGCCCACTCCCGCCTCCCCCACCAGACAGGGGTTGTTTTTGGTGCGTCGGGAAAGAATCTGAATCAGGCGCTGCACCTCTTTTTCCCGGCCGATCACCGGGTCCAGCCGGCCCATTCGGGCCATGGCGGTGAGATCCCGACTGTACCGGTCCAGGGTTTGGGTGGAGCCACCGGGCTCGCTGCGGCGGGACAAAGGCTTGCGGAACTTTTCCCCTCCCGCTGCCTCCCCCATTTCGGCGGCAAGGGATTCCATCATGCTGCTGACCAGAACATCGGGGACGGCGCCCATCTCCCGCAGCAACCTGACCCCGTAACTGTCCGGCTCCTTGGCAATTACCATGAGAATGTGTTCGGTGCCCACATAGCTCTGGCCCATCATTCTGGCCTTGATGATGCTCATTTCCAGCACTTTTTTGCACCTGGGGGTAAAGTCCTCGGGGGTTAGGTTTGTTTTGGCCCCCCGTCCCACGCTCTGAATGATCTGCCCCCGGTACCCTTCAAAGGTGATGTTTTTCTGAGTCAGCACGGTATAAGCCACGCCGCTGCCTTCATCCAGCATTCCCAGAATCAGATGCTCGCTGCCCACATAAGTGTGGCCCAGTGAGCCCGCCTGCGTAATTGCCATATTGATGGCGTTGTTGGCTTTTTGTGTAAACCCACTGAAACGAAACATGCTATCAATCCTTTCGCAAGGGACCAAAAACAGGCCCGTCATTACTATATATGCAGATGCGGCAAGTCCTTATGGTTTGGAATAAAACCTTGGGATATTTCCCAACAAAACTGTCACCTGTTCTGCTATCTACAGCTTTGACGGGGGATTGGAAGGTTATTCCGACGTTGGCGGCAAAAAAAGGAGATTCCTTTTAATTTGTAACCCAATTTCTCTCCAAAGCATAGTATGGGGTGAATCCAATTAAAGGAGGAGCTTACATGTTCGGTAACAATAACTGCTGTTGGATCATTATCATTATTCTTCTGCTGTGCTTCTGCTGCGGAAACAACTTCCATGGTGGTTGCTGTGGAGACCGCTTCGACGGCTGCTAACCTTCCCCCACCTTCTTCCATAAGCAGTACATAAGCAAACCAGCACACACCAAACCCCGGGCTTCTTCCATAGGAGAAGCCCGGGGTTTGGTTGTGAGAAAATAGAAAACCGGCTTATTCGTAACGCAAAGCGTCGATGGGGTCTAACTTGGCTGCCTTGTTGGCAGGGTAAAACCCAAAAAACACGCCAATGGCCATGGAAAACGCCACCGCCACCAAAACGGCCGACACCGGAATGTCAAAGGCGTTTTGCAGCACACCCTCTCCCATGGTTTGAATCACAATCGAGGAGCCCAACGCTCCCAGTGCAACTCCCAGCAGGATACCCAAAACCCCTCCGATGAGGCAGATGATGATGGCCTCTACAATAAACTGAATCCGAATGGCGCTGTTTCTGGCCCCCAATGCTTTGCGGGTGCCAATTTCCCGGGTGCGCTCGGTCACCGATACCAGCATAATGTTCATCACGCCAATCCCGCCGACAATCAGGGAGATGGCGGCCACCGCCCCGATAAACAAGGCAACCCCGCTCAAGATGGCATTCATCTGATCCAGGTACATTTCCATTGCGTAGGCATACACGTTCCAGTTTAGGTTGTTTTCGTAAAACCGGTTCAAGTAAGCGGTAATGTCATCGGCCAAAAGCTTGGCATCCACCCCCGCCTTGGCCACCACACTAAACCAGGAATAGCCCGCAGGGAACCACCCTTCGATATAGTAGGAGGTGGTCAGGGGGATGTAAAGATCGGTGGAGATATCGTCTTGAGAGGTGACCTGCGCCCCTCCAAAACCGGACATGGTGTGCTGGTACACCCCCACCACCGTAAAGGTGTAGATGGCAGCATCCTGATACAGCTTGACCTCTAACCCCAAAGGATTTTGGTTGCCAAAGAGCTTTTGGGCGGCAAAGTCGGAAATCACCGCCACGTTTTTGCCCCCCTGCACATCCCGGGCCGTGATAAAACGTCCGTCTACCATGGTGACATTTCCCGATACCTTGTAGCCGTCGGTGACCCCCCGAATGTGGGTGTTGGCGTATTTTCGCCCTTCCTTCATCTGCCCCGACCCAATGGTGTTGCTGATGCTCACCGCCTCCACCCGGTCAGAAAAGCGATTCTGCATCTCCTCGATCATCTCCATGGAGATCAGGTCGCTGTCCCCCAACCAGTAGGTGGTGGAATTTCCGCTGGGCTGCAGCCCCACCTCAATGTTGTTCATCCCCATCTCTGTCATGGTGGTGGCAAAGCTTGCCTTAAGGGAGGAACCCATGGCCACAATGGCAATCACCGAACCGATGCCGATGATAATGCCCAACATGGTGAGAAAGGCCCGCATCTTCCCGGCTTTTAGGCTGGAAAAAGCCAGTTGTATGTTTTCCAGTATATTCAACCTTCTCCGCCCCCCTCTTTCTGCTCCCTCAGGGGCATAAATTCCTTGGCATCCTTGCTGGGGCGGGATTCTCCCACAAACTGGCCGTCACTCAGGGTGAGGATTCGGTCGGTTTGGGCGGCAAGTTCGGGGTTATGGGTAATTAAAATTACGGTTTTTCCCTGTTCCCGGTTGAGCCTGTGGAAAATATCCATCACCATTCTACCCGTTTGGGTGTCCAGAGCGCCGGTGGGCTCGTCGGCCAGCAGGATGTCGGGGTCGGTAGCCATGGCGCGGGCAATGGCCACCCGCTGCTTCTGCCCGCCGGAAAGCTCGTTGGGCAGGTGTTTGACCCGATCCCCCATCCCCATCATGTCCAGCAGTTCCAGCGCCCTGCGGTTTCGCTCCTTGCGGGAGTACCCGGCATACAGCATGGGCAGCTCCACATTTTTCAGGGCAGTGGTGCGGGGAATGAGGTTAAAGGTTTGAAAGACAAAGCCGATGCGGCGGTTTCGCAAATCGGAAAGGGTGTTCTGGCTCATTCCCTCCACATTCTCGCCGGAGAGAAGATACCTTCCCTCTGTAGGGCGGTCCAAAGCACCGATGATGTTCATGAGGGTGGATTTTCCCGAGCCGGATGCCCCCACAATGGCGAGAAATTCCCCCTGGTAAACATCCATGGAAATTCCCTTGAGGATGGTCAGTTCGTTGGGTGTGCCGATGTAGTATTTTTTGACTACATCTCTCATCTCAATTACTTTATTTGCCATACTCTCAACCCACCGTGACCGTTATACCCGATCCGCCCATTGCATTGCCCATTATTTCGGGGGCAAGTTGCACCACCATACCGTCATAGAGGTTGGCGGGGTTTTGCAAAATCAAATCCCCGGGGGAAAGTTCTCCCGAAACTTCCAGATAAAGGTCGGTTTCCAGCCCGGTTTCCACCACAACTGCTTGGGCAAGGTAGCTGCCATCCTCCTGGGGGCGGGCCACATAGACAATGGAGTTGCCCTCGGCATCGGTGCCTACGCTGTCAAAAAGCACCGCCATGGTTTGCTTGCGCTGTTCCAAGAGAATGCTAACCCTTGCATTCATGCCAATTTTTAGTCCGCTGTTTTGAGTGGTGACCCGCACCTTGGCGGCATACTCGGCGGTGGAGCCGGTCACGGTTTCACCACTTGCGTCTTTGCGGCTGGCGGGATCGATGCTGAGCACCTCTCCCTCAAAGATTTCGTTTCCGGTGGCATCGGATTTAATCTGCACCGGCATCCCCGGCTGGACGGCGTTGACATCCAATTCCTTGATGGCGGTTTCGATGATAAGATCTTGGGTGTCTTCAATCACAAAGAGCAGACCCTTGGCCTCGGCACCTTCCTTGGCATAGACAGCGGTCACCGTCCCGGAAGCCGGAGCGTTGATGATGCAGTTGGCCAGATTGTCTTTCAGTTTTTCCAAAGCTATGTACTCGGTGGTTAAATCCGCTGCGGTTTCGGCAGAGGTAACCGCCCGTTGCAGTTCCTTGATGCGGGCTTCCGCATCCCATTTGGCCCGGTTCAGCCGCTGTTTGGCAGCCTTGAGATTGGCCTCTGCCCCCTCCAGACGCAGGTAAGCGGCCGAAACCGCATCCCGCAGCTGGTTCATTTGATAATCGCTGTAAATTTCGGCGTCTGCCTTGCGGTTCTCGCTTCTGGCTTCATCGTAATTGTCCTCGGCGCTGCGGATATCGTATTTTGCACTTTCCACCGCCCGCTGAGCCTCTTCCACCGCCTGCTGGGCCGATAAAATCCCGGCGTCCTGCTGGTGATCCCGGTACCACTCGGCGTAGTAAAGGTCGGTTTTTGCCTGTTGAAGGCGAAGCTGATTCTGTTGGGCGGTGGTGGCAATCACCGCCTGTCGGGCAGTAATATCCGATTCGATGGCGGCGGTGTCCAGCTTGCAGAGCAGCTGGCCTTCCTCTACCCGATCCCCCACCTTGACGGCAATTTCGGTCACCGGTTCCCCCAGCGTGGAGTGAACGGTGACTTTTTCCCCACTGGCAACCGTTCCGGTGACATCCACCGTAGACGCCAAATCCATCACCTCAAGGGGTGTGGCTCGCTGAAGCATTGCAGGCGCCGTTTTAGGCTTGAGCATTTGAACAGCAGCGGTTCCAACCAGCACAACCGCCACCACAATCAGCACAATCTTTTTCTTCGGGAATTTCTTTTTCACAGAAACTCATCCCCTCACTGTATTATATGTACTAATACAATATATACTCCATCCTCCGGCTTGTCAATGCTTCCTGCTCCGGACTTTACATATTGTTCAGAAAGTTTTGGGCACTTGCACAAAACAAGAGATTTCCCACACTGTTATATTTGGTTATATAACAGTATAAACTCTAAGGCTGCTGCCGTCAAGGATAAAGAACCAAACATTTTGTCGTGCCAAAAAATGTATGATTTGTAGATGATGGGGGTATTTTGTAAAGTATATATTGCCAAAAGGCGCACCGTTGCGTATAATAAAGGATACTTGTAACATATGGACATGCATAGTGATTGATAGATTTTGGAGGGTACACAAATGGCCAAGGAGCTGCAAAAACAATACAATCCGGCACAGGTAGAGGACCGCATCTACGACTTTTGGGAAAAGGGCGGCTGGTTTCAAGCCACGCCAAACAGCGGGAAAAAGCCCTATACCATCGTCATGCCGCCCCCTAATATCACCGGGCAGCTTCACATGGGCCACGCTCTGGACAACACCCTGCAGGACCTGCTGGTGCGCTGGCGCAGAATGCAGGGTTACGAGACCCTTTGGGTGCCGGGTACCGACCACGCATCCATCGCCACCGAAGCAAAAATTGTAGAGGCCTTGCAGAAAGAGGGGCTTTCCAAGGAGGACCTGGGCCGGGAAAAATACCTGGAACGGGCCTGGGCCTGGAAGGAGCAATACGGCGGCCGCATTGTGCAGCAGCTGCGCAAGCTGGGCAGCTCCTGTGACTGGAGCCGGGAGCGGTTCACCATGGACGAAGGCTGCAGCAAAGCTGTGGTGGAGGTGTTTAACCGCCTGTACGAAAAGGGGCTGATTTATCGGGGAGAGCGGATCATCAACTGGTGCCCCACCTGCCACACCTCCATCTCCGACATTGAGGTGGAGTACGAGGAGCAGCAGGGCCATTTCTGGCATATCAAATATCCCCTTAAGGACGGCAGCGACTATTTGGAAATTGCCACCACCCGTCCCGAAACCATGTTGGGAGATACCGCCGTGGCCGTCCATCCCGAGGATAAGCGCTACGCCCATATGATTGGCAAAACTTTGATTTTGCCCTTAACAGGCCGGGAAATCCCTGTCATTGCCGACAATTATGTCGACCCGGAGTTTGGTACCGGCGCGGTGAAGATCACCCCTGCCCACGACCCCAACGACTTTGAGGTGGGGTTGCGCCATGCTCTGCCGGTCATCAATGTGATGAACGAGGACGCCACCATTAACGAAAACGGTGGAAAATACGCCGGCCTTAACCGCTACGAAGCGAGAAAGCAGATTCTGGCCGATCTGGAGGAGCAGGGCCTTTTGGTGAAGGTGCGGGATCACGCCCACAACGTAGGCACCTGCTACCGCTGCTCCGACACGGTGGAACCTTGGGCCAGCCAGCAGTGGTTCGTCAAGATGAAGCCTCTGGCCGAGCCCGCCATTGAGGTGGTACGAAACGGCACCACCAAATTTGTTCCCGAGCGGTTTGATAAAATCTACTTCCACTGGATGGAAAATATTCGGGACTGGTGTATTTCCCGCCAGATCTGGTGGGGGCATCAGATTCCCGCCTGGTACTGCGGCGACTGCGGCGAAGTGATTGTGGCTCGCCAAACCCCCGACACCTGCCCCAAATGCGGCAGTCAAAAACTCACCCAGGATCAGGACACTCTGGACACCTGGTTCTCCTCGGCGTTGTGGCCCTTCTCCACCTTGGGCTGGCCGGACAATACCGATGATCTGAAGTACTTCTACCCCACCAGCGACATGGTCACCGGCTACGACATCATCTTCTTCTGGGTGGCACGGATGATCTTCTCCGGCGTGGAGCAGATGGGAGAAAGCCCCTTCTCCACCGTCTTTATCCACGGGCTGGTGCGGGATGCCCAGGGGCGCAAAATGTCCAAATCCTTAGGCAACGGCATCGATCCTCTGGATGTGATTGAGGAATACGGCGCCGACGCCCTGCGCTTTACCCTGGCCACCGGTGTGTCTCCCGGCAACGACATGCGTTTTATCGAGGATAAGGTGCGGGCTGCCCGCAACTTCTGCAACAAAATTTGGAACGCCGTCCGCTATGTGCTGATGAATCTGGAGGAAGGGGACACCCCTTGTCTTCCCGCCACCTTGGCCATCGAGGACAAGTGGCTTCTCTCCCTTTACAACCGGCTGGTGGGCGAAGTCACCGAAAACCTGGAAAAATACGAGCTGGGCATTGCCGCCCAAAAGCTTTATGATTTCTTCTGGGACATTCTCTGCGACTGGTATATTGAGCTGAGCAAGTCCCGGATGCAGGAGGGGGGCGAAGCCGCCCTGCGGGCCCGTCAGGTGCTCCTCTATGTGCTGGACGGTTCTTTGCGTCTGCTCCATCCCTTTATGCCCTTCATCACCGAGGAGGTGTGGCAGGCTCTTCCCCATGAGGGCGAGACCTTGATGATTCAAAGCTGGCCCACCTCCAATCCTGCCCTCGATTTTGCCCGGGAGGAGCGGGAGTTTAACATGGTGGTGGAAGCCATCCGCGCGATTCGGGCACGCAGAGCAGAACTGGGCGTATCCCCTTCCAAGAAGGCGCGGCTCAACATCCAAACCGATTACGCCGCTGTCTTTGCCCAAGGGGCACCCTTCCTGCAGCGTCTGGCCTCTGCCAGCCATGTGGAAATTGGCAACAGCTTTGACCCCGCCGGTTCGGTACAGGTGATCACCGATGCCGCCCGCATCTTCATCCCCATGGCAGAGCTTTTGGATCTGGACAAAGAGCGGGCAAGGCTGGAAAAGGAAAAAACCACCGCTCAAAACGAAATTGCCATGATTGAAAAGAAGCTGCAAAACCAAGGCTTTGTGGCAAAAGCCCCCGCCGCCGTGGTAGAAGGAGAACGGGAAAAGCTGCGCAAGGCTTCGGAACGTCTGGCCAAAATCGAAGAAAGTCTCGCAGAGCTGCCCGGCTGATGCGATAAAGTTACAACAGCGGTTCCCCAGTAGGAACCGCTGTTGTTTTATTTGGAAACTTGTCTATGAAAATTAATGTAAGCTCTTTCATTTTTCTTCTTTTTTTGCTATGATAGGAACAGCGCAACTTTGGGATATACTCAATATTGCAGAAACGGGGGTAATATTATGAACAAAACAAAAGCATTGGAGATCCTGCAAAAAGCAGACGCCTCCGCAGAACTCTACGAAGATTCCTGGATGCCGGAGGAAGCTGCCTTTGCCGCCTGGTTTGAGGATGCCGACGTGCTGGCCACCTGGGACGAGAGCCCTCTGGCAAAAGCCCTGACCGGAGGCAAAGATGTTTCCGACGGGATTCGGGTTTATCCCATGAATCATCAAAACCGTCTGGCCGTCAACGAAAGGCTGGAGTTCACCCGCCCTGTGTCGTTGGCAGCTCATGGCAGAACCTTTGGTCTGGGAGACCGGCTGGGCCCTGCGGGATATGCCCACCTTCAGGTAGTCAAAGCTCATGACGTCAGGCCCATTTTGGCCCAGCAGAGCATGCGGGAGCTGACCTTGACCGGCCGCAGCTGGGACGATGTGCTGGATGCCGCCGTTTGGTCGGTGGTAAAGGCCGGCTGGAGAGACGGATTTGGCGCCGACGGCGACCACCTGAAAAAGCCCGAGGATATTCAGCACGCTCTTTCCTGCGGTTATTCCATGATCACCCTGGACTGCTCCGAAAACCTTAAAACACCGCCGGCAGATCCCGTCGAGCTGGAAAAAGCCTACAACGCCATCGACGCTGCCAAGCGGGCCGAGTGGGAAGGGGAGTATATCGGCAATGCTTTGGCAGAAAAGCTGGGTGCTTCCATCGACAAGGCCGCTCTGATGCGGGCAGCGGTGGCTTTTGGGGACGCCATCCCCTTTATCACCGATATCTACGAAAACATCATTACCAAGGCAGGGCGCCGCATCGACTTTGAAGTCTCGGTGGACGAAACTCCCTTTGAGACCGAGCCCGCCACCCACTTCTTTGTGGCAAACGAGCTGAAAAAGGCAAAGGTAGTGGCGGATAGCATGGCTCCCCGGTTTGTGGGCGAGTTCCAAAAGGGCATCGACTACATTGGGGACGTCAAGGAGTTCCATGAGAGCTTTAAGGTTCACTGCGCCATTGCCAAGGAGTTTGGCTATCGCATCAGTGTCCACTCGGGCAGCGACAAGTTTTCCATCTATCCCAGTGTTGCCGAGCTGACCGGGGGCAAATTCCATGTCAAGACTGCCGGCACCAACTGGCTGGAGGCGGTGCGGGTCATCGCCGAGAAGGAGCCGGAGCTGTACCGCAAAATGCACCGCTGCGCTCTGGAGAATTTAGAAAAGGCCAAAGCCCTGTATGTGGTGCACTGCGACATTTCCAAAATTAAGCCGCTGGACGAAGTGGAGGACAAAGACCTCATCGACTACCTCAATCAGGACGACAGCCGCCAGCTGCTCCACATCACCTACGGCTTTATGCTGGATCAGGGTCTGCGGGAGCCCATCTATGCCGCATTGAGAAAGCATCGCAAAACCTTTGACCAAAACCTGATCCGCCACATTGGCAAGCATATTTCCCTGCTGGGCTGCTAGTGCCATTATTTTGCTAGTTTGAGGTTTTCCCTATTTATAAAAACACCTTCCGTGCAGAATTCCTGCACCGGAAGGTGTTTTTATCTAGATCGTATTTGTTTGGCATACCATTCAACGCAGTAGGACAGCTCCCGTTCAAAGTCCCCTTCTGTGCAAAATCCCAACTGCTGCCGCATTTTTTCAGCACAGATTCGGTAGCGGCGATCGTGACCGGGGCGATCCGGAACAAAGCGGATGAGATGATGTCCACAGCCCAGCTGATCCAATATCCGGTGAATGAGGGTGAGATTTTCCAGCTCGGTCTGGGGGGCAATGTTGTAGATTTCCCCCGGTGTTCCCCCCTCCAGCACTGCAGCCACAGCCCGACAATGCTCCCGCACCGAAATCCAGCACCGGCGCTGCAATCCGTCCCCGTACACCGGGATTTCTCTCCCACGCAGCGCTGCATCAATGGTCATGGGAATCAGCTTTTCCCGGTGCTGACCCTCTCCAAAATTGTTGCAGCAGCGGGTGATGGTGACCGGCAGCCCATAAGTGCGAAAGTAGCTGAGGGCCAACAGGTCGGCCGATGCCTTGGTTGCAGCATAAGGGTTGGAGGGCAACAGGGGAGCATCCTCCCTGCAGCCCTGTTCTTCTTCAGGGGAAGCGGGGCCGTATACCTCGTCGGTGGAAATCTGGTGGAAGGGAATATCCCGCCTGCGGCACTGCTCCAACAGAACCCCCACCCCCTCCACATTGGTGCGGACAAAGATAAGAGGATCGGTGATAGAGCGGTCCACATGGGATTCTGCCGCAAAGTTCACCACCATTTCCGGCACAAAGCGGTCAAACACCTCTTTTATGGCAGCGCAGTCGCAAATATTTTCCTTTACAAAGGAGAAGTTGGGATGCTCCATACAGTCCTGCAGCCGCCCTAAATCCGCCGCATAGGTGAGGTTGTCCACGCAGCAAATCAAATGCTCCCTGCGGAGCATTTGGCGGATGAAGTGAGAGCCGATAAACCCCGCCCCTCCCGTCACCAAAAGCCTCACGGCGCCACCTCCTCTCCAGTTGATGGAGAAAGCAGCCGGCGTATTTCTTCCTGGTTGATTTGGGCGGAATTTAGCCGCAGAATTTCTCTGCCATTGGCGGTGAGAAAGGCCGGAGAAGAAGAAAGGCACAGCGCCTCTTCAATATCGTGGGTCACAAAGAGCACCGAGCAGCGGTGAACGGCGCAAAGGTTGAGCAAAAGCTCCTGCATACTGCGGCGGAGCATGGAGTCCAACGCCCCAAAGGGCTCGTCCAGCAGCAGCAGCTCCGGCTGCAGGGCAAAGGCTCTGGCCAATGCCGCCCGCTGCTTCATCCCTCCCGAAAGCTGGGCGGGCCACAAGTCCCCGCAACCGGAAAGCCCTGTCTGTTCCAGCCAGTAGGCAGCCTGCTCCTTTGCCTCCTGCTTGGTCAGATTGGGGTAGACGGTGCGCAGAGCAAAGCTGATATTGGCACCCACCCGCCTCCAAGGGAAAAGCTGGTCAAAGGTTTGAACCACCACAAAGCGGTTGAAAGAAGGTCCCGCAATGGGAGCACCGTTCCACAAAGCCCTGCCACCATCGGGGAAATCGTATCCGGCAACGATGCGCAAAAGGGTGGTCTTTCCGCTGCCGGAGCGCCCCAGCAGGGTGACCAGTTCCCCTTCCCCTACCGTCAGGCTCACCCCTTGCAGCACCGGACGCACCCCATCCTCGGTTGCAAAGCTTTTGTGTATGTTTTCCAGTACCAGTCCCTGCACCATAAGCCTCCTAAAATTTAAGAGTATGCCCTTACTTTGAAGCAGCCATCCCCCAGCGAATCACTGTTTTCCGCTCCACCCACAAAAGGAGTTCCTCCACCAGCATTCCAATGATAGCCACCACAAAAATACCGGCAAAGAGCCCCGCGGTGTCCATCATCACTCGGTTTTGGAACAAAAACCACCCCACCCCTCCCGATGAGGCCACGGCGCCAAAAATCATCTCGGCGCTGATGAGAGCACGCCACGCTCTTGCCCACCCGATCTTCAGCCCCGCCAAAAAGGAGGAAAGAGACGACGGCAGGTAGACGTTGCAGAGCATCCAAAGCGGTGAGGAACAAAGGCTTTTGCCGCACTCCACGTAGACGGGAGGAGTCGATTTCAGCCCTGCGATGAGGTTGAGGAGCATGGGCCACAAGGTGGAGTGGACGATGATGGCAACCACCGCACGGTACCCCACTCCAAACCAGACAATGATCAAAGGCAGCAGAGCAATGGCCGGCAGTGGATGAGCCAAGGCGCAAAGAGTGTCGGCCAAACTGGCGAACACCCTGCTGTATAGGCAGAGAAGCGCTATCGCCAAACTAAGGGCAACGGCGATGGTCGTTCCCCGCAAAATGATGGTCAATGAAAACCCAATTTGGCTAGCTAAATCCCCGTCAAGCAGTTGGGTGACCAAAGCGTTCCACACCTGCCAAGGGGCCGGAAGCAGCAGAGGAGAAACTCGTTTGCTCCACACTCCACCCTGCCAGATCAGCAGCAGCAGGCAAATCCAAACAAGGCGCTGCACCAAGCGGTTTTGGAACAGTTTCTTCATGCAACAGCCTCCGGGAACAAAAGGCTGTCCAAGGAATGCTCTTTCTTGAGGTAGCCCTCTTCCAACATAAAAGCGGTAAAGGCTTCCACCCCTTCTACCTCGGTGGTGTAGGCAGCGCCGGGAGCAGTCATTTCCAGCAACAGAGCATCCGGCTCCATGCCGTAGAGAGGGGCCAGAAGCTCCGCCGCCTCCTGGGGATGCTCCTCTATCCATTCCATAGCCTTCTTCAATGCTTTGAGAAAGCCTTGGTACACCTTGGGATGCTCCCGATACAGCGACTCCCCCGCCACCGCCACAATCCCGGTAAAGGGTTGGCCCATGGCTTCCTCTCCGTCCAAAATCAGGGTCATTCCCGCCTGCTGCTCCTGCTGCAAATAAGGGGAGGTAGTAAAGTGCAGCGACACCTCTCCCCCCGAGAGCAGCGCATTCATACCATCGGGGTGGGAAAGGGTCACCAGTTGGTGGTCAAAGCGGCGAGCCTCCCCAAACTCTCTGCGGGCGGCCATGGCCAGCAAAATATGCTGGATGCTCCCCGGCTGGGGCAGGGCAATGCGCATCTTTGGCGCAATGTCCGCTAAAGACTCCACGCCGGGCTCCCGGGTGGTCAGCCCCATGGGAACTCGGGAAACCCCGGAACAAATCCGCCATTCCATCCCGGCATCCCGCCCGATGAGGAAAGGAGGGATGGCCATACAGGCAATCTGGGTTTTGCCCGCCAGCATCGACTCCCGAATGGCGGCGGTATTGGCCAACTGCACCCATTCCACGGTGACGGAAGAAGGCAGCGTCTCTTGTAACAGGTCAAGCTCCCGCATCACCACAATGGGAGCATAGGCGGTGCCGTATTGCTGCGCAATGGTAATGCTCTGCGGCTTTTTTGGGGTGCAGCCTGCCAGCCAAAGCACCAGGCAACAAAAAACAATTCCTTTTCGCATTTAAAACATCCTATTCTTCAAAGGGCAGGAGCATACTGTTTCCTTCCTCATCCAGCACCTGAAAGACCCGGTAAAACTCTCTAAGGTAACGCTGCATCTGCCTTTCGTCGTCGGCGGTGAGCACCATGTGCCCCAGACGAGCCCCTGCATGTTCAAAGGCGGGCAAAACCTGCCCTTGCCGGAAGTTATACCCGGCATCTTGAACAAAGGGAAGAGCCTTAACCTCCTCCAAAGGCGTAAGATAGGCAAGCCGGCCCGGCCGGGCAAAGGGAAGAAGTACCCGAAAGCTTCCGCACCCTTTTTGGATTTTTGGGGGCGGCACTGCCTTGCCCAAGGCGCCGTCCAAAACGGCACCTAAAATGTCAAACCCGGTGGTGGCGGGTATGGTGACGTCCTCAAAGGCCCCGCCGATGCGGCAGGCCAGCTCGTTGACCACCACCCCCTCCTCCCCAAAGAGGTACTGGATATAAAGAGGCCCCTTGGATATTTCAAAGGCATCGGCAATTTGCTGGGTGAGAGTGCCAAGAAGCGCCTCCTGCCCTTGGGCATAGCGAGAAGGGTACCGGTGGGCGGCACAAACGCCGATGTGCTTGGGATGCCAAAAGGTCATCCGGTCGGTGATGGTGAGCAGGGTAGCTTGTCCGCCCTCCACCCAGGCGCTGACCGTCACCTCTTTGGAAGGGTAGTACCGCTCCCACAAAATTTTTTGGCAGCGGGAGTAGGCAGCGGTTTGGGGATAAAGGCGAGCGGCTTCCTGGGGGCTGCTCACCCGAAACACTCCCTTTTGTCCCTGACTGTCCAGCGGTTTCATCACCAAATCCCCGGGGTAGGGCCAATTGGCTGGGCCCTCCTCCCCCACCAGCCGGTATGGGTTGGTGGGAATGCCGTGGTGGGTGAGTATTTTTTTCATCAGTGCCTTGTTGGTGACAGCCAAAGCCCCCTCTTTGGAAAGATAAGAGGGCAGCCCCAGCCGCTGGGCCAGGTAGGCGGCGGTAAAGACCGGCTGGTCGGTGCCCATGGTCATTACCCCGTCCAGATGCAAAGATGCGGCCTGACGGGCACATTCCCGCCAGTCAAAGGTGCTGATCTGCAGGTGCAAATCCGCAAGGGGGGCGGCCGGTGGGCTTTTCAGATAATCGAACAGCACCGTTTCCAGCCCCAAACGTTTGGCCCGGCGAAAGGCGGCAATCTGACAGTTGGAGCCTCCCAAAATCAGCAGCCTAGCCATAATGAATCAACTCCCCTGCCGGCACAGAAGCCACTTTGCAAGCCCTGCCCTGCCCCAAAGCATAATACCGGATGATGTTGAGGTACAATGCTGCCAGCCGAACCAGGCGGTAGCCGGACTTTCCCTCACTTCGTGGCTTGTGTGGATAGGGAAGATTGGCTGCCCGCACCGGATGCTGAAACACCGATGCAGAAAAATAAAAAAACTTCGGCCGCTCTGCCACAGCACGCTGCAAAAGCTTTGCCGTCATCACCCGGAAGGAGCTGACCTTTACCCCCCGGGAATGAGGAAAGAGCAGATAGAACAAAAGATCCCGCAGAACACTTCCCCCCTGCCGAATCCCCCTGCGCCCTTGGGGGATGGGCAGACCGTATACAATATCCAGATGCTGTTCCTTTAACAGGTGCCACATGGGCAGCAAATAGGCCGGGGGATGCTGGCCGTCATCATCCAGATTGGCGAGGTAGCGGCCTTTTGCCACCAGCATGCCGCAGAGGGTAGACTCCTGCTGACCCCGGTTGGCCTTTAAGGAGAGCACCGTCACCCGGGCATCCTGTTTGGCAATTTCTTTGAGCAGGGAAAGGCTTTGGTCGGTGGAGGCATCGTCCACAAAAATCAGCTCAAAGCTTACGTCCTGCAGTACGGCGCAAAGCTCCCGATACAGCGTTTTTAAGGTGGCATATCCGTTGTAAACCGGCACAATTACCGAAAGGTCTGGCTGGTTCATCTGATCACCTGTTGGATGGTCTCACAAATAAGGTTTACTTGAGAAGGTACCATGGTGTGATAAAGAGGCAGACGCAGCAGCGTCTCCCCTGTCCGCTCGCTCACCGGGAAATCCCCCTTCCGGTAGCCCAACTGCCGCCCCATGCTGCCGAGATGCAACGGCACAAAGTGAGTGGCGCAGGCAATGTTGCGGCGGGCCAAAGCGTCCCGGATCACCCGAAGCTGTTGGGGGGTGCGGCAGCGTATGTAGTAGATATGCCCGTTTCCTCTGGCATACCGGGGAATCTCCATGGGATATAACCGCTCCCGGGCGAAGCAGGAGGCAAGACCCTCTTGGTAGACAGCACACAATTCCAGCCTCTTTTGGGTCACCCTGTCCAAATCCTCCAACTGAGCCAGCAGAAGAGCTGCATTTAAATCGGACAGCAAATGGCTGGAGCCGACACATTCCCAAGTGTAATAAGTTCGCTCCCCTGCCAGAAATTCGTGGCGGTTGGTGCCCTTGTCCCGGTACATTTGAACTTTTTTAAAATCTTCGGGGGTGCCCCGCTGCAGGTAAGCCCCCCCTTCCCCACACTGTATGTTTTTGGTTGCGTGGAAGCTGTAGCAGGCTCGGTCCCCCACCGCACCCAAGGGAAGTTTTTCATAATAAGCGCCCACTCCCTGAGCGGCATCCTCCACCAATCGAAAACCATAGACTTGTTGCAGCCCCCAAAAAGCCTTCATATCACAGGAAATTCCGGCATAATGGGTCAGGCAGACCACTCGGGTGCGGGAGGTAATCAGCGCTTCCACCTCATAAGGGCAGAGGTTCTGGGTGCCGGGGTCAACATCGCAAAGCACCGGCTTGCCCCCGGCCCGCAGCACAGCATTGGCGGCAGCAGGAAAGTTGTAGGCAGGTAAAATCACCTCATCCCCCGGCTTTAGGTCCCAAAGGGCCAGCTCCAAGGCATGGCTGGCAGAGGGTGTGAGGAGAATCTGGGAAAGCCCCGTCAATTCCTCCAGTTTGTGGCAAACCAACTGGGAATAGTGACCATCTCCCTGAAGCATCCCCCGTTCTTGCGCATCGTTGAGGTAATCCTGCTGGCGGGGAGAACGATACGGGATATAAAACGGAATCACAAGGGAACCTCCTATTGTGATTTTCTTTGGCATCCTTTTGCCATTGTTTTTGCCCACACCTATGGTATAATAGCCACAAAGATCCTATTGGCGTAACTGCGTGGCAGAAGAACGCTGGCGGTATCCACTCGCGCCGAGGAGCAAAACACCTGCAAACCACAGGGAGGGCTGGAATATGATCGAACTGGATTGTTTGGGCGATATGTGCCCCATTCCGGCCATGCGACTGCAAAAGGCCCTGGAGGAAAATAAGGCGGGCCAGCCCATTCTGCTGATTACCGACCATTCCTGTGTGATGACATCCATTCAGTCCATCTGCAAAAAGCATAAACTGTTGTGCACCAGCGAAGAAGTCATCAACGGCGTTTGGGAAATTACCATCTCGCCCAAACCGAAGAATTAACAGAAGGTTTCGGAAACAATTTTTGAAAAGTAAACGCAGATGCGGTAAAGCATATCGGATTTGTTTTCCTGCCGTTTGTAAATGCTGTAAACATCGTAACTCATATCAAAATCGGATACTTCAATTTGCTTGAGCTGTTTTTGGTACAGCTCTTTTTTTATGGACATATAGGGGAGAAAGGCAATGCCGTGGCCCCGCAACACCGAGGATTTTACTGATTCCGCCGAATCCAGATGGAACAATACCCGATATTGATCCAAAGGGTGATGCTGGGAGGCAAAATAATTCTCCAACTGTCTGCGCAGGCTGGACGCCGAAGAAAGCATGATGATGGGATACCCCTTCAACCCTTCCATATCCAGCTTTTGTTTGGTGGGGAACCGAGGACTTGCCACCACCACCAAACGGTCGGAATAAACCCATTTGGCCACAAGATCGCCGGAGTTGGGAGGGCCATTGATAAACCCAATATCGCTTTCCCCTTGCAGCACTCTCTTTTCCACCTCTACAGAAGGTGCGCTTTCCAAGCTAAAGGTGTGGTAGGGGAATTTTTCCTTCACCTTAAAGATGGTACAGGGCAGGCCGTAAATCCCCACCACAGGGGTGGCCGAAATCCGCACCACACCATTGCTCTGCCGCAGGTTGGTCAAATCGTCCATCAAATTATCATACAGCCGGGCAATGTTGCCGGCATACTTTTCCACAATTTGGCCAGCAGGGGTTAGGTCCACACCGCGATTGCTGCGCTCAAACAGCTTAAACCCAAGCTCCTGTTCCAAACGCTGGATTTGCTGGCTGAGTGCCGGTTGCGAAATGTGAGAAACGCGAGCGGCTTTGGTGATACTGCCCAGCGAAGCGGCCAGATGAAACAACCGTATATGCTCAATTTGCATAAGCCACCTCTCCATCATCTGTCCAATATTTGTTAACAGTTTAACACAAAACAGGAACCCTTTCAAATGGCATCTCCCACAAGGAATGTTTCGGAAAAAAGTGCATTTTAACAGGCTGTAACGGGAAATTTGCCTTCTTTTGACTCTTGCTGCCATAAGCTTTGCTTATACATGATAATAAGATTGCATGCTCCAAAGCAGCGGTTGTATGTTATAATGGCGCCATGATAGAAATTTAACAAATAGATCTCGGCAGTTTTGTAACGGCAATTTTAAGGAGGTGAGAAGACATGTCCGAAACTGGTCAAGTATCGTCCGCAAGCTCCATTCGTCGCTCTTCGGCCTCTTCCCGGCGCAAACCAAAGAAGAATCAAATTCCACTGGGCATTCTGGTGGTGGTGTTCATGGTGGTGGTGGGAGTTGTGCAGGCCAGCCGGGGGCCCATGCTGGGGTTTTACTGGATGATGGGCGGCATTTTTGGATTTATCCTGCAAAAATCCCGATTTTGCTTTACCGCATCCATGCGGGACCCCTGTATCACCGGGAGCACCTCGGTTACCCGGGCGGTTCTAACGGCGTTTGCCATTACCACCATTATGTTTACCGCCATTAAGTATGGCTACCATTCCATGGACCTGCCGGTACCGGGTATGAGCTATGTGACACCCATCAGCTTTGCCACCGCCGTAGGAGGTATTCTGTTTGGCGTCGGCATGGTAATTGCCGGCGGCTGCGCATCCGGAACCCTGATGCGGGTTGGCGAAGGATTTATCATGCAGATTCTTTCCCTGTTCTTCTTTGTGGTGGGTTCTCTGGTGGGTGCCGCCCACTTTGGATGGTGGAAAGAAAAGTTCATCGTTCACGGCCCCTCCATCTTTTTACCCGATGTGTTCGGTTGGGTGGGTGCCGTTGTAGTGCAGCTTTTGATCATCGCCTGCCTTTACAAAGCGGCGATGCTGTGGGAAGAAAAGAAAATGGGCGGAAACGAAGGATAACCGCACCAATCATAACAAAAATGGAGGATTGAACCATGGCTGAATTTACTCTGGACTGCTTGGGCGAGGCTTGCCCCGTACCCCTGATGAAAACCGAAAAGAAGATGGAAGAACTTGCAGTGGGCGATATTTTAATTGTCAGCATCGACCACAGCTGCGCCATGAAGAACATTCCCGAATGGGCCCGCAAGCAAGGTCACAACGTAGAAATTGAGGAAGTGGATGACGGAGAGTGGGAAGTTGTCATCGAAAAGACAAAATAAAAGGCTTTCCACCTATTTTATTGGAAAGGCAGGTGTATGTGCGCAGTGAAGGCGTTTTTCGATAAGCTGGCAAAAAACGAGACCTATGTCAAAATCTTTAAAACTCCTTTTACATACCTCACTGGAGCCATACTGCTCTCCATTTTTCAGGTAGTCTCCCTCGGTGTCACCGGGGATCCCTGGGGGGTTTCGGGCACCTTTGCCAACTGGGGCGCTTGGCTGTACCGGCTGGTGGGAGGCAATGTGGACCGCTGGTATTACTTCAGCAGCCCGGGAGCACAGGCCGTGCTGGACAGAGGATTTTTTAACGACCCGGGCACCATGCGCAATCTGGGCGTTATCTTCGGCGCACTGGCCGCTGTTTTGTTGGCATCTCAGTTTAAAATCAAGAAGATCAAATCCAAAAAGCAGGTGGTAGCGGCGGTGCTGGGCGGCTTTCTGATGGGCTATGGTGCCCGTCTGGCCTACGGATGCAACATCGGTGCCTTGTACAGTGCCATTGCCTCTCTCTCCCTTTCGGGTTGGGTTTTTGCGATTTTCCTCTTTGTTGGATCTTTTTTGGGCAGCAAGCTGCTGCGTAAATTCTTTATGTAGGCGGTTGCATGATGACAAAACGAGAAAAAAAAATTGAGCAGTACGACGTAGTAATTATCGGTGGCGGCGCCGCCGGACTGACCGCCGGGATTTACTGCGGCAGGGCCAGGCTTAAAACCCTGCTGATTGAAAAATCCCTGGTGGGAGGGCTTGCCACCTACACCAATGAAATCGAAAACTATCCCGGCTTTCCCGAGGGTGCCACCGGAACCGATCTGATGAACCTGTTCCAAAAGCAGGCCAAGCGTTTTGGGGTCACCTTTAAGCTCACCGACGTCAAAGGGGTGAAGTTGGAAGGAGAAACCAAGGTGGTAGAAACCTTCCGCACCGATTACCACGCCAAAGCGGTGATTGTGGCATCGGGGGGCAAGCCCCGCCTGACCGGAGCAAAGGGAGAGGATGCCTACCTGTACGACAAGGGCATTTCCTTCTGCGCCACCTGCGATGCGGCAGCCAACACCGGCAAAACGGTGATGGTGGTGGGCAGCGGCGATGCAGCCATTGAGGAGGGCATCTTCCTCACCAAGTTTGCCGATAAAGTTTTGGTTTCCGTCATGCACGATACCGGCGTGATGGACTGCAACGAAATTGCAAAGAATCAGGCCCTTTCCAATCCCAAGATGGAGTTTATCTGGAACACCATGGTGGAGGAGTTTAAGGGCGACGAGCGGCTCAACTGCGTTGCCCTGCGCAACGTCAAAACCGGCGAAATCACAGACTACCCTGTGGATTCCTGCTTTTTGTTTATCGGGTATCTGCCCAACACCGAAATTTTCCGGGGGCAGCTGGATATGAACCGGGCAGGATATCTGCTGGTCAACGAGCGGATGGAAACCAACATCCCCGGCGTATTCGGGGCGGGAGATGTTTGCGACAAGTTCCTCAAGCAGGTGGCCACCGCTGTGGGCGACGGCGCCATTGCAGGGTATTCTGCCGAGCGCTACCTTGCAGAAAGCGAAATTGTAGAGCGACAAATTCTCTGTGACGGCAAGCCCAAGGCGGTTTATATCTGGAACGCCGTGCAGCCGGAATGTCGGGCACTGCTCCCCATGTTTGAAGAGCTGGAGCAAGAGTATGCCAACTGTCTGGACGTGGTGCGGGTGGATGTGTATAAATCCCAAGGCATTGCCCGCCGGCTGGATGTGGAAGGTGCTCCCTGCGCCGTCCTTGTGAAAAACGGCAAGGTGCAGCAGCGCATCTTTGGCTGTGACATCACCAAGGAATCGATTCTTGAGGCAATCCAATAGAATAACGTTACCCGCCCCCTTCAGGGGGCGGGTAAGCCAAAAAGCTATTGGGTATCTTTTATTGGGGGGAATAGCGGTAGATGCGCACCGCAAAATCCCGCTGGGTGTTCTGAAAGCGGACCACCCGCACCCCGTAGAGGTTGTCGGTAAACTCATAAAGCAGTTGGCAGCGGGCTAAAACCTCACCCAGCTCTTTCAAATAGCTGAGATTGCCGTAAATGCCATTCCAAACCGGGCGCATGCTGTAAAGGTAATGCAGCTCATCGGAGATGACAAGGTACTGCACCTCACTTTTTTCCAGATACTCCTCTAAGGACATTCCCTTGTCCTTCAGATAGGAGAGATTTCGGTAATCCAACAGGGCTCCATTTTCAAAATAGTACTCGCTGTTTAGGTTCCCTACGGTTTTGGCGTCTGGCGGAACCACCTTGGCGATTTCTTCCAGATAGCGGGCATAGCTCCCCCGCTGCTGGGTCAGGACAGGATAGAGCTGCCACCCGGCAGAGCAGGCCACCATCACCACCAAAGCGGCCATCCCCAAAACGGAAAGCCTCCCCTTAAGGCTGCCCAGCAGCCACGCCACCCCCAGATACTCAAAGGGAAACAGAAAGATGACATAGGGCTGACTGTACCGCCCCACCAGCATCATTCCTGCCCAAATTCCCCCCAAGGCGGCCAAAGGGTACAGCAGCGAGGTTTTTCCCCTGCTCCCAATAAGTATCACCAGACCAACCAGCAGCACCGATAGAAAAAGCAGCAGCTGAAGGCGAATATCCGGGGTGTAATAGGTTCCGCTGACCCGATAAAACAGCCGCTGAAAGTAAGGCGCGGTTTCCATCACTTTTCTTACCAGGGATGCGTCCACCGAAAACTCGGAGCCATAGGCGGCATAGTGGGCAAAAAAGTCCGGGTCAAAGCGCAGGCTGAGCAGAACAAACCCCAAGGCCAGGGTTCCGGTTACCCCTGTGTATACCCCAAATTCCCGCCACCTGAGCTTTTTCTCCTGCCACCATTTAGCACACAGAACCCCTCCCCCCAAGGTGGCCACCAAAAAGCTGTTGGGGTGAAGACCCACCGAAAGGCCGGTGAGCAAAGCCGCCCAGAAACATCTGTATTTGCCGCCGTAGAGCAGCAGCCAATACACCCCCAGCATACAGAGAAGGATCAGTATTTCCTGCCGGGCAAAGTGGGCTGCATAGAGAAACTGTATATCCAACGAAAGAAGAACCCCGCAAAATCCTCCCAACATCCGGTTTCCGGTCAACCGCAGAGCCAGGCGGTAAAAAAGCCACAGGCAACCCACTGCGCTCAACAGAGAAAGCAGCCGGAACGAAAAGAGGGAATATCCAAACAGCCGCAAAAAAGACATCTGCAACAGATGAAACAGGGATTTGATGGCGTGGGGATAACGGGGCTTTAAGTCAAAGAAAGGTTCGGTCACTGCAAGGCTTTTCGTTTCCATCATGTTCCGGGTCAACCCGGAAAGCCAGGCTTCGTCGGAGTGGGCAAAGGGAAAATCGCAAAGAAAAGCAACATTCAGCGCAAAGTAGAGCAGCAAATACCCCAAAAACCATTTTTCCTCTTTTTTCACAGGTCTCCTCCCTTATCCATTGGAAAACAACCGGTTCGCCGGATTCGATAGCCTCATCATACCACAAACACAGCCCCCTTTACAGCAGAAACAAAGGACGCTTACTGTGTTTTATCGTTCCAAACTCTATCATACCATCTTTTCTTCCCCGGTGGGTATTGTATGATTGAATGCTGCCAAAGAAGCAGCAATACAAACAAGTAGGAGGATGCAGCCATGAAGCGAATTTTCAGTGTAGTTTTGGCGGCTCTGTGCGTTGCTGCTTTGTTTTCCGGGTGCGGGAACGTCAGCTATGCTCAGGCGGATCAGATTATCATTCCCGCCGATACGCTGGCAAACTACATAGGGCAAGAAAACACAGTGATTGTGGATATGCAGGCAGAGGAAAATTACCTGAAAAGTCATATCCCCGGTGCGGTAAACATTCAGCTCAAGGACATTACCGTCAACCTGCCGGTGGAAAATATGCTGGCCCCCAAGGGAAAAATCGCCAAGGTGTTGGGGGGGGCAGGCATCGACAACAACACCACCGTTGTCATTTATGATGAGGGAAAAAGCCTCAATTCCGCTCGGCTGTGGTGGAGTATGCTGGTTTACGGCCACGACAACATCAAGGTGGTCAGCGGTGGCCTGCCCGCCATCCAAGCCCAAGGGTTGGAACTGACCGACCAGCTGCCCCAGATTACCCCCAAGGAGTTTGTGGTTCAGGATCGCCGGGACCAGTATCTGGTGGAGATGAAGGATGTGCTGGCCCTTCTGGATGAACCCAACCCCAACGTGATTCTGCTGGATACCCGCTCCGACGAGGAGTATCTGGAGCAGGGCAAAATTCCGGGAGCGGTGATGTACAACTACACCAGAAACTTCTACAAGGACGGCACCTACCTCGATACCCAAGCCACCCGCATCAATTATCTGGAAAGCGGCATCCGCCCCGAAAACGAAATCATCCTGTATTGCCGCACCTCCATGCGGGCAGCGGTGTCCTTCCTGCGGCTGTACGATGCCGGCTACCGCAACTTGAAGATCTACGACGGCGCCTTCTTAGAGTGGTCGGCCAGCGGGCAGAACCCTCTGGAAATGCCGGACGGAGCACCGGTAGCCACCGGAAACCGCAATAACTCATAGCCATAAATTTCTTACAAAAACCAAAACGGGATTTTCAGCCGCAAAACACAGCAGAACAATTCAGGAATCGCCTTTATGCCATAGGCGCAACCTTCTACCATGCTGAAAATCCTTTTTCTTGTCGCAGGTTGTTAACTTTATGTCAATTTTCATTCTTTTTTGGCAGCAAGCACCTATGTGCTTGACAATATGATAGACAAACAGGAGGAACCCTTTATGAAAAAAGCGATATTACTGTTGTTGACAGTTGCTTTGATGGCCAGCCTGTGGACCGGCTGTGCCAGCCAAAGTCCGGCACCCTCGAAGCAGCCTGCACCGGCTTCCAGCTCTGCAGCTCCCACCTCCAGCCCGGCTGCCGAGTCCCAAGCTCCGGCTGAGTCCCAGCCGGCTGCCGAAGAAGCCGATGTCGTCTACCAACTGGCCTATCAGTATTTTGAAAACTTCCCCTCCGACCGCAATGTCATCTCCAGTGCAGATTTATTTGCCCTGATGGATGCCGAAGAAGATATGTTTATTCTGGACATTCGCCGCCCCGACGATTACAATACCTCCCACCTGAAGGGCGCGGTCAACCTCTCCTTCTTCACCACCGACATTTCGGATAACCTGGACAAAATCCCCGACGATAAACCGGTTATGGTGTACTGCTACACCGGGCAGACGGCATCTCAGGTGACTGCGCTGTTAAACGTGGCCGGCAAGATGGCCAAAAACGTTCAGTCCGGCTTTAACAACGGCATCAGCGCCGCTGAGGGCTATGAAAAGTACCTGGAAACCGACGCCAATCCCCTGCCCGATGAAAGCTATCCCGTAGACCCTGCGGTACAAAAGGCCCTTTCCGATTACTTTGTGGAAAAACAGGCCCAGGACGGAACCGCCTTTGTCAACTTCAATCTAAAACCTGAGGATGTCAAGCAGATCATCGACGACCAAAACGATGATTACTATATCCTTTCCATCCGCTCGGCGGAAGACTATGCCAAGGGACATATCCCCACCGCCTCCCACATTGCCTACGGCCTTGGCATGCAGGAAGAACTGGTTAAACTGCCGAAGGATAAGAAAATTGTAGTGTACTGCTACTCCGGCCAGACTTCCTCCCAGACCACCGCCATTTTGCGCCTGCTGGGTTACGACGCTTATTCCATGTCCGGCGGTATGGGCAATGCCGAAAAAGGCACCGGTTGGCTGGGCGCCGGATTTGAAACGGTCACCGATTAAGAACATACCGGCAATAATCCACAACAACCTCCGGGCTGTGCCAAGTTGGCACAGCCCGGTTGGTTTTGACCGTTATGAGGTTTTGTCCACCGAAAGAGAGGGGCCGCTTCACCCTGCCAACGCCCAGAGGGTAGCAAGGGAGATCCCTGTCAGAAAAGGCGCTAACGCACCTCGCTGTAGCTGCCCAAAAATACAAACAGCTGCTCCCGGGTGGAACATTCCCCCAGCAGACGTATGACATCCTCCGACCAGACCGAGGCGTCCAAATCGAAGTAGAAGAGAAATTCAAAATCCCGCCCTGGAATGGGACGGCTTTCCAGCTTGGTCAAATTCAGGCCCAGCGCCGAAAACTTGGCGATCATGTGGTAGAGTGCGCCGGGGGTATGCTCCACCGTCAGCATCAGGCTGATTTTATCCGCCCCCGGATAGATCATCAAATCCTTGGCGATGCAGATAAAGCGGGTGTAGTTGTTTTCGCTGTTCTGCACATGGTCACACAGCACCTCCAGGCCATAGAGCCAGGCGCAGTTGCGGGAGGAAAGGGCGGCGATGTCCCGGCGTCCCGATTCGGATACCAGTTTGGCGGCTATGGCGGTGTTTTCGCAGGGAATTACTTTGATTTCAGGATGTTCATTTAAAAAATCCCGGCATTGTCCCAAAGCCTGCTCGTGAGAATAAATCTCCCGTATGTCCGAGAGCTTTGTTCCCGGCTTGGCCAGAAGATTGTGGTCGATGTGTAGGCGGATGCTGCGCACAATATGAAACTGATAGCGGTGCATCAAATCGTACACCCGATTTACCGAACCGTTGGAGCTGTTTTCGATGGGCAGAATACCAAAATCGCAAATTCCCTGCTCTACCGCCTGAAAGACCCCTTCAAAATCCGAAAAGTAGGTGATGTCGGGCATGGCAAACAGCTTATCGCAGGCTATTTGGGAATAGGAACCCTCCACTCCCTGACAGGCAACGGTGCCCCGGCGGGGAAATTGCTGGTTGCAGGCAATGGCTTTGCGAATCCGCTGGGAAAGCTGGTTTTCCTTGTGGTAAAAACTTCTCTGATAGGCTTTGCTCAAATCCAGCAGCACCCCATACAGCATCCGGGCATACATGTCCAAATCTTGCCCCGCCTGCTTGCCCACCTTGGCCAAAATTTCTCGCTCCCGGGCCCCGATCCAGGATCATTCGACCTTTCCCTTTTTTATACTCCGCTACCTTGGCGCAAAGTTCCATCCGTTGGCAGAACAGGTCGGTGAGCCGGGCATCCACCTCATCAATTTCTTTACGCAGATCCTGCAGATCCATGGACTCTTCTCCTTTCCGATGACAGGACACGCACCTTGCGCCGTTTTATCTTCTCCCGGCGAAATTGTAAAAAACCGTCATCAGCAAATCTTTATAGCAAAAGCTACTGCGAAAAAAGAGTCCCATGGCGTTTGCCATGGGACTCCCAATGCAGCGTTGCATTCACATACGAAGCATCTATTCCCTTTCAGCCAAACGCAAATAAGCCTTACCCCGCCAAAAGCCGGTAAAGCCAAAAAAGAAAGAAAGGCTGATTAGGAAATTCAGGTGTATCATCTGGCACCTCTCCATAGGTTCCTTGTGCAAAGGGTTTTCGTTGTGTCACATTGTAGCACAGTCCCGCCATCCTGTAAAGGGGGTTTTCTACAATGTATGGAAATTTCCCCCAAGTGGTGCAAAAGCCTAAGAACGGGCTGCCTTGGAAGGGTAGCCCGTTTGCATGTTTACTCGCTGCGGATGGCCTCCAAAGCGCTGACCTTGACCGCTCTGTGGGCCGGATACACCCCCGACACCACCCCAACCAGGGTGGCAAATGCAATTCCCGTTATGGCAAGCCAAGGAGGAATGATGCTCATCTTGGTGGCAAATCCTTCCATCATCATGCCGCCTCCTTGGGTGCTTCTGCCAATGAGGTTGAGGATATAGGAGCCCAGGAAGGAGATGCCGTCTCCCACCACCCCCCCAAACAAGCCGATGAGTCCCGCCTCAATGAGGAAGATGGCGCGGATTTGCGCAAGCTCGCAGCCCAGCACCTTCATGATTCCGATTTCCTTGGTCCGCTCGATGACGGCGGTATACATGGTATTCATGATGGAAACCGCCGATGCAATCATCACCACGCCGCCGATAAAGCCAAGAATCATTTGAATTTGGCGGGCATTTTCCTGCATGTTTTGGCGCTCCTGCTCCATGGAATAGGTGTTGACAAAGCCCAGCCCGTGAATGGCTTCCTCCACCTGGGCCACATCATCCATGCTGACGCATTTGACCTTGACGTTTTCGTAGCCCTTTACTGCATTTTTATCCTTTTTGATGTTGTTGGCCTTCTCATACTCCTGCTGGATGCGCTTCATGTCCTCGATGTCCATCACAGCGCCGTAAACCGTCTCATAGCCCCGGCGGTAATCCCCCTTAAAGATGCCCACCACCTCCAGCTGGTAGGTAACAGGCTTTGCATTTTCCCTGGTGGGTTCCAGCTGATAGGTCAGTTCGGTTTCCAGGGGATTGAAGAAGGGATCGGGCAGTTCCTCCCCTTCTTCTACCGACCAGTAATCCACCATATTGTTGGGCCACCGTTTTTTGGTGTCTTCAAAGTCATAAGCCGTCCGGTCGCCAAACATCACCCGAACCTTTTTGCTTCCTACATCATTGGCGGTCAGCATTCGGCCTTCGGAGGTGGTATACCCCAGTTTGGAGAGGGCTTCGGCGCTCATGCCCACCACATTCCAAGCGTACCATTGATACCGGTTTTTCCGCCCGGCAAAAATTCTGGTGTTGCCCTGTATCTGCATCTGCATAATGGGGGTGGCAACCTCCACCCCCGGAATCGCCCGGATGGCGTCGATGGCTGCATCGTCCAGAGGTGTTTCGGTGTTGCCGTAATTGTTCACCTCAATCAGGGTCAAATCGCCCCATTGCTCCAGCATCTTCTGGTTGTTTTCGCTGATGGCAATGCCCAGGGAGATGGGCAGCACAATAAAGCAGGTGCCTACCACCACGCCGATGACGGTGAGGATGGTGCGCAGCTTGCGTCGGGTCAGGTTGCGCAGGCAGGTTCCCAGCAGATCAGAAATCTTCATCCATTTCCTCTCTTCCCTTAGCCATCACACGTTTGGCAAGATATAAAGCGATGGGCACTGCAATGGCCAGTCCCCCCGCTATAAACAACAGGTACTTCCACCAAGGGGTAGAAGGCTCCTGCGGCTCCATCATGCCCGGATCCTCCATGCCGGGGTCGAGGGGACCGGGATACCAGGGCTCCTCGACAAAGGCGGTAAAGGTAAGGGGAATTTCCTTATCCTCTCCGTTTTCATTCTCGTACCGAATGATGATGGTTCCCTCATAGTCTCCCGGCATTTGGGGCATTATGGTAAAGTCCAAGGTGCCGTTGGCCCCCGGCTCCAAATTGCCAAAGTGCTCTGTTTGACCTTGATTTCCCTCGCTGTCCAGCAGGTATCCGGAAACGTTATAGGTGGGGGATTTGCCCCGGTTGACGAAGGACACCGTAACGTACCCTTCCTCCCCTACCTGCATCCACTCCGAATAATCGGTGATCGGGTCCACGGTAAAGCGGTCGATTTGAGTAATGGGGATATAAATAGTGGTGTTGGTGGTGCCCGATTCCCGCTTTTTATCCACCAGATACTCGTATTTAAAGTCTACGCTGATGGCCTGGCTTCCCACCGTAGCCGAAGCCTTTACTAAAATATCCACATTCTGGGAAAGGGCTCCCCCCGCCGGCAGGGAATCGTAATAGTAGGTGTTGGTGGCGGAAGCAATGGATAAAAAGCTCTGTTGCTGTTCGGTGGAAACGGGATTTACCACCATCATAATGTTCTCCAGCCCAAGCGTGCTGCTGGTGTTGGCAAAGTTAAGAGAAAGGGTAAAGGTGCTTCCCGCTTCGATCTGTTCGGCCCCCAGATCATACTGGCTGATGATGATATAGGGGGTGGGAGGGGCGGTTTCATCATCGGTGCCGTCCCCCTCTGATTGTATGGCGTAAAGCCGGGCGGAACCGGTGCCCGAGATGTTCTCGCCATACACCAAATACTGCACCCGGAAGTCCAGCTTGGCAAAATTGGCAGTGGAGCCGCCGTATTTCAGATTCTCAAAGGAGACGCGAAACCGGGGCGGATCCCCGTCGGCAGAAGCAATTCGCTTAAGGGTACCCCGATTGGTGCCCTGAGGGATAAACTCTCCGGCATCGGTGATATAGGCAAACAGGGTGTCGTCGCCAAATTCGTCGATGTGCTCCGCCCGAAATCCCCGATCGGTGTAGACAATGTCCAGGGTAAAGGGCGAGGTATCTTTGGTGACCTCCCGGATGATGGCTCCGTTTTTGTCCCGGGCAAACACGCTCTCGATGACGATATCGGAGGTAAAGGTTTCGTCATCATCATCGTCATGGTCTCCCGAGCCGCCGCCCTTGTTAAAATAAATGTCGGGGATGGACGCGCTTACGTTGATGTTATAGGGATTGGCAGCGTTGGGGAATTGCACAACGGTATCTCTCACATAGAGGGTTTTGGGCGGGCCGTTGTAAACCACCCGGCTTAAATGTACCATGACATAAGCAATGCTGTATCCTTCGCTTTCGTTGGATACAAAATCGGTGACCACAACCTTCATGGTGGTGTCGCTGGAGGTACGAAAACCACTGCCCAGTTTAATATCCGACTTATTGCTGATGGTTTTTTCATCCCCCTTGCAATGTTTCAGGGGGTGATCCGTTGTTTCTCGCCGATCAATAAAGGACATGGTCACATTGACGGTTTTGCCTGAGGTGAGATTGGTAACCGTCTCATGGTTGGTATAGGTCATGTCATCTATGGTGACACTGCTTTGTGCCGCACTGGCCATCACGCTGAACAGCTGCATAAACAATCCGCTCAGCATCAGCACAGCCAGCAGTCCTGCTAACATTCTTGCAATAAACTTTTGATTCTTCATTGCCCGCTCCTTTGCTCCCGCCTATCTTCGGGGCTGTATTCCTCAAGTTCGGATGTTGCCGGGTCCGGTTGGGGAAGAGGTGGTGCTGCTCCCGTTCCCCCCTGGGTTTGTATTTGCTGCTTTGGATCGGTTTCCCGCTCCAGCATGGCCTGCTCGTCTTCGGGACGATCCGCCAAAGATTTGTTGAGCTTATCTTCGATGAGGACTCCGTCCCGTATGGTGACAATTCGGTCAGCGTACTCGGCAATTTCCCGGTCGTGGGTGACAATTACCAGAGTCTGGTTGTTTTCCCGGCTCATCCGAACCATCATGCGCATCACTTCGATGGTGGTGCGGGTATCCAGGTTGCCGGTAGGCTCATCGGCAAATACAATTTTGGGCATGGCTACAAAGGCCCGGGCAATTCCCACACGCTGCTGTTGCCCTCCCGACATCTGGTTGGGCCTGTGGCTCATTCGATCCGCCAACCCCACTTCCCGCAGAGCTCTTTTGGCTGCCTTGCTCCGGGCCTGCTTGGATACCCCCCGAAAAATCAGAGGCATCTGCACATTTTCCAAAGCGGTCATGGCAGGCATCAGGTTATAGGACTGAAAAATAAACCCAATGTGTCGTTGCCGGAACTTGGCGAGCTGATCCTCCGTAAAAGCGGAGATATTCCGGCCTCCAATAAGGACCTTGCCGTGGGTTGGTTTTTCCAGCCCTGCCAGCTGATTGAGCAAGGTGCTCTTTCCGGAACCGGAGGTGCCCACAATACAAAGAACCTGTCCGGTGTGAATGTCCAGGTTTACGTTGTTCAGGGCAACCACCCGCTCGGACCCTACCTTATAAATTTTGGAGAGGTTCTGCACCGAGATGATAACCTCCCGGGAGGGAGTACGTTTTTCCATAATCACTATCCTTTGGCTGTTACCAGCGGCAATGTAACAAAATTTTGCGCACAAATTTTATCATCATGTTGCATGCGCCACCTTGAGTTTCGATAAAATATGATAATCTGTCACAAAATATTACTGGTTTTTTGTTAATATTTTAAGCTCAGCTGTCAACAACACCCGTATAACGCATAAACAAAATAGGATTTGGAACAATTTACAAAAATTATTGGATAATTTTTTCTTGAACCCTGAGGGAATTTACCATATAATACAATATAGTGCTATGAAGGTTCTTTCGAGATGCAAGCAAAAATTTCCTATCCCATGATTGCAGGGCCTTGAAACACGGCAGCAACTGATGCCGGGCTGCCATGATATTAGTGTGAGGAGAACCCCTAAAATATTGCATGGGAGGGGAATAAAATAGCAGAGGGAGTAAATAATAGCAAGTGTGCTCCCAAAAACCGACGTAACACGCTGATTTTGGATGACTTTTTTCTTTCCACCACTCTAAGAAGGAGGAACTTCCCATATGAAAGCCACCGGAATCGTCAGAAGAATCGACGACCTGGGCCGAGTTGTCATCCCCAAGGAAATTCGCAGAACCATGCGGATCCGCGAGGGTGACCCACTTGAAATTTTTACAGATAACGACGGCGAAGTGATCTTTAAAAAATATTCGCCCCTTGGAGAGCTGGGTATCTTTGCCGTGCAATACGCCGAGGTTCTTCATAAAACAAGCGGTTACGCCGTAGTGGTCTGCGATCGGGACCATGTTATCGCAGTGGCGGGTATTCCCAAAAAGGAATTGCTGGAACGCCGTGTTTCTTCCGTTCTGGAAGACTATATGGATCAGCGCAAGCCCTTCCACTATGTCAGCACCGATTCTCCTCGCATCCAGCCTGTGGAAGGGGTAGATCGCTTTGCCATATCCGGCGCTCCCATCATCACCAGCGGAGACGTTTGCGGCTCCATTATGTTGCTGGGCGAAAGCCCCGATACCCTGGCCGGAGACACCGAGATCAAGCTGATCAGCACCGCTGCCGCCTTTTTGGGCAAACAGATGGAAGAGTAGTTGTTCTTATCATCCGGACAAATTGCGTCCGGCACTGTCTATTATGATGGTGCCGGGCTATTTCATTTTATGTGAGTTGCAACTGCCCTATGCCCTGTCTGAAAGAAGCGTGCGCAACGACAGATAACGGCTTTGCCCCGATAACCCTTGTGTTGCTCCACAAAATGGAGTACAATTTGAGGGATGACAACGAACAGGAGAACGCATATGCACACATTAACTGGCAAGGGCTGGATTTTTCTTTTGCTGGCGGTGGTGATGCTCTTTGGCTGTCAACCCCGCTACCGGCCGGATATCTCCCACTCCACCCCGGAAGCTTCTTCTTCTGCCGCAGAGCCTCAGGTCGTCTCTTTGCCCGAAGAACCTCTCCCTCCCCCATTGCCGGAGCCGGAGCAGCCCCGCCGACTGACCTTGGTGGCGGTGGGAGATTTGATGGCCCACTGGGATCAGATAGAGGATGCTCTCACCCCCGAGGGGGATTACGACTTCACCCACTCCTTCGAGGCGGTGAAGGAGGATTTGTCCCAGGGCTACACCTTGGGGAATTTGGAGACCGTCTTTGGAGGAGAAGCGCTGGGTTACAGCAGTTACCCCCGCTTTTCCACCCCCGATGCCTACGGCAAAGCCTTAAAAGAAGCAGGGTTTGATTTTGTTTCCACCTGCAACAACCACAGTCTGGACCGGGATGCCTTTGGGGTGTTGCGCACCTTGGAGGTGTTGGATTCCATCGGTCTTGCCCATACCGGCAGCTACGCCTCCAAAGAGGATGCACAGAACATTACCATCGTGGAAGCGCAGGGAATGAAAATCGCTATCTTAGCCTTTACCTTCAGCACCAACGGCATTCCCCTGCCCAAGGATGCTCCCTGGATGGTCAATATGCTCACCACCGAAAAGATGGTCTCCGACTTTCAAAAGGCCCGTGCTCTCAACCCCGATTTGATTGTTGCCATGCCCCATATGGGCAACGAGTACGAAACCTACACCCGAGATGTGTTTTTGGATTGGATGGATTTGATGCTCTACCACGGGGCGGACTTGGTACTGGCCAGCCATCCCCATGTACTGCAACCCATGATGATGCGGGAACTGACCGACGTGGAAGGCGTTACACGGCAAGGGTTCATCATCGCTTCCTTGGGGAATTTTATCTCGGTGCAGCGGGAGGAACCCCGGGATATGAGCATCATCCTCAAAATCGACCTTTCCCAGCAGGAAGGGCAGCGCCCGGTGATTGAGTCGGTCCGGTTTGTCCCCATTTGGGTCAGCTACCGGGACAATACCGGCAACGTCAACATCCGGGTGGTGCCGGTGGGAGACGCTCTCAAGGGCCTTGAGGGGGACAACCCCTTGGGCCTCAACCCTTGGGATGCCGATCGGCTCAAGCGGGCCAACCGGGACATTGTCTCCCTCTTTTTGGGGGAAAGCGCAATCCCGGAGAAGGTGGAGCGGGAATATGTATTTTATCAGCGCCACCCTCCTGCAGCGCAAGAATCGGCCTGAATGCAATTTAGAGCAAAGGCAGACAAAGGCTCAAGCCAAAGGGACTGAAGCAGCGCTCGATCCTACATAGTCAGCTTTCTCCCAACGGTTAGAGATTAGAGCAGCCTCCATCCTTGGAGGATTATACCTACAAATTTAAAAAGGCAGCGTGGAAAGAGGGGTTCCTCTATCCACGCTTCTTTTTATCTCATTGGCTGATCAGTTGGTGTAAAAAATCTGAGCCAAAGGAGAATCCTTATCCAAAATGAGGGTGGTTTCCCCTTCCTTCAGAGAGGTCTTGGCAGCTTCCAACGCCCGATAAAAGGCGTAAAACTCCGCCTTATCCGGATCGTTGTAGGCTTCGGCCAGAATCTCCATATACTGGCGCTCTCCTTCGGCAATGATTTCGGCAGCCTGCGCATTGGCGTTGGAAACCAAGATGTTTACCTTTTTATCGGTCTCGTTTTTAATCATCCGGTATTCTTCTTCCCCTTCCGCCTGATACTGGGCGGCGATGTTGTTCCGTTCAGAAATCATACGGGCATAAACCGCCTCTTTGTTGTCATCAGGCAGATCCAGGTGCTTGGTCTCAATGGCTACCATCTCCAGGCCATAATCGTCCAGCGCTCCTCCCAGATTGTCAAAAATCTGCTCGGCCAGCGTGTCCCGTCCGCTGATGATATCGGTCTGGGGCAGGCGGCTGATGACGTTTTTAAGGGAGTTGTAGGAGTTGTTGCCGATAAAAGATTCCGCTTGGCTGATGGAGCCGGAGGCTTGACGGATAAACTTGATGGGGTCGCTGACTCTCCACAGAACAAAGCTATCGGCCACCATGGTCTTTTTGTCCTGGGTAATGACGTCGGAAATAGCCATATCGTAATGCCGAATATCCTTGGGTACCCAGGAAACGGTCTGCACAAAGGGAAGTTTAAAGGAAACCCCCGGCTGGGTGGTGATGCTTTTTACCTCTCCAAACTGTTTGATGACCACATACTCGTTGGGCATGGTAATCACAATGATCTGAGAAAGAAGCAGGCCCACCAAAACCAGAATGCCCAAAACCATCAGGCGGCGGGTGATTCCCTTCCAGAGCAGCTTCATGGCCTCGGTGGCTTCTCCGTCGGGAACAGTGTCGGGTTGGGGCTTTTGTCCCCCCGTAAATTTATTAAAATCAAATAGCATAGTCTTTTTCCTCCCTTAATTCAAAAAAGGTTCCAAAGGCAAAATCTTGCTGGTGGATCCTGACGAGCTGTCGATGACTACCTTGAGACCGGGCAACACATCCTCCATGGTCTCGTAGAACATCCGCCGCCGGGTCATTAAGGGATTCTTTGCATATTCTTCATACATGGAGTTAAAAACTGCCACCTGCGCCTTGGCCTCGTTGATCCGCACCTGACGCTTGGTTTCCGCCTCCTTGAGGGTGGCGTCCACCTGAGCGCGGGCCGCCGGAAGTTGCTCGCTCTCGTACTTTTTCGCCTCGTTAATCCGGGTTTCCTTCCCCTGCTTGGCGGTTTCTACATTTTTAAAGGCATCCTTGACAATGTCGGTGGGGGGCTCGGAATCCTGAATGGTAATGTTAATCAGCTGCAGGCCAATGTCCTCTTTCTCCATGCGCTCCGTCAGCTTTTCCCGAATCTCCGCCTGAATTTCGTTTTTTCCGGTGGTAATCACCTCATCCACTCCATGCAGGCCAATGGTATCCCGTATATAGGAAAGAGCCATGTTGCGGAAAATGCCCTCGGGGTTGTCGGAGGCAAACAAATAGCGCTCGGGGTTGCTCACCTTGTACTCCACAAAAAAATCCACGTTGACAAAATTGTAATCGGAGGTAATCATCATCGATTCGGAGGTGATGCTGGTGTTATCGTCGGTATAACCGATATTCAGCCCCTTCACCGCCATGGAAACCGGCACCACCCGCTGCACAAAGGGAATTTTAAAGTGAATGCCGGGGGTGGATACAATCTTGGCATTCCCCATGGTAATCACCACGGCCTGTTCTTGTTCCTGAACCAAAAAGTAGCTGTTGCTTCCCAGCAAAATCAGCAACAGAACAACCACCGCTACGTTGAGTGCAAAAAAGAATCGCTTGACTGACTTGATGGTCATGGGTTGTCTCCTTCATGATAGATTTGTAAGTAGTCTAACATTTTTTTAGACAGGTGACAAGTATTTTTCTTGTTTGGAAGATCAGGGGATCCCGGCCTTGCGAGCAAAAATCGCCCACCATTCCTTGTCAAATTTCTTCCGGGTATAAACTGTATCTTATCCTCAACAATAGGATGAGAAGGGAGTGGATACCGTGAAACAAATCATTCCTGAAATTTATGTAAAAAACTGCAAAGAGGCCTTGAGCTTTTATCAGGATTTGTTTGGAGGGAAGATTAAAAATCTTCAGATGAGCGATGATCTGCCTCTATTTCAGGATCAACCGGGCAAGGTGGTTCACTCGGAGCTTCATGTCAACAGCCGCTGCATCTTTTACTTTGTGGATATTTTTGATCCAAAGCGAAAAGATGTCGGCAATATGACTTTGATGCTTCACATGGACAGCATGGAGGAACTCAACCGGGTTTACGAAAAACTGCAAAAAAACGGCACGGTGGGAATGCCTTTGCAGGAGACGTTCTGGGGTGCGTGGCACGCCATCATCACCGATAAATACGGCGCTCCCTGGGCGCTGAACTACACTCCCAAGCAATAGACATCCCCCGGCTTAACCGGGGGATGTCTATTGCTTGTTCGGGCCAGCGGCGATGCGCCGGATGTTAAGGGCAGATCACCGCCCAAAGCACGCTGCTATACCCGAATTTCCTGCCGCATAAAGCAGATGTAGGATGCCGCAAAGCTTGCCAGCATCAAAGCGATCAGACCCACCAAATGGGGCCAGATCAGCAGCAGGCTTTGTCCAAGGGGCAGATAGCCTACAATGGCGCCGGAAAGCTGAGCGGTGGTGACAATGCCGATGGAGCGCACCCCCGGATCCAGAATGGTGGAGATGGCCTCACCAAAGAGATAGTAGGGGGAGATGCGGTTGAGCACCAAATTGCAGGTATAGTTGCCCATCATATTGCCGGCGGCCTGAATCAGGTCATTGACCGGGAACAGAGCATCTGCCACCGCTTTTGCCAACAGGTTCATAAAAAAGGCAAAAAAGATCCAAATGGCGATGCCTGCCAGGGCCGAAGTGGCGGCGTGTCTGCACAACACGGAAAAGAAGATGGCAAGCCCCAGCCAAAAATTGATGTAGACGACGGAGAAGAGCAAAAACACCAGGACACGCACCACTTCTTCTCCGCTGAACATAAGTCCGGTGCGCAGCAGGCTCGCTCCGCAAAAAAACAGTCCGATGGAAAACACAAGGATGGTCACTGCGGTAGCACCTGCCAAAAACTTTCCGTTGATGACGGCATCCCGGTAGATGGGCTGGGCCACCAATCGGTTCAGAGTTCCTTGGGAGCGCTCCCGGTTGATGGCATCAAACCCCAGAGTCAGCCCCACCAAAGGGCCTAAAAATCCAAGGAAGGATGCAAAGGAGGGAATGGAACTGCTACTGGTGGTAAACAGCTTTAAAAAGAGAAAGGTTTTGTTTTCTGCCGCCAGGTTTTGAATGCCGCCCATGGCGCCAATAAAACTGACTGCACTGGTCACCGCCAGCAGGGAGAAGATCAGCAAAAATCGGGGACTGTTCAAATGGTCCGCCAGCTCCTTGCGGTAAAGTGCTGCCATTCCCACCCTTTGCGGAGAGCTATCCTTTTCGGCGCCCCATCCTTTGAAGAATATTCCCAGTTTTTCGAGCACCGCTTTCCCTTCCATGTTGCTCACCTGCCTTTTCAAAATAGCGGCGGTAAATTTCATCCAAGTCGCCTCCCCGATGCCGCAGATACTGCAAAGTGTAGCCCTGTTCTGCCGCCATCCGGGTTACGCTGCCCCGAATATCCTGCAAGGAGTGAACGAGGAAGCGTTCATTTTCTCTTGTGACTTCTTCCACACCAGCAATGGATTTCAGCAGGGTTTCCAGCCGGTCATCGCCGGGGGATGCTTCCAGCTCCAGGGTATAGCCGGATTCCGCCTGAAGTTGGTTGCTCAAATCTTTGATTCCTCCGCAGGCAATCAGCTTGCCTTTGACAAAAATCCCTACCCGGTCGCACACCTGTTGCACCTGATAAAGCTGGTGGGAGGAGATCAAAACGGTGCGACCGTCCTGTTCGGAAAGTTCCCGAATAATCTGCAACAGTTCCCACATACCTTCGGGGTCAATGCCCAGAGTCGGCTCGTCCATGATGATGACGGAGGGATCCTTGATCAGAACATCGGCAATTCCAAGGCGCTGCTTCATGCCCCGGGAGTAGGTTCCCGCTTTCCGGTCGGCAGCCTGTGTCATCCCCACCCGTTCCAACAGCTGATCGATCCGCTGTTCCAGCTGGGGGCCCCCCATGCCGTTGAGCTGACCGGTAAAGCGAAGATTTTCCCGGCCGGTCATGTCGCCATAAAAGCCAACGTTATCGGGCAGATACCCCACCAGCTTTTTAACAGCTATGGGCTCTCTGGTGCAGTTGTGACCCTGTATGTATGCAGTTCCTGCGGTGGGTTCGGACAGCCCCAACAGCATCAGGGTTGTGGTGGTTTTGCCGGCTCCGTTGGGCCCCAACAGGCCGAACACTTCCCCCTGCCGGATGTTGAGATCCAGACAGTCCACCGCCACAATGTCGCCATAACGCTTGGTAAGTTCCCGGGTTTCGATGATGGTTTTGGCCTGTGTCATGGTTATCGTCTCCCATACTTGCGGAAAATCGCCGCCAGGCCGGCTGCCATTGCAAGAATGAGGACAACCCCTACCACACCCCAAGCCGTTCGGGTTTTTACCGATACCCGGAATTCCGCCTTATCCGAAGCTTCGGAGCTGCTGGCGGTAATCACCGTAATATAGTCCCCTGCCATGGCATCGGAGCTGGGTGTGATGTAAGCGGTAACCTCCTTGGTTGCGCCAACTTCCAGCATATCGATGGTGGAGGTGTCAAAGCGGACGTTCCAGTTGGTGGGCGCTGCGGAAGTTAAGTTCACATTCTGCAGGTCGGTGCTGCCGGTATTGGTGATGCTCAGGGTAATGGGAGTTTCTTTTTCGGCATAGGCCTCGGCGCTGAGCCGACCGCTGGGGGTAGATAAATCCAAACTGTAGGAGCCGGTGATGATCACCGTCAGTTCGGTGGACAGATTTTCTCTGGCGGAAACCGCCGCACAGGGAATCTTGTAGGTTCCGGCCTTTACGCTGGCCGGCGGAGTCACGGTAACGGTGATTGCGGTACTGCTACCTGCATCCACCGACAGACTGGCCACCTGGCTGCTGGCACCGGAGGGTTTAAAGCCAACCTGCCACCCTTCGGGGGGCTGTGCAGTCAGGCTGTAGGACTGCTCTTCCAGTCCGTTGTTGGCCAAGGTGGTGCTAAAGTTAAAGGAGGCGCTGGAAGCTCCCTGCAGTTCGGGATACTGGGCGGTAAACTTGCCCTCGCCGCTTTCCATCTCACTGACATTTAACTGAAGCTCCAACGTATCGGAAAGCCCGGTATTGGATAAAGCCTTCAGCACCACCGGATAAGAGCCCTCTGCCGCATCGGAGGGAATGGACAGGGAAAAGGTTGCCGTAGCGGCGGACTTTCCGGGTTTTACGGCAATGCGGCTGATCTGATTGCCCCCTCCCTTAAAGTAACCGTTCCAACCTTCGGGAATGGACTCTACACTCAGGTCTGCAAAATAAGTGGCTCCGCTGTCATTGTCAAAGCTAATGGAGAAGCTGACCGAATCTCCTCCTTTGACAATGATTCCGGGATAGTCGGTGCTCATTTCCAGACCTCCCGCCCCAAATGCGGGGATACTGCTGACGCAGAGAAGCAAAGCGGTTAGGACAGTACCCACGACCAAGCGAATGGATTTTGCCTGCTTGTGGATATGGCTCATGTAGGAACACTCCTTTTGTCAATTTAGGCTTACTTTCAAATAAAAAAATAGCGCAAGAACTTTAAAAAATTCTGAAGTCTTTATGAAATAGATGTTAAAAACCCACAATTTTGGAAAATATGAATTGCATATCTCCCCCGAGTGGCGGTAACTCCGCAATGGTTTCTTCCTGCCAGCAGGCCCAGTTTACCAGCATCAGCCGATGCAGTGTGTCTAATCACACAGAAAAACTCCCCTATGCAAATCAAGCCAAAGGGGAGCTATCATCCAAAAGAGGCTTGACCCTTTCCGGTCAAGCCTCTCTGCCTATCATTTCAAACTGGTTCTGATGAGAAACTGGCTGCTTTTCTATTGCTCTGCCAGTTGCTCCAGCCACTGTCTTCCGGCGGCAATCTGGCGCTCCACCTCGCTGGGAGCGGTGCCCCCAAAGGAGGTGCGAGCTTCCACGCAGCCTTTCATGGTCAGGGAGGACACCATCTCCCGGGTCACCCGGGAATCCACCTGATCCAGCACCTCTTGGGGCAGGTCTTCCAGGCGACAATGGTGCTCTTCGCAGGCCCGCACCAGGCGCCCTACCATTTCGTGGGCTTCCCGGAAGGGGATCTGCGCCTTGACCAGGCACTCGGCCAAATCGGTGGCTGCCAAAAAGCCTTTGTCCATGTGGGCGGCAATGGTATCGGTGTTGAAGTCGGTTTTCTCCAGCATCCCCGTCAAAATTTCCACCGAGGTGCGCCAAGTATCCAAGGCATCGAACACCCGCTCCTTATCCTCCTGAAAATCCTTGTTGTAGGCCATGGGAGTTCCCTTCATCACGGTGAGAAGGGCAATCAGGTCGCCATACACCCGGCCTGTTTTGCCCCGCAGCAGTTCTGCCACGTCGGGGTTCTTTTTCTGAGGCATGATGCTGCTTCCGGTGCAGAAGCCGTCATCCAACGAGATGTAGCCAAACTCCTGAGAGCTCCAGTAGACAAATTCCTCCGCCATGCGGGAAATATGCATCATGCCGATGGAGGCGGCGCTGAGAAATTCCAGCAGGTAGTCCCGGTCGCTGACGCTGTCCATGGCGTTTTCGGTGGGGGCGGCAAAGCCGAGCAGCCGGGTGGTGAGATGCCGGTCGATGGGCAGAGTGGTTCCCGCCAAGGCACAGGAGCCCAGAGGATTTAAGTCGGTGCGCTTGTAAACATCCTGCAGCCGCTGAATATCCCGCAGGAACATCTGAAAATAGGCCATGAGGTGAAAGCCCACCGTCACCGGCTGTGCGTGCTGCATATGGGTAAAGCCCACCATCAGAGTATGGGTGTGGCGGGAGGCCTGCTCCAGCAGCACTTCCTGCAGCCGGCGCAGGCAGCCGATCATCTCCCCAATGGCTTCCTTCATATACAGGCGGGTGTCCACCGCCACTTGATCGTTGCGGCTGCGGGCGGTGTGGAGCTTTTTCCCGGTCTCCCCCAGTCTTTGAATGAGGGCTCCTTCCACCGCCATGTGGATATCCTCTTGGGAAAGGTCAAAGGTAAATTCTCCCCTTGCAATTTCCCCTTCAATTTCTTGGAGACCGGCGATAATTTCATCCCGCTCCTGCTGGGTGACAATCCCCTGCGCCGCCAACATGGTCACATGGGCGATGCTGCCCTTGATATCACAGGCATACAGGCGGCTGTCCACCCCAATGGAGGCATTGAATTCCTCCACAATGGACTCCATCTTCTTGGAAAAGCGCCCCGCCCACAAGTTTGCCATTTTTTCATCTCTCCCGTTTCTATTTTGCTTCCAAAAGGTTTACTCCCCCGTCAACCGCTTTTGAAACAGGCGGTAAATCCACCGAATCAGCCAAAAAAGCAAGGGGGTGACCAAAATGGTGTAGAGGGACATGGGAAGAATGTGAAACGCAAAAACCTTCCAGACATTTTCATAGCCCCACATCCGGTAGCTGAAAAGGTATTCGATTCCGCCCCGCACCAGCATGGTGGCTGTTACAAACAGCAAAGCCCCCCGGATATTGCAGTGCATTAAGTAGATGACCAAAAGCCCCACGCCAATACAAAAAAGCGCCAGCAGCAGTCCATGAAAACCAAACAGCACACTGGCGCCCAAATCGCAAAGCAGTCCTGCCAAGGCGCCGTAAATGCCCCCTACAAACTCTCCTTCAACCATGGCGATGGACAGGGCCGCCGGAATGACCAGCATAGGTTTTGCGCCCGCAATCTCAAACAGCCTGGGAGTGGTTTGCAGAATATAAAGCAGCAGCAGCAGCAATGTGTAAAGGGTATATTTTAAAATCAAAAGGTATCGTATTCTCTTCATCGTCACCTATCACAAAGGCAGGCAGCAGCCCGCCCAGCCATGGATTTTAGCCCCGGTGCTTCCGCTATGGGAGGCAAAAACACCTTTGCCTGACGGACAAAACAAAAGGGGGCAGTTAATCATTTTCCGACCCCTGCCCCTCAAACCAAGTGACCACAAAAACATTTTTGACATTGCGAATATCGGCAAAAGGCTCCACCACCGCCACCAGACTGGTGCCGTGACTGTTGGGACCCACCGAGCGCACCGTTCCCACCAAGATGTCCCGGGGATACAGGCTGCCTCCGCTGGTGAGAATGATATCGCCGGGGACGATGGCACTTTCCCGGGGCAGATAGAGCATCTGGCACAGCCCCTCCATGGCAAGGTCCACCGTTCCGTTGACAATGCCGATGTCCCGGGTGGCGCTGTCGTAGGCCCCTACATCCACCGCCACATCCAAAATAGTAGCCACTTTGGCGTGGGTCATCCCCACTTCGGTGACATAGCCCACCAATCCGTCGGCGGTCACCACCGGATCCAAATATTTAATGCCGTCCACCGAACCCTTGTCGATGGAAAAAGAGTAAAAGCGGTCAGCGGGATCTCTGGCAATGACAGAGGCGGTTTCGATCTTGAGATCCTGACGGTTTTCCATCACGCCCAAAATCTCCCGGAGCTGTTCATTTTCATGCATCGCCCGCTCGTAGTCCACCAAGCGACCTCTCAGTTGATTAATTTCCTCCTGCAGGCGCAGGTTTTCTTCAAACACCTCTCCCGCCTTCAGGTATTTTTCAAAGAAGCCCCCTACACTGCCGGATATCTCCGCCGAAGCCTGTTGCAAGGGCGTGGTGACCATACCCAACAGCCGGGCAAACAAAGGGGCCGCGCCGCCGGAATACACCGACGCAATGATAAATCCCAGCAGGACAATCAACAGCGCGGCAAGTATCTTAAACCGGACGCTGCTCAAAAAGTCCTTCACCTTGCCGTATCTCCTTCTTATGGTTGGGGATGTGTAAAATCAAACCGTCAAAATCAAGCAGAAAGAGGGTGCAGGGGAAGAATCAGTCGTTTGCCCGAATTTCGTTTAACAGATGGATGTTGTCCAGAGCTTTTCCGGTTCCTTCCGCCACGCAGTCCAGAGGATTTTCTGCAATGTGCACCGGCATTCCCGTTTCCTGGGTGATCAGGGCATCCAGTCCGCGCAGCAACGCTCCGCCCCCGGTTAGGGTGATGCCGTGGTCAATGATGTCGGCGGCAAGCTCGGGAGGCGTTCGCTCCAAGGTGGTGCGAATGGCGTCCAGAATGGCGGAGATGGGGTCGGCAATGGCCCGCCGGATTTCTTCCGGAGTGATAAACACATTTTTGGGCAGGCCGTCCACCAAGTTGCGCCCCTTGATTTCGTAAGGTTCTTCCCCTTCATAAGGGTAGGCGCTTCCCACCTCTATTTTAATATTCTCGGCGGTTCTTTCACCGATCAAAAGGTTGTAGGTCTTTTTAATATAAGCGATGATGGCGGCGTCCAGCTCATCTCCCGCCACCCGCACCGAACGGGAGGCCACAATGCCGCCCAGGGAGATCACCGCCACTTCGGTGGTGCCGCCGCCAATATCCACCACCATGCTGCCGGTGGCCTCGGCCACGGGGAGATTTGCCCCGATGGCAGCCGCCATAGGCTCCTCTAAAATCGAAACTTGTTTGGCCCCCGCACTGATGGCCGCTTCCTTGACAGCCCGGCGCTCCACGTCGGTTACCCCTGACGGGATGCAAATGATGATTCTCGGTTTGGAAAACCAAGTGTTGCCAATTACTTTTTTGATAAATATCTTCAGCATATTGGCGGTGATGTCAAAATCGGCGATCACGCCGTCCTTTAAAGGGCGGACGGCCACAATGGAGCCGGGAGTTCTGCCAATGACTTCCTTGGCTTCTCTACCCACATAGCGAACGGTATCGTTGCGCACGTCCACCGCCACTACCGAGGGCTCCCGCATAATAACGCCCTTTCCCTTCATAAAAATCAGGGTGTTGGCTGTTCCCAGATCGATCCCCACGTCCTTTGAAAACACTCTGTGCTGCCCCTTTCAACGTCCCCGGAGCAGATAAGCCGCCGGGGCTGCCTTGTATTGCACCGGGTTTCCCCGGTTGATTTTTCATGGTTTCACTGGCTGTCTTTTCGACAGGTCTTTACCATTATAACCGTTTTTTGCCGCAACCTCAACAAAAAAATGCTTTCGAATCAATTATTCACAATTTTTTCAGATTAGGGTGTATCTTTAAACCGAATTTGGTCAGAAAGCGCCCCAAAACACGGCACCTCAAGGCCTAAGCACTTCCTTCCACCGGATCAAAGGCCTTGCGAAATATAAAATAATGTATTATAATAGGTAAGGCAAAAGGATCATTTCCATCAGCGGATGGCAAGATACCGGACAAATTCCCCCGATTTGTTCTGCTGCGCAGTGCGACTTTGTTCTGTCTAACCAATAAAAATATTTGTTGACAGAAGACTTGATTTTTAAAAAGAGCTGTGCTATAATACATCATGTTTTCTGGGTGTGGCGCAGATTGGTAGCGCGCTACCTTGGGGTGGTAGAGGCCGTGGGTTCAAGTCCCGCCACTCAGACCAAAGAATAGTCTTGAAAAATGGCTTAACCAAAGCGTTTTTCAAGACTGTTTTTTTATCTTAACCACAATTTGCAAAAATAGCGCATGTTATTAGGTTGGCATCTATTGGAATATCAAGCGAAACTTATTTTATTTCGCTCCCAATGGGTTTGGCAAAACACAACTTGGGATTTTCTTGACCGAAAAGGGGGATGAGGATGAAACGCAGCCAGATAAACAACGTACTGATGGAAATGGAGACTTTTCTAAAGGAACACCGCTTTGCCCTGCCGCCTTTTTGTCACTTTACGCCGCAGGACTGGGAAACAAAGGGGCACGACTACGACGAAATCCGCGACAATATGCTGGGCTGGGATATCACCGACTACGGTTTGGGCGACTTTGGCAAAGTGGGCATGTCACTGATTACTCTGCGCAACGGCAACTGCGCCAAAAAGGAAAAATACGCCAAAACCTACGCCGAAAAGCTGCTCTATCTGCGGGAAGGCCAATATTCCCCTATGCACTTCCACTGGAGCAAGATGGAGGATATTATCAACCGCGGTGGCGGCAATGTGCTAATTCGCGTCTATCGCTCCACTCCCGGTGAGGGCTTGGATGAAACCGGAGAGGTGTGCGTTCACATGGATGGACGGGAGCTGACGGTTCCCGCAGGAACACAGATACGCCTAACACCCGGTGAGAGCATCACCATACCGCCCTATTTGTACCACGACTTTTCGGTGGAGGAAGGCACGGGACCGGTGCTGCTGGGCGAGGTGAGTCAATGCAACGATGACAATACCGACAACCGCTTTTTAAAGCCCGTTGGCCGTTTTCCCGCCATTGAGGAGGATGAGCCCCCCTACCGGTTGCTCTGCAACGAATACCCAAATCCATGATGCGAAAATGCAACGCCGCAAGGGGTACTACATAAAAAGCAAGATCCTTTATAAAGACTGATCAGAAATGCGGATTTTTAATAGAAGATTGCGTTTTAGCGGAGGGGTTAGGCCCTCCCTAAGATCATTTCAAACGCTTAAAAAATAACTTCATGGCGTAAAAATAGGGGGGTGGACAACTGGTCTACTCCCCTAAATTTAATATCTTTATGTTTCCGGTGCAGGCTTGGGTTCTTTGAGCTTATCAATTGTCCTCATTTTATAAAAACCGGTAAGGTCTGCCAAAGCCCAACCAATGGGGATTGCCCACCAGATGCCCCCCATTCCTATTGAGGGTACCGAAGAAAGGGTATAGGCCAATACCACCCTTGTCCCAAGGCTTATGACAGTAAGGAGGATGGACACCTCTGGTTTTCCAATTCCCCGATATAACCCATAAAACATAAATAAATAGCCGATGAAACAATAAAAGCTTGCTACAATGAACAAATACTGCATGCCTATTTGTAGAATTTCCGTTTCGTTGGGGCTGATAAAAATACGCATTAAAGGCTTGGCAAACAATATGATTAAGGCCGAAACGGCTATACCGTAAATCGTTATCACCTTTATGGCTGACCGAATTCCATTTCGGATACGCCCCTGTTCTTTTGCACCATAGTTCTGAGCGATAAAGGTGGAAAACGCATTGCCGAATTCCTGCTCGGGCAAATACGCAAAACTCTCAATTTTCACTACTGCTGCAAATGCAGCCATAGCGGATACACCAAAGCTGTTTACCAACCCCTGTATCATTAGAATCCCTAAATTCATAACGGACTGTTGAATGCTGGTAAGAATGGAATGGTTTCCGATCTTTTTCACGATGTCCGTGTCAAATTGAAGATGCTTGCGTTCCAGCCGAAGGATGGGAATTTTTTTCATGCAGTAAACCGTTAAGGATATGGCGGAAATTCCTTGAGCAATGATAGTTGCATACGCAGCACCGCCGACGCCCATGTTAAAGGGAACGATAAAGACAATGTCCAAGACGATGTTAATTATGGCGGATGCCGCAAGAAAGAGGAGCGGAATCATTGTGTTGCCCATGCTGCGCATAATTGCAGCAAAATAGTTATAAGCCGAGGTAAAGAGAATACCATAGAAAATGATTTGCAAATAGGTCTTGGTATCAGCCCATACCTCTACAGGAATTCGGATAAAAAGTAAAATTTTATCAATAAAAAACAGGGCGAGAAACTGAATCACCAAGGCAAGGGTTCCAATTAAACAAAAGGACACAAAAAAGCTGTTTTTTAATTGATTTATTTCTTTTGCGCCAAATAAAACGGAAAATACAGTACCGCTGCCCATGCAAAAACCTAAGATGATAGAGTTTAACAAAACCATAACCGAAAACGCACTGCCCACTGCAGCAAGGGCATGAGAGCCAATAAATCTGCCTACAATAATGGTGTCCGCAACATTATATAGTTGCTGAATCAAGTTCCCCATCATCATGGGAAACGCTAATTTTAACATTGCTCTCGTTTCATTTCCCACTGTTAAATCGTGAGTGATAGCCATTTTTAACCTGCCTTCTAAGTTAATGCAAACCCTTTAGATTGAGCATGTAAGATGATATAGGATAGCACCGCCTCTTGTCAACTTCAGTCTATCCCCTGCGTGTCCAAGCTGTAACGGCGGCCAGCTCACTAGGCCAACTTCACGCTCAAATTTTGCCCAAAACGAAACCCTTGATGTGTTTTAGATAAAGCATCAGGGATTTCGTTTTTTTGCCTTTTTATGGTGAAACGCAGGCATTCCCAAGAGCTTTCCTGCCTTTCTGTCCAAGCCATCATCAAGAGGTAACATTGCCTTATGCTCCCCTCCTTGCCGATTTCTTGGTAAAAATAAAGCATAGAATTGTATTTCTATGCCTTATGGTTATTAAATTCATTTTAGAATCAGCTTTTACAACTGCGTTTGGTTGTTACTTAACTGGTTGACAGCCTCCCTGATCCGCTGTTTTGCATCCTCTCCCGTGGTGGCTGCTTGAATATGGCTGATCATGGATGCTTTCTGGGATTTGGTCATGGTTCCAAAGGCGTTCATTGCCTTGGGGTTTTGTGCCAGCTCCATGCCAAGCCCCAAAGGCAGATCCGGTCCGTCGGGGTTTTTGCCGATTCCGATAAATTGATTGCTGTGTTCCATAGGATCCTCCCTTTTTTTGATTGCGGCACAGCGCCAAAAATCGTTGAATATTCTCTTCTTCTGCCTGTTGGTTGACTCCGGTTCGCCCCAGCCGGTCGCACAGGCCCAGTAAAGCAACTTCACCAATGTCTGCGTTTTTCATCATGGCGTCTATGTTGGCATAGGGCAAACCGTTTACCACATATAAAATCTGCATGTGATAGCGTATCAGGTTGCAGACCGATGAGATAAAAGACGGCTCCTGATTCAGGTAGCTTAAAAATTCCTCTGCCAACGCCGCACCCACTTTGTCGTGATTGTAGGCGGTGATTTTTCCTTTTCGGATTTTTGTGGTGGAAGGCTTGCCAATATCGTGAAGCAGAGCGGCCCACATAAACACACGGGGACTTGCGCTTTGGC
>JBMNHF010000022.1:0-30598 GCA_050950205.1 Oscillospiraceae bacterium
GTCTTTCCCTTTTAGGCGCGCTGTACCGGAGATGACCTGTACTTGGTTGGCCTTCATCAAAAATTCCACACCGGCAACCAGGCTGCTTACAATCTCATTTTTTCGGTCAAAGGCCTTGGCAAAATCCGGGGTGGCTCCACCATGGGTATGGATCCCGTACCCTTCCGCCAGATGCAGCCCATGGAGGTTATCGGTAACCGCCAACAGGCTCTTGGTGGGAATGCAGCCTTTGTTGAGGCAGGTTCCCCCCAGTTTGTCTTTTTCAACCAGCGTTACCTGGCAGCCGCGCTTGGCGGCGTACAGGGCAGCCTCATATCCGCCGGGACCGGCGCCGATTACTGTTACTCGCATGTTGTTACCTCCTATGCCTGAGTGCCTGGACAAGTCGGGGTACAATATCGTATAAATCCCCCACGATACCCAGATCAGCTGTTTCAAAAATGGGGGCCGTGTTGTTTTTGTTGACTGCAATGATGTAATCCGAGCCCTCCATGCCTGCAATATGCTGAATGGCTCCGGAAATTCCAAACGCAAAGTACAAATCCGGGCGCACGGTTTTTCCGGTTTGTCCTACCTGGCGGTCCTGCTCAATCCAGCCGGCCTCCACCGCAGCGCGGGAACCGGATAACTCCGCCTCCAAAATCTCTGCCAACTCGCCCAGGATTTGAAAACCCTCCGCCTCATTCAGTCCCCGTCCGCCGGAAACCAGCACCTTGGCCTCGGTGATGTCGATTTGCCGCTTCTCTTCCCTGAAGATCCCCTTGATGGTTACGTTCATATCCTCATCGGTAAAGGGGACGGAAAGGCGGGTGACCCTACCTGTTCGACTGCTGTCCGGCTCCATGGCCAGCATCACGCCGGGACGCACCGTCGCCATTTGGGGGCGGTGTTTTTCGCAGAGGATGGTTGCCATGATATTTCCGCCAAAGGCCGGGCGAGTCATCAGAAGCAGCTTGCTTTCCGGGTCGATGTCCAGTGCAGTGCAGTCGGCGGTAAGGCCGGTGTGAATGCGGGCCGCGATCCGGGGAGCCAAATCCCTGCCGATGGAGGTTGCACCATACAGGACAATTTCAGGGTCGTTTGCGCGGATGGCTGCAGTTACCGCTTTGGCATAGGGCTCGGTGACATATTCCTGGAGCATGGGGTGGTCCACCACAATCACTTGGTCCGCACCATGCTCAATCAGTGTCTCGCACAGGGGCTCCACGTTATGCCCCACCAGCACCGCCACCACTTCTTGCCCCAACTGCTCTGCCAGAAGACGGCCTTTGCCCAGCAGCTCCAAGGAGACTTTTTGGAGCTTTGCGTCCCGCTGTTCTATGTAGACAAATACATCTTTGCTCATCTTTTAGCCCCCTTCCTATAGGATGAACCGCTGGGCAAGTTTGTCGACGATAATCGCCACAGCCTCGTCGGCTGAGAGGTTATCGTAGAGGGTGCCCATTGCCCGAGCTGTTTTGGAGAAAGATTTCTTCACCTTTGTGGGGGAGCCCATAAGTCCAATATTGGTTGGATCAACCGTGTCCTCTATCTCCGCAAGCCCCCACTTGGCCACCGTTTTGGAGCGGTAAGCGTCAAAGGCGCCGGCTACCGTTGGGTAGCGGGGCTGGCCCAGCTCCGACAGCACCGTCAACAAGCAGGGGAGCTTTACTTCCAACAGATGGACGCGATCCTCAAACTGCCTTTGGACAAGAACCGTATCCCCGTTCAGCCGAATCTCCCGCACATAACTAACCTGGGGAATGCCCAGATGCTCGGCGATTTGAGGCCCCACCTGTGCGGTATCCCCGTCGATTGCCTGCCGTCCTGTGATGATTAGGTCGCAGTCCAGTTTTTTCAGGGCAGCTGCGATGGTGCTGGAAGTGGCCCAGGTATCGGCCCCGCCAAAAGCGCGGTCGGTAAGGAGGATTGCCTCATCGGCACCCATAGCCAGCGCTTCCCGCAGGGCCACCTCCGCCTGAGGCGGACCCATGGACAGGATGGTGACCTTGGCACCGCTCCTCTCCTTGATGCACAAAGCAGCCTCAATGCCTGCCTTATCATCGGGGTTGATAATGCTGGGTACCCCTTGGCGGATCAGCGTTCCTGTAACGGGGTCCAGCTTAACTTCGTTGGTGTCCGGCACCTGCTTGATGCAAACCACGATGTGCAGTTGCTTTTTCACCACCTATTTCACCCCCATCCAACCGGCAATGACCATCTTTTGAATTTCAGAGGTTCCCTCGTAAATTTCCAGTATCTTGGCGTCCCGCATCATCCGCTCGATGGGGTATTCACGGGTGTAGCCATATCCACCAAACAGCTGAAGGCAGCGCCGGGTCACGTCGTTGGCGACCTCCGAACCGAACAGCTTGACCATGGCGGCCAAGTGGCCGTAGGGTCTTCCGTCCCGTTTTTCGCAGGCGGCTTTGTAGGTCAGGGTGCGGCAGGCTTCCACGGCGGCCTGCATGGAAGCCAGCTCGAACTGAGTGTTTTGAAACTGAGAGATGCGCCTGCCAAACTGCTTGCGCTCTTTTGTATATTTCACCGTCTCGTCAATGGCTCCTTGGGCCAGCCCGGTGGCCTGCGCCCCCACGCCAATGCGGCCACCGTCGAGGGTGTGCATTGCAATTTTAAAGCCTTGTCCCTCTGCACCCAGCAGGTTTTCTTTGGGGACAGGGCAGTCCCGGAAGATGAGCTCGGCGGTGCAGGAACCCTTGATGCCCATCTTTTTTTCTTTTGCACCAAAGGTAAAGCCGGGGGTTCCCTTTTCCACAATCAGGGCGGAGATGCCCCTGGTGCCTTTGCTCTTATCGGTCATACACATGATGATGTAAAGATCTGCATAACCTGCGCTGGTGATAAAGATTTTGTTTCCGTTGAGGATATAGTGATCCCCTTCCAGTACCGCTTTGGTCTGCTGAAGAGCGGCGTCGCTACCCGCCCCCGCCTCGGTAAGACCAAAAGCGCCCAGTTTCTCCCCCTTGGCCAACGGCACCAGGAACTTTTGCTTTTGCTCCTCGGTCCCCCAGTTGTAGATGGGATATGCGCACAGGGAGGTGTGGGCCCCCAGCACCACACTGGTGGTCAGGCAGGCTTTCGCTATCTCCTCCATGCAAATCATGTAAGCCAGGTCATCGCCACCCTGCCCACCGTATTCTTTTGGAAAGGGAATACCCAGCAGGCCTGCCTTGGCCAGCTTGGGGATGGTCTCCTCCGGGAAGCGCTCCTTCTCATCCAACTCGGCAGCGATGGGCTTTACCTCCTGCTGCGCAAAGCGTCGGCACATATCCCGCACCAGCGCATACTCGTTATCCAACGAAAACTCCATGGAAGGTCCTCCTCATCGGTCATTGATTGCCAAATTTGGGACGTCTTTTTTCCAAAAACGCATTGACGCCCTCTACATGGTCCTTTGAAAAATAGGACGCGTACTGGTACTCCATTTCGTTTTGCAGGCCTGCGTCAAAGCCTGGAAAAGCGCAGCGATTGATCATGGTTTTGATCCGGCTGTAAGCAACCGGGGCTGTGGCCAGCAGCTTCTGACAAGTTTTTTCCACCTGTTCTTCAAACCGGTCCGCAGGTACCGCCTTGGTGATAATTCCCCACTGCGCTGCCTCTGTGCCGAGAAAGACACCGCCACCCAGCATCAGTTCCTTGGCTTTGTTGACCCCGGCGGACTTTACCAGCAGGGCAGTTCCTCCCATATCCGGCACAAGGGCCAGGTTGATAAACGCAAAGGTGAATTTGGCATCTTCCCTAGCAATGCTGAAGTCGCAGGCCATGGCCAGGCTCATACCCGCACCTGCACAGGCGCCTTCGATGGCACAGATGGTGGGTTTGCTCATGTTTTTTAGGCGCATGGCCGCATCGCCCAACCGCCCCAGTGCCAGGCGGGAGTAACTTCCGGTTTGAGCCTGCTGCTGCATGGCCCGAATGTTTCCGCCGCTGCAAAAGGTGTTGTTTGCTCCCCGAATCAGGACAGCGCCCACAGCGTCATCGAATTCACATCGCTCCAGCACCGCTGCAAGCTCCGAGATGACATCCTCGGAGAGCGCGTTGGCGCTCTCCTTGTCATCGAGGATGATGGTGGCAAGCCGATCTTTGATTTGAAATCCGATCTGTTTGCAATCCATAAGGCCCCTCCTTACTGGCGCGAAACCGCTGGCCACAAAGCCACAAGACGGTCCGCGTTGACCGACCTTTCTACAGTTTGGGATCGATCAAAACTTTAATGTCTTTGGATTTGCCGGTGGCCAGCGCCACAAAGGTGTCCTGGGCTTGTTCCAGGGAGATGACATTGGTGATATGTTTGGCAAAGTCGGCCTCGTTTTCTTCCACCGCCTTAATGGCTGCCCGAAAATCTTCTTCGCTGTAGCTCCAGCAGCTTTGATAGCGGATCTCCTTGGTCAAGAAGGGGTAGAAATCAAAGGTAAAGGGCCCTACCATAGCGCCGACCTGCACAATGGTGCCACCTTTGCGCACCAGCGGAACCATGGTTTTGTTAAACAGCTCTTCTGTGGGATGGCTGCACTCAAACACAACATCAAAGCCCAGGCCGGCCTGCTTTTGCACTTGTTCGAATACGCCCTCCTCTTGCAGGTTGACTACTTGAGTGGCGACACTGTGCTTTTTCAGGTGCTCGATTCGGACGGGATTGATCTCGGACATCACAATGGTCTGTGCCCCCATCTGTTTAACCCACCAAGCGGTCATGATGGCAATAATACCGCCGCCGATGATCAGAACCTTATCGCCTTGCTGGATGTGGCCCAGTTTTGCGCCGTGATAGCCGCTGGACACGGGCTCGACCAATGCAGCTACCTTGGGATCCAGTTTGTCGGAAAGCTTCATGGCCAGATCGGCACGAATGGCAAAATAGGGGCTGTTTGCACCCTGACGACTAACGCCGGGGCCGCCTCTGCGGGGTGTTTCGGGGCAGAGATGAGTGTCTCCTTTGTTGCAGTAGTAGCAGTCGCGGCAATAATTTTGAGGGATGCCGGTGACCAGGTCCCCTACTTTGAGATCGTCCCGGGGGCCGGGGTCAATGACTTTGCCTGCATATTCGTGACCGATGATATTCCCTGCAAAGCGTCCACCGCCAGCCCACATACCTAGATCCGACCCGCACAAGCCAACATAGCTTACCTCGATGATGACGTGTTCCCCATCTTGTACCGGCTTATCGACCTGGACAACTTCCAGTCTTCCGGCCTCGGCAATTTTTAGAGCTTTCACTACTTTGCCTCCTTTATGTTGAAATATTTTTATACTTAGTGTATGATTAACCAAAAAGATTATGGCTAAGGTGGTGGATTTATGGGCTTTGCCAATCGGTTGGATCTTTCTCAAACAATTCTGGACTTTATCTACCAGCTGCCCAACGGTTATTCCAACTATCCAGAGCATGTTCTCAGGTTATTTTCAAAATATTTGCACCAGAACACCCTGGCCTTTATTCCCATCTGCCTGCGTTATGCGGACTTGCAGAAGGCGCGCTCGGACTATTTTGTGGGGGATTATCTCACGCTAAATGTTCCACCGGAATGGTTGCGGGATTATAACCGTTACTACCACAGCAAGGACATTTTCCGCCATGCTTTTTTGCCCGCCGACCTGCGCAGAAAACCGGTGGTCACCATCGAGGATGTGATGCCCTACGATAAGTTCCGCCAAACAGAATACTACCTGTACTTACAGCGCAACGGCACACCCCACCAAGTAGTCATCAACCTCAACCACCGGGATACCTACCTTGGGGCTATCGCTGTGTACCACACCGTTGAGGAAGGGCCTTTTACACCGGAGGAGATTGCCGTATTCGAAACCCTCAACCCCTTCATCGCACAGCATTATTGCCGCGCCATCGAGTCCAGTCCCCGCAATTTTTTGCAAAGCTTGTTTCGGGAAGAGGGCTTTCGCGATCTCGATTTGGGGATCGTCATGTTGGATGAGGCCTACCTGGTGCTGGAAGCGAACCGCACCGCACAGCGATATGCGGAGCACATGCTCAAAGAGGGTTCCTCTGCGCTGGTTTACAAAACCGCCCAGGGAGAAAACAGTCAGTTCCCCAAGGTGCAACAGGTCTTTAACCGTATGGGTAGCAGCATCTTTTGCAAGGAAAAAACCACCCAATACATCTGCGGGGACCAGATTTACCAGTTCCATGCCAGCAGCATGATATCTCCCAGCAAAAACTTAAGTAAAATGGAAACTCTGTACCTTGTGTTCATCCATATAGCGCAGGAGAGTTCGGTAGCAAATCCAGAGGTATTTAAGGCACTGACAGCCCGGGAGGCTGAAATTGTAGAGCGAATTGCCAAGGGATGCTCCAACACGCAGATTGCCCAGCAGATGCACATCAGCATTCATACGGTTAAAACCCACATTCTGAACATCTATAAAAAGCAGGGAGTAAACAGTAGAACGGCTCTGCTGCACAAACTGCACAACACCCAGCGGTGAAAACTGTCTGGGTGTTTTTTATGGAGAAAACACACGCAGCGCATTCTCGGAGAAGATTTGCCGTTGGTCTTGCTCCGAAAAACCGCAGGATAAGATAAAGTCAATGGCTTGCTGCTGCGGGCACCAAGGCGAGTCGCTGCCAAAGAGGATTCGATGGACCCCGTGTTTTTTGACAATCCGCCGGAACTGTGCCGGGTCCATCAATTGACAGGCCAGGGAGGTATCCAGATAAATCTCCTTTCCCACCAAGCCGGATTCAACTTCGTCCCACTGTCGGCTGCCACCCATATGAGCCGCTACAAAGGTGGTCTCTGGGCAGAGCTCCAGCATTTTTGCCAGAGAGGTTGGGCTGCCGTCTGCCTGTTTGCTGGCCAGAATATCCAGCCCGGCATGGAGCACCACCGGAAGCCCCTCTTCACCGCAGGCTCGGAACATCTCCACAATCCGCTCATCCAGTACCGAAAAATTCTGGAACACGGGATGCATCTTTACACCCCGCAGCCCCAGCGATTTCATGCGCCGGATCAGCTCCCCATAGTTTTCGTTGTTGGGATGCAGCGTTCCTGCGCAGAGGAATCGCGGGTTGCGCTCCTGCAAGCGAGCCGACCATTGGATCAGCACCTCGGTCTGGGTGGATTTGGTGGCCAGTGGCAGGTATACCACCCGATCCACATGGCACTGGTCCATGGAACGCTCCAACGCCCCCACCGTGCCATCTAGGGCGTTTGTGTGTCCGCTGCGCTCCAGCGCTGTACGGACACTTTCAATGGCGGCTGGAGCAATCTCGTCGGCAAATACATGGACATGGGCATCCACAATCGTCATCTAAACCATACACCTTTCCGTTTCCACGGCTCCCTGGAACATGCAATCTAAAAGTTGCGGAAGGGTGATTTTCCCCAAATACAGGTGGAGCTGCAGACATTTTATTCGCTGCTCCACTGCACTGCGCTGGAAGGGAAGACCAACCAGCAGGGATTCCAGCCCCTCCATTGCCGTCAAGCCGAGAAAATCTCCCTGAATCTTGCAGCTGTGGATTAATCCGTGGGTTATGTTAAACAAAATTTGAATTTTTCCACCGGGATACCGTTGCGTATTACAGTATTGAAACGCAGGCGCTTGGCCATAATTCCAGTCCCAGGTGCGATACTTTTCATCCCGAAGCTGCCGGATCCGGGCAAGATCGTCTTCTCCCAGGGATCGTTTTTCCAACCCTTCCCGGCCAAAGACGTCCAGAAGCTGCTGCCAAAAATCGGATAGGGATACCGTTTCGGGCAGAAAGGGCTTAATATTGGTCACCCGGCTGCGGACCGAACTCGCTCCTTTGGATTGGAACTTGGCGTGATCCACCCGCAGCACCTTTTGCAGCATCTGCAAATCGGAATCGAACAGCAGGGTGCCGTGGTGGAGCATTCTGCCCTTTTCCAGCCGCTGTGCCGTGCCAGAGATTTTTTGCCCCTGTATGGCAAGGTCGTTGCGACCCTGCAGCTCAGCGGGGATTCCCATTTCCCTCAATGCCCTGATCATGGGACGGCAGATCCGCTCGATATCCAGATCCTCACCGCTTTCGGGAAAGATAAAGGAGTAGTTGAGGTTCCCCAAATCGTGGTATACCGCGCCGCCCCCGGTGGAGCGGCGCACCACGTTGACCCCCAACTCCCGGACCGCGTTGGCGTTCACTTCGCTCTCGGCGTTCTGGTAACGGCCAATGATGATGGAGTGGTGGTTCTGCCACAGTAGCATAATCTCCGGGCAGTCGGTGAGCTGCGTCAGACAGTATTCCTCAAAGGCAAGATTCCACGTGGGGTCATGGGACCCTGTCTCCATATAAATCATTGGGCACCTCCAAAACAGAAAGCCTGCCGCGTGGGGGCATATGTATATCTTCGGCCGGCGCGGCAAGCTTGAATCTACCATGTTGGGTACAGGCTTTTACTTCACCAGCTCTGTAATTGCCTGCTTGATCTGCTGTGTATTGGGAACCATAAAGAATTCGGCTCTGGCATAGGGCAGCGGGCTGTCAACTGCACCAAGCCTGCGGATAGGGGCTTTGAGGTGATGGAAGCAGTTTTCCGCCACTTTGGCCGCTACGTCAGCCGTCCAGTTACCGGTGATGGGGCCTTCGGACACAAAGAGGATGCGCCCGGTCTTGGCTACCGACTGGTAAACGGTCTCGTAATCGAAGGGTTTGAGAGTTCTCGGGTCGATCAGCTCCACGTCAATGCCTTCGCTGGCAAGTTCGGGAAGGAGTTTGCCCACCTGAGCAAGCATAAACTGGTTGCTCACAATGGTGATGTCCTTTCCGGGCTTGACCACATTGGCCTTGCTCAGAGGAATGCACTCGCCGGGAACCACCTCGCCGGGCACGCGATAAAGGGCCTTGTGCTCCAGGAACAAAACGGGGTTGTTGTCCCGAATAGAACTCTTCATCAAGCCATAGGCATCCTGAGGGGTGGAAGGCGTGACAATCTTCAGACCGGGTGCATTGAGAAACCATGCATCAACGGTTTGGCTGTGGTGTGCACCGATGCCGCCGCCTACGCCCTGAGGGCTGCGAAATACCACGGGGACAGTGGCTTGACCGTGAGACATATAACGCATCTTGGATGCCTGATTGACAATGGAGTCAAAGGTAATCGACAAAAAGTCGGCAAACATGATTTCCATGATGGGGCGCTTGCCGTACAGAGCTGCGCCAACGCACATACTGGCCGGGGCAGCTTCGCTGATGGGGGTGTTGATCACTCTGCCGGGGAACTTTTCGTAAAGCCCCCTGGTGATGCCAAAGGTGCCACCCATTTCCTTGATGTCTTCACCGATACAGAATACATTGGAATCCGCTTCCATTTCTTCTGTAATCGCAAGATTAATTGCGGCAATCGTGGTCATTTCAGCCATTTCTTATCCCTCCTTTGATTAGTCTGCGTAAACCAGCTTGGGATTGATGACGTGTTCGGGAGTGGAATCGGGTTCTTCAAATGCCTCCGCAAATGCCTCGTCACAAATCTTCTGCTGAGCGGCGTCGATAGCATCCAACTCTTCCTGGGTTGCAATGTTGTTTTCCAGCAGATATTTGGCATAACGACCCACCGGCTCCCGCTTCATAGCCTCCTCCACCTCTTCCTTGGAGCGATAGGTGGCGGGGTCACCTTCAAAGTGGCCTCTCAGGCGGAAGGTTTTGAGTTCCACCACATTGGGGCGCCCCTTGCGAGCTTCGGCCAGACCCACCCGGATGAGCTCACGGGCTTCGAGGATGTCGTTGCCGTCTCCGTAGACCACCGGCAGGTTAAATCCAGCAGCGCGGTCGCCGGGGGATTTCAACTTGCTCACCGTGTCCTTGCGAGTGGAAATGGAGATGTTGTTGTTTTCCAAAATGACGCAGACCTTTAAGTTGAATGCGGCAATCATATTGAGGGTCTCGGAAACGATGCCCTCTTCCATGGTACCGTCTCCCAAGCCGATGGCCACCACTGCGTCGCTGCCATCCATCTGGAGTGCCAGGGCAAAGCCTGCGCCGATGGCCTGTGTTTGGCCCAGAATTCCGTTGCTGGGGCAAATTCTGTTCTTGGGATCAAACAGATGCACATAGCTGGCTACGCCGCCGTTGAGGCCGGTGGGCTTGCCGATCATTTCCTTGGTAAATTCCTTGATGCCGCACTTAAGGGCATAGAAGGGATGGCAACGAGGGTGGGGCGAAGCCCAGTCACCTTCCTGCAGCTCCAAAAACAGAGCAATCTGGATCGCCTCCTGGCCAACGGCCAGATGATAGAACCCGGGCAGCTTGCCGGTGGAGAGCAGCTCCGGCACCTTCATCTCATATTTGCGGCCGAAGGTCAGCAGCTCGTACATTTTGAGATATTCTTCCTTGGTATACTTCAAAGTGGATACACCTCCATTACAATTCGTCAATGGTTATCAGTTGGTCGGCTGTGCGTGTCATTTCGCCCAGATCACGGAAGAAGATGGACGCCGGTGCGCCGTTGATGACGGCGTGGTCCACCGTGACGCTGACAAATGCCTCCGGAATGATGGATGTGGTATCGTCGTCGTTTACAATGAGCTCCTTGCGAATCCGTCCCAGGCAGATAATGCCCGCCTGAGGAATGTTGAGGATCGGGTCGGAGTTGTCGGTATTAAACATACCCAAGCTCGAGATGGTAAAGGTGCCGCCGGTCATCCGGTCGGGGGTTAGCTTCCCCTCCTTGAGCAGTGCGAGGATTTCCTTCATTTCTCTAGAAATTTCCAAAAGGCTCTTTTTCTCGCAGTTTTTAATCACCGGCACCATCAACATGCCTTTTGGATCGGCTACTGCCACTCCCATGTTGATGGAAGAGTAATAGTGAATTTCCTGGCCCTGCCGCGAGCAGTTCATGTAGGGGTTTTTCTCAATTGCTAAGGCGACAACCTTGATGAAAATCTCGGTGATGCTGACCTTAAGGCCCATCTCATCCAGTTTCTTTTTCAGGTTTACCACGCCAGTCATATCCATCCGAGAAAAACCGGATACTTGGGGGGAGCGGCGTAAACTTTCCTCCATGTGCTGTGCGATCATCTTGCGAACACCGACGATTTTTTCAATGCGGGAAATGGTCTTACCGTCCGGTGTTACGGTACCTACTTCCACAAGGGTCTACCTCCTTTTTGGCTTTTTAATTCTCGCGGATATAGGCGATGACATCGCCGCAATTGGCTTTTTCGCCCTCTTCCACCAGAATCTTATCCAGGATTCCGTCGTGCATCGCCTCCAGATTGTTGGTGATCTTCTCGGTCATAATCTCCGCAATGGGCTCTCCTTTGGTCACTTTGTCGCCCGGCTGCTTGAACCATTTGACAATTTCCCCGTCTTCCATTGTTGCGCCAAATTTCGGCATGTTTACCTCATACATTTCTTCCATTCTCCCATCTTGATGTTAAATTGTTTTGTACATAATGCCCTATCGCAAATTCCATTATATCTGTGGCACGCTTGTTTACCTATCGCCCAAAAGGTAGAAAATCATGGAGTTTTTCTAATACTTTTTGCTGATTTATTATTGGGAGGGTAATCCTGTGCCGTTTACCTAAGAAACCAGAAAAACCTGATTATAAAAACAAAAACACGAATTATTTTGAGCCTCAACCCATTTTTTGGGAGTATTAATATTATCTAATTTCTATTAACAATGTATAATCTTTTTTCATCTTTTTTCACCCCCTTCCTCTACTTTACCCGTTCCTGTTTTTCGCCTATACTGAAAAGACAAGGGTGCACTATGCACCAAAACGGGGAGGAGCAAGGGCTGTGTCCATTGGTATCATTGTCAATCCGGCTTCCGGCAAAGATATCCGCCGGCTGGTATCCCATGCGACGGTGATCGACAACAACGAAAAGCTCAGCATTGTCAAGCGGGCGGTATTGGGGGCCTTCGCCATGGGCACCCGGGACTTTTTGATCATGCCCGACACCTGCCTCATTGGGCAGCTGGTTTTGGAGACGCTGGAGGAGCACGGGCAGAGTCGGGTGAATGCCCGGCTACTGGATATGGTGGTGACCAGCTCGGCCCAGGATACTGTCAGGGCGGCACAGCTGATGGAGGACGCCGGAGCCGGCTGCGTTCTGGTATTGGGGGGAGACGGCACCAGCCGGGCCGCTGCAAAGGCGTTGCACAACACTCCTCTGCTACCGGTCTCAACGGGAACCAACAACGTTTATCCCACTTTAGTGGAGGGTACAATTGCCGGGATGTGTGCCAGCATTGTGGAACAGGTGGGCCGGGTAGAGCGCTGCTGCACCAAGGACAAACGCATCGAAATCTGGATGGATGGCGAAATGCGGGACATCGCCCTGGTGGACGCCGTGATCTCCCGTCATTCCTATGCCGGTGCCCGGGCGATCTGGAATATGGACGAAATCATAGGGGTGCTTGCCATCCGAGCCCATCCGCAGAACATTGGCTTTTCTGCCATTGTGGGCTGTGCCCGCAGCGTCCTGCCTCAGGATGACTTTGGATATTATGTAGAACTTTCCTCCCAAGGGACATCGATTCTGGCACCCATTGCACCGGGAATAGTAGAGCGGCTTTCCATTCAAGAGCCCCAACGTTTTGAGTTAGGGGAAGCATTGCGGTACACAGCCCCCCACGACTGCATGATTGCTCTGGATGGTGAGCGCGAGGTCCACTTGGCGCGGGGAAAAACAGCGGAACTGCGCATTACCCGCAACGGCCCATGGCATGTGGACACCTGCAAAACAATGGAGTATGCCCAAGCGGCGGGGCTGTTGGCTGAATCGAAAAAAGCATAAAAAATCGCCTTTCCGGCTGGAAGGCGTGTCAGGTAAAAATCCGTATTTCTGAAAGTGAACAATTTTCTCCTAGGGATAAGCATTAGAAAGACATAGGAGGTGCAAGATGGGATATCCAAGCGGCTGAATATATAAGCAGTGGAAATAGATGAATGCAAAACGGATCAGGGCATCTTAAAAAACCGGCTACTATGTATCATCCATAACACACCATAGATTACACATTTGGAGGTTGAGGGAATGGCAACGCAGAAAATGACATTGGTTATCAATGGAACGGAGCGCATGTTTCTGTTTGATCCGGAAGCCGACACACTAGCTGATGTGATCAGACGTTTGGGCTTGACCGGAACAAAGGTAGGCTGTGGTACCGGCCAGTGCGGAGCCTGCTCCGTATTGCTGGATGGCAAGGTGGTTCGCGCATGTACTCGAAAAATGAAACACGTAAAGGAGTACAGCCAAGTTACCACCATTGAGGGATTGGGCACCGCCGATAATCTGGATCCTCTGCAGCTGGCATGGATTGTGTACGGCGGTGTGCAGTGCGGTTTTTGCTCTCCCGGTTTTATTATATCGGCCAAGGGCCTGCTGAATACCAATCCCAACCCTACCCGGCAAGAAGTGCGGGAATGGTTCCAAAAACATCGCAATGCCTGCCGTTGCACCGGGTACAAGCAGTTGGTAGACGCCGTAATGGCCGCTGCTAAGGTAGTGCGTGGTGAAATGACCATGGAAGAGCTGGCCTGGAAAATGCCGGAGGACGGCAAAATCTACAATACCAACATTCCAAGGCCTGCCGCTTTATCCAAGGTACTTGGCACCTGCGACTTTGGGGATGATATCGCTGCAAAGTCCCCCGATATGTTGCAGCTGGCAATTGTGCAATCGGGTGTCTCGCATGCCAATATCCTGTCCATCGACACATCGGAAGCAGAAAAAGCACCGGGTGTGGTAGCGGTGTTAACACACAAGGATGTAAAGGGAATCAATCGCATTACCATGCCCATTGGCGATCCCCGCTCCAAAGCAGACGGGTTTGAACGCCCCATTTTGATGGATCAAAAAGTGTTCCGTTTTGGGGATCCGGTTGCGCTGGTGGTCGCCGATACACGCCGCAATGCCCGCGCCGCGGCCAAATTGGTCAAGGTAGAGCTGGAGCCGCTGCCGGAGTATTTGGATGCATTGGACGCCATGGCCGATGACGCCATACGGGTGCATCCCGCTATGCCAAACGTTTTCTTGGAAAACCCGATTTTCAAAGGGAAAGATACCCGCGAGGTGCTGGAAGAGTCCAAGCACGTGGTAGAGGGAAGTTTTTATTCCACCCGTCAGCCCCACTTGGTCATCGAGCCGGATGTAGCCCAGGCCTACATTGATGCCCAAGGCTATTTGACCATACATTGCAAGTCTCTGGCTTTGCACGTAATACAGGGTACCATTGCCGCCGGTGTCGGTTGGCCGGTTGAAAAAATCCGTGTGATAGAAAACCCCACAGGAGCCAGCTTTGGATACTCCATCTCCCCGGGCACCGCAGCACTGGTGGCGGTGGCAACCATCGCAACGGGGCGGCCGGTATCCATCACACTCAGCTACGACGAATATATGCATTTCACCGGGAAACGGGCCGCTTCCTACGCCAATGCCCGGATAGGATGCGATGAAAACGGCAAGCTGACCGCATTGGAATACGAAATTGCTTACGATAAAGGCGCCTATACAGAGGTTGCCAACCTGTTGGTGCAAAAGGGATTGCGGTTTTATGGCGCACCCTACTATATCCCCAACATTATGGGAATTTCGAAAGCAACGGTGTCCAACCATGCCTTCTCCACCGCCTATCGGGGCTTTGGCTCGCCCCAATGCTATACAGGTTCGGAGCAGCTCATGGATATGTTGGCAGAGAAAGTTGGGATGGATCCGCTGGAATTCCGGTACATCAATGTCTATAAACCCGGTGACACGGGAGCACCCGGACACACCTACGATGTTTATCCCATGCAAGACGTGATTGATCGGATCAGGCCCCGCTATGAGGCTGCACTGAAGAAAGCCAAAGAAGAATCCACCCCGGAAAAGAGGCGCGGTGTCGGTGTTGCGTGCGGGCACTACAATGTTTGCAGCGCCGCCAATGACCACGCCGAGGTGGCCTTGGAATTAAATCCCGACGGTACGGTTACCAGCTATAATACCTGGGAGGATCAGGGACAGGGGGCGGATGTCGGTACCCTGGTACATACCCATGAGGCACTGCGTCCTCTGGGTCTGCGCCCCGATCAAATCAAGCTTGTGCAAAACGATACCCTCACCTGCCCCAAGACCGGTCCCGCTGCTGGCAGCCGTTCCCACTATATGGCGGGCAACGCCATTCTGGATGCGGCCGACAAGCTGATGAATGCCATGCGCAAACCCGACGGCAGCTGGCGCACCTATGACGAAATGGTGGCGGAAGGTATTCCCACCAAGTATATTGGCGCATACGACACCTCCGGGAAAACCAAGAATCTGGATCCCAATACCGGTGAAGGCAACCCCACTCCGGAGTATACCTATGGCGTATTCCTTGCCGAGGTGGAGGTAGAGGTCGCCACCGGCAAAACCAAAGTGCTGGGGATGCATTGTGTGGCCGATGTTGGAACAGTGGGCAACTACCTTGCCGTAGACGGGCAGGCTTATGGAGGCATGATGCACTCCATTGGATTTGCCCTCTGCGAGGACTACTCGGATGTGAAAAAACACGACAACATGATTGGCGCGGGCTTCCCGTTTATTGAGATGATACCCGACGGTGACAACTTTACCGTAGAGTATGTGACAACTCCTCGCCCCACCGGCCCTCATGGCTCCAGTGGCTGCTCGGAAATGTTCCAGTCTTCCGGCCATGCTGCCATTCTCAACGCCATCTACAACGCTTGTGGAGTGCGCATTTACGATCTGCCCGCTACACCTGAAAAGGTAAAGGCCGGGCTGGAGGCTTTGGAAAAAGGCGAAGTTGCCCCGCCCTTGCCCTACTATTTGGGTGGCGACTTTTATGAGAAGATTGATGAGATCAAGGCGAATCCAGTCGCAGTAAAATAGACCATCGCCGGGGGTTTCAAGCAAAAAGCCGCCGGACCATTGGGCCCGGCGGCTTTATTCCTATTTTGCAAATGTCATCAGAAAGGGGCATAACATTGGAACTTTATCAGCTGCCGCAAATGGCAGATCAGTGTCTTTACGGTCGTCCACCTGTGTGTACAAATGCCTGCCCCTTTGATGTTGATATTTCTGCCATGACCAAAAAAATAGCAGATGGGATGACTGGCGCTGCGTATAGGGCATACGCAAAAAGCGTGGTGTTCCCGGGAATTGTTTGTCACCTTTGCCACCAACCCTGTAAAAATGTGTGCCTTCGCCAAGAAATTGACGCCCCCCTTGCACTGCGGGATTTGGAGCAGTACCTGTGGCGAAAACATGGTGCAAAGCCCGAATCCGCTTTTTATATTCCGCAAAAAAATAAACGGGTTCTGGTCATAGGGGGCAACCTTTGCGGCATGGCCTGCGCATCTAAGCTGGCAGGGCGCGGCTATTCGGTTGTACTGACTGCACAAGGTGACTCTCTCGCCCCGGAAGTTTCTGCTTTGCTTCCGGCGGATGTATTAGCTGCCGAGATTGCCCGCATAAAGCGCCAAAAAAATCTTGAGATATTCATGGGTGCCAATGGGCTGGAGCTAGACCATGCTTCCTTTGATGCAGTTTTATACACAATGGAATCGCCACCGCCCACCCATCCGGGCAGCCATATAATTTTTGCGGACAGCAATGCAATGGGTTTACCTGCAGATGCCATTGCCCATGGAATCGCCATGTCTTATGGAGTGGAGTCTTTTCTCAAAACCGGTACGGTTACCTTCCCGGAGAAACGGCACCACTCGCAATACAGTATTCCTGCCAGCCAAACGGAAATTCGACCTCCGGTAGCGGTTCCCCTTGCCGGCTATGGGGAGGAAGACGCCAAAAAAGAGGCGCAACGCTGTATGCAGTGTACCTGCAGCGGATGTCTGAGGGTTTGCGATATGCTGCGCCACTACGGGGTAACACCGCCCAAGACTCTTTTAAATGTAAGCGATACCATCAACAAAACACAAATGACATCCAAAACAGCATTGGGACAGATTATGGGCTGTACGCAATGCGGCCTCTGCCAACCTGCATGCCCTGAGCAGATTGATTTTAGGCAGGTCTTTATCCAAAGCCGGCGGCAGATGCACAAGGCGGGGGAGCTTCCAACAGCCCACTACCAATACTGGATGGATGACATGCATTTTTCCAATACGGTGGCAGCCCTTGATTTTGCACCGGTAAGTCAACCTCAGTTCCTATATTTTCCGGGCTGTCAGATGGGCGCGTCCAACTCGGATTATGTTTTTCAGTCCTACCGCTGGCTGACCCAACATTTTCCGGAGCAGGTGGGGTTGTTGCTCCAGTGCTGCGGTGCTCCCGGATACTGGGCGGGGGATGAAGGGCTGTACCACAGTGTCACCCACAGGATTCGGGAAAAATGGGAGCACTATGGGCGTCCGGTTTTTATCCTGGCCTGTGCAAGCTGCAGGGAGCGCTTTCGGGAAAGTTTGCCCGAGATTACCACAAAGTCTCTTTGGGAGCTTCTGGCAACAAAGATAAAACCCCGTCCCAAACAAAATGCACGGGTCAGTGTGTTTGACCCATGCACCAGCAAACATCATCCAGAGGATCAAGGCTATATTCGGCAGCTGGTAACGGCTATGGGTTATGACATTACAGAGCTTCCTTCCAGCGGGAAAAATGCCCGTTGCTGCGGCTACGGTGGTTTGGCGGGCGCACGCCACCCGGTTGTGACCGAAGAAATCCGCCGCCACAATGTCCAACTGGGTGAAAACGACTATGTTACCTACTGCACCAATTGCCAGGACAGCTTTGGCATGGAGGGCAAAGCTTCCCATTTCATTTTGGAACTTCTGTTCCCAAATATAAAACACCATCAAGGGCCGCCGGATCTGGGGGCGCGTCGCTGCAACCGCATCGCTTTAAAAGCCCAGTTGCAAAAGGAGTATCAGGGGATCGAATATCAGCAGCCCAAAGAAGCATACCAAGCTATTCAGCTGGTAATTTGTCCAGACCTTTTGGACAAGATGAACCGGGCCTTTATCCACAGTGACAACGTCAAGCAGGTCATCTATTACGGGGAATCCAGCGGCTTCAAAGTCATGGATCCAGCCAGCGGGCATTTTATTTGTCATCAAAAACAGGGCAACCTTACTTTTTGGGTAGAGTATGCCCCGAGAGAGGACCAAAGCTATGATGTGGTGAATGTCTACTCCCATCGAATGGCAATTGAGGAAGAGGGGAATGTGTGATGAGCAGGGCATTCATCTGCTATCGATGCGATAAAACCATGCAGCCCGCCAAGACCAGCTTTACCTATATGGGCCTTTACTTTCACGCCGAGGTTCCCCGTTGCCCGCAATGCGGTCAGGTTTATATTTCAGAAGAGCTGGCCCGCGGCAAAATGGCCGAAGTGGAAATGCAGTTGGAAGAAAAATGAGCTTACCTGAATATCAATCCTATAGAGGTGCATTCAGATGAAAACAGCGGAAGACCTGTTGGCAAAGGGTTATTCGTGCAGTCAGACCATTATGATGATGACCATGCAGCGTCTTGGCATTGAGGATGAGCATCTTGTGCGCGCCATGAAAGGACTGTCCGGCGGTATGGGCATCCAGCATGCTTGCGGCATTGTTACCGGAGCCGCCTGCGCATTTAGTTTAGCAGATCCACAACAGGGTATTACAACCATGTTTCCCGCGTTTTTTGAACGCTTTTACAACACCTACGGGGATGACGTGGAGAGCATTCACTGTATCGAGTTGTTACATGGTGATTATGAAAATCGAAAAGAAGTTTGTCCCGGCATGATTGCAGAAGCCTGGCAGATGGTAAACGAAGTCTTGCAAGAGCATGGGTATTAAACCCGCCAAAAGTAGCCTTACAGGGGAGAATGGCATGACAAATCCTTCCGGTACAGCATCTACCTGCAACTGCACGGCGGCTCTTATCACAGCGGCCGGCATGTCCTCCCGCATGAAAACCTTCAAGCCCATGCTCCCGTTGGGGGATCAAAGCATAATCCAGCGACAAATTGAAACTCTGCGGCGGGCAGGATGCTCCCCCATTGTCGTCGTTACCGGGCATCGGGCCGAAGAGCTAAGGCAACATCTGCGGAAATGCAATGTGGAATTTGTCCACAACCAGCGGTATCGGGATACCCAAATGCTGGATTCCATCCGGATTGGCCTGAAGTATCTGACGGGACGGTGTCAGCGGGTGGTCTTTACCCCTGTAGATATTCCCATGTTTTCGGAACAAACCGTAAGGGCCCTCATCGCTGTGGACGCTATGGTTGTAATTCCTACCTGTGAGGGAAAAAAGGGACATCCCATCCTGCTCCGGTCTGATCTGTTTCCAACGATTTTGGATCTGCAGGTATCCGGGGGACTGCGGGAGATTTTGGAGTTGCACCCATCCAGCCAATCCTATGTAGCGGTTGAAGATCCGGCGATTTTGCCGGATGTGGATACGCCGGAGGAGTATCTGGCGCTGCTCAAGGAGCACCAACTCCGGTGCAGTATACACTCTGCCTGTGCAACGTGGCAGTCAAAACAAGAGGAGATGACATGAATTCTCTGATCAAACCGAGGGTTAGCCCACTTCCATTGAGAGAACAAAGCATCCAATGCCGCTATCGGGAGGAAGAAATGCTCCTGCGAAAAAAACAGGGTGTCCGAATCACTGCCCTGTTCCTGCTGACCATTGTGGGAGCTATCGCTTCTCTTTGGGTTGGATACTACCCCTTGCCGGCCAGGCAGGTGTTGCACGCATTTCTCGCAGGGGTAGGTTTTCAGGTGGAGGTTATGCCTCAGGCTATGACCATCTTCTGGAGCATTCGTCTGCCTCGTATTCTGGCCGCCCTGATGATCGGTGGAGCCTTGGCGGTGTCCGGCTCGGTGTACCAGGGGATGTTCCGCAACCCCCTGGTTTCCCCGGATATCCTTGGTGTTTCCTCCGGTGCGGGAATGGGAGCAGCGATCGCCATCTTCGGCGGGTTTCCCTATTGGTATACCCAGATTTTTGCGTTTTTGGGAGGAATCGCCGCGGTTAGTTTATCCTATTTTATCAGCACCCGCTCCAAACACAATCAAGTGTTGACCCTTGTCCTGACAGGCAGCATGATCAGTGCTCTCTGCAATGCCGTTGTCACCATGATTAAATACCTCTCCGACCCCGGTGACGTGCTCCAGCAGCTTACCTTTTGGCTGATGGGCAGCCTGACCAAGGTGAGAATGGAGGGGATTGCGCTCAGTGCGGTTCCCATGGCGGTGGGAATTGTTATTGTATTTGCCATGCGCTGGCGGGTTAATCTCCTCTCCCTTGAGGATGAAGAGGCGATCAGCATTGGGATTCCCATCCGCCGTGACCGGTTGATTTTAATCTTCGCCTCTACTCTGTTATCCGCCTCGGCGGTCTGCCTGGGCGGCCTGATCGGGTGGGTGGGCCTGATGATCCCCCATATTTGCCGCGCTTTGTTTGGCCCGGACCATAAGTGGCTGATGCCCGCCTGCACCCTGATGGGAGGATTGTACCTGATGCTTATGGACAACCTTGCCCGCTCTTTGCTGACCATGGAGCTTCCCATCGGTGTGGTGACGGCGTTTATCGGCGCCCCCTTCTTTGTGGGGTTGATCCTGCGCAAAAAGGGGGGATAAGGGTGTTGCTGGAGGTTTGCAAGCTGCGGGGAGGCTATGGTAAAGGGGATGTCTGCAAGGGAATTTGCTGCAGCATTGACCGGGGAGAGATTCTCAGCGTACTGGGGCCCAACGGTTGCGGAAAGACCACTTTCTTTCGGCTGCTGCTGGGAATTCTCAGGCCTACAGGGGGAGACATACGGATGGATGGCAGCTCCATTATGGGTCTGGAGCGCCGAAGGCTATCCAAACTCATTGCGTATATCCCACAACAGCATGTACCTATTTTTGCCTATACCGTGCTGGATATTGTGCTGATGGGGCGGGGAGGCCATACCACGGCCTTTCAAACCCCGGGGGAGAAGGATCGGCAGGCGGCGTTTGCGGCGCTGGAAAAGCTGAAAATCTCCCATCTTGCCCATCAAAAATACACGGCTCTCAGCGGAGGGCAGCGGCAACTTGTGCTGATTGCCCGGGCGGTCTGCCAGGACGCCAAAGTGCTGATTATGGATGAGCCGGGTGCTAGTCTGGATTACGCCAACCAGCAGCTTCTTATCAATGTATTGATGAACCTGGCCTCACAGGGCTATGGTATTATCCTTTCTACCCACAGCCCGGAGCACCCTTTTTCCGTCGCCCACAAGGTGCTCCTGATGAAGGAGGGACGGGTTGCGGCCTTTGGCCCGCCCGAAGAAGCAATTACAAGGGAAACACTGGAGGGTGTTTACGGTATTGCCATGGATGTTGTATCGGTGGATGACCGGGGAGGCAGGCGGCATACCTTCTGCCTTCCGGTCAGCCAACAGTATTAAATAACGGGGAGTCTAAGCATGAAGAATAAGCGTTTGTATGCATTGTCATTGGTTGCGGTACTATTGTTTGGTCTTTTGGTGGGTTGCGGCGGGCAAAGTGCTCTGTCCCCAAAGGCAGCGGAGCCTGCCAAGTCTCGCGAAATTACGGATATGGTCGGCCGGAGTATGACGGTGCCCACCCAGATTGATAAAGTTTTTGCGGGCAATTCGGAGGCTGCCGTTTACCTGTATACCATAGAACCGGATCGGTTGCTGGGCTGGACCTACCCCCTCAATGATTTGGAAAAGCGGTTCATCCTTCCCCAGTACCAAACCCTGACCGCCTTTGGGATGCAGGATAACGTCAATTACGAAGCTGTCATTGCTGCCGGGCCGCAGATCGCTCTCATGGTGGGGAATGACAGCAAAGGGGTCATCGCCACTGCCGACAAGCTCTCGGACAGCTTGAACATCCCTGTGGTGATCATTAGCGACAAGCTGGAGGATTGCGCATCCGTTTACCGCTTTTTGGGTGACCTGTTGGGGATTGCCCAGCGCGCCGAGGAACTGGCCACCTACACCGACCAGACCTTTGCGGACATTGAGGCGGTGGACATCCCTCCAGAAGAGCGGATCACCGTCTATTACGGCAACGGAGTGGATTCCCTGGAAACAGCCCCCCGCGGCTCGGTCAGCGCTCAGGTCATTGATATGGTGAAGGCAGTCAATGTGGCGGCGACAGAAGGCGAGAGCGGCGGACGGGTCAAGGTATCCCTGGAGCAGGTATTGGCATGGAACCCGGATGTCATCATTGTCAATGGAGAACCCAAACAGGATATGACCGGAAACCATGCCGCCCAAGCAATTTTAGAAAGCCCAGACTATGCGCACATTCAGGCAGTGCAGAGCAAAAAAGTATTTGGGGTACCCAAGGCGCCCTTTAGCTGGATCGATCGGCCTCCGGGGCCAAACCGCATCCTTGGAATGCGCTGGCTGGCAGCGGAGCTGTACCCGGATTACTTTGACTACCAGCTCGAAGAGGATGTGCGCTCCTTCTACAAATTGTTTTACCACACAGACCTTACGGATGAGCAGTTGGCGGGGCTATTCCGCGACTAACAGCCAGGGCAGAAGCAGTACAGGCAAGCTTTTTGAGGGGGGCTGCGCTATCCACTTCTTTTTGCAGGGAGATCCCGGCGTTGGAAAATCCCATCTCCTGCGGCACCTTATGCACCCATACGCTTCTATGATAGCGGGGTTCACCGTACAGCGGCTGTATCAAAACAACGAGCTGGTGGGGTACTGTGCAAAGCCCTTGGCGGGAACCTTCCATGACTTGGACGCTGTGTACCACCCTGACCTTGATGGCCTATTCCTCTCGGAAAACAATCACGATGTTGGGGTACTGGAGCAGATTCTTGATCAGGTATTTCAGGACAGCCTCTCTCCGTTTTGCCGTCTGATTCTATTGGATGAAATCGGTGGAATGGAGCTTCTGTCCCCCCATTTTATGAAGGGGCTGATGCGCATTCTGGAGGGAGAAAAGCCCTGTGTGGGCATCTTAAAATCCCGCAGAAACCTGGAAGAGATGGTGAGATGCCAACAACTGGACCGATCTTGTCTGATGCTCCACCAGAGGTTGGAGAAGTTCCTTCAAAGCAACGGCATGCTGGTAGAACTTACTCTGGACAACAGGCATTGGGTGGAAAAGCAGTTTCGCACATACCTAAAAAACTTGCCATTTTTGCAGGTTACAACCAAGGAGTGGAACGGATGACGAAGTTTTCCAATCCTTATGAAAGCCAGCGCTGGAAGACCTCCACCGGTCTTATGCGCCCCGGGGGGCTGGAGCTGACCCAGCACCTGCTGGAGTGGTCGGGGCTGCGCAGGGGAGCCCGTATTCTGGATTTGGGGTGCGGGCGCGGAGCGGCAACGGCGTATGTCGCCAATGCCGGCTTCGAAGTTGTTGGGATGGACCAATCCGCTGCGCTGCTGAAAGAGGCAAGGGAACGCTATCCGCATTTGACCTTCATCGAAGGGGACGCCACAGCCATCCCCTTTGCCTCCAAAACCTTTGATGCCGTTCTGCTGGAGTGTGTCCTATCCGTTGCTTCCACCGGAGAAATTCTGGCGGAGTGCGCACGGGTAACAGGCCCAAAAGGACTTTTGATGATCTCGGATGTCTATGATCGAGATGGTGTGGACGGGCCGTTATCCCAGGCTTGGTGGAAAACGCAGCTGGAGGCCAACGGGTTTTACACCACCTACTTTGAGGACCGTGTCCGCGACCTGCAGCGCTTTGCGGCCCAGCTGCTATGGGAAACAGGCAGCTTAAACCACCTCTGCGGATGCATTGGCTTTAAAATGCCGCCAAGGCCCAGCTACTTTTTACAAATCGCCCGGCAGGAGGATGGATGAGATGACGACGCAAAGCGTATGCCCCGTTTGTCTCCAACGGCTTACTGCATCAAAAAAACGGGAAGGGGACCGGGTTTTTTTAGAGAAGACCTGCCCGGAGCACGGAAGTTTTCGCACACTGATCTGGAACGGCCCCCCCGATTATGACAGTTGGAACCGGAACGATCCCAAGGTGCATCTGGCACACACCCATACTCGGAAGGATCGGGGGTGCCCCTACGATTGCGGGATCTGCCCGGAGCACCGACAAAACACCTGTTGTGTGCTGCTAGAGGTGACCCAGCGCTGTAATTTGAGCTGCCCGGTATGCTTTGCCTCCTCCGGGGAATCTCAGGCGGAGGATCCGTCGGTGGAAGAAATCAGCCAGTGGTATGACCTGCTCATGGACAGCGGAGGCCCGTTTAACATCCAGCTGTCAGGGGGCGAGCCCACCATGCGGGACGATTTGCCCGATCTAATCCGCATCGGTAAGGAGAAAGGATTCTCCTTTTTTCAGCTCAATACCAACGGCTTGCGTCTGGCCACCCAGCCTGATTATGCAGCAGTACTCAAGGCGGCCGGGCTCGACTGTGTATTCCTGCAGTTCGACGGTTTGCAGGACAGTACATACTTAGCCCTGCGGGGCAAAGCTCTGCTGCGCCAAAAGCTGGCCGTTATCGACGTGTGTGCAAAAAACGGTCTGGGTGTTGTTCTGGTGCCCACCATCGCCTGCGGAATCAACGACAGCGAGATTGGCGCATTGCTGAACTTTGCCGTCCAGCGACTGCCGGATGTACGGGGAATTCACTTCCAGCCCATGAGCTATTTTGGGCGTTACCCCGGCCAGCCGGGTCAACGCCTGACCATCCCTGATATGTTGCGCAAAATCGAGGAGCAAACAGCAGGCCAGATGAAAGCAGCGGATTTTAGCCCCGGTTCCGCAGAAAATCCCTACTGCTCCTTTCACGCAAGCTACCTGTTACAGCCCAATGGCTCGTTAAAATCTCTTGGTGGGCAGAAAGAAAGTTGCTGCGGAAATGCCTCCCGCTCACGGGAATATGTGGCACAACACTGGAGTGCCGCGCCATCCTCCGGCTGTTGTAGCTCCCTGCGGGAGAGGGAGCCCCAATCCTTTGACGACTTTCTCGAGCGCACACGGCAATACACATTGCCTGTTTCCGGCATGATATTCCAGGATGCGTGGAATTTAGATCTGGACCGTCTGCGGCAGTGCTATATCCACGTGGTCAGCCCGGACCGGCGGATCATTCCCTTTTGCGCCTACAATCTCACCGGGGTAGATGGGGATACCCTCTATCGGGGGAAGCTGGTATGAGGATGACCCCCCTTCATCAATGGGCACAGGAAAAAACCGGTGGCCTGCCCATCGAAGCATGGCAGCTGAAAAAGCTGCGGGACACCCTCACCCTGGCCCGCAACAGTTTGTTTTACCGAGAGAGGTTGCCAGGGACAATGCCGGAGCATATTGCCGACATCCGAAGGTTGCCCCTGATGGAAATGGGGACCATGGTGCGGCAGGAACAGCAATTGCTGTGCGTGCCCCCGCAGGAAATCCAGCGCATCGTTACCATATGGACAAGCGGCACCACCGGCAGGCCTAAGCGGTTATACTTTACGGCACAAGATCTGGAGCTGACCATTGATTTTTTTGCACGGGGTTTGCCCACCTTGGTGAAACCGGGGGATGTGATGGCGGTTATGATGCCCTGTCGGGTGACCAGCGGCGTTGGTGACCTTATCTGCCGCGGGCTGAAACGGATTCCCGTGGATGCAGTGCCTTGGGGGCCGCTAACCTCTTTTGCGGAAACCAAAGCCATGCTGCAGGATAAAAACGTCACATCCATTGTTGGCATGCCCGCACAGGTGCTGGCTCTTACGCGGTATCTGGCCATAACCAATGCAAAGACTTCCCTGCAAAGTGTGTTGTTGTCGGCCGATAACATCTCCCCTGCCATGGTAAGGGAGCTGAAAGAGCGCGGCCTGCAGGTCTACCTTCATTTTGGCATGACAGAGACTGGGTATGGCTGCGCCATCGACTGCGATGCCCATGCAGGCCAGCACATCCGGGAACCGGACCTGCTGGTCGAGATTGTGGATCCCATCACCGGACAGCCCATGCCGGACGGACACTGGGGAGAAATTGTCATCACAACCCTGACACGGCGGGGTATGCCCCTCATCCGTTACCGCACCGGCGATTACTCCCGCATACTGCCGGGCACCTGTCCCTGCGGAAGTACGCTGCGCCGCCTCGACAACGTCCACGGACGTTGGAACGACGGGCTGGTTTTGCCCAAAGGCACCCTGAGGATGCCTGCGCTGGATCAAGCTTTGTTTGCGTTTCCACAGGTGATGGACTTTTCCGTTCATTATACAAACGGTTTATTATCTTTGTATCTTGCTACTTTTTCCGGCATGCCTGCCCTGACAGAGGATGCGGTGCGAAAGGCACTGGCGCCAATCTTTCCGTTGACCGGAGTGGAGATAGCAATTGAGATAGAGCCATGTGACGAGTATGTGCCGTTGCATCAAACAAAGCGTTCGTTTGCCACAGAAGGAGGAGCATCATGAAAATAGCCATTGCTGCTGATGGAAATGGGATGAACAGCATCATTCCGGATCAATTCGAAGCGGGGAGCTACCTGCTGATTTATGAGACAGACGACGGCTCTTGCGAGGTATTCCTCAACCCGGAATCCTCGCGTTCCACCGGTTTGGCCATGACGGAGAAAATCATTCAAAAGGACTGCGAAGCCCTCATCTCCGGCAGCATCGACAAGCTTGCCTTTGAAAAATTGGCAATGGCGCAAATTACACGCTATGATGGTGCGGGACTGACTGCGCAGCATGCAATCGATTTGATGGAGGAAAACCGTCTTGGTTTCTTCCGCGTGCCAAGAGGTGAGGTGTGGGTTGCTCACAATCACGGACATCACACTTGCAGCTGCGGCAACGAATAAGTGAAGCTTGTACCAGTTGTGTGTTCAATTACCCCACATCAAACGTGCTGACCTTTGTTTAAACAGCAGCACGTTATTTGTGCTACACTGGTTACAAGCTACGGCACAGCAGATAGAGGAAATTCCGATAAACTCCCAAGGCGAAATCCCAGAATACCAAAAGACCACACAGGAGCATACGCTCTTATGTGGTCTTTTTTATCCCGCTCAAAGGGGTTCCCCTAAGCCTTTAACAGTCCCTTAGGTGAACACGCCTTTCGGAGCTTTTGAAATATATGATGGGTTGTTATGCCTTCATGGATTGCTCCACAGCCACCGCTACCGCAACGGTAGCGCCAACCATGGGGTTGTTGCCCATCCCAAGGAAGCCCATCATTTCTACGTGGGCGGGCACCGAGGAAGAGCCTGCAAATTGAGCGTCGGAATGCATCCGGCCCATGGTGTCGGTCATGCCGTAGCTGGCGGGGCCTGCAGCCATGTTGTCGGGATGCAGCGTGCGGCCGGTGCCTCCGCCGGAAGCAACGGAGAAGTACCGTTTGCCCTGCTCGATGCATTCTTTTTTATAGGTGCCGGCCACAGGATGCTGGAACCGGGTGGGGTTGGTGGAGTTTCCGGTGATGGAGACATCCACGTTTTCCAGATGCATGATGGCCACGCCTTCCCGCACATCATCAGCACCGTAGCAGCGGACATTTTTCCGCTCGCCATCGGAATAAGCGGTTTCCTTCACCACTTCTACCTTGCCGGTGGCGTAGTCAAACTTGGTTTCCACATAAGTAAAGCCGTTGATCCGGGAGATGATCTGGGCAGCGTCCTTGCCCAAACCGTTGAGGATCACTCGCAGAGGACTTTTGCGGCTCTTGTTGGCGTTGCGGACAATGCCAATGGCACCTTCGGCGGCGGCAAAGCTCTCGTGCCCGGCCAAAAAGGCAAAACACTGAGTCTCATCCCGCAGCAGCATGGCAGCCAGATTGCCATGACCCAATCCTACCTTGCGATCCTCTGCCACAGAGCCTTCGATGCAGAAGGCCTGTAGACCGATTCCAATGGCCTCGGCAGCTTCGGCAGCGGTTTTGCAGCCTTTTTTGAGAGCGATGGCAGCTCCCATAACATAAGCCCAGCAAGCATTTTCAAAGGCGATGGGCTGAATGTCCTTGACGATTTTGGCGGGAGAAAAGCCCTTGTCCTTACACAGCTTTTCCGCTTCCTGCAGGTCGGCAATCCCGTATTCCTGGAGCACACCGTTGATCTTGTTGATGCGGCGCTCGTAGCTTTCAAACAATGCCATATTCTCTCACCTCCCTATTCTTCCCGGGGGTCGATGTACTTGACCCCATCGGCGAAACGACCATATGTACCGGTAGCGTCTTGAATGGCCTGGTTGGCGTCAACGCCCTTTTTGACAGCAGCCATCACCTTGCCCAGATGGACAAATTCATAACCGATGATCTCATCGTTTTGATCCAAGGCAATGCGGGTGACATAGCCCTCTGCCATTTCCAGGTAGCGGGGACCTTTGGCCTTGGTGCCAAACATGGTGCCAACCTGGCTGCGCAGACCCTTGCCCAAATCTTCCAAACCGGCTCCAATAGGCAGGCCGTCCTCGGAAAAAGCGGTCTGAGTGCGGCCGTATACAATCTGCAAAAACAGTTCCCGCATGGCCACGTTGATGGCGTCGCAAACAAGGTCGGTGTTAAGGGCTTCCAGCAGGGTTTTTCCGGGCAGAATCTCCGACGCCATGGCGGCAGAGTGGGTCATACCGGAACAGCCCAGTGTTTCCACCAGAGCCTCCTCGATGATGCCGTTTTTGACATTGAGGGTGAGTTTGCAGGCTCCCTGTTGGGGGGCACACCAACCTACACCGTGGGTCAGGCCGGAAATGTCCTTGTTTTCTTTTACCTGCACCCATCTTCCTTCCTGAGGAATGGGGGCGGGGCCGTGATATGCGCCCTTAGCTACCGGGCACATATGCTCGACTTCATGGGAGTAAATCATAAGTCAGTGCTACTCCTTTCTAGATGTATTGACACATTTAAAACAATCTTAACACCATTCTGGAAACAGGTCAAGCAATGGTTGCTCCTCGACAAACAAACCGTAGGACATTCTATATAATTTCAAAAAACCGGAAAAAATTGTAGCAATTCCATGCAAGTTTCATAGGTGCTTTAAAACCAATCGGTCAATCCAGTTGCTGGGAGCACCGACCATTTTTCCGGTGTCAAAGGGCTTGCAAAAGGAGCCTGCACCGTGCTTTTCCCATTTGCAGGCTTAAAAAATCAGCACACGGGCAATGCCAAAATAGATAAAGAGCACGATGGCATCCACCAAAGTGGTGATAAAAGGCCCCGCCATAATGGCTGGATCCAGCTTGAGGGTTTTGGCGGCAATGGGCAAAAGGCTGCCGATCAACTTGGCAATGACCACTGCAAAAAACAACGTGGCACAAACGGTAAGCTTGATCATCAAATCCCCGTTGTCGAATAACACCATTCGCAGAAAGTTAATCACTGCCAGAACCGAACCTGCAATTAAACTCACCCGAAATTCCTTCCACAGCACCTTGGGCCAGTCGCGCAGAGAAATTTCTCCCAATGCAATGCCGCGGATGATCAACGTGGAGCTCTGATTGCCGGAGTTGCCCCCCGAATCCATCAGCATAGGAATAAAGGCGGTGAGCAACACCACCGATGACAAAAGATTTTCGTAATAGCCGATGATGGCTCCGGTAAAGGTGGCGGATATCATCAGTATCAGCAGCCAGGGAATGCGCTGCTTTGCCAGAGTAAACACTCCCGCGCTCAGATAGGCGTCATCCGAGGGAGCCATGGCTGCCATCTTGAGGAAGTCCTCGGTGTTTTCCTGTTCGATGACGTCTACAATATCGTCGATGGTGATGATACCCACCAGGCGCTGTTCGGAGTCCACCACCGGAATGGCCATTAAATCGTATTTCTTAAAGAGGTCGGCCACCTCTTCCTGGTCGTCGTTGGTGCCGCAGAGCACCACGTCTTTGGTCATGATATCGGAAATAATTTGATCCTCTTCCGAAAGCACCAGACGTCGCAGGGAGACGATGCCTTCCAGCCGCCGGGTATCGTCCAGCACGTAGCAGGTATAGATGGTTTCCTTATCTACTGCTGTCCGCTTGATGCGAGCCAATGCCTCCTTTACCGTCATATTTTTCTTCAGATCGGTAAATTCGATGGTCATCAGGGAGCCGGCGGAATTATCGGGGTAGTTGAGGAACTGATTGATCAGTCCACGCTCCTCGGCGGGAGCAGCGGCAATCAGCTTTTTGACAAAGTTGGCGGGCATGTCCTCCAAGAAGTCAATTTTATCGTCAAAGTACAGTTCGTTAAAGATGTAGTTGAGCAGACTGACATGAATGGCCCCCACAATATCTTTCTGCCTTTGAGGGCTTAGGTAGGAAAACACCTCCGCAGCTTGATCCTTTTGCAACAGCCTGAAGAGGATGACGCAGTCTTCCGGGTCTAAATCGTCGAACACCTCCGCAATATCCATGGGGTAAAGGGCAGCCAGTTCATCCTTAAGGCCCTTAAAGTTCTTGTCCCTGAGCATTTGCGTAATGAGCAGTGTAATTTCTTCTATACGCACTTCTTCCAATTGAAAATCCCCCTTTTTTTAGGGGAGCAGCACCGGTGACGAAAACGGCATTTCTCCCCTGCGTTTTCGATCACTACCTTCAGGGTTTTCGCTCAATTTTCATTCACCGTCCTTTCGCAATTGAAGTGATGTCCTCATCTATTATTGCAGCTTTTTTTTTATTTATCAAGTATTTTCGACAGAACTTTTTGCAAAATCCCGGATCTCCTCTTTCTTTTCTAGGACAAGCTCCCCGTGGGAATTTTCTTGTTTTTTGGAGTCTTTTGGTTTGCGCTGTCAATATTGACAGCTGCATTTTGATAAGGTATAATAACAAAT
>JBMNHF010000023.1:0-70562 GCA_050950205.1 Oscillospiraceae bacterium
ACGTGACATCTTCGTCTTCTGCTATCAGAATCTTTTTCATCGTTCTGTCCTCCTCGTCTGAATGTGTTTTGCAACCTGCCTGGGATGAAAAAAGCCGGCGGCTTCTTGCATTTTCAAAAACAGGCGCAGTTGGATACCGGGCAGTAAAATTATTGCAAGCAAAGATTGCTATCCTACAAAAGCAAAAACAACTGGGTTTCCAGTTCCCGCTGGGTGATGGCAAGGGGCTCCCCCGTGGTGGCGGGAATGTAGGCCTTGTACTGAAACATTCCCCGCTGAACCAAATCGATATAGTTTCTGGTAAACTGATCCTGATAGTCCCGGGTGGAATACACCCCAATGCGCAACAGTTCGGTGGTTGCAAAATCCGTCACCGGGTCCACCTTGTAAAAGCGCCACTCATTGCTTTCCGGCCGGCGCCGGATGGTGACATTCCCCACCCAACGCTCCGGGAAAAACACAAGATACCCTGCCTCCTCGTTGACAGCGGCGGAATAAACCCGCTGAAAGGAATAACCCGACTGGTCGGCGGAAGTATCGAGTCGAATATAATTGGTCAATGGAGGCGGCTCCAGCTCATCTTCCGAAAGATAGCCCGGCAGTTCGGAATGGGTGGGAATTTCCACGTTGCCGTCCTCCTGCAAATCGACGCTCAACACCTCTTCCTCCCGGAAGGTTTCGCTGTACAGCTCAAAATTCACTTCCCCCACCAGAGATTGCAGCCCGTTGCGGCTGACCGAAACCACTTCGGTGGCGGTGTAGGTATCGGCGCGGCGCTGGTCGATATAAACGGCGTAGCCATCTTCCAAGCGGCCCCGGCACATCTGCAGCACCGAGGTCATGTCCGGGGAAAGGGGAAGTTCGCCCAAGACAGAAAGTCGCCCGTCCACCGTTCGGCCCAACAAGGTGAGCTGGTAGTAATTGGAGCTGTCCTGACGAATGAGTAAGATTTCGTTGAGCCCGTCCCCAAAATAATTGTCTACATTCAGGCTCTCATAGCTCATCTGGGCCTCTCGGGTCCAGTCGCCTCCCTGATAGGTGTATACCCCCAAAGTGGAAGTGTCCTTGCGGGTGTTGTGCCACCCAATCAGCAGCGAATAGGCATCCCGATCCAGCAGATGGGAAAACTGAATGAAATCCACCTGATCTCCGCTGCCGGTAATGTCCCGGACCTGTTCAAAAAGACCGTCCTTGGTTTCCCGCAGCACCTTGGCACGAACCATTTCATCCTCCAGGCGGTGGGTGTAAAAAACAATGGCTTCCTGCAGGCCGTCGTTGTCCATATCAAAGAAAACAAAGGGGGAGCGGTAATCTCCCCGCTGAGGATACTGGTACAAAATATCGCTGGGGCTCACCGTGGCCTGCAACGCTTCCTCCACCATGGTCTGCCTCTGGTTTAGGCGGGGAGGAACCAGCAGATCCTCGGCATTCATGGAAATGGAGGCGCACCCTCCCAGCAGAAAAAGACATAGCGTTATTGCCAAAATGTTTCGCGCCATGTCCGCCCTCCTAACATTACTGCCATTCTCCACCCTGCTCCGCTGCAGCCTATGAAAAATACGTCCAACCGAAGTGCCCGCTTGCAATTTTGATGATTCGCCATGCAATTCAGCCGGTGGATCTTCCTTTCATTCCTGCAAGGGATAGCCTATCCTGTTATTCTACTTTATCCTGTGGAAAAAGTCAATAAAACCGCGGTATCAAGCGCCCTTTTGTCACTTTGCATCACGGGTTTCCCCAATGAGATCCCGCAGCACTTCTCCCGCTGCGATCAGCCCCGCCACAGGGGGCACAAAGGAGACACTGCCCGGCACACTCCGCTTGCCCTGCCGGGGTGCTTCGGAAGAGCCGGCATCGGGGTGAACTGAGCGGGGTTCCTCGTCGGACCACACCACCTTAAGGGCGGAAACCTCTCGTTTGCGCAGCTCCCGGCGCATCACCCGACAAAGAGGACAGACCCGGGTTTCGTAAAGATCGCTGACCCGAAAGCGGGTGGGATCCAGTTTGTTGCCTGCCCCCATACAGCTGATGAGGGGAATGTTGCGCCTGACACATTCCTCTGCCAGCGCCAGCTTGGCGGATACCGTATCAATGGCGTCGAGGATGTAGTCGGGAGCCGGTTCCAACAACTCCGAGACGTTTTCTGGCAGGACAAACAGCTCCCGAACCTCCACTTGGGCTTGGGGAGCCACCAAGGCAATGCGCTGGGCCATGGCTTGGGTTTTGGGCTGTCCCACCGTTTGGGTGGTGGCCAAAAGCTGCCGGTTGAGGTTGGAAAGGGCCACCCGGTCGCTATCCACCAGTAAAAGGGTGCCCACTCCACAACGGGCCAGCGCCTCGGCGGCATGGGAACCGACGCCCCCCAGTCCAATTACCGCCACCCGGGACCGGGCAAGCTGGGCCAAAGCGGCTTTTCCCAGCAACAGCTCCACCCGGGACAGTGCGTGTTCCATCCAATCACCTGCCTGTTTGTATCATCAAGTGCCCATTCTGGAAAGTTTCACCACAGCAAGGTCTACTATAGCACAAAACCGCAACCTTTTCTTAAACAATTTAAAAATAAAAGCGCCGGAAAAACCGCCTCCCTAAGTTGGTTGGCGGTTTGATAAAGCACGGCAAAAATCAGTTGTTTTGTAGAAAAGCCAAAAATGCATCCCCTTGCTCCTGCAGGTAAGGGGCGCTGGAAGAAAGCTTCAGCTTCTTTTCCTCATCCAACTGCTGCCAGACATCGGGTATGGTCAGCCGAGGATAGTTCATCACCTTCATGTTCAAAAAGCTGATGAGAGTGACCAAATGATCCTGGGCAAGCCCCGTTCCGGACATCCCCAGAGATGCGCCGCTGATGGCAGCCGGCTTTCCTGACAGCACCTGTGTGCCATCCGAATCCACAGGGCGCGAGAGCCAGTCTATGAGGTTTTTGAGCACACCGGGAAAAAAGTGATTGTATTCCGGTGTAAAAAACCAAACGCCGTCGGCAGATGCAATCACCTGCCGCACCCGCTGCACCGGCTCGGGAGGTGGAAACTCAATGTCCTCGTTCATCATGGGAACATCCGAATATTCCAGCAGCTCAAACTCTGCCCGATCCCCCACCGCTTCTTTGGCCAAAAGAGCCAGTTGGCGGTTGTAGGAATCTTTGCGCAGCGAGCCCACGACAGCCACTATTTTAGGCTTTTTCATAACACTTTCCCCCTTCTGTGTACTGTTTTCAGTATAACAAAAAATTTGGGATTCATTCCAAAAGGGACAAGTTTTTTCCCGGTAAATCCCAAGAGTCCACTTGTCGGTTCCTGTCATTTTTGTCTGTTAAGAGGAAAAGTATCTTAGCCGTTGGGTTCCGCTCTTTTATTCCTGCATACGGCCCAACATGGCAGCGCCGATCATACCTGCATGGTTGCCAAGGGTGCAGATTTGCAGCCGGGTGCTGGGAAGCTGCGAGCCGCCGTAAATCTCCCGGTTTACCTTCTCTCTCAACGGAAGAAGGAGGGTATCCCCTTCCTTGGAAATGCCGCCACCAATGCAAATCAGTTCCGGCTGAAGGGCATTGATGATGTTGGCAATCCCGCAAGCCAGATAGCTCAGGAACAAATCCACCACTCGGCTGCCGGCTTGGTCCCCTGCCCGCATGGCATCAAATGCCGTTCGGCCATTGACTTTGCCCTGCTGTGCTGCGATGGAGTGCATGAGACTTTCGGGGCTTCTTACCATCTCCTCCTCGGTTAAGTGAATCAACCCGGTGGCGGAAGCATAAGCTTCGAAACAGCCCTTTCTGCCGCAGTTGCAGGACCTGCCCCCCTGAACAATCACCATGTGGCCGAATTCTCCGCCGCCAAAGTAATGGCCGGATTCGATCCGGTGGTTGAGGATGATCCCCGAGCCGACTCCGGTGCCGATGGTGAGCACCACCGCACTGGCAGCTCCCTTGGCGCTGCCTGCCAGATACTCCCCCACCGCCGCCACATTGGCATCGTTTTGTATGTAAACCGGCAGATTCCGGGGCAGAAGGCGGGAGAGCTCTTCCCGCAGTGGAAAATCCCACCAACCTAAATTGGCAGCATGGATAACAACACCTCTGTCGGGATTGACGGTGCCGGGGGCTCCGGCTCCTAAATCCTTCACCTGTTCCCAGCTTAGGTTTTCCTGCTCCAAAAGCTGCGTGGCAGACGCCACGATATCCCGGCAGATTGCCTGGGGCGGTCGGGGAAGGCCTGTGGGAACGGAACGGGAGGAAAGCAGCTCCCCCCCATCATCCACAAGTCCAACCTTGATGGCTGTGCCGCCTAAATCTACGCCCAGATGTACCACGCCACTCCCTCCAGCACTTCGGCTCGATTGACCCTCAAAACAAGTTTCCCACTGCAAAAAATACTGATTTTATCATACCACAAAGAACCGAATTCTCCAACGCTTTTACAGTAGGATTTTGTCTGCCAAGGCAAGGGGCGCCCCCATCTAAAACACAATGACGGGGTGTGGGGTTTGGGCAGGGGCTACGCTCAACAGGTAGTCCACTCCCTCCCGGGCTCCCGCTTCCTCCAAAGCTCCTCGGGTGGTAAGATAGGCAATATCGGGCAGGTTGTTGTTCTGACTTAAGTGGCCCAGTACAAACCGGGTGGTGCCCCGCTGTGCCAGATAGGTGGCCAAAAGGGCTCCCGCCTCGTTGGAAAGATGGCCTTTTTCCCCTTCTACCCGCCGCTTGAGAAACCAGGGGTAGCTTCCGGCTCGCAGCATGGCGGGATCGTAATTGGATTCCAGCAGAACTAAATCACACCCCGTCAGGGCAGAGCGGATTGCATCGTTGACATGCCCAAGGTCGGTGGCAATTCCCACCGTTCTGCCGTCGGGCAGGCAAAAGCGCAGTCCCACCGGATCGGCAGCGTCGTGGGGAATGGCAAAGGATTGGATACCGATCCCCCCCAACTCCCGCCCCCCGGTCAGCTCTACCAAAACGGCCCCCGGCGGCACCGCTTCCATCGCCTCCAGGGCGGACAGAGTGCCGGCGGAGGCATAAATGGGCAGCCTGAGCTTCCGGGTTAGAGAGCAAAGCCCCTTAACGTGGTCGGTGTGTTCGTGGGTAATCACAATCCCCAGCAGCTCTTCCAGCCGGACATCCAAACTGTCCAAAGCCTTTTTCAGGTTTCGGGGCCCCATGCCGGCATCCACCAGCAGCGAGGCTCCGCCCCCCGATATGTAATAGCAGTTCCCTTTGCTGGAACTGCACAAGGTGCAAAAGCGAGACATATTTCCTCCCAAGACCAAATATGGGCAGATCGGTTTTGCGCAGCTTGCTTATCGCCGCAAAATGCGGGGCCGGAACCACCGGATGTATAGGGTGTAATGCCGGGTAAGAGCCACGTCGTAGATGATAAAAATCACATTGCCAAAGACCAGCAAAATCAAGGCTGTATATCGGCCGAAATCCCCCAGACCCTCCAGCAGCTCCTTCATCCCCAGTACATAAAAGACAAAGGCAAATCCCCCCACCACCGAGGCGTTGAAGATGAAAATCTTTACAATATATTCCAAAATGCGGCTGGGCAAGCACTCCAGCTTTTGCTTGAGGATGGGGTAGTATCCAAAAAAGACCAGAAACATCATGGCGGCTTCTTTATCCGCCGCCACAAAAATCGAAATAATTCCCACGCTGATATACACCATCACCGCGGTTTTGGGTCCCAGCTCCACCACCACGGGAATCAGCATGGCTCCTGCCAGCATAGGAATCGCATAGGTGGCAAAGGGGGCCAGCCCTGTCATAAACATCAGGGCAACGCAAAGGGCGGAAAACATCCCGCCCAACGCAATTTGTGTGCTTTTTCTGCTCATATCCCAGTCCCCGTCAGCAGCAGCGAATCAAGTCGCCGCCCATGCACTCGCAGCAGCAGTCGGCACAGTACAGGGTGGTGCAGACATCGCAGATGGAGCAGCCATTCACAGAGCCGGTGTGGTAAACGTTATGAGGCCGCCCATTGGCCCGCTGCCACTGAAGCTGCCCCAGCGCCGCCTGGTATTCCCGATTGTTGGGATTCATCTCCACCGCCCGGGCAAAGTTTTCATAGGCCTGCTCCATCCATCCCCGGCTGTATTGAATGCTGCCCTTGAGAAAATGCCATTCCCCATCCCGCATATGGCGGGGCACTCCGTCCAGCAGTTCCTCCGCCTCGGTGATACGACCAGCGTTAATCAGCCTGCGAATATCCCAAAACTGGGACTGTTGTCCAGTGGGGCCGCTTTGATAGGAGGTGTTTTGCCCCCTGCGGCGCATGGCCATGATGGTATCGTAAGCCTCGTTGATCTCCTTCATCTTTTCGGCAGCCAGATCGCTTAAAGGGTTGCCGACATAAGAATCGGGATGATATTTTCGCGCCAGTTCCCGGTAGGCGTTTTTCACTTCATCGTCACTTGCGTTGGGCGATACACCCAATACCTTGTAGGGATCGCTCATGCTACCCTCTCTCCTTTAGGGGCCTGATGCAATGCACTTGCAGCCCGTCTTTTTGGGGATTTTAGCGCCTTTTGGCATCCCGTATTCATTGCGCGAAACTCCAGATACAATATGCTTTCCTTATGGACCCTGCAATGCACCAAAACACCCTCAATCCATTTTTCTTCTGATTGTGAAAAAACCGCTTAGGATTCACTGGGAATCCGTTGTCTGACCAGGATGACATTGGGACGCTTCATCCCCTGAATGGGCCGCCACACAGCCTGCACATCCGGCGGGTTGTTCTTGACCCAAAGCCCTTTTCTTCGGAGAGCGGCGCAGCAAAATTTCGTCTGCCCCCGCCCGCAGCCCCTGATAAAATACATTATCCAAGATGGAGGAAAACAATCCGGTGTCCAGTAGTTGGTAAGCTTTGGCTGCTTCCCCCGCTGTTAGGTAAAGAACGTCCCTTCCGTATCGGTAAACCTCCGCCAGCTGCTGCTCCCCCGCGCCTTTTTCCAAATGATACCGCAGGGCAAAGGGATTGTAGGAGCCTGTTTTCAAATCATCGGAAAGATCATCCAAAGCATCGCAGAGATAGACGTAGCGGCCCACCAGATACCCCATCCGCTCCAGCACCCTTTGTTGCCGGGCATCAAAGGAAAGTTGCGCAAAAATACCCGCCATGGCCTTGGCGGTGGGTTCGCAGGCAGCATCTACGCTGGCACACCCCTCCCGCTCCAGGTTTTGCTGGGCAGCCATGGTCTGGGCAACCATCGCTTCGCAGGCGGGTTGGCGAGCCGCCGCTTTTTTGTGGGCAGCCGCCGCTGCAGGCCTGAGCATTCCCCAGCCTATGCGGCCGATGGGACCGCTATCCGTCATATTATCCAACAGTTTGTAGTATAACAGTAACAGGGCGGTGTCGGCCGAAAAGGCCAGGATTTCTCCCGGCTGGCAGACCGTCAGCTTCCTGAGCGGATTGACAAAGCAGCGCCTGCGCTCAAACACCGGTTTGGCATCCTGGGTGACGGTGTAGTGAAGCATGGCTAAAAAGACAAAGTCATAGCTCAAAGTCAGCCGCGCCGCCGGCCCAAACGCATCGCCCAACTGCCCGCAAAGGCCACAGTACACCGCTTTGTAGGTGTCCAGCTCTCGGACGCGCAGATCGGGCTTAAAGGGCTTTACATATCCAAACAACGATTGCTTTTCCTTTCCCGTATCGGCCAAGGTCTTGTCCAAGCCCATAATAACAGCTTATATTGTACTATAAACTGTCCATTACTTCTTTAATAAAATGTAAATACTTGAACCGAAAGGGGGCCTCTCCTTGCAGTGCTGGCTGCTGTTTTTTTTGGCTTTGGGCCTTGCCGCCGACGCCGCCACCGTCTCGATGGTCAATGGCATCTGCCACCCCCGCCGTCCGGTTCAGCTGGGATTGGTTTGCGGTTTGGCCTTTGGGTTTTTTCAAGGTCTTATGCCCCTGATCGGTTATTTCGTGGGAATTTCCTTTTTCTATGTCATCAGTGGCATAGACCATTGGGTTGCCTTTCTCCTTCTGGCGGCCATCGGGATGAGGATGGCTCTGGAATCTTTGAAGGAGGAAAAGGGACCCCAGCCGCCGCGAAGGCTGTCTATGCGCATTTTATTGCTTCAGGCCTTTGCCACCAGCGTAGACGCTTTGGCGGTGGGAATCGGTTTGGGCGTCATTGCAGTCAACATTGCACAGGCGGTTTTCCTCATTGGGGCGGTCACCTTTGTTTGCTGCTTTGTAGGGGTTCAGCTGGGGCGCTTGGTGGGCAACCGCTTCAGCCAAAAAGCACAGTTGCTGGGAGGGGTTTTGCTGGTGCTCATCGGCCTGCATATTCTGGTAGATCATCTGGAAGCCGTCTGTTTTTAACCACCGCCTTTGGTTGCTTTTTTGCTGGGAATGGTGTATAAAAGAAGAAGCCACACTCATCCCACAGAAAGGACTGCACCATGAAAAAGCTTGCCGCAACCACCGCTCTTTTCTATGTTATCTTCCCCCTTACCGCTTTTGCTCAAACCGAAAGCGGCGGTGCTCCCATGGCTTTTTCCGCCCGCCTGGCTGTAGCCGGCCGGTTCTTTGGCGGCTTTTTGCTGGTAATGGGGGTAATTTTTGCCCTTTTGCTTGCCACTCCCCGCATTGCCGCCTGGGTAGATAAGCAGCGGAAAAAAAAGGACAAGCACAACATTTAGTGCTTGAGTATATGTTCTTCACAAAATACAAGCTTATTGCACAATCCGGCCAATTGCAGGCCGGATTTTTTCGTTGTTAAGCCGAAAAACACTTGCAATTTGCCTTTGGTGCCGCTATAATTGACATAAGTGGTGAATTGTGGTGAGTTGTGGTTAATTTATCCTAAAAAAGGTCGGAGGTGGGGAAGCGGTGGCTCTGTATAACCACTACCAGCATAGTCTGGATGCCAAGGGCCGGGTTAATTTCCCCGCCAAGCTCCGCGAAAATTTGGGGAACCGCTTCATCATCACCCGCGGATTGGACAGCGATCGCTGCCTTTTTGCGTATTCCGAAGAAAATTGGGAAGCCTTGGGAGAGAAGATAAAAACTCTGCCCAACGCCGACGCCCGGAGGGTTCAGCGCTTTTTGTTCGCCCATGCCATCGACGTGGAGCCGGACAAGCAGGGACGCATTGTCATCCCCCAGCATCTGAGAGAGTATGCCGGGCTGGAAAAGGAAGTTATGATCAGCGGTATCGGCGATCACGCCGAAATCTGGGACAAGGATTTGTGGGATAAGGTCAACGGCGCCTACACCCCCGACATGATTGCAGACATCATCGACAAAATCAGCCTGTAACGTCACACAACTATTTCGGCAGGAGGGATTTAGATTGGAGTTTTCGCATATCCCGGTGCTGCTGGAAGAATGTATGGAGGCTCTGGCCATCCGGCCCGACGGAATCTATCTGGACGGCACCGCCGGCGGAGGGGGACACTCCTTTGAAATTGCAAGGCGCCTGACCAGTGGCCGGCTGATTGCCGTGGACAAGGACAGGCAGGCGATAACTGCCGCAGGGCGTCGATTAGCTTCTTTCCCTCTGGCCCAGGTGGTGCAGGGGGACTTTGCGGATATTCCTCAAATTCTCCAGAATCTTTCTCTTCCCGGTGCCGACGGGGTTTTGCTGGATTTAGGGGTATCCTCCCACCAGCTGGACACCCCGGAGCGAGGTTTTTCCTACAGTGTAGACGCTCCTTTGGATATGCGGATGTCCGGAGAAGGGCAGTCGGCAGCCGATCTGCTCAACTGCGCCGCCGAAGAGGAGCTGGCCCACATCTTCTTCCGCTACGGGGAAGAAAAATTTTCCCGCCGCATCGCCAAAAGCATTGTGGAGGCTAGGCAGGTTAAGCCTTTGGAAACCACCGGAGAACTGGTGGAACTGATTCGCTCCTCCATTCCCGCTGCCGCCCGCAGAGAGGGCGGTCATCCCGCCAAACGGGTGTTTCAGGCGGTGCGCATCGCCGTTAACGGCGAGTTGGACAGTTTGGAAAGAGCCTTAAACGGCATCTTTGAGATATTAAATCCCGGGGGTCGGTTTGCCGTCATCACCTTTCACTCCTTGGAGGACAGAATGGTCAAGCAGGCCTTTGCGGCTTTGGCCAAAGGCTGTACCTGTCCCCCCGACTTTCCGGTCTGTGTCTGTGGTAAAACGCCCAGAGGCAGGCTGGTCACCAAAAAACCGGTACTGCCCGGCAAAGAAGAGTTGGCAAAAAACCCCCGCAGCAAAAGCGCCAAGCTGCGTACAATCGAGAAGCTGTAGAGGAGCATCGCCATGGCAGGTCTTGCATATGATTATTCCCTGTTTGAAAGCTCTCCCTCCAAAGAGCAGCCCAAACAGCAAAAGCCCCAGCTCAAGATGGTGCGTTCTCAGCCGCGGGCTTTTGCGGGAGCCTTTTCTCCCAAGGTCGTTTGTACCTTCCTTGTGGTGGTAGCCTTGCTGAGCCTGATTGTCTACTGTCAGGTCTGCCTCAACGAGGTAACCGGGCAGATCAGTCGGCTCAAGGAGGAAATTTCCATACTGGACAGCGACAGTATGCGGTACGCCAGTTTACTGGAATCCACCGTGTCTTTGCGGGCAGTGGCCCAGCAGGCCGAAGAAGAGCTGGGTATGAGCAAACTGGACCAATATCAAACTTGCTATGTTTATCTTTATGAGGAAGATCAGATTGTTCTGGCTGAAAATCCACAGACTCAGACTGCAGACGACAGTGTTTTTGCCGTAATCGGTTCCCTGCTGGGAACGGCCAAGGAATATTTTGGCGGGAAGTGAAATAATCTGTAGTATGCAGGCTGCCGCACAATCCAATAACGCCCGGTCGCGGCAAGCGCGGCCGCCTCGGGTGAGAGTTAAGACGTTCGGCATCTTAGCTCTTCCTTTTGTTTTCCGAAAAGTTATAATAGCTTGAGTTTTCCACTCTTTCCACATAGTTTTCAACAAGTTTTCAGTGCACGGTGTTTAATTGTTAGTTTCACCGATCAGTTTTCCACAAAGGGGGGCAGGAACCGCATGAAAAAGGCTTCCTCCAGCAAGATGAAGAACCGGATGCGGATTATCCTTCTCTGCTTTTTGTTGTTTGGGTTTGGAATTATCTTCATTCAACTGTTCTCCCTGCAAATTGTCCACGGGGAGGAGCTTCAGCAACGAGCTCTCAACCAGCAGACCCGGGCCAACACGTTGGGAGCCAAGCGGGGTGTTATTTATGACCGAAACGGCAACCCTCTGGCCGAAAGCGCCAGCGTGTGGAATATCTGTATCTCCCCTGCCGAGCTCAAGCAAGAAACGCTGGACACCGTGGCCACCGATCTGGCGGAGATTCTGGAAATTGACAAGCAGGGCATTCTGGACGCGGCCGCCAAAAAGCAGCACTATTACTGGGTGATCAAGCGCCGGGTAGACCGAACAGTCACCGATCGGGTGCTGGAATATGTCACCGAAAACAGCGTTGCCGGCGTATTTTTAGAACAGGATACCAAGCGCTTTTACCGCTATGGCTCTCTGGCCTCCACGGTTTTGGGCTTTACCAACTACGACGGTGACGGTGCCTACGGTCTGGAGGCCTACTACAACAAAACCCTTTCCGGTACCGCCGGCATGGTGGTCTCCACCAAAAACGCCAAGGGTGCCGATATGCCCTTTAAGTATTCTCAGCTTTACGAGGCCAAGGACGGCAACTCCGTTGTTTTAACCCTCGACGAAACCATACAGCACTATCTGGAGCGAAATCTGGAAACTGCCGTTATCGAGCACGGCGTGAAGCAGCGGGCCGTGGGCATTGTGCTCAACGTCAAGACCGGTGAAGTTTTGGCCATGTCCACCAAGCCGGATTTTGATCCCAACGACCCCTTTACCTTGACCGACCCCAAAGCGCAAGCCCAGTTGGATGCTTTGCCGCCGGGCAGCGAGGAGTTTAAAACCCTGCGCCAGCAGCTTCAGTATCAGCAGTGGCGAAACAAAGCCATCTCCGACCCCTACGAACCGGGCTCGGTTTTTAAGATCATCACCGCCTCCGCCGGGGTGGACACCAAGGCAGTGTCCCTTAACGATCATTTTTCCTGCAACTATTCCTTCCGTGTTTCCGACACCGAGTTTCACTGCTGGCAGCGTCGGGGCCATGGGAGTCAAAGTTTTCTCGAAGCGATGCAAAATTCCTGCAACCCCGCCTTCATTATGATTGGCCAGCGGGTGGGGGCGCGTCAGATGTACAACTACATCGAAAATTTCGGCCTGCGGGAAAAAACCGGCATCGACCTGCCCGGTGAGGCCGATGGCATCGGCCACAGCTTGGAAATCCTCAGCAAAGAGGGGCGGGTGGAACTTGCCTCCACCTCCTTTGGACAGTCCATGAAGGTGACCCCCATCCAATTGATCACCGCCACCTCGGCGGCGGTCAACGGCGGGTACCTGATGCAACCTTACATTGTCAAGCAGATATTGGACCCCCAGGGCAACGTGTTGGAAACCACCCAGCCCACCGTCAAGCGGCAGGTAATCTCCAATCAGGCCAGCGAGACCATGCGCACTCTGGTCGAGGCCGTGGTTCAAGGGGGATCGGGGCGGTTTTCCGCCATTCCCGGCTACCGCATCGGCGGCAAAACGGGAACCTCCCAGAAGCTGGACCAGGGCATGTCGGGGCACATTCTTTCCTTTGTGGGTTTTGCCCCCATGGAAGACCCGGAGATCGCCTGTCTGGTTTTGCTGGATGAACCGGAGCTGCAAAATGCCTACGGTTCCGTCATTGCCGCCCCGGTGGTGGGAGCGGTTCTCAACGAAGTGTTGCCCTACCTGGGCTATCAGCCTCAATTTACCGCCGAAGAGCTGGCAGAAAAAGAGATCAGCGTTCCCGATTTGGTGGGAATGAAGCCGCACGACGCGCAGGCCGAGCTGAGAACCAAGGGGCTGAACTCCCGAATGATCGGCAACGGCACCGATGTTCTCCGGCAGATTCCCCTGCCCCGGCAGACCATGCCCAAGGGCTCCACTGTCTATCTATACACAGAGGAAGAACTGCTCAAGGACAACATTGAGGTGCCCAATGTGGTGGGAATGTCCGCCGCCGAAGCCAACACGCTGCTGGTGGATCTGGGACTGAACATTGAGCTGCGGGGAGTTACCCGCAACGGGGTGCCCACCGTGGTGCGGGAGCAGTGGCCTCTGCCCGGATCCCAAGCCGCCACAGGGGAAATCGTCATTCTCACCCTTGCGGAGCGGCAGGAGGATGTTTCCGCCGCCTCTGCCCAAGAGGAGGAGGAGTCCCTGTCGGAGGCTGCCACCTTCCCGCTCCCTTTGGAAAACAGCAACCCTTTGGAGATGGCAGAGCCCTAAACAAAAAGGCTCTTTCGTATCCGCCCCTGCAAAAGGGGGTAACATAATATGGTATACTTTGGAATGTTTTTTCCTTTCAATCATTATTCACTGGCTTTTTAAGGGGGCTTGCCGCATGACTTTATACGAAGTATTAAATGGCTTGGATGTGCAAAGCGGTATCCCCGATGTTGAAATTGCTTTTCTTACCTGCGATTCCCGTCAGGCAGAGGAGGGCTGCATCTTCTTCTGCATCGAGGGAGTTCGTTCCGACGGTCACGACTATGCCGCCGCCGCCCTGGAGCGGGGCGCCGCCGCGGTGGTCTGCCGCAGGGATTTGGGACTCCCCCGCCAGATTCTGGTAACCGACACCCGAGAGGCCTTGGGTATTTGCTGCAACAACTTTTTCGGTCGCCCTGCCGACAAGCTCACCTTGATGGCGGTGACCGGTACCAACGGAAAAACAACGGTAACCTATCTGATCAAACACATTTTGGAAAAAGCAGGGCATCGGGTCGGACTGATTGGCACCATCCACAACGAAATTGATGATGTCACCCTGCCCGCCCGCTACACCACACCCGATCCCATACAGCTTTACGCCATTTTTGCCAAAATGGTGGAGGCGGGCTGCACCCACGTTGTGATGGAGGTCAGCTCCCATGCCTTGGATCAGCAAAGGGTGGCGGGATGCCGCTTTGCCACCGGAGCATTCACCAACTTAACCCAGGATCACCTGGATTACCACGGGACAATGGAGCAGTACTATCTGGCCAAAAAGAAGCTCTTTCAGGTCTGTGATACCGCCATCATCAATTTGGATGACCAGTACGGCCGTCGTCTGCTCAGCGAAGTGCCCTGCAAAACAATCAGCTATTCCTATCAGAGTGTGGATGCGGACTTTACCGCACACAGCATCAACTTTGCCCTAAAAGGCAGCCGCTTTGCTCTGATGGCATACAACCGGCTGCTTCCGGTTAAAATGAGCACCCCCGGTTACTTTTCCGTCTCCAATGCCCTTGCTGCTCTAGCCTCCTGCCAGGCGGCGGGAGTCCCGCTGGAAGATGCCGTAAAGGCGCTGGAGGATTTTCCCGGGGTGACCGGGCGGGTGGAGATTTTGCCCACCAACACTCCCTACACCATCATCCGGGACTATGCCCACTCCCCCGATGGCCTGCAAAAAATTTTGGAGACCGTTCGGGAATTTGCTCCCGGCCGGGTGGTCTGTCTTTTTGGCTGCGCCGGAAACCGGGACAGAGCCAAAAGGCCCATAATGGCGGAGGTGGTGGCGCGACTGGCCGATTTCTGCATCCTCACCTCCGACAACCCGCGGGACGAGGACCCCATGCGGATTATTGAGGATGCTCTACCTGGCTTTGAATCCTACAAAACCCCCTATCAGGTGATTGCAGACCGCTACGAGGCCATCGAATGGGCGCTGAAAAACGCCCGGGAGGACGATGTGCTGGTGCTGGCAGGCAAGGGCCATGAGGACTATCAGGTGCTGCACTACGGCACCATCCACTTTGACGAAAAGGAAATTGTTCTAAAGCTTTTAAAAGAGATGGAGGAAAACACCCCGTGACACCTCTGGATATCCGGGATCTGGCCGCCGCTATGGGCGCTGCTTACGACGGTCCCTCCCGTCCCATTGCCCATATCTGCACCGACACCCGTACCCTGGTTCCCGGTTGCCTCTTTGTAGCGCTGACGGGAGAAAAATTTGACGGCCACCACTACATTCCAAAGGCTTTGGAGCAGGGAGCTGCCTTTGCCGTTTCTGCTCGTCCCTTTGGGGATGAGCGGGTGCTGGTGGTGGAGGATACCCGGCAGGCGCTCCTGGATTTGGCGGGGTATTACCGCAAGAAATTGGGACTTAAGGTGGTGGCGGTCACCGGCAGCGTCGGCAAAACCACCACCAAGGAGATGGCTGCCTGTGTGCTGGGCAGCGCCTTTTCTACCTTAAAAACCCCTGCCAACCTCAATAATGAGGTAGGGCTTTCCCAGACCATTCTCTCCCTGAACCCCTCCCACGAGATTGCCGTTCTGGAGCTGGGGGTGGATGCCCCCGGTCAGATGCTTCCCCTTACCCATTGCGCCGCCCCCGACATCGGCATTGTAACCGGCATCGGGGTGACCCATCTACAGCAATTCGGCACCCGGCAGGCCATTGGCGCCGAAAAGCTGGCGCTGGGAGATGCCATGGCCGACGGCGCTCCCCTGCTGCTTTGCGGGGACAACGATCTGCTGGCGGAGGTAGAAATCCCCCGCCTGCGCGTGCTGCGTTACGGCATCCAAAACCGCGCCAATGAGGTAAAGGCCCAAAACCTGCGGGAAGAACAGGGTGCCACCCATTTTGAAATTCTTTGGGACGGCGGGGTATATCCCGCTCAAATTCCCACGTTGGGGCGACACAATGTCCTCAACGCTCTGGCAGGCTTTGCCGCCGGGGTGTTGTTGGGAATCGCCCCTGCTCAGGCAGCCGAGGCATTGGGGAGCTATGCCCCTGAGGGGATGCGGCAAAAGATGGTGTCCCACAAGGGGCTTACCGTTGTGGAAGACTGCTACAACGCCTCTCCCGATTCCATGGAAGCTGCCCTGCATACCCTGAAAAATATGCCCTGCACCGGCAAGCGAATTGCCATCCTTTCCGATATGCTGGAACTGGGCAGCCGAGAAGAAGAGGAGCACCGCAGGGTGGGAGAAATTGCTGCCGACTGCGCCGATCTTCTCCTCTGCACCGGTATCCGGTCCGCCCTCACGGTAGAGGGAGCCCGGCAGGCAGGGCTTGCTCAGGCCTTTCACTTCCCGGATCAGGACAGCCTTTATCAAGCCTTACGCCAACAGGCGTCTGGCGGAGATGTGTTGTGGTTTAAGGCCAGTCGGGGAATGCACCTGGAACACCTTCTCCAGCGGCTTTACGCCGAATAACTCCTTTTCCATTGGAAGCAGCGCAAGGGATTTTGACCTGCATTGCGAAACAGCACGGATGCTGTTCTGGCAGGCAAGGTGTTTCTTTCGACAGTTTTTCATCCCCACTGCTTCCCAACAACCAATTAAGCGCTCTCATCAAAACCACGGAGGATACCGCTCATGACCAACCTTCCGGTCGTCACTGCCGCTGTTCTTTCCTTTGGCTTGACAGCCCTCACCGGCTTTTGGCTGATTCCCGTTCTGCGCCGTCTCAAATATGGCCAAACCATTTTGGATATTGGCCCCAAATGGCATATGAAAAAGCAAGGCATTCCCACCATGGGAGGGCTTATGTTTATCGGCGGTGCTTCACTGGCCATTCTGGCGGGTTTTTTTATGCTGGCCACCAGTCCGGGAGACGATACTGCCTCCATTCGGGGAGGAATGGCGATTATTTTAGGGCTGATCATGTCTCTGGCTTTTGGCATGGTGGGCTTTGTGGACGACTATATTAAGGTGGTAAAGAAGCGAAACCTTGGTCTGAATGCCAAACAGAAGATGATCATGCAGTTTTTTATCGCCATCCTCTATCTGGCCGGTCTTTGGCTGGCAGGAGAGCGCTCCACGGTGGTGTTTGTCCCTTTCTGGCGCCCTGTGGATCTGGGCATCTTCTATCTTCCTCTGGCGGTGGTGGGAATTGTCTATCTGGTGAATGTGGTCAACATCACCGACGGCATCGACGGTTTGTGCTCCTCCGTCACCTTTGTAGCAGCTCTGGGCTTTTTGGCTATTGCCACCCTCTGGCACAGCAACGGCATGGCCATGTATGCCGCTGCCCTGGCCGGAGGATGTCTGGGCTTTTTGATTTGGAACTTTCATCCCGCCAAGGTCTTTATGGGAGACACCGGCTCCCTGTTTTTGGGGGGCATGATTGTGGCTCTGGCTTTTGGGCTGCGCATTCCCATATTCCTGATCTTTATGGGCATTATTTATATCGTCGAGGGTCTTTCGGTCCTGATTCAGATGGGGTGGTTTAAGATTACCAAACGCCGGTACGGGCAGGGCCGTCGGCTTTTTAAAATGAGCCCCATTCACCACCATTTTGAGATGGTGGGCTGGAGCGAAACCAAAATTGTGGCAGTCTTTTCCCTGATTGAGCTGATGGGCTGTTGCCTGGCCCTTTGGGCGGTGCTTCGTCTGTAATGGGGGAGAACCTTTCATCTTCATCGCAAAGGAGTGAGGTCATATGACAACCAGAGCTTTGGGCTCCGATGACCGTCTGCCCCGCCGCCAAAAGACTTCCCCTAACAGGCGGGAAAAACCTGCTTCCAACAAAAGAGGGGCCTTGTCCTTCTTTAACGTCAAAGCCGGGGGGATCGACCTCACCTTTTTGATTTTGGTGCTGCTGCTCCTCACCATTGGCTTGATTATGTTGTTTTCTGCCAGCTTTGCCAACGCCCTTTACTACCGCAACAATTCTTACGCCTTCATCTCCAACCAGTTGGTGTTTGCCGTTGTGGGTGTTGTGTTGATGCTGATGATCTCCACCATCAACTACAAGGTACTGGAAAAGATGGCGTGGCTTATTATGGGAATTAGCATTCTTCTGCTGATTGTGGTGCTGTTCTGCCCCCCCGTTAACAACGCACGGCGCTGGATTCCCCTGCCCTTTTTTAATGTGCAGCCTTCGGAAATTGCCAAGTTTGCCGTTGTCATTCTCTTTGCCCATCTGGCAGTGGTGAATCAACACCGAATGGACACCTTTCGGTACGGGGTTTTGCCCTTTGGCACCATTTTGGCCGTACTGGCTGGCCTAATTGTCGTAGAACCCCACCTTTCCGGCACCATTTTGGTGCTGTCCATCGGAGCCATTATGATGCTCATCGGCGGCACCAACATGAAGTGGTTTGCGCTGGCCGCCCTTGTGGGGGTAGCCATGATTGGCGTTCTCATTATGATTCCCGGCGTGGTGGAATACGCCCAGGACCGTCTGGCCACCTGGCGGGACCCCTTTGCCGACCCCCGGGACAGCGGATTTCAGACCATACAATCCCTGTTTGCCATCGGCTCCGGAGGGCTGATGGGGGTGGGAATCGGAAATTCCCGGCAAAAATACCTCTATCTGCCCGAACCTCAAAACGACTTTATCTTTTCCATCGTCTGTGAGGAGTTGGGGTTTGTGGGAGCTTCCTTCATCCTCATCCTCTTTGCCCTGCTCATCTGGCGGGGGTTTGTCATCGGCATGCGCTGCAAAGACCGCTTTGGCGCTTTGGTGGCCGTTGGTCTTACGGCGCAGGTTGGGCTGCAAACCATCCTCAACATCATGGTGGTCACCAACACCATCCCCAACACGGGGGTTTCCCTGCCCTTTTTCTCCTATGGCGGTTCCTCTCTGGTCATGCTTCTCTGCCAGATGGGAGTGGTTTTAGCCATTTCCCGTCAGGCCACCATGGAAAAAATCTAGCTTGCCCCCGTTGGAATGGTTTCCGCATCAGGTGATGCAAGTTCTGCTTTGCACCTGCAAGCTGTCCTGCCAAAATGCTCAACTATCACCGGGCAAAGGAGCGAATACAATGCCCATCCGAATACTGTTTGCCTGTGGCGGCACCGCCGGCCATATCAATCCGGCGCTGGCTGTGGCGGGGGTGCTGAAAAAAAGGCATCCCAATGCCCAAATTCTCTTCGCCGGAAATCCCAAGGGGATGGAGGCACGTCTGGTTCCGGGGGCGGGTTACTCCTTCGCCCCCATCGAGGTGCTGGGTTTTCAGCGAAAGCTAAGCCTTCACAACCTGAAAAACAACATCAAGGCAGCCACCTATCTTCTCACCGCCTCTCAAAAGGCCGCCAAAATCATCCGGGATTTTTCCCCCCAGGTCTGTATGGGTACCGGAGGTTATGTCAGCGGCCCGGTGGTGCGTCAAGCTGCCAAGATGGGCATTCCCACCCTAACTCACGAGCAGAACGCCTTTCCCGGCGTCACCACCAAGCTGCTCACCCGCTATGTGGACAAGGTGCTGCTGGCCGTTCCCGAAGCCATTGACTACCTTCCCCTCCGAGCTCATGACCGGTGCATCACCACCGGAAATCCGGTGCGGCAGGAGATTCTCCTTGCCGACCGCAAGGCTGCCCGTCAAAAGATGGGGGTGGGAGAGCGGATCTGTCTGCTCAGCTTTGGGGGAAGTCTAGGCGCCCAGCAGATCAACCAGTCCATTGCCGAGGTGATGGCCTGGCATGCCGGCAAGGGAACAATCCATCACATTCACGCCACCGGGCAGTACGGGGTGGAGCTGTTTCCCCGGTTGCTGCGGGAGCGGGGTGTCAACCCTCAGGGGGACCCTCACCTGGATATCCGCACCTACATCGACGATATGCCCGACTGTCTGGCGGCAGCGGATCTGGTGATCTGTCGCTCGGGGGCCATCTCCCTTTCCGAGCTGCAGGCGGCAGGCAAAGCATCTATTTTAATCCCCTCCCCCAATGTGGCGGAAAACCATCAGTACCACAACGCCATGGTGATGGTTTCCAAAAACGCCGCCCTTCTGATTGAGGAGCGGGCTTTGACGGGGACACGTCTCATTCAGACCATTGAAGAAGTGATTTCCGATCCCCAGGAACTGCGAAATATAGGCAAAAATGCAGCCTCTTTGGCAATTATTGATTCCGCCGAGCGTATTTGCAGTCAAATCGAAGAGCTGTTACCATAAATTTTCAAAATAGCATCTTTTCTAAGCTTTTTCAGCCGTCAACCGGGGCTTTATCACCACTTCCCACCCTTTTGCATAGTATAGCTTGCAGGGATGAGAAGCCTTTCGGACTTTAATCCGGCCGGCTTGTACTATTTTCCGCCCTGCAATGTAAGGAAAGGGTGGAAAAAATGTCTAAATTCATCATTGATGGCGGCAACAAGCTGACAGGTGAACTGACTGTCCACGGTGCAAAAAACTCTGTGCTTCCTATTTTGGCTGCAACGCTTTTGATCGATCAGAGCACGATACATAACTGTCCAAGCCTGAGCGACGTAGATGCTGCCTTCAACATCCTGACCAATTTAGGATGCAACATTATGCGGGAAGGCGACAGCGTAACCGTTCAGACCGAAAGTTTGAGTGGCTGCACCATTCCAGAGCATCTCATGCGGGAAATGCGCTCTTCCATTGTGTTTTTGGGGGCAGTCATCGCCCGCTGCGGCAAGGCCATCATCTCCATGCCCGGCGGCTGTGAGCTGGGCCCCCGCCCCATTGACCTGCATCTTTCCTCTTTGGAAAAACTGGGGGTCACCATTGAAGAAGAGCATGGCTATCTCAACTGCACCGTAGCGGATAAATTGCGGGGAGCTACCATATCCCTTCCCTTTCCCAGTGTGGGAGCCACCGAAAACATTATGCTGGCCGCCTGTACGGCCGAGGGCGAAACGGTGATCCACAACCCCGCCCGGGAGCCCGAAATTGTGGATCTGGCCAATTTCCTGCAGCGAGCCGGAGCCCGCATTCACATCGGCGAAAATGGAACCATCTATATTCAGGGCGTCAAGAAACTTCATCCTGCCGAGCACACCGTCATCCCCGACCGGATTGCAGCGGCCACCTATCTGTGCTGTACCGCCATTACCGGAGGCGAAGTGCTGCTGAAAAAAGTAATTCCACAGCATCTGACCGCTGTGTTTCCAGTGCTGGAGGAAGCGGGTTGTCGCATTCGCCACACCGGCGGAGGAATCTATCTCCAAGGCCCCGAACGGCCCCGTCCTTTGCGAACGGTGCGCACCATGCCTCATCCCGGTTTTCCTACCGATGCCCAATCTCCCATGATGGCTGTCAGCTGCATTGCCTCCGGAACCTCGGTGTTTGTGGAAAATATCTTTGAAAACCGCTACAAACACGCCTATGAGCTGACCAGAATGGGCGCCAGAATCCATCTGGAAGGCCGTGTGGCGGTGGTGGAGGGGGTACCCAAGCTGCATGGGGCACGGGTGGTTTGTACCGACCTGCGGGGGGGCGCTGCCCTGTGCTGTGCCGCTCTGGCTGCCCACGGACGCAGTGAAATCACCAAGATAAGCCATATCGAGCGGGGCTATCAAGATTTTGACAAAAATCTAAGAAGCCTTGGTGCTATAATAGAAAAAGTTCGCGAGTAGCACAGCTGCACCTAGGATTACTTTGGAGGAAACAACGTGGCGAGGAAGAGGAAAAAAACGCCGGGTTCCCGGGTTAATACCCGGGACAAAACTCCGGCACGTCAGCAGGCCCGGCGCAAAAAAAGGCGCACCGGCAAGCGGACACTGCATTATCTGCTTCTGCTGCTTCTTGTCACAGGTGCCGGAGCAGTCCTCTCCCTCACCGTTTTCTTCCAAATAGAGGATATTCAGGTCATCGGGGTAGACCGATATGAACCTGACCACATCATTGCAGTGTCCGGCATCCAAAAAGAGGACAACCTGTTGCGAATTCCCACCCAGGAGGTGGAGAAAAGAATCCTGGATGCCTTTCCCTACATCGAAAGCGTCAAAGTAGTCCGGCGCTTCCCCCCCCGGGTGGAGCTGCAGGTGACCCAGTGTACTCCCGCAGCGGCGGTGCTGGATGGAGATAGGTTGGGCCTCATCACCCGGGAAGGCAAGCTTTTGGAAACGGGAGATCTCTATATTCCTCCCGAGATTCCGGTGATCAAGGGATTGACGCTGCAGGGGTTTTCCCCCGGTGATCTGCTGGGAGAGGAGGATCATCCCGAAAACCAAGAGCGGCTGCGGATGCTGGATTATCTGCTGGATGCCGCAGAAAAAATCGGCTTTGGCCCCATTACCAATGTGGATGTCAGCGACCGGCTGAACATGAAGATGGTTTACGAGGCCCGCCTGGTGCTGGAGCTGGGCAGCGAGGCCGATATGGAGTACAAGCTCACCTTCCTTCGGGAGGTGATCAATGACCTGGGGCCTGAGGATCAGGCCAAGCTGGATGCCACCAATGTCCGCAACAAGCGGATTTTGGTGAAATGGGGAAAAGTGGAGGAAGGAGTCTTTACCCCTTTGCCGGGCAGCGCCAAGCAAATCCTGGAAAAAGAGCAGGATGAAATGGTGACAAAAGGTTCCTCTGCTGCAAAAAGTAGCCCCTAAAAATGTGAACATCCCGTAAATAAGCGAAAAAATCAAGAGGCATATATTGTGTTTTTTCGCAAGATTTGATAAAGTAGTAAAGAGTATCGTTATTTGCATATGTGATTGATTCACGTTAAAGGAAACTGAAAATATATGGGAGGCGCCAAAATGCAGATGAATTTTGGTATGGATAACGAGTCGGAGAAGGTAGTATCCATAAAGGTAGTGGGTGTGGGTGGCGGTGGCGGCAACGCTGTCAATCGCATGATTGAATCCGCCATGGACAGTGTTGAGTTTATTTCTATCAATACCGATAGCCAGGCCCTGAATGCCTCCAAGGCTACCTATAAGCTGCATATTGGCGGCAAATTGACCAAGGGTAAAGGGGCTGGCGGCTTTCCCGAAAAGGGACAGAAGGCGGCAGAAGAAAGCCGGGACGAAATTGCGGCAGCCATCAAGGATGCCGATATGGTTTTTATCACAGCCGGCATGGGCGGCGGTACCGGAACCGGAGCTGCTCCCATTGTGGCGGAAATTGCCCACGAGATGGGAATTCTCACCGTAGGCATTGTCACCAAGCCCTTTGCCTTTGAGGGCAAGCGCAGAATGGAGCAGGCCGAGGCTGGGGTGTCCGCCCTGAAGGAAAGTGTGGATGCCCTGCTGGTCATTCCCAACGAACGCCTTAAGCTGATCTCGGATCAGAAGATTACCCTAAAGAACGCCTTTTCCGCCGCCGACGATGTGCTGCGTCAAGGGGTGCAGAGTATTTCGGATCTGATTAATGTTCCGGGCATTGTCAATCTGGACTTTGCCGACGTCACCTCCATTATGAAAAACGCCGGCTATGCTCATATGGGTGTTGGCCGGGCATCCGGCAAGGATAAGGCCCAGGTGGCCGCCACACAGGCCATCTCCTCTCCCCTGCTGGAAACCTCTATCAAAGGGGCCAGAGGCGTCATCATCAACATCACCGCCTCCGAGGACGTGGATCTGGACGATGTGGATTTTGCCGCATCCATGGTGCACTCGCAAGCCCACCCCGATGTCAACCTAATCTGGGGTGCTGCACTGGATCCCAATCTTCAGGATGAAATGATTGTAACGGTGATCGCCACCGGTTTTGATGTGGGAAACAACTCCTCTCCCAGCTTTGCCTCCGCCGAATCCGCCGCAGTAGCCATTCCTGTGGAAAAAGCAGAGGAGCGGAGCTTTGAGGATGATGAGGACGACCAAGGCTTCTATGACATCATGGAGCTGTTCAATAAGAAAAACCGCTAAACATTTCTAGTTTTTTGCGCCGGGTGAACAAGCCCGGCGCTTATTATTTTTTGGTATTTTCTTTTTGGAAAGATTAAAGTTTCCAAAAACACCACCGATATAATTAGTGTAGGCGTAAAAGGGCATTTACGCCCCGGGCGCACCGAGTATGGTAACGCGGCATACTCCGCGCCAAATCCCAACTGCCATTGCGCAAAGCCGACAAAGGATTTGAAAGCAGCGCGCAAACTCATTCCCCCGTTTTACCCGGACGTGGGAAACTGCAAACAAAAATACAAGGAGGAACAAGCATGATTATCCAACACAACATTTCCGCACTGAACTCTCATCGTCAGCTGGGCCTCAACAATCTCTCCACCTCCAAAAACCTGGAGAAGCTCTCTTCCGGCTTTAAGATCAACCGCGCCGGTGACGACGCTGCCGGTCTTGCCATCTCCGAGAAGATGCGCGGCCAGATCCGCGGACTTGCCATGGCTGAGCAGAACGCCAACAACGGCATCTCCCTGATTCAGACCGCAGAGGGCGGCCTCAACGAAACCCACGCTATCCTGCAGAGAATGCGTGAGCTGGCTGTTCAGTCCGCCAACGGCACTTATCAGGACGAAGTAGACCGCGAAAATCTGGACAAAGAAGTACAGGCACTCAAGAACGAGATCACCCGCATTGCCGAATCCACCCACTACAACAATATTAAATTGCTGGACGGCTCTCTGGTGGACAAGCCTGGCACTTCCACTGAGGTAAACCTGACGCCGAATCCTGCAGACATTGTCACTGCCGGCGCCACCACCGATTTTGTTGCAGCTGTTCTTGTGGACAATTCCACCCAGTCAGAGCTTACGTTTACCATTGATACCCCCTTTGAGGAAGGCGATGTTCTGGAGGTAGGCGGTAAAACCTTTGTGTTTGTCGATGAGACCTCCACCGATGAGCTTGCTCAGGCCAAATTGGACTATGACTATGTCATTTATTCCGTAGCTGATGCCGGTGGTACTGCTACAACTGCTGCTGAACAGGCTGCGGCTATCAGAGCTGCCTTTGGTGAATCTACCAGCGCCCATCTGGTAGAGGGCCTATCGACAGCAGGTGCAATTGACGGCTTTACCGTTACTGCCGGCTCGGATGCCACCGTTCAAATTTTGTCTAATGATGCAGGTGCCGATGCCCCTGTTCTGGGCGATCCCAAGGTGAGAGCTAGCACCGGTACGTTAACCGACGTGTCCAACACACCCGGAGTCACCGAAAAGTCTGTTGTTGCCAAGAACGCCACCGCCACCTTCACCATTGACTGGGATACCTTAATCGCAGGCGATACGCTGAAAATCGGCGGACTTACGCTGACAGTGGTAGATGAGCTGGATGCTGACCCCACCGTTGCCAAGAATCAGGTTGTGGCCAGCAATGATGGTCTGATTGCCGCTCTGGATCGCAACACCGACACCTTTGTACACAACAAGCCTGTGATTGAGGGCGACTCCCTTGTCTTTGAGGCATACGACTCCGCCATCACCGGTGAAGATTTCGCCACAAGTTTGGGTATCTCTGTCACCGTTGAAGACCGCGGCACCGAAACCATCACCACCGAAGGCACCTCCGCTCTTATCTTCCAGATCGGCGCCAACGGTGGCGCGGATCAGAGAGTTTCCCTTTCCGTAGGTGACATGAGCGCTGCTGGCATTGGTGTGGACAACGTATCCATCGCTACCCAAGAAGATGCCAACGCCTCCATTGCTGTCATTGACGACGCCATTAACATCGTTTCTGGCACTCGCGCCGACCTGGGTGCTCTGCAGAACCGCTTGGAGCATACCCTGAACAACCTGGGTGTTTCCAAAGAAAACCTGACCGCTGCCGAGTCCTCCATCCGCGATGTGGACATGGCCAAAGAGATGATGGAATTCACCAAGAACTCCATCCTGGTTCAGGCTTCTCAGGCTATGCTGGCTCAGGCCAATCAGCTGCCTCAGGGCGTTCTGTCCCTGCTCCGGTAAGCTAGTTCTTACCCATTGTTTTCAAGCGCTTTGCAAGCTGCTTTTTCGGCAGCTTTGGCGCAAACAATTTAGCCAGTCCGGTTTCCGCCTTGGTTGGCGGAACAGGAACAGTCCGCGTAAGATAGAAACGCAGATGGCGGGTAATCATTTGTGTTTCGACTGGATAAGCGCTGCCAAAGGGTGGCGCTTATCTTATATTTGTTAATAGTTATCAGCATAGCCGGTAACACAAAAAGCCCCCTGTCTGTAGAAGATTGGTCTACAGCAGAGGGCTTTTTGTCTTTTGTCGATTTATTGGCTCTACTCCCGACCCCTAGGAGCCGGAAAGCTTGTTGGGGAAACTATATGCAAGAAGGTGGTATCAGACTAAGCTGCCGAAAAGTGCACCGCCTTGGGCATTGGATGCTGCCCCAAGGGCTTGCATGGTAGTTGGCTTTAAGGTGTGGGCACCCCGGCCGGAGCTTAATATTCCTCTGCCGAAACGATGCCGTCACAAGCGCGAAGCATCTCTACCACCTCGGAATGGCGAATTTTTTTCTTGAGCTGAATTTTAAAAAGGCCAGAAACTCCTTTTTCTGTATTCATCTGCTGAAAGTCATCAATGACAATGTCCTCATTTTTGCAAAACTGAAGGAATTCCCCGATCTGATCAACGGACTTGAACACCACATGGATACGCATATAACCGGAAAAAGACACCAGACGGTCCTGCAAATTGTCAAACAAAGAGATAACCACCATAATGGCGATGCAGGCACAAACCGCTGCGAAATAAAACCCAATGCCAATTGCCAGACCTAAACCGGCTGCCGACCACAGAGTGGCCGCTGTGGTTAAACCTTTAATTTGATGAGCCCCTGTAACCATGATGGTTCCTGCGCCCAAAAAACCAATGCCGTTAACCACTTGAGCACCAAGACGGGCAGCGTCGCCCACACCGGTGTATTCAAAAACGTATTGCCCTGTCATCATAATCACTGTGGCGCTCAGACACACCAGAATATGGGTGCGAAACCCCGCCGAATGGCCTTTGTAGGTGCGCTCAAAGCCAACCATCCCTCCCAGGATGATGGCCAAAAGAATGCGCAGCACAATGGCCTGCTCGGTAATATGCAAAAGTCCATGCTGCTCGAAAAATGCAATCACAGAGAAAACCTCCAATTATATTGTAATTACACTTCGCTGGCAACTGCTTCAAGAACCAGCTGGGTGGTTTCTTGCACCATTTCTTGCCCTATTACCCGATACAATTTACCCCGGGCTTTCATAGTACTCTCTCAAAGGCTCAGTTTGCTCATGGTAAACGCGAAGTCGTTCCAGAATGGTGGCAGGTTCGTCGTCTTGGCGCCGACTCAGTGTGTTGTTGCAGCGATCGCAAATGTTGGCTTCCTTAGGCGGGCTGTATTGAATGTGGTAGCTTGCTCCGCATTCGCCACACACAAGGCGGCCGCTCAGGCGCTCCACAATGACCTGATCCTCTACATGCAGGTCAATGACCCGGTCGATGGTAATGCCCATCTCCTCCAGAGCTTGGGCCTGAGCAATGGTGCGGGGAAAGCCATCCAAAATATATCCCTCTTGGCAATCCGGTTGCTCAATGCGTTCCTTCAGCATGGCGATGACGATTTCGTCGGGAACCAGCTGACCGGCAGATACAAAGGCTTTTGCCTTTTCTCCCGTTTCGGTGCCGGATTGGATTGCCTTGCGGATCAGGTCTCCTGTGCTGATGATGGGCAGATGATATCGATCCCGTATGGCTGCTCCATGTGTTCCCTTACCTGCTCCCGGAGCACCCAGTAAAATCAGCTTCATGTCTGAACCTCCTGTTTCCTACGTTTAGTTATCTTACACTTCTGCAACAAGCAGAAGCACAGCGACCACTGATAATGAAAAAATCAAAGTAAACAGCCCGGCGGAAGTTATTTTTGCCATTGGGGACGAGATACAGAACCCTCTTTCCCGACTGAAGGTCCAGATCCAAAGCTTGCTGCCTCGCAAGGTCATCCCGGCATGAGATGTTGACGTGAAGATTCCATAAACCAATCGGGGCCTTGCAAGCAGTTGGGGCCCCGATTGCAGCTTATGTATTTTCCATGCTGATTCCATCCCAAAAGGCTACTGTATGGATGGTGAAATGTCCTGGTTCAATCCGCCCGAAATAACACCCGAGATAAAGGCTAGAATCATGACCTCAACAACAAAAGTCTATACTATAGATTATAGAAAAAAAACCTGATAAATGCAAGACTTTCCTTATAAATAGGGCTGTTTTATCCACTTTTCTGCAAAATGGGGTGTCCGCCGGCAGGAAGAGTGGCAGGTGGGAATCTGCACTCCTACCGGTGCCGAAATTCCGTGGGAAAAAGTGGGGTAAAATTTCTCCCTGTTCAGAATAAACATGACACGATTTTGCATGGTTGTCTTGCAGAAATTTCATCCTAATTTTAAAACACAGCTATCGGGGGATAGCACCATTTGCAGCAACTCACACCCCGCTGTTTCGCACAGAAGGCAAAATCAGCATAGCAGTCGAAAGGCCAATGGCCAAAATCCCGCAGAGGAAAAAGCAATGGTTTACCCCCGCCAGCTCAGAAACCGTTCCTCCCATCACCAATCCTAACGGTGCTGCCAGCAAGGTGATGCTATAGGAAAAGGAAAACACCCTGCCCAGATATCGATCCGGAATTCTGCTTTGAAAAATGGCGGTGCGCAGGCCATAGTAAAAGGGAATGGTAAGGCCCATGATGCCTGACAGCACCACAAACAGTCTCAGGCCCTGAGGGGGAAGCAGACCGGAAAGCATGGTTCCAACACCGTACAGCCCGATGGAAGCGGCAATGGCTCTGACTTTATGAATCCTGTTTCCCATCCAGCCCAACAACAGTGCTCCCAGCAGCGTCCCGCTGGAAAATACAATTTCCACCATGCTGGAATCCGCCACGCTACCCCCAAAATAGGTCATGGTGATTAAGGGAAACAGGGATCCGATGGGAAAATAAATAAAGGCATACAGGGTGCTGATCACCATAATGGACATCAGGCCTTTTTCGCTGCGCAGCACCGCTACTCCCTCCTTCATATCCTGCCAAACATGAAGGGTTGGAGCATCTGCCCTTTCCTCATGTTTTGGGATGGGAAGAAACCATACAATCAAAATGGCAATCAATGCGCCGATCACATCCAAAAAGATGATGGCGCTTAAATCCCAGACGATAAACAGCACCCCCGCCAAAGCCGGGCTGAGAATCAGAGACACCGACTCGAAGCTCTGGGTAATGCCTGCGCAACGAGCCAGCTGATCCTTGGGCACAATGGTGGGAACCACAGCGTTAAAAGACGGCGTGTGAAAGGCGGCCCCCACCGAGCGGATGCAGAGCATCAGAAAGATCAGCCAGACGGGAATCTGCGTCCACAAAGCCACTGCGGCAAGCGCAAGGGCAGCAAAGGCGATGGAAAGATCGGATAAGATCAAAATCTTCTTCCGGTCATACCGGTCGATGAACACTCCGGTGAACATTCCCAATATCGCCCGGGGCAGATACCCTGACAGAGTTGAGGTGGTAACCACCGCTGCCGATCCTGTCTGCCGGGTAAGGTACCAGACAATGGATATTTGCAAAATGGAACTGGTCAGCATGGAAACCGCCTGTCCCACACTTAACAGCACAAACCTCGTTTTCCAGTTTTTCATGGGTCCTCCATCCGCATTCCTAAAGGGTGTAGGGTATGCCTAGATTCGTTACCGTTAACTGTAAAACACCACAATGGTTATGAGCAAGGTAACATCCCCTTGTTTCTTTTACATAGAGTATAAATGAAGGCAAAATATCCATATCCTCTTGGGGGCGAATCTGCTTTTTCCCGTAAGAACAGCCAAGGACTTATCTATGCCACCAGTCCAAAGTATTTTAAAATAAAGCGAACCCCCCATCCGAAGGCTGGCGGACCGGGAGGTTGCAGTGGCTGATCAGCTATTTTCCCTGATTGAGCTCCTTGGCTCGACTGGCACACAGTTCCATGCCTGCCCGCAGGCTTTCCTCAAATCCATGGGCATCCATGGCGGCCAAAGCAGCCTCGGTGGTGCCGCCCGGGGTGGCTACCTGAGCGACAAGGGCGGCAGGATCTCCCGAGCGCAGCATCATTTCGGCGCTGCCAATGAGAGTCTTGCAGAAAAGCCGCAGAGCAGTCCCCTGATCAATCCCAGCATCCGCTGCCTGTTTGGCTACGATATCCGCCATCTTGTAAACAAAAGCGGGGCTGGAACCGTTGACGGCGATAATTTCCGGCATCTTCTCATGGGGAATCTCCTCCACCAAGGCGCAGGTGGAAAAAATCCCCTTGACCTGCTCCATCTGCTGGGCAGTGGTGGGCTCCACCCGGCCCAGGGCAATGGCGCCTTGCCCCAACTCCACAGGGGTGTTGGGCATGGCCAAAATCAGATTGCACTCCCCCACCATCCCTTTGATCCGCTGGGCCGTCACCCCTGCCGCCACCGAAACCAGTATGGTCTGAGGGGTCAGCCCTTCCTTCACCAAGGGGAGAACATCCTCCATATTCTGGGGCTTGACGGCAAGGACTACAACGGGGCAAGTCTGCATCAGATGGTTAATGGCGGAAAAGGTGGGGTGTCCCTGATTGGCATAGCGCTCCATTCTGGCCGGAAGAACATCACAGATTCCAATCTGCTTGGGAGCAATTTTACCGGAACCTACCATGCCCTGAATCATAGCGCCGGCGATGTGTCCCGCGCCGATAAATCCAATGGTGCAAGGGGTCATGCCGTTACCTCCTCTTCCCGCAGCAGTTGCGCTGCTTTGATGCCGATGGCGCATTCCAGACGTTTGCGCTCCATTTCGCAGGATAGGGTGTGGGCTTTGCGCACATCTCCCTCGTAGCGGAAGTTGTTGGCGTTGCAGCCACCCGAGCAGTAGAACTTGGCCCAGCACTGGAGGCAGTCGGGCTTTTGGTAGACGGTGGAAGCGGCAAAGTAGGCCTTCTTTTCCTCATCCAACGTACCGTCAAACACATTGCCCATCCGCCACTGTTCCATCCCCACAAACTGGTGACAGGGATAGACATCTCCGTCGGGGGTAACCGCCAAATATTCATTTCCGCAGCCGCAGCCTCGCAGCCGCTTGATGGCGCAGGGGCCTTGGCTGAGATCCAACATAAAATGAAAGAAGTTGAGCCCGGTTTTCCTGAGTCGGTGGTCCAGCACCATGGAAGCCAACCGGTCATATTCGGCAAACACCTCAGGCAGATCCTCGTGGGTGAGGGCCCAAGGCTCTTTGGGATCGGAAACCACCGGCTCCACCGAAACCTGATCAAAGCCCAGATCGTACAGGGCCAGCACGTCCTGCCCAAAATCTTTGTTGTACTTGGTAAAGGTACCCCGCAGGTAGTATTCTCCGTCCCCCCTGCGCTGCACCAGCTTTTGAAATTTGGGAACCACTGCCTCATAACAGCCGGAACCGTCAATGCGGGCGCGAACCTTATCGTTCACCGACTTGCGGCCGTCCAGGGAGAGCACCACATTGCTCATTTCCCGGTTGATGTAGTCGATTTTTTCATCGTCCAGCAGCATGCCGTTGGTGGTGATGGTAAACCGGAACCGCTTGCCCGTCTCCTGCTCCCGGCTGCGGGCGTAGTCCACCACTGCTTTTACCGTATCAAAAGCAAGCAGCGGCTCGCCCCCAAAAAAGTCCACCTCCAACCGCTCCCGGTCCCCCGAAGCGGCAATGAGGTAGTCGATGGCCTGCTTTCCGGTTTTGGCATCCATGGTCATCCGGCCTTGGTTATAGTCTCCCTTCCCTGCAAAGCAGTAAGCACAGCGGAGGTTGCAGTCGTGGGAGACGTTGAGGCACATGGCCTTGACGGGAGAAAGCCCCAGTTTTTCCATAAAAACGTCGTGGCCGTCTTGGGCAAAGAGCTGCCCATCCTCCCAGAGGCGGTAAAGCTCCCGGTACACTTCCAACACTTCTTCCCGGGGGTGGGAGGAAAAGGCCTCGAGCAGAGACGAGGGCGGCTCCTGCTCCAAAGGCGGCGTTAGATGCTCCAGCATTTCATACGCCAGCTGATCCACCAAGTGAACGGCGCCGCTCTCCACATCCAGCACAATCCACAGGTCCTGATATTGAAATCGATGTATCATCATACAAATTCCCTTTACACAAATAATCCGCCCATTCGGCGGAACTTAGGGCTGCTCAAACCAACAACTTATGGGGGGTAATGGTCTACCCCCCACATTCTTCGGTCTGCAGCCGGCTGCCAAAGGCCACAACAGATCATCCCTGGCCCTTGGCAAGCTCATTGATAATGTTACCTTATGCCTCTCTCTCGCACTTCTGGTTGGCCACAGTGCAGGAGGTTTTGCAGGCCGACTGGCAGGAGGCCTGACATTTGCCGCAGCCGCCCTTTTGAGCCGACTCCTTCAAACTTCCCTTAGCCAAAGTTTTGATATGCTTCATACAGTTCACCTCTTTGCCAATTCCCTTAGGAAAGTATAGCATATTTTCCCGATTGTTTCAACGTCTGCGGCGCTGCCGGACATTGACGCCCAAAACGCCGCCCAACATACCGCCAAACAACATGAAAACCACTTTAAACAATGCCAGCATACCCATATCGTTGCCGGGCAACCCAATCCCTGCCAACAGCACCAAAATGCTGAGGACAGCTCCGCAGGCGACACCGTAGGCAAGACCGTTTTGGCGCTGCGCTCTGGCGCAAGTAAATCCCGATACAAAAGCCCCGGCAATGATGGCAAAAATCGCCATTGGGCTGATGAGGGACTGGGGAATGCTCTTGACAGAAAGCAGTACCGATAAAAGCAGCAAAATGCCGATGCAGACTATGGCTCCTGCTGCCACGCTAATTAGAATCGGTCTGGCGATCCGCTCTACGCCCTTCTGTTCCATTTGCTGCGCCCTCCTGCTGGACATGCAAACACCTCCTGAATGTGTAGCAAAAACTGCTTGCTACACTATATGCAGGGCTTGTTTGCGTTATGCCGGCATGGCAGCGCGGCTTACTCGCTCTTCTTACTTTTCTTGGCTTCTGCCTTGGCGCGAGCTTTTTCTTCCTTTGCAGCCTGGGTGGCCTGCGCCTGTGCAGCAGCACGCTCCCGTGCCTTTTCCTGAGCGGTGAGGTTGGCCTGAATGGCAGACTTGGTTACCCGCAGCTTTGTGTTGGCGGAACCGGACTCGATCAGCACGGTTTCGTCCTTGGTGCTAACCACCCGGCCCAAGATACCGCCTATGGTGACAATCTCATCCCCTACCTCCAAGGCGTTGCGCATGGCCTGATTTTCTTTTTCCCGCTTTTTTTGCGGGCGAATCATCATGAAGTACATCAGCCCAAAAATAAGAACCATGGTCAACATCATGGAAAGAAGATCGCCACCGCCTGGGGCCGTCTGCAGCAAGTAGTTCTGCATGGTACACTTCCTTTCTGTTTCAAGGTCTCGGCTCAAAGGCAAAGCAAGGTTCTTTTTTCCCTGTTAGAGCCTATATGGACCTTGGTATATAGACAAGTAATAGTATAGCGAAACCAAGCACCTTTTGCAAGGATTTTTTCCCGCTAGTCCTGCCCTTCCGGGATGCGGGTATCCAGCAGGGGAACCATCTCCTGGCGGAACTGGGCAAAGGTGCCTGCCTCGATTTCCTTGCGGATGCGCTCCATCAGAGAATTGTAGAAATAAAGGTTGTGAATCACCGCCAGCCGGTATCCCAACATCTCGTGGTAGGCCAGCAGATGGCGCAGGTAACCCCGGGAATGGTTGCGGCAGGTGGGGCAGTCACAGGTTTCGTCAATGGGGCGATCGTCCCGCTGGTACCGGGCATTGCCGATAATCCGCACCCCCTGCCAGGTAAACAAGGTGCCGTGACGGGCATTGCGGCTGGGCATCACGCAGTCAAACAGATCAATTCCCCGCCACACCGCTTCGATGATGTTGACCGGAGTTCCCACCCCCATGAGATAACGGGGCTTGTGAGCTGGCATATAAGGCTCCACCGCATCGATGATGCGGTACATTTCCCCGGCCGTCTCCCCCACCGCCAAACCGCCGATGGCGTAGCCGTCCAGATCCAAAGCGGCGATTTCCTCCATATGCTGGATGCGCAGATCCTCATAGGTAGAGCCTTGGTTGATGCCAAACAGCATCTGCTTGGGATTGATGGTATCCGGCAGGGCGTTGAGCCGCGCCATCTCTTCCTGACAGCGAATCAGCCAGCGGGTGGTGCGGGCAATGCTCTGCTTGGCATAATCGTATTCTGCCGGATTTTCGATGCACTCGTCAAAGGCCATGGCAATGGTGGAACCCAGGTTGGACTGAATCCGCATACTTTCCTCGGGACCCATGAAAATCTCTCGCCCGTCAATGTGGGAACGGAAGGTGACTCCTTTTTCTGCTATCTTCCTCAGTTTGGCCAGAGAAAATACCTGAAAGCCCCCGGAATCGGTGAGGATAGGCCCCGACCAGCCCATAAACCGGTGAAGCCCTCCCAAATCCCGCACCACATCGTCGCCTGGGCGCAGATGAAGGTGATAGGTGTTGCACAGCTCCACCTGACATTTCAGCTGCTGCAAATCGATGGAGCTAACGCCCCCCTTGATGGCCCCGGCCGTCCCCACATTCATAAAGGCGGGCAGCTGCACCGTTCCATGAACCGTCTCCATCTGGCCGCGGCGAGCTCGGCCCTCCTGTTTTAACAGTGTATACATCCTTTGTCCTCCCTGCGTTCCTATCACTCAATTGGTACAGTATAGCGGAAATCTCCCTGTTTTTCAAGAAAAGAAGAGGAATCGCTCACCAAGGGAGCTTTGCCTGTCCCCCTTTCCGGCGCTGCGGCAATGGGTGCGCTTTTCCCTCCTCTGGGTGTATAAGCCGCCCAAGTTTTTCATAGAAATGAAACAGAACAAGTCTGGCCAATGGCCTTTGCCGCCTCGCCTTGGCAGAAGCCATTCCAGCGACAGGACAAAAAGGTGTGTATCTTAAAAAAGGAGGGCTTATGTTGAAACGGCTTCGATGGTTGTTGATGGTGTTGGCTGTAGGGGTGGTAGGGCTTGCCTTCTGGTCCCTGCAGCCGCTGATGCCATGGAAATCCAAAGCACAGGAACACCGGCCCGGTCCACCGCCTTCATCCCTTTCCACGGCGGACAACACCACCCCCAGCGGTGCTGTCTTGGGATTGGCGGAGGCTCTTCGCACTTGGGACTTGGGGCTTGCGGCCCAGTGGATGGCTCTGGCTCCTCAGGGGCCCTTTACCGACGCTTACCACAATGTTCTGGCCCCCGCCCTTGCCCGCATGGAACTTGAAGTGGGAGCCGAGCGGGTTGAGGGGGATACCGCATGGGTGGATGTGGCGGTTACCGCTGTGGATGTGGGAGGGGCTCTGGGCAATCTGGGCGCCGATGCCGCCTCCTATCTGGCGGGCTGTATGATCAGCCATTCTCAAGCGGATTGGAGTGAGTTTTTGGAGGAATATCTCTTTACCGCCAGCGCAGAGGAAATGCTGCGGGTGCGCAGGGATGCCACCGCTTACCTGGTCCGGGATTCCGCGGGCAAATGGCGCATCGACGCAAACAGCCCCGAAAACCGGGAGTTCTGCAACGCCCTCACCGGGGGGCTGCTGGATGTTCTGGAGCAGTTGGAGCATCTTTTGGTCTAGCGCCCAGGTGCTTCTATCTTTCCCCTTTAAATGATACGCCATTCGCCAAGGAAAAGGCAGGCAGAATGGACGGTAAGCTGCCGAAACGCTGAAAAGGGGTTTGTCACCAGTATGATAGACAAAGCCCCGGGTTCTGTCCCGGGGCTTTGGTTTATCGGATCTCGGACAGCTTAACCGGCCTGCCTTCTTCCAAGGATTTTTTGGCGGCAAGGCCAATGAGAACCGGCGCAAGGCCGTCCATAACGCCTACATCGGTGGGAGTATCGTTGACGATGGCTTCCACAAAGCGTTTGATTTCCAGCTGGTAAGCGGCCATATACCGCTCCAGGAAGAACCACAGAGGCTTATCCGAAACCACGCCATCCACCGTGGAAAGGCTGGCGGTGTGGGAGGTGTCGTTTCCACACTGGACACATCCCTTGGAGCCGAACACTTCGGCTCGCTGGTCGTAGCCGTAAACCGCCTGACGGGAATTGTCGATGACGGCAAGGGCGCCGTTTTTCAGTTTTAGGGTCACAATGGCGGTGTCCACGTCGCCGGCTTTTCCGATTTCCGGATCCACCAGCACCGCTCCCACGGCGTGAACTTCCTCCACCTCGCTGCCGGAAAGATAGCGCACCATGTCAAAGTCGTGGATCATCATATCCAGGAACAGTCCACCCGACACTTTGACGTAGGAAATGGGCGGCGGGGCAGGATCCCGGGAGCTGATGCGAATCACATGCTGCTCGCCAATTTTGCCGTCGGCCACCGCTTGGCGCACCGCCATAAAGTTGTGGTCAAACCGGCGGTTAAAGCCTACTTGATATTTGATGTTGGTGCCTTTGAGGGCATCCACCACTTTTTGAATATTGTCCAGATTATGGTCAATGGGTTTTTCGCAGAAAACGTGCTTTCCGGCGGCAATGGCCTCCAGAGAGATGGGGCAATGGGTATCGGTGGAAGAGCAGATCAGCACTGCATCCACCTCAGGATCATTGATAATGTCTTTGTAATCCAAAGAGATCTTTTGGATTCCTACCCCTTCTGCCCAGGCCCGTGCCTCATCTGTCAGGTAGGGGTCGGCAATGGCTTCGATTTTTGCTTCCGGTACGCCGGTCAAAATGCTTTTGCCATGAACCTGACCAATGCGCCCCGCGCCGATGATCCCAATTTTTACCATACTGCTACCTCCTTATCAGTTTTTTCTGTTAACAGCCTGCTTGCATAGTTATGACCGATATTCAAAAGCCTACAAGAAGCCCAAGGGAAGGCTCCTGCAACGGCGGAAGGTTCTTCCCTCTCACCGCAGGGTTTTTAGCCAAAAGGCCGCCGCAGTGATGCGACGGCCTTACGGCATAAGCTGTCAGGCTTTTGTTTAGAGTTTGGTAAAGGGTCCCCGCATGGGAAGCTCGTAAACAGACTTCCAGCCGGGTGCAAAGGGCTCCAGAAGATAAGGGGCCATCTCTTCTTTGGTGCGCAGGGTGGTCTTTTCGGGATCGGGAACCGTTCCGGGAGGGAAGGCTTCCAGAATCTCGTCATTGACCAGGGTGAGGTACTTGAGGATGGCAACGATGGGACGCTTGGCCTTCTGGGCAGTGGCGATGGTGGGAGTTCCCACAACGCCTTCCCGGTTGGTAGCCATTTCGATGCTGGACTGGCCTTCGCCCTCGCTCCAGCGATGAGGACGGCGATAAGGCTCGATGGATTTGTCAAAGTGGCCGTCAGGCAGGTAGCTTTCGCCCCATTTGTCCTCGGCAACGCTCATGTCCACCATGTCCTTGAACAGCAGCAGAGCCACGGAGGTTTCGCACTCGTCGGCGTGGATAAAGGTGGTGTCCAAGCTGTCGGGCTTGTTGTTGGGAACAAAGAACTCGCGAACAGCGCGGTGCCATTCCAGAGTGCGGAAGATTCCGGGCAGCTGGAAGCGCTTGCAGAACTCCTGAATGGCGGATTCCAGCATCCAGAGATGGCCGTGGTTGTTGACCAGGATGATCTTGCGGAAGCCGTCGTTCCACAGGCCGAGCATCATGTAAATCAGGGTTTCTACCACCACTTCGTGGGGCATGTTGACGGTGCCGGGCATGCCGATGTGGTGATAGGGATGTCCGCCGTAGTTCAGCGGAGGCAGGCACAGGTTGATTTCCCGGCCCTGCTTGGCAGTGTAGCGGCGAACGCCTTCCAGAATCTGGGTAACCATAAAGGTATCCAGTCCGGTGTTGGCATGAAGTCCGTGGTTTTCGGTGCAGCCGATGGGAACAAACACGATGTCGTTCTTGCGGCGCTTTTCAATCACTTTGCAGCGGGGGGTGTTCTGGATATAGGTGCCGGCTTTGCCCAGTTCAGATTCGGCGGGAATGCCATACTCTTCCAGAACAGCATCCAACTGCTCCTCGGTCATGTCCCAAACTTCCTTCTTGAGACGGCCCACCTGAGTATCTTCGAACATGATACCAGGAACATCGGTCATGATCCAGTTCGTCACTTGTTTCGCCATGGTGTTACCTCCTGTTTTGAAGTAGCTCTCCCTGCTCCTACGGAAAAGGGGGAGTGCGGGGGGAAGGTTCCCCCCGCTTATCGCCTCTTGGGGGTTAGGCGTCAGTTAGTCCATAATGCAGGTGATCTTGCAGTTGGAGCGATCGGTCTGCAGAGCGATGATGTTCTCGGGAACCTCGTCCAGAGTAATTCTCTTGGTGATCATGGGAATCATATCCATTCCGTCGGCCATGCACTGGATGACGCGAGGGAAGGTGCCGTGGCCGGAGTGGCCCTGAGCGCCAACGATGCGGGCGCGGCGTACCTGCAGAACCTCGCCGGTAACAGGCATCTTGGCTTCGGCGCGGGCTACCACAACAACGGTGGCGTTGAGGGTGCGGCCTTCCCAGATGGCCTTCTCGATGCCGGGATACACAACGGTGGGCAGTCCGGTCGCTTCCAGATAAAGAGATGCGCCCATGCCGTCGGTGATGCGCAGAACTTCTTCTGCAAAGTCGACCTTGGTGGGATCGATGATGTAGTCGGCGCCGCCCATCTTGCGGGCAAGCTCGGCACGCTCAGCCTGAGGCTCGGACAGGATAACCTTGGCAGCACCAGCGCGTTTGAGGATCATGCAGGCAGCAAGACCTACAGGACCAGCGCCGCAGATGACCACGTTGTCGCCGGGGCGAATGCCGCCGCCGCGCTCGATCACTGCATTGTAGGCTACGCAGGTGGGCTCTACCAGAGAACCGGCCAGGAAGATGTCCTCTTCGTTTTTGTAAGCAGCACGCAGAGGCTCCAAGCTCCAGAGGCAACGGTCGGGAAGAACGATGTAGTCGGCAAAAGCACCGTTTACGTTAAAGCCGATCTCGTCCAGACGCTCGCAGTGGTTGGGCCAACCGTCGGCGCAGGGCTGACAGGAACCGCACCACAGCATTTCTTCGGCGCAAACCAGCTCGCCGCCCTTAAACTCGCGGTTGGTAACCTTATCCTTCGCACCGGGGCCGCCTTTGACGACAACGCCAGAAAGCTCATGGCCGAGAATGCTGGGGAAGCCGGTGAGGCCGGGATAGAAGATGTAGCCATCGTCTTGGGCCTGAGCCATATGTACGTCGCTTCCGCAGATACCAACAGCTTTCAACTTAATGAGAACTTCGCCCGGGCCCGGCTCGGGAATGTCGTGCTCGCGGATGTCAATTTTGGGGTCTTTCCAAACCAGGCTGCCCATGTAGGTCTGACGTCCTTCAATATCCTTGGGGCCAAGTTTGAACTCGGGCTTGGGTGCCCATGTTGCATCCAGGGTAACGCCTCTCATTTTCGCCATTACGTTGCACCTCTTTCATTTACTGTTCGCCGGCTGTGCCGGCGTGGTTTTGGTTCGGTTCTGTTGCACTTGCGCCCAACTTTTTTCTGCGATTTTTTTCGCAAAATAGTTGTAAACGTTTGCAATTTAGTATATTATATATCCAATCCCTTGGAATTGTCAAGAGTCTTCTTTTATGTTATAATGGCGCGGACATTGTTTGATATTCCGTTAACAATCTGATTATTATCAGGTTTTTCTGCCTTTTAACCCTGGCTAACTAGAAGGGGCTATGGGTGCCCTTAGCTAAGATGCACAGGAAAAGCCCCAAAAGATTGTAAACGTTGTCAATCCCAGATTGGAGTGTAAGATATGGTAAATGGAAAGGATTCCCGTCGCGTCACCATCAAGGATATTGCACGGGAGGCCGGCGTCAGCTACGCAACGGTGTCTCGGGCCTTATCGGAAGGAAAACCCGTCAATGAAAAAACCCGTCAGAAGATTTTGGAGGTGTGTAGCCGAATGGGCTATACCCCCAACTCGGTCGCCCGTTCCATGGTCATGGGGCAATCCCATCTGTTGGGAGTGATTATCCCCAGCATCGACAACCCCTTTATGTCGGAAACCGCCTACCATATTGAGCGGTACGCCAGAGAGCAGGGATACAATATTATGCTCTGCAATTCCTCCCACAGCCTGGATTTTGAGGCGCAGACCTTTGAATTGCTGTTGGGACGGCAGGTGGATGGCATTTTGTTTTTCCCCTCTCACCGGGAAAGCTACCGCAACATCAAGCGGTATCTGGATCAGGTGCCCACGGTGTTTGTCAACGAACATCTCAGCGACAAGCCGGTGAGTTATGTGGCCACCGACAACTTTCAGGGTTCCCAGCTGGGAGTGGAATATCTGCTGGAGCTGGGCCACCGCAAGATTCTTTATCTGGGCCGGGATTCCAATACCGCCACCCACGAGCTGCGGGCCAAAGGCTACCACCACGCCTGCAAGAAGAACGGGCTCACCCCCCTGTTTTGGGACAGTCCTTACGAGGACACCACCATTGAGGCCGGTTACGAAATGGCGGTGGAGCTGTTTCGTCAGCCTCGATACTATACCGCCATCATGACCAGCACCGACACCCTGGCTTTGGGAGTTTTGCAGGCAGCGGAAGAACATGGAATTGCCATTCCGGGGGATATTTCCCTTTTGGGATTTGACAACATCCGCTATGCTGCACTGCCTAAAATCAATTTGTCCACCATCGAGCAGCCCAAGCAGGCCATGGCCACCGTGGCTATGGATATGCTGTTACAAACCATCGCCAACGACTACGAGGCCTATTCTCACCGAATTTTAATGCCCACCTTGGTGCGGCGCAACTCCTGCGGCCCCGTTTCCCCCATTCCCCAACCCGAGGGCGAACACTAAAGCTACCGTCTTTGATTCCTCTTGCAGTTATGGAGAAAAGATTTCCCTTTAGCAGGGAAAAGAAGCCATCAAGACAAGGAGGTTTAGCCATGCAAAAGGTGCGTATCGGCATTGCAGGACTGGGGCGTCTGGGGATGACCCACGCCCAAAACATCGCTTTCCACACGGTGGGCGGGGAACTGACCGCTCTCTGCCGCCGGGACCCGCAGGCTTTGGAGGCGGCGGGAAAGGAACTGGGCGTTCAAGATCTGTACACCGACTTTGACCAGATGTTGCAGCAGGCTAAGATTGACGCAGTGGTCATTGTCACCGCCAGCGATTGCCATGCCCGGCAGGCCATTCAGGCTCTCCAAGCCGGGAAACATGTCTTTTGCGAAAAACCTCTGGGCATCTCGGCGGAGGAATGCAAACAGGTGGAGCAGGCGGCTTTGGCTCAGCCCCATCTTGTGTTTTTTCCGGGATTTATGCGTCGGTTTGACCCTTCCTACCGCTATGCCCGGGAAAAAATTGATGCCGGTCTGATTGGCGAGCCCTATTTGGTCAAGGGGTTTGGAGCCGATCCCATGTCCACCATTCAGGAGTGCATTGAGTACGGCGGCAAAGGTTCCGGAGGCCTGTTTATGGATTTGGGCATCCACGACATGGATTTGGCCCGCTGGTTTTTGGGGGAAGACCCCACCGGCGTCTTTGCCCAAGGGGGCAGCTTTAAATATCCCATCTTTGAGCAACGAGGAGACGCCGAAGCCGGCATCGCCTCCTACACCTTTGCCAGCGGGAAAATGGCTGTCCTCCATGCCGGTCGGGCCGCTCCCCACGGCTACCATGTGGAAACCGAAATCGTCGGCACCGAAGGTTCCATCCGCATCAGTCCCGTCCCCCGCAAAAACCACGCCATGCTCTATATCCAGCAGGGGGTGCTCACCGAGTGCTATGAAAACTTTCCCCAGCGGTTTGAAGAGGCCTACCGCCTGGAACTGCAGGCCTTTGTGGACTGCATCCGATGGAATCAACAGCCTGGCATCACCGTCACCGATGGCCGCAAGGCGGCACAGATTGCAGAGGCAACCACCCGCTCCTTCCGGGAAAAGCGCTACCTCGAAATTATTTACTAGCCTTTGCGCCGAAAAGGTGGCTGCTTTTTCTTCAGTCACCCCCCTGTACCGCTTTTATTGTCTTGGTTGATTTGCTATACTAGCTTAGAAAGGGGGAAGGGATATGTCCAACATCAAATCTGCCCCTACCACCACTTTGGGGGATTTGAGCCCCGGTCAAAGCTGTGTTATTGTGGCCATTGGCGGTCAGGGAGCCATCAAGCGCCGTCTGGTGGATATGGGGCTGACTCCCGGCTGCCGGGTCTTTTTGCGCAAAACGGCTCCCCTGGGTGACCCTTTGGAAATTCACCTGCGGGGATATGAGCTGAGTCTGCGGCGGGCCGATGCCAAAAACATTATGGTAAAAAAGGTGTAGTGCCTTATGAAAATAGCTCTCACCGGAAACCCAAACTCCGGAAAAACCACCCTCTTTAACCTCTACACCGGTTCCAGCCAGTATGTGGGGAACTGGGCAGGGGTGACGGTGGAAAAAAAAGAAGGCACCCTCTCCTATGACGGGCAAACCATCACCTTGGTGGATTTGCCCGGCATTTATTCCCTTTCCCCCTACAGTATGGAGGAAATCATTACCCGCAACGTCCTCATTAACGAACGCCCCGATGTCCTCATCGATGTCATCGACGGTTCCAACATCGAGCGCAACCTCTACCTGGCGGTGCAGCTGATGGAGCTTTCGGTTCCTCTGGTGCTGGCGGTCAACATGATGGACGAGGTGGAGGCCAGAGGGGACAAGCTGGACTGCGGTAAGCTTTCCAGACTATTGGGGGTGCCGGTGGTTCCCATCACCGCACGCAAGGCAAAAAACACCCAGCTTTTGTTGGATACCGCCGTGGAGCTTGCCAAAACCGCTACCTACAACCCCCGCAGCCCGGTGGGAAGTATTCGGTACGACAACACCACCTCCCAAGTGATTCGGGAAATATATACCCTGCTGTGGGAACAGCCCAATCTGCGGGAACTGCCCCTTTGGTTCTATGCCTCCAAGCTGCTGGAGGGAGACCAACAAGCAGCCCGGACCCTGGATTTAGAGAAAAAGACTTTGGAGCAAATCGAGGCGCTGGTCAGAGCCTATGAAGCCACCTCCCCCTATGGGGATCGGGAGACCATGCTGGCCGATGCCCGCTACCAAGCCATCACAGAGATCGTTGGAAAAACCATGGTAAAGCAGGGAGGGGAAGGCAACCTTACCCTCTCCGACAAGATTGATCTGGTGGTAACCAATCGAGTTCTGGCGCTGCCCATCTTCCTGCTGATGATGTTTCTCATCTTTGCCGCCACCTTTGGCCCAGTGGGTAGCTATTTGAGCGACGGCATCGAGTATCTGCTCAAAGAAGTGCTGGGAGGATGGGTGACCGCACTGCTGGACGCCGCCAAAGCCCCCGGCTGGACCTACGGCCTTTTGGTGGACGCCGTCATCGGCGGTGTGGGAGGGGTGCTGACCTTCCTGCCTCAGATTATGATTCTCTTTACCTGCCTTTCCCTTCTGGAAGACAGCGGTTATATGGCTCGGGCCGCCTTTATTATGGACAGGCTGCTTCACAAAATCGGCCTGACCGGCAAGAGCTTTATTCCCATGCTGATGGGTTTTGGATGCACCACCCCTGCCGTCATGGCGGCCCGCACCATGGAAAATGACCGGGACCGCAAGCTGACCATTATGATTCTCCCCTTTATGAGCTGCGGCGCCAAGCTGCCCATCTACGCCCTGTTTGCCGGGAGCTTTTTTGCCGCCCATCAGGGATTGGTGGTCTTTTCCATGTACATCCTGGGTATGCTGGTGGCCATCCTTGGGGGGCTGATTCTCAAAAACACGCTGTTCCGGGGCAAGGTGGCCCCCTTTGTGATGGAGCTTCCCCCCTATCGGCTTCCCTCTCCCCGCTCTTTGGGCCGTCATGTCTGGGAAAAGTGCAAGGGGTTTCTCATCAAAGCGGGCACCATTATTTTTTCCATGAGCGTGGTGATCTGGCTGCTGCAAAACTTTAGCTGGAGCCTGCAACTGGTACAGGATAACACCCAAAGCATCTTTGCCTCCATCGGCAGAACGATTGCGCCCCTGTTTACTCCCCTTGGCTTTGGAAACTGGCAGGCGGCGGTTTCTGTTCTGGCGGGGTTGGTGGCCAAGGAGACGGTGGTCACCTCCATGATGGTGCTGTATGGTGCAGGCTCTCAAGCCGAGCTAGCGGCCCTCCTGCCCGATGCTTTTTCCAACCTTTCCGCCTTTTCGTTTATGGTCTTCTGCCTGTTATACATGCCCTGTATCTCCGCCTTTGTCTCCATCCGGCGGGAAATGAACAGCTTAAAATGGGCCTTGGGCACCGCTTTGTTCAGCACCGGAGTGGCCTACTTCATCTCCATGCTTGTCTATCAAATCGGTAAAATTTTTGGGTTTTAAGATTTACTTTTTGTTTAAAACGCGCTATACTGTTGTTGTGTAAGTGGATTCGGTCATCACCGTTTCCGAGGAGGTGTGGACTTGGCCGCTGTGATTGTTATTCTGTGCGGACTGGTCATTGCGTTGGCCCTCTACCTGTTGGTCCGAAGCCTGCGGAAGATGTCCCAGGGCCAATGCTGCGAGGGCTGCTCCGGTTGCTCTCATAAAAATAACTGTTCCAGTTATCGCCCTGACGATGTAACCACCAAGAAAGGAAGTGGCTGACCTTGACAGAAGTACCCCTGGTTTTGCGAGAAGCCAGCGAAAACTATCTGGAAGCCATTCTCAAGCTGGAGGAAATATCCGGTCCGGTTCGCTCCATTGATGTAGCCAATCTTCTGGGCGTTTCCCGCCCCAGCGTCAACAAGGCTGTTTCGGTGCTGAAAAAGGCGGGAATGGTGGAGCAGCAGCCCTATGGCAGAATCAGCCTTACCCCTCTGGGACGGGAACAGGCCAAGGCGGTGGATCTGCGGCATAAAACCCTCAAGCGGTTTTTAACCAAAATTCTGGGGGTGGAGGAGAGCGTCGCCGAAGAGGATGCCTGTCGAATGGAACACGTCATCAGCCCGGAAACCATGAAGCGGCTGACCGACTATATACAGAAAATTAAAGAAGAAAATGACAACATTCCCGGCGCCGAGTAAGCGCCGGGAATGTTGTCCTCGGGGTTACCTGTCAGTAAATGGGGATGGCACCGGTAGCTGCCATTGGAAGTAAACTCTGCAAAGTCAAAGGCAAACCGGGAATTTTTGCATGCCGGTTTTCTGCCTGTCATATATTGTCATAACCGGTTAAAAGAACCTGCCTTTTTTCTAAAACCAGGAAAAAACAAGGAGAGGGAAAAGGGTTCTTCCAACGGGTTCCAGCTGTGGTAAATGCTAGCAGGTTTTTTGCTGGATATTACATGGCTCCTTGGCTGGCAAATATCCATGAACATGCTATAATGACACATGAACAGGCTGCCTAATCGTCCTTGTTTTGCTTGTCCCGACCCAGCATCAAATCCCCCAGCAGCCCGCCACATACTCCGGCGGCAAAACTGGCGGGAGCAGCCTCCATACATCCCCGATAAAGGGTGATGGCATTAAAGTAGTTGGGTACATAAGGCGCGGACAGCAAGGAGATTACCCCCACTATGTAAAAGACAAGCATCATTCCCGCTCCCAGCTTGATCGCCAATTTGGGATAGGGGCCCAATTCCCGGAAAAGCTCCAGGAATTTGTGGATCATCAGACGCATACACGCCTCCTTTCCGACAAGGCGGTCATGCACCCCCTGTCTATTTGGATGAAATTAGTGTAACATAAAGTTTTACCTGTCACAAGGCGCAATAAATGGCAACGAAAGGTTATGACGCAATTGTTTACTGGGATTTCTACTGCTTGCTTTTATCCCGCCACAACGGAGGACAGCCTTTTGCAGCTTGCCCCACTGGGCCCTGCCTGCATCGAGGTATTCCTCAACGCCGCCGTGGAGCTGCAACCCGATTATTTGCGCATACTGCGCTCCGTAGCCCAGGACCGTGGCATTCGGGTGGTTTCGGTGCACCCTTATTGTTCAATTATGGAACCTATGCTGTTTTTTTCCCATTATCAGCGTAGATTTGAGGAAGGAGTGGAGCTGTACAAACGTTTTTTTGCAGCCGCAGCTCTGCTGGGCGCCGACACCTTGGTTTTTCATGGAGATCATAAGCACAGTCATCTGCCTCGGGAAGAGTATTTTCGCCGGTTTTCCATCCTGTGGGAAGAAGCCAAATCCATGGGAATTCACCTTTGCCAGGAAAATGTGGAGCGGTGCGCTTCTGGCACCCTTGATTTTCTGACCGATATGAAAAACAACCTGCCCCAGGTGGAGTACATTCTGGATGTGAAGCAGGCGGTGCGTTCGGGGCAAAGCCCTTTTGAACTGGCTAACCTTTTGGGCAACAAAGTCCGCCACATCCATATGAGTGACCACCGGGAGGGGGCCGACTGCCTGGTTCCGGGCAGCGGAGTTTTTAACATCGGAGAATTCCTTTTCACTATGCGGAAAAACGGGTTTTCTGGCGGGGTGATTGTGGAACTTTATCGGGAAAACTTTAAGGACATTGTGGAAATTTCCCGGGGTTTTCAGCATCTTTCCACCATTGTATCAACAATCTCGTAAAACCAACAAATCTTTCGACTTTGTTCGACCTTGTTCTCCACTTTACATAGTTTTCAACAGCATTTTATCGTAATATGTTACAAAAACCACATACTATATGATAAAGTGTGTCGAAAAAGGGCATAGATTTTTTCTTGCATATTCAATAATTTTATGTATGATTAAAACATCTATTGAGGTGGAGTAGGTGTTTACCGTATCATCTTTCCGGGCCGGTTAGGACATGGTTGCGGACTGGAATGGTGTAAACTGAAGGGAGGTACCAGAAAACTTGTTGTGTGTAAAGAAGTATTCCTTGGTGTCAAACGGCTTGGAACTGAGTATAGAACTTACCAGCTGCAACATTGTTGACGAACAGGAAAAAATTAGTTATACTACATATGGATTTCGGATCCTGGATGAAGATGACAACATCTTGTTTTCCGCCAAAGACATAGATACCAAACAGGAGTTTGTGGAGCAGTTTATCAGACTCTGTGCTGAAAACGACGTTCGCTTGGTTCATATTCCTGACCTGCTAGAGGACTATTTGAGCCAGCGGTAACGCAAGGAGATGATGCCCGTTGAAATGCCCCTTTTGCTTTTATTCCGAGAGCAAGGTCATCGATTCCCGCCCCACCGATGAGGGAGAGAAAATACGCCGTCGTCGGGAGTGCCTGAGCTGCGAAAAACGCTTTACAACCTACGAGATTGTGGAAACCACACCCATTATGGTGGTAAAAAAGGATCGGCGCAGAGAGGCCTTTAATCGGGAAAAGATGTTGGCGGGTCTGATGCGGGCTTGCGATAAACGTCCTATATCCGCAAAGCAGCTGGAGGAAATTGCCGACAGTATCCAACAAAAAATTCAAAACTCCATGGACCGGGAGGTATCCTCCTCCTACATTGGAGAGTTGGCGATGGAGCATCTCAAGGAAATTGACGAGGTTGCCTATGTCCGTTTCGCCTCGGTTTACCGACACTTTAAGGATATCAATTCCTTTATGGAGGAGCTTACCAACATACTAAAGGATAAATCCCGCAATACTTAATATAAGCGATACAAGCCGGCGAAAGCCGGCTTTTTCCTATCTAAGGCTATCCTTTGTTATTGATAAGAATTAGTTATTATATTGGGGTGACCTATGAAGCATCCCAGTACAACCATCACCATGGAGGATGCCGTTTATTTGCCCGCTGTATGCAGTTTTGCTTCGTTCGCTTTGTTGGCGCTCGGTTCCGGTATCTTTTGGACTTACCTTAATATAAAACGCCTGAGATGACACATCTTCCCGTGTTTTCTCAGGCGTTCTTTATTCCGATGGGAGCTGTTCCTCTTTCTAACATAACAATGCCCCCTTGATGAGAAACAGGGATTGATTTCCCTGTCTCTCATCAAGGGAGCAAATCACGTTTACATATACTTGGTTGGGTCCACTAGAAAGATGGCGGTGTCACTGCAAAAATAACCTGAACGGGTTCTTCGGTGGGATTATACCAGCGATGCTTGGCCCCACCTGGTATGCGAACACTGTCTTCGCGATGGAGGGTATAGCTCACCCCGTCAATTTGGAGCTCTACTTCCTCGCCGGAATAGACAAAGGCAACCTCTTCCCCCAGGTGGCTGTTGATCTGGGAATTGGAATAGGAATTTGGCGGGATAATCATCATACAAAATTCAATGTCACCCCGGGTATTGGGCGTTAGCAATTCGTAGGTTACAGAAGGTTCGAGCTTGCTTCCCAGAGTTTTTCGGGTGTTTGGAGTGACCACAACGGCAGAATCCCCGTCTTCTTTAAAAAAGTAGTAGAGCGGAACTTCTAAAGCAAGACTAATGGCCCGCAAGGTAGAAATGGAAGGGTTAACCATACCGCTTTCGATCTGGCTGATCATAGAGGCGGTAAGATCGGACAGCGTTGCCAGCTTGCGGGCACTGATTTTTTTGCTTTTTCGGATATTTTGGATTTTCTTCCCGATATTTATATCTTCCAATGAGAAAACTCCTGTTTATGTTATTTCATATATTATAATCATTTCAAACTTCATTTGCAAGGTTGAAAACCATGCTCCGTCCCGATATTAATGTTAAGGTGTGATTAACAATATGAATTGTGCAACCTTGTGATTATGTCGTTCATTTTTTGTTCATATATACAAATTTGCTGTTAGTAACTATATAATCATCAAAAATTTGGTTGACAGTTTACAAAAATGGCACTATATTAAAATTAAGTGATGTCAAAAAACGCTGCAGAGTTTTTTGATGGTGTTAAGCTTGGCTAAACAATGTGGAAGGAGTGAACGGCGTGTTGGATGTTCTAATCAAAAATGCCAAAATAATAGACGGAAGCGGTAAACCCGCTTACCAAGGCAACATTGGCATTGCAAATGGCAAAATTGTGATGGCAACCGGCGAGGAAGAAGCAGCATCCATAATTGATGCCAAAGGCAAATACGTCAGCCCCGGCTGGATTGACGCCCATTCTCACGGCGACATGATTCTTGGCACCGAAGATGCTCATCTGTTTAAAACCACCCAGGGCGTTACCACCGAGATTACCGGCCAATGTGGTTTATCCATGGCTCCCGTTGCACCAGAAAACCTGGCTGCCATTCAGAACATGTTGTCCATGGGTACCACCTGGTTTCCAGATGACATGAAAAACTGGACCAGCTTTTCCCGCTACCTGGAATATGCCGACAAGCAGAAGCTGACGGCAAATGCGAAAATGTACATTGGTCACAGCAGTCTGCGCATTGCGGTGATGGGAATGGCAAACCGCCCCGCTACCGATGCCGAACTCGATAAAATGAAGGGCGTTTTGCGGGAAGCCATGGAAGATGGTGCAGCAGGTTTCTCAACGGGCCTTATCTACACGCCCAGCTGCTATGCGGAAGAGAAGGAAATTATTGAACTTGCCAAGGTGATTGCCCCCTTTAACGGTGTTTACGCAAGCCACATGCGCAACGAGAGTGATAAAATTGTCGAAGCCGTCAAGGAGACCATCAATGTAGGCCGTCATGCAGGTGTTATGGTGGATATTTCCCACCATAAGATGCTGGGCAAGCCCAACTGGGGCAAACAGAAGGAGACCCTCGCACTAATTCATCAAGCAAACGACGAGGGAATCCCGGTGATTTGCGATCAGTATCCCTACACCTGCAATATGACCACCCTCAACGCGTGTATGCCGCCTTGGTATTTTGAAAATGGCTTCCATGCAATGACGGAAAAGCTTATGGACAAAGCCTTCCGCGAAAAGCTCAAAGCGGAGATGGAAGACCCCGCAACCCCCTATGACAACTACTATTTGAACGCAGGCGGCTGGAGCGGTGTCTATGTCTACTCCGCCTCCAAAACCCCCGAAGCAGAGGGCCATTTCATCACCGAGTATGCCGAGTCCATCGGCAAAGATCCTTGGGAAGCATTCTTCGATCTGTGTGTGGCCAACAACTGCGAAACCGGTGGCGTTTACAGCAGCATGTGCGACGAAGACGTGTGCGAAATCATTCAGGATCCCTATTGTATTGTTGGCAGCGACGGCCTGACCCGCAGCTGGAAGGAAAAAGGGCATCCCAGAGCCAGCGGTACATTCCCCCATGTCATTACCTACTTTGTAAAAGAGAAAAAGATTCTCACCTTGGAACAGGCCATCCACAAAATGACCGGTTTGACTGCCAAATACTTGCGCATCAAGAATAAGGGTCTGATCAAGGAAGACTATGATGCCGATCTGGTGATCTTTGACTATGAGAAGCTGCAGGACACCGCAACCTACAGCAATTCCAACAGCATTACAGAAGGCATTGACTATGTATTTGTAAACGGCGAACTCGTATACAAGGATAAACAATTTACTGGCGCAACTCCCGGCCGTATGATTCGGCACAACGCTTAAGTGTACCATCATCCAACAAATAGAGAAAGGATAATCGATATGGCACCACTGGTTGCATTTGTAATTGTTTTTGCGCTTCTTCTTGTAGCTCTTATTAAGTTCAAAGTGACTCCTTCGGTTGGTCTTTTTGCCGCTGCAGTTGTTTTTGGCCTCATGGTTGGAATGCCCACCACCGATATTCTGAACAATTTGCCGGCAGGCTTTGGAAACATGATGAAGAGCATCGGTCTTCTGATTGTATTCGGAAGCATCTTTGGAGATTTTCTTGGAGAATCCGGAGCCACCGAAGAACTGGCAAAAGGTATGGTTCGCCTTTTCGGCAAAAAACATGACCTGCTCGCCTTGAACCTGGTTGGATTCATTCTTTCCATCCCCATCTATTTTGGATGCGCCTACATAATGACGGCTCCGCTGGTCTGTGCGCTTCAGAAAATCAGCAAAAAGAGCATGAAGGGCTATGTCATTGCCATCTTTACCGGGTTGATGCTGACCCATAGCTGCGTTGCTCCAACGCCGGGCCCCCTTGCCGTTGCCGGACAGATTGGCGCCAATGTGGGTTGGTTCATCATTTGGGGTATTGTTGTGTGTCTGCCTGCAAGCCTTCTGGTGGGCTGGCTCTATGCCAACTTCGTGGTAAGCCAGGAAGAAAAGAAGCAGGCTCGTGAAGTCATGCGGGAAATTGTAGAAAACGACGACCTGATTGCACCGGACCCCACAAAGCCCTCTGCCCTGAAGGCTTTTCTGCTGGTCATTTTCCCCATTGCCCTGATCGTCTTTGCTTCCATCTTCTCCCTCTTTGTGACGGAAGGACCTGCCTACACCTTTATCAACTTTATCGGCAACTCCAACATTGCACTGTTCATCGCCATGCTGGTGACAGGTTTCACCCTCCAAAAATACATGCCGAACAAGACTGTCATGCAGTTTATCGATGAGTCTGCCAACCGTACCGGCAACATCCTGCTCATTGTTGGTGCCGGCGGATGCTTCGCTGCCATCCTTGGTGCCACCACCATGAGCACAGATCTGGTAGACATTATGTCGGCAACCAATATGCCGGTGATTCTGCTGGGATTCCTGCTGGCTTTCTTCATTCGTGCCGCGGTGGGTTCTGCCACGGCAGCCATGCTGACCTCCGTTGCCATTGCCGGTCCCGTATGTGTGGCTACAGGTATGTCTCCGGTTATTGCGGGTCTGTCGGTCTGTCTTGGCGCACACGCTGCCACCTTCCCCACCGACGTCACCTTCTGGTTCCCCTCCACCTACAACGGCCTGAATACCAAGGACTGCCTTATGACCACAACCGTACCGTGCATCCTATCCGGTGTGATTGGTCTGATTATACTTGCCATACTCAACGCATTTTCCGGCGTGCTTCCCGGAATGTTCTGATTGACTAAGCTGAAAAGGAGATATTATGACCTCTCTGACTAAAATTGTTGCAAATAAATCCATAGCGGAATGGATTGCGTCCTGTCCGGTTGTTGGGGATATCTGCGAGTTAAAGGAAACCGTGTGGGTGAATCCCGACAAGCTGCCCTTCGACGAGGCGAAAGCATCCTGTCCCCTCACCATGGAAGATATTCAGGATGCTTCCGACCGGCTGGATCGATTTGCTCCCTATATTCGCACCGTCTTTCCGGAAACAGCCCCATCCGGTGGAATCATCGAATCGGCTATTCATCCAATCCCCCGTATGCAGAATCTGCTGGAAAAGGAAGAGGATATTCTGATTCCGGGAAAAATGTGGCTCAAGCTGGACAGCCATCTGCCCATATCAGGTTCCATCAAAGCCCGTGGCGGAATCTATGAAGTGCTGAAAACCGCCGAGGATATCGCCATCCGCAACGGACTGCTCCGTGAAAGCGACGATTATGCGGTTTTGGATAGCGAGCCTTTTCGCGCCTTGTTCTCAAACTACGAAATCGTTGTAGGCTCAACCGGAAATCTCGGCCTTTCCATCGGAATCATGAGTGCAAAGCTGGGATTTCAGGTTACCGTCCACATGTCGGCCGACGCCAGACAGTGGAAGAAAGATTTGCTGAGAAGTAAGGGCGTTCGGGTGGTGGAATATGATTCTGATTACAGCATTGCTGTGGCGGAAGGAAGAAAACTGGCTGCCCAAAATCCCCATTGCCATTTTGTTGATGACGAGAATTCCAAAACGCTGTTCCTTGGCTATGCAGTTGCCGCTTTGCGCCTGAAAAAACAGCTGGATGAAAAACACATTGTGATTGATCCAGAGCATCCGTTGTTTGTTTATCTTCCCTGCGGCGTAGGCGGCGGACCGGGTGGCGTTGCCTTTGGCCTGAAAATGGTCTTTGGGGATGCGGTGCACTGTTTCTTTGCCGAACCAACCCATTCCCCCTGCATGATGCTGGGAATGGCAACAGGTGAGAACAACAACGTGTGCGTTCAGGACTTTGGCTTAGACAATCTAACCGCCGCTGACGGTTTGGCGGTGGGCCGCGCTTCCGGTTTTGTTGGCGTATTGTTGCGTCCGTTCATGAGCGGTTGTTATTCCCTTAGTGATGAGCGGATGTTCAAGATGCTTGCACAGCTTGCGGATTCGGAAGGCATCTATCTGGAACCAAGTGCTTTGGCTGGAATGTACGGTCCCGTGTTGGTTGAAAAGTCTGCGGCTATGGGCAAGTACCTGGTAGATTCCGGGCTGGAAGGCAAAATGGCCAACGCATTCCACCTTATTTGGGCCACCGGCGGAAATATGGTACCTCAAGAAGAAATGCAAGCTTATTACGAAAAAAGAAAAACACTGCTCTAAAAATTATCTCCCTCATCGCCAGGCCCAAGCTTTGCCCATTGGGAATCTCAGGATTTCCAATGGGCTTTTTATTTTTAAATCAATTAATGTTTGTTACCGGGGTGCGCTAAATCAAAGCGGCGCCCGCAACCATCCACCCCTTCCCCCTGCAGGGATGAAGTTCGTTCCTCCCCCAGCCTACCGGTTGGGACAGGTGGGGTATTTGTGTTTTCCGACATTCTCCCAAATAGCTTTCGGGTATCTTTTATGATATAATGTTATCATCAAAGCAGACCTTGCGTTGTAAAAGGACTTAACTGTTTTTGCTGTGGTAAAACTCACAGCCTGATACAGCGATTACGCAGTTGATGGATTCCCTCATTGGCGGGAACTTCAAGGATTTTATCCTTTTTGCAGCGTATCGGCACAACGGTGTGCTGCGGGCGTCCCCGCCGGACGCCCCATTTTTATGCCGGGAGGACCTCATGAAAGAAACCAGTCAACCATACTTTTTTTCTCTCAAACAAAAGGCGCTGGAGCGCTACTTTGGCCGGGTAAATGATATTCAGCGAAAGGCCGTTCTTCACATGGATGGCCCGCTGCTGATTCTGGCCGGAGCGGGAAGCGGTAAAACCACCGTTTTGATTAACCGCATTGAAAATATGATTTTGTTTGGCAACGCCTACCATCATCAAGGGGATTACGTCCCCTGCGCCAAGGATATGGCGTTGCTGGAAGGTTACGTAAAGGGCGAGGCGCTCAGCCCTATGGAGCTTTCCCGCATCATAGCCCACGGCGCCGTACGCCCCTGGAATGTGCTGGCCATCACCTTTACCAACAAGGCAGCGGGGGAGCTGCGAGATCGCCTAAAAGCCCGGTTGGGGCAGGATTTGGCCGCCGATATTGCCGCCTCCACCTTTCACTCCATGTGTGTGCAGATTCTGCGCCGGGAGGGCGAGGCCATCGGCTATGGCCGCAGCTTTACCATCTATGATACCGATGATTCCCTTCGGGTACTCAAGGATTGTCTCAAGCAGCTGAACCTCAACGATAAGATGTTCCCGCCCCGCTCCCTGCTGGGGGAAATCGGACGAGCCAAGGACAACCTGCTCACCGCCAGTGGCTACCGGGAAGGGGCTGGGCAGGATTTTCGCAAAAAAACCATCGCCAGCGTGTTCGAGCTGTATGAGCAGAAATTAAAGTCCGCCAACGCCATGGATTTTGACGACTTGATTACCCAAACCGTCCACCTCTTCCGCCAGCATCCCGCTGTATTGGAAAAGTACCGCAACCGCTGGCGCTATATCATGGTGGACGAATACCAGGACACCAACCACGCCCAGTATGTCCTTGTCTCCCAATTGGCGGGGGGACACCGCAACCTCTGCGTGGTGGGGGACGACGATCAAAGCATCTACAAATTCCGGGGAGCCACCATCGAAAACATCCTCAGCTTTGAGGAGCAGTTTTTCGGCGCCCAAGTGATTCGGCTGGAGCAAAACTACCGCTCCACCGGCAACATTTTGGAGGCCGCCAACAAGGTGATCGCCAACAACACCGAGCGCAAGGGCAAAAATCTGTGGACTGCCGGCAGCCCCGGAGAAAAGATACAGATTCATCGGGTGGGGGACGAGGAGGCGGAAAGCCGCCTGATTGCCGACACGGTGCTGGAAAACGTAAAAGCAGGGGCCAAGTTCTCCGATCACGCCGTTCTCTACCGGATGAATGCCCAATCGGGGACGGTGGAGCGGGCTTTGGCCAAAAACGCCATCCCCTACCGGGTGATTGGCGGTGTGCGGTTTTACGAGCGCAAGGAAATCAAAGACATCATCGCCTACCTAACGGTGCTGGTCAATCCCGCCGACAATCTGCGGCTTTCCCGGATTATCAACGAACCCAAGCGGGGCATTGGAACCGCCACCGTGGAAGCTGCTCTGGAAATTTCCGCTTCTCTGGGGATTTCCCTGCTGGAGGTGTTGCGCCAGCCGGAGCATTTTGCCGCCCTTTCCCGAAAAAAAAGGGTGTTGGACCCCTTTGTTGCCATGATGGATCACCTGACCCATCTGGCGGAAAGCGAGCCTCTGGGTCTTTTGTTGGAACAGCTGCTGGAGCAAACGGGATACCGGATGATGCTGGAGGGGCAGGGACTGGAAGGCTCTGTTCGAATGGAGAATATTCTGGAGCTTAAGAGCAACCTCATACGCTATGAGCAGGAAAATCCGGAAGGGGGACTTTCTGGGTTTTTGGAGGAAATTGCCCTCTACACCGATTTGGACAACTACGATCCCGGCGCCGACGCCATGGTGCTGATGACCATTCACGCCGCTAAGGGGCTGGAGTTTAACCATGTCTTTATTGCCGGAATGGATGAGGGCATCTTCCCCGGACGCAACGCCCTCAATTTCCCCCCCGAAATTGAGGAGGAGCGGCGCCTTGCTTATGTGGCCATCACACGGGCCAAAAAATCACTGGTCATCACCTCTGCCCAGCGGCGGCTGCTGTTTGGTCAGACCGTTTACAACCAGCCCTCCCGCTTTATTCAGGAAATCCCTAAGGAAAACGCAAACTATCGGGATCACTCCGTGCAAAGCGCCTTCCGGCAGGCATCGTCCGCCCCCAAGGTGGCCATGCCCTCCCGCCGCGCCATCGACATTGGAGTGGGAAGATCCTCACCCCCAAAACCTGCCGGGCAATCCGGCAACTTCCTGCCGGGGGAAGCGGTGCGCCACAGCGTCTTTGGCGAAGGGGTGGTGCTTTCTGCCAAAGCCATGGGGGGAGATACGCTGCTGGAGGTGGAGTTTTCCAAGGTGGGCATCAAGAAAATTATGGCCAACTACGCCCGCTTGTCCCGAATCAAAGGGGATTGAAAAACAGCAGCTTTAAGAATCTGAGCGATTTTTCATTTTTTCCTGGGCATTCTATGCCAAAGCCCCCTGCTCCAATGGAAGCAGGGGGCTTTGCGGTGCAAGGGGGATATATGGCAAGAGCTTATTATGTTGGTCCCTGGTTATGGTTAAAATGGCTAAGTAGTTTAAGGAAAGATGGGCTGAAGCTGCTTGCCCTCCAAAGCGGCGGCTGCAGCCTTGGGAATCAGGCTAAAGTCCGATACCACCGAGCGGGGTTTGGCATCGGGGGCATCTTGCCGCAGGGGGACAAAGTAGAAGTTGCGGTAGTTTAACAGCGCTCCAATGTTTTTGGCGGAACCTCCCAATGCATCATTGGTGGAGACGGCGAGGAGAACCGGACCGCCGTTGCGCAGATGACTTTTTGCGCTCATGGTGACACTGGTATCGGTGATGCCGTAGGTCAATTTGGCCAGAGTGTTTCCGGTACAGGGTGCAATCAGAACTAAATCCAGCAGCTTTTGAGGGCCAATGGGCTCTGCCTGCACCAGGTTGGAAATGGCTTTGTTTCCCGTCAGAGATTCAAAGGTGTCCACCCACTCTTTGGCCCGGCCAAAACGGGTATCGGTGGAATAGGCGTTTTCCGAAAAGATGGGTGTTACCTCCCATCCTTCAACTATGAGGGCTTTGGCAGCCTCCAAGGCTTGCTCAAAGGTGCAGAAGGAGCCGGTCAGTGCAAAGCCAACGCGTTTTTTGCTCACGGGATTGCCCCCCTTTCATGCAATATGTTGAATATGGTGTCCAGTGTGATAACGCCGGCGGTGACGGGTGCCACCTTTCCCGGCAGCGAAAGCGCCCATTCGGCTTTTAGGCCCAAGGTTTTGGCAGCCTCCAGATCCACCCCCCCGGGCTTGGAGGCCAGATCAATGATCAGGCAGCTTCGTTTGAGCAGAGCCAGCTTATCCTCCTCAAAAAGAAGAGAGGGAACGGTGTTGATGATGAGATCGGCGCTGGGCAGATGCTCTGCCATTTCGGAAAGATGAACCGACTGACAACCAGCCACCCGCACCCAAGCAAGATCGCTCCACTTGCGGGCTGCCACCATCACTTTGGCTCCAAAGGAGCGGAGCAGTCCCGCCAGCACCTTGGCAATGCGGCCGTAACCGGTGATCAAACAGGTGGCTCCAAATAGGGCAATGGGCATTTCCCGCAGGGCAATTTCCACAGCTCCCTCGGCGGTGGGCACCGCATTGAGCACGGCAAATTCTTCCCGGTCCAGATAGTCGATGATTTCCACTCCCTGTTGGGCAGCTTGTTCCCGAGCTACGGCAGGCACCTTGCCCGCCAGCACAACGGTGTCTGGGTGAATATAAGTAAGGCACTCCTCCAGTGTCACCTTGTGGGTACTGCCGGGAGCATTGATTTTCCCATCACTCCCCAGCAGAGGCAGGGGAAGTATCACCACATTGCTTTGGGGCAGAATCATTTTGACATCGTCTACCTGTATGATTTTTTTGTTGAGCTTAACCCCTTCATGAAGCATCATGGCGTAGATGCGAAAGCCGTCCTCCCGAACCGCCAGAGCGTTTGCCAGATGGGCCTGGCGGGGGTCTCCTCCCAATATGGAGAAGATCTTGGTTTGTATCATAGGCAAAACCCTTTCCCGAACAACATGGATGAAACAATACAACCTATCTTATGTTGCAATCGGAGGGTTGGTGCCTGTATTTGCTGTTTTATCCCCCCGCTTTTGGCAGAGATGCGCCCGTCAGCGGGCTTTTGCAAAATCTCCATCCCAAGGAGCGCTGGAATGGATGGGCCTGCCCTTCTGGAAAAAGAGCCACCCCTTGTAAGTTTACTTTTTGTAAAGAATTGCGGGGACCCTCTTACTTTTGCAGCAGTTTATGCTATACTATAATGGAATTTCTTTGTGGAACTGTTTTAAGGAGGGTGCTGTTTTTGGCATATACCATAGAGCATCGGGTTCCTGCGGCGGAGCAGTGGATGGCCCTGCGGGCAAGTGTAGGCTGGGCTACCTTTCCCAAGGAGGTGGCGCAGCGTAGCCTTGCCATGACTCCCTTTTGTGTCTGCGCCTTTGAGGGGGACGAGCTGATCGGTATGGGCAGAGTGTTGGGGGATGGTGTCATCAGCTTTTATGTGGGCAATGTCATGGTTCGGCCCGACCGCCAAGGCCTTGGCATCGGCAAAAAAATTATGGAGCATATCATGGCATATCTTGCGGAAAATGCTGTGCCCGGCGCTATTGCCAGCCTGCTTTCCATCAAAGGCAAAGAGGATTTTTACACCCAGTTTGGCTTTGAGTGCCGCCCCGACGAACAGCACGGCAGCGGCATGAGCATCCGGTTTTAGATTATGATGCCTTTGCGGATTTTATCGGTGGGAAAACTGGGAGAACCCTGGATGCGTCAGGGTTGTGAGGAATATCTCAAGCGGTTGGGTGGTACGGTAACCGTGACGGAAATTCCCGAGCAGCGTCTGCCTCAAAACCCCTCCCCTGCTCAGATTCAGCAGGCGTTAAGCCGGGAAGCCAAGCTGATGCGGGACAAAATTCCCCCGCGGGCCTACACCGTGGCCTTATGTATTGAAGGGGAGCTGATGACCTCCCCCAAACTGGCGGGAATTCTGGAGCAGTCCGCCCTCCACCACCCCAGCGGTGTGTTGCTTATCGGCAGCTCCTACGGATTGGATGCAGCCCTGAAGCAGGAGGCTAAGCTGCGGCTGTCCCTTTCCCCCATGACCTTTCCCCATCAACTGGCCCGCATTCTATTGTTGGAGCAGTTGTATCGAGCGTCCTCCATTCAGGTGGGCGGAAAATATCATAAGTAAGGTGTGTTTCCCATGAATTCTTTCACTCGTGTGCGTTTTTCTGCCGCAGAAATGGCTTTGGTTTCTATCTTTGCCGCTTTGACAGCGGGACTGACGCAAATCATTGTCCCTTTGCCGGCAGTGCCAATTTCTCTGGGCAACTTTGCGGTAATGCTTTGCGCAGCAGTACTGCCTTTAAAACTGGCCTTTGCAGCCCAAACGGTCTATCTGCTGCTGGGGGCCTTTGGTGCTCCGGTGTTTACCTACTTTAGCGGCGGGTTCCACAAGCTGGCGGGTCCCACTGGCGGTTATCTGGTGGGCTATCTGGCTCTGGTGCTGGTGGTGGGTCTGCTCCGGGGACGCTACCCCCATGTGGGTTTGTTTGGTCTTTGTCTGATGATGATTGGAGGAATGACCCTCTGCCTTGCTTTGGGCACGTTGTGGCTGGCGGTGGGTTTGGGCTATTCGGCAAAGCAGGCTTTTCTGGTTGGCGTTGCCCCTTTTCTGGTCTTTGATCTTGTAAAAGCCATTGCTGCTTCCGTTATTGGCTTGCGGCTCCGCTCCACCCTGAGCAGAGCAGGCCTTGGCCATCATCTGTAAACTGAAAAGTTTACGCCACTCCACTTAAGAAAAGGATGTTTGTATGACCCGATCTGCCTTTGTTTCCATTGTGGGACGGCCCAATGTGGGAAAATCTACCCTGCTCAACACTTTGGTGGGTGAGCATGTGGCCATTGTTTCCCCCAAACCCCAAACCACCCGCACCCGCATTACCGGAATTCTCACCCGGGGCGAGGATCAATTTGTGTTTATCGATACCCCCGGTATGCATACCCCCCGCACCAAACTGGGGGATTATATGGTCTATCAGGTGAATGAGGGGATGGCCGATGTGGATGTGGCCCTGTTGGTCACCGAGCCAACCGGAGAAATTCATCCCATCGAAATTACCCTGCTGGAGCGGCTGCGCCAGAACAAGACTCCGGTGCTGCTGGTTCCCAATAAAATCGATGCTCTGTCCAAAAAGGAGCAGATGCTGGAGAAGATGGCTGCCTTTGCAGCCCAGCACGATTTTGCCCATGTGATTCCCGTCAGCGCCCGGCAGGGAGATGGCATTGAGATTTTGCTCAAAGAGCTGGCCACCTTTGCCAAGCCTGGTCCTCATTACTTTGACGCAGATTCCTACACCGAACAGCCCGAGCGGGTGATTGTGGCAGAGCTGGTGCGGGAAAAGCTGCTGATCAACCTGCGGGAGGAAATCCCCCACGGGGTGGCGGTGGTGGTGGAGCAGATGAAGGAGCGGCAAAACAGTCCCATCATCGATTTAATTGTCACCATTTACTGTGAAAAGGACACCCATAAGGGAATCATCATCGGCGCAAAGGGAGAAACCCTTAAGAAAACAGCCAGTCAGGCCCGGGCGGATATCGAACAGTTTTTGCAGGCCAAGGTAAATCTTCAGTGCTGGGTCAAAGTGCGCAAGGATTGGCGCAACCGAGAGGATTCGCTGCGGCAACTGGGCTTTCGGTAAAGGCTCTGCCCAACTTTTCTATTCCCAACCAAAATCAAACCGCCAGAGGTAGAACTAGCCTACCTCTGGCGGTTTTTTAGTTAAATTATATTGCTATCAGTAAAATATCGCTTATTTTAGACTAATAGTAAAGATGGAAGCGGAAAGACTTCCCTTATTTTTCTGCAGGTAGCAGCTTTAACCCAGATGGTTTCGCAAAAATTCCCCCATCTCTGCCACCGATTGGCGACTTTCCCGCAGAGCGGGCCCTGCCAGAGAAAAATCGTGAAACATCTCCCGCCAGATTTTACAAAAGGCGTCCACTCCCTGGCTGTGCGCTTTTTTGGCCAAAGCAGCACAGTCCACGGCAAGGGGTTCATCCCCTCCCACATGGATCAGCAAAGGGGGAAAGCCCTGCAAATCCCCGTATACTGGAGAAAGCAAGGGGTCGGTGAAAGGATGCCCCTGGGCGTAAAGGTCGATAATACTCTGTCTCTTGCCCTGCCAGTAAGCAAAGGCAAGGGGCGGCGGACAAAGCTGAAAGGTGCTTTTTTCGCTCACATCGGTGACGGGGGAAAGCAGCCCAACGGCGCAGGGCAGAGAAGCTCCCTCCCCCAACAAAAGATGAACCAGGGCCAGACAAAGGTTGCCCCCTGCCGAATCCCCCAGCAAAGCAATGTGCTCCGGGCGATAACCCAATTGCAGCAGAGCATTCCAAACCGTGCGGCAGTCCTCAAGGCCGGCGGGAAAGGGATGCTCCGGCGCCAAACGGTATTCCACCGACAGCACAGAAAGCTCCGTAGCCTGGGCAAAGAGGGACGCTGCATGCCGGGAAATCACCCGATTGCCCATCAGCCAGCCTCCTCCGTGGAGGTAGAGAATGATCTTGGGGGTGGGAACTTCCCACTGGCCCACCCACTCGCATTCCACTTCGCCAAGGGTTACGGGGAAGGTTTTGATCCCCGGCAGGGCAGGCAAGGCTTCGTGGAGCTTTTGCTGGGCTGCCCGCTGTTCCTCCACCGTCATATCTCCCATCAAAGCTTGCTTTTTGAGAGCAGCTTTCTTCATCAGGTGGGAAGCTGCCCCTGGGCTTTCGTTGGAAAATTCCAAATAGAGATGTTCTTCCTGGGACATGATCGTTCCCCTTTCACTATGCAGGTGGGGTGGATGATTCCTGGGGGTGTAAAAACTGATACAGGGAGCGGGCGGCCGGCAAGGTCATCCCCGGTGCCTTGGCAAGCTCTTCGGGGCTGGCAGACAGCAGAGCCTTCTGGGTTTTAAAGTGCCGGAGCAGAGCAGATGCCCGCTTCTCGCCAATGCCAGGCGCCTGTGTGAGGCCAAGGGCAAAAGCATTCTTTTTGTGTTTTTGCTTCATGTGGCTGATAGCAAAGCGGTGCACTTCATCCTGAATCCCGGTAATGAGAGCAAAGGCTTTGCGATTTTTGGCAATGGAGATTTCCTCCCCTTCCCCGGCGATGGCCCGGGTTTTGTGGGCGGAATCCTTGACCATGCCAAAGACGGGAATGTTCAGCCCCATCTCCTGCAGCAGAGGTTCCACGGCGCCTACATGGCCTTTGCCACCGTCCAGCAAAATCAAATCGGGAAGTCGCTTAAAGCCGGGGTCGGTTTCCTCCGGGTTTTGATATCGGGCAAACCGACGCTGGAGCATTTCTCGCATGCTGCCGTAGTCGTCCACACCGGTGACTGTTTTCATATTAAATTTTTTATAGGCGGAGCGCAGAGGTCTGCCCTCTTCAAAGACCACCATCCCCCCCACAATGGTTTGACTGCCCAGATTGGAAATGTCGTAGGCTTCGATGTATTGAGGCGGAGCGGAAAGTCCCAACAGTCGGGCCAGTTCGTCCAGAGCCGCCAGCTCCTTGCCGGTTCGCTCCAGCTTGTGGGCCAGATGCTGTGCGGCATTGGCCAGGGCCATTTCCACCAGCCGCTGCCCCTCTCCCCGCACCGGAACCCGCAAGCTCACCTTTTTGCCCCGGATCTCCTGCAAATAGCGCTCCACCAGCTCTGGCTCCTCACTGGGGCCGTCCAACAGAATGACCTGAGGAACCTCCACACCGGCAGCTCCGTAGTAGGAGAGGAGAAAATCCCGCCGGGCTCCTTCCAGCGAGTCGATTTCCCCCAAATCAAAGGTCTGCTTATCCACCAGCCGTTGGGCTCGTATTTTCAAAAGAGCCACACAACTTTCCTGGGTTCCTTGGGTCAGGGCGACAATATCCTGATCCTGGGTGGTTTTGGAAAAAACCACATTTTGTTGGGCGGTAATGCGCTGAATGGCCCGGATTCGGTCCCGGTAGAAGGCGGCCTGTTCAAAATCCAGAGCATCGGACGCCGCCTGCATCTTTTGGGTTAGCTGCTCCAGAGCACGATCGTTGCCGCTGTGGATGAATTCCACCGCCTGCTCAATGAGCTCGTTGTATTCCCGGCGGGATATTTTGCCGGTGCAGACCCCAATACACTGCTTGATGTGGTAGTTGAGGCAGGGTCTGCCCTTTCCGAAATCCTCGGGGAATTTGCGCTTGCAGGTGGGGAGCATAAAGGCCTTGTTGACTTCGTCCACCGTTTGATTCACCACAAAGGAGGAGGTATAGGGCCCCAGCCATCGGGCTCCGTCGGATGGATTCATCACCTTTTCGGCAGTGATGCGAGGGTAATCGTCGCCGGAAATCCGCAGGTAATGATACCCTTTGTCGTCCTTGAGCAGGATGTTGTACTTGGGCCGGTACTGCTTGATCATGCTGCATTCCAGCACCAAAGCCTCGAACTCGCTGGCGGTGACAATGGTTTCCAGTTCCCGGGCGGCATACACCAGCCGCCGGGTTTTTTCAGTATGTTTATGGATGCTGCGAAAATAACTGCTCACCCGGGAGCGCAGATGCTTTGCCTTGCCAACATAGATAATTTCTCCGGAGCTGTCCCGCATAAAATAAACCCCCGGATCCATGGGCAGCCGGCGGGCGGTTTCCCGCAATGCCTTGATATGGTCCATCCCCTCACCTCCTTTGCTTTGTGATGGAGACATACGAAAAACGTCACCGCGAAACGGTGACGTCTAATTCGCTGTCAAACATAGGGTCTAGTCGGCAAAGCCGGACTCCACTAATTTGACCAGACCTTCCACTGCCTGCTGCTCGTCGGGGCCATCGGCAATGATTTTAATGGTGGTTCCCCCCACAATACCCAGGGAGAGCACTCCCAACAGGGACTTGGCATTGACGCGGCGCTCTTCTTTTTCCACCCAAATAGAGGAACGGTATTCGTTGGCTTTTTGAATAAAGAAAGTGGCGGGCCGGGCATGAAGGCCAACCTGATTTTGAACAGTAACTTCTTTTACAAACATGGTTCTACTCCCCTAAATCATATAAAATAGGTATCTTTCTCCCCGGTTTGGTTCTGCCCTTTATCTGGCAGAATACAGCCTGTATGCATGCAAAAATTTACGCATAGCATCACCCAAAAATCGACGATGTTACCTATTTATCATTATAACACAAAAGGTAGCCGCGTCAACACGCTTGCGGCAGAAGACGGCGGTGTCTTAGAATTTTTGCACGGGCATCCAACAATCTTCAAAATCCCGGAGGGTTCATTGTGTAACATTGCCATAATTGTTCAAACTATTTATGGCTTTTTACGAATTTATCATTGGAGTTTTGCAGGCTTTTTATGCAACAAACAAAAAATGGTAGAAGATAGGTATGGCCAAAGCAGGCAGCAGGTTCGCCACTTTAATTTTGGCGTCCAAGGTGAGGTTGAGCCCGATGACGGTGACCAGAGCGTATCCCACCATACAGAACACGTCTAACAGCGGCTGGGTGATATGGGGGGCAAGAACCCCTGCCAGCAGAGAAATGGAGCCCTGAATCACCAGCACCGGAACGGCGGAAAAGAGAACGCCGATTCCCAGCGCGGAGGAAAGGACAATGGACATCACCGAGTCCAGCAGGCTTTTGACATACAGCACCTGACTGTCCCCGAAGAGTCCGTCGTTCAGCGCCCCAATCACCGTCATGGCCCCAATGGGAAAGAGAAGGGAGGCGGTGACAAAACCCTTGGCAAAGCCGGCGGCTCCCAGCCGATTTTCCACCATCTTGCCAAAATTGTTAAGATGATCGTCAATGCGCAGCAGCTCGCCAACGAGACAGCCTATGGCAAGGCTGAGCACCAGCAGCAAGCTGCCGGAGTCGGAAAGGGTGCCGGTTTGCGGATCCACCGACAGCATAGCCTTTAAAATCCCGTTGAGGCCGATGATAAGGGTGCCTAACCCCAGCACCCGAACAATGGCGCTGTTGATATGCTCCGGAATTCCCTTTTTCAACAGTAGCCCCAACAGCGAGCCCAATGCAATTCCCGCCACATTCACCAAGGTACCTGTCATGACTCTTCCTCCCCACTCTGCGTATTTTGCGCCAGAAAAAGCTGGTCGGCGGGGGTGAGGTTGGCCTTTGCTAACAGGTCGGGGCGGTTTTTGGCGGTGTAGAGAAGCCCCTGTTCCCTGCGCCATTTCTGAATCTGGGCGTGATGGCCCGAAAGCAACACCTCCGGAACGGTGCGCCCCCGCCATTCAAAAGGCTTGGTGTAGTGGGGAGCTTCCAGAAGGCCGTCTTGGCCGTGGCTTTCGTCCTGCCAGCAGCTTTCGTCGGCCAGCACGCCAGGGCAGAGCCGCGCCACACAGTCGGCCAGCACCAAAGCGGGCAGCTCTCCTCCTGTGAGCACATAGTCGCCGATGGAAAGCTCTTCATCCACAATTTCGTCGATGAGGCGTTGGTCGATTCCCTCATAATGGCCGCATAAAATGCAGAGATGCTCCATTTGAGAAAGCTCCACCGCCCGCGTTTGGGTGAGCAGCTTTCCCTTAGGGGTCATGTAGATGGTGTGGGGCCGGCTGTTTGCCTGAGCGGCAATGGCCTCCCAGCAGCGATAAAAGGGTTCGGCCTGCATCAGCATCCCCTTGCCGCCGCCGTAAAGGGTATCGTCGATGTATCCCCCTTTTCGGACGGCGTAGTCCCGAACATGGTGGGTGTAGATTTCCAAAAACCCTGCTTTGCGAGCCCGGCCTATGATGCTCTCACCCATGACGGCCTCGCACATTTCGGGAAAGAGGGTGCACAGATCAATCCGCATCGTCAAACAGTCCTTTCAGCGGGCGAATGCGCATGGTCCTCCCCGCCACGTCAGTTTCCACCACCACCTGAGGAATGGCCGGAGCCAACAGCTGCTTTCCTTCCGGTGTGGTGATTTCGTACACGTCATTGGCTCCGGTGGGGATGACGTCGGTCAGCTTGCCGTATACTGCGCCGCTGTCCGCATCCAAAACCGTCATTCCCAGCAGATCCTGAATAAAGTACCGCCCCTCTTCCACGGGAGCGTCCTCTCTGTCAATATATAAAATCCGGCCGCGGAGGGTTACCGCCCCATCCAAGGTATCGATTCCCGCTGCTTTGAGCAGTACCATTCCCTTGTGAACCCGGGCACTTTCCACCTTCACCGGCTTTTTTCCCTGCTCCAGATAAAGGGTCTTAAAATCCAACAAAAATTCGGGGGTATCGCACCAGGGCTGAACCTTTACTTCGCCTCGTACCCCGTGGGTGGAAACAACTTTCCCACATTCCAAATAGCGCTTTATCATAAGCTTTCTCCAACTTACATGAAATAGAAAAACCGCCGCAGCGGTTCTTGAGGCAGGATAGGCGGGGGATGCTTGTCCCCCACCGGTGTCCCTTCACATTGTTTGGAAAATTGCCTCAGTCTATTTCCACGACAGCTTTTTCGCCGGTGCGGTTTGCCGCCGAACGCACCACAGTGCGGATGGCTTTGGCAATTCTGCCCTGCTTGCCGATGACCCGGCCCATATCGTCGGGAGCGACGCGAATGTGGTAAACCACAACTCCTTCTTCATCGGGTTGGTCTTTTACAATGGAAACGCTGTCTTTGTTCTCTACCAATCCTTTAACAATTTCCGCAATTAAATGTTCCATGGATCCAAGCACCTCACTCATCCCGGTTTGAGCCACCGCCAATCACTCAGGAGGCTCAAACTGTGTTTTTGTCCAGCCCCGGCATTCACCGGCGGCAAGGAGCGGGCCTTGGGTTGGGTGGTGAATCTCCCACTTCTGCTCCAAAGTTCCCGCGCCTGCCGTAAGAGCTTCTAAAAAGCCCCGCTCAGATGATTTCGTGCTTTTTCAGCAGCTCACGGACGGTTTCGGTAGGTTGTGCTCCGTTGGCAAGCCATTTCTTCACCTTTTCGGAGTCAATCTTAACCACCGAGGGCTCTTGGGTGGGGTCGTAGTAGCCGACCTCCTCTATAAATCTGCCGTCCCTAGGATACCGGGAGTCGGCAACCACCACGCGGTAAAAGGGTGCCTTTTTGGCGCCCATACGACGCAGTCTGATTCTTACAGCCATTTCCTGTCACCTCCACTATCAGTTTCTCAAGGTATTACTGCGGAAACGAACCCTCCAACTTGTGGGGTGTTGCGTTGCCAAAGTAATTATATAGCATTAGCAACCAAAGTCGGCAGCTAATTACCATCTAAAAAGGCAGGTTGCCGGGCCCAAAGCCACCCATACCGCCCATGCCACCCATGGGCATGCGGCGGCGCTTTTTGCTGCCGCTTTTGCCGGTCATCTGCTTGAAGAGCCGCTGCATATCCCGGTGCTGCTTGAGCAGACGGTTGACATCCTCCACCTTGGTGCCGGAGCCGGCGGCAATTCTCCGCTTGCGGCTGGGATTGATAATATCCGGCTTGCTGCGCTCTTCCCGGGTCATGGAGTAGATAATACTTTCGATTTGCCGCAAATTCTTTTCTCCCAAGGCGGCGTCCTCTTCCGATATTTTGCCCCCCACTCCGGGAATCATGGACAGAACGCTCTCCAAAGGGCCCATTTTGCGCAGTTGCTTCATCTGCTCCAGCAGGTCGTCCAGGTCGAATTTGTTTTTTTCCAGTTTTTTGGCAAGGCGCTCGGCTTCTTTTTCGTCAATGTTGGTTTGCGCCTTCTCGATGAGGGTGAGCACGTCTCCCATTCCCAGAATGCGGCTTGCCATCCGGTCGGGGTGGAAGGGCTCCAGAGCATCCAGCTTTTCCCCCATACCCACAAACTTGATGGGTTTTCCGGTCACAGCCCGAACCGAAAGGGCGGCGCCGCCCCGGGTGTCGCCATCCAGCTTGGTCATGATGACACCGGTGATGCCCAACATTTCGTCGAACCGGCCGGACACGTTGACAGCGTCCTGTCCGGTCATGGCATCCACCACCAGCAGAATTTCGTGAGGATTGACCTCTGCCTTGATATTCTGCAGCTCGGTCATCAGCTCCTCGTCGATATGCAGTCGGCCGGCGGTATCCAAAATGATGATGTCATAACCGTAATCCCGGGCGTGAAGACAGGCCCTTTTGGCAATGGTGACCGGGTTTTCGGTGCCCATTTCAAAAACCGGGCAGTTGACCTGCTTGCCCACCACCTGGAGCTGGTCAATGGCGGCGGGGCGGTAGATGTCGCAGGCCACCAGCAACGGGCGACGGCCCTGCTTTTTATAATAACCGGCCAGCTTGGCCGAATGAGTGGTCTTACCCGAACCCTGCAGTCCGCACATCATCACAATGGTGGGGGTCTTATTCTGAAGCTTAATTCCCTGATGCTCTGATCCCATAAGGAGAACCAGCTCATCGTGGATGATTTTGATGATATGCTGTGCCGGGGTAAGGCTTTCCATCACCTCGGCCCCGATCGCCTTTTCGGTGACGGCAGTAATAAAATCTTTGGCCACCTTAAAGTTGACGTCGGCTTCCAACAGGGCAATGCGAACTTCCCGCATAACCTCTTTGACATCGCTTTCCTTTACCTTGCCCCGCATCCGCAGCTTTTTAAAGGTAGCCTGCAGCTTTTCCGAAAGCCCTTCAAAGGCCAAGATATATCCCTCCCGGATGATGTGATGAATCTACCAGCTGATCTCGTCTGTTAAATCGATGATTTTTTGTGCCCTGCTCCATACAGAACCGGAGCTTGGCAACCGATTGCTCTCTTCCTGAAGATAAGAAGCCTGTTTGGCAATTTCATCCAAAGCTTTCTGCATTTTTCGAAAGCGGGCGCAAAGCCCCAGTTTTTCTTCGCAGTCCAGCAGCTGTGTTTCGGCCCGCTTGATGGAATCCCGCACTCCCTGCCGAGTGATGCCGGTATGTTCGGCGATTTCCGCCAGAGAAAGGTCCTCGTTGTAGTACCACTCCACCACTTCTCGCTGCTTTTCTGTCAGCATATTGCCGTAATAGTCAATGAGTAGAGAAATTTCCAGGTTCTTGGCCATCCGCACACCTCCCGCTCAATTCAGAAAAATGCGCCGATTGTTGCTGGAAAGCGCCAAAAAAATCACTTCGTTCAACTGCTATAGTATACACAAAAACAGTTCAGCTGTCAAGCAGTTCTACTTTACAGTTTAAATATTTTTTGGTAGTGTCAAGTTTTATGCGCAAATTAGGAAACAACCATTTGGCGAATAGCAGATTAGCCGGCGATAGATTCATCTGAAACACCGTATTGCAGGTGCTTCATGTTCATGTATTTCTTGTTGCCCCACTGAGTACCGGCCACATGGCGCAGCCTAGCACAAACCAACATTAAGGCAGAATTGCCGTCAGGAAAAGCGCCAACTACCCGAGTGCGCCTGCGGATTTCCCGGTTCAGGCGCTCAATGGCGTTATTCGTGCGGATTCGTGTCCAGTGTTCAAAAGGGAAATGAGTGTAGGTTAGGGTCTCTTCGATGCCGTTTTCCACCTTTTTAGCGGCTTCGGGCAGCTTCATTTCCCGGAGAGATTGAACAACAGCTTTTGCCTTTTCTCTGGAGGCTTCTTTGCTCTCCTGGGCGTGTATGGCCTTGAGCATTTTGGCGACAATCTTGGATTTGGAGCGGGGAACGACCGAAAAGACATTGCGGTAGAAATGAACAACACAACGCTGGTATTTGGCGTCAGGAAACACCTCATACACAGCCTCCAGCATCCCAAGGCTTTTGTCGCCAACGATGAGTTTGACACCATCCAGTCCACGGCTTTTCAGCCACTGGAAGAAGCTGATCCAACTGGCCTTATCCTCCTTCATTCCTTCGGCAGCACCAATTATCTCCCGGTAACCATCCTCATTCACTGCGATGGCCACCAGAATCGCGACGTTCTCATACTCTCCGCCCCAATTGCGCTTCAGATAGATGCCGTCCACATAAACATAGGGGTACTTCCCGCCCTGCAAGGGGCGGTTACGCCAATCCTCAATATGGACATATGCCTTCTTGTTCAGTTCGCTGATAGTGCTGGGAGATACCTTGCTGCCCCACAGTGCCTCGGTGATATCCTCCACACGGCGTACCGACACGCCGGCTAGATACATCTCAATCAATGCCTCCTCCACTGAGCTTTCCCGGCGACGGTAACGCTCTATGATTGCAGTTTCAAAGGGAACCCCTTTTAGTCGGGGCATCTTTAAGGTGACATCTCCTGATGTGGTGGTCAGATTACGGTTGTAATGGCCGGAACGGTAGCCTTGGCGAGCCTCGGTGCGTTCATACTTCGCTGCCTGAGTTAGAGCTTCCGCTTCCTTTTCCAGCAAGTCGTTGAGTGTTTCCTCCACACTGCCTCGAACCAGTTCTTTTAACTCGCTCTTGATGATTTCCTCATTTAGTTGTACAATTTTCTTGGACATGGGTGCAGCCTTCCTTTCGGTGAATTTGGTTGTGGCAACTTTATTCTACCAAAAGGCTGAATCCCTGTCCTTTTTTTATTTGCGCAACTTATTGTACCTTATCGGGATATAAATGGTAACGATGGTTTTCGATGGAAAGAAGCTGAAGCATTATCGACTGGAGAGTGGGCTTTCGCAGACAAAACTGGCCGCCAGAGCAGGAGTGAGTTCCCGCTATATCGGAGAGCTGGAAAGGGGTGAAAAGGACAATCCGTCAGCAAAACTACTCAAACGGATCTGCATGGTATGGCGATACACGGACACCTCAAAGGAGAGCAGTCGAAGCCCTCGTTGGCCTTGCAGGGCAGTTCCTCGATGATGTAGTCATCGTAAAAGCACCGGGGTCTGGCTGGACGGGATCGAAGGGTGCTTGGATTACACGAAATGGTACTGTGGACATTACCACATTGAAAAGTCCATCGACAGGATGCGGTTCCTTTACAAAGGGGTGCTGATCCTTGGGGATTGAGAGCTGCCGGGGATATGCCGGTATCCATCCGCGCCTTTGGTGAGATCGCATCCTGCTTTGATGCGTTCCTCCAGACAGCAGCAGACGGGGATAAGGCAACCTTTCTTCTTGCCGCCATAGTGGAGGCAGTACCGGCAATCGCAGTCCTTGGTGGTGTATCCTTTGAAGCGGTTGTATCTGTGCGTGTTGTGGCCCATGGTTAGTTCCTCCGAAATCAAAATGATAACAATTTGAAAACAGCAGGTGTTGTAGAAGTGAAGCAAAAAAAGGCCGCCCGGCAACTCTCAAAGGAGAGTGCCGGACGGCCTTAGACAGTTATTATGTGGTTTTGGTCTGATGGAGAAATTCCATATCTACGGCAGCGCGTTCGCGGCGCGAACGGCGATCAGAAACGAAAAAACCCAGACAACGTCTGGGTTTTTCGGCCCAATATCTAAATTGGGTCATTTCC